>JADKFC010000003.1 GCA_016717655.1 Saprospiraceae bacterium
GTTGTAGCCATCACCCTCGTCTTCGTAGAGGAAGGAGGATTCTTCACCGTGTTTATAGTATATGAATAGATCAATGGTGTCAATTTTCTTTTCACCTACGTAGTTCATGGGTGGGAAGTGGGGGATGATGGCTCCCTCCCGGATGAAGAGGGGGGCGCTATCGAGGGGGACCTCGACCATGTGTTCTTTGGCGCCTTGATTATTCCATTAGAGAAGTAGTGGTACCAGTTGCCCTTGGGTAAAAAGAGAGAGCGGGAAGTGAGACCTTCTTCGAGCATAGGGCAGTAGAGGATGTGGTCACCATGCATGACTTCATCGGCGCGGTAGTGGGTGTGCATATCATCGGTATCACAGGCGTAGAGGGGGCGAAGCATGGGAGTGCCTTCCGTGACGTATTGGTAAAAAGTACTGTAGATGTAAGGGAGGAAGCGATAGCGCAATTTGATAAACTTGCGTACTATGGTGAGGGCCTCCTCTCCGAAGCTCCAGGGCTCCTGGTCACCGTGGTCACCGGAGCTGTGGGTGCGGAAGAAGGGGTGGAAGAGGGCCAGTTGGATCCATCTTACGTAGAGTTCGGGAGTGGGCTGATCGATGAAGCCGCCGATGTCGGAGCCCACAAAAGAAAAAGCCGCTGAGGCTGGCGTCATCACGTTGGCGATCCAGAGGTGGTCCAGGAGGCGATGTTATCGCCGGTCAGACAGAGGCTGGCGCTGGCCACCGGAGTAGAGTGGGCGGGTTATGACAAAGGGGCGATTGGGGTAAGCGTATTTTTGACCCCTTCGTAGGTAGCTTTAGACATCAGCATGCCGTACACATTGTGGGCTTTTTTGTGGGAGCTCTCCTCCCCATCAAAGTGGTGTCTGACATCGTTGGGGAATGATTTGTTGGGCACATCAAAGAGGGCGGGTTCGTTCATGTCATTCCATACACCTACGACTCCTTTATCGGCGATGAGGTCTTGAAAGAGGTCAGCCCACCATTGGCGGACTTCGGGGTGGGTGTAATCAGGGAAATAACATTCACCGGGCCATACCTTGCCGGAGATGTAACCGCCTTCGCCTTTGCGACAGAAGTAGTCTTTTTCAAGGGCTTCGGTAAAGACCGAATAGTTTTCATCAATTTTAATGCCCGGGTCGATGATGACCACGGTTTTGAAGCCTTTTTGTTTCAGGGCGGCAATCATTTTTTTGGGGTGGGGAAACTTTTCATTGTCCCAGGTAAAACAGCGGAAGCCATCCATGTAGTCGATGTCGAGGTAGATGACGTCGCAGGGCAGGTCCTGGTCGCGGAAGGATTGGGCTATTTCGTTGACCTGGGCTTCGGGATAGTAACTCCACTTACATTGCTGGTAGCCGAGGGCCCACAGCGGGGGTAGCTCAGGTACACCGGTGAGGAGGGTGTATTGGCGGCACACATCGAGCATGTCGGGGCCGTAGATAAAATATTGATTGATTTCACCGCCTTCAAAGCTGATGGAACAGGTCTCGTGGTGGGTCTTGCCAAAGTCGAAGTGGGATTTGAAAGTGTTGTCGAAAAACAGGCCGTAGCTCTGGTGGTTGTGGAGGCCGATATAAAAGGGTATGTTTTTGTAGAGGGGATCGGTGTGGCTGTAAAAGCCGTATTGATCGGTGCCCCAGATGGTGTAGCTGTGGTTGCGCAGATCCGGATGGCCGGGCTTGTCACCCAAGCCGTAAAAATGCTCACCGTTTTGGATTTTGCGATGGAGGAGGAGTTGGGTGGAGCCATTTTCGTAGTGTTCGGTGATGGTGGGAGCCAGCTGATCTTCGAGGAGGGTGAGGCCATCGGTGGTTTGTATGCTTACCGTTTTGTCACCGTTTAGGGTTAGGATCAGTTTGGCGGTGGTGAGGGTAAGCACATCGGCTGATAATTGAACCGCAAAATCGGCCCCCTTGTATGGGTGTTGCTCGGAGATGGCGTAGCTGAAGTCTCTTTGAAAGGCAGGGCCCGAAGCGTATCGCAAACGGATGATGCCTTCACTCAGCACCTGGAGGCGGATGGGGCCGGTGGCAAAAGAAACTTCAATGCCCATGGCAATGGGTTGCCAGGATTGGATCAGGGCTACTTGCTCGAGGCTCTGCGGGGTTGGATTTTCAGCTAACATGCGGCAAAGATAAAAAAGAGGGAGCATTGGTAAAGGGCAAAAGAAAAAGGGTCAAAAAATGACCCTTCATCAAAACCCAATTACTAACAACTTAAAAATATTCTTGAAAACGCTTTTATGATAGATATCGAAGGAACTCTTGTTTGGTATTTTCATTCAAAAATTTACCGCCATAAAAGGAAGTGACGGTGGAGGAATCATTGTCGCTGACCCCGCGTGAAGAAACGCAGAGGTGTTTGGCTTCAATGATCACGGCAATGTTTTCGGTCTGCAGGGTGTTTTTTAGTTCTTCGGCAATTTGCATGGTCATTCTCTCCTGTACCTGGGGGCGTTTGGCATAGTGTTGCACGATGCGGTTGAGTTTAGAAAGACCGATGACCTTGTCTTTACCAATATAGGCTACGTGGGCCTTGCCAATGATGGGTACAAAGTGGTGTTCACAATTGGAGTAAAACGAAATGTCTTTTTCCACCAGCATTTGGTGGTATTTGTACTTATTGTCGAACAGGGCGATCTTGGGTTTATTGGCGGGGTTGAGTCCGCTGAAGATTTCCTGAACATACATTTTAGCCACCCTGGCCGGTGTGCCTTTGAGGCTGTCGTCTGTGAGGTCGAGGCCCAGGGTGTGCATGATTTCACCAAAGTGGTAGGCAATTTTATCCATCTTTTCTTTGTCGGAAAGGAGGAAGGCGTCTTTTCTCAGGGGGGTATCAATGCCCGTATAGAGGTGGTCATCACCAATTTCTTCGGAGGAAAGTTCTGTGAGTCTGATCTTATTGCCGCGGATCAGCTCAGATACATCGGTTTGAGTTTCCAGCATTTTGTTTAATCTTAATTGTTAAAATGTTAGACAAAATAAAAACTAAAAAGTTCAAAGAAAGCGATGATTTTGGCTAAAATATCGACAGGACTTGAAATTGAGGGCAGGAAGACGTATATTTGCAACAATGTTGCATTTACGAAGTTTATGGTTGATTATTTTCCTTGTCGCGGGCTTTGGGCTGGAGGCACAAGACTGCCAACTGCGTGTCAGAGGCAGGGTTGACGATGTGCACCACGAACATGGATTGGAGTATGCCACGGTCTACCTCGAAGAAAGTGGACAGGGCAGTCAATGCGACGAAGAAGGCAGGTTTGTCATTGAAGCAGTGTGTGCCGGCAAGTATCATTTTTTGGTATCGCATTTGGGTTGTGAAAGCAAACGATTTTACCTCGAGATAAGTGGCGACACCACCCTTGCTTTTTCGTTAGAGCACCATTCCCATATGCTGTCGGAAGTAGTGGTCAGTGAGAATCGTTCGAGGACGGGAGTGGGCTTACAGCATTACACCATAGCAGAGGCCATATTAAACAGGCAGCAGGGAAGGGACCTGGCTACCATCGCCTCCGCCATTCCGGGCATCAGCGTGCTCAGAACGGGCAATGGACTTGGCAAGCCCATCATCCATGGCCTGTATGGCAACAGGGTACAATTGCTCAACCAGGGCATTCCACAAGAAGGGCAGCAATGGGGCATCGACCATGCCCCCGAAATTGATGCCTCAACGGCGCAAAAGATATCGGTGATCAAAGGTTCGGCGGCAGTGAGGTATGGCGTAGCTGCCATGGCCGGTGTGGTCTTACTTGAATCGGCTCCTATATCTTCAGACCCCCACCTGCATGGACAGTTTTCGCTATCCTACCTTACCAACAGGGGTGGGACAACAACATTTCAGTTTGAAAAAGCCGGTGCCCTGGCCCGTATGAGGCTGGCAGGTAGCACCACTTTTGGCGGAGACCAGCATACCCCATCATACTACCTCACCAATACCGGCAGCAGACAGGCAGGATTGTCGCTTTTGCTCACCAACGACGCAGGCAGTGCCTTTTACCGATCTCTGTATGGCAGTTATTACTACAATGAAACCGGCATACTGCGGGGTGCACACGTGGGCAACAGCACCGACCTTGCTGCCGCCATAGATCGCGATGTGCCCTTTTATACCCGTGATCAATTTACCTACACCCTGGCGGCTCCCCGACAGCGCGTGCAACACTGGATGGTAAAAACGGAGTTAAAAAAACAGGTAAATGAAAAGCTGAGGCTTGGCCTGGATGCAGCCTTGCAACTTAACCAAAGGCAGGAGTATGATGTGAGAAGGGGGGGCAGAGACAGCCTTCCGGCCCTAGACCTATCACTGTATAACCTGTGGGCGGACCTGTATGTACTCTCTGAAAAAAAAGAAAACAACCGATTGACCCTGGGTGTGCAGCCCCGGTTTACCCACAACAGCAACATAGCCGGCACCGGCATTTATCCGCTGATACCCAACTACACCCTTTTTAATCCGGCGATCTACGTGAGTTGGTTGGTGCAGTGGCAAAACATCGATTGGGAAGCCGGGGGCAGAATGGAACTGTATGATTTAAGAGCCAGCTTTATAGATCGATTGGGCCAGCTGCATAAGCCCTCGAGGCGTAATACCAATCATGCTTACAATGTGGGCTTGAGCAAGGAATGGGGTCACGATTGGCAGGTGAAATCCAATCTCGCCTGGTTGATCAGGGGGGCCCAGGTCCATGAGTTGTACAGCAACGGACTGCACCAGGGACTGGCTGCTCTGGAGTTGGGCAACGAAGCCCTGGGAAAAGAACTATCATTGAAATGGTCAAATGATGTGCGATGGCAGCCGGGAGAAGAGAGTCAGCTCAGCACCTCGGTGTACTGGCATTACATCCGCGATTACATCTATCTGGCACCCACCCTTGAAAACAGGTTGACGATCAGAGGGGCTTTTCCGGTTTTTGAATACCGGCAAGACGATGTGGTATTAAAAGGTTTCGACTTTCTCTGGCACCAGGGCATCCACCACAGCTGGGAGATCAACACCAAGGCCGCTTATGTGAGCGGTAGTTACACCGATGGCAGTGGCCAACTCATCTATATGCCTCCTTTGAGACTGAGCACCGAGATGGCCAAAACATTTGAACCCCTGCTTGGACTCAAAGACCTGAGGACAGCGTTGGAGGTACAGTACACAGCGGCCGGAGGTCAGAACACCCGAATAACAGATTATGCACCACCCCCTCCCGCATGGATGCTGGTGGGATTGTCGGTCAGTGCCAAATATGAAAAAAAGAAATTTAAGACGGCTGTTCAACTCACCGTGGATAATTTGTTGAATCAAAAATACCGCGACTACCTCAACCGACTGCGTTATTTTGCAGATGACACCGGTAGGAACATCAGAATCAGTATAAAACTTATTTTTTAATAAAAATATCAACATCATGAAATTAACAAAGTATGCCTGGTTATTATTGGTGAGTTTTTTCATCTTTTCTTGCAACCCTGACGATCCCGATCCGATCAACGAAGAGGAAGTAATCACCCGAGTGACCTACCAACTTACGCCTGTAGGTGGAGGTGCCAATGTTAATCTTAATTTTAGTGATCCGGATGGAGACGGAGGTACAGCCCCTGTCATTACCGGAGGTACACTGGCAGCAGGCAAGACCTATACCGGAAAGCTTACCCTGCTCAATGAAGCTGCCAATCCTGATGAAGACATCACCACCGAAATCGAAGAAGAAGGAGTTGACCACCAGTTTTTCTTTTCAGTCAGTTCCGGTTTGGATGGCGCCTTTGAGCTGGCCTATACCGATGCAGATGCCAAGGGCAATCCGATAGGATTAACCACCGAACTTACAACTGTAAAAGCGGGAAGTGGCACCTTCCGCATCACGTTGAGGCATTTGCCCAATAAGACCGCGAGCGGTGTAAAAAATGGAGACATTACCAATGCCGGGGGAGAGACCGATGTGGAGGTAGATTTTCCGGTGACGGTGCTTTGATTTACCGATTGTGAATTTACTGATGTACCGATGGTTGATTTACTAATGTACTGATTTTGATTTACTAATGTACTGATTTTGATTTACTGATGTACCGATTATGCATAATTTACTGATTACATTGGATTCTATCACCGATGATGCAAAGTCCAAATTTTACAGGTTTTGATGGAGATAAGGAGTACCGATTATCGATTTACTGGGAAGTGTGTTAATGGAGAAAAACCGATTGGGAAAGTTGAACTGAAGGCCAAGTAGGAGCAGCGGCAGGAAGTACTGATTTTGAAATGTACCGATAGTAAGAGACCAATCTGATTGGTTTGAGAATTTGATATGAATTCTTGTCCCTGCCGATTTTTGGTAGAACAGGGAGCCCCTACAACCAAGGCAATAACTGTTTGTATGATCTCGGGAGGTCACTACCAAAATCAAAGGTTATTTGAATTACCGGCTACCCGTGAGGGAATTTTCAATTTCCTGATCCTTGATTGGATGCAGAAAGATTATTTTTTGAAAGCCTCACGACAAATCCCTAAGCCATTAAGCTGGAGTGAAAGGATTGTTGGTACCGATTTTAATGTTAGCAATATTTCAACTTTTCGAAATTTACCACCCCTCTTACCCAATTTAAATCGATGTACCAATATCTTCACTAACCAGCCATCGAAGTTTGCAATGATAAGATATTGGCATACCAATTTTGCCGATTTTAGACCACTGTGACCAGGTTGATTTCCGATTTACCAATATGCAGATTACTCTGTCCCTACCTTGGACAGAGGGTTGTGGTGGAAACTGATATGCTGGAGGCTGGAGTGGAGAAATCATGAAGAAATGTGAGGGATGTCACCTTTTGTGCTGTGATAAGCAATTACCTTACCCAACGAGGTGTTAGGCCGATTGAATCACAATTACAGTGTAGGTGTTAATGAAACATTCAATAGTATTAAAATATGTAATTCTATTTACCCAATGGTATCTGCTAATGATATTGGCTGCTATTGGCATAGATTATGTGCTCCATTATTTTCATCTGCCGGGAGTCGGTAGATTTTTGGGATATGTGGGTACCCTCTTATTGATCATTTCATTTATATATTCACTGCGTAAGCGAAGACTATTGAAAAAGGGATCGCCCCGAAAATGGTTGCAGCTGCATGAGTATTTGGCCTGGTTGGGATCGGTTTTGATTTTGGTTCATGCAGGCATTCACATTAATGCCATTGTACCCAAACTGGCTGTGATCATGCTGCTTATCAATGTAGCAAGTGGCCTGGTTGGTAAATTTCTTTTGAGGCAGTCGCTTGATAAGTTAGCAGAAAGTAGACTTACCCTAACAGAAGCAGGTCTGGACCAGGAGAGCATAGATAAAAAGCTCTTTTTTGATTCCATAATGGTGGAGGGTATGAAACACTGGAGAACCATTCACCTGCCCATAGCCTTCCTTTTTGGCCTGTTTTCTATCCTGCATATTGTAACCGTATTTATATTTGGCAAATGAGATATTTGATCATTACCAGCCTGTTGGGTACCCTTGCCTTTATCTTACTGACGGTAAAATATCCTCATATCATGCTAAGTCCAGGTGATCTGACCCAAGGCCATCAGAACATAGAGCACCAGTGTTTTTCTTGTCACCAGGCATTTGGTGGCATACCCAATACCAAATGTATTGGTTGCCATGAATTGGCAGCTATTGGTAAAGATACCCTGGCTTTTGAGGAAGGAAAAAAAGATAAAGTTTTGTTTCATGCCAAGATAGATCAATATGCATGTATATCCTGCCATACCGACCATGCGGGTTTAAATGGCGGGGGTACACCACAAGTGTTTGACCACAATCTTTTACCACCCACCGTGCTTTCTGAATGTTTGACCTGCCATTCCAAGCCCAATGACAAGCTGCACCAACAATTGACCAATGCCTGCGTTAAATGCCACACTACCAGCACCTGGAAGCTTGAATCCGGCTTTAACCACGACATGGTAGAAACAGCGATCCGAAATAAGTGCGCCAGCTGTCACCGTGGTCCGGACGATGATATGCACCGGTCACTAAAGGAAGAATGTAGTAAGTGCCATGGCACCAACCAATGGCTTCCTGCCACCTTTGACCACACGGCCTACTTTGTGCTTGACCGTGACCACAACAGTCGGTGCAGCACCTGCCATGTGGACAATAACTACCGCAAATACACCTGTTATGGATGCCATGAGCACACCGTAACAAATATCAGTGAAGAGCACAGGGAAGAAGGAATATCCAATTTTACCAACTGTGTTTCCTGCCATAAAAGTGCGGAGGAAGGAGGAGGCGAAGGCGAGGATGATTAGGGGGGGAGGGGGTAAGGGCTAAAGATCAATTATTGTAAGTCCAAGATATAGAAATTTCAAGGTTAAGAGAAGTACCGTTAATTGGCTCTCTTTTAAATATTATTTAGTGAAGAAATATTAATATTATTTCTTGAATTTATAATAAAAGATATATCTACATTTAACCCTTCGACTCATGTGTGTCCCTGGTTTCCATGGAGAGGTTTTTTTAAATTCTTTGAGAATGTCTTCGGCTATATCCCAGCAACTTGATTTATGAATTTCCCAATTAATACACCTACCATCTTCCAAAATTGTGAAGGAGATTACGGTAGTGCATTTTTCATATTCTTCAGAGGCCTCAATTTGGCGGATGGCATCGGTTACTTTAATGTTCATATTAAGAAATGTAGAATTGGGATGAGGCATATCGGAAATAATTTTATAAACATGCGGATCAACAAACATAACATTTTGATCGAGGTAATCGACATTTATAAATTTAAATCTAAGAGGAACCTCAAATTTTTTTAAAGTTTTATCATCACAACTCAACCAAAAAGTAGTATCAGAGGTAAGCAATATCTTATATTCAATGATTTTAGAATCATGAATCATTTCTTCCACAAAACTGATCTTATCCTTTTTTCTTTGATAAGCTCTCTTTACATAAGTAAGTTCATTGAGGTATTGACCCAAAGAATCATTTTTTATGGAATCTGGAAACATCAATTGGCCAAAGATTAAAGAATCTTCATCAAAAAATCTAACAAAAAATTCATTGTCGTACCAATTACTTTTTCCACCATCGAGGATATATATTCCGTTGGTCAATGTCTTTTGACAGATGGAATTGAAATGGCAGAAGAACAAGATAAAAAGGAAATAAAGAGGCTTCATTGGAGCATGGGTTTTTATATAGGAATAAAAATAAGCCAAAATATCTTTAAGAGGTAAGTAATTATCACTTAAGCCTAATGTTTTATGTAATCTATCTACTGAGTCAAATTTGGCCCAGATTGGGAAAATAGACAAGGCAGTACCTTCAAGCAAGTGATGGCATCGTGATTTATACCAGGAGCGGTTTGTTTTGGCTCGGATGCAAAATGAGAAAGGACCGCTTATGAGAGCAACCGCAAATGATTAAGCCCCCCAATAGAGCTGCGCCGTTAACAGCATAAGTCCGTAGCTGCATCACAAGGTTTAAAAATGTGAGCCTTCTAAGACATCGGCCGCGGCCTTTCTCCTAAGTTGTTTTGATCTGTAAATTTTAAATATGCATACAAGACAATTATTAAATTATAATTTACGGAATAGCCATAGAGTGGCTCGGGACCAAATTTTATATTGGATAAAAGAATTTGGCGAAAAAACGGGTGGGTAGCTATTTGAAACTGATAACATATGATTATATTTACAGTGATTATAAGTACTTAGCATGAAAAAAACACCCCTACATACCGGATGATAGCGATGATATCTTTGATTAGACCATTGATTATTGATTCCTAACTTGGATTTAGGCGTATGTTAAACGTTTGTAAACGATTAATGACGGAAGTGGCCAGGAGTCCTAAACTGGTATAAATGTTTAGTTAAGGATAGCAATATTGACAATCAGGGATTTATGGAATTTGATATAATTGTACCTAAGGGGAGTGGTGGGAATAAATAAGTTGGTTGTAAGGTAAAAAAACTGACAATTCTGTATCATTGTGACATTTTAATAATATGACGACTAATAATAAATTAAGAAGGCCGACAATAAGAAAAAAACAACTTCCCAAAGTTGCAGGGGTTGACTTGTTTTGCGGAGTTGGCGGACTGACTCACGGACTATTAAAAGCAGGAATAAAAATAAGAGCAGGTATTGATTTAGATACCAGTTGCAAATACGCTTATGAAGTAAACAACAAGGCCGAGTTTATTGAGGCGGACATAACAGAAATAACAGGTGAAAGAATTAATAAATATTGGAAGCAAGATGAAGTGAAAATTTTAGTTGGTTGTGCACCTTGTCAACCATTCTCCACCCATGCTAATAAATTGAAAGACGAAGAAAAGGAGCAAGGTGACAAATGGAATTTATTAAATGAATTTATAAGATTAGTAAGAGAGACAACCCCCGACATTATCTCAATGGAGAATGTAACTAATCTTTCAAATAAGCAAGTTTTCCAAGACTTTGTATTCCAACTACAAAAGCTGAAATACAATGTTAAGTATCAAAATGTCTATTGTCCTGATTATGGTATTCCACAAAAGAGAAGACGACTTGTATTACTTGCTTCTAGACTTGGTGAAATTGAATTAATACCCCCGACGCATAAAAAGGAAAAATACAAAACCGTAAGAGAAGCAATATCACATTTAGAGCCAATAGAAAGTGGTGAAATAAGCCATAATGATAAACTACACTTTACAACTAAACTGACAGATATAAATTTACGCAGAATAAGAGCATCAATTCCAAACGGAACGTGGGAAGATTGGGATAAAAACCTTTTATTAGAGTGTCATAAAAGGGAATCAGGTAAAACATACAAAGCCGTATACGGGCGAATGTCTTGGGATGAACCTTCACCTACAATTACTACCCAATTTTACAACTACGGAACAGGTCGATTTGGTCATCCCGAACAAGATAGAGCCTTAACCATTCGTGAAGCATCAATCCTACAAAGTTTTCCGCCAAAGTATAAGTTCGTTGACAAAAAACAGGAAGTACTCTTAACTCGCATTGGTACTCATATAGGTAATGCGGTTCCTGTAAATCTCGGTTTAGCTATAGGAAAAAGCATACTCAAACATTTGACCGAAATCAAAAATGGATAATTATACTTTCAATATTTCATTAAGTGTTCTGAATCACTTGGGTCGAAACTTATACAGGAATTTTATTACAGTACTCGGTGAAGCTATTTCTAACTCTTGGGATGCAGATGCTAAAAATGTATGGATTTACATAGACAGGGATAACAACCACCTAATAATAAAAGACAACGGTGACGGCATGACATCTGAAGATTTTCAAAATAAATTTTTTTGAAAATCGGTTACTCTAAACGAAAGGAGGGAGCAGATAAAACAGCCCTACAAAGGCCATTCATTGGTCGAAAGGGTATCGGGAAACTTGCACTTTTATCTTGTGCAAAAAGGATTCACATTTTGTCAAGAACAGTAGATTCAGACTTTGTTGGAGGGGTTATTGATAACACGGGTTTAGACAATGCAATAAACGATGATTTGACACCACAACAATATTCATTGGAAACTATAAACATTGAACTATTTGGCAATCATCTCAAAGGATTTGAAAAGGGAACAATTATTTATTTCGAAAACATAAACGATGGAATTAAAAATAGAATTGAATACATCAGAAAGTTAATAGCACTTTTTTTTAGATTTTCACTAATTGACGATTCATTTAAAATTTCTTTGAATGACGACCCAATAACTTTAAATGAATTAAATGATTTATCTCAAAGCACACAGTTTGTTTGGCAAGTCAATACTATCAATGACCCTTACTTAAAGGATAAAATATCACCAACACACGAGCATATTAAAAAGTTTGAGAAAATAAATTCATCATTAGAAGGGATAAGGGGATTCATTGCTTCTGTTACGGAGCCAAAGCACCTTAAAATAAGAAATACCCAAGAGAAAGTATCACTTGATTTATACGTTAATGGTAGGTTGAGAGAAAAAGACCTATTAAAACATATTCCATCTGCTAGACTTGTTGAAAGTTACATTTATGGTCAAATACACTTAGATCGCTTAGATGGAGATAAGGACCGTTTTACGAGTAGCCGAGAAGGTATTATTTCAGACGACCCACTGTTTCAGTCACTTCTGTCAGAACTAAAGGAAGTAATGAAAGTTATTACTGATGATTGGGATCGGTGGCGTGTTGAATTAAGACAAGATGGAGACTCAGAGAACACAACTCGAATGACAAAAAAGGAACGAAAATCAAAAGAGTTAGTAAATACAATCTCAGACGAATTTGTTCCGACAAATGAATCGTTTTACCGAAGTAAAGTTGATGAGTGGCTTGACAGTTTAAGTAAGGATGCTGAATTCAATGTTACGACTTACGCAGAGTGCTTTATAAGTGAAAACTTACTCCGAAATTATATCAACCACAAACCTGTTCCCTTATCAACAGAAGCCATATCGGAAAGCAAAAAATGGAGAGAAAAGGAAGAAATAAATAAAAATACTGCAAACATTAGCTTTGATCTGCGGCAATCAAAAGAAGACCTTGTTTACTTGGATATGGACAACTTAGCCAACTTAATTGAAAAAGTTGACCCCGTGAAACAAGCAGGACTATCAAGGGATGCAAAGGAATATAAACCTATCCGTGATGCGATGGCCCACACTGCTTTATTGACACATAACGCCAAACAAAGACTAAACTCAACTTATGAAAATATTAAAGCAAGAATAAAAAAAATACTCGGATGACTAGAAGCTCAGCAACCAAAAGACAGTTATATCAATTGGCAGTGACATGTAGAATTGAAGCTGAGTGCTTTTATGAAACATTTTCACAAATTGGCTGTAAAATGGTCCTAAATTGTCAACTGCGGCAACACACAAAAAGTTAGCTGCAATTACTAAAGTAATAGATTATGAAAGATATACTAGTAAGGAATAAGATTTATCCCGATTCCAAAAACTTATTTAGAGTCGAAGTCAAAAGTATAAATGAAGTTAAAACTACTTGTATATATGTTCTTGATACGAATGCGCTATTAATCCCCTTTAAGACTACCTCGCACAGTTTAAGTGAAATAGACAGAATATACACAGACTTAATTAAAAAAAATCAATTGTTGATTCCTGGTCAAGTAGCTCGCGAATTTGCTGATAACAGACCTGAGCATATTAAACAATTATTTCAGCAGATTAACAGACTGAAGGATAATATTAAGCTGACAAAAACTTCAGATTATCCAATTCTAGAAAGTTTACCTGAGTTCAAAAAGCTTCAGGAATATGATAAATCGTTGACTGAATTAAGAACTAAATATTTTCAAGATATAGACAAATTAATGGATGTAATAAAATCATGGAAATGGAATGACCCAGTAAGTAAAGTATACAGCAAGCTTTTTGACCCCAAAGTAGTATATGAGCCAATCTTAGACGAAGGAAAAATTGAAAGTGAACTTGATTTTAGATATAAAAATGAAATTCCTCCTGGATACAAGGATTCAAAAAAATAGATAAAGGAATAGGAGATTTACTAATTTGGTATACGATATTGGAAATTGGAAAGAAAAACAACAGAGATGTGGTTTTTGTTTCAGGCGAAGAAAAAACTGATTGGTATCATCGTAGTGAAAACCAGCCCTTATATTCAAGGTTTGAACTTGTTTCGGAATTTTTTAGAGAATCTGGGGGACGATCTTTTAATATGACAAAACTTTCTACCTTGATGGAAATTCTAGGGGCTGATAAAGAATCCATCACTGAAGTAAAGATCAATGAAATTGTTCCAAAACATCAATTAAAAAAGTCTAGAACAGTATTCTTTCTCCGTGGTCAAGCTGCTATTCAAGCTTACCTTTTAGAATTTGGTGGCGATCCGGTTTTTCAAGACAAAGACGGTTTTCCTGACTTTGAATTTAATGATGATGGTATAAGAGTAGGGGTCGAAATATTTAGTGTTGAATCCCAAAAGAGTGATTTCGAGGCTGAATTAAAACGCAAATACAATCAAGCATTAATTTACTTAAAAGAGAATACACTAGACCTATTCCAAATTTATATATTAGCTAAGACTCCTGATGAATTGAAAAAGTATGGAACAATTATTGACACGTTCAATGATCAAAGCAATTCAGAAATTATGATAGTTAAAGGATACTTAAATGAAACTAATTCGTTTATAGAAATAGAGTAACTGTAGCTAACAAAGGTTTGGTGCCATTTGGGCATTCAGCTTTGCAAAATAAATTACAGGTAACTTTGAAACCCGGCTTCGCAATTATAATATAGTTAGAAACCTAAACGAACGCCTGGCCTGGGAACGTTGGCAGCAACTGTAAATCGAATGCACAACAAGTAATAACTCAACAATAAAGTGCAAAAAGAATATAAAACAAACTTTTTTCAACACGACAATTTTACAATAGACAAATGCAAAAATGAATAATTAGTTTAGCTTAAACGAATGAAAATAGAATTTTATATTTGAAATGACACCGAAGACAAGTAATCAACATAAAGACAACTTCAAAATTATTGCCATCAAAGTTGGTACAATGTTTCCATACAAAGAACCCCGTAGAAGTTCTTCACAAGTATTAAATGCTTTAAGAAATTTGAAGCAAAATCAAATTTATCAATTAAGAAACTAATACCAATTTGTCAAAATTGACTTTTCAGAAGTAAATTACTTACCTGACCAAGACATCAATTTATTTGAATTAAAAACTTCAATAAATAGTATTCCGATAAATATAAATGCTGTTGTGGGCGGAATGGTTCAGGTAAAAGTACTTTAATAGAATTATTATACTGGGCAAATTACAATATTGGAAGCACTCTAAATCTATTGGGGGATGAAAAAAAAACAGAAAAAGAAAACCATTTCCATTTTTAGACTTTGAATTATTGTATTCAGTTGATTTGAACACTCTAATAAATGTCATTTTTAGAGACGGTAAAATTTACCAACACAGCTATAAACAAACCAACAATAAATTTACTTCTAATACTTCAAAAAAAGACATTGAAAACATTGACGACCTAAATCAATTCTTTTATACGATAGTAGTTAATTATTCTCATTATGCTTTGAATTCCTTGGAAATTGGCGATTGGATTAATCCTTTGTTTCACAAAAACGATGGTTATCAAACACCTATTGTATTAAATCCAATGCGAACAAATGGGGACATTGACATTAACAAGGAAAAGTATTTACTCACAAGAAGATTAACAGCAAATCTTCTTGAACCTATAAAACTAGGACAAGAAGAAAACAGTTTACGAAATATTGCAAATGATAAAATTGCATTTACTTTAGTATACTCTTACAATCCAAATCCTAATGCAAATTTACAAGAACCCATAGAGAAATCAGTTAAACAAAAATTGATTGAAGCGTTTCAACAATATTTTAATTTCCAAATAACAGAAAAACAACTTAATGATGATTTTTTTGTGAACGTAACACTTTCCTATATTCATAAAAAACTCATTAAAATGGCTTTTGCCGACTATAAAACATTTAAAAGATATAGAGAAGTAGACCCTAAAACAAAGGCAAGGAACATAAAAAACATAAATGCTTATGTTAGAAGAATCAAAGAAAGTGACAGCCATGCTGTATTCAAAGTAAAAGGTGCCATACTCTATTTGAAATACTACAAGGAATTATTACCCAATATTGATTTAAAAAAATCATTCAGCGTAGATATTGAAGAATTATCCCAAAAGATACAAGGCATACGTAGTAATGAATCTTTTATGGTTAATACTTTTATGATGTCGCCACCTTCTTATTTTAATATTAATATAGTGCCTAAAGATGGGTCAACATTTGATTCTCTAAGTTCTGGTGAAAAGCAAAAAATACATAGCGTTAGTTCTATTGTTTATCATCTTATCTATCTTAATTCAGTTGAACAGTTAAAAGATGAAAAAGCAGAAGATTCCGAAAAGATAATTCAATACAACTATATCAACATCATATTAGACGAAATAGAACTTTATTACCACCCTGAATGGCAGCGGACATATATTGCCGATTTATTAGATTACATAGGCAAAATTAATCATGAAAATCTGAGACATATAAAAGGCTTGAACATAACATTTTTAACTCATTCCCCTTATATTTTATCAGATATTCCAAACGCTTTTGTTTTAAAATTAGTCAATGGTGTTCCTCAACCATATAAAAATGGAAACAATACGTTTGGAGCTAATGTTCACGACCTTCTTGCAAACGACTTTTTTATGAAAATGGATTTATGGGAGAGTGGGCTAAAACTCAAATAAAATCCGTTGTTGAATCGCTAACATTAGAAATAAATACTAAGAAAATTGAAGCACTTGAAGTTCAACTAAAAGAGCAAACACATAAAAATAAAATTGCTTTAATGAAAGGAAAGATTAAATCTTTAAATGACGAAAACGCTAATTACGATAAAATAGAGCAGTCAAAGTGTGATTCTATTATATCAATAGTTGGAGAACCTGTTTTATACAACAGTCTAATTGAATTGTATAGTCAAGCATATCCAAATGACAAAGATGTTTTCATCAAATCTCAAATTGAAAAGTTAACAAGCCTTTTAAGCAACAAATCGTGATTCCATTACACATAGATAAAATAAAAATCATTCAAAGTTCTTTCAAAAGGAAATTGACGAACAAAGAAGATCTGCATTGCAAAAACTTAATAACAACATTAACGCTAACAGATTTAATGCAGCAGAACAAACGTATCTTAATAATGTTATTGCTCAGTTTGGAGACACTACTTTTTTGACAAAAACACCAACAGAAATAGAAATTATTAAACAAATTATTGGAGCGTTGCCAGTTGGTTCGCTTTTGGATAATCAAGGAAATCCTGCAAAAAAACAATTAACTCACTATATTCAAGATGCACTTAATTATACAGATTTACGAAATAAATTTTACCCAAAATACTTTAGGAAGATTGGAATAAAATCTTGCGTTTATTGCAACTCTCAATTAACGGTTGCTATTAGTAAAAAGAAGAACAAGATTGATGCAAGATTTGAAGTTGACCACCACGACCCTAAAAGTCAATTTCCATATTTGAGTATTTCGTTATTTAATCTTTATCCTTGTTGTTCATCTGTAATAAAAGGAAAAGTGCAACACCTATAAATTTTCAACTTTATACTGATGACATTTCAAAACTAACCAAATCTGAATATGGTTTTGAAATAGATAGGTCTGCCAAATGCAGTTACCTATTAACCAAAGACGTAGAAACTATTAAAATTAATTTTACAGAACCTAGCCCAATAGCAGGACAACAATCTTTACAAGATACTTTTAATATAAAGGAAATTCACGACACACAAAAAGACATTGTAGCGGAATTAATTATCAAAAGCCAAATTTATAATGAAAGTTTTAAAAGTATTCTTCAAAAAAACTTTTCAAAATTGTCATTAAGCCAAAATGATTTTGACAGAGTAATCGTTGGTAATTACACAAAAGAAAAAGACATTTATAAAAGACCATTTAGCAAAATGACAATGGACATAGCAAAACAATTAGGACTGATTAATAAGCGTCAATAACGGTGCAAAAATGACATACACGAAAGAAAGAACAGCAGATGCCAACAGCACCTACCCATAATTGTCGGTTCAGTGATTAAATCAAGCTTTATGCTTCTATCAAAGTTTTTACTTGACTGACAGTGAATCGCTTCTAAATCGCTACCTTCGGGTAGCTGCAAACCATTATGCGACATAAAAGCAGCAACCATAAAACGAAAAAAGTGAATACAGGGTCGTAATTTCACTGAAAGTCAATGGATTGGAATTTCAAACAAAATAACATATAGGGAGGAGTCATAGATTTGTGTAACTTAGTAGCAATATTACCGGACAAACACAATATCATAACACCACAATGCAGGACATACTATTTGACTTCATTTCAAAATATGTGACACTGACAGAAGAAGAAAAGAATGCCATCATTTCTTTGGATCTATTTCGAACTTTAAAGAAGGGAACGATTTTATTAAAAGAAGGGCAGTACTCGAAAGAGAGCTACTTTGTATTAAAGGGCTGTATTAGGACTTATTACCTAATTGATGGGGAAGAAAAAAACGACCGATTTCTATACTGAGACGGAGACCCTGTCCCCACCCTGTGTCATTAATATGACGGCGTCAGAATATTATGTAGATTGTATTGAAGACTGTTCTTTACTCATTTCCAATTCGGATATGGAAGTAGAAGTAAATAGTAAATTTCCGAAATTTGAAATCATGTGCAGGAGATTGTCGGAAGAATTGTTGGCAAAAGAACGTTTAGAATTTGATGAGTTTAGAACCTCCTCTCCTGAGCAGCGATACCTGAGTTTGCTTGAAAAGAGGCAAGACCTTATACAGCGCGTGCCGCAGCACCAGTTGGCCAGTTATCTTGGCATAACACCCCAATCATTGAGTAGATTAAGAGCAAGGATTTTAGAAAGAAGTAAGGGGTAGTCATTTCTTAACTTAAGTGAACGAAATTGGGCTAGCCACCCATCTACTTTTGCTGTATTATTTAATTGAATTAAAAAAATATATGCAAAGGAGAATCGTATGGCTTGGACTTACACTGGTGTTGTTGAGCAGTTTACAGGTGAATGCGCAAGATGAAAATAAGGAAAGGGCTTATAAAAAGTGGTTTGTGGGTAGCACTTTGTTGCTATTGGGCAATTTGGATGATACCAATAACCCGGAGTATATTCAATTAAATGCCGGTTATCGGATAACACCCAAAGATGTTGTGCAATTTAGATTCAAAAGGTCCATTTATGCCTGGCCCTTGGGCATTCCTTTTGGACCTGATTTTGATGCGCCCGGGCTCAACTATCCCGGGCATGCCCGCATCCTGGCACCTCAGCTTGGATACCAGCGATTTTGGTGGAAAGGGGTCTATACCTCTCTTTATGTATTAAATGCATTTGAGAAATATGTGGATGTGAATAAGAAAAAGATTGGCAATGGCTTCACCTTGTATACCGACTTATATCTTGGTTATCAGTTTACGTTTTTTAAAGACCGTTTCTTTTTTGAACCCGCAATTGGCATTAGCTTTTGGCCGGTAAGAACGGGAGTGCCGGATGCTTTTAGAGCAGTGGAAAAAAAGTGGAACAACTACTTTATCCAGCCCGGGCTTGATTTTGGTTTTAAGTTTTAAACCAATAAAATTTAGAAGTGGGTATTTAATGCATAGTGCTTCTATGTAAATGCAGACATCACCGATGATTTGTAGCCTTTGTTTTTGCTACTTGTTTTGCGTATTCTATAGTTACTTTCATCAAAATTGGATGTTGGGGCTAACCCATATCAAGAATTTCCAAAAAAAAGCGAGGGCAGGTCATTTCTTAACTTAAGTGAACGAAAATGGGCAGTGCAGCCAATTACTTTTGCAGCATCATTTAACATAAATTAGAATTAATATGCAAAAGAAATTTTTACTCATTGGGTTTATCTTCCTGTTGACAAGTAATTTCCAACTTAAAGCGCAATATGCAAAAACAGATAGTGGGTATAAAAAGTGGTTTGTTGGCACTTCTTTGTTTGTGATCCTGGGTAATTTAGACAGAGAGAATCCACCCGATTTTGTGGAATTTGATTTAGGTTACCGGCTTTCCGGAAAAGACGTAGTGAGGCTTTCTCCCAAAACATGGAAGTATGCGTGGCCGAATGGCATCCACCCATTTTTAAACGATGCCTATAAAAAGCCGGAGGAAAAATTTCCCGGATATGTGCGTGAATATGGTCTAACAATGTCTTACCAACGTTTTTTTTGGAAAAATTGGTATGCTCAACTAGATGTCATGCCCACCTATCAAAATTTTGTAAATGACAACCATCAAAAAATAGATGACGGCTTTCAAATTTTCAACTCTTACAGGGTAGGCTATCACATCAAACTATTTAAGGACAAATTTTTCTTTCAACCTTCTATATGTGTCACCCACCGTGCCTATCATACAGCATTGCCAAACGGATTCAAACAGTTGGATGATCAATGGTCAAAATTTGTTTTTCCGGAACCAGGACTCAATATTGGGTATAATTTCTAGTAGCAAAAAGTATGATAAAAAATTTTAAATTCAGCTTTGTACTATTTGTCATTGTGATCAACAGTGCATGTTCGCAGCAATCGTTTTATCAACCCATACAACGAACCGAAGATTTTTTGATAGACAGCCTGAAATTTGAAGCGTTTGAAGGTTTTGTTGAGGTACCCGAAAACCATCAAAACAACAACTCAAGAAGGATTCAACTTCCGGTATTGGTGATAAAGACACCCAATAAAAATCCTAAAGAAGCTGTATTTTGGTTGGATGGCGGACCTGGGGGGAGCAATATCATCTCACGAGACAAAATCAATTTGCGATCTGCTGCCAATGCGCTGAAAAATCACGATTTTGTATGTGTGGGCTATCGCGGTGTGGATGGTTCCATAAAGTTGGAAGCAAAAAAAATCACCAAGGCCTTCAAAGGATTGGATCATAAAATGTTGAGCGAAAAGTCGATTCGTAATATCAGGGAGACTATTAAAGATTATAAAGCAGATTTAAAGGAAAAAAACATTGACATTAACCAATACCATATATTGAATGTCATTGAAGATATGGAAACTGTAAGGAAACAATTGAGTTATAAAAAAATAAATTTGCTATCAGTCAGTTACGGTACCCGTGTGGCCTTGTTGTACAGCTATCAATATCCCGAAATTATCCACCGAACTTTAATGATAGGGGCTAGTCCACCTGGATATTTTTTGGCAAGACCCGAACAAGCTGAAGCAGTGATTGACAAATATGACCAATTGTATAGAGAAAACATCAATAGCGGCTATTCCATCAAAGAGACGATGAAAAAGGCTCTGCAAAACGTGCCTAAAAGATGGTCTGTTTTTAGGTTGGATGCCGATAAAATAAAAGCGGGCACCGTTAATGCGCTGTACAATGTGGATTTTGCCGTCTCTGTTTTTGATGCCTATAAAAAAGCAGCAGAGGAAGAGGACTACAGTGGCTTGTTTATGTTGCAAAAACTTTCGGATGTCAGTCACCCTAAGGTGATGGGCGACGTATTTGCTAAAACAGTATCGGCAGATTGGGATAACAACAAAGAGTATGAACAAGAAATGCGTAATAGCCATGCTATTTTAGGTGGCAACGTATCGTTGTTATACGCAGCTACTTCAAAAGAATGGGAAATTATTCCCATCCCTTCTGCCTATCAAAAATGCCGACAATCGAACACAGAAACTTTAATCATAAGCGGAGATTTAGACCACAGAACACCGCCCGAAATTGTGGATAAAAAGTTAATGCCTTTTCTTACCAATGGCAGACACATCATCCTGAAAAATTGTTCCCATATTGATATTTTATCTGTAGTAATGAAAAATGAAACCTTTATTGAGCAGTATTTTGGCAGTGGGGAAATAGAGGAAACAACATTTATCGTTCCTGAAAAAGTTGATTTCACATCTAAAATAAAAATCGGTAAATTCAAGATATTTTTGTTTGGTATGTTTAAGTAGTGAAACGATTCATTTAAAGGATGAAGGGGAAAAAGTAATAGTTATCCATTTACAAACCAATGGGATAAATGAGCAGGATAGATGTGTAATTGAATTGGTCAAAAGAATGCGTTACTACAAGATGGAGTTTAGTAAATATAGTAGATTTGTATCATGGAAATGTTAAACATAGAAACAAAACGACTTACAATTCGACAGCTTAAGTTGGCTGATTTGGCTGACTTTCATTTTTATCGTTCCAATCCGGAAGTTACAAAATACCAAGGCTTTGATGTGATGACAGAAGAGCAGGCTGAAAATTTTATTAATGACAACCTGACTAAGTTTAATGGTAAAGCCGGAGAATGGGTACAGTATGGCATTGAGCATATAGAAAATAAACAACTGATTGGCGATTGCGCCATCAAGCTTGACGCGTATGACACAAGAATTGCGGAAATAGGGATTACCATTTCACATCTTGAGCAAAAAAAGGGTTATGCCAAAGAAGTGATGATGGGGCTTCTGTCTTTTCTTTTTGACACAAAAGGCGTACACCGTGTGGTTGAAATTGTGGATGCTGAAAACACGGCATCGATCTGCCTTTTGAATAGCATTGGTTTTAGGCAAGAGGGGCATTTTATTGAGAATATATTTTTTAAGGGAAAATGGGGAAGTGAGTATCAGTTTGCCATGTTAAAACGAGAATGGGACGAGAGAAAAAAGTGAATGCTTTCATTGACATTCAGTTATTGTTAATTATGTTGGGTTAGCTTTCAGCAACCAATATATTTTGACTCAGTGTTGAAGAGAGATAAACTGTCAGTCAACCGTTGACTTACGACTATGTGTATGGATTGTTGTGATTGATTTGTGCTTGATTGAGGGGGGAGATATGAAGTGTGTAATGATTATTTTTTAGGATATCACAGAATGAGGAACTGGGTAAAGCCGTTTAAAATTGGATTGTAAAACCAGTCAGGTGTGTGCTCGAAAACGCCATGGTAGCTTTTGTAATAAGCTGCCGTTGTAATATAAGGCTTAGGCACATAGTGACTTTAATTTTACAAGTATTACATACATGAATTTGCATTCTCATCTTGGGTCCTTCATTTTAAGTTAGGGGAAGATAAGTTGGAGTCAGATTTAATTTTGAGTGCCAGAAGCTTAGATAGCGTTGATAGGTAAACTATGAGAACCCGCATGGGTCAGAAAGTGATATTAACCACAACACCCCCTAATACCATCGCCTTCTATTGTCCAATTTTAATTTGGTGCAAATAAATTATTTGTCCGACAAACAAAATGTTCTTTGGCTATATTTGCAAAGACAAATTATTATTGTTTCCGTTTTAAAATAACAGGGCTATGGTTATATTTACAGAGATTATAAGTACTTAGCATGAAAAAATTAACCCTTACCTAATAGATGGAAGTGATGACTCCTCTTATTAGCCTATTGATTAAAGATTCCCGTTTTGGCTTTAGGCATATATTAAGCGTTTGTAAACGTTTAGAAGCGAAAGATTCCAAGCGTGTAATAAACGGGTATACACGTTTAGTAGAGGATAGTAATATTAAAAGTCAGGGATTTATGAAAATTGATAAAGTTGCGCCTATTGGGGAGTTGCGGAAATAAACAAGTTAGTGACCATTGAAAGAAATAATATGAGATTAATATTTTACCTAATTCCTTTCTTACTTATGAATTGCTCGAACAAAAAAAGCAATGAAATTAACTTATATGAAGATAGGATATTAGGAGAATCGTATTTTTCGAATGGGCTAATAAAAACAAGAGTTGTAAAAGGTAGAACTCCTGGTGAAGACACTTTTCTATCAATTATTAATTTTGATTCATTGGGAAATAAATTAAGTGAATACGGATCTAGACATTATGGTCAAAAATTTAAATCAGTCTTTAAATATGATTTGCAAGGTACTCTTTCTGAAGAGTTAATTTATTCATTTGATACCTTAGGTAACTCCGATCATTTTGAAAATTATGATGAAACGTACCATGATTACAATCTTGATGATACCTTAGCAAATTATAATGGTTATATTTCATCTAAAATAATTTATAAATATACAAATGGAATTAAAATAGCAAAATATATGGAATTAGGAACAGATTCTTTAACAGGAGTCCAAAATTTTAATATTATTCGAATAGATACAATAATTAATGATTAAAACGATCACTAACAATGTCTTTGATGAACAGATTTCGCTATTGCTCATCCGTCACAAAGACTAGCCGTTATCGGAAATTAATAAATAAAAATAAATTGAAATCAAATATGAAGTCAGTAGTCTTAACCTTATCTATGTTTCTAACTATTGTAGATTTAACCGGTCAATCGGTGGAACGGTTTATACGAATAATAGGTAATTCTTCCTATACATTTGAATCAATGGGGACGAGAATAAATTTTACAGTAAATGAAACAGTAAAAAGTGAATATAGAAATACTGAAAACTCATCATTTGAACAGTCTCTAATTGAATTAAAACAAAAGTTAGATAGTTTATCCATAAAGGGAAATCTAATAGAAAAGTCAAATTTCAAATTTGATGTTTCCCAAAAAACTAAAAGTAAAGAATTTTATATTGATATAGAAAAGCAAAATGAGGTAGATAGAATTATTGAGATTCAAAATGAAAAGTATCTAATTAAAAATTTTACTTATCTATATTTTGAACCTAATTTTGATATTGAAGATAAATTAGCAAATGATGCTATTAATGATGCAAAGCAAAAAGCAACGGCTATTTGTTTAAAATTAGGTAAAAAACTTGGAGATATTTTGAATGTTGAAACAAGATCAAACGGTTGTTGCTCATACATTAGTGAATCGTCAAACTCAATAGACCAAAAGAAATACAGTGTAACAATAACCTTTGAATTATTAAATAAGTGAGAATATTAGTCGCTATATTTATTTTATTTGCTAGGATTGGTTTCTGTCAGACATCATCCATAAGTGTATTGGGAAAAACGACTTATACTGAAGAAGCAAAACAAGGATGCATTGATTTATCTACTTTTAGAAGTAAAGAATATTCGGTAGGCACTATTCAACTAAAAATGAACTTAATTTAAGAAAGTTGAATGTTGAAATAAATGGTAAAATTATATATTTATTCGAGACAAAAAGTGAAGATTCCTTGCAAAACGCTATTTTGAAATTAAAATCTAGTGATTTTAAAATAGAACGTGTATATTATAAATATGAGCCCCATAACTTTAGAGCCGAAGATAACAGAGCTATAGAATCCATTGATAATGCTTTGCAGGTTGCTGGCATGATGGCTGAAAAAATTGGATATAAATTAAGTGATATTTTAAATATAGATGATGACGTTCAAAGATCTAGTAATTCTGATTGGTTTACTTGTACAAATGAAGATCTAATGAAGTTGTTGGAACAAGAAGGTTTCACAAGTATTAGTGTTAGTTTTGTACCTTACCCCACAGAATCAAATCAGAGATTTAGAACAAGTGAATATAACACATGGGTAACATTTGAAATTATAAAAAGTAACTCTCGATAACAATGGCTATGATGATAGTTTGGCTACCGCCAAAACCATCACAAAGCAAAACCGTTATGGGCCATGTTAAAAAAAACACTAATGAGAAGATTCTTTTATATTATAACAAGTTTTTGTTTGATTTTAAGCTGTGCTAATTCTCCTAAAAAGGACATATCGATTACTGAGATTAGTGATACAATTAAAAATATTTTTATATCTCAGCCAATAAATCTTGATAGTTGCTCAATTATAGTTGATCCATATGACCGGACAGATTTTTCCATAATTAGAAAGACTGACAAATTTGGATTAATTAAAGACAAAAACCAATTACTTCTGTCAATAGAATTTGATACAATAGAACGACCTCACTTAGCTGACTACTTTTTTATTACTAAAAATCGTTTAACTGGCGTTGTTACTTCAGAAGGAATTTTGACAGTACCTGTATGTTATGAGCATATAGAATATGATTGGAAAGAACAGAAATCAGGTGAGGAAGATTGTTTTATAGTTCAAAAAATCGAAAACTCGGGTCTATAGATTTTCACAATAAAACAATTATTCCGATTGAATATGACGGGATTTCTAATTGGGTTGAATATGGACCAGAAGCTCACTTCGTCAAAAAAGGCACAAAATATGGAATAATTGACTATAACACTGGTAAACTAATAATCCCAGTAGAATATGATGGAATTGATGTCCATAAAGGTGTTATAGAAATAAAAAAGAATAACAGTTATGGTGTTATTTCATGGAAAAATGAGGAGATTATTCCATGTACATACGATAGAGTATTCGTTGATCTGGATTATTTCGGTTTTGAGAAGAATCATAAAGACAGAATATTTGCAAAAAAGGACAATGTTTGGTATGCGTTTCTTATGAATGGAAAGCTACTAAAATCCAATGTCTCGACAGTAGAAATTGATAGTGATTTCTTAAAATACGAACCAGACAGCAATGAATACCGTTACCATTTAAAAGATTGTATGGTATTCACTAAATAATTAAGAAATGACAAGAAAAAATAAACACAGCCCATTACAAACAATATAACAAATGCGGGTATGCGTGTTCGTTGAAACATTTGGAATCTTTACATACATTTGTGCTGGCTTGAAAATGCAGTGCAATCTAGTCCCGCACTTGTCATATTGTCGGCCGTTATGCAGGATGAAATGAATTGGAAAGAGACTTGACAACAGTACCAAATATTGGTGCTTTTGTATAAAAGATAGAAATGTCAAAGAACACATCTGTTACCTCTGGGGACCATTTTGAGCGTATCATCGAAAAAAGTATAAAATCTGGCCGGTATTCTTCTGCAAGTGAAGTAATTAGAGAAGGACTAAGACTTGTCGATGAAAGGGAACAAAAAATAAAAATACTTCGGGATGCAATTGAAGCAGGAGAAAAAAGTGGTTATGTTAAAAATTTTAACCCAGTAAAACACTTAGAAAAACTTAATCGAAGTTATAAAAAATGAAGCTTAACTTTGAAATAAGTAGATTAGCATTAGAAGATTTAAATTATATCTGGGAATATACTCTTGAACAATGGTCTAAAGAACAAGCGGACAAATACTACAACGAGATATTTTCGGTTATTCGTAAAATTTGTGAAAACTCTGATATTGGGAAGTCAATTGACGAAATTAAAAAAGGACATCGAAGAATTAATATAAAATCTCATATGATCATCTATAAAGTCAAAGGAAAAACAATATTTATCGACAGAAAATTACATCAAAAAATAAATATCGAAAAACAGTTGAATGAATAAATCACCTTACATAACAACGGCTATGATGATAGATTCGCTATACTTCGACTTCGCTCAGTAACACGCTTCATCTATCAAATAGCCTAAATGTTGGCGTAATGTATTACCACACCTCCCATCAAACTAATTAGCCCCTGACCCGATTCAAACCGATTTGACTTGCGGAGAATAATTTTAATAATCACCGCAAAAATGCGGAGAATAATGCTTTTATTTGCTGCAATAATCCAAATTAGATAGTGGCAAAATGCATCTACGAATATAAAAACTGGACAAATTTTACCTGGCGGGAAACCGACATCAACGCCCTATTTGGAGTAGTTAGAAACCTTCAGGGTAAAATTATCGGACAGATGAACACATTTGGCTTTGCAACTAAAGAAGAAGCAACACTTACAACTTTAACGCTTGACGTTATTAAATCATCTGAAATTGAAGGAGAAAAACTGGACTATGAACAAGTTCGTTCATCCATTGCAAGAAGACTTGGTATTAACATAGCAGGACTTATTCAAGCAAACAGAAACGTGGAAGGAGTTGTTGAAATGATGCTTGACGCAACACAAAACTATCACAAGCCACTGACAAATAAACGACTATTTGGCTGGCATTCGGCACTTTTTCCTACAGGACACAGCGGAATGCATAAAATAGAAGTTGGGCGGTATCGAACTGGCGAGATGCAGATAGTATCGGGAGCAATGGGAAAAGAAAAAGTCCATTTCGAAGCGGTTCCTTCCAACAGCGTAAAAGAAGAAATGGATAAGTTTTTAAAATGGTTTAATGACAGCCCCCCCATGGATCCTGTTCTAAAATCTGCAATTGCTCATTTCTGGTTTATTATCATACACCCATTTGACGATGGAAACGGAAGAATTGCAAGGGCAATTTCAGATTTAATGCTTGCCCGTGCTGATAAAACGAAAGAACGTTACTACAGTATGTCAAGTCAAATTTTGGTTGAACGAAAACAGTATTATGAGATTTTACAGAAGGTTCAACACAGCAATGGCGACATTACAGCTTGGTTAGACTGGTTTTTGCACTGCCTTCATAATTCACTTATAGCAACGGAAGCTACTTTGCAGAAAATATTAAGAAAAAACGAGTTTTGGAATATTCACGAAAACACTGGGTTTAACGAACGACAAAGATTAGTGTTAAAAAAACTTTTTGATGGATTTGACGGAAAACTAAAATCATCAAAATGGGCAAAAATTGCAAAATGTTCACCTGACACTGCATTGCGTGACATCAAGGATTTAATTGACAAGGGAATATTACAACAGGAACAGGAAGGTGGACGAAGCACAAACTATGAACTGACAGACTTCTGGAAGTAACACTACCGCCAACATCGGTTTTGCGTCAGGTGAGATGAAGTGCTTCTATTGACAATTTTGTGCATAATTGAAATGCGATTCTAAGTATCAAGTGGAGTGCTAAAATGCCCACCCGACCGCAGAGCAGAAGAAAAGGTTATCATTAGCCTCTCACCCCCCCAACCACTCCCTAAACTCCCTCGCTCTTTCCCTAGCTACAATGGTTTCGACTTTGTGATCGGGGTGTAAGGTGAGGAGGTAGCGGCCGTTGAGGTATTGTTCTATCTTAAGAATGGTGTTGTGTTTGACGAGCATGCCGCGGTTGATGCGGAAATATTCATGGGTGGGTAGTTCTTTTTGGAGTTGGTCGAGGGTGGCATCCCAGAGGTATCTTTTGCCCATGCGTGTGACGAGGAAGGTGCAGCCTTCTTCGGCGTAAAAGTAGGCGATGTCGGTGGTGGGGATGACTACGAGCTGGTTGCCGTGGCGGAGGGTGAAGTTGGTTTTGGTATTGGATGCTTTGAGAAGGGAATGTACGCCTTCGTGTTGGGTAGTACTGTCTGTTCTTTTGCCGGTGAAGGTTATGAACTTTTGGAGGGCCAGTTGTAGGTCTTCGGGATCGATGGGTTTTAATAAATAATCAATGCTGTAGAGTTTAAAGGCTTCGAGGGCAAACTCGTCGTAGGCAGTGGTGAAGATGACGGGGATGGTGGTTTGGGATTCGAGCAGGGCTTCGATGCTGAGGCCGTCACCCAGGCGGATGTCGCATAGCAACAGATCGATGGCAGGTTGACTAGCCAGGTAGGCCTTTGTTTTGGCAGCGCTGTCGCAATGGGCCACCACCTCGGTTTTGATTTCGCAGTCGCCCAGCAATCGTTTGAGGCGATTGGCAGCGGGTAATTCATCTTCAATGAGGGCAAGGCGGATCATTTGACAATTTCTTTGGAGACCAACAGGGGCAGGCACACCTTAAACTTACCTCCTTCCTGGTGGGTGGTAACGGGCTGCGTGGTAAAAAAGGCGTACCGGCGTTGGATGTTTTTAAGGCCGAGGCCCGGAGAATCGATGATGCCGGGCTTGGGTAAGATGTTGTTGTCTACGCATAGATAGTCACCCTGATTACTAATGTACATGTGAATGGTTAAAGGCTGGTCTGCGGTGGCTGCATTGTGTTTTACACAGTTTTCGATTACGATCTGTAAGCCCAAGGGCACCACGTATCGCGACAGGGCATCTTGGGGTATCTCTTCCACAAATTGAATGGCGTCGCCAAACCGTTCTTTTAATAAAAACTGGTAGGCGCCGATGTACTTCAATTCCTGGCTCAACAGGGTCAATGTTTCTCCGCTTTCATCGAGCATGTGGCGGTACACCATGGCCATTTTTAATACGTATTGTTCTGCCTTTTGGGCATCTTCGTAGATCAGCTGACTGAGGGTGTTGAGGCTTTTGAAAAGAAAGTGCGGATTGATCTGAGCCCTCAGGCCGGAGAGCTGTGACAAGGTATTATCCCGCAACAGCTTTTCCTTTTCCAGGGCGTGTTTACCAATTTTGACCGCCAGGTAGAGGCTTTCATAAAAACTCATGATCAGCAGGGTAAAAACCAGGCTGGTGATGGACTTTACCACAAAGTTGGGCGATTCCTTGTCGGCGGTAAGGGGATCGGCAATGAGCATCAGGAAGCCGGAAAGCACCAGGTCCAGTACAAAAAAACCTAGGATGCCCAACAGCGTGGTGAAGATTTGCCGCTTTTTCACCTCGTGGTCCCCGGGCATCATACGGATTAAATACACAAAGGCATGTCGGAAGGTGATCCAGAAAAAGAAGGTATAATACAGACTTACGCCGTAACATACCAACGGTGAGGCCTTGTCATCACTAAAAATATCTGCGCCAAAAAGGATGATCTCCACCATTAAGGCAATGACGGGGATGCCGATCAAGAGGAAGGGTCGGTCGTCAAAACCTACGATGGACTTATTGGATTTAAGGAGTGTTAAACGCATCTTGTGTTGACAAAAATACTAAATGAACCGAACTTATTTTCCACCATGCCTGCCCATACTCTATCTGTTTTAAAACTGAACCCTCCACAAAATATCCGGAAAGAAGCCAATCTGGTACACCGTGCCGATCCGACCGGCACTGGCATTGTATCGCTTTATAAAGACGTTTTGGTGGTTGGTCAGATTTTGGAAGTCCATGGCAAAATACTGGCTCCATCCCTTTCTGTTGGTTCTTACCCCAATCTTAAGATCCAGCCTGAGGTAGGGGCTGAGTTTTTCGGTAAAGGCTTTGTCTTGCTGCAGTACTTCTTTGCCCGCCAGCTGTGAAGATGCCAGGTCGATGGGGGTCACGTATCTTCCTCCGGCCGCAGTAAATTTCATATCCGTGGTGAGCATCCATTTTGGGTTGATCTTCCACTCCTTGCCACACAAGGCATTGATCACATATTCATTGTTGAACGTGGTGCTTCTTTCGATGTCATCACTACCCTTGTACTTACTTTGAAAAAGGGAAGTGGTGAACAGGGCATAGTATGACCGACTGAAGAATTTTTCAACCGTGAGTTCCACCCCATAGTTGCGACCCGTACCTTCGTTGACCAGGTGAGAGATTTGAGGGAAGACAAAATCAGCTCCGGCATTCAGCAGAGAAAACGAAGAAGCCGCCCTTTCCACAGGTACGTTGTAAAGGGATTGGTAATAGGTTTCGGTCTTAATTCTCCAGTCCTTATTGGGCTTGTATTCATAGCCCAGCACAAAATGATGGGAGCGGGTGAAGTCGAGGTTTTGGTTGGAAGCCACAAAATTTTGTTGATCATCCGGAATGAGCAAAAAGAAGACGGGCAGGGGTTGGAGCTGGCTGTGCAGGCCGTAGCCCAGGTTGAAGGCAGAGGTAGTACTCACGGTGTAGTTGATGCCCAGCCTGGGTTCCAGGGCAAAGTTGGAGGTCTGGGTGTGAAGTTGGCCATGAAGGCCCACTACGTAGGTGAGATGGTCACTGCTTTTGATCTTCAGATTGGCATAAGGCTCTACGGTGGTGACATTGCCATTGATGTTGCGGATGCGCAGTAGATCGGCCTGTCCGTCCTGGTCAAAGTCAAAGCCCAGGCCTCGGTCATCCACGGTTGATATGAGCTGGCGGTTGTCAAGGGTAAGACCCAATTTACTGCTGATTTTAGCACTGAATTTGGAAGTGATATAACTGTGCAGGGTCAGGCGATTTATGTCGTCATTCACATCGGTATTTCTAAATGATGAAGAGTAGGTGGTGTCTCTGTATTTATCTTCGGTAAAAGTGTTTTGTGATTTGGAATACGCCAGGGTCGTTCTCGCATAGTGGCGGTCGTTGATCATGTAGGTGTGTTTCAGGCCTCCCAGGTAGAGCGCAGAAGTAGCCTTAGAGTCTGCATCTTTGGAAGCAAAAAAGTCTTCGGCATCGAGATCCCTACCAATAAAGTTGATGTTGCTACCGGCCCCAATACCAAAGATTTTGAAGTTGCCCAGCTTTGATTTGCCGAGGTCTATGTTAAAAGAGAGGTCCTGGTAGTTAGGTGTGGCATTGGTGCCAAAATTGAGGTTGAACTTTTCTGCCAGCTGCACAAAAGAGTATCGGTAACTGAGGAGGAATGACTTGTCCTTATTTTTGCCCAAAGGCCCTTCCACCATCGCTTCCAGTCCACTGAAGGCCGCTAATTGGAGGGTGGTTTCAAACTTGTCTTTGTTGCCACTGCGAAAGCCCACATCAAAGACCCCTGACAGTGCATTGCCGTACTCCGCCGGAAAGGCCGAGGTAAGGAAGTCAGAATTTTTGAGTAGGTTGGTATTGAGCGCGCTCACTGGTCCCCCGGTAGTGCCCAGGGTAGAAAAGTGATTGGGATTGGGTATGGGTATGCCTTCGAGTCGCCACAAGATTCCGGCGGGGCTATTGCCCCGCACCACGATGTCGTTGCGGTTGTCATTGGCCGCAGCCACCCCTGCAAAATTGCTGACCAGTCGGCTGGCATCATTCCTACCGCCACTGTAACGGGTAACCTCCTCGAGAGAAAATGTGCGTGCCGAGATGGTGGCCATTTCATTGATGGCCTTGTCTTTATCTGCCGTGGCTACGATCACCGCTTCTTCAAGTACAATGCCCTCTTCCATGACCACATCCATTTCCGTTTCCTTGCCCGAAGTGATCAGCACATTGGGCAGAGTCACGGCCTTGTAACCCGTGTATGAAAACTCGAGCTGGTACCTGCCTGCCGCCATGCCTTTGATATAAAAGTGTCCGTCGGCATCCGTCACTGTGCCCGTGATCACAGCATCCTGCAGCTTTACCATGACCGTAGCCCCGATTAGGCCCTGTTCTGTTATATTGTCTCTGACCCAGCCCTTGATGGCAGATTCCTGGGATTTGGCGGTGAGTAAGAATAAGAAGTAAAAGCATAAAAAGATATAGATTCTCATGATTTTGATTTTGTTGTACAAAGGTGGAAACTGTGGGTAAGATGGACAAGGGGAAAAGGATGAATTGTTGATTTATAGGGGTGAGGTGTTAGGGGTGAGGTGTTAGGGGCTAGGTGCTAGGGGCTAGATCGAGATGAGGTGTTAGGGATTAGATAGGTGTTAGGGATTAGGGATTAGGTGTTAGGGGGGATATTTATTGGATTGTTTGTGTGGTTGTAGCTGTTATGCTGTAGCGATAAAAGGTATTGGCGCCCCATTCCTTTGTTCCATACTGGGGCATTGACTCTAGTAGATTCCGCCAGGATTTTTGATTTTTAAACACACATTAGATGTCATTTGCCAAATATAAAATGGTAAAGAGGTCTGTTGGAGGGCTTTTTCCAAATATTATTTTCTGGTATAGAAATTATCATAAATACACTAGCGTCAAATTTGGGATATTGCGTTTTGTGATTATATTTACGGTGATTATAAGTACTTAGCGTGAAAAATGCACCCTTATTTGGCGGATAGTGGTGATGAGTTAAAAATTTGATGGATTGAAGAGTGGTTCATTATTCAATAATTTCTATCACTTTGGTATGAGGCGTTTTATAAACGTTTAAAGGCGGGTAAAAACGAATAATTTATAACCTGCATTAAATGAGTATAAACGTTTGAATCAGAATAGTGAATTTGATCATCAGACATTTGGGGAAATCGTGGGGGATGGAGGAGAACTCCAGTACACTTTGAATGAAATTATGCATTTAGGATTGCCAACTTCTCCTTTTCAGTAAATTTTTGTCGTTTTTCCATTCACAATATTACAGTTTTTTTGTTGTAATATTGTCCGGTTATTTAGGGGGCTAAACTAATTTAAGTCATTTACCAAATGCATCTTACATCATATCTATTGAAAATTCAGAATTTCAATTGTTTACTAAATCACTCTAAATATTTAAATGAAAACTTTATTATTTAGCTCGATATTTTTGATGTTTCAATCACATTTACTTGCACAAAGTGCTTTTTTTTCCTTTGGTAATGGTATTTCTAACATTTCATCAAATTTTGAAAATAGATACTCATACAATTATAATTTTACTTTGAAGACAGGATATGATAGAAACTTTTCTAAGTTGGGAATTCGTGCTACAATAGGTTATTTCAATTTAAATAGTAAAATAATTGAAAAGGGTAAGAATCTTAATATAAGCTTGATAAAGATATCTTCAGGCCTTATCTATAGGATTTCTTCATCGTGGTCATTATTTGCACAGATGAATATTGGAAAGACGACAAAAAAAAATATAAGAATATCATCACCAAGATATAATTACGATTTTGATCCTGTTGACATTTCATACTCTTTTGAAATTGCTAAAAAAATTAATCTTAATAATTGCAAATGTTTATCTCTTGGTTTAGAATTTTCGAAAAGTATTGATGGAATCATTGATAATAACTTTTGGCAAAAAGATAATTTAAAGCCATACTTCTTAAATGTCAATTTTTACTACCATTTAAATGAAAAGTAAAAACTGAATACAACAGCACATTGGACGAAAGGCAGCCCTTCGGGACTGACTTTTGTCAATGCTAGACGGTGGCCGTAAGTTTAAAGGACACCATAACCAACAAAAGAATCGATTAAAATTGTAAATATGCAAGTTTAAAAGGCTCAACTGTTGGAATTTAGGGATGAGGTGTTTGGGATTAGGGGCTAGATAGGGGTGAGGTGTTAGGGATTAGGGGCTCCCATCACTTCGGATGGGACAGGTAGGGGTTGGTAAGGGAATATGGAAGAGCGATAGAATGTTTTTAGTACACTATTAAAATAGGGTATATTGGTACAGGCATTAAGGGCATAAAGAAGCATTAAGTTACTTCGGAAAATCTTAATGTCCCTAAATGCTCTAAATGTTTCAAAAAAGGTGAATGCATGTATGATGAGTAAGTCTCTATGTGGTAAATGCACATTGTAGGTATGAAGAAAAAACTCCACCCATAGACTTTTGTCATCAATATGAGAACGGTCAATTTCTTAAAGTACACAACAAAACTACGTTTTATAGGCATAGGCATTTAGATCAATAAGATGCATTAAGGTTTTTTTTTTTGAGAGACCTTAATGTTACTAAATGTGCTTAATGTTTTAATGCTGCAGAATCACTTTATGATGTGGGGGTCTATGTTTGGGTTTAAGTATTAGTAGGGAACTATGTAAAAGGGAAGATGTCTAAATTACCTTCATTCCCTTCATGTTTAAAAAAGGAACCCAGTTTTAAATTGGACGGATAATTTACTAAGGGACTTTTGGAGATTCCTTGGAAGGGATAAGTCCAAATAGAGACATTTGTCATTAGAAAGAGTAAGTGCATTTATTTGAAACATTAAGAAAATGAAGAGGCATTAAGGAGGTAAATAAGATTGATGTCTAAATTACCTTCATTCCCTTCATGTTTAAAAAAGGAACCCAGTTTTAAATTGGACGGATAATTTACTAAGGGACTTTTGGAGATTCCTTGGAAGGGATAAGTCCAAATAGAGACATTTGTCATTAGAAAGAGTAAGTGCATTTATTTGAAACATTAAGAAAATGAAGAGGCATTAAGGAGGTAAATAAGATTGATGTCTAAATTACCTTCATTCCCTTCATGTTTAAAAAGTGACGAGACTTGGTTAAAGTGGCTTAAGTGATTTTGATGAGATACTGATTTGAAATAAACTACTAGCTAAAATAATTGATACATTTAACCTAAAATTTAAAGGATATGCGAAGCAATAAGGGTCTGATAAAAGTTAGAATATTAGCCTACCTGGTATTTTTTAGTTATACCCTCTTGGGCCAGAGTAGTCCCAAATTGAATATAACATTTAACCATTTGGCCCTCTCCGTAAAAGACGTAAACCGGTCGGCCGAATTTTATACAACCGTGCTGGGTTTAGCAGAAATTACCAATAAGACCAGGATGGAGGGCATTCGGTGGTTCTCGTTGGGAGAGGGTAAGGAGTTGCATTTAATCTCACTTGTCAAAGACACCGTTGTGATCAACAAAGCCGTACACCTGGCGCTGACCACCAATAATTTTGATACATTGTTAAAGACATTGATCGAAAACAAAATTGCCTACTCCGACTGGCCGGGCACCCCCAACAAAGTCAACATCCGTGCCGACGGCATCAAACAAGTATATTTTCAAGACCCGGATGGGTATTGGGTTGAGGTAAATAGTGTGGGGGAGGAGTAGAGGGAAAGAGCTGATGAATATTGGTGGTTTTGAGGGGAGGTAGATAGTGTGATTTCCTCAGCCCTATGTTTGCTCACAACTCATTTTCCGAAGGGCCTGCGCCGCTGAACTAAAGCAGCATGAATTTAAAGGTTCTCTTCTTATACAAGAGCAGGCGAAAATAAAAATAAAAAAACATACACGGCATCTATAATTAAAATATTTTTCTTCTTTTACGAGGGGAATTGGGATTTAAACTTCTTGATGCATAATCTCTTGCATGGTGAGCCACCCTTAATTATCAACCAATCTTTAATCAAAATTTGTTCTATTGAATATAATGAATGATTTGGCTGCCTTATTGATTTGGAAACTCCAAAAAACATTGGATAGCAGATTTGGGGAATAGGAGCTTGCCCATGATGCCGCAAGATGTTGCGGCACAACATGAAATTGTGGTGCCACAATTAATTTGTGACTTGAATCTATAACATACAAAACATATCCTTTTTTGGACAGATGAGTCTTTTAATGTAGTCGTTTCTAAAATAAAGGAATGTGGATTTCCTTTATATGAATGAAAGAATTCTTCAAATGAAGTTACTTTGAACTTCATTTAATATACGGAAGCTAGTGTGGTGGATATGATGAGTCGAATATTCAAAAAATTGACTATAGGCAAAGATCAAAAAACCGTAAATTCACCAGAATTTCCATCGGGATTTCTTATCTTTGTTGTTGGAAACCAGAGATATAGAGTCTTGAAGGAATAAATGGAAACTTGATTATCTTTGTACTAAATTTTAAGGTATTTGAGTAAGATAGATAAGATATTGCAAAAAATCGTAAGTGGTTTAGCAGATAAGAACATTGCGTTTTCTGATCTTATAAATTTGCTCACCAAATTTGGATTCGAACTTAGAATTAATGGAAGTCACCACATCTTTACAAGAGAAGATGTCGAAGAAATTATTAATCTGCAACCAAAAAATGGTCAAGCCAAACCTTACCAAGTAAAACAAGTCAGAGAATTGATTGTTAAATATGGATTAAACATTGAAACAGATGAATGATATAAAATACGAGCTAATTATTTATTGGAGTGTACAAGATGAATCTTTTATCGTAGAAGTTCCAGAACTAGCAGGATGCAAAGCAGACGGCGAAACATATGAAGATGCTATTGCAAATGCACGGTTAATAATTGGCGATTGGTTAGAAACAGCTAATAGACTTGGGAGAGAAATTCCTAAACCCAAGGGTAAATTAATGTATGCGTAATAGAATCTCGAAGCCATAACACAGTATTGAACGACATTTTTGCTACCGCAAAAAACGTCGTCAATACAAACCGTTCCCTACCATTTTACAACCCACCAGATTAAAACTTATACTGATTAATCCCCAATAAATCATTTATTCAACCCTCTAACATCCAATAAAAGCGGCAACCTTCATTGGGGTCAGGAGATTTGGGGAAATGTGTATGTATAAGGTGCCGCAAAATATTGCGGCACCACATGTTATTGTGGCACCACATGCTATTGTGGCGCAACAGTTAATTTTTGTATGCAATGTATTGATGTTTTTGCGAAGCAATGCATTGCGTCGTTACGGTTTATTTTGAACGGAAGGGGTCAATAGTTTGGTAAACGATAGCGAGGCAAGATGCCAATGATGATCTTCCATTACATACACCTCTGTAACAGCAAAAGGATTGGTGACTTCATTGCCACCAACAACAGCGAGGAGGGTGATGTTGCTGAGGAGGATGGCGGTGTGGTCAATGATATTGACAACGGTGTGGTGGATATCTGCTTTTTTGTACCATATACCTCCGGTTTTGATGACATCCAATTCCTGTTGTTTGCCCCAGCTGCCGCCCATGTGAACGAAAACAGATTTATCATGAAATAAGACCTGGAGGGAGTCGGTGTTTTTATTTGCCATCCATTGCCATTTTTGGTTGGATAAACGGATGATTTCATTTTGCCCTGGTGATGAAGCAATATCACCGCCCTGCTGGGCGACCAGGGTGGTGGCAAGGAGGATGCCAAACAAGAGGGTAAAGATCGTTTTCATAAAAAGTTGGTTTTTGGCTTACTTACATTTTTGCTGCCGCTTCTACGCCAATGGCATCGATGATGGCTTGGGTGTTTTTGGGTCCTGCAATATTGATTTGCAACAAGCCTGTTTCAAACTCAGCGAGTTCATCTTTTGAAAATGTGATGTTATGGGCTGCGATGTTTTCTTTGAGGTGCACCAGATTGGATGTGCCGGGTATGGGTACAATCCATGGTTTTTGGGCCTGCAACCAGGCAAGAGAAATTTGGGCTGCAGTGGCTCTTTTGCGCAGTCCCCATTCTTTGGCAAAGTCCAGGAGTTGCAGGTTTTGTTTAATGTTTTCAGGTGTTACCCTGGGCAGGATAGTCCTGAAGTCGCCCTGCACAAATCGGGTGTTTTCGTTGATCGCTCCGGCGAGGAAGCCATAACCTAGTGGACACCAGGGTACAAAGCCAATGCCCAGCTCTTCGCACAAGGGTAGTACTGCTTTTTCGGAGTCGCGGGTCCACAGTGAATATTCATTTTGAATGGCGGTAACAGGGTGCACAGCGTGGGCCCTGCGGATGGTATTGAGTCCCGGCTCTGACAAGCCCCAGTGCAGTATTTTGCCTTCCTTAACCAGGTCTTTGATTGTCATAGCTACCTCTTCGATGGGTACTGTGGGATCAACCCGGTGTTGGTAGTACAAGTCGATGTAATCGGTTCTCAATCTTTTCAAGGAACCTTCTACAGCTCTCCGTATATTTTCAGGTCGACTGTTTAGCGGACGACCACGACCACTTTGGTGGTTGGGATCTACATTAAATCCAAACTTGGTGGCAACGACCACGTCTTTTCTGAAAGGTGCCAGGGCTTCTCCGATCTGTGTTTCATTGGTGAGCGGACCGTAGACTTCAGCGGTATCAAAAAAGGTAATGCCGTTTTCAAAAGCAGTTTGATATAGTTTGTTGACATGGCTTTGCTCCCTCACACCACCGCCATAAAAACCCACCACCGGCAGCCCACCCAGGCCCTGGGCTGATACTTCCAGTTTGCCAAGTTTTCTTTTATTGCCTTTAACAGAAGTATGGCTTGACAATGAAACTTCCGTTGATTTTTGATTTTGGGCTGTCAATGACTGACCTGCCATGATGGCTGCACCTGCAACCAGGTTGCTCATAAGGAATTGGCGGCGATTGAAATGATTCATATGAATTGATTGTTTTGTAATGCAAAGATAGCCGGGATCCTACGGCTATCTTTATATGGATCACGGTATTATTTACCAATTTCACTGATTGGTGTATGTAGGTTGTACGACAAAGCAACAAAAGCCTAACTTTGAATCAAAATATTGAAATCATGGTACCCGTGTATAAATTTGAGACCATCAGTGCGTTTAATGCATTCAACAACCACAGCACACTGCATCCATTGGTATCAGTCCTTGATTTTTCTAAGGCTGCTATGAGGACCTGGGATGGTGCAAAAACGGTAAGGGTCAACTATGGTTTTTACTGCATCATATTGAAACAGGTAAAATGTGGTGATTTAAAATATGGCTGCAATTATTACGACTACCAGGAAGGCACCCTGGTTTTTATTTCTCCGGGGCAGGTAGTACAAATTGAAACCACGGGTGAGCCGTATCAACCGACCGGCTATGGGTTGGCTTTTCATGCTGACCTGATTCATGGCACAGCCCTTGGCAAGCAGATTAGGGATTATTCATTTTTTGGTTATGAATCGCATGAAGCCCTTCACATTTCTGAGAAGGAGCGACAGACAGTGATGGATTGTTTTAATAAAATTTCAACAGAACTGGAAGGAACGATTGACAGACACAGCAAGAGACTGATCACTTCCAATATTGAGTTGTTTTTAAATTATTGTATCCGATTTTATGATCGTCAGTTTGTTACGCGGGAAAAAGTCAATAAAGGAATTCTGGAGCGATTTGCCAACTTGCTCGATGATCACTTTCAGTCAGGCCAACTTCAAACCGCAGGCTTGCCCACGGTGGCTTATTGCGCCGATCAGCTTCATTTATCGGCCAATTATTTTGGGGATCTTGTTAAAAAAGAAACCGGCAAAACGGCACAGGAATATATACAGGCAAAAACCATTGAGGTTGCTAAACAGATGATTTTGGAGAGCCCTAAATCTTTTTCTGAAATTTCATATGAGCTTGGCTTTAAATACCAACAACATTTTACCCGGCTTTTTAAACAAAAAACGGGTTTGTCGCCCAATGAGTATAGGAGGTTGAATTGAGAGGATGGTTTGTGCCATTGAGGTATTGGTGGGTGGCTACATTTAATAAAGAAATTACATTTTTTACGATGCAATAAATTGCGTCGCTACCATCGTATCTTTGCCCCATGAATTCCACGGATACATCGCTGCAGCGATCTCTCAGCTTTATGGTTTTGGCGTCATTGATGTTTGCGCTGACAGGGGCCATTGCGCGACTGCTCAAGGATGAGTATGCTTCGGTGCACCTGGTCTTGTTTCGCAATGTGATAGGGGTGGTTTTTGTGATGTACTGGCTTTATTCCAAGCCTCCGCAGCAGCAGGGAGGTAGGCCGTGGTTGCTTTTATTCAGGGGTTTTATCGGTACCATGGCCTTGTACTTCTTTTTCTATGGGGTCACTACCATCGGACTGCCGGAGTCGATAACTTACCAGCAGTCGTATCCTATTTTTTTGGCAGTGATTTCTTCGTTTTGGCTGGGGCAACGGCTGAACTCAGCGGCATGGACGGCCATCACGGTGGGTTTTGTAGGGCTGTGCCTGATCTTTGTACCCAAGATGTCGAGCCACGCGCTGGAGGTGAAGAGCCATCTCATTGGTATTGCGAACCTGGTGATGACGGGCATGGCCTATCTGAGCATACGTGGCCTGACCAAATATTACGACAACCGTACCATTGTGCTTTCTTTTATGTTGTGTGGCATTGTATTTCCCATGCTCTCGATGTTGCTCAGCACGGTTTACAAGGGCCAGACCCTTGACTTTATCATTGCTCCTCCTGTGGTGCCCCAATGGGACGACCTGCCCCTGATCTTGTGCCTGGGCATAGCAGCGTTGTTGGGCCAGGTTTTTCTAACCCGGGCATTTTCGCATCAGAATACGGGATTGATTGGGGCGGTGGGCTACTCCAACATTGTGTTTTCGATCTTTTTTGGGGTCATGATTGGAGATGCCATGCCGGATACAACCAGTCTGATTGGCATTGTACTCATCATAATGAGCGGAGTGGTGATATCGATGCAGAAGTCGTCGTGAGGTAATTAGTTGCCCACTACCTTGCTGTGCATTTCACCTACCTTACGCTGGATATCCGACAGCTTGTCTTCCAGCATGGCGTTGAAAGTGTGTTTGGTATCGGAGAAACTGAGGTGAGCGTAGTATTGCCATACCTCGGCGATCTCACTGTAATGCATGGTATAGGGGTTGTACGCTTCATTGTCGGAGATGAGTAAGAGGTTTTTTTCTTTGGCCTGGTTTCTCACACGCTTGTAAACTACCCCTTCTGATTTGCTCACTACTACGTAGGTTCTGCCATCTCTGATATCGGCCAATTTTTCAACGTAAGCACTGATGATGATGGAACCCGGCTCAACGGGTAACATGGAATCGCCCCGGATTTCAAAGCCACGGTAGGTACCTTGCGGTATCTTGGGAAAGTAGATTTTGGGCAGGTCTTTGATGTACTCGGGATCAGACATGGAATCGAGGTAGCCGGCCTCTGCCTTGGTATCTACCAGCTCGATATTGCTATTTTGCCAGGGGTCAACGCTGATGGCGAGCACTTTTAGGTTGTCACCCCCCTTGTGTTCGGGGTTCTGGTGCTCGAGATTGTAAGCTATGAGGTCGTCAAGCGTAACACCAAAGTACTTGGCCATTTTGAGCATGAGCTCGATGTTGGGCTCCACAAAGCCCCTTTCATACGCAGAAAGGGTAGTGCGGGGAATGCCCAGGCTCTCTGCCAATTCAGCCTGTGAAATGCTGTGTTTGCCTCTTAAAAACTTTAAATTCGTTTCTATCATGTCTGCGAATTTTCGTCAAAGATACTAAAATGTCAAACATGTTGTAGTGTTTTGGGCAAGTATTTCGTCTCCCTACTCCCCTAATGGGGTGTAGGGACAAGCCCTACTTCTCAGTGGGGGTGTAGGGACAAGTACCCGGATCCCTACACCGGTGCCCGGCATAGGGACAGGTGCTCGGATCCCTACACCGGTGCCCGGCATAGGGACAGGTGCTCCGATACCCGGTTACAGTTTCTTTTTGAGGGCCAAAAGTTCGTCGCGGTATTGGGCGGCGGAGATGAAATCGAGGTCTTTGGCGGCTTGTTTCATTTTGGCTTCGGTTTCGTGGACCAATTTTTGGATCTGGTCTTTGTTCATGTATTGCAATACCGGATCTGCAGCGAGGGAGTCGATTTCGGGCTCGATGTAGGCCTTGGTTTTGGCACCGCGGACATCGAGGATGGATTTTTGGGCGAGGATTTCATCACGGGTTTTACCAACGGTGGTAGGGGTGATGTTGTGGATTCGGTTGTACTCCATCTGTTTGGCGCGGCGGCGGTTGGTTTCATCGATGGTGTCTTGCATGCTGTCGGTTATTTTATCGGCATAAAAGATGACCTGACCGTTGACATTTCGGGCTGCACGGCCCGCGGTTTGGGTGAGCGATCTGTTGTTGCGGAGGAAACCTTCTTTGTCTGCATCCAAAACAGCAACGAGTGATACCTCGGGTAAGTCGAGGCCCTCTCTGAGGAGGTTGACCCCAACAAGGACATCAAAAACACCGAGGCGGAGGTCGCGGATGATTTCTACCCTGTCGAGGGTATCGACTTCGGAGTGGATGTACCTAACCTTGATGTTGAGTTTGGTGAGGTATTTCGTGAGTTCCTCAGCCATACGTTTGGTGAGGGTGGTGACCAGGATGCGTTCGTTGATTTCAATGCGCTGCTGGATCTCGTTGATGAGGTCGTCGATTTGGTTGAGGCTGGGTCGCACATCAATGGGGGGATCCAGGAGGCCGGTGGGTCTCACAATTTGTTCTACTACCACGCCTTCACTTTTTTCCAGTTCATAGTCGCCCGGAGTAGCGGAGACATAAACGAGTTGGTTGACCACCGATTCAAATTCTTCAAAATTGAGGGGTCTGTTGTCGATGGCAGAGGGCAGGCGGAAGCCGTAATTGACCAGGTTGAGTTTACGTGCGCGGTCGCCACCCCACATGCCCCTTACCTGGGGAAGGGTAACGTGGCTCTCGTCGATGATCATGAGGTAGTCATCCGGAAAGTAATCGAGCAGACAAAATGGACGGGTGCCCATCTTGCGACCGTCGAAGAAGCGGGAATAGTTTTCAATGCCCGAGCAGTAGCCCAGTTCCCTGATCATTTCCAGGTCAAAATTGACCCTTTCTTTGATTCTTTTTGCTTCGATGTATCGACCCTCGCTGGTGAAAAACTTTTCGTGTTCGTGCAGCTCATCTTCGATCATTCGGATGATGCCTTTGAGTCTGTCTTTGGGGGCCACGTAGAGGTTGGCGGGAAAGATGGCCGCGTGGTCTAAGCTGGCTATGCGTTTGCCGGAAACGGTTTCTATGGATTCAATGTTTTCAATTTCATCGCCAAAAAAGATGATCCGGTAACCGTATTCGGCGTAGGGCAGGTTGATATCTACCGTATCTCCCTTGACCCTGAAGGTGGCTCTTTTGAAGTCGGTTTCTGTTCTGGAATAAAGGGCATCGTTGAGCTTGTACAAAAAGGCATTCCTGCTCATGGACTGGCCTTTTTCGAGCCGGATGATGCCCGATTTGTAGTCTTCCGGATTGCCCATGCCATAGATACACGATACGGAAGAAACGATGATGATGTCGCGTCTTCCTGATAAGAGAGAAGAAGTTGCTCTCAGTCGGAGTTTGTCAATCTCTTCGTTGATGGACAGGTCTTTTTCGATGTAGGTATCGTTGTGGGTGATGTAGGCTTCCGGTTGGTAGTAATCGTAGTACGATACAAAAAACTCGACCGCGTTTTCGGGAAAAAATTCTGTGAATTCTGCAAATAGCTGGGCGGTGAGGGTTTTGTTGTGCGTAAGGATGAGGGTAGGTTTTTTCACCTGGGCAATGACGTTGGCCATGGTAAATGTTTTTCCTGAGCCGGTAACGCCCAGCAGCACCTGGTATTTTTCATCGCTTCTAATACCTTCTACAAGCTGTTTAATAGCGGTAGGTTGGTCGCCCGTGGGTTGATAGTGGGATGTGAGTTTGAAGTCCATGGATTGGGATTAAGGGGTGTAAAGATAGTGTTAGTCCCGTAAAAATGCGGGACTAAATGTTCTCGCTTCGCTTGCGCTGCGCTAAATGTTCGCGCTTCGCTTTCGCTGCGCTAAATGTTCGCGCTGCGCTAAATGTTCGCGCTTCGCTAAATGTTCGCGCTTCGCTCGCTAAATGTTCGCGCTTCGCTTTCGCTTCGCTAAATGTTCGCGCTGCGCTAAATGTTCGCGCTTCGCTTTCGCTGCATGTTCGCGCTTCGCTAAATGTTCGCGTTGGGCTGCATGTTCGCGCTTCGCTTGCGCTGCTTTAAATGTTTGCGCTCCGCAGGCGTTCCTCAAGTGCGGGACTAATTGCTTTTTAGGGGATTGGTGAGCCGCAGAATCCTGCGGCTCCACAGGGCCCTGCCTCTCTATGAGGTTTTCCATTGTTTGGATTTCCAGTGGTAGAGGATGAGGCCGTAAAAAATGATGGAGAGGCCGAGGATGGATTTGATGACAGGGGTTTCGCCTTTGAGGTAGGCGGTGATGTCGCTGTAGATGGTGATGATGGCGTAGAGGGCTGAGAAGAAGACAAAAATGAGGGGAAGGAAGGGATAGGCTTTGATGCTGTAGGGACGGGGGGTGTTGGGGTATTTTTTGCGAAGGATGATGAGGCCATAGGCGCCAAAGCCGTAGAAGATCCAGGTGACAAAGACGAAGAGGTCGGCCAGCATATCGAAGGAGCCGGTGAGGATGTAGAGGATGGAGACAAAGGCATGGAGCCAGAGGGCGTTGGAAGGGGTGTTGTATTTGGGGTGGACGGTGCCGGTCCACGGATAAAAGTCTTTGTTTTCGCCCATGGAGAAGGTGAGGCGGGCGCAGGCCAGGGTATTGCCATTGACGGCACCAAAGGTAGAAACCATGACCATAACTGCGATGAGGGCGGCACCTGCATTGCCCAGGATGGGCAGGATGGCGTCGGTGGCGATGAGGGTAGAAGCAGCGGCTTTATCGGTGCCCAACATAAAAAAGAAGGCGAGGTGGGTGCCTACGTAGAGGACAAAACAAATGAGCAGGCCGATCCAAAGGGCGCGGGGTATTTGTTTTTCGGGTTGTTTTAATTCACCGGCTACAAAGCCGAGGTTGTTCCAGCCATCGAAGGCGGCAAAGGCACCGGATAAGGCACCCACACTGGCCAGGATGGCGGCAGCGCTGAGGGTAACCCTGCCCGTAGGCATTAGGTTGGACCATTGACCCTGGCCGGAAGAAAAAATAATAACTATGATTAAAATAAGCAGGATCACTTTTAACCAGGTAAAAAACATCTGTACCTGGTTGCCGGATTTGAGGCTAAAGTGATTGAAGGCAGTGAGCACCAGGACCGAGGCTATGGCGGTCATTTTCACCCCAAAGTTTTCCAGGGGAAAGAGCCGGCCAATCATGGGCAGAGGTACATAAAAGGATTTTTCTGTGGCCGGATGAAAGCGAGGGAGGTCAACAAAGTAGGACAGGTATTGGGCAAAAACAAAGGCGATGGCGGCAACCGCTGCAGTATTGATGACGGCAAGTCCTGACCAGCCATAAACAAAGGCAAAACGATGGCCGTACATTTCTTTGAAATAGATAAACTGACCGCCCGTTTCCGGAAACATGGAGCCGATCTCTGCATTGATCATGGCACCGATGAGGCTGAGACCACCCGCCAGAAGCCAGATGCCGAGGATCCACATGGGATCTGGCAGGAGCTGGGCCATGGTAGCCGGTTTGGCAAAGATGCTGGAGCCAATGACACTGCCTACCACGAGGGCAATGGCAGGCAGGAGGCCCAGTTGTCTTTTGAGGCTGGCCTTAGTCATTGAGGGCCATAGCAAGGAGTCGGTGAAAATGATGGGGCCCTGTTTCTCGTGCAGCGGAGTAACGGCCGTGGGTGATAGGCCCTGGATTTGGGTACCTTTTTGTACCCATTCTACAATGGCTTCGTCTTCCATCTCTACGGTATGAAGATCGCTGCCGGCGCCCTGGTTGTATTTATTGTCATCGAGGATATAAGTTTTAAAAGTAACCACGGTCTGATCTACTGACAGCGGGGCGACGATGTTGAGGGAGAGTCCCCAGGGATAAAAATTGAACATCAGGTTGGGGAAAACAAAGTAGTAGTAAGCCGCCACATTTTTACCATAATCGGGATGGTCGGTGGGCAGGTCAAAACTGAGTTCTCCTTCTTTGGCATAGCCGATTTGTAGGATACAATCGTCCTGGGTAAGGGTTTCGTAACTGCCAAAGTCGAGCACCTGGTTGAGGCCGGCATGGACAAAAGGTATGTGAAAGCCTTCGAGGTAGTTTTCGCAGTAGAGTGCCCAATTGGCATGGATGGTGAACGATGAATCGCGCGAGGCATCGTATCGGAAATTATCAAAAGTAAGAAAGCTCAAACGTTCCATCATGCAGGGCATAGGCTGGGGGCAGCGCGCTTTGCGGTACCAAAGATGTAAAGAGCCAGTTGCCCCATTTTTGGATGGGATAGCGAGGGAGGTCATCCTGGGCTGATGGAAAGTTTTGTACCTCTTTGAATTCAGGCATAAAGACCATCTTGCCATCGGCAGAAAAACGGCGACCATGGTACTTGCAGATGAGTCCGTGTTTGCTGGTGCAGGCTTCGGTGGCCAGGATGTTGCCCCGGTGGGTGCATACATTGGAAAAACAATCAAACTGACCCTCAGTATTTTTTACAGCTACCAGCGGTTCATCGATGATGGGGGGTAAGAAGGAGAAGGGAAAATAAAAATCCTCCGTTGGCAATTCATCACAAGAAGCGATGAATTGCCACGAAGGAACAAATATTTTTTCTAACAAGACCTGAAAGACATTGGCATCGTGGTAAACCGCTGTATGAATGGTCTTTGCCTCCGCGATGTTGGCATGGACCTCAAAATCATACGGGGGCAGCCGCTTGTCTTTCATGGGCTGCTTAGTAAAAGACTGCGTAAATCAAAATGAGCAGTCCGATTACAATCAGGCTCCAAAAGTTGAAGGTTTTGTCGGTATCAAACAGACCTTTTCTTAGAACAATGGCTTTGGGTGAATCGGTCTTACTTTCCATCATAGAAATACCCATGACGATGGCGCTAAGTATGACAAAGCTGAGGCCCATTCTGTGAATAAAGGCCATATCTGCCAAGGCAAATTTCAACAACAGTGAAAGAGGAATAGCAAGAAAAACAGCCGCCAACGCAGCATTGGTTGTGGTGCGTTTCCAGAAAAGTCCAAATAAGAAAACCACCAGGATGCCCGGGCTGATAAAGCCTGTGTACTCTTGGATAAACTGGAAGATCTGACCAAAATTGGCCAGGGCGGGGACCATTAGGGCACCGATGATTAAAGCAACAAGGGCAGCCAATCTTCCTGTTTTTACCTGACTTGCTTCAGAAGCATCTTTGTTGAAAAACTTATTGTGTAAGTCGAGGGTATAAATGGTAGAGGCACTGTTGACCATAGAGCAGATAGAAGAGCCGATAGCAGCAACGAGGGCTGCCACTACGATGCCCTTTAAGCCTGAGGTAACGTAAGTATTGACCACCCATGGGTAGGCTTGATCTGCTTTTGTGATATCTGCTTTCATTACAAATGCAGCAATGCCCGGAAGCACAACAATGAATGGAACAAACATCTTGATCATGGCTGCTGTGACCACACCTTTTTGTGATTCACGGATGTCTTTGGCGGCAAGCGCTCTTTGGATGATGTATTGGTTGAAGCCCCAGTAATAGAGGTTGGCAATCCACATACCTCCAATCAACACACCCAAACCAGGAAGCAGCTGATAGGCTGATTTGGTCTCACCTGAATCGATGTCAAAATAAGTATCGCCTTTATCAAAAATCATATTAAATTTTTCAGGTGCTTTTTGGTATAAAATTTTGATACCTTCTACCACCCCTTGTCCGTCTGAAACGGCATTCAAGACCAGTACAGAAGCGATGGTGCCACCTAAGATCAGAATAATAACCTGGATTACATCTGTCCACACTACAGCTTTGAGTCCACCGAAAACCGAAAGGGTTCCTGAGTAGATCATCAGCCCAATGACTGCATAATATACTGGAATGCCCATGATGGAATTGAGGGCCAGACTACCGAGATAGTACAGAGAGCCAATGTTGACAAAGACAAAAAGGATGACCCAAAAGATGGCCAGACCTGTGCGTACCCTGCCGTCGAATCTTTTTTCCAGAAACTGGGGCATGGTCTGGATGTTGTGTTCCAGGAATACAGGTAATAGGTATTTGCCCACCACCAGCAGCGTAGCGGCTGCCATAAACTCATAGGAGGCAATGGCAAGGCCGATGGCATAGCCGGAGCCCGACATACCAATCATTTGTTCTGCAGAAATATTGGAGGCAATCAGTGAGCCGCCTATGGCCCACCAGGGTAAGGTCTTGCTGGCCAGGAAGTAAGACTCTGCGGTGTCGTTTTTTTCCTTAAAGGCGAGGTAGACCCCAAAACCTATCATGGCCACAATGTAGATGGCAAAGACGGTAAAATCGGTAGTAGAAAAATTCATATGGCTTTAAATTGAACGATTAATTTGCCTGCAATTTAGAAAATAGATTTAAATATTTGGCAATTCGATAAAAAAACCACTTTAAAACACAGAAAATGTGTTTAAAGACCAAATCAATGAAAGAAAATTTGGTTTTTCCCCAAAAAACTAAATAAAAGCTAAGAAGTCAGGGTAAAAACGTTTTCATGTACGAAATAATATCGTTCCAATTGACAAGTATATAAAATATTATTAGGAGACTACAAAATAGAGGAAGACCCTGAATTGGAAGGCTCTTTGTTGATTTTTTTCACGTCGTGAAACATAGGGTTTTTTGCGATAAGATCTCATCATGGCTACATGTCGTTGTGTCTTTCCCAATAATTTTGATCTTCGACTTCCGAGAGCAGGTTGAGGTAATTCTGGTATCGGTGTTCGCTGATCCACCCTTCTTTGAGGGCATTTTTGACCGCACAATGGGGCTCATTTCTGTGGGTGCAGTCGGCAAACTTACACTCTTTGGAGAGGGTAAAAAATTCTCTGAAGTTGTGGGCGATGTCCATTACTTCGAGGTGGTTGAAGCCCAGGGTTTTGATGCCCGGTGTATCGATGATCTGGCCTCCCATGTGGAGATCGTACATTTCTGCAAAAGTAGTTGTATGCTGCCCCTTGCCCGAATAGTCGGAGATCTCAGAGGTACGCAGTTCCATGCCGGGTTGCACGGCATTGACGAGGCTTGATTTGCCTACTCCGGACTGGCCGGCTATGAGGGTAATTTTATTGTGTAACAAGGCGGCCAATTGTTCGATGCCCTCACCCGAATGAGCAGAACAGTGGAGCACGGTATAGCCGATGTTTTCGTAAACGGTTTTGTAAAAATTGTATTCCAGTTCTTCCTGCTCGCCATGGAGGTCGCACTTGTTGAAGGCGATGATGACCGGTATGTTGTACGGCTCTGTCATCATTAGAAAACGATCGATAAAGCCAGGCTTGAGGTTGGGCTCGATCATGGTGACGATGAGCAAGGCCTGGTCTACATTGGCAGCCAACAGGTGGACGTTGTGTTTTTTGCGGGGCGATTGGCGCAAAACATAATTGGTGCGAGGTACGATTGTCTGGATAGAAGCGGTACCATCATCATCCAGGAGGAGTTCTACTTTGTCGCCCACCGCAATGGGATTGGTAGACCTGAGATCGTCAAGCCGTAGTTTGCCTACAATTCGTGACTGAAACGTTTGGCCGTCAGCCGTTTTTACATCGTACCAACTCCCGGTTGATTTGTATACAGTGCCGATCATGGTGCGAAACTAAACAAAGAATGTCGTGATCTGATAGCAAGGGCATAAAATTGTGAGAGTGGTGCCCATAAAAAATGTAAGGAAGCGGTCACCAACGGGTCAATTGAGACCTTCAGATTTGTTATCTTTGGGCCGTGAATAACCTGGAAACCATTATTTCTCAATACGCCGCAGATGAGCGGGTAAAGAGTCTCCAAAAAATATTGAGCACCGACCAGCCCGGCAAGGCACAGCTAAAAAATGCCGTCGGGGGGCAGGTAGCCTTCCTTCTCGCTGCCCTTACCCAGGAAAAAGAGGGCAATACCGTGTTTATAGCCAACGACAAAGAAGAGGCAGCCTACATGCAAAACACACTGGCTTCCATTTTGGATTCGCGCCACATTTATTTTTTTCCGGATTCCTTTAAGCGGCCCATGAAGTTTGAAGAGATCGACAATCACAACATGGTGCAACGCACAGAGATTGTCAATAAGGTGACGGGACTCATGGATATCAACCATGTGGTGGTAACCTATCCGGAGGCGGTATTTGAGAAGGTGGTTGATCCCTTTGTATTGGAAAAAACAAAGATCAAGATCAGGGAAAAGGAAAAATTTGATGTTGATACGGTGATTGAGGTGTTGCTGGAGTATGGATTTGAAAGGTCGGATTTTGTATACGAACCGGGCTTCTTTTCGATCAGGGGCAGCATCATAGATATTTTTTCTTTTGGCAATGAGTGGCCTTACCGAATAGATCTTTATGACGACGAGGTAGAGTCTATTCGGTTTTTTGATCCTTCGAGTCAGCTGTCTATTGAGCGATTGAGAGAGGTAGTGATCATACCCAATATCAAAAACAAGTTTAAGCAAAACCAAAAAGTACCCTTTTTCAGTTTGTTTACTCCGGCAACGGCGGTGTGGATTTCTGATGGTGATATGCTGGTGGAAAAGCTGCAACTCTGTTTTGAGAAAGCCGATCAGTTTGCCCAATCGCTGGAGGCGCGTGCCACGGAAGAGCTGCGTGAGATCTTTGAAGACCGCGCATTTGTGTATCCAGCCGAAGTAGTGCAACAGATAGGCAAGCTGCATCAGGTAGTACTTTCACCCACTTCATTGATGCAGGGGCAATACACGGTGATAGATTGTAAGGGCAAGCCCCAACCCAACTTCAATAAAAACTTTGCCCTATTGCTGGAAAACCTGCATGAAAATCTGGCGGAAGGCATCAGCAATTATATATTTACAGAGAACCCCAAGCAGGTAGAACGTTTTTACACGATATTTCAAGACCTGGAAGCCGACGTAAAATTTGAGCCTGTTATAGCCAATCTGTTTTCCGGTTTTATTGATGAGGGCTTACGCCTGGCCTGCTATACAGACCACCAGATCTTTGAGCGCTTTCACCGGTTCAAGTTAAAGCAAGGATTTACCAAAGACCAGGCCATGAGTCTGAAAATGGTGAGGGAGTTGGAGCCGGGTGATTTTGTGGTTCACATTGATCATGGGGTGGGTCGTTTTTCGGGGCTGGAAAAAATCACAATCAATGGCCATGTGCAGGAATCGGTAAGACTGGTATACCTCAACAACGATATATTGTATGTGGGCATACATTCTTTGCACAAGATCAGCAAGTATGTAGGTAAAGATGGCACGCCGCCTTCACTCAGTAAGATTGGGGGAGATGCGTGGAAAAATTTAAAGCGCAAGACCAAGGCCAAGGTAAAAGACATTGCCAAAGAGCTCATCAAGCTATATGCCCTGCGCAAGGCATCTAAAGGCTTTGCTTTTTCGCCCGATGGTTATCTGCAAAATGAGCTGGAAGCGAGTTTTATTTATGAAGATACACCCGATCAGTACACCGCCACCATCGATGTAAAAGAAGACATGATGAAGCCCTATCCGATGGACAGGTTGATCTGTGGTGATGTTGGATTTGGCAAAACGGAGGTGGCCATAAGGGCTGCTTTTAAAGCGGTGGCAGATGGCAAGCAGGTAGCGGTTTTGGTACCTACCACCATTTTGGCCCTGCAACACTATCAAACCTTTAAGAACAGGTTGAATCCCTTTGGTGCAACGGTAGACTATGTGAACCGATTTAAGTCGGCCAAAGAAAAGAAGGAAATCTACGCACGGCTGAAAGATGGAAAGCTTGACATCATCATAGGCACCCATGCCTTGTTGAGCAAAGAAATCGTATTTAAAGACCTGGGCTTACTGGTGATAGATGAGGAACAAAAGTTTGGAGTAGCGGCTAAAGAAAAGCTCAGATCGCTAAAAGTAAATGTAGATACCCTTACCCTTACTGCCACACCCATACCCAGGACGCTGCAGTTTTCGCTGATGGCGGCAAGAGATTTATCTGTGATACGCACACCGCCACCCAACCGGCAGCCCATCCACACCGAGCGGAGGATCTTTAGTGATGAGGTAATCAAAGAGTCGGTATACTATGAGGTGAACCGGGGTGGTCAAGTATTTTTTGTGCACAATAGGGTGAAGTCGCTGGAAGAGGTAGCAGACCTGATCAAACGACTGTGTCCGGATGTAAAGGTAAGGGTAGCACATGGGCAAATGGATTCTGACAAATTGGAGGAGACCCTGGTATCCTTTATAGAAGGAGAGTTTGATGTGTTGGTTTGTACCAATATCATTGAAACGGGACTTGACATTGCCAATGCCAATACCATCATCATCAACAATGCCCACCAGTTTGGTATGAGTGATTTGCACCAGCTGAGGGGCAGGGTGGGCAGATCCAATACAAAGGCCTTCTGTTATCTGTTTGCGCCACCATTGTCGGTACTTACCGATGATGCCAGAAAACGATTGAAGACCCTGGAAGAATTTTCAGATCTGGGCAGTGGCTTTCACATTGCTATGAAAGACATGGACATTAGGGGAGCGGGCAATTTGTTGGGAGGAGAACAAAGCGGCTTTATCAGCGACATTGGTTATGAAACCTATCAGAAGATATTGGAAGAGGCGGTTGAAGAATTGAAAGACACCGACTTTAAGGCATTGTTTGCGGAGGAATACGGCAAGAAAAAGACCTTTGTCAAAGATGTGGAGATAGACACCGACATAGAAATGCTGATACCGGATAAGTATGTGAGTAACATCCAGGAACGCTTGAGTTTGTACACTGCATTGGATGGCATTGAAAATGAAGAGGGAATTATCCAGTTTAGGGCATCGCTCAAGGACCGGTTTGGCAAAATACCCAAAGAAGTGGAAGAATTGTTCAATGGCTTGCGGGTAAGATGGGCCTGTGGAAAGCTGGGCTTTGAAAAATGTGTACTAAAGAATAAAAAACTAAGACTTTACTTTATCAGCAATGCCCAGTCGGGCTATTATGAAACACCCACCTTCCAGCACTTGTTAAAATACTTTAGTGAAGAAGGAGTTCGGTTGGGTTATCATTTGAAACAAACCACCAGCTTTTTGATGGTAGCCCGCGACGATGTGCGCAATCTCAAAGACGTCTTGTTTTTGTTGGAGCAGATCTAGAGGAGCATCTCATAATTTATCAGAAATAACATTTTGGGTTGCTGACTTGGGGCGACAGTATAATCTCTTGTGTGAGCCTCAAAAGAAAGCCGGCTGATTTTTTTGCCCGGTGATTGAGATATTTATTTCAGATGGATTTTAAAGGAATGCAATGTTCCTGCGATCATCGAGGTGGCACAGATACTACCTAAGAAGCCAAAATAATGGAGTAAAAAAGGTAAGAATAACATTTGTGCTTTATTTCCATATTTATAATATTGAATACCAGGTATGTAGGTAAGAAGTGTTAAAAATTTAACAGAATTTCCGTAGGATAAGTAGGGAATACCGCATAAAGTTTTGTCAAATACTTGGCATAAGGTAGAAAACCATTGTAAAGCAATGGCAAAAGTGCCCGTGATTTTGTCAATAGTTGGGAAATAAGGAAAAAAAATTGAAAAAAAGTTTCATATTACGATTATCTATAATATATTTGCTGGGAGAAAACCATCGAATAGCCCGATTTCGGGTCGAGAATAGCGTAATAGAGACCTTTATATTATTAACTAATATATTGATAAATAGTCTATTATACTATATGAACTCGCTTGTAAGTAAATTGGTTTTGATAACCACCTTCATTGTATCCATAGCTGCCAGCTTGGTACAAAAGGTAGCTGGTCGGGAGGTCTGGGCTGCCATCTGTCGCGAGTTTTTCCAAAAAAATAACAAAGAATCTTACCGAATAGCCATTTGGCAAAAAAATGATCGTCATGATCGGGGATTTCATCCTATGAACAAGCCTCATCCGAGTTAGGTGCCTAGAAGAAACGCTGTATGAAATATCGAAAAAGTAAAAATCAAACAAAAACAACAATAAAAAATGAAAGCGAAAATTCTACTCATCTTTGGGTTTCTGGCGTTGTTCATGACGACAGGATACAAGGCCCAGGCTCAAATAGAGAGCGTCAACTATTGGATGAAGTATGACAGTTCGACTTGTTACTATGATTGTTATGCTATCATGAATGCAGGTTCGACCTCGTCTCCTGATCAGAGGATTGCCTTTAATGCGCAGTATTCTCTGGTTCTACAAACTGGTGACAGTGTTGTAGTTGCCCAAAATTATGAACCGAGGGTTGCGGGTGTACCTGCTGCCTGGACCATTTCATCAAGGATCAATGCTCCGTCTGCGCAGCCTGCAAATGATTTTTGGAGTATAGTACCTACCATTTCACCTACTGCCTACTATCCGGCAGGAACACAGGCAGGTGATACCATCCGATTATTTAGTATTAGAAAAGTTGGTACCACAGAATTGTGTGGTGAAGACATCAGGATCTTTATCAACGGCGTTGACCCAAGTTCATCTGCAGCAGGTATGCAGGGAAGTGATTTCAACAATGGTTTCACCATGGGTAGTACCCAACAATTGTACAATGCCAACTCAACACAAGCAAGGGCACCGGTGCCAACGATCTTGGGAGCCGATGTAGCTTGTTCTGCAGGTATAGAAATTGATCTTACGGCTTCGACATCATCATGTCAAGGCCCTTTGACGTTTCTGTGGACAGGTCCGGCAGGATTTGATACAACAACACAAGATGTATCCTTACCTCTGGCTACCTCAGCTAACAATGGAGATTATAAAGTAGTGGTAACGGATGCCATAGGTTGTGTTGATTCATTGACCGTAACAGCATCCAGTAAGCCAAATGCAGGAGCGAACGTGACCATATGTGCGGGTGTTGCAGATACCATTACCGGTACTCCAGCCACCATTTCAGGTACTTCACCTATCAACGGTGTTTGGGCTCCAGTAACAGGAAACCCGGCAGGTGCATCTACCAGTGTACTATCAACCGGAGTAATAAGAGTAAACTTTTCGAACAGTGCATCGGGCACTTACCGATTTAAATATACCTTAGGAGCATGTAGTGATACCATGCAGTTTACAGTGAATCCTAAGCCAACGGTAACCATGCCGGATGCTAACGCATGTATAGGAGAAACAGTGAACGTAACACCGAGCACCCTGGGTACGTGGATAAGTAGCAATAACTTAGTAGCGACCATCACCAATGGAGGTGTGGTCAGCGCAATAGGCCAGGGTATTTGTACCTTTACTTATACCAGAAATGCAACAGGATGTTCATCAACAACCGGAACATTTACTGTTAACCCGCCACCCACCCTTACCTTCCCTGGACCTGAAGACGTATGTATAACAGGAACCATTCAGGTAAACCCAGCCACAGGAGGTACATGGACATCAGGTTCACCGGCAGTTGCCACCATTACCAATGCGGGTGTGGTAACAGGGGTATCAACCGGATCATCTATACTGACATATTCAGAAACAGCTACAGGTTGTAGCAGTACCATTTCTGTTGATGTAAAATTGAAGCCAACGGCCAGTATTTCTGGAAACGACTCAATATGTATCAATGGTACCACTACCTTGTCTCCAACGACAGGAGGTACATGGGCATCAACGGCACCTTTGGTTGCCAGTGTAAACAACGCAGGAACTGTAACAGGTTTGACAGCGGGAGTTGCAAAGTTTATATTTACTGACGCAACAACAGGTTGTGCATCTGATGAAACTGATACCATTCGTGTTTCAGCCAATCCTGTGGTAAGTATTACAGGATCATCAGGTCTTTGTATAGGAGCTACCTCTACCTTATCACCAACCACAGGAGGAACCTGGGTGAGTGATAATTTACCGGTAGCTACTGTAACCAATGGAGGAGTAGTTACTGCCGTTGGTTCTGGACAGGCGCGCTTTACATTTACAAATACAGCAACAGGTTGTTCGGCTCAGACCAGTGCCATACTGGTTAACCCCAAACCAACCGTATCAGCAGCCAACGATACCATTTGTGTGGGATCATCTACTACCATCAGTCCTGCTTTGACAGTGGGTACTACATGGACCAACCATTCACCTGACACCGTAAATATGACCGGTGCACCTACCAAAACCGTAACCGGTTTGGAAGCGGGTAGGGCCAGATTGGTGTTCCAGTCCAATACAGGTTGTTTTTCTGACACCTTGTATGTTCAGGTATTGCCAAGACCAATAGTAACTATTACAGGAGATAACTTTATTTGCGTTGGAACCACCACTACCTTAGACCCAACTACGGGAGGTACCTGGTCAAGTTCTGATGGATCTATAGCAACCGTTAATAACGGAGGTATTGTAACCGGTGTTTCTCCGGGTACAGCTACCTTTATTTTCACCAGTTCAGCATCTCTTTGTCCGTCAGATCCAACTGCAGCCGTAACTGTAAATCCAACTCCTACCGTTGCCGTAACTGGTCCAACAGGTATTTGTATTGGTGATGTTACCCAGTTGTCACCTACTACAGGAGGAACCTGGGTGAGTGATAATCCATCTGTGGCATCAGTAACCAGTGCAGGTGTAGTTACAGGTCTTTCTGCAGGTTTTGCCAGATTTACCTTTACAGATGACACCTATGGTTGTGTATCTGTTAAAACAGCACCGGTTACCGTTAACCTGAGACCTACGGTTTCATTTACCGGTCCGAATGCGCTTTGTATAGGACAAACATCAACCGTAACACCAACTTCAGGTGGTACCTGGACATCCAGTGCACCAGGAGTTGCTACCATCAACAATGCAGGTTTGATTACAGCAGTGTCACAGGGTTCAGTAAGTTTCACTTACACTCAGGCCAGTACCTTCTGTCCTTCGAATCCTTTGAATGCAACTATTTCATTAAAGCCAACTGTGAGCATCACAGGAGATTCAGCTGTATGTATTGGTGACACTACTACATTGACTCCTACAACTGGAGGAACCTGGGCATCCAGCAATACTGGTATTGCTTCTGTAACTCCAGATGGTAATGTAGTGGGTGTAGCACAGGGTGTAGCATTCTTTACCTTCATCAGTGATGCAGGTTGTTCATCAGACCCTACAGACGGAATTTTGGTCAATGCACCTACACCTGTTTCATTGCCAGATGCCAATATTTGTATCAATGATACATTGGTACTCTTCCCGTCTACCGGAGGAACCTGGTCAAGTACAGATGCTGTAGTGGCTTCAGTTACAGGAGCTACTGTAACAGGATTAACAGCAGGTACAGCGGAGTTTATCTTTCTTGACACCATTACAGGATGTACATCACCTGAGACTGCTCAGCTGACCGTTGATCCAAAACCAACAACCGTATTATTAGACAACAATACCTGTGTGGGTATTGCCGTAAACATAACACCAACAACAGGTGGTACCTGGGCATCTTCAAATCCAGCTATTGCCACCATTACCAATGCAGGTTTGGTAACACCATTGGCACCAGGTAAAGTATCATTTACCTTTACCAAATTGTCGAATGGTTGTGATTCAGATCCTAGTGATTCATTGACAGTTGAGCCTGGCCCAACCATTACAGCTCCTGCTGATAATGAGTTGTGTATTGGTGAAACTACTACCATTACACCTAATTCAGGTGGAACCTGGGAGTCCAGTAATGCAGCAGTAGCAACTATCGATAATACTGGAACAATAACAGCAGTAAGTCAGGGTGTAGTAACCTTTACCTTTACCAGTAGCACCACTTTGTGTAAATCAGTAGCTTCGGCCCCATTGACCGTCAATGGCAAGCCTACCGTTTCAATAACAGGTTCAGATGAGATTTGTATTGGAGGATTATCACAATTAACACCGGGTGCCGGCGGTACGTGGGTATCCAGTGCACCAGGTGTAGCATCGGTTAACAACGCAGGTGTGGTTACAGGTATAGCACCGGGTTCTGCCTTCTTTACCTTTACAGATCTAACCACTGGTTGTGTAGCAGATGCTACATTGCCAATCACTGTAAGTACAGCACCAACTGTAAGCATTTTAGGCTTGGATGAAATCTGTTTGGGAGGAACAACCATGGTGGGTTCATCATCTGTAGGTACTTGGGCTTCAAGCGATCCAACAGTTGCGACAGTAGATAACAATGGTTTGGTTACTTCAGTAGCTCCTGGTAAGGTAACATTTACCTTCACAGAATCTTCAACAGGTTGTGATGCCGGAGCTGATACAGATACCATTACCATTACACAGTGTAGTAATCCTGACTTCAATGCTACCTTTGTAAACGTGCCCGTTGATGGCGATGTTAGTACAAACGACGGAGCAGGAGCTACCACATCATATGGTACCCCTGTACTTCAAACTAAACCTACAGGTTCAGTACCGGTACTTTCATTGAACCCAGATGGAACCTATACATTTACATCTAACTTAGTGGGTGTATACTATTATACCGTACAGGGTTGTGTACCTCCATTGGTATCAGGATGTCCTGCCACTGATCTGGTCATTACAGTTACAGACCACGTAGATCCGGCAAGACAGCCAATTGCGAATGTTGACTTTGGTACCACCTTTACCACGACTCCGATTACCCTAGCTACTTTGTCTAACGACAGATGTATGGTAGTTAACGGATGTAGTTTGGATCCAAATACAGTTGTCATTACCGATAACCCATCTAATGGATCGGCTACCGTTGATCTGTTAACAGGTGATATTGAGTATACTGCTGATCCAGGATTTACCGGTCAGGATACCCTTGTGTACCGTGTGTGCGTAATGGGTGCAACCACCAGATGTGCAACAGCAAAACAAATCATATCCGTATTTAACTCTACAGCTGATAACTCAACAGTTGCGGATGATGATTTTGCAGTTACTCAGGAAGAAGAAGCTGTAACTGGTAACGTTAAAGACAATGACAGCGATCCTGAAGGAGATACACAGAGTGTAACACCACAAACAACTACCATAGTTGGAACAGGCACCCTTATTTTGGGAACAGATGGTTCTTATACTTTCACACCTGCCAAATATTTCTCTGGTCCGGTAGAGTTTGTATATACCATATGTGATGATAATGCAAGTGTAGAATGCGTTGATGCTACCCTTCACATTCTGGTAATACCTGATCTTACCATTAAAGTAAGGGTATATCTGGAAGGTTCATTGATGGACAACAGCAATGCAGTAGCATCTGATGGAAGGCCATTGATGAGAGATGGTTTGAGAGCAAGTACTTTCAATGCCAACAGGTATATACCCAACAGGGATCCTTACAAATTCACACCTGATGCATATTTGCTCTCAAGTTTGAGTTTAACCACGGATTACGATCACTACGTACCAGGAGGTACTGCCAATTACAGCAGGTTTGACTCAGTAGCTGCACCATCAACCAAATTTGGTGTAACAGGTCAGGAAGCTCTTGTAGATTGGGTATTTATTGAATTGAGATCTAAAGCAGATTCGACTGTTATATTGGCAACACGTTCAGGCTTGTTGCAAAGAGATGGTGATGTGGTTGACCTTGATGGTTACTCAGGATTGAAATTCCCTGGAATGTCGATTGACAGCTACTATGTTGTTGTACGACACAGGAGTCACCTGGGAGCCATGACGGCAAATCCGCAGACACCAAGACAGTTGACAACCCTTGTTAACTTTACAAAAGCGAGTGAATTGGATGTCTATGACTTTGGAACCGATAAGTATCCTGGTTATGATTATACAGGATTGGCGATGAACGGTGATGTGAAATTTGGATATAGGGCTTTATGGGCCGGTACCTTTGACATCAATGGTAAGATCAAAGCCGATAACCCTAATGACGACTTGAACACCTTGTTCTTTGACGTATTTGGTTATCCAACCAACACATCGTTGAACGTTAACTTTGACTTTGCGTATGGATATACGCCTGGTGATTATAACATGGATGGCAAGTCTAAGTATGACAACCCTAATGATGATAAGAACATGCTGTATGCGCAGTTATTGTTCTATCCATTGAATACAGGGTTCTTGTCTAACTTTGACTTCTTTATACAACAATTACCATAAGGTTTTTATAAAGTGTATCCCGGACTAGGTCCCCGGGATACACTCTTTTATTTTTTTTTTGTTTAATTAATAAGGTCTATAATATGAAAGCTACACTCATAACCATTGCCATGGTTTGTATTATCTTGCTTGAGCAGGGCTTCAGTCAGGTTACAGGGGTAAAATACCTGATGAAGTACAATACAACGACTTGCAAATTCGACGCCTGTATTGTCATTACGGCCGGATCTGCCACCACTGCCCCACAAAGGGCGCAGTTCAACTCACAATATTCTGTGGTTGTACCAACAGGTACAACTATAAGTATTGGTGAAAACGATAGCCATAACCCAATCCAAAATAACCAGACATACGGGGGAACTACTCCGCTGAAGTGGGTTATATCAAGTGCGGTATTGTCTCCAGCAGCAGCACCAACTCTTGATTTTCACAGTATAACGCCCACGCTTTCTCCAACATCCTTTTACAACAACCTGGCAACGAATGATACCATTCGATTGTTTAGTTTGAATGTAAATCCGATGCCATCGTGCGGGGTTGGAATCAGGCCCTTTCAAAATGGGGTTGATCCCGGCTCAAGTGCGGCAGGTATGAATGGAGGAGATTTTACCAATGGCTTCACCATTGGTGGTACCGCTCAAGATTATACGGGAAACCTGACAACCATCACGGCCAGCCCTGTGCCAATGAGCGCAGTTGCCACCTGCACAGCAGGCATCAACATCAATTTGACTATGAATGGCAATGCTTGTCAGAATGCATTTACATATGCATGGTCCGGTCCCGGTGGATATACCGGCAGTACACAAGATGTTGCTTTTACACCAGCGGTTTACGAAACCAATGGTGGAACTTATCAGGTAATAGTTACCGATAATTTACAATGTAAAGATACCCTTACCATAGATGCATATCCTAAACCTTCGGGCGGGCCAGATGTATTATTGTGTGATCCGGGTACAATAACTCTAAAGGGTACCAATCCTGTATCAGGAAACTGGACACCGGGAGGCAGCAATCCGTTGGGAGCAGTCCTAGGTTCAACCAGCAATGGTGAAGCCAGTCTTGACATGAGCTTTGCGGAAGATGGCCTGTACAGTTATATATACACTGCAGGAACTTGCTCAGATACTACTGTGGTAAGGAAGTTTAATGCCAATGCGGGAGATGATCCTGCACCATTGGATTGTTATGCTTCATCATCCACAACCCTGGCGGCTTCGGGCACAGGAGATTGGTCTTTGGGATCCGGTAGTGCCGGAACTGCCCTGATAGCCAATATCAATGACCCCAACACAGAGGTAAGTCAATTTAGTGCGGCCGGCAATTACTATTTTGTATGGAATTCAGGTGGATGTACCGATACCGTATTGGTGGTTGCAGGAAGCAATTGCAGCGGCTGTCCGGTCAACAACAATATATTAAATCAGCCAGCCATCTCCTCTTATTGTGGAGCAAGTCCGGCTGTCACCTTAGATGGAAATGCTGCCAACCCGGTTGGAGGTACCTATTTATGGGAGCATAAGATAGACAATGGTCCTTGGGTGGTAGCATCCGGATTATACGAAGGAGAAGATTATGTAACTGGCAACCTTACAGACGGGGTCCACTCTTTCAGAAGATTGTATTACAATACCTCTGGAACCCCTTGTACAGATACCAGTAATGTAATCGCACTTACGGTTGAAGTTATTCCTTCACAACCTACGGGTTTGGCTGCCAATCCGAATCCTGTATGTTTGGGCAACATCATCAATTTAAGTGTAAACAATATAAGTGGATCAACCTACACATGGACAGCTTCCTCTCCGGATGCAGGTCTTGTAAGCAGCACAACCAATAGTACGACCATGACGCCAACAGCTGCAGGCTTGTACATAGTTAGTGTGACAAGAACAGTGAATGGATGTGAATCCACAGCTGCGAGTCTTGGTGTTACAGCAACCACAACTCCACCAACCCCGGCTGATGTTACCTGGGCAGACCCAAGTGCATGTGAGGGAAGCGATGGTAGTATTACCATAGGAGGTTTGGCTGGAAGCACTGCGTACGTAGTTAACTACACCAGAAATGGAGTTCCGGTAACGGTTAGTCGCACGACCAATGGATCAGGAGACCTTACCATTACCGGATTAAAGGCCGGAAGTTATGCCAACATTACATTGAGCATTGGAACATGTACTTCTGGTGCCTATGTAGGTCCGATTGAATTAAACAATCCAAATGCACCATCACCACCGGCTAATATCACTGCAACAGAAGTGGATATTTGTGCCAATGCAACTACGACGGTTTCAGTATCCAGTAATCCTGGAGCGACCTATGCATGGTCTAGTTCTGATCCATCTGTATTGGTTTTGGATGCACCCAGCACAACAAATTCAGCTGTGTTTAGAGGGGTATCCGAAGGAACGGCAATAGTAAGTGTAACACAGAATGTGGGTGGTTGTGTATCCATACCATCAACCATAGAAATTAACGTAGCACCTGCAGCACCAACACCTTCTAATATTTCAGGTCAGAATCCAACTGTTTGTGAAGGATTGGATGGTTCATTGACTTTTACAGGGCTACCTACCAATTCTTCATTTGAATTGGGCTATAGAAGAAATGGAATTGACAATACTGCCAGCATCACAACCAATGGAGCGGGTACCGCCGTATTGGGTGGATTGAATGCAGGAAGTTATACCAACTTCCAGTTGACCAATGAATTTGGTTGTGTATCAGGAATTTTTGCCGGTCCAGTAACCCTTTCTGACCCAGCTACTTCTTTGCCAAGCAATTTGACAGCGGGACCTAACCCTGCCTGTTTGGGAAGTGTTGTGAATTTAAGTTTGACCAATGTAATAGGAGCAAGCTATAACTGGAGCGCCTCATCTGAATCAGCAGGTTTGGCAGGTTCGAGTTCAAACAGCACGACTATGACACCGGTGAGTGCAGGAAGTTACACCATCAGTGTTACCCAAACGGTAGCAGGCTGTACTTCACCTCCTGCTCAGATAGTAATTGTGGTTAGAAATGATTGTTACAATCCTGATTTTGGTGTTACTTATCAAAACGTAGTTTTGACAGGAGATTTGAGCACCAATGATGCAGGTTCAAATGGAGCCACTTATGGCATAGTGAATGCCGATGGTGGAAACCCAGATATTTGTTTACCAACTGTGGCTTCTGATGGTACTTACAGCTTTGTGTGTGCAACCATAGGTGAATATAACTTTACAGTGACAGTTTGTAAAAATCAGGAATGTGTACCGGTACCTCTTACCATTACGGTATTAGAGCAGGAAAGTTCTACTAACCCGCCTGTAGCTCACCCTGATTATGCCTACACTAAGATGAATACTGGTATCAGCATCAATATTGTTGCCAATGACAAATGCCAAAGTTTACCCAACTGCAACCTGGGTACACCTACCATGGTGACCAGTCCAACCAATGGTAATTACAGCATTGCCACCGGTATCTACACACCGTCAAATGGTTTTGTGGGTAAAGATTCATTCCAATACAGAATTTGTCAGACTCCGGCTACACCGGTAAGCTGTGACGAAGAGTGGGTTTACATTACAGTATTCCCTGGCAATGCATCCAACTTTACCAATGCCATGGATGACTACAATCAAACCAATTTGAATCAGCCACTTTCAGTAGGAGCTGGTCAGGGGGTTAAAGCAAACGATGTAGATATTGAAGGCAACAACACTACAGTTGGCAGCTTTACGAAAACAGTAGCAGGAAAAGGAACTCTTATGATGGCAGCTGATGGAAGTTATAACTTCACTCCGGTGACTGATTATGTAGGTCCTGTTGATTTTGCTTATCAGCTTTGTGATAACGGCAGCCCTTCAGCTTGCGATAGTGCTACTCTACACATTTTGGTATTGGCTAGCTTGCCTACCGGAAGTGTGGGTAACTTTGTGTGGGCCGATGTTAACGGTAACGGAGTACAGAATGCAGGAGAGCTGGGTATAGCCAACATTACCGTGAGATTGTACAATGATTTGAATGCACTTATAGCTACAACTACAACCAATGCATCGGGTATGTACATTTTTGAAAATGTTCTACCTGGCAATTATTACGTTAAGTTTGATTATCCTGCTGGATACGAATTATCGCCTGCATTTGCCGGAACCACCGCTACAGACAGTGATATTACTGAAACCAATGGAGCTGGAACAACCAATATATTTACAGTCAATCCTGGTGAGTTTAACCTGGATGTAGATGCTGGTTTTATATCTGTTCAAAATTGGCAACATTGTATGGTACGATGTGAATAAAAACGACAAGTGGGAGACTACAGAAAACGGTATCAATGGTATCAGAGTTGAGTTATTCAGATTGGTAAATGGCAACTGGATCTTCTGGGATTATCAAATCACAGGACACAAGCCCAATACACCATCTGATGATGGATGGTATGAATTCTGTGCTCCTCCGGGAACCTATTATGTAAAGGTTATTTTGCCTCCTAACGGACTGGTACCAGCTAAACCTTTCATTGGTGGAAATCCATTTAGAGATAGTGATATTACAGGTGCCAATGGGCCTGTAACAACAAACAGTATTACCGTAAATGCAGGTCAGAATAAACTGGACATTGGGGCAGGATTTTATCCTCAGGCCATTGCCGGAAACCTGGTTTGGATGGATAACAACTTGAATGGTATTCAGGATAGTGGAGAGCCTAAAGTGAGTGGAGTTTTGGTTCAGGCTTTTGAGGCAGGTACCAATATGCTCTATGGACAGGCAACTACTGATTCTGATGGACTGTATAAGTTGGGCATGTTGCCTAAAACAGATCTATACTACAAGTTTACACCACCAAGTGGATTGAATGCTACTTATGCCAATATGGGTGCAGACAACATCAACAGTGACGTTGACCACAGCAATGGATACAACACAACAAGGGTAATCAGCATGCAATCTGGGGTGTACAATGAAAACATTGACCTTGGTCTTGCATTTGGTGTATTACCTGTAACCTGGGTGAGTGTAAATGCTACCAAGGTAAAAGAAGGTCACAAGATCAGTTGGGAAACAGCCAATGAAATCAATCTGGCTTACTACCAGGTGCAGATGTATGACAACCAGCAAAAATCATTTGTGAACTTGTCTGATAAGATCTATCCAGTAGACAATAATCGTCCGGTTAAAAACTACTTCTATCTGAATACAGAGGTAGAAAAGAGTGGATGGTTCCACTACAGGGTACGTCAGGTTGACCTGGATGGAAGCGAGAGCTATAGTGACAAAGTGTCAGTAATTAATGATGCCAATTCAAGAATCAGTCTGTATCCAAACCCAGCCATCAACGATGTAGAGGTAGGAATAGACCTTGATGAGGAGTCAGATGTGAAAATCTTTGTATATAATGTTAGGGGTGACATGGTTTCTGAATTGTCATATAATAGACATTTTGAGAGGGGAAGCCACACCATAACGTTTGATGTTTCACAATTACCGGCAGGAGCTTACACATTTAGCATAGACATTAACGGAAGCATGAAAAATACTATAGTGGTTAAGGATTAATAGACCTTGTAAATAATTGCTCAGCCACAAAGACCCCTGTCCGCGTGGCTGAGCAATCCATATAAAAAACCGATTTTTTTAATAGACTGAGAATCCGATGATTAGGAGCCTAACCTACAAAGCCGTGTGCTTAGCAATTTGCTTATTTGCAGTTGTTAGAGGGCAAGCACAAGGTGTAACAGGGGTTAAATTTCAAATGAGATTTGACACCACAACCTGCCTTTTTGACTGTTATCTCATAATAACAGAGGGGTCTGCTACCACTGCAGCTCAACGGGCGCAGTTTAACGCCCAATATTCCATTGTGACACCGGCTGGTAGTACAATTGAGGTAGATACCTCCTACATGCCACTGGTTGGCAATCAAACCTATGGCGGGATAACACCTATGACATGGACGCTAACCAATCACATCTATGCACCCTGTGTGCAACCTCAAAATGATTTTCACAGCATTATTCCTGTATTATCACCAGCGAGTTTTTACAACGACCTTAATACAGGTGATACAGTGCGGCTGTTTAGCCTTCGGGTGACACCCGTACCTGCTTGTGCTGACGACATAAGAATATTTAAGAATGGAATTGACCCCCCTTCAAGCGCCCCATGTATGGGTTCTGGAGACTTTAACAATGGGTTTACCGTCGGAGGACCTGCTCAGGACTATAGAGGAAATTTACCTCAGATATACCCCCCAAAACCAAAGTTAGATGCTGAAGTTTCATGTGGATCGGGCATTCATATTGATCTTTCAGCCACTACCTCTTCATGTCAGGGGCCACTTAGCTATCAATGGTCAGGCCCCTCAACCTCAACCACCAATGAAGATATCAACATCGTAAGTACCAGTGCTGCCTACCATGGCAATTACACGGTAACTGTAACCGATGCCTACGGTTGTAGCAATACTGCGGTGTATTACGGAGAAAATAAACCCAATGCCGGTGCCGACAATTCGACCTGTGCCGGAGGTAGTATACTGCTGGATGCAGTAACACCCAACACCGGGGTTTGGGTTCAGGACACCAATAATGGATTTGGAGCATCGTTAACATCTACCACAGGGGGCAATGCCACTGCCAGTTTTAATGCAGCTGCCTCGGGGGATTTTAACTTTATATACAATACAGTAAGTTGTAGTGATACAATTACAATTTCGGTGGCAACCCAGGAAGCAGGAGACCCACCCGCTTTTGAGGATTGTTTTTCAACCGCAGTAGTTACTTTGGCTGCGGAAGGTACCGGATCATGGACCTTGGGAGCAGGTAGCTCAGGCAGTGTAACCATATCACCCCTTAACAGTCCAACAGCAACCCTATCTGGATTTACAGCTCCAGGTACTTATTTTTTAAACTGGAACAACGGCTCATGTACCGACCAGGTTGTTGTGTCTGTGGGCAATGTATGTGCATGTCCTATAGACAACAACCTTATCAATGATCCTCCCATAACCTCATTCTGTGGTACAGCGAGTGGTATTTTGATTACAGGAAGTACGCCCAATCCAGGAGGAGGAGTTTATACCTGGGAATATAGTACAGATGGTTTCAGCTATACTACAGCTCCCGGAAGCAACAGTGCCAGAAACTATACTACGGGTACACTCACAGAAGGAACCTATTACTTTAGAAGAAAATATGAAACCACCTCAGGCATTATTTGTGAGGACATTTCCAATTCTGTATTGATTGTGGTAACTGGAAAACCTGCTGCACCTGCTCTTGCATCCAATAGCCCTATTTGTGAAGGTGATGATTTGGAAATTACAGCAGAATTTGTTGGTGGGGCATTTTATAACTGGTCTGGCCCTTTTGGTGGATCAACAGATATGAATGTTTATATCAATGAAGCCACTATCAGCAATGGAGGTACGTATACATTAATCATAGATATAAATGGATGTCAGAGTGACCCGGCAACCATCAATGTGGTAATTAAGCCCAAGCCACAACTACCCGATATTACCACCAATGCACCAGTTTGTACTGGTGATACCATTCATTTTTCTACACCTGTGATAGCAGGTGGCACTTATTCATGGTTTGGTCCAGCGTTTAGTCCTTATTCTACGGACAGAACACCCTTTGTGGCCAATGCATCAGCAGGGGTTGCAGGCGTTTATTACCTGACCGTTGAAAAAGATGGATGTATAAGTGAGCCCAACAATATAGATATCCTTGTCAAGGGACTGCCTTCATTGCCTCAATTTATTACCAATTCACCTGTTTGTGAAGGAGACACTTTGGAGCTGACAGCCCAGGTTGTAACAAATGCCACTTATACATGGACCGGCCCGGTAGTAGTACCATCGGTTCAGAATCCTAAATTGAGTCCAGTTACTTCAGCTCATGCTGGAAGATACCTTTTACAATTAACGGTAGATGGATGCGAGAGCGATACCTTTGGACTCAATGTTCAATTGAAAGCCAAGCCGGCAAAGCCTGTTATTACAGTAGATTCACCTATATGTGAAGGCGATAGCCTGAAATTTACCTCGGATTTGCACACAGGCGTTACCTATGTGTGGACAACCAATGCAAGCAGTACTTTTACTAGCTCGGAACAAAATCCGGTCAGGTTAAATGCCACCCCTAATATGAGTGGTAAATATGTATTAAAAACCCTTTTGGATGGCTGTTATAGCGACACAGTACAAGTAAATGCCCTTGTAAAACCCAAACCTGCCATTCCGGTGCTTACCTCTAATGGCCCAATTTGTGCAGGTGATACATTGACTCTAACGGCCACTGTAGCTGATACCAATATTGTGGTAGCATGGGTAGGAGTTACTACTCTTGATTCTATAAAGATCCACAACATTGAAAATGCTACCGTGGGCATGACTGGCCTCTATACGGCAAAATCTATACTCAACGGTTGTGAGAGCGGTAATGATAGCCTGATGGTGACCGTGAAGCCTAATCCGGTAACCCCACCTATGGCTTATAATGGACCTTTGTGTGCAGAAGATGTGATTAAATTGACCGCCGATACGGTAGCCAATGCAACATATGCGTGGTCAGGGCCGGGTGGATACATTAGCAATGTACAGAACCCAACTATCAATAATGCAACAACTGCTATGTCTGGTAAGTATTACCTCCAGATTACGGTAAATGGATGTATCAGCCAAAAAGACTCAACAGATGTATTGGTAAAACCAAGACCCGTTGTACCGGTGAATGCATCTAACAGCCCGGTTTGTGAAGAGGATGATATTGAACTAACGGCTGCTACCCTGGCTGGAGCGACCTATGCCTGGACAGGACCGGGAGGTTTTATCAGTCCGGATCAGAATCCTGTTATTACCAATGCGGCTTTAACAGATGCTGGACCTTATATATTAAAAGTAACGGTAGATGGCTGTACCAGTCATGCTGATACCATCACTGTAACAGTAAAAGATAAACCCAACACTCCTGACATTACTTCTAATAGTCCGATTTGTGCAGAACAAAATTTACAACTGAATACAACTTCTACAGGGGTGAGTTATACCTGGACAGGTCCAGATGGCTTTACCAGCAATGTACAGAACCCTGTTATTACTGCTGCTACGGTGGCAAAATCGGGAGAATATGTTTTGGTTGTAGAGGCCAATGGCTGTAAGAGTGATACCACACGATATACTGCTACAGTAAAGGCAAAACCAATTGCCCCAACCCTGCTTAGCAATAGCCCTGTGTGTGAAAATGATGAAATCCAGCTGAGCATGGTGCCTGTAACAGGAGCCAGCTACCAATGGACAGGACCTAATGGTTTTAACTCAACTGACGCCAATCCAACCATAACCAGTGCGGTCTTAACTGATGCAGGCATTTACAAAGGCAAGGTAGTGGTTGACGGGTGTACAAGTGACGAAGCCCAGTTGACAGTAGTTGTCAATGACAGGCCTGATGCACCCACCATCAATCACAACAGCCCTGTTTGCGAGGGCGAGCTGTTAACCTTATCAACACCTATAGTTAGTGGTGCCAGCTACACCTGGATCAATCCGGCCGGAGCAACAGTATCCGGTTCTTCGATTTCCATCAACAATGCCCAACTGACAGATGGGGGAGAATATAAACTGGTCATTGCTACCAATAGTTGTTCAAGCCCTGAGACATCAATAACCATTACGGTTAAGGCTAAGCCAGTCCTTCCGGATGTAAGCTCCAATTCACCCATTTGTGAAGGAGAAGATTTGATATTCACGATTAACAATAGCGTTTCTGGTACTTATACCTGGCTGAACAACAACGATGTACAATTTAGTACAGATGCCAATGCCACTGTCATTGCTGCATCCCCTAGCAATTCAGGGGTGTACAAGGTAAAAGTGGAAGTCAATGGTTGTGAAAGTGAATGGTCCAACGAAAATGTTACCATTAAACCAACACCAAATACACCGGTATTGAGTTACAATGGTCCAATATGTGAAGGAGATAATCTGGTATTAACCGCTCCATCATTGCCAGGCCTAGTTTATGTATGGCAAAATGATAAAGGTGAAGTAGTAGGCAATGATGCTGTAGCAATCATTCCAAGTGCGTTGCCTGTAAACTCAGGCACTTATACCCTTAATGTGGATGAGGCAGGTTGTCCGGCAACACCGGCAACAATAGATGTAGTGGTGAATGCCAAACCACAGGCACCTGCCTTGGTTTCCAATAGCCCTGTTTGCGAAGGCGAGACCTTACAGTTGGAAGGAGAAGTGATAGCGGGAGCTAACTATGTTTGGACTGATGCATTGGGAACTGTAATAAGCAATTCTTCAGTATATAGTATAAGCAACAGCCAACCGGCTCATACCGGTACCTATTTTCTGGAAGTAGAAGTGAATAACTGTTTTAGCGATCGATCAAATATAGATGCAACAGTATTTGCAAAACCTTCATTGCCTAATATCCAGGCCAATACGCCACTTTGTGAAGGCGAAACTTTGGTTTTCAGTACAGATATCATAGCAGGAGGCTCATATAACTGGACCGATCCCACAGGAGCTAACATATCAAACAATTCTAATTTTAACATAGATGGTGTACTACCATCGATGGCAGGCAATTATGGTCTGGTAGTATCTGTCAATGGCTGTGCCAGCGACCAGGCTTTGGAGAACATAACAATATTCTCAAAAACACCAGATCCGGTGATTTCGGGAGATGCAGAATTGTGTGAGGGAGAAGATTTGGTATTGACTACTCCGGATTTATCAGGTGCAAGTTATGAGTGGAAAAATCCATTTGGAGCCACCGTTAGCATCACCTCTGAATTGCGCATCGATGATATGCAAACCAGCGGTGCCGGTAGATATACAATTATCCAGTCGATCAACGGCTGTCCGAGTGATGAGCAGTTTGTAGATGTGATCATCAATGAAATTCCTGCTAAACCAGTTATCAATAACAATTCACCTATTTGTGAAGGAGAAACCCTTGTTTTAACAGTTGACAACCTGGCAGGATATCAACTAGCATGGACGGGCCCAAGTGGAAATAGTTTGGGCAATGCGAATGATGTCACCCTTAGTGGTGCACAACCTGCCCAAAGTGGAAAATATCGCGTGCAGGCCAGTTCAAAAGGATGTTTGAGTGAAGTTGCCGAAACCGATGTGATCATCAATACAAAACCAGCTCAACCTTCTATAATTTCAAACAGTCCAGTATGTGAAGGAGAAGCTATTTTGCTTCAAACCAGTTCTGTTGCCAATGGTCAATATATTTGGACCAATCCTCAGGGAAATGTAATGGTAAATCAGAATCAACATACCCTGGCAAATGCAAGTTTGTCAATGGGAGGCACCTATACCTTATCTATCGAAGTAAATGGATGTATTTCTGATCAAATATCTACACTTGTAGAGGTTAAGCCACTGCCACAAAAACCAATTGTTGTAAATAATTCACCCGTATGTGAAGGTACGGATATTATTTTTTCAACCGATGTAGTAAGTGGGGCGGTATATAGCTGGACCAATACAGCTGGTACAGAGTTATCAACCACAAATGAATTAACCCTATCCAATGCAAGTACGGCGGATCAGGGAAATTATAGTTTGGTTATCAGTGTAGATGGATGTGCAAGCGAAGTAACCGATGTTGAGGCAATAGTCAAACTGAATCCGGTACTGCCTATCATTATTGCCAATACCTCAATCTGCGAAGGTGAAAACTTGCAGTTGGGGGTAACCAATATTCAGGCTGGTGCTCAATACACCTGGCATCATCCTGATGGACTACAGTCTCAAACGGGCAGTACTTGGACAATCAATAATGCAAATATTAATGACGCAGGCACTTATGAAGTGATTGCTATTATAGATGGATGCAGTAGTGAGATAGCCAATGCCACCATTAATGTTAAAGCAAATCCTGTTGTTGATTTTGTTTCCGACAATACACCATTGTGTGATGGAGGAGACCTCATCTTATCAACAGGTGGAACAGCTGGTGCCACCTTCAACTGGTATTTCAGCAATGTTCAGGTTGGTACAGGAACTACTTTAACAATAAACGATGCAGGGCTTGCCCATTCAGGTATTTATGAAGTTAAGGCAAGTTGGAATGGCTGTGATAGTGAAGTAAAACAAATCAACAGCATTATAACACCCAACCCTGCAACGCCAATCATTTTATTATCATCTCCCATATGTGAGGGTGAACAAGCAGTATTCAGCACAGCTGTGGTAAGCGGTGCTACTTATTTTTGGTACAATGTTTTGAATGTTGAAGTCTCAACATCCAATAGCTATACCCTATCAAATGCAAGTGCAGCTGACGCTGGTCAGTATGCACTTAAAATTGTTGTCAATGGCTGTGAGAGCGAATTGGCAACAAGTACTCTGGCGGTAAAACCGCTGCCTGCTCTGCCAGTCATTGTTTCAAATAGTCCTGTTTGTGAAGGAGAGGAACTTACCTTTGAAACGAGTGCAGTCCCAGGCGTGATTTACGTGTGGACCAAGTCGGGCGTTCAGCTTGGTACGGGAGCTTCTCTTGCCATTCCAAACGGTCAGCTGACCGATGGGGGCACTTACGAGTTGGTTGCCACATTAGATGGTTGTTCTGTAGGTCCGGTTAACACAGTTGCCAATGTAAAGGCAAAACCAGCTATACCTGCTATTAACAACAACGGTCCTCTTTGTACCGGAGAAGATGCAATTTTGTCTACATCGGCAATTGCAGATCAATATGTATGGTCTGGTGTAAATGGATTTACTGGTACCGGCAACCAAGTTACGATAACTGGAGTAGACATTGCAAAGGCTGGAGACTATCAGCTTTATGTTGTGGTTGATGGTTGTCAAAGTGATTTAGCTACAACCACTCTGGAGATCAATGAAAAGCCATCACTTCCGGTAATAGCGAACAATTCACCACTATGTTCAGGCGATGACTTGGTGTTGTCTAGCAATATTTATATTGGTGGAATTTATACCTGGTATGATCCATCTGGTACTATCCTTGGAGGAAGTGACAATCTTACCTTAAATAATATTCAAGTAAGTCAACAAGGAAATTATGCTGTTGAAGTGGTGGTAAACGGTTGCAAAAGCGACAAAGCGACAACCACTGTGGCAGTGAAGGCTACACCTTCTCAACCAACTGTTAACTCAAACAGCCCTGTATGTGTAGGTGAGGATATCCTGCTAACAACAGATGTTGTAAGCGGCGCAACCTATGGTTGGTCAGGTCCTGCACTGTATACTTCTATCACTCAGAATCCACAAATTACCAGTGCTCAATTGGTCAATGGAGGTATCTACACCTTATTGGTTACCGTTGATGGGTGTACTTCACCTGCAGCTACCGTTGAGGTGAGGGTTGAGAATTGTGCTTGTCCGATTGACAATAATGATGTTCAGCAACCCGCAACTACCTTCTATTGTGGAAACTCAGGATCTATTTTGTTGACGGGTAGCACACCTACTCCAGCCGGCGGCAGCTTTAGATGGGAATACAGCATAGATGGAAGTAACTACGGTGGGGCTTCAGGCACTATCAATCAACGTGATTACCAAACACCGGATTTAGGTGTTGGTCTACATTATTTCAGAAGAGTATATTATACAACTACAGGCATTATTTGTGAAGAATCCAGCAACGTACTGATTGTAGAAGTTAGAGAAAAACCTATTATTGCTGCACCAAGCAACAACGGACCATTGTGTGAGGGTCAAGATTTGCAGTTGCAAATTGTACCTTTGGCAGGGGCAAATTTCAGCTGGTCAGGACCGGGTGGATTTACATCCATTCAACAGAACCCGGTTATCAATGGCGTTGATTTAACAGATGGGGGTATTTATGATGTGATAGCAACTGTCAATGGTTGTAGTTCTGATGCTCAAACCACCCTTGTAGAAGTAAAAGAAAAACCAGCACTTCCACAAATCATTTCCAATAGCCCTATTTGTGAAGGCGGAGATATTGAATTGGAAGTAGCTGCCATAGCGGGCGCAACTTATGAGTGGACAGGACCTGTGACGGGCCTTGCCAATCAGGCAAAGATTACCCTTACTTCTGCTACTACAGCTAAACAGGGAAGTTATGGAGTCAGAGTGCTTGTTAATGGGTGTTATAGTGACATAGCTACCACAGATGTTGTGGTAATCAAAAAAGAAGCTGCACCAACACTTCAAACCAATGCTCCTTTGTGCGAAGGCGAAACCCTGGAAATTTCAACCAATTCAATCCTGAATGCTCAATACCAATGGGGTGGTCCGAAAACAATAACGGATAATACCAATGCTATACAATTGAATGGAGTTGACTTATCATTTGCAGGTAAATATACATTGACAGTGATCAACAATGGCTGTGCAAGTTTGCCGGCAGAAATTGATGTGACCATAAAACAAAAACCATCACAGCCTCAGGTTTCCAGCAATAGCCCGGTATGTTTGGGTGATCCAATTGAACTATTTGCTACAGCACAAGCAGGGGTTACTTTTGATTGGAATGGCCCAGCCACATTTGGTTCAAATGTAGCAAATCCTGTGATAGCCGTTTCTATATTGGCCAACGCAGGTTTGTATACCCTCACTACCGAATTGAATGGCTGTGAAAGCGATGCAGTTCAAATACAGGTTGTAGTTGAAGACTGTGGATGCCCAATTGATAACAACTCACTGCAATTGCCGGCTATAACCCAGTTTTGCGGCTTGAGTGACAAAGTGGTTATTGTTGGATCTACGCCTAATCCTGCAGGAGGTACCTTTACCTGGGAATACAGTACAGATGGAAGTAATTTTACGGCTGCACCTGATCTCAATTCCGGCAAAGATTATACAACTGCAGTATTAACAGAAGGACTGCACTATTTCAGAAGAAATTATGCTATTACAGGTGCCTATACATGTGAGAAAGTAACAGAATTGGTTCAGATTGAAGTAAAATCAAAACCAGTTGTTGCTGCAGTTAACAACAATGGCCCACTTTGCGAGGGTAATACCCTGGTATTACAAATTGCCCCAGTTGCAGGCGCAAGTTATACCTGGATTTCTCCTGCGGGTAGCAACATTGGTACAGGTGCTTCATATACTTTGAACAATGCTCAAACATCTGATGCAGGCAATTATGGTGTACAAATTGAAGCCAATGGATGTAAAAGCGATATTAGTTATACGCAAGTAAATGTGAATATTAAGCCGGTAATTACCGACATACAAAATAACGGTCCACTTTGTGAGGGAGGTCAGATTGAATTGACTGCTACTGCAACAGCGGGTGTAAGCTATCAATGGACAGGTCCTGCCTTTAACTCGGTGATTGATAATCCTGTTTTGGCGAATGTAACCAAGGCGATGGAAGGCAGCTACACCCTTGTGGTAAATTTAAATGGTTGTGCCAGTGATCCGGGATCAACGACAGTAGCGATAATCAACAGACCCATTAAACCCATTGTCAGCAGTAATAGCCCTATTTGCGAAGGAGATGATGTCAACCTGTTTACCGATGCGGTATCAGGAGCCACTTATGAATGGAAGGGACCAGATGGTTGGGTATCGGGTGATCAAAATCCGGTTAGAACCAGTGCCACCCAGCTCATGAGTGGGATTTATACTACCCAGCTTATTGCAAACGGTTGCCAGAGTGAAATTGCTCAGATCGAAGTCAGGGTTGAAAACTGTAATTGCCCTATTGAAAACAATAGCATTACAGATCCAAACATTTCTTCATTTTGCGAAGGTCAGGTGAGTCAGCTGTTGACAGGAAGTGATGCTGTACCTAATGACGGTGAATACCTTTGGTTGTACAGCAATGACAATGTAATATTTAAGGCAGCTGGAGGAACCAATACAGATAGGGACTACCTGGTTTCTAATTTGCCAGTAGGTGACCATTATTTCAGAAGACAGTTTACTACCACTTCTGGTATTGTATGTACCGAAGTGACCAATACACTGCATCTGATCGTTAATCCAAATCCTGATGCACCTATTGTAAGCAACAATGGTCCGGTTTGCCCAGGTGAGGATGTAGAAATTACCGCATCACCAATCTCAGGTGCCACTTATCAATGGCAGGGTCCAGGAGGGTTTGTTTCTAATAATTCCACTGTAACCTTACCGAAAGTAGATGCAGCTGATGCGGGTCAATACATAATTTGGGCCACCGTCAATGGCTGCCAGTCGGCTCCGGCTAATACTACAGTAGAATTGAAAGATGTACCTGAAGCCCTTAACATCAATTCAAATGGAATTGCCTGTTGGGGAGAAAATATTGAACTATCAGTTGAAGAAATAACTGGTGCCACATATTATTGGACGGGTCCAAACGGCTTTGTATCAAATGATCAAAAACCTGTAATTACAAACATCAATGCTGCTGATGGAGGTGACTATAGCGTATATCTGGTACTGGATGGCTGCCAGGGTGAACCTGCATCTATTAAAGTCAATACAAAAGATTGTTCTTGTGTAATCAATAACAACTCTGTTATTATGCCGGGCAACAATGACTTTTGTGAAAAAGTAGAGAATATAGTATTAGATGGTCCACCAGCCAACCCGACAGGTGGCCAATATGAATGGCAATACAGTTTGAATGGAGGTAACTTTAACCAGGCTAATGGCAATTCCAATATGGAAGACTATACCATAGTATCATTGGGTGAAGGTAACCATGCATTCAGGAGAATCTATTCTACTGTAGGTCAAAATGCTTGTAGTGATACCAGTAATTGGGTAGAATTTTTGGTAAGACCTAATCCTGCAGTAGCCAATATTTCTGTATCAGGAGGCATTTGTGAAGGAGAGACCTTGAGCCTGAATGCAACATCCGTTGCTGGTGCAGTATATAGCTGGACCGGACCTAATCAGTTTAGTTCCAATCTACAGAATCCAGTAATTGTTAATCCGGAACCGCTGGCATCCGGCACCTATACTTTGGTAGTGCAGATACCTGGATGTACGGCTAAACAAGCAACAGAAAATGTAGTTGTTAAACCTAGACCTGAATCACCTCAAATAGTAGATGCAATTACTGTATGTGAAGGTGAAGACATTGAAATAGTACCAACACAGCTGGCTGGAGCCATTTATAATTGGCAAGGACCGAATAACTACTCATCTACTACCAAGGATCTATTGATCAGTGGAATAGGTATCAATCAGGGTGGTAGTTACAATGTGGTTGTAAATCTGAATGGTTGTTTGAGTACAGCAGAAGTAGTTGATGTTACTGTCAACGCCAAACCTCAGCCTCCGGTTGTTCAGACCAACAACATACTTTGTGAAGGGGATTCACTATTGTTTAACTCTAATGCAACTGCAGGAGACAACATCGCCTGGACCGGCCCCAATGGCTGGACATCTAATGTGTTTGATCCATCTTTTGCAACTGTTGGTGTTTTACAGTCTGGGACCTATACAGCAAAAATCACTAGAAATGGTTGTGTGAGTGATGAGTATAATATTGACATTATCGTCAATGCCAAACCTGCAGCTCCTGCGATCAGCAACAATGGTCCAGTATGCGAAGGAAAAGAATTGGTGTTAAGCGCAACCAACCTTGCCGGTGTTACTTTCTTGTGGACGGGTCCTAACGGATTTACATCCAACGATCAAAATCCTGTAATCAATGCCATTGATTCTCTGGGAGCTGGTCAATACAGCTTGATTGTCATTAAAAATGGATGTGAAAGTGAAGTTGCAGCCATGGATGTTGAAATTAAAAACTGTGCCTGCTACATAGAAGACAACAGCATAAGCAATCAGGGTCCAGTATTGTATTGTGATGTTACCGATAATCTGGATCTATTAGGAAACGAGGTATTGCCAGAAGGTGGAAACTACATCTGGCAGTATAGCACAGATAGCCTTGCTTTTAGCCAGGCAGGAGGTAGCAGTGAAACAATGCTGTACAAAACCGGAAAATTAGGAGTGGGCACTCACTATTTTAGAAGGGTGTATACGCTGAATGAAGATTTTGTTTGTACCGACACCAGTAATGTTTTAGCCATCAGAGTGGTTTCCAATGATCCCAATTCGATTCAAATAGGCTTTGATCCAGAGCCAGCCTGTATTGGAGATACCATTCAGGTTGTCATTCAAAACCAAATGAATGGGGTCAATTACAACTGGTCGGTAGCTGATAATGGCATGAACCTGATATCGGCCAACGGTAAAATTGCCTTATTTACTCCGGAAAAAGCTGGTGAGTATGATGTTCAAGTGCGTCAAAACATAGAAGGGTGTAGTGAATCTGATCCGGCAACTGTGAAGTTGGTGGTAATGGCCAGACCTTTTGTTTCTCTTGGCAAGGACACTACTTTCTGTGAAAAAGATGGAGATTTGGTACTTGAGCCGGGTGAAAATTATACATCTTATGAATGGAACGATGGAAGCACCGACTCCAATTTGAGGGTTTCAGAAAAAGGTTCTTATAGTGTGACCATTACGGATGAATTTGGGTGTATCAATTCTGATGAAATCACCATTAAATCATTCTGTTGTAAGATTACCTATCCCAACATCTTTATGGTGGATCTTGGAGGAAAAAATTCAGAATTCCAGCTGGTGGATGATGGTTGTGTGATCAAGTCCACATTAAAAGTGTACGACAGATGGGGCAACAAAGTATATGAGTCAAATGAAGGGCTTGAGTCATGGGACGGCAAGTTCAATGGCAGGTATGTCGAGCAGGGGGTTTATACCTTTGTCTTTAACTATACAGCCCTTGATGAAGACGAAAATGAGTTTGAAGAAGTGATTGCCGGCGATGTTACCGTAATAAGAAGGTAAAATTTAGGGTATAAGCTCATTTTATTTGTCTATTATATTACAAAACAGTGAAACCAATGGGTTTTGCTCAAAAAATATTTGAATGAGCGTTTGGGGGATTTATCCCCCAAACCTTTATAAAGAAAAGATTTGTTCGATTTCACCAGACACATGGGGAAGTACTAAAACCAAAAACTTACACGGCACAATTGGTTTTAACGGGTTGAATATGAGCAAACAGACAGGATTTATACAAAAAGTTATCGCACATAGCATTGCTATTGTGTGCTATATCTTTTTTGTTACTGCTGTCAACAGTCAGAATCCCATTGCGGGAAATCAAGGCTTTTTGGTTCTTACCGAAGCCAATTTTACATCAACGGATGCCTATGCCATTCATGGCCCTGTTCTAGTGGGTGGAAACTTCATTGTAAATAAGGCTACATGGTCAACAGGCGAAATCATGAAGACAGACAATGGCAGTTATATTTTTCCGGGTGATGGAACCGTAAAGACGGGTTTGCTGGTAAATGGAAGCATAACCTGGACTTCAGGTCAGGTATCAGTACAAAACAACAGTTATGTGCATATTGGCAATAGTGCAGGTTCTGCGAGTTCAGATAATTCTAACAGCGGACCAACACACACATATGCGAGCGCCGGTAACTACAGTACAAACCCAAGAATTACGAGTACTATTGATCAAACACCAAGCCCGGCCGTATTTCAAACCTCTCCTTTTGATGTGACCACTCTTTTCGACACTTATAGGAACTATGCCTTTGGAATGTCGAATTGTACCAATAATGTTCAATTACAAACCAACACAGGTGTGAACATTTCCGGGAATACGGTTTCCAGTCCGCAGGCTGTTTATGTGAATACCCTTGCAGTAGGGGTTAACCATTTAAAGCTAACTACAGCTTCTTTGGCGAATATTTCGGGTATTGTGTTTCAAGGTGCAGGCATTCCAAGTCCCACTAAAACACTAGTGGTAACCATAGTGCCAACGGCAAACTTTACCTGGAATCTACCATGGACAAGTGGAGTATCATCGACAGAAAGTCCATATATGATGTGGAATTTTTCAGGGGGTACTACCTACACGCTAACCCTAGCACAGTCTAATGCCTTTTATGGAACCTTGTTTGCCCCTAACTTTAATGTGGTAAAGAATGACTACAGCAATATTCACGGAGCTGTCATTTGTAAAAATCTTACAATGTCAACCGGTAGTGTTCTTTATTATCCATTTGATGCCAATGTCCCAAAATGTTGTACCAATGTTACAACTGCAGGTGCTATATCGGGAGATCAAACTGATCTTTGCGGATATGATCCTACCGCTACCATCAATACGACCAGTGCATCTGGGGGCACCGGAACACTGGAATACCGATGGGATAGAAGTACCAATGGTGGTGGTAGTTGGAGTGAAATACCTACCGCCACAGCCACAACTTTTAATCAAAGTGCTATTAATACCACAACCTTATTGCGTAGAAAGGCAAGGAGACGAGGCTGCGATGTATTTTTAAATACGAATACAGTAACAAAGACCGTAACGCCCATCAGTGTAAGCATTAGTGGAAACACAAGTGTGTGTCCTGGAGGTAGTTCAACCTTAACGGCCTCGAGCGCAGGAACAGGAGGAAGCTATTTATGGAGTACAGGTGCTACAACACAAAGTGTGACCATTACACCCGGTGCAAGTTCAAGCTATACAGTTACCGTTACTCAATCAAATGGATGCTCAAATACAGCAGCTATTACCGTTAGTGAAGTACCATGTACAGGAACATCTTGTTTCATCAGTACCAATAGTGTTTACGTAACGAGTGACTACACCCTATCCTATACACTGGATCCCGTTAATAACTCCATTCGTTTTAGAACCACCTTATCAAAAAATTATGTGGATAACACCTATGGCGTCAACACTGTGGGTTGGGGTACAGGACACAATTTTAGCGATTTAACAGGCTCCGACGCCATCACTATGGCGGTTTATGATGCTGCCAATGTTAAAAAGTTGGAATTTAAACTCGACTATTTGTCAGCAAGCGGAGCGGTTGCATCCGGCTACAAATCATTGGGTGTAAGTGGAGGTGATGGAAGTATGATATTGGGAAGCGCAAGTGATATTATATCAACTACAACTTCAATGGATGTCAACTTTAATACCTACAACTATGTGTTGACAACTGATTCACCTGAAACAGATAACAATTATGCCTCTGATCCCATTTATCCCAATTGGATATTCGATGTTTGGTACGATGTAGAAATTAAATTATCGGCCATAGGTGCAGCGGGTTTTGGGAGGGTAGCAGTGTCAACAGTACATGCAAGTCCTGCCAAAATAGGAGCAACCGATGAGCCGGTTAATGGAATTACCTGTTGTGATTTTTTTGAACCTACCATGTATGGACCTACCACATTTTGTGCTGAAGGCGATGAGACCCTTGAAATTGGTGTAGACCATATTAATTGCACATACTTATGGAGCACAGGAGAAACCACACAATTTATTGATGCTGCCAAAGGCAACACTACTTTTTTGTGACTGTGACCAATAGTGAAGGTTGTTCCAAAGTATTATCTAAAACCATGTCTGTAAAAACATGTTTAGGTCAGTCTTGTTTTAATGGTTCCAATGATATTACTTCAAGGGCAAATTGGTCTATAGTTTATGGAACAGACCCGGCAGATGATTATGTCAATATTCGGGTGTCATTACCTAAAAACCTGGTAGATAATACGTATGGCGGAAACGCAATAGGTTGGCCATCCGGCCATACATTCAGCAACCTGACAGGGGCAGAATTTTTAACTATGTCATTGTTTGATACCAGTGGGGTCAAACAAATGGAATTAAAATTGGATTATCTCAGCGCAGATGCATCTGCGCCATCAGGCTATAGCTCTCTGGGGGTGCTGGGAGGAGAAGGATCAATGTTGGTTGGAAATGCTTCAGATGTAATAGATGTTCAAACTTCATTGGATGTCAATTTTAATGATTATGGTTATGTATTAACATCCAATTCTCCCGCTACCAATTCATCTTATGATATCAATGCTATTTATCCTAACTGGATTTACGATGTATGGTACGAAGTCAATGTTAAATTATCTGCTTTTGGTGCTGCTGGTTTTGGAAGTGTGGCAATTCCTAATTATGAAACAAGTCCTTCTAAATTTGGAAGCAGTTATTATGCAGTTACTGAAGGACCGTGTTGTCAGATTATTGTAGACATTGTTGGTATTGATTCTGTTTGTGGGGGAAGCAGTACTATTTTAACAGCCAATAGTATTGCTAACCAGGAAGTGAGTCTGATTGCCTTTGAGGACACCTATCTATCACAAGCCAGTACTGGAACGAATTATGGATCCTGCAATAGATTGTACACAGGATTGGGTTCTAGTTCAAGGGCGCGATCATTGATTAAATTTGACTTAAGCTCTATTCCTGCAGGAAGTACAATTATTTCGGCCAATTTGGTGATGACTAAAACTGGAGGTTCAAGTACCGCCGCAACACCCATTGCAGCCCATAGGATCACCAATCCATGGACTGAAAATACTGGAAGTTGTTCGGGAAGATCAAGGGCAGCCAGTTGGAATCAACGAATGACCAGCACCAACTGGACAACTGCAGGAGGAGATTTTAATGCTACGGCTGAATCTACTGTAACGGTGGCAGCCAATGCACAATACACATGGAACGTACAAAATCTGGTTCAGGCATGGGTCAATGGAACTTATATCAATAATGGATTGATGTTGAAAAGAGTTACCGAGGGATCGGCCAATCAAAAATATTTTGCCAGTAGTGAAGCCACCACAGCATCACAAAGGCCTAGATTGGATATTGTTTATCAGGGCCCTCCTACAGGAGCAATAGTGAATTGGAGTAATGGAAATATTGGAGAATCTATTTCGGTGGCTCCTTCAGCAAATACGATTTATACGGCAGTTGTAAATGACATTTACAACTGTTATGGAGAGGAAAGCATTGAGGTAACTGTTTCTCCAAGACCTGGAGTGGATTTTATAGGGTCTACAGTTATTTGTAAAGACTCAATAACCCAGCTTACACCTTCCACAGGAGGTACCTGGACCAGTTCTAATATTGCCATTGCTACAGTGACCAATGCAGGGATAGTTACAGGTGTTAATACAGGAACAGCTAATTTTACTTTCACAAGTACAGCCAATAATTGTTCTAGTGACCCAACTGAAAATCTATCTGTTACCACTCCTCCTACGGTTTCAATTACCGGACCTACTTCCATTTGTGAAGGATCCACATCTACCTTATCACCAACATCAGGAGGCACGTGGACCAGTAACAACCCTTCCATAGCAACTGTAAACGACAGTGGTGTGGTAACTGCAGTTTCTGCAGGTTCGGCAACATTTTATTTTACCAGCACAGTTTCGGGATGCAGAAGCACCTCTACTTCCTCTATAACGGTTGTTGCCCGACCAATAGTCAACGTTTCAGGTACTTCGGCTATTTGTCCTTCCACCACCACCACTTTAACACCTACTTCGGGTGGAAGCTGGATTAGCAATGACCCTCTGGTAGCTAGTGTAGCTTCTAATGGCCTTGTCACAGGTGTAGGAGTGGGTAGTACTTCGTTTGTTTTTACAAGCTCGTCAACAGGATGTACAAGTTTACCATCTCCAACTGTAACGGTTAATGCCAAACCTTTTGCCACTCTTTCCGGGTCCAACACGGTTTGTATTGGAACAAGTATAAACATTACTCCTTCAACCGGTGGTACCTGGGTGAGTAGCAACACGTCAGTGGCTAGTATTGATAACTCTGGGGTGATTACAGGTGTGTCTATAGGCAGTGCCTCTTTTACTTATACTTCATCTTCTACCGGATGTATTAGTGACCCGTCTTCTTTGGTAGATGTGTCTACAAGACCAAGTGCCAGCATCACGGGCAGTACAAGTTTGTGTATTGGTACTACATCAACTTTAATACCGTCTTCAGGAGGAGTATGGGTATCGAGTAACCCTGCAGTAGCAAGTGTGGATGGATCAGGAGTAGTAACCGGACTTTCTAATGGAATTGCCCATTTTACATTTACTCAATATTCAACAGGTTGTAGCTCAGACGCAACGAATAATATCATTGTAAACGAAAAACCGATTGTAAGTATTACCGGGGCAACATCTGTTTGTCTTGGTTTCTCAACAACAATATCACCTACCACCGGAGGTACGTGGGTATCGAGTAATACAAATGTAGCTACGGTTACTAATTCCGGTGTAGTGACAGGTATAGCTCCAGGTACAGCTACCTTTGTGTATACGCTCAATGCTACCAATTGTATTTCTAATGCCACAGGATTAATTACAGTTAATGCGCTGCCGGTTCCTAATGTAACAGGAGGAACATCCATATGTAATGGAACCACAACTACATTAAGTCCTACTACAGGTGGTACTTGGGAGAGTTCAAATCCAGGAATTGCAGCAGTCACAAATGATGGAACAGTTACCGGTCTTGCGGCTGGATCTGCAACCTTTACTTTTACGCAAACTTCTACCAGCTGTGTATCCCCTCCTTCAGCAATTGTAACTGTTAACTCAAAACCAGTTGCTTCAATTTTCGGTGCGAGTACCATCTGTGAGGGAACTACCACTTCGCTGACACCTATGGTTGGCGGTACCTGGACGTCAAGCTCGCCACTGATTGCTTCTGTAACAAGTGGTGGAGTTGTAACAGGTCTTGATGGAGGCAGTGCCACTTTTACTTTCCGACAAACGTCCACAGGTTGTGATTCAGATCCAACTTCTTCTCTATTGGTCAATCCTAAACCCGATATTTCTATAACAGGTCCCGATAGTATTTGTATTGATGGCAATTCTCAATTGTCACCCTCATCAGGAGGAAGTTGGGCAAGTCTTTCTCCCGGAATTGCCTCCATTACCAATGGAGGATTAGTAACGGCGTTAAGTTCAGGGAATGCTTATTTTCGATTCACTGAGTCTTTGACAGGGTGTCAATCCGATTCTTCGCAATTAATACAAATAAGCGACAAACCACTTGCTATATTAACAGGCCCCGATGACATTTGTATTGGAAATACCACTTCTTTGTTTCCAACTAGCGGAGGTACATGGATTTCAAGTAACAATGCCATTGCTACTATTACCAATAGTGGAGTTGTTACAGGACTAACCGCAGGACCCGTTACATTTACCTATGTTCAAAATGTTTCGCTTTGTCAATCACTTCCTTCTACGCCAATTAATGTAATTGCACGACCGGATATACATGTTGACGGTGATACTATTTTATGTATTGGAGAAACTTCTTCTCTAACTCCTTCTTTTGGGGGCAGCTGGACAAGTCTTGACCCATCAATAGCTGCCATTGATAATGCTGGAATCATTACGGGGCATCTGGCGGGTACAACCTCATTTTATTTTATTGATGCAATTTCTGGCTGTATTTCTGATACCTCCATATTATTTTCTATCAACGATTTGCCAACAGTTTCAATCACCGGATTAGATTCCATATGCATTGCGGACCACACTTCTTTGAATCCAACATCCGGTGGTCAATGGATCAGTTCAAACTCTGGATTAGCCACCGTCGATGCTTCAGGAATCGTTACCGGTATTTCGTCTGGAAATGTGGCTTTTGTTTTTATTGATGACGTCAATCATTGCTCTTCTGAACCAACGGATAGTATTACCATTAAAGGAAAAGAAATTGTTTTAATCGATGGAGATTCATCCATATGTATAGGTTCAGAAACTTACTTAATTCCTAACAATGGGGGAAGCTGGCAAAGCACCAATCCATTGGTGGCAACAGTAAACAATAACGGATTGGTATCAGCTATTAGTGAAGGAAGTGTCTCATTCATTTTTACTGATTCAGGAACAGGTTGTAGCTCTGACACGAGTGACGCTGTTATTGTACATGGCAAACCTGTTATCAGTTTGGCAGGTCCTGATATGTATTGTGAGGGTGATTCAACACAAATGTTACCAAATACAGGAGGTAGTTGGACTTCAAGTAATGTTTCCATTGCCACCATCTCCTCTACCGGAAATGCTTTAGGTATCAATGGAGGACTTGTGAAATTCATTTTCACGGATGCAGCTACTGGTTGTGATTCTGATAGCAGTGATTGGGTAGAAGTGATCGACAGACCAGATATTTCTATTTCAGGTTCGGATGCCCTCTGTGTGGGAGCCAATGCCTACTTACTGCCTACTACTGGAGGTAGCTGGCAGAGCACAAACCCTGCTGTGGCAACCATAGACAACACGGGTACAGTAACCGGAATTATGGCCGGTGCGTCCACTTTTATATTTACAGAAAGCATTCATGGCTGTACTTCTTTTCCATCTGATTCTATTGATTTTTTGGTTAAGCCCCTTGTGTCAGTGACAGGTTTGTCTGTGATTTGTGAAAATGATTCCACCCATTTGAGCCCTTCGTCTGGAGGTACATGGTCCAGTAGCGACATTGATATCGCAACAGTTGACAACAACGGATTGGTATTAGGTAAGTCTGGCGGCACTGCACAATTTATTTTCACATTATCCGGAAGTAGCTGTTCATCAGATCCAACATCCGGGGTTGACATTAATGCAAATCCAGATATAACTCTTTCAGGATCCGGAATCTTGTGTCTTGGTCAGACGGATCAAATGACTCCTAGTACGGGAGGAACCTGGATAAGCAGTAACCCCGCAGTGGGTAGCATAGATAATAGTGGATTGATTCAAACCACTGGCTTAGGTTCGTTTAAAGTAATTTTTACTTCGTCAATGACCGGATGTAAATCAGACAGCAGTCAGTTGATAACCATATTTAGTGTTCCTGTTGTTTCCATTACGGGTAATGATACTTTATGTCAGGGAGCGACTTCATCTGTAAGCCCTACAACAGGGGGTGTATGGACTTCGGGTAACAATACAATAGCGACTGTACTAAATAATGGAGAAATTACTGCCATTTCAGATGGCTCAGTAAGTTTTACTTATACAAGTGATGAATCTGGTTGTGCTTCACTGCCAACAGCTTTTGTTAGGGTTTACAATAGACCAACTGTTTCCATCTCAGGGGCTACTACAATATGTGAAGATGTTACCACTCAAATGCTCCCTTCAGTTGGAGGAAGCTGGATATCAAGCCATCCTGCAATTGCTACAATTACGGACGCAGGTGTAGCCACAGGACTTTCAGGAGGCAGTGCCAGGTTTGTATTTACCCAAACATCCACAGGATGTACATCCGACCCAACTGCTTGGATCACCGTAGTGGATCAGCCAGATATTTCTTTGACAGGTCTGAGTCAGATTTGTCTGGGTTCAACAACTCAATTTTACCTGGATCAGGAGGAAGCTGGGTGTCATCAGATCCAGGCATTGCTACCATTTCCAGTTCAGGTTTGGTCAATAGCATTGACGAAGGAATTGTGAGGTTTGTTTTCACATCCTCACTCACAGGCTGTGCATCTGACTCCAGCATAGAAGTTGTTGTGCATCCCATTCCAGTGGCTTCTATTACAGGTAATGACTCTATCTGTGTTGGCACCAATACATGGCTTTCTCCTACTTTAGGAGGTACTTGGACCAGCTCTAACCCAGCTGTCGCAACTGCCAATGAAGAAGGGGTAGTTTTGGGGCACAACGCCGGAAACATTAGGTTTACATTTACTTCTTTTGCCAATTGTGTTTCTAATCAAACCAATCCCATCGAAGTATTGGATGACCCTGAAATATATATGATTGGTCAAGACTCGCTTTGCATCAATGGTTATGCTCTTGGATTCCCGGTAAATGGAGGAACTTGGGTGAGTACCAATCCAAGTGTTGCAACAGTGAGTCCTTATGGTGTCATTGTGGCTCAGCAGCCGGGTGTGGCAGATTTTTATTTCATTAGTGACACTACTGGTTGCGCTTCAAGTGAGATTTTGGACGTGGTTGTCAATCCTAGACCAACAGCCTCTCTTACAGGTCCTGATATTATTTGTATTGGTAGTACAACTACATTGAGCCCTGTGGTGGGTGGTGTATGGGATAGTACTGACCCATCTGTGGCAGGAGCCAATAGCAGTGGAGTAGTAACTGGATTATTAAATGGCTCAACCCGGTTTGTATTTACAGATGCCATTACAGGTTGTTCTTCTGATACCACCGACCTGCTTACAGTCAATGATGTGCCCGCAGTAGGATTAGACGGCCCCGCAGTATTATGCGTAGGTGCTACTACCCAACTTACAGCCGTGACAGCAGGTTCATGGTTAAGTTCGAATTCTTCTGTAGCTACAGTAACAAGTGAAGGTCTGGTCATGGCAGTTAGCCAAGGTACTGTGGATTTTACTTTTCACTCTTCCGTATCAGGATGTCCTTCCAATTCAATTTCAGGAATTGTTGTGAATGGCAAGCCCACAGTAAATATTGATCTGGTAGGTTCGGCCTGTGTAAATAGTTCAACCCAGTTGCAAGCTCTCGTTTCTGGAGGAAGTTCTCCTTACACCTTTAATTGGGAAGGGCCCAGTTCATATACAGCTTCTGCACAATCTGTTAATATTACATCCAACGGTACTTATAGAGTTACAGTAACAGATGAGAAAGGTTGTGTGGCAGAAAACACTGCCTTTATTCATGAATTATTTGAACCCCTTATCATCACCTTACAACCTGAAGTTTGCGAGGGAACCAGTGTTACTTTGATTGCAAGCGGAACCAATGCTGTATCTTACCAATGGAGTGCAAACGCCGGCAATGCAACCACACAAGCTGTTTCTGTGCTTCCGTCTTTTCCCTCAACGACATACATCGTAACAGTTACCAATGATATTGGCTGTTCCAATACCGCTGTTTCAACGATATTGGCAAAACAAACACCTATTGTTCACATTACAGGAAGTGACTCGATTTGTGTTGGTGGCACCACAACTTTAACACCCACGGCTGGCGGTTCCTGGTTGACAACCAACGGTTCTGTTGCTACCATCACTTCTGCAGGATTGGTTACAGGTCTTACTCCTGGTACCTCTACTTTTATTTATACTTCATCAGAAAATGGGTGTTCTTCAAGAGCATCTGTTCCTGTCTATGTGTTGAAACGACCGTATGTTGAAATTACAGGTGATACTTCTCTCTGCTTAGGAGGAAGTTCTACTCTTTTTCCTTCGGTTGGTGGTACGTGGACAAGTTCACACCCAACAATAGCAACTGTTTCAAATTCAGGAATCGTTACCGGTATTTCTCCTGGCAATGCTGCTTTTACTTTTGTTTCTGATACAACAGGTTGTTCTTCCATTACAGATTCTATTGATGTGAATCAACATGAGGGTTCTGTTATCAGTGGAGATAATAGCATATGTGTAGGAGAAACTTCATTGCTGACTGCTTCCAATCCTGGAGGAACCTGGTCGTCATCTAATGCTACAATTGCTTCTATCAACTCTTCCGGGTTGATCACAGGTATGTCGCCTGGTAGCGCTACCATAACCTATGTAAGGAATACAGGAGCTTGTGTAAACTATTCTACCTTCCAGGTAGTTATCAACCCCATTCCATCGACTGCTATTTCTGGAAGTGCAGTAGTTTGCGCGGGCAGCACAACCACACTTTCTCCTGTTTCTGGCGGAACCTGGGTCAGTAACGATCCTTCTATAGCTACCATTACCAATGGTGGATTGGTTTCTGGCATCCAGGCGGGTAATGTCAGTTTTGTCTTTACCAATACTTCGACTGGCTGCGTGTCATCGGCTTCTGCACCAATAACAGTGTTGAGCAAGCCTTCAATATCCATCATTGGCCCATCAGTTGTTTGTTCTGAAAGCACAACCCAACTTACACCGGTTACCGGAGGCACATGGGTAAGTTCCAATAGCGCTGTAGCTTCTGTCACCAGCGGTGGAGTAGTTACAGGTATAACGGGCGGTACGGCTACCTTTACATTTACACAGGCCTCAAATGGCTGTATTTCAGATCCTACCTCACCTATAACGGTGCATGCAAAGCCCAGCCTTTCAATACAGGTAAATGGTAGTCAATGTCTGACTGATAGCACGGCCTTGTTTGCCAATGTGAGTGGAGGACTTTTACCTTATGATTATCAATGGATCGGTCCTTCTTTGGCTAGTACCCTTGATTCAATAACAGTGATAGCAGCTGGTCCTTATGAGATAACAGTTACGGATCAGAATTTATGTTCATCCACAGCCACAGTATCTATCTTTGATCCTTATATTCCTGCCATTGTAGCTTCTAAAACAGCTGTCTGTGAAGGTGAATCGGTACAACTTACTGTCAATGCGAGCTCTGCTACATCATATCAGTGGAGCGCAAATACCGGAGGGGCAACAACCTCAACCCTTTCAATCTATCCGGCTGTACCCGCTACTTTGTACGTTGTTACTGTTACCAGTATCAATGGATGTACGGCAACTGCTTCACGAAATATTGTTGTTAACGCAAGACCAATTGCAGCCATTTCGGGCCCATCCAACATTTGTTTGGGTCAGGTTACCAACTTAACGCCGGGGTCTGGAGGTATTTGGTCTAGCAGCAATCCATCTGTTGCTACTGTAAATACCAGTGGGGTTGTTCAAGGAGTGGCAGCAGGGGCCGCCAGCTTCACATTTACCAATGTTGGCACGGGTTGTTCTTCAGTACCAACGACTCCAATTACGGTCAACGCCAAACCTGTGGCAAGTATTACAGGACCATCAACCATTTGTGTAGGGGCAAACACAACCCTCCATCCTGAATCTGGCGGTACCTGGCAAAGTTCTGACATAACAGTGGCAACTATTACCAATGCGGGTGTTGTTACTGGCCTCAATGCAGGCGTTGTCTATTTTACGTATACATTATCCTCTTCCAATTGTTCATCTGATCCAAGCAATCCAATTTCAATAAACCCAAAACCAGGAATCAGTTATACCGGTCCATTGTCTTTGTGTTTGGGTTCAAATACTTCATTGACACCCGGCACAGGAGGTATCTGGATCAGTTCAAACCCAACAGTGGCTACCATTAATAACAATGGATTTGTAACTTCTGTTGGTGCAGGAACCACTACTTTCCAATTTACCCTTACATCTACCGGATGTACATCAGATATTTCTCCTACCTTGACTGTAAATGGCAAACCAGTGGTAAGTATAACAGGCGATACGGTATTATGCGTGGGAGAAATCAGCCAGGCTTCAGCTTCAGAAGCTGGAACATGGACTTCAAGTAATGTATCTACTGCAACCATTAACAACAATGGAGTTATCAATGCTTCAGGTCCCGGACTTGTAAGTTTTACATTTACCTCTTCTGCTACGGGATGTAGTTCATTGCCCACAAGAACAATTTTGGTCAATCCCAATCCTACAACTTCTGTTGATGGACCATCTGCTATTTGTTTGAACGCTACTACTCAATTAAATCCTGCATCAGGAGGAGTGTGGACCTCTCTTAATCCTCTTGTAGCAGTAGTAAACTCGAATGGACTTGTCACAGGAATATCTCAGGGACAAACCAACTTTTCCTATACAGATTCTTATACCGGATGTTCTTCAATAGTAGCTCAACCCATTTTGGTGTATGGCAAACCCAATGCGCAAATTACAGGCCCCAAAAACATTTGTATCGGATCCACCACTACTCTTCAACCCACCTCAGGCGGCTTTTGGATTAGTTCCAACAACAGTGTTGCCACCATTAACGGAGGAGGTATCGCAACAGGAATCAGTGTAGGTTCAGCAAGATTTATTTTTATTGAATCTGTTTCAGGCTGTATCTCAGACTCTACAGATTGGATAACCGTAAGTATCAAACCGGCTGCCAGTTTAACAGGACCGGGAGTTTTATGCATTGATGAAACATCAGCTGCCATACCTTCTTCAGGAGGTGTATGGATTAGCAACAACCCGGGTACCGCCCTGATCAATAATGCCGGTATTATAACTGCAGTTGGACAAGGTCAGGCATCTTTTTCCTATACCCCAACCGGAGGCTGCCCATCTGATCCAGTAGGCCCCGTTATTGTAAATGGCAAACCTCAGATTACTTCCAATGCTTCTACCAATCTTTGTCCGGGTCAGTATATGCAGCTATCTCCAACAAGCGGAGGAGATTGGTATAGTCAAAATCCGTTGGTTGCATCCATCAACAACCACGGACAAGTATCTGTGATTACTATGGGTACGACTAAATTTGTTTTTCGCGACAGCATAACAGGGTGCTACAGTGACTCAACTGCCCAATTTACTGTACATCCGAGACCCTTTGTAGCTTTGGTTGGACCTTCCGTTATATGTGTAGGAAATACCACTCAATTGTCACCAACTGTAGGGGGCATTTGGACAACTACCAATGAATTTGTTGCTCCAGTGGGCAATAATGGTGTTGTTACTGGAGTAGGAGCGGGGACAGCCAGCTTTAAATTTATCAACATCACAACTGGTTGTGAATCCAATATACCATTATCTGTAACGGTAAATGCAAAACCAATAGTTACATTGCCGCAAGCTCAACTTTGTAAAAATGATACCTTAATGCTTCCAGCCCCGGGTGTAGGCTCATGGATGAGTCTCAATCCTTCTATTGGCAGTATTAATGGCAATGGTAAGGTGACAGCCTTGAGCCAGGGCATTGCCCGATTTAGATTTACGCTGGCTTCCACCGGCTGTGTTTCTGATCCATCGGCATCCTTGTTGGTTAATGATTTACCCAATACTTCATTTATTGGTCCCAATGAGATTTGTATAGGTATGAATACACAAGTACATCCATCAACAGGAGGTATATGGGAAAGTGCCGATGAGAATGTAGTCTTAGTTGATAATATGGGAGTTGCTACCGGAATTGACATTGGCAATGCTTCTTTGTTTTATACAGATACCATCACCGGATGTACCTCTGATGGCAGCCTGATCATCAGTGTTATTTCTCCTGTTTCGGTAGGAGTTAATGGACCTACAGAAATCTGTATTGGTTATGAGACCCAACTGTTCCCAAATATCGGGGGCATATGGACAAGTAACGATTTGGGAATTGCCCTGGTGGATAACAATGGAAAAGTAATTGGTGTTGCACCTGGAAAAGTCAGTTTCTCTTATACAGAAATAGAAACAGGTTGCATTTCAAGAATGGTATTGGACGCTGTTACTGTCAAACCATGTTTGGACCCTGACTTTAACGTGGCTGCCAGAAACACATTGCTCACCGGTAATGTGGCAACCAATGATGAAGTTGTAACAGGTATGACCTATGGTTCTATAGTAACCACACTTGGTAAACCCCTTGGAAGTAATCCATTTTTTACGGTGTTGCCCAACGGTGATTATCAGTTTAGTACTACTATGCCGGGAGAATATATTTATCGTATATCTGCTTGTGTGACCAGTGGGAATTTTGATTGTAATTTTTCTGAATTGAGTATTAAGGTGATAGATCCTTTTGATTTTAATAGTAAGCCTATCGGCAATGTAGACATAGGTACAACCAACCTTGTCAGCAACACAGAAATGGGAGAACCTATTGCCATTGATCCTTTGTTCAATGACCGATGTATTAAAGGCACTGGATGTATGTTGGATGTTCAATCAGTCAATATTTTGACCAATCCAAAATATGGGGTAGCTACTGTATTGCCTGACGGTTCGATCTATTATATCTCAAACCCTGCGTTTAAAGGCTTGGATACCCTCATTTACCGAGCCTGTGTAGAAGGAGAGCCCTATAATTGTTTTAATTCTAAACAGATCATTACTGTAAATGCAATCAATGCAGAAAATAGTACTGTAGCGGCCGATGATATTGCTATAACAGGTAAAAATACTGCTTTTTATACCAATGTAATGATGAATGACAACGACCCGGAAGGCGAGGCAATTAATGTCATTCCTCAAGGCTCTTTCGGATCACCGGTAGTGACGCCGAAAGGAAGTTACTATATTACGGCAGGGGGTGATCTTTATTTTGAACCCGCACAAGATTATAAAGGCAGTGTTGACATTGTTTATACTTTGTGTGATGGTCATTCTCCATCATTTTGCGCAAATGCAACCTTACATGTTCTTATTTTAGATGATATTTCGCTAAAAATCAGAGTATACTTAGAAGGTGCGCTGAGAGAAAATGGCAATGCCTATTCGCCCCAGGGCAAACCATTGATGAGGGATAATTTGAGAATCAATCCGGTTACCAATCAGAATCACATTCCACTGATGGACCCTTACCGCAATCCAATGCCCAATTTTGATTTGTCTTACAGGTATGGTGCCATAACTCAGGGTAATACGGCTCTGTTTGAAACCATTCAGGATTCAGCAACTGTATTTGCAGTCAACGATCACAATTCCGTTATTGATTGGGTATTTATTGAATTGAGATCCAAAGAAGACTCTACTCAAGTTATTGGAGCCAGAGCTGGCTTACTCCAAAGAGATGGAGATGTAGTAGATATAGATGGGGTAAGCAACTTGTCATTCCCTGGAGTGTTGACCGATAGTTTATATGTAGTGGTGAGGCACAGATCCCATCTCGGAGCTATGTCAATGAAAGTTTCCTATCAGCAATTGGTAGATTTCACTTCTCCTGATATGCCCGTTTTCAATTTTGGAACCAGTAGAAATGACGGCAATGATTACACCGGCTTGAGTATGAATGACAATGTTATCAATGGCCAAATGGCACTGTGGGCCGGCGATTTTAATGGTGATGGAAAAATTAAATTTACCAACCCGAATGATGATTTAAATTACTTGTTTTTTGATGTATTCATCCATCCTGAAAACACGCTTGGCAACGCCAATTTTAACTATGCTTACGGTTACTATAGCGGAGATGTCAACATGAATGGAAAAGTAAAATTCGACAACCCGAATGACGATAAGAACCTGCTATATGCTCAAATTTTATTTCACCCATTGAACATTGACTTTTTATCCAATTTCAACGATTTTATTGAGCAAATACCTTAATGTGCCCATTTTGAGCGCCTAGACTATTGAGTGAAATTTCAATATTCCCAATTTCCATTCTATAAAACTTTCATTTTCAAGGATATCCATTGTCTTCCCGAATCTTGCTGTTTGGCTTCGGTAAAGACTACACTATTTTATCTAATAAATGATAATTATCTATCAATTATATTCAGCTAAATAACAATTAAATAGACTAATTTTTGCCACTTTGGGCACGGTATTTGTTCCCTTTGAGGTGTTATAAAATGTTGAATTACAGCATATTTTGAATTAAAAATATTTTATTATATAAAATATTGATATTCAATTAAATCTGCTTTAATTTGATCAAAAGGCGCAGTATAGGAGTATGATTTTTTATTTTTTTTATTGCTATTTATTAGGGTTTTTGGCTTTTAAAATGTCAATTATTTGGACAAGGAAATCAGTCGAATGTAAAAAATTAGCACTTTTTACAAAAACACTGGTTTTCGAAGCCCAACTCGATGCTCCTGAAAATGTTTATTGGGGCTTAAAAAAAGATTTATTTTGATTCGGGATTTTAAAAATACCATTCAATATCGGACAACCATCACCATGGCAATGGGATGGCTTTTCCTGTTTGTAGGTAATCTTACATCCCAAAACCCTTTATTGGGCAACCAGGGTTTTCAGATCATTACAGAAGGAAACTTTACCTCAAACGGCAGCCACCACATCCACGGCCCTCTAGCAGTTGGGGGCAATCTCATCATAAGTAATGGAAGCATTGGCGAAGTCAACATGGATCCAGTCGGCACTTATATATTGCCTGGAGACGGTGCCGTTACTACGGGTATGCTTGTTGGGGGTAGTATTACGTGGACCTCAGGAGAAATCAGAATTCTCAACAACAAATATGTACACGTTGGAAATAGCACGGGATCAGCCAGTGGTGACAATGGCACCAACAGTGCTACCCAGGTATATCCACTGGGAACCAGTTACAACAATGCAAAAAAGATAACCACCACTATTGATCAGACGCCTTCACCGGCTGTTTTTCAAACATCTCCACTCAACTTTACAACGATGTTTGAAAACTTCAATAACAACTCATTTGGCTTATCCAATTGTACGGCCAATGTGCAATTGTACAACAATAGCAATGTCGCCATTTCAGGTAATACAGTGACTTCTGCTACCGCTGTAAAAATCACTTCTCTAATCAATGGTGTAAACCACTTGAAACTCACAACAACATCTCTAACCAACATCACAGAATTAAAATTTGAAGGCACAGGTATTCCAAGTGCCACCAAGATTTTGGTAATAAGTGTCAACTTAACTGGTAACTACACTTGGAACAATTGCAACATGCCAGGTATTTCAGGCAGCAATGGTGCCTACATTATTTGGAATTTTTATGGATCAACTACCTATAATTTAACATTGGCCAACGCCAGCTTATTAATAGGTACCTTATTTGCACCTGCTATGAACTTTATCAAAACAGGTACCGGAGATATTGATGGAAATATAGTTGCCAAAACGGCTACTTTGGGTACAGGTGAGGTACACTATTATCCATTTACCAGCAACGCTCCTAACTGTTGTGTCAATGCTACTGTGCCTGGTGTCATCGCTGGAGATCAATCCGGAGCCTGCGGTTTTGACCCTGCGGCAACCACCAGCACTTCTAGTGCATCTGGAGGTAGCGGTACCCTGGAATACGGATGGGAATACAGCACGGATGGTGGAACAACCTGGATCAATATTGCAGGGGCAACATCCACCACGTATAACCCTGCTGCCATTTATGTTACCACCAAGTATAGAAGAAAAGCAAGAAGAAGGGGCTGTGATACATGGGTGTACTCCAACGTTATCACAAAAACGGTTACTTCATCAGCTACGGCCATTGCCGGAGCAGATATTTCACAGTGCTATAGCAGTGCCTTTACCCTCTCAGGAAATACACCAGCAAGTTCTTCCTATGCCTGGAGTGTGGTTTCCGGAACGGTTAAAAACTATGAAACCTGGAATGACTCTGAAATAACTGTAAGTATTGCCTCCGGAACCTCTGCCACCTTGAGGTATACAGTAACTTCTGGTAGCTGTATAGCAACGGATGATGTTGTGATCTCTAATACCACAGATTGTACGCCAATTTGCGAAAATCAAATCAATATCAATGGTGATCTAGAGCAAGAAGGAACTGCCACCAATTTTAACTTATCATTTAATTCAACTCCTGCCCTCCTTATTCAGAAAAACATAACACCAATCAACTGGTTTGAAAGATATGGTGGTTCTACGACAAGCACAACAGCTTTTAATGGTGCATTTTACATTAAGAAAACCGGAACAGCGAGTGAACCTCATAGTGGTACCCACATGATTTTTATGAAAGGCTCCGGTATTTGTCTGTCTGCACTGGCAACCAATGCCTATCTGTCATGTGGAAAAACATATAAATTCAGTGTTTGGGTAGCAGCCTTCACCAACTCCACAACTCAAACTGATTCGCCTTTTGCGTTAGAACATTCAACAAGTGATGGAACAAATACCTTTGCTCCTAGCATACATTTGATTGCTCCTGCCAGTACTTCCTGGAACGACCTCAATTGGCAGCGCTATGACTTCATTTTTACAGTACCGGGTAATGGTTATACCTGGGGTGATTTTTATTTTACCAGCTTGGATTCAAATACTGGAATTGTTATTGATGATGTTTGTATTTCAGAAATTTATGCAGGATCTTCCGCATTAGCAGGAGCCGATCAATTTAGCTGCAGCAATGTGTTCCGTATGGAAGCAATTACACCTCCATCAGGTTACACCGGTACCTGGTCGGTTGCCAGTGGAACGGCTACCATAACAAGCCCCAATTCTCCTACTTCACAGGTGACAATAACCTCAGGAAGTACAGCAGCCCTTACCTGGACGGTCAGCGATGGATCTGGATGTACATCTTCAGATAAAGTATCGATTGGATATACCACAGGGGCCGGTATTTCCGTCAATAATGCAAGCATCTGTTCCGGTCAATCTGCAACCCTCACAGCAACGGGATGTACCTCGGCACTTACCTGGTCTACAGGGGCTACCACCTCATCCATAACCGTAAGTCCAACGAGCACCACCACCTATCGGGTTACCTGTACCCCTCCCCAAACTACCAACCTTGTATTGAATGGGGGATTTGAATCTACTACCAATTTCCAAAACTGGAGCAACTGGGGCAATTCAGCTATTACTACAACAGCTGGCGAAGTAAGAACAGGAACCAAAGCAGCTAAAGTTAATGCCACTGCGGCATGGGGTGGATTTGGGCAAGAAATAGCGGTTACCCCGGGTCAATTTTTCACATTGTCATTCTGGGCCAAAGGAGTCAATTTATCAAATCCGGAAGTAGGAGTTACCTTTTTTAATTCTGCTTGGACTGAAATTACAACTTCAACTACAGTTGATGTTACATCAAGCACGTATACAAAATATACAATTACAGTATTAGCTCCGCCAACTGCTGCCTGGATGCAGTTTTTTGCATCATCAGATCAGGAAGGTATATTACTGGTGGATGATGTTGAAGTTACCAGATCAACCAGCTGTCAGTCAATAGGTACTGCTACGGTCACAGTTTCTAATGCCACTATTGCTATGGCAGCTCCTGTAGTCAGTTCTTGCATCGATCATCCTATCCAGGATGTTGCTACCGTCAGTGTGGCGGTGAGTTGGTCAAATGCTCCCTCTGGTGATAAAATCAAAGTCATATTAGATAATAAGATTGAAATCATTGATGTTGCTGCCGGTGCTACTTCGCCAACTACTGTAACTTTTATGGTTCCTGCTGATGGCACATTATCTAAAACAATAACTGCTACCTGGCTAAACACAGCAGGATGTTCTGCCTCACGAACCTTTAATGCACCTAGTCCATGTTCAACCAATCCTCTCAATTGTGACATCCTCTATCTTTGCGGCTTGGATAAGCCTGCCGATGGTGATGCATGGGATCATGGTTTTATCAATTATCTGGAAAGTGTGAATTCCGGTTCAGTAACCCCCATTTTGGTAAAACCGGATGCTTCAGGCATGGGTACCTATAATCCCAATAGCCCCAGTTCTGCGGTTTCAGTTGATTTTAGTATTTATAAAACCATCATTGTTTCTCCTACAACTCAGGGATCTATGTCAACAGACATGGTAAGTACCCTCAAAGGATTTCCAGGTGGTGTACTCAACATGAACTATGATGTAATAGATGATCTGGGCCAGATCACCGGTGCCGGAGCTGTCTACTGGACATCAGGAGCCTATACCGACAACACCACCTTTATGGAGGTTTATAATTATGACAACATTGCCCCAATTTACAACTTGGTAATGACAGGCGGCAATTTTAAAAGCAATGCAGCAGTAACCTTATGGGGCAATGCAGGTGATGCAAATGCTGGTATCAATGGTATCCGTTTTAGCTACCCTGCCCACTCACTTTCAGGGCTGTCTACCACCCACGGTACCAGGGTCTATCTTGGATTCCACATGAATGGTTTGTATGCCAACGCTGCCAATGGAGGTGTTATTCCAGCGCCTGCATCTTCTTATTTTCACCCTACCAAACATCTTACATTAAACGGAAAGATCCAATTAGAAAGAGCTATACTGGAAGCAGTGGGCACTTGTATGGATGAAGTATGTGATAATGGTATTGACGATGATGGTGACGGTAAAGAAGATTGTATCGACCCCGATTGTGGTTTGATTACCAATCGTGAGTTTGACAATGGTACTACAGGTTGGCAGCTGTATGTTCAATCAGGAAATGCAGCTACGCTGACAGCAGATAAAACCAATCAACTATCCGGTGTGAATTCTGCCAAGGTAAATGTTACCACCACCCAAAACGGCACAGATTGGCATGTCCAACTGGCTCAAACAGGCAAAACATTGGTGGCAGGCACCAAGTATACTATTACTTTTACCGCCAAAGCCTCAACGGCAAGAACCGGTAGTTTTGCACTTCAATTGGGTGTTTCACCATTTACCAATTATTATAGCCAAACCATCAATCTTACTACTGCTGCAACCACATTTTCATTTGACTATACGCCATCAGCTACCTATTCTAATGTTAACTTTTTACTCAATTTAGCCAATGCTACGGGCAATATCTGGATCGACAATGTGCAAATCAAAAACAGGTGTGAGGTCTGTACCAATGGCATCGATGATGATGGTGACGGACTGGGTGATGCAGAAGATGATGACTGTCCGTGTGATGAAATCGTGGTTACCACCACTTCAGGTCATACTGCTCAATTTTTAGGGGTTACCTATAGCAATGATGGAGGACAGTGTAGATCAACCTGGACCTATAAGGTCAAAGACGGTTTGAGTGGTGCTGATATTAGCCACGCCATGTTCGGTAATCTGGTTTGTCAAAGCTGCATGGACAATGCTTCAGATTTTATCTACGCCCTTGGTGGAACTCCTCAATATGGAACAGACCCAACAACTGGCTATTGTGGCCTTAAATATGATGAAGGATTCACAAGCAATCAGGAAAAAATATATATCTTCCAACTGGCAGGATCCTACAAATTGGGTAAAATTACTTTTGTAACAAATTCTGGTGGTACTTTTGAAACCGCTATTATCTGCGGACCCGTATGTACCGCTCCGGTATGTGATAATTATGAAGCATGTCAGGCCAATACATGGACGCCTGCCAGCTGCAATTGTACCAATGCAATTGCAGGAGATGCTATGATCTGCTTAGGTGAAAGTACTTCTCTTACCGCATCAGGAGGTGGAACCTATCTTTGGAGCACAGGAGCTACTACAGCATCCATTTCTGTAAGTCCAACTATAACTACTACTTATATTGTTACTGTCACTGCCAGCGGTGGTTGTGTTTCAACAGCAAGAGCTACAGTTACTGTTAATACGCCTCCGGTTGCCTCTATTGCTGGTGGCAGTACTTCATGTTTAGGTACATCAGTAACCTTAACAGCATCAGGAGGTGCGCAGTATTTATGGAGTACCGGTGCAACTACTGCAGCCATCACAGTTTCTCCAATTGCAAATACAACCTATCAGCTTACTGTAACCAATGTTTCAGGTTGTACTGCAACAAGCAGTAAAACCATTACAGTTTTAACACCACCTACAGCTTCCATCTCAGGCACCAATACAATATGTGCCGGTCAAAGCACTGTATTAACAGCAGCTGGAGGAAGTTCTTATTTATGGAGTACCGGTGCAACTACTGCTGCCATCACTGTAAGCCCGGCTACAACCACTACCTATACAGTAACAGTCACAGGTTCCAATGCATGTACATCTACAGCAAGTAGAACCGTCACGGTCAATCCTAAACCCACAGTATCTTATATTGGTTCTGCCATCTTGTGTATTGGTGACAATACCACTTTGTCACCTTCTTCCGGAGGTACCTGGACCAGTAGTAATAATGCCATTGCAACTGTAAGTAATGCAGGTGTTGTGACCGCAGTAGCAGCAGGGTCTGTCAATTTTACCTTTACATCAACAGCCACAGGTTGCGCATCCAATCCAACCGGAAATGCGACCATCGAAGTAAAACCTGTTGTTTCAATAACAGGTGACAATACAATTTGTGTAGGAGGCACAACCACTTTGTCTCCAGCCACCGGTGGAAGTTGGATATCTAACAACTCTTCAGTAGCCACAGTATCCAATGCCGGAATTGTAACAGGAGTAGCAGCAGGTACTTCGACCTTTAGATTTACCCAAACATCCAATAATTGTATGTCGCTGCCTACTTCTACAGTAACTGTGGTAGCGGATCCAAGTCCATCCGTAAGTGGTGGTGATGTTACCATTTGCACAGGCGGTACCACCTTATTAACTTCTGCTGTGAGTGGAGGAACTGGTACTACCTCATATCAATGGCAAAGTTCTTCAAATGGTACCATTTGGGCCAATATTTCAGGAGCTACCAATTCAACCTATACTACTTCTGCCTTAATTTCATCCACCTATTATAGAGTAAGCATTACACAAACAGGTCAAGGCTGTACTTCCAATGCATCAGCTTCCTCTTTGATTTCGGTTGTTCCTGACCCAGGAATTACTGTGACCGGTGGTGGTATTGGAGTATGTAATGGTAACACTGCAACCCTCAATAGCGTTGTTACAGGTGGTACAGGAACTGCTTCCTACCAATGGCAAAGCAGTGTAAACAATAGTACATGGACCAATATATCTGGTGCTACTGCTAGTTCATATACCACTCCACCAATGACAGCTGCAAGATATTATCGTGTGGCGCTTACAATGACAGGAGTTGGATGTGGAGCAATCAATTCCACCAGTACTCAAATAACTGTAAATCCTATACCTGCTATTAATTTGAGTGGAGAAACTACCATCTGTTATGGAGGTTCTACAAGCCTTACAGCCAGTGGGTCTGGAGGGTCACCAGGGTACAATTTTAACTGGAGTTCTGGCCTGGGTGCTGGTAATGTCAAAGTAGTGGCGCCATTAGTTAACACAACGTATACAATTACTATTACAGACGCAGGGGGATGTACCAACACTTCAAATGTAAATATCGTAGTGGAGGATTGTTGTACTCCGCCTCCGGTTGATGCTATATGTACACCCGCTGCCAGTTACAACGTAAATGTTGTAGCCACAGGAATTAAAACTTTTGAAAGCCTTACTGGCATGGTACCTTCCAATATTACCAATAAAATAAAAATTACAGGCAGTGGTACCGTGGTTGTAAATCATAGCGATATTGTGTTAAATAACAGTGCAGCTGTTTTACACATCGATGGTCCTACATTAATTGTATTGGGGAAAATCAGGGTCGAAGCTGCAGGAGCAAGATTTATTCAAACGTCGGGCTCTCTTCGCACGGTGAGAGATGTCACCCAATTGGCAAATACAGGAATTTGTATCTCCAACACATCAGTAGAAATAGGAGAAGAAGCGGCGGGAAGTGAATTTTATGGTCAGGCTGCATGCTCGGCGGCAAGTTTTCAGAACACTGGTGGGTATAGATATCTCTCCAATGTTTGTCTCAACGTAACCCAGGATTTTGTTTTAGCAAATACCGGCACAGGCTTAGGTACTAATGGAGTAGATTTGATCATGAACTCTTGTATTGAAGTAGGTGACAAAGGCGCCACCCATTCAACCTCTAATGCTATAAATACAAAAGATGCTGAGGATGGAGGCCAATGGCAAACAAGTAGCAATCAAAATATTTATGGTACTACGATAGTTTTGGCAAATGGAAATTTCCAACACAATACCAGAACCATGACATTGTGTGATGTAAAAGTCAAAATCAACGATTCCGGAAGTTTTACCAATGCAGGCACCATGGAAGGTTTTGAACTTTGTGTAGCAGTGGATGACGTTTTTGAGAATACAGGGATATGGAGTCTGCCAGGTGTTAGCTGGTTTTCAAAGTCTTTGAATATTACCAATGTTCCCGGAGTAGGAGTTGAAGAAAATGAGGCTACTATTCTAACTCAATGTTTTAGCAGTTGTAATTGTGCTGTTAATAACTGTGATAATTTTGTTGGCGGAATTTCTGGAGATGATGTTATATGTATTGGCGAAAGCACAGGTTTAATTGCATCAGGGGGTACCCGATATCTATGGGAAACAGGAAGCACAACTACCAATATTGTGATCACTCCCCTCACTTCATCATGGCACGGCGTATATATCGAAAATGATGACAAATGTTTTAAATATGATTCTATCTTTATCATAGTAAATCCATTACCAACAGCCTATGCTGGGGATAATCAGGAAATTTGTGCAGGTAGCTCTGCAATGTTAAGTGCCATTGGTATTGGTGGGTCTACACCGTATTCTTACACCTGGGAGAACGGTTCTACCTCTGGTACAAGAACGGAATCACCCCTTACTAACACTACCTATTCTGTTACAGTTACTGATGGTAATGGATGCTCTAATTCTGATAATGTCAATGTGGTTGTGAATGCTTTGCCAACTGCCGATGCTGGAACTGACAATGAAATTTGTTATTCTTCAGGTACTACCCTTACCGCATCCGGATCAGGTGGAAGTGGACCCTATAATTATTTATGGAGTACCGGCTCCTCTTTGCCTACAATTGCTGTATCTCCATCAAGTACGCAGACTTATCTTCTGACTGTAACAGACTCAAAAGGGTGTACCAAAACGGATGAAATTACAGTCACTGTTAATTCCTTACCGGATGCCAATGCAGGTGCCGACCAACAAATTTGTAGGGGCGAAAGTATAATTCTCAACGCAGCAGCCTCAGGCGGATCAGGTGGTTTTAGCTATAACTGGAGCAATGGCCAGAACCTGGCCTCTATCAGTGTTCACCCCTTAATCAGCACTACCTATACACTGACGGTCACTGATTCAAAGGGTTGTACAAAAACAGATCAAATTACTATAATCGTCAATAACCTCCCGGATGCCGATGCCGGCTTGGATACCATGATCTGTGTTGGTAATTCAGCACAATTAAATGCTACTTCAACTTCGGGTAGTACCCCATATAATTATTCATGGAATAACGGAATTATGACCTCATCCAATAGTGTAATGCCGTTGGTTACAACCAAATATTATGTTACGGTAACTGATAACAATGGTTGTACAGATCAGGATTCTGTAAATGTAATTGTCAATCCAATACCCAATGCAGGCCCTGATCCCGCTCCACAAAATTGTTATTCTATTGCCCAAATCATAATGAGTGCCACCGGTACAGGTACCTGGTCTATTGGAGCGGAAAGTGCCGGTACTGCTGATATCGGATCACCTACCAATCCAAATACGGATGTTTACAATTTCAGTGGACTAGGTTACTATGACTTAGTTTGGACCAGCAGTGGAGGATGTAGAGATACAGCTGTCATTTTTGTAAATGACGCCTGTACCTGTCCAATTGCAGATAATTTAATCGACGCACCTACCACGGTCATCTATTGCGGATCGACTGGTAATCTTGTATTAACAGGGTACACTGCTTATCCCGCTTCTGGCACCTATCAGTGGGAGTATAGTTTTAATAATGGTATTTTTGCCAATGCATCTGGTACAAGTAATACAAAAGATTACACCACCCAAAATCTGGGCCTGGGTACCCATAAATTTAGAAGAAGATTTACTACTACAACAGGTGTTATATGTTCAACATTAAGTAATACAATTGCCCTGGTGGTAAGAGAGGTACCTTCAGTTACCAATCCTTCCTTAAGTGATATATGTGCGGGTCGAAATGCAACTGTTACTCCTACCAGTGGTGGTACCTGGACCAGTTCCAATCCAGCCGTTGCGACCATAACAAATTCCGGCGTTATTACGGGTATCTCAGGTGGTACCGCTACTTTTACGTTTACCAATAGTGTTTCGGGTTGTATTTCATCGCCAACATCTTCTATCACAGTAAATGACAAACCTACCATTAATCTTACCGGGAGTGGTGCTATCTGTGTTGGTAGCTTGTCAAGTTTAACACCTTCAAGTGGTGGTACATGGACAAGTAGCAACCCTGCTATCGCATCCATCAATAGTTCTGGTATTGTAACTGGTCTCAGCCAGGGACAAGCTACCTTTACCTATACTTCGGTTTCGACAGGTTGTGTGTCTTTGGTAAGTACACCTATAACTGTGAGGAGCGTTCCCCATGTTGTTATTGATTTTAACGGCTCGGTTTGTATTACAGACACTTCAGAACTGACTGCCTATGTAACAGCAGGTACTCCTCCTTATATCTATACATGGACAGGACCTTCATTATCAGAAAGCACGCCGTCTATTGATATTGCTATAAGTGGAAATTATAATGTGACAGTTTCTGATCAAAATGCCTGTTCATCTGTTTCAACTGCATTTGTGTATGAAAGATTTGACCCCATCATTGTTTCTCTGGAAACCAGTGTTTGTGAAGGCAACTCTTTGGGTTTAAATGCTGTTGCCAATGGAGCAGCTTCTTATTTGTGGAGTGAAAATGCAGGCAGTTCTACAGATCCTTATGTTGAAGTGTATGCCTCACCACCAAGTACTACCTACCATGTAAGAGTAACCAATAACCATGGTTGCTCAGCAACAGCTACCGCTGTAATCAATGTAATTCCTAAACCTGAAATTGAGATTACAGGCTCTACTTCCATTTGTATTGGTGCCAATTCTTATTTGGCCCCCATTTCGGGGGGAGCTTGGGTCACAGGCTCTCCGGTTGTAGCTTCTGTGGGAAATGATGGTGTGATTACCGGCTTGGCTGGAGGAGCAGTAAAATTTGTTTACATAGATTCAATTACCGGCTGTAAATCTGATTCCTCAGCTGCGATAATTGTAGGAAATAAACCCATAATCACAAGAACAGGGCCAGCAGAAATTTGTGTTGGTTCCACTACTACTTTTATTCCTTCCTCCGGAGGTGTTTGGGTAAGTAGCAATCCTGGTGTTGCAAGCATCAGCAATAATGGTACAGTAACAGGTGTCTCTCAGGGAACAGCTTCATTTACTTTTGAGGTAGGAGGTACCAATTGTATCTCACTACCTTCTGATCCTATTACTGTCCATCCATTACCTGAAATTCAAATATTGGGCAATGACATACTTTGTATGGGAGAAAATTCTCTCTTAAGCCCTAATGCCGGAGGATCATGGACAAGTAGTAATGCCGGTATTGCATCCATTTCACCTTCTGGTGTGGTTTCTACCATTGGTGCTGGAAAGGCCAGTTTTACTTTTACACAATCTTCAACTGGTTGCAGATCTCTACCTTCTGATAGTTTAACAGTATATGCCAAACCTGTTATTTCAATTACAGGAGATAGTATACTTTGTGTAGGAGAAATATCGGGCATGTATACCAATCAACCCGGTGTCTGGACAAGCAATAATCCTTTGGCAGCCTCTATTTCACCGACAGGTGTTGTAACCGCCTTAGAACAAGGTCAGACTTCTTTTGTCTTAACTTCAAGTATTTCTGGTTGTCCTTCCAATCCATCAAGACCCTTCCTGGTGAATCCTTTGCCGGTTGTGGTTCTTTCTGGTGCCGATCAAATTTGTATTGGATCAACGACCCAGGTATTTCCAATCAGTGGGGGTACATGGTCTTCTTCTGATTCATTGATTGCAGAGGTTACCAATGCAGGTGTAGTCACAGGCATTAACATAGGCATAGCTGAATTCATGTTTAAAGATGCGGTGTCAGGATGTACAGCTACTTTGGCTGCACCGGTTACAGTATATGACAAGCCTGCCATCAATATTTCAGGGCCAACAACAATCTGTGCTGGTGATTCTACTTATTTGCTTCCTGCTGTGGGTGGATACTGGCAAAGTACCCAGCCTGAAATTGCAACCGTAACCAATGATGGTTTAGTAATTGGCGTTGAAAACGGAGAAGCAAGATTTGTATATACAGAAGGCACCTCTGGTTGTATTTCAGATACCAGTCTTGGCGTCTATATTTTAGGTCGCCCTCAAGTTTCTATTGACGGACCTCAAACGGTATGCGTTGGTGAGACCACTAGTTTGTTGCCTGAATTCGGAGGTTTTTGGACCTCTTTGAACCCAGACATTGCAGAGGTTTCTATTGATGGTGAAGTCACCACTCTTTCTCAAGGTTTGGCAAAATTTGTGTATCAGGAAATTGGAGGCTGTGAATCACTACCTACCGAAAATATTATTGTCAATGCCATCCCAGATATCACTTTTGCAGGTCCTACAACTCTGTGTCCTGGTGAAAGTTCTCTCATTGTACCCACTACCGGAGGCACATGGATTTCAACCAATCCGACAGTTGCTTCCATTGATAACAATGGTTTAATCACTTCAGTTGGATTCGGCGTTGCAAGTTTTTATTATACTGAAACTTCTACAGGTTGTATATCTGATGTATCAGGTGATATGCATGTATATAATGCACCTTTCGTAACGTTAACTGGATCTTCACATATTTGTGTGGGCACCACTACTTCAGTTTCACCTACAGTAGGCGGCGTGTGGGTAAGCAGCAATCCATCTGTTGCTACTGTCAGCAACATTGGACAGGTTACCGGTATTTCTGCGGGTACCGTCCAACTGTACTTTACCAATGCAAGTACAGGCTGTACCTCTACCCAACCGATTGAAATTTTGGTGAACCCTAAACCCACAATCACATTGGTACAAACCACAATGTGCAGCGGGGATACAATGAGTCTTGAGGCTTCTGAACCTGGTATTTGGATTAGCATGTCGCCCAACTCAGCTACCATTGTGAATGGAGACTCTGTTTTAGGAACAAATCCGGGAGTTGCTTATTTTACATTTAAAAGTTCTTCCACAGGCTGTATATCTACTTATTCACCACCACTTTTTGTCAATCCTAAGCCTTATGCTCAAGTGATTGGTCCGCAAGAAATTTGTGAAGGTGCCAATACAACCCTTGTACCTTCTGTTGGTGGTGTTTGGGCCTCATCTGATGAAGAAGTAGCCATTGTCAACAGCCAGGGCATTGTGACAGCACTCAAAGAGGGCCAGGCTTCTTTCACTTTTACGGAATCCAGTACTGGGTGTACTTCTCTTCAAAATGAAACTTCAATCTATGTTACCCAAGGCCTGACAGTCTCTATCGAGGGATATCAGGAAATTTGTATGGGATCTAGCACACAGTTGTCAGCCAATTCTGAAGGAACATGGCAAGCAACCAACAATGGCATTGCCATTGTTGACAACAATGGTATAGTTACCGGTATGGCACCCGGTAAAGTTAGCTTCACCTTTACAGAGGTAGGTACCGGCTGCAAAGCGAGTCTTCCTTCTGATGCTATCCTGGTTGTCAATTGTATCGACCCTGATTTTAATGTAACTACGAAAAATGTCATGGTAAGCGGAAGTGTAGCTACCAATGACAATGTACCTTTATCAGCTACCTATGGTACCGGATATGTCAATAGGTCAAAACCAGAAGGCAGTATTGCTCAATTGACCATATCTGAAAATGGCCAATATCAGTTTGTTGCCAATATGCAAGGAAAGTATGTTTATTATATTCCTGTATGTATTCCACCTACTTCTTATGGTTGTACTGGGGCTGAACTCACAATCACGGTACTTGACATTGCAAATTCTATCCAATCTGCTGTTGCCAATATAGATTTTGCTACCAATACGGTCGACAGCCCAATAAATATAAAAATTGCCGAAAATGACAAGTGTGTCAGCGGATATCCATGCGGGATTGATATTTCAACATTAGAAATAATTAAAGGCCCTGACTATGGCAGTTACTTTATCAATACAGATGGAAGTCTTTCTTACACGCCAGATTCTGGTCATGTGGGTCTGGATACCATAGTTTATGAAATTTGCCTTATGGATGATGTTGCTCACTGCACCCAGTCGCAAGTAGTAATTGTATCCAATTCTGCTTCTGCAGTCAATTCAACGGTGGCAACTGACGACTTTTTCTCGCTTTGGCAGGGTGACACCCTAAGTCAGAGTGTTGTTTTGAACGATACTGATCCGGAAGGTGATGATTTTTCTGTTGTACCATTAGGCAGTGAAACCGGCTGGATTTCTATTTCTGAAGGCCAGTATTACCTTGAACCAAATGGCATCTTGCACTTTAATCCCAATTCAACTTTTAAAGGACCGGTTGATATTGTTTATACCATTTGTGATACCAATGATAGCATCTACTGCACCAATGCAACGGCCCATATTTTAGTGTTGGAGCCTATGAGCCTTCGAATCAGGGTTTATCTTGAAGGAGCTTTGATCGACAACAGCAATGCTTTGTCCCTTATTGGTCGTCCGTTAATGCGAGATGACCTCCGGCGTGGGCCAGAAACAGGTAAGTGTGCGATCCCGGTAAAGGATCCATATAAATTTGCAACTGAATTTGTGGATGTAACCCAGTATTACGAATTTATGATGCCGGGTTCATTGCCACAGTATGACTCTATTCCTGATACGGCTTCTGTCTTTTCCGTAACCGGAGATGATGCCATCGTAGATTGGATTTTTGTTGAAATCCGAAGTAAAGACAATCCTACCTTGACCATAGCCACCAGATCGGGTCTATTGCAAAGAGACGGTGACATCGTAGATCTGGATGGAGCCAGCCCATTGGGCTTTGCCGGCTTAAATGTGGATAGCTTCTATGTTGTAGTCCGACATCGTAGCCACCTGGGTGCAATGTCAAGAGTAGTTTCCAGAAATCAACTGGTTGATTTTACATCTTCATCCACACCACTGTTTGACTTTGGTACAACAAAAAATATTGGGTACGATTACACCAACCAAGCCACCAATAATGGAGTTAAAAACGGCTATCGTGCCTTGTGGGCCGGAGACTTTAACGGTGATGGTAAACTCAAATTTACCAACCCAAGTGATGACATCAATGTCTTGTATTTTGATATTTTGTTCCATCCGGGTAATCCCAATGCCAATGCCAATTACAATTTTGGATTCGGATATTATCAGGGTGATGTGAATATGAATGGCAAGATCAAATTTGACAACCCTAATGATGATAAAAATCTGCTCTATGCGCAGATCCTATTCTATAAATTGAACGACGATTTCATTTCAAACTTCAATTTCTTCATTCAGCAGGTTCCGTAAAGAACCCCTACGTCTGAATTTTTATCTTAGAAAAATAATTTTAAAATGATTGGGCAATCTTCTTTTTGTCCAATCATTTATTTTTTAGTGCCTGTACAAGACTGAATTTTGTACTTTCATAATTGAATATTATTATTTTATCTACTATGTTAATTTTAATTAATCAATAGATTATATCCGAAATGTAAATTATTAAAATTTCAGTTTTGTTCTTTTGTCATAATTTTTACATTTCATTATATATATAGCAATGTGCTTAGGGGGGAGTTCATTTTAGCTGTCCCTATCATGTACAAAAGATAAAAGTCATGGGCTTGACCTATTGATTAATGTGTTTTGTGCACGGTTTGAAAGAACCACCAAAACTTACTAAAAGCACAATATTTTGAAACAGCTTACTCGCGTATGTGGTATTGCCACATCATGGAAAAAATCCATAGTCTTTTCTCTGGCTATGCTTACCCTGGGAATATTGAGTTCTCAAAATCCTATTGATGGAAACCAGGGTTTTCAAATTATTACAGAAGGAAACTTTACATCAACTGGAGGCCACCACATTCACGGTCCATTGGCGGTTGGGGGTAATTTGATTATCAACAACTCTGCTACAGGTGAAATCAATATGGACAACACAGGTTCATATATTTTCCCGGGTGATGGAAGCACCTCTACTGGATTGATGGTTGCTGGTAGTGTTACCTGGACAGCGGGTAACTTAAAAGTACTGAGCAACAAATACATCCACATTGGTAGTGGTTCTGGTTCCGCCTCTGGAGATAATGGAACAAATAACAATACACAAGTCTACCCATCAGGCGCATCTTATAACAATGCCAAGAGAATAGAGGGTACTATTGATCAAACACCCAACCCGGCTGTTTTCCAAAGCTCACCTTTTGCTTTTGCCAGTTTGTTTGATACTTACAGAAACAATTCGTTTGGTTTATCCAATTGTACAGGCAATGTTCAGCTTTATAATTCCAGTGGGGCTGCTATTTCAGGAAATACTGTTTCATCAGCCCAAAATGTAAAAATTACTTCATTGGCCAATGGTGTTAACCACCTGAAACTTTCCACAACCTCTTTAAACAACATCACTGAATTTAAATTTGAAGGCACAGGCATTCCCAGTGCTACAAAAATTTTGGTCATTACTGTAAACCTGACCGCCAATTTTACCTGGAACAACAGAAACATGCCGGGCATTTCTAATTCATCGGCACCTTATATTTTGTGGAACTTTTATGGTTCGACTTCCTATAACTTAACAGTTAATACAGCTAGTTTAATTTACGGTACCATTTTCGCACCCTCTATGAATCTGATCAAAACAGGTACTGGTGATATTGATGGAAACATTGTTGCAAAAACGGCATCTCTCGGCTTAGGTGAAATTCACTTTTTCCCATTTGCTGCCAGTGCACCCAATTGTTGTTCTAATATCACTACGGCAGGTACCATTGCCGGTGATGAATCAGGAACCTGTGGCTTTGACCCCGCTGCGACAACAAGTTCTGTAAGCGCTTCAGGTGGAAGCGGTACCCTTGAATACAAATGGGAACAATCTACAGACAATTGGGTAACCTTTAGTGAGATCAGCGGGGCTACTTCAACCACGTATAATCCTGGGGTCATTTATCAAACAACCAAGTACAGACGCAAAGCGAGGAGAAGGGGCTGTGATGTCTGGGCTTATTCAAATGCCATCACTAAAACCATATCCAACATGCCTGTGGCCAATGCAGGCGCAGATATTTCACAATGTGAAAATGGAGCTTTTGAACTTACAGGCAATACACCTTTAACTGGCCAAACTTCGTCATGGTCGGTTGTAAGTGGTACTGTATACAACAATACAAGCTGGTCAGATCCTGCAATTACTGTATCAATGCCATCTGGCAATTCTGCCACCCTCAGATATTCTGTTGTCAATGGTTTGTGTACTTCAACAGATGATATTATCCTCACCAATAGTACCGGTTGTAGCACAACTTGCGTCAATCCTATTAATGGAAATGGAGATTTGGAAACAGAAGGAAATGCAACCAATTTTAACCTCACCTTCAATTCTACACCTGCCCTACTGGTTACTTCAACCATAGCACCAAGCTATTGGTCAGAAAGATATGGAGGCAATGCCACCAATACTACTTCTTTTTATGGTGCCTTTTATTTGAAAAAAACCGGTGCATCCGGAGATCCTAAAAGCGGTACCCATATGATTTACCTGAATGGAGGAAGTTTTTGTTTATCTGCTTTGGGCTTAAGTGCCAATCTTCAATGTGGAAAAACTTATAAATTTACAGCATGGATAGCTGCATATACCAATGGAGCAACTCAATACGATTCTCCGTTTGCACTTGAACATGCGGCTTCATCTTCATCCACGAGCACCACAAAAGTGATCGAATTAATGGCTCCCAAAAGTGCTTCCTGGAACGATCTAAATTGGCAGCGGTATGAATTTACCGTGACCATCCCATCTAACGGATTTACCTGGGGAGATTTTTATTTTACTAGTGAAGATGCAACTAAAGGCATTGTCATTGATGATGTTTGTATTACCGAAATCAACAGAGGATCAACAGCGATTGCAGGCCTCGATCAGTTTGGTTGTACCAATACATTTGTTTTAGGTGCAACAGCAGCAGCTTCAGGATATACAGGTACATGGTCTGTAAATAGTGGCAGTGCTACCATTTCCAGTACTTCTTCTGTTTCTCCTACTGTTACAATTACTTCTGGCAGTGCTGCCTCTTTTAAATGGACCGTATCAAATGGCTCATGTACCACTACAGATTTGGTCAATGTGGGTTATTCATCTGGCACGCCTGTTACTGTTAACAATGCTACAGTATGTGCTGGAGGTAGTGCAACATTGACAGCAAGTGGCTGCTCTTCCAGCCTGGCCTGGTCCAATGGAGCCACCACATCTTCTATCACAGTGACTCCTGCTTCCACTACAACCTATTCTGTAACTTGTACTCCTGCACAATCTTCCAACCTGGTATTAAACAATGGATTTGAATCTGCTACCAATTTTCAGAATTGGGCGAACTGGGGCAATGCTGCGGTTACTACAACTGCAGGTGAATTTAGAACTGGTACCAAAGGTGCAAAAATTAACGGCACTTCAGCCTGGGGTGGTTTTGGACAAGATATTGCCGTAACTCCAGGACAATATTTTACAATTTCTTTTTGGGCCAAATCTACCAATCCTGCTTCCAATCCAATGGTGGGTTACAATTTTTTCAATTCTTCCTGGGCAGAATTGGCTACCTTTCATTCAGCCGTAGTTACAAGTGGTTCTTTCACAAAATATACTTTTACAGCAGTAGCACCACCAAATGCAGCATGGCTTCAGATAGGTGCATCTACCAATGAAAAAGGAATTCTATACGTAGATGATATTGAAGTTGTGAGATCAACTGGCTGCGTTTCTACAGCGAATGGCACCGTTACTGTATCTAATGCTACCCTTGCCATGGGTACTCCGGTTGTCAGTGGTTGTATTGACCACCCAATCCAGGATGTAGCTACTGTTACGGTTCCAATCACATGGACCAACGCCCCTTCAGGAGATAGAATCAGGGTAACATTGGGTGAAAAAATTGAACTGATTGATGTGGCCGGCGGCGCTACATCTCCTCAAAATATTGTTTTTATGGTTCCTGCCAATGGGGCAACTTCACGTTCCGTAACTGCAACCTGGCTCAATACTTCAGGATGTTCTGCTTCAAGAACCTTTAATGCTCCTGTAGCATGTACTTCCAATACTTTTGATTGCGATGTCCTTTACCTTTGTGGTTTGGATAAACCGGCTGATGGTGACGCATATGATCACGGTTTTATCAACTACCTCACTGAGGTAAATGGAGGAACGGTTACACCCGTTTTGGTCAAACCTGATGCCAGTGGTTACGGTACTTATGACCCTAATACCAATGTGGCAATGACAGTCAATTTTTCTAACTACAAAACAATCATTGTTTCTCCCACTACAGAAGGCCATGTTTCTACCGATCTGAAAAACTTCTTAAAAAATTATACAGGTGGCTTACTTAACATGAATTATGAAATGTTGGACGACCTGGGCATGATCACAGGTACAGGAGGTACATCCTGGTCAACAAGCGCTTACATTGATAATAGCACACTTGCAGAAATCTATAATTATGACAACTTCGGAGCCATTAGCAGCAATGTGCTGACTACAGGCAATTATTTATCAAATGCTTCTCCGGTATTATGGGCCAGTGCAGGAAATGCCAACAGTGGCATCAATGGTATTGGCTTCAATTATGAAGCACATGAATTGAGCGGTACCATTTCAACAACACATGGTGCAAGGGTATTTTTGGGCTATCATATGAATGGATTTTATGCCAATAGCAGCAATGGCGGTGCCTTACCGGCACCTTCAACTTCTTATTTTCACCCTACCAAACACCTAACTCAAACGGCTAAAATTTTACTCGAAAGAGCCATTCTAGAGGCAGTTGGTGGTTGTCAGGATGAGATTTGCGGCAATGGTATTGATGATGATGGTGATGGACTTGAAGATTGCAGCGATCCGGATTGTGGACTCATTACCAACCGTGAATTTGACAATGGCACTACAGGTTGGCAATTAAATGTTCAATCGGGCAATGCTGCTTCTTTGACCGTTGATAAAAACAATATTATATCTGGTGCCAACTCAGCAAAAATTGTGGTAACCACTACTCAAAATGGTACCGATTGGCATGTTCAATTGGCACAAACAGGTAAGTCTTTGATGGCAGGTACAAAATATACCATTACATTTTGGGCTAAGGCAAGTACATCAAGAACAGCTTCGGTATTGTTACAGTTAGGAGCTTCTCCTTATACAACTTATTTTTCCCAAAGCTTCACCATTGGTACTGGCTATGCTTTATACTCTTATGATTTTACACCCAGCTCTGCTTTATCCAATGTTTCCTTTTTATTGAATTTGGCTAAAGCAACAGGTACTATATACATTGATAATATTCAAATTAAAGAAAGATGCGAAATCTGTAATAATGGTTTAGACGATGATGGAGATGGCTTGACCGATGCCCTCGATACGGACTGTAATTCTTGCGAATTTGTGGGTCAGAACCTTGTTACGAATGGTGAATTTGAAGCAGGTAATACTGGTTTCGTTTCTGATTATGTTTATACCAATCCAGCTGCTATGTGCGGAATCTGGGGTATCTACAGTATAGTTAACAGAATTACAGAAGTAGGTGCTCCTCTTGGATGTAACAATTCAATATGGTCAGTAGCAGATAGAAATGGGGCTGGCGGCAAGTTCATGCTCATAGACCCAAGTGCAGCTACAGGTGTAAATGACAGAATCTGGTCTCAAACAGTTAGTGTTTGTCCCAATACCGATTATGTATTTTCAGTATGGACAAAAAATGTTTATTATTCAGAAGCTGTCGGTTACCCTGGAGTGGATCCCAACTTCCAGTTTGCCATCAATGGAATTGCGTTGCCGGGAGCTAACTTTATTATGCCACGTCAGGCTAAGGCAGATTCAACCAAATGGATTAAAGTACAAGGCACCTGGAATTCAGGTTCTGCTACTACCGCTAGTTTGAGAATTGCAAATAAGATACCTGGCAATTATGGCAACGATCTTGCATTAGATGGAATCTATTTTGGTCTTTGTGGCAAAACAGTTTCTATCACAACCCCCGTAACAACATTCTGCGAAGGTACCAATACCAATATACAGGCCAACCTCGAAACGCTCAATTCAAATTGGTCGTTCTATGAATGGTTAAAAGATGGTGTTGTGGTTGCTTCCGGTACAACTGCCACTTCTTATTTGGCAACGGCCGCAGGAACTTATACACTCAGGGCTTATAATACAGCCAACAACTCCGGTTGTCCCCAAGCTAGTAATTCTATTACGCTGACCATGACCGCTAGACCGGTTATTGGTACACTTAGTGCATCTACTCTTTGTGTCGGCGGCACTGCATCTATCACTCCATCAACCGGCGGTACATGGACCTCAAGTAATCCAGCCGTTGCAACCATTACCAATGCAGGTGCTGTAACAGCAGTAAGTGCAGGTACAGCTAGCTTTACTTTTACACAAACTTCTAATGGCTGTATTTCATTGCCTTCTGCTACTTTGACCGTGGTCGCTGATCCAACCGTAAGTGTTACCGGAGCAGGAAACACAATTTGTACCGGAGGCACCGTGACCTTGGGAAGTTCTATTTCTGGTGGTACCGGAGCAACAACTTATATCTGGCAAAATTCAACCAACAATAGCACCTGGACTACTATTTCTGGTGCTACTGCTGCCACATACACTACACCGGTACTGACTTCCAATATGTATTACAGAGTTTCTATAACCCAGGCAGCCTCTGGTTGTGGTTCATCCACTTCTGCCTCTGGTTTGGTAACCGTTGTTGCAGATCCTGTTGTTTCCATTACTGGAGGAGGGCTGACTATTTGTGAAGGCAATTCCGTTACTTTGGGAAGTACCCTTGTCGACGGTACGGGTACATCTAACTACCAATGGCAAAGCAGCACTGATAATATTACCTATACCAATATCAGTGGAGCTAATTCTGCTACGTATACTACTCCGGTATTAAGCTCTTCAAGATATTATAAAGTTTCTGTAACACAAACCGGCGTTGGTTGCGGAGCCGCTACCTCTGCTAGTAGTTTGATCACAGTTAATCCAAAACCTGTGGCAACGATTGTTGGCGCTGCAACCATCTGTGCCGGAGCTACTACTTCGCTCTCTCCAACTACAGGAGGCACATGGGTTTCAAGCGCACCAGGCATTGCCACCATAACCAATAGCGGTATTGTTACCGGTGTAACTTCTGGTACAGCTACATTTACATTTACCAATTCTACAACGGGCTGCGTTTCCAATGCCTCAGGCCCTGTAACTGTAAACGGAAGACCTGTGGTATCAGTTACTGGACCCACTACCATTTGTGCTGGTAGTACCACAACCTTGTCTCCTTCAACAGGAGGTACATGGTCTTCTTCTAATTCAACCATTGCTACAGTTACCAATACAGGTGTTGTAACAGGTATGGCTTCTGGAAGTGTTACATTTACGTTTACGCAAACTTCTAATGGATGTACCTCAAACCCCACAACAGCTATTACTGTAGGAGCAGGTTTAACTTCCGGAATTAATTACAATGGTTCTGTTTGTTTGACCAGCAATTCCCAACTGACAGCAACCAAAACGGGTGGTACGGCTCCCTTTGTCTATACATGGAGTGGCCCTTCTGGATTCACTGCCAATACACAGAATGCCAGCATTACCCAAAGTGGCAATTACTACCTAACCATTACTGATGGTTCGGGTTGTCAATCTACTGCCAACGGCTTTGTTCACGTAAAATTTGAGCCATTGGTAGCAGCAGTTCAAACTACCGTATGCGAAGGTCAATCTGTAAATCTTTCAGCAAGTGGTGCAAATGCTACTTCCTATGTTTGGGGAGCCAATGCCGGCAACGCCACATCATCTACTGTCAATGTATTCCCAGTTTTACCTTCTTCAACTTATATTGTAACGGTTACCAACAATGTGGGATGTACTGGTACAGCCTCTTCTACTATCAGCGTTAATGCCAAACCTACTGTTAGTATTACGGGGTCCAATACACTATGCGTAGGTTCTACTTCTCAATTGTCACCTTCAACGGGAGGCAGCTGGGCCGTTTCTGACGGATCAAAAGCCACTGTAACCAATAGCGGCCTTGTTACCGCTATTGCAGCAGGAACCGTTAATTTCACGTTTACTTCTTCGGCTACCGGCTGTGCCTCTAATGCCACTAACAACATAACCATCAATGCCAGACCCAATGCAGGACCCGATCCGGGTTCATTGGATTGTTTTGAAAGCGATGCAGCCACTATGGCCGCTACTGGTACCGGTACCTGGACTCTTGGTGCAGGCAGTGCTGGTACTGTCACTATTGTCAATCCAACAAGTCCTACATCTACTGTTAATAAATTTTCTACCTTCGGAAATTATTACCTGGTTTGGACCAATGCAGCCGGTTGTTCCGATACTGCCAAAATCATGGTCAACGATGCATGTGATTGTGTAATCTCTAACAACACCATCACTTCTCCCGCTACAACTAATTTTTGTGTAAGCACAGGCATCCTTACTATCAATGGATCTTCACCCAATCCTGCTGCAGGTATATTTCAATGGATGTACTCACTCAATGGTGCTGCGTATGCAAACGCACCCGGCATCAGCAACCTGCAAAATTATACAACTCTTTCACTAGGTGTAGGTACCCATAAATTTAAAAGATTTTATACAAAACTGACAGGTAAGATATGCGGTCTTGAAAGCAATGAAGTTACTATTGTGGTCAATAGTAAGCCAACCATTACACAACCTTTGTCATCAAGTCTTTGCGTGGGTGCAACAACTACCATTACCCCAACTTCAGGGGGTACCTGGACCAGCTCAGCGCCTGGTGTAGCCAGCATCAACAATGCAGGCCTCATAACAGGTATTGCTGCCGGATCAGCTGCATTCACCTTTACCAATTCTACTACTGGTTGCGTATCAGATGCGAGCTCAGCCATAACAATCAATGCTAAACCCATTGTATCTGCTTCATCCAACAATGTTTGTATGGGCAGCACCTTAAACCTTACTCCTACATCAGGAGGTAGCTGGGCCTCATCTAATTTGTCGATTGCTGCAGTTTCAAGCGAAGGTTTGGTTTCTCCGGCAGCGGTAGGAACAGTAAACTTTACTTTTACTGCTGCTGTTACAGGTTGCAGTGCTACCCTTGCCAGTCCAATCAACGTGAGAGGCCTCCCTGCTCTAACCATTGACTACAACGGTTCCATTTGTCTGACAGATACTTCAAAATTAAAAGCGCTGGTCACAGGTGGTAACGCACCTTTTACGTACAGCTGGACCGGACCATCTTCATTTACAGCCAATCAAGCCATAGTGCCAATTACTTTAAATGGTAATTACTACGTAACGGTTACAGACCAATACCTATGTCATGCATCTACTTCTGGCTTTGTATATGAAAAGTACGAACCACTAATTGTATCACTTCAATCTAATATCTGTGAAGGCCAAAGTATGGATCTTATGGTCAATGCCAGCTCTGCAGTTACTTATCAATGGAGTGCAAATGCGGGCAATGCAATTTCACAAACTGTTACAGTATATCCTACTGCACCAAGCTCTTTGTTTAAAGTAACAGTCACCAACGTAAATGGCTGTTCTGCAGTTGCATCTGCCAACATCAGTGTTACGGCCAAGCCGATTGTGTCCATCACTGGGGCCTCCAGCCTTTGTATCGGAAGTACCAGTACCCTTACGCCATCTACAGGTGGTATATGGTCAAGTACCAATCCATCGGTTGCTTCTGTTACCAATACAGGCTTGGTTACAGGTATTTCAACTGGCATCGCTACCTTTATCTTTACACAATCATCTAATGGCTGTGTTTCTGATCCCAGCTCACCTATTATTGTAGACACCAAACCTGTAATCAATCTCAATGGGTCTACCAATATGTGTATTGGAGATCAAAGAACCATTTCTCCCGCTTTTGGTGGAACATGGGTAAGTTCAAACCCATCCGTGATTTCAATCACCAATCAAGGAGTGATAACTGCTTTGGCAGCCGGTAGTGCTACCTTTACATATACACTTGCAGGATCAAATTGTGCTTCTGATGCTTCGGCACCAGTGAGTGTTAACATAAAACCATCTACCGTATTAACAGGTTCTTCTTCTCTTTGTGTTGGCGACGAAACTACACTGAGTCCTACCATGGGAGGAATTTGGACCAGCTCCAATCCAATTGTTGCTACTATCGAAAACAACGGTGCAGTCACTGCTATATCAGCAGGTAGTGCAACTTTTGTTTTTCACCGATGCCGCAAGTGGCTGTAGTTCTTTGCCATCTGAGCCGGTAACTGTCAATGCAAAACCAACTATTACAGTTAATGATAATGAAATTTGTGTGGGCGAAACACTCCAGTTAACAGGTTCTGAAGCCGGTTACTGGTCCTCTGTCAATACCAATACGGCACTGGTTAGCAATACTGGCTTGGTTACAGGTCTCGGCCCTGGACAAACGGCCTTTGTCCTTACCTCACTAAGCTCAGGATGCGTTTCAAATCCATCTGCCCTTGTCACTGTCAATGCCATTCCTACCATAGTTTTCTCTGGTCCAACATCTGTTTGTGTCAATGGCACTTCATCACTTTCGCCTACTTCAGGTGGTACTTGGGTAAGTTCTAATCCGGCTGTTGCAAGCATTACCAACACTGGTTTGGTAACCGGACATTCAGTTGGACAAACTACCTTTAGATTTACTTCTACTGTTACAGGATGTGCATCTCAGCCAACAAACCCTTTCCTTGTTTATAACAAACCTGTTACTCAAATCGCAGGCGGTGCCACTCTTTGTACTGGAGCTACCACCACTCTTTTACCTTCAACAGGAGGTGTTTGGCAAAGTACCAATCCATCAGTTGCCATGGTTACCAATGGAGGATTAGTTACTGCACTTGCATCTGGTTCTGCTCAGTTTATTTTTACTGAATCAGGAACAGGCTGTGTATCTGATCCTAGTACAGCTGTCACAGTATTGATCAAACCGGTGGTTCAGATTACAGGCAGCAACGCCATCTGCGCAGGTTCAACTACAACCCTATCTCCAACATCAGGAGGTTCTTGGCAGTCAAATCACCCCGCTATTGCCAGTGTTACCAACGCAGGCATCGTTACCGGATTGACGCAGGGCATGGCTACTTTCACCTTTGTTTTAAACGGAGGTTGTGCTTCTGATCCAACACCTTATATTACAGTTAATGGCAAGCCTCAGATCAGTTTCTCTGGCCCAACAGCTGTTTGTAGCGGAAGCCAAAGTCAAATTCAACCTTCCTCAGGTGGTACCTGGCAAAGTTCTAATCCAGCAGTAGCAACCATTACAAATGCTGGATTGATAACTACAATTGGATCAGGTTCTGTTAAATTTATTTTTACCGAATCTGTGTCTGGATGTAAATCTGACTCTTCAAGCGCGTTATTAGTAAATCCATCACCTTTTATTTCACTACCTGGCTCTAATCAGCTGTGCGTGGGCAATGCAACCACAGTGTTCCCTACAATTGGTGGTATTTGGGTCAGTTCCAATGGAGCTATTGCTTCTGTGAGCAATGCAGGATCTGTTACGGGAATAGCTCCTGGTACCGCTCATTTGAAATTTACCAACCTTACAACAGGTTGTACTTCAAAAGATAGTATTTCAATCGTAGTTCTTTCTAAGCCTGTTGTTACTTTACCACAATCTACTTTGTGTGTTGGTAGCACAATGGGCCTCACAGCCCCTGTAGCAGGTACATGGACAAGCTTAAATCCTACCATCGCAACTGTAACAGCTACAGGTACTGTAACAGGAATGAGCCAGGGCTTGGCCAGATTTACTTTTAAAAATACAGCAACAGGTTGTACCTCTAATCCATCAAGCGGACTTTTGGTAAACTCAAGCCCTTATGTTTCATTGGCCGGTCCTTCTGAAATTTGTGTGGGAAATCAAACTACTTTGATTCCTTCCACAGGAGGAACATGGACTTCATTACAGCCGTCTGTTGCAGATGTAGACAATGAAGGAATTGTAACAAGCTTGTCAGCTGGTGAAGCATTTTTTGTATTCACAGATGATGCCACCGGATGTAATTCCGATAGCACCTTGTCTGTTTCCGTCAGCCCTGCACTGATTGCAGATGTGTTGGGAGATAGTATTATTTGTATGGGATATCAAACCCGTCTTTCACCAATCGGTGGAGGAGTTTGGACCAGCACCAATCCAAAAGTTGCCATGGTTGATAACAATGGTTATGTAACAGGGCTTGCTCCAGGAAAATCAGGTTTTGTATTTACTGAAAATGGAACCGGCTGCACCGCTACTTTACCGGATGATGCTGTGGCTGTTAAACCATGTATCGATCCAGACTTTAATGTTACGTTTGTCAGTGTTCCTGTTTCAGGTAGCGTTCGTACTAACGACGAGGTGCCTGCTCAGACTACTTATAGCAATATGTTCCAGCTTATTAAAAAACCAGCCGGATCTCTACCAACACTTATGGTAAATGCCAATGGTAGCTACACTTTCGTTGCCAATATGCCTGGAGTTTATCAATATAAAGTTCCAGTTTGTATTCCACCTGCGTACAGCGCCTGCCCAACTGCAGAACTCGTAATTACAGTAGTTGATGGAGCTACCCTTCCTAAGACCGCTGTCATCAATACAGACGTGGTTCACAGCATGACCTGTGGTTCTGGTTCGGGAGCTGCTATTGTACCCAATCTGTTGAGCAATGACCAGTGTATTTCTACAGAATCATGCATTGTAAATGGCACTACCGTTGCCATTACCAAAAATCCAAGCAATGGTATAGGTGCAATCGATGCATTAGGAAATGTGAACTATACACCCACCACCCTCATGATCGGACTCGATACCTTTAAGTATGAGGTTTGTCTGGAAGAAAACCTTGGATGCAGAGATGCAATGGTGCTTGTTACAGTGCACGATTCCACATCACTCAATACAACCAATGCTGCAGATGACTTCTATCCGCTGCAACAGGGAAATACGCTAACTGCCAATGTTAAAATGAACGATACAGATGCCCAGGGTGATAGCCAGTTGGTAAACGCACAGGGAAGCAGTGCGTCTCCTATTGTAATTGCTCAGGGAAGCTATTATCTGGCATCAAATGGAGACCTGGTCTTCACACCGGCACCTTCTTTCTCAGGACCACTTGACATCGTTTATACGGTATGTGATAATAAAGCTGAGCAGGCCTGTGCCAGCGCAACCGCACACATCCTTGTAGTTGAACCACTGACCCTAAGAATCAGGGTCTACCTGGAAGCAGCACTTTCAAACAACAATAATGCTACTTCGTCTACAGGTAGACCTCTCATGAGGGACAACCTGAGGGTAAATCCTTACACAGCTGCCAATAACATCCCAGTCAAAGATCCATATACCATTGCTACATCAAATGTTGATGTGACCGGAAACTTTACGCATGTTGGAGTGGGTACGCAAGCAAATCTAAGTGCAATAGCAGATTCTGCTGCTGTATTTGGAGTTACCGGCGAGAACGCAATTGTTGATTGGGTTTTTGTAGAACTGAGATCCAAAACAGATTCAACCTTGGTTATGGCAACCCGTTCCGGTTTATTACAGCGCGATGGCGATGTGGTTGACGTTGATGGTACTTCCGCCCTGGCTTTTGGAGGGGTTAGCGCAGATAGTTTCTATGTTGTGGTCAGACACCGTTTACATTTGGGTGTAATGTCTAAAATCGTAAGCAGGAGCAGTTTAGTTGACTTTACCGTACCCACTACCCCGGTATTTGACTTTGGTGCTTCCAGAGGCCCTGCCTTCAACTACACCGGCCTGGCACAAAACAGTGAGGTAAAATTCGGATACAGGGCACTTTGGGCAGGCGATTTCAATGCAGATGGCAAGCTTAAGTTTACCAACCCTGCAGATGATTTGAATTACTTGTTTTTTGACATCCTGGTACATCCTGACAATACCAATGGCAATGCCAATTACAATTTTGCTTACGGTTACTACCAGGGCGATATCAATATGGATGGTAAAATCAAGTTTGATAACCCGGATGACGACAAAAACATCCTTTATGCCCAGATATTATTCTATCCTTTGAATACAGAGTACCTGTCAAACTTTGACTTTTTTGTCCAGCAGGTGCCTTAAAGATAAAACTTACAGCACATACTTATATCGCCATCGCACTCATCAGGAGAGCGGTGGCGATTTTTTATTGTAGGCGCTAAGCATCAAAAATTTGTTTTTCACTATTCTTTTGAACAATTTTATTGATGAATTTTCACTTAATGTATTTCAATAAATGGTTTTGTAAAATCAAAACTGTGTACAAAAGATAAAAAAGCTCATTACTTGTTAAAACAAATATAAGTTTTTATACTTTTTTAGAAATATTAACGATAAGTAAAAATTAAACTTGCATTAATTGCGATTATAGTATATATTTGTATCGAACTTAAAAGCATGGGGAATTGTCTTAATTTTTCGCTTACAGCTTTTGGGTTGTGGTATTAATACTATTTGTCATTTAAAGGCATTATAGTCTATTTGCCTTACCTAGTCTGTGCTATACTCTTATTTCTGCATGGACTTTATTTTTATAGTTGTCGTTGGTTAGGTTTGATTTTTCATGCTTTGGCAATCCAGTGAGTATGAATGTAAAAAATTACACTATCGCAGTGTGTGTAAAGTGCATTTTACTTTGCGCATGTATTTTGGAAAGTGCTCAAGCTGCTGAAGCTGATATAGACAATTCATTTTCATCCACCGACTCACCCTATTTGCATGGCACCTTTTCCATTCCAGCTCTTCCCTGTAATGTCAATTATCCATGGAACTTGCCTGAATTTGACAACCTTACGGCACAAGTAAACGATGGGGTAGGAAGCCTGATCCCACTCTGCATTGGCAGCGTCAATAATATTGGCAACCTGATTGACATTTCTACCTCCAACACCACCACAATCAACATTACCGGCATCAACTGTGATGCACAAATCGGAGTTCGGGATAATGATGTTGGCGATACCTATGCTGCAGGCACCTATGCCGGCTATAGAATTGGTACGGCCGGTTTGATAGGTGTTACCATCGCTTCTGCTGTTACCATTAGTACCTATAACAATGGAGCTCTGGCTGAATCTTCCGTTATTACCAATTCTACGCTGGCAATTAGTTCTTTTGCCATACAGAGTGACGGCACCGCCATCGTTGGCTTTATAACCACACTCCCCTTTGATGAAATCAGAATTCGTTATCAGGCCCTGGTTTCAGTTTTATTTACGGCTACAATTTACCATCCCGTCATTAAGTCCTATTGTGCAGGCCCCATACCTTCTTGCAATGCGGCCACCTCGATGGTTGCTCCCGATTTTCCGGCTGAAATAGATGATTCAGGAGTGACAGGACTGGGCTTGGGTGGCATAACAAATGAATGGGCCCTTGTTGATAGCTCTTTAACCAATTCAGCAACTGTAAACTTTCCTTTGGCAATTCTGGCTTCGGCCTATGTTTCTGTGCAGGATCAACTTTCTACTTATCCAGCTGGTTATTTTGCCGGTTTTGAAGTAGCCTTCCCTTCTGTTTTATCGGTCAATGTGGCTCAATATACTACCATAACAACCTATCTTGATGATGTCCAACAAGAATCGTTTTCTTCTACTGGCCTACTTATTTCAACTCCTTTTTTAAACAATGCCTCAAAAATTATAACCGGCTTTGTCACCGAACTTCCTTTTGATGAAATACGCATTCAGATCAACCAACCTTTAAGCATCAATTTGGGAGCCATTGAATTATACAGACCGGTCATAAAAAGATATTGCGAAGGGCCCTCTTTAGACTGCAACTCCCTAGCTAATTATGTTCAACCCGATTATCCTGTTGATCTCAATGCTTCAGGCACAGGGTTAAGTGGCTTGGCTTGCGTGGCATGTGAAATCAATAATCCTACGGCCATCGTCAATAACGACGCTGGTGATTTTGCTGAAATTGATTTGCTGGCAGCCGTTGGCACCACCGCCAGTATTTCTTTTCAGAAAATCCTCTCTCCCTGGTCTGACTCCATCTTTGTAGGTTTTGACCTTGTCAATGAAAACATCCTGGACGTTGACATTTTAGATGCCATTCAGATTTGCACCTACGAGAACGGACTATTAAAAGAATGTAAATCGGGTTCCGGAGGCCTGATTCAAATTGAAGCCGATCTCTGGACCAGCACAGAAAGGAGGTCAGTAGGCTTTGTAACCCAGCAGCCATTTGATCAGATTACCCTTTCTCTTTTCAACACGGTTTCGGTTTCATTGGGTTCAACCAAAATTTATGCCCTGCTGGTGGATTCTCTCTGTAAACCGGATCTTGCATGCGATTCTACATTTTATCTCAACAGGCCCGCATTTCCAGCTTTGATAGATGGCTTCAGAACCGGCATCAATGGTGTGGCTTGTGTGCTTTGTGAAGTTGAGAATCCTGAAAATGCTATTTCTCAAAACAGCACAGATTATGCCCAAATCAACATTACTGCCGGGGTGGCAGCTGTGGGTACACTTGCCGTCCAGGATGGACTTACTACCTATCCCCTCGGATGCTCCGTTGGCTTTGCTATTGAAGACATGGGTGGATTGATCAAACTCGATTTGCTCGAATCAATTACCATCTGTACCTACCTGGATGGCACCCTTAGAGAATGCAAGTCTGGTATAGACCTCATTGATTTAACCCTGATCCTAAATTTGTTTGGCCCTGGTCCGGGTAGATACAATCTCGGTTTTCAAACCTCATTGTCCTTTGATGAAATTTCAATTTCTGTGGGCTCTCTTGTTTCTGTCATCAACTCCATTAGGGTCTTTGGCGCCTTTGTTGATACGAGAGGAGGGGTCATCAATGGCAGTACCTGCTGTATTTACCCAACCACCGTTAACTTTGGCTCTTATTGTGAGGGACAGCAACTTATCCTGCCCAGCCCTGCTGCCGGCTATTGGACCAGTTCGGATCTTTCAGTGGCTATAGTGACTGGAGCCAATACTGCTGAATTTTTAGATAGTGGTAGCGTCGTTTTTTCTTTTTACAACAATGCCAATATGTGTCTAGAAAGTCTTACCTCAGAAATTGGGGTTAACGGCCGTCCCACCATTGGTTCTCCGGCGGCATCACAAATTTGTGTAGGACAAAGCACAACCATCAACCCTTCAACCGGAGGCAGCTGGGCTAGCACCAATGTGTCAGCAGCCTCCATTACAGCTGAGGGTGTTATCACCGGCATCAATGCAGGTTCAAGCTCCTTTGTTTTTACCAGCCAGTCTACGGGTTGCGTCTCTAATGCTTCTTCTGCTCTTAATGTAAATGCGCTGCCAATTGCCACATTTCCGCTCTCTGCCTACGTTTGTATGTACTCCACCGCCCAATTAGGTCCGGTGTCAGGTGGAAGCTGGGCCTCAAGCAATCCTGGCATTGCCACCATTTCCAGTGCTGGTGTAGTTCAACCCATCAGCCAGGGACAGGTGCAATTCACTTTCACCCACTCACTCACCGGCTGTCAATCCGCTCCCGGCCCTGTTATGCAAATGGTAAACAGACCGGTGCCGGACCTCCCTGTCGATCTTACTATTTGTCAGGGTGACTCTCTGTCACTTGCATCTGATTCTGTGGGATCTTGGTATTCTACCCAACCCCATATTGCTAGCATTGATACAATGATAGGTAGGGTTACCGGCGTGGCTGCAGGTCGCAGTTATTTTTACCTGATATCAGACCAAACCCAGTGCTCATCTGATACCTCCCTTTATCTGGATGTGATTCCTGCACCGTCCATTAATCTTACCGGCCCAACTGTGTTGTGCCAGGGATTTACAAGCACTTTGACTTCAACTTCTGCCGGTGTTTGGTCATCAATCAATGATCAAATTGCTGCTATTGATGCACTCGGAAAAATAACTGCCCTGGCCCCTGGTAAAGTCGGTTTTGTTTTTACCGATGGACTCACAGGATGCGAATCTAAAACTGCCAATGATTTGATTAATGTACGCCATTGCATGGATCCTGACTTCAATGTAGGTTTTAAAGGTTTGGCGCTCGCAGGAAATTTGGCTACCAATGATGAAGTTTCAGGTGCGGTTTATTCCAATTCATCAATCCTTCTAAGCAAACCAGCTGCAGCATCAGCCATTTTAACCATTCAGTCCTCTGGTGCTTATTCATTTGTGGGAGATGAGCCGGGTCGTTATGTGTATCAGGTGCCGGTTTGTCTATCAACTGCTCCTGTAAGCTGTATCAATATTGAATTGACCATCCACCAGGTGGAAAGATATGGCAGTGCTACATTCCCGGTTGTCAATACAGATATGATAACCGTGTTGAATCGTGGTCTTTCTGGAGGATTTACATTGATATCGCATCAAACCAATGATAAGTGTGTTACCAATGATGATTGCTCCCTTGCGGCTACATCTTTCACAGTGGTTGCCCCCCCAGCAGATGGAACCCTACAGCTCCAGGGCAATGATAGTCTTTACTTCTCGCCTTTAGGTAATTCTCTTGGAATGGATACTTTACTTTATCAATACTGCAGCGATTCCAATCCTCTTTCCTGCGATTCATCAAAAATAATAATCACGGTTGCAGACACCAGCGCCGAAAACACGGTAGTAGCGGTGGATGATTTTTTTACTACTCGCTCTGATTCCACTTTAATGGTGTCTCTGACTGCCAACGATAGTGACCCGGAAGGGAATTCATTTTTTGCCCTTGTTGCGGGCAGTGAGGCGGCCCCTGTTGTACTGCCCCAGGGGCGTTATTATATCAACAACGTAGGCACTCTTACCTTTACGCCAACGGCAAGTTTTAGCGGTGCCCTTGATATAATATATACCATTTGTGATACAGGGAACTCGCCAGCTTGTGCTAAGGCCACTGCCCACTTGCTTGTTTTCAGAGATCTCAAAATAAGAATTAAGGTTTATCTGGAAGGAGCCTTAATCAATTCTACCGCAAATTCTGCCGCCGGCAAACCGCTGATGAGAGATAATTTGCGCAATCAGCCTACCACCGGTTTAAATTATTTACCAACCATTGATCCCTATCATTTTGCGTTGGACTTCATGGATCTTCGCGAAAATTTTAACCACGTTTGGCCGGGTACCATGCTAAGATATTGCAACCTACCCAACAGTGCTGCTGTAATGGCTGTTACTGGAGAAAATGCCATCGTGGACTGGGTTTTTGTCGAATTGCGAAACAAAAGCAATCCACAAGACATCCTGGCAACACGATCAGCTCTTTTGCAAAGAGATGGTGATGTGGTGGACCTCAATGGCACAGGGACCCTCGCTTTCAGAGGCTTGCAGATGGATAGTTGCTATATTGCAGTTAAGCATCGGTCTCACTTGGGTGTTATGTCAAAAAAAATCAATACCAATGCCCTGACGGATTTTACTTCGATGGTAACCCAGGTGTATGACTTTGGTACCTCCCTTGACAATGGCTACAATTACGCCAACCTGGCCATGAACCCTAATGCAAAACCCGGATATAAGGCATTGTGGGCCGGTGATTTTGTCAAAAATGGAAAAATAAAATTTACCAACCCAAGTGATGATTTAAACGCCTTGTTTTTTGATGTATTAAGCCACCCCCAAAATTCCTCCGGAAATGCCAATTACGACCACGCTTATGGCTATTATCAGGGTGATTACAACATGGATGGTAAAAATAAATTTGACAACCCGTTTGACGACAAAAACTTGTTGTATGCCCAAATTTTGTTTTATCCCCTCAACAATGAGTTTTTAACCAATTTTGATTTTTTTATCGAACAAATACCTTAATAGTAATGCGAATATGAAAAACTGCCCCCAATACATGGCTTAGATTCGTGAACCTCTGGCCGCTCGGCTAGTGCATAAATCTCCTATTATCTATCACCCACTCTTTGGCTTTAAGAGTTGGGAAGGGCACCATTTTGGGTTATTGGTAAATTTTACACATTCTGTATAATATTTGTTAAAACAAATATAAAATGTTAATAATATGAAAAAACGGTATGAAATAATGAAATAAATAAATATTAACAAATAAAAGTAAGGGAATTTCTTTTTTCAATTGTCAGGTATTTAACCAGGTATAAGTATAAAGCAGCCAGAGACTGCTATTTGAGAATGTAAACCAAAATACCTGCACAATGTATCTACCCATTATTTTACCGTCGTATTTATCAACCTCACGCCATTGGATGCAAAAATCAATGGTTATGGGATTGATTGCCATGTCCACTACCTTACTTCAAGCTGGACCGGCACCCACCAGGCTTTCAAAAGGCGCTGCTCCACATCCTCCCTTGAACTCACTGAACTCTGCGCTGACTTGCAATGCTTTTACACCCATCAGCGCCCAGTACTTTTCCTCACTTTCTGCACAGATAATTAATAATGTTCCCAGTGTTTTACCTCTCTGCTTAGATAAGGTATCGGGCATTAACAATCTTACCGACACAGATAAAAATAATTTTACCCATATCAACTTAACCGGTTTGGAATGCGATGCCACGCTGGCGAGCAAATCAACAGCTACCTCTTCAGCCTTTGATGCAGGAACCTTTGCCGGCTACAGGGTAGGTTCCCAAGGATTACTGGGTGCTGGTGTTGCCTCAGAAATGATTGTTTCAACCTATTTAAACAACAGCCTTCAGGAAAGCAGGGTAGTTGTTTCGTCAACAGTTGCTTTAGACCTCAGCCTGCTTTCAAATGATGGCACCACAGTTTTGGGTTTCACCACTACGCTACCCTTTAATGAAATACGAATCCGGGTAAAATCACTGGTATCTGTTTTAAATAATGTACAGATCTACCACGCAGTAGCCAAGCAGTATTGTGAGGGTCCTCCCTTGACCTGCAATTCAGAAACAAGGTGGATCCAACCCCTATATCCTGTTTCTGTCGAAAAAGTTGAGGTAACAGGCATTGCTGTGGGGGGTATAGACAATGTAAACTACTTATTAGATGCCAATGCCCAAAATTTTGCATCGTTCGAATTTCCAATTGCGGCCTTGGCTACCTTATCTCTTTCAGTCAAAGATCAGCTGGTAGATTATAATGCAGCTACTTTTGCAGGCTTCAAAATGACAACGGGTAATTTAAGCACGCTTGAAATTTTAAACTATTTTTCCATTCAAACCTTCCTGAATGGCAGTTATCAGGAAACTGCTTTAACCGATGATCTCAGAGTGGTCAATGCCGATCTGATCAATGGAGGTGATGTGGTCACTGGCTTTATTTCCAACCTTCCATTTGATGAAATAAAACTGGTAATAAGCCAGCCACTATCTGTAAACCTGGGTAGTATTCATGTATATTATCCGATTATCAAAACTTATTGCCAGGGGCCAGCGTCAGAGTGCAATACTTTTACAAAATGGCAACAACCTGTTTACCCAATAGAAATCAATTATCTGGATGCAGGTATTAATGGTCTGGCTTGTGTTAATTGTACTTTTTCAGATCCGACTCATCTAATTGACGATGATACAGAAAATTTCATGACCATAGATTTATTGACCACAGCTGCCAATTCAGCCAAAGTCAGTGTTCAAAATGTGGTTGATCAGTTTACAGGTCCGGCCTTTGTTGGTTTTAAAATTCAAAACAGTAACCTAATAAATGCAGATGTCTTAACTGCAATCCAAATATGCACCTATTTAGATGGTCAGGTGGTAGATTGTAAATCTGGTTCTGAATCACTGGCTGTGGTGAATTCTTCATTACTTCAAAACACTGAATATAAAACCATTGGCTTTGTCTCTGATCAAAACTTTGATGAAGTGCAATTAATACTTACCAATTTGGTCAATGTCCAGTTAGGAACGGTAAAAGTTAAATCTTTTGTTTATAGCAAACTTTGTGATGTTACCTTGCAATGCGATACTGTTTACAATTTGAATCAACCAGATTTTCCTGTTGTGATCAATGGACTAAATACAGGTACTTCAGGTCTGGCTTGCGCTTTGTGTGATGTGCAAAATGAAATGAACGTCATCTCTACCTCACCTGAAGATTATGCTACCTTACTAGTGCCGATTGGAGCCTTGGGTGGTGTAAAATTATCTGTGTTGGATGGGATTAAGACGTATCCAAAAGGGAGTACAGCCGGCTTTATAATCAGGGATATGAATGCCCTCATTTTGGCTGATCTGCTTGAAAGCATTACCATCTGTACCTATAAAAACAATGTTTTAAATGAATGTAAAACGGCTGCTGATCTCATTGACCTTTCCCTCATTTTAAATCTTTTCCCCGCAGAAAGTAATAAAGCTACCATTGGATTTGTAACCACTAAAGATTTCGACGAAATCCAGATTTCAGTTTCTTCGCTAGCTGCTGCCATCAATCAAGTGAGAATATTCGGAGCATTTTTGGATACCCGTGGATCTGATAGCGAGGATTTTTTCTGTTGTCCAAGGGATGCAAAAATAACTGTTGAAAATCAATGTGTTGGCAATACCTATCTCTTACCTGCTTTTACCAAGGGTAGTTGGTCTGCAACAGGCACAGCAAACATTTCTCTGAACCCCAATGGAGAACTTAATTTTTGTCTTCCGGTACTGCTACTTTCTATTTCACTGATTCCTCCACTACATGTATTTCTTATTCCTCCAATACGATTCATATTTTGACAATCCTGTCATTTCTTCATCTGGTGTTTTTGATATCTGTTTGTCCAACGCCATACAATTGTCTTCAAACACTGGGCCTGGACTTTGGTCTTCTTCCAATGCTGAAACTGCCTGGGTAGATACCCATGGAAGAGCATATGGATTGGCCCCGGGTAAAGTAAGTTTTGCTTTTACCGATCCACAAAGTGCCTGCAGCAGTTTTTTCGAATTTCAAGCATTTGAAGTTTACTCCTGTATTGATCCTGATTTTAATGTTACATTTTCTGGCGTACAGCTGACAGGAAATGCAGCTACCAATGACGATGCACTTAGCACATGCATCTTCAATACGCAGCCAGTGTTGATCACAGCACCATTAGGGGCTCAAGGTCAACTAACTGTTCATTCGGATGGAAGCTATCTATTTATGTCAAATAAGGCGGGCCAGTACATTTATATGCTGAGTGTATGCCCAGCAGATCAGCTCTTGTGTCAAAACGTTATGCTCAATGTCCATGTTGTGGAAGCCTATGGATACGACCAATATGCTGTTTCTAATACTGATTTTGTTTCGGTCTATCAGGGAGACAGCCTGCTGATCTCAAGTGAAGGGGGTGTGTTGGGTGCAAATGACAAATGTGTTTCGCATTCAGATTGTTTGCTGGATTACCAAATATTATCAGTAGTGAATAGTGCAACCAAAACTTCTATTACTTTGGATCCGTCTTTTTTTCTTTCTCAAACCCAATTCCGGCGAATTGGGTCTGGATACTTTTTCCTACCTCATTTGCAATGAATCTAATGGCATTCTTTGTTATGAAGCCCCTGTTGTCATTACCATAAAACATCCTAGCTTCTAATTCTATCGTAGCAGTTGATGATTTTAAAGCAGTATACAGCAATGAAAAAGCAACTTTAAATGTGCTCTCCAACGACAGCGATCCGGAAAGTGACAGCATTTTTATTCAGCCGGCAGGCTCACCAGAGCTTCCGCTTATGATTGACCAGGGTAGTTATTTTATATCCTCAGACGGCATATTGCACTTTCAACCTGCAGTCAATTATACCGGGCCGGTTGATATCATTTACACTCTTTGCGACAACCATGTCGAGCCGGCATGTACCCGGGCCACCGTTCATTTACTGGTTATGGATCCGGGTCTCATCGAAATCCGCTGTTACCTGGAAGGTGCCCTCATGAACAACAACAATAAAATTTCGGTTCTGGGCAAACCACTGATGAGAGATGAATTGCGGAAAAATTCTTTCAACGGACAAAATTGTTTGCCCGTTTCAGATCCCTATCAAAGGGCTACTACTTACACTGATGTCACTTCTTTTTACCATCCTGCTTTACCAGGTACCTTATCAAAGTTTGTTTCCATATCAGACCCTCATTTGACTTTTGCTGACAGGGGAGACAATTCAATTGTAGATTGGGTGTTTATCGAATTGCGCTCTGTCTTTGACTCTACCCCATGTTTTTGCTACCCGATCCGGCCTGCTCCAAAGAGATGCCGATGTGGTCGACCTGGATGGTCAGAGTCCTCTTTCTTTTAGAGGTATTAGATTGGATAGTTTCTTTGTGGCAGTAAGACACAGATCTCACCTGGGAGTGATGTCGCTGAAACAATACCGAAATCAGATGGTTGATTTTACCGATCCTGCCCTACCTGTTTTTGATTTTGGGGTCAGATTGAATGGTATTTACGATTTTGCCGGTAAGGCCCAAAACACCAAGGTAAAACAAACTATCGGGCCTTATGGGCGGGTGACTTTGATGGCGATGGTAAAATTAAATTTGTCAACCCATCTGACGATACCAATCAACTGTATTTTGACATCCTAAGCCATCCGGAAAATTTATCCGGCAATGCAAATTATGATTTTGCATTTGGATATTATCAGGGAGACTATGACATGAATGGTAAAATCAAGTTTGGCAATCCGTCTGATGATAAAAATTTCCTGCAGGCCCAGATCCTCTTTTATGGTCTGAATGTCCATTATTTGACCAACTTCGATTATTTCATTCAGCAAATACCATGAATTGTGGCCGGTATCGTATCATTGATATTCAATTGCTTATCAATCCTTTTTGCCATGAAAGTTGCCACACATTTGCCTGATTTTTGCCAAAAAACAGACAATTTTAAAAAAAACATGCTTCTGGCATCAGGGTACAACAGATTTGCAACTGTCTAATTCTTGATTAGAATCTCGGCACAGATTTTGCACTGAGTGATAAGACATTAAACAAATATTTAATATTAAAACCTAAAATGTTAATTTCCAATGGCTTGTAACATAAAATTAACTTCCCTAGCCAAGGTGTTCGCCCTACTACTGTGCTTGAATTCACCACTGATGGCTCAAATAAAAAAGGTAAATTTCCAATTGAAATTTAACCCTCAGTCGTCATTGTACGATTGTTACCTGCACATCGCAGAAGGTAATGCATTTACCAAAAAAGAAAGAATCCAGTTCAATGCTCAGGTTTCTTTTGTTCTTCCGGCTGAAGCTGAAATGAACATCATCGAAACGCACATGCCGTTGAAAGACAATCTTCACTTTGGTGGTAATAACGCAGCCAAGTGGTACATCACCAATAAAATAGAAAATCCTGCTGCCCTGAGAGGCCAAAGGATAGTGAGTGTAACTCCAGACCTTTCTCCTACAGGCCAATACAATGAATTGCGAGAAGGGGATATGGTAAAACTGTTCAGTTTCAATGTTTACCCTCTTCCAACATGCGGAGAAGCGGTACGACTGTTTGACAACGCTAAAGATCCTGGAAGCAGTGCTGAAGGTTTGAGAGGTGGAGATTTCAGCAATGGCTTTACCATTGGTGGCACCGCTCAAAAATACAGCAACAACCTTCCAACCGACCACCCGGGCTTGCCTTATGGTGATATCGAATCTCACAAATCAGCAGTGGTGGGTGAAACAGTGGTACTGGAAGCTGGCGATTGGAAACATGCTGCATCTTACCTGTGGACAGGCCCCAACGGCTTCAGATTCGAAGGAAAAGATGTGATATTTACAAAAGTTGGATCTGAAAAATCGGGCAAATACACGTTGACCGTTACTTCTGAAATGGGTTGCGCTAGCAGCAGAACCCTGGACCTGAAAGTTGAGGGTGCTGAAGACTTTGAAAAGGCTACTACTGATAAAGCAGTTGCTTCTGTAGAAACTGTCGTAAAATCTGCGGCCCTGGATCATACAGCAAGGGTTTATCCCAATCCTGCAAGTTCATACATTAATGTTGCTGTCAATGCATCAAGAGGTGCCGTTGTAAAAGCTAATATTTATGCTATCGATGGCAGATTGGTGATGTCTAACGTGATCAATCAAACCATGGATGCCAACAGCATTGAAAAAACAATTCCTTTGAAACTTCAGGCTGGTGTTTATTCAGTAAAATTAAATGTGAATGGTGTCGAATCAGACTACCGATTCATATGTGTAGAATAATTTGAGTTCTTAGCCGGAACGCCGGCAATAAAATCACCTAAAAAAGTCAGGTTGCTACCAGCCTGACTTTTGTTTTTTATCAAATCTGGTGAAAAAATATTATTCTGTCTATTCTATAAAATCATGTAACCCACCAAATTTTCATCTAACTTCTTATGATTATGGGATGCTTTGTTTTGAATATACCCAAGCCGTAAGGCTCATCATCAAAAAAAACAAAATGTTTAAGAAAAACATTAAAAAACTTAAACAATATTAAACTATTTGTGTTTCCTACTCTATGCAAAGAGTAGGCGTCATCGGTTCTGGATTTGCCGGTCTGGCAGCAGCAGCTGTTTTGGCAAAGGCGGGTAAAAAAGTAGTTGTTTTTGAAAAAAACCAGGTCCCCGGAGGCAGGGCAAGGGTTTTTCATGAGCAAGGCTTTACCTTTGACATGGGCCCTTCCTGGTATTGGATGCCCGAGGTTTTTGAAGACTTTTTTCAATATTTTGGCCACACTACCTCAGATTTTTATGATTTAAAGAGATTAGACCCCTCTTACAGAGTTGTTTTTGGCCCAGGCGATGAAATAGACCTCCCTGCCAACTTTGATACGCTGTGCGACCTCTTTGAAAGTATTGAAGCAGGAAGTGCAAAAAAACTGATCCAATTTCTGGATGAAGCCGAGTATAAATACAAAACCGGCATGCAGGAGTTCGTATGGAAACCCGGAGAATCCTGGTTTGAGTTCATGGAATGGAAGGTGGTGAGATCCTTGTTTAAATTGGACATGCTATCCTCCCTCTCTAACCAGGTAAGGGCTTTGTTTAAAAATCCCAAACTGATTAAAATTCTTGAATTCCCTGTTTTGTTTTTAGGCGCCACTCCTCAAAAGACACCGGCTCTCTACAGCCTGATGAACTACGCCGACCTCAAACTGGGTACCTGGTACCCTATGGGCGGCATGTATAAAATCATCGAAGCATTTATGGCAATTGGTCAAGAGCAAGGGGTAGAATTCCGTACCGGCGAAGAGGTGGTCCGCATCCACTATAAAAACAACAAAGCCAATGCCCTTGAAACAGCCAATGGCCTTTTTGAAATGGATGCCATTGTGGCTGCAGCAGACTACCAGCATGTGGACCGTGATCTTTTGCCTTCAGCAGTTGCCAACTACAGTGAAAAATACTGGAACACAAGGGTGATGGCACCTTCTTCACTGCTCTTTTACCTGGGCATCGATCGCAAGGTGCAAGGCTTGCTCCACCACAATCTCTTTTTTGACGAAGATTTTGAAGTCCATGCCCATGAAATATATACCAGTCATGAGTGGCCACAAAAACCACTTTTTTATGTTTGTGCTCCCTCTGTAACAGATCCTTCAGTAGCACCAGCAGGCATGGAAAATTTATTTGTGCTCATCCCTACTTCCACCCAGTTGACGGGTGATGATGAGCCCATGCGCAACTTTTACCTGCAAATGGTAATGGATCGTTTGAAAGCAGTCAAAGGCATAGATTTTTCCGCTAACATCATCTATCAAAGAAGTTATGGCATATCTGATTTCAAATCAGATTACCACGCTTTCAAGGGCAATGCCTACGGCCTTGCCAATACTCTTTCACAAACAGCCTTGCTCAAGCCGGCTATGAGGTCGAAAAAACTCAACAACCTATATTTTGCTGGCCAGCTCACCTTGCCTGGTCCCGGCATGCCTCCTTCTATTATTTCCGGAAGAATGGCAGCTCAATCAATCATCAAAAACCTGTAAAACACCATGGATAACCTGTATAGCCAAGTAAGCCACAAGTGCAGTGAAATCATCACCAGAAACTATAGCACATCTTTCAGCTTGGGCATTGTTATGTTTCAAAAAAGCATCCGACAACCCATCTATTCTATTTATGGCTTTGTCCGCCTGGCAGATGAAATTGTGGATACCTACAAAGGTGAAAATCGCCAACAGCTGCTCAATGAGTTCAGGCATGAAACCTTTCAGGCCATCCACCGCAAAGTGAGCCTGAACCCCGTCTTGCATGCCTTTCAGGAAGTAGTAAACCAATACGATATTCTCCCAGAGCACATTGATGCTTTTTTGGACAGCATGGAAATGGATCTCAACAAAGAGGTACATGACCAGGAATCTTACAAGCGATATATCTACGGTTCTGCAGAAGTGGTAGGGCTTATGTGCCTCAAAATCTTTTGTGCAGGCAATGCCGATCAATACAACAAACTCGAATCGTATGCCCAATCACTGGGATCTGCCTTTCAAAAGGTGAATTTCCTCCGCGACATGAAAAGTGATTACGATGACAGGGGCAGGGTCTATTTTCCCGATGTTGATTTCGACAATTTTACTATGGAAGATAAACAAAGAATCGAAGCAGAAATCAAAGCTGAATTTGCCCATGCCCGTGAAGGAATTCGCAAACTGCCAACCTGCTGTAGATTGGGAGTGTATTCAGCTTACAAATACTACCTTAGATTATTTGAAAAAATCAAAAGCCAGCCCATTTCAACCCTGTTTAGTCAGCGCATCAGAGTTCCCAATGTAGAAAAGCTATTTGTGTTGACAAAGTCTGCAGTCAGGCTGCACCTGGGTATTCTCTGAGTTATTTTTTAGCCTTGTCCCGGTCAATGATGATTTGGATCTGATCTGATTTCAGGTTCTTGCCAATGATCTTTCGCTCTTTGTTTAATACGTAGATTTCCGGCGTCACATCCACATAATATTTGCCGTAGATAGATCTATTGGTAGGGTCGTGCACATTGGTCCAGCTAAGTCCATTTTTTTTGATATAGGCCTTCCACTTGTCGTCATCGGTGTCGATGGCAATGGCATAGACATCCACTCCATTGGCTTTGTTGGCTAAATAATACTTGTGAAGTTTTGGTGTTTCTACCATACAATGCTCACAGTCGGGATTAAACAGGTAAACAATAAGATAGTCTGCTGTTTTTGACATCAGCTCCTGTTTTTTGCCCATAGGGTCGGTGGAGATCACATTGGGCCCTTTCAACCCTAATAGACTCAATGACATTTCGGTTGCCCTCCTCTGAATGGCATCGGTCTGGAGTGAATCTGACCAGAAAGCCCTTTTTTGGGTAAAATAGGTCCTCACCATTTCTACAAAAAGTTTTTCTGCATCCATGATCGGACATTTTCCTGGCTCATAGGTAAGTACCACATAATTGGCAACCACCTTGTAATACTCAGGCTTGTCCATAAGCTTTGCCATTAGTTGATGCGATGAGGCTAAGATGGAGTCCTGGTGCTGTACAGTCAATTCTTTCAAAAATCGTTTGAGTTTGATACCAAACATGGGCGTTCTGATGAGTCGGGTATCATTAAAGTCTATGTTATCCCAAAATTCTTTTCGGTATTGTACAACCTGCAACTCTTTGGGCAATTCTTCTCTGAGTTTGGGGTTTTGACCACCATATTTATAAGCAGTAAACAAAAGTTTGGGATACTTTGCTTTTAAGTCTAGGATGGTTTTCAATCGTTGACTATCTAAGGCATCACGTTCTTTTTTCAGGATATTGTAGGCTTCAGTGCCGGCATTACCATTCTTTAACTGAGCATTCAATTCATTCAGTCGGGGACCAATGGTAAACGATTCGTACCGCATGTTTTCATAAAAAAGCTCGTTTTCCTGGCTGCCGGTAATCTTCATAGTGCTGAGGGGATCTGCCAGGGCAAGCTCCATTTCGTATTCCTGGTCTTCTCCCATAATGATTTGCACAAATTCTTTCCGGCCCGTAATCATGATGTAGTAAATACCTTGAGCCAGTCCCTTTGGATTTATGTATTCCAATTTTCCATTGCTGACTGCTGTACTGTCGAGAAGGTAGTTTTGGTCTGAATAAAAACCGATAATACGGGCAAAACCAGATTGAGGGAAATCAGAAAACACCATTTTTAAATGGGTAGGTCCACCCATAACGGGTTCAGGATCTTTTACTTTTAGCGTCGGAGCCGCTTCCATATTGCCCTTGCATGACAAAGCCAAAAGCAAAGGAAATACCATCATCCACTTCATTTCTACTTGTTTTTCCTGATGTTAAACATGGTAACCCACAAAAATGTTACTCTTCAAGTCCTTCTTTAAATCCTTCAAAGTTAAAATTCAACCCAAATCTAAGGGTATTATCTAGTGGATTTCGCTGGATAGAACTTGGTGCAAGATAGGACAGGTTAAATTCAAATACATTGTATTTGATGCCCGCGCCAATGGTAAAGAACTTTCTTGCGCCTTTTAGTGGGTGCTCGTAATAATAGCCCGCTCTTACCGCAAATTGTTTATTGTAAAGATATTCTGTTCCTATGCTATAGTAAAACTCTTTTAGTTCTTCTGAAAATCCTGCCTGCGCATCGCCAAATGAACCAAATACTCCCTCAAACAAGGTTTTTTCACGCCAGTCTGCTATGTCATTGTCATTGGCATCCCATTTTGGATTTTCTATTGACCACGGAGATGGTACCAACAATTTGTTGACATCAAGGCAAAAAGACAGACTGTTGTAATTGTCAAAATCAATCCTCAACAAACCCCCAATTCCCAGGTTGGTGGGAATGAAGTCTTTGTCGTTGTTATCGGTGTAGGTCACCTTTGCTCCTAAATTGGATAAGTTCATTCCTATTGCCCAGTATCCGTTGTAATTTGAAATTTTTGTCTTTTTACGATAGGTAAACGATACATCTGTCGCAAATGATGTAGCATTATTGATAATCACCCCTCCCGTAATCTGACCCGGTGCAAGACTCGACATTAAAAACTTACCCGATACGGCCGCTGAAAAATTATCACCCAGCTTTCTGGCATAAGCTGCTCCAACTTCAAATTCTCTGGGTCTGCCTTCCCCGGTAGATCCTCCTGTATTATCCGTAAAAAAAATAGAGCCAAGTGAAAAATACCGAATATTAAAACCTATGGTCTGGTATTGATCCAGCTTTGTGTAACCTGCCAAATAAGTAAGGTAAAGATCATCCAAACCTAAGTTTTTCAACCAGGGTGTAAAGTTGAGAGAAATGGCACTCTTATCTTCGGCAAATGCGAGATTCGAAGGATTGTAGTGCATAGATGAGGCTGATGGATCTGCCACAATACCGGCTTCTCCCATGGCTCCACCCCTGGCATCAGGAGCAATTCTCAAAAACGGCAGGGCCGTCAATATCGTAGTGGGTAAACAATTTCCGTTCGCGTCAAGTGTGCAATTTTTTGTTGCATCCCATTCTGATTGAGCCATCATTTGGGCCGAAATGGCCATGGTCATCAGGATTGATAAGACTTTTTTCATCAAGTGTGATTTTTCTGTTTTATGCTTTGCAAATGTAAAATAATATGGTCATTTCAATCCAACCTTTTCTTTAGGGTTGGCATTGCTCTAACGTAGAAAACCCATATTTAGTATTTCTTTGGTGTAAAAAATAGTTAACTGTATTTTAAGACAAAGATATATATATCTAATTATTTTTTAATATGTATCTTGATATCTACCCATTATATCTGAGTTGATTTTTCTAACTATTTAATTATCAATTGTATGTACCTAAATTTTCACCATTTTTTGATAACCGCTGTCCCTTCTCAACCCTTCGTTGGGTGCTGTCATAGTGATTTGGTACACATAAACCCCACTGGCCAGATTAGATCCATAGTCTTCTCTTGCATCCCATTCAAACATTGAAATGCGATAGCCCTCAGCTATCCTCCTTTCAGAAACGGATTTGACAAGACGGCCGTTAATGGTATATATTTTAAGTTCAATCTCTACATCCAGTCCCGCTAGATCATGCTCAAAGCTAAACTCTGTATTGTCGGTAAATGGGTTAGGGTAGTTGTATACTCTGTGCAACTTTTCATTGCGCGTTTCAACAACCCTGAATTCTGTTTCACCTTCCACTGAATTATTGGCTATGTCCCAGGCTTTTGCTGTGACTTTGTACACACCGGGTGCCAGCTTTGACAACGGATAGCTTACTTCCCCCTGCCTGTAATTATTGGGAGCGGCCGTATAATACTCGTTGAGCACAACCTCTTCATCATAATCAGGACCGGTTATCCGGGCAGTGATATCATGGCCGATGCTATTACCGGTAATGTTGATACCGTTGTCATCAGCCAGCTTTATCAACAACTTTGGATTAGCGTCTGTAATACCACCAAACACAAATTCTTCATCGTTCATGTACAGTGTCATCTCAGGTGCCTGATCATCATTTACAGCGGTATTGCTGCTTCCACCGATGGGCAGTCTATCAAAATGACCTGCAGCATCAGTAGTGGCGTTGTGCGCATATACACTGATCCTGCCATTGCCGAGCTGATAATTGATGTCCTTCGGTAGAATACATTCTATTTCAAATTTACCATTCACAGCAGATGCCCTGCCTTTAAAAATAATGTTGCGGTATTGACTAAAACTTTTTTTCGTAGCTGTCTTCATCATTGCCAAGGGTCTTCAATTCTGTAGCTTTGTCAAAAAGGGTCACAAAAACTTCTCCTGAAAATCCGCTTAGCAGGGCACCGGTATAGTCCCTGATTTCTCCACCCAGTTTGATCTTGTCCAAAGCTCCAACAGTATCAGCGTACAGAGCGGCATCTTTGTCATTGATGGTAGTAATAACTACATCGTGCTCAGGAAGTGCAAGGAGTTGTGAAGGATCACCCAAAAGCGTAAACTTCCTGGTATTGTCTTCTAAGGTATCAAGTGAAGTACCATTTTTGGCCCTCAGTATGATTTCACCAAAAGACAAGGCCTTGCCATTTTCCCTTGCATATAAGTTTTTAAACACATTGGAGGTCAAACGTTTGTTTTTGTCTGCATATACTGGCCTGGTTGTGGTCAAAAGACCAATAGCGCCTCCTTTGGCATTGAGCAAGGCAAGTTCTCCACCCGATGATACACTAGGATCATCGTAGCCGGAAAACGAACAAGTGGCTGTGATCAGCAAAGTAAGTCGGTCTTCGTTGGACCAGCCCTGGATATCACTCAGTTTTACTACTCTTTCCTGCGCCAATCCTTTAGGCCCGCCATGACCCAGGTAACACCAGGCCAGTTGTCCCTGATCCATCTGCTGATTGATGGCTGAGGTAGCTTCATTGTAACGCTCGCCACCTGGAGTGTTCTCCTGTCTGTAGGCGTCCAGGTAGACCTTTTGCTGATTGATGAGGGGATCTTTTTCAAAGGCTTCTTTGGCTATGGTATCGGCGTCATTGATGTGCAGGTTGCCATCTTCATCATCGGCACAAAATCCGGTTTTGAGTTTCCATTCGCCAAACCTTTCTGAAGAAACATCGTACCGAATAATTTTATCAACCACCTGATCTGCTTCTTCTGCAGTACTCACGGTCAGTCTTCCAACTCTTACATCCAGGGCCCCCTTTAGGTTGGCGCCTTCATTGTTGCTTAACAAAGCATAGTAATCATCTGTAGGAAAAGCATTGATCGGATTCAGTGATTCATCGGTTTCATATACGGGTATATAATTTTGATAAGGCACAGAAGGCATCAGTTTTTTGTAATCATAACTGCCATCCCCCAACAGCAAAAGATATCGAAAATCCGGATACCGGTCTAATACCATTTGGCAAAATTGCGAATTGCACTGGGGTCCTGTCTGCCACTGCCAAACTCCTGGTAGATTTGGTTTACACCAGCCAAAGACACCTTGTACCCATTGTGTTTTATTCGATGATCGGCCAATTTTTGGGCAGCATTGGCAAAGTCCGGGTGATACACAATTATAAGATCACATTCCGGTATGCCATGCAGATTTTGATTGGCCATCTTGCTGCCTCCATCCGGTGTATAAGCTGCATTGGTGTTAAACAATATCAATCTTACATCCTCTTTTCCCGAAGCAAAATTTACACTTCCGTCTTTGATGGCATAACCGCTTACTCTGGCAGGATCACTCACCAGCCATGCCAGACCACCTGAAAAATCGCCGCCTATGACCACCTTGCTATAATCACTTGTGGCAAAGCCGGCATGGCTTACCAATAGTTGATTGTTGCCCGGATTGATGCTCTGTGTGCTCTTGAGTTGCACAAAATCCAACCAGGCATCACCATTGCCGGCAGTACTGTATTTTAAAGTAAATTTTGGACTGTTGCTGCTTACACTCACAGATTTCTGTATTATTCCTTGTCTTGCAAAAATGGCTTCAGCATTACCAAGGCTTACAGCTGAGGTGGTAGCTGTAAAACTCTGCCCATCCAGAGACAAGGTAAAACGTCCCTCTTTATCAGAGCGGCCATAGGCATTTACCAATACATCCACTGGTGTGCCGGCTACCCTGTTTTTTAAATCAAATAATTTACTCAGATCTCTTTCCTGATTATTGACCAGGTATTCTCCTACCCACAATTTACCGGAACCTATGGTGGCTGCATTGGATCCCAGCATATTTGTTTTATCCTCTGTAAAAATATCCCATACAGTCTGTGTTGCGGTTTCAAACCCCACCAGATTGTCTGCTACACTTTCAGTTGTTACTCTTTTGCCATTGCCTTGGGATACTTTCAGGTAGACATAATTTTTATCGGCATAAATATTTTTATCAAAAATGTAGGATTTAGAGTTGGCTTCATATTTCCACGTGTCAGCAGCCTCAGCATAAAATAGATCACATCTGCATCATTCATTTTACCATCGTCCTCTCCATTGATCATGATCGGAATTTCAACGAGGTCATCAGGGTAAGATTGCAGGATGGCCTCTGGCAGGGTTCCGCCATAATTGCCATAAATTTTTATTTCCTTTGGATTGAGGGCACTGGTGTTGACCCCGGCATCGTCCAGCATTTTTTTGGTCAGCTTTTGAATTCCTGTTTTATTGATACCAAATCGGAAGATCGACCCATCTGATAATACAGATTGAGTGACAGGAAAAATCTGAGAATACGCAGTTCCCTGACTCATAAACAAAGCCAGTAATGTTCCTAATACAAAGTTGATTTTTTTCATAATTCCTGTTTTTTCAGGCATTCCAGCCACAATGGAGTAAAAATAATGTTTTTCAATCGAACCTCAGCTGTTAATTTGGATATCCGTTTTTAAGTTATAATCTATCATAAATGGAACTAAATTTTCAGCAGATTGATGTTTAAACGCCAATTTAAAACCAACATTGTTCCAAAATTGTTAAATCTCCACATCATTTTCAGGTATCTTTGACGTTTTTCTATAAAAATGCCTCTTGAAAGACATTAACACCCAAAATATAGAGCACAAAAGGACAAAAAGGGTTGCTTCCGGCTCAATGGGTTCGGCTCCTTCCACCATCATCTTGATTTGGTTGGGGCTTTGCTTTTCATCCAGCCTCGTTAGGGCACAGGATCCGGTTTTTTCTCAATTTTTTGCCACTCCGATACAAATGAATCCTGCTTTTGCGGGCTTAAGCGAAGATGCCCACATTTCATCCGTTTACCGACTGCAGTGGCCGGGCATTTCTGCTTCCTATAATACCTTTGCCCTCGGCTATGATCAATTTTTTGATGCCTCTAATCTGGGCCTTGGCTTCCAGATCAATAGAGATGTAGCCGGCAATGGTGCTCTTGGAACCTCCAGAATTTCTTCAATGCTTTCTTATCGATTGAATATCAATGATGAAACCTTTATAAGGGGCGGTATTGAAGCTTCATTGATCCAAAAATCATTAAACTGGCAGAAATTATTGTTTATGACGCCATTGAAAGTGTGGGCGGCAGTATAACGCCAGGAGGTAGCTACCTGCCATCAGCAGAATTAGAGCCAGCCAATACCCGAAGGGCTTACCTTGATATCGGCAGTGGCCTGCTCTTATACAATTCTGCCTACTACTTTGGCCTGGCCATCAACCATATGAATACACCCGAGGATCGTTTTTTAAGGGATAATCTTGAAAACTACCAGGGTTTGCCGCTCAGATGGTCTGTCCATGGAGGTTACCAGTTTAAATTGGGCAGGAAAGCAGCCAATGGACTTTACTCTTTTGTGCTCCTAATTTACTCTACACCCGGCAAGCTTCTTTTTCTCAACTCAATGCAGGTATTTATCTTGCTGTAAACCAATTGGTTGGAGGTATTTATTTTCGTCAGTCCGGTGCCAATGGAGATGCGGTGATCTTCCATGCCGGCATCAGAGACAGGCACTATACTCTCGCCTATAGTTTTGATTATACGGTCTCTGGACTCACTATCGACACCGGTGGTGGTCATGAAATTTCAGTTTCTTATCATTTTATGAGCGACAAGCCCCGAAGGTCAAAACTCAACGATTGTTTGCAATTGTTTAGGTAGTGACAATAAAACCTGAAAAAAATCGTTAATTCGTAGCAATATGGTGATCAGCAAATTGACTTAGACTGGAGAAAAAAAATAAGGTTATTCTTTCATTTTTCTCCCCATTTCAATTTCTGGTACAATTTGTGATGACATTTTGGAGACAATGTAATTTTTGGGTCATTGGTCTGCATTTTTTTGTGAAAACACAATAAAAATGGCCTTCGATCAATTTTTTACTTATATTTGTCGCCTGATTTGAATAAAGGGGTTTATTAAAATTAAAATTTTTTGTGCTAAATGAATAGAATGTTCAGGTTAACGCTTGGTCTTTTCACTGTGGTAGTTTTGCTCAGCGCGTGCAGCAAAAGTGTAGAAAAGTCTTCAACTACAGGATGGAATTATAATGACCCAGAATGGGGTGGTTTCCAAAAATTGGATTACGAGGGTCAGATCATTGGCCCCAATCTGGTACCCATTGAAGGAGGAACCTTTAATATGGGTCTTACAGAACAGGATGTAACTTTTGAGTGGAACAACGTTCCCCGTAGGGTTACTGTTTCTTCATTTTACATGGATGAAACCGAAGTTGCCAATATTGATTATCGCGAATACCTTCACTGGTTGAGAAAAACATACGTTTCTTACCCTGGTGTATGGAGACAAGCTCTACCCGACACCCTTGTGTGGCGTGAAGAATTGGCCTACAATGAGCCAATGGTAGAAACTTATTTCCGTCACCCATCTTACGATACCTATCCTGTTGTAGGTGTAAACTGGGAACAGGCCACCAAATATGCAGAGTGGAGAAGCGACAGGGTCAATGAAATGATCCTGATCGAAAGAGGCATCCTCAATCCAACGCCTGATCAAAAGGATTCTGAAACTTTCAACTCCAAGTCTTACCTCGCTGGACAATATGCCGGCAATGTGAAGAAAAACCTGAAGGACAATGTCACAGGTGGAGAAAGACAAGTTACTTTTGAAGACGGAATTTTGTTGCCAGACTACATCCTTCCTACAGAAGCACAATGGGAATATGCTGCCCTTGCTTTGAGAGGCAACCAACCTACTTCACAAGATGAAGTAGTGACTGACAGAAGACTTTATCCTTGGAACGGCAACACTTCCCGTTACAAAAAACATACAAAAACACAAGGTGATATTCAAGCCAACTTCAAAAGAGGAAGAGGAGATTACATGGGTATGGCAGGTGCACTGAATGATAATGCATCTATTCCAGGTCCTGTAAGATCATTCTTACCCAATGACTTTGGATTGTACAACATGGCAGGTAACGTAAGCGAATGGGTACAGGATGTTTACAGACCTATGACCAGCACCACCTTAAGCGATCCTGAAAACCACGACCTCAACTCATTCAGGGGTAACGTTTTCAAAGAGTTGATCCTTGATGAAGAAGGCAAACCCATAGCAAAAGACAGCCTTGGTAAGTTGAAATCCCAAATGGTGGAAGATTCAATGGTAGCTGAAAGAGAAAACTACCGCAAAGGAAATGTCAAAAACTTCCGCGATGGTGATGCTGAGTATGTAAGATATGGTTACGGTGTTACTACTTTGATCAATGACAGCTCAAGAGTGATTAAGGGTGGTTCTTGGGGTGACAGATTATTCTGGTTGTCTCCAGGTGCCAGAAGATTCAAAAATCAGATCAAATCTGACAGAACCCTTGGCTTCCGATGTGCCATGGTAAGAGTTGGAGCAGAAGGCTTCGATGGCGACCTTGGAGGAAACAACTTCAAAGAAGCGGGTGCTTCTAAAATAAAAAGAAGATACAAATAACTCAAAAAATAGAAAAGGCCCGATCGGGCCTTTTTTTTTGTACCATGGACACACTTTTACAACTCTTCCTCTCATCCCGCTCCATCTGTACGGATTCACGAAAAGTTAAGTCGGGTGATCTTTTTTTTGCCCTCAAAGGTGCTAATTTTGACGGCAATGAGTTTGTCTTAAATGCACTTGAAAAAGGTGCTCTTGCTGCGGTTGCAGATGATGCAACACTATTTACCGAAGCCCCTAAAGGAGTCATCATTGTAGACAATGCACTCCAGGCATTGCAACAACTGGCCAGGAAATACAGAGATACCTTACAAATTTCGGTTGTTGCCCTCACAGGATCTAATGGTAAAACCACCACCAAAGAACTTGTGGCCACTGTCCTTGCTCAAAAATACAAGGTTCATTTTACCCAGGGCAACCTCAACAACGAAATTGGTGTACCACTCACCTTGTTGTCAACTCCTCCTGACAGCGAAATATTGATCGTTGAAATGGGAGCCAACCACCAGGGAGAAATTGATGCGCTCTGCCGGATTGCCAATCCGGAGTACGGGCTGATTACCAACATCGGCCTGGCCCACCTCGAAGGCTTCGGAGGTCCGGAAGGGGTTAAGAAAGGAAAATCTGAAATGTATCGTTATTTGCATTCACAAGGAGGCACCATTTTTTTAAATATATCCGATTCAACCCTGGTCGACCTTGTTCCTGAAAAAAGTAGGGTATTGACTTACGCGGGCAATGATTACACGATTGTGGAAAACACCACATTTTTAACCTTGGCAGATGACAGAAATAAGATAATCAAAACCCAGCTTACAGGTGATTACAATAAATCAAATGTAGTAGCTGCCATTTTTATGGGAAGTTATTTTGGTGTTGCAGAAACACAAGTTTATGAGGCATTGGAAAATTATATTCCCACCAACAACAGATCTCAACAAATTGATTTCAAAGGCTGCCATCTGATTAAAGATGCTTACAATGCCAATCCATCCAGCATGGCTTCAGCCTTGCATTCTTTGATTCATACTGTAAAATCACCCAAGGTGGTCATCCTGGGAGATATGCTGGAGCTTGGAGATTTTAGTCAAGAGGAGCACCAAAAAGTCCTTGACCTGGTTTGCAGTCAACCGGATATTGAAGCAGTAATGATCGGACCTAGGTTTGGAGCTTTTAAGGATACCTACACAGCAAAATTTTACAATTCTGTACAAGAGGCCTATCCCAATATCAATTGGAAGGCTTGGCAAGGCAAAACGGTGCTGCTAAAGGGTTCAAGAGGAATCGCCCTGGAAAAGTTGCTGGAAGAATAGACTCTATTAATTTTCAAATAAATATCGATGAAGGCGGTGGGTTACACTCCCTTTTACCGCTTCTTCATGGTCGGTTCTGGTGCAAGGCAAATACAACTTCGACTCCTCTTGCTGAATCCGCACCCACCATCGTTGGGTAACAGGGTCATGTGCAAATTCTAATACTTCATCGTAATCCTGCAAATTGACAAAAGTAATCTCTGTAGCAGTTTCTGCTAACAAAGGTCCCTGTTGAAGCCCTTCAATAAAGTACCAAATTGCCGTAGCATACAGATCCATCATGGGCGACCTGGTAGAGGCAGCGTTTACCTTAGTAGTGGTGTCAAAACCAATCAAAGAAATACCTGGAGAGTGTGAAGCAAACCTGACCAATTGGATGAGTTCTTCGGGGCTCAGACCAGAAGGCTCGCTCGCAGCACAATCAGCTGCAAAAGACGACTTACAAACGGATGCATCTACATGAACAACAACCGCTGCCCGAAGAATCGGTTCCATTGCATTCAAATCCTCAGTCAGCAAACCCAATGAGGCAGAGTCCATCGATCTTTGTTCCAATACCTGAATGTCTTCCGAGGAAACAAGGTGGCGCTGAAAACCAAGGCAATGAGGGGTCATGGGCAGATTGAGCCCATGAATCCGGTTTGAAATCAAATGTATATGATCAAAGTGTTGACTTAACTGCTGATAATGGAATTCTTCAGCCCCCACCAACAAGACCTTACTGCCTCTCTGAATGCAGTGCCTTATTAAACCGATCTGCATCTCTGGGTCTTTTCCTAGAAAAGCAACACCTACAGAAAGCCCTTCAAAATGTACCTCGAACCGATGGAAACACAACATCAATTCTTCCAAAACTTTCTCATTTACACCCAAAATAATTGCATCGCAATAGGGCAAAATCTGATTTTCTTTACCAACTTCGCACTGCAAAATGAAATGTTTCATAAATCTTTTTTGTGAGGTCTTATTTTGCCCACTAACCAGGATAACCAAAGATGCCAACCAGCTCATTATTCTTGTGCTCAGGCAAAAATAATTGCCAGAGAGTCAAGTTTTTATCTGAAAAATGTTCCATTTTCCAGTCAGGCACTGCTCATTGTATCTACCCCGTTATTACTGGCCTATCTTCCTATCAGGCTTTAAAAATTAGTCTTTATAGGATTGGCAAAACCTCTGTTGTTAACAGTTAAAATTTTATTCAAATATATAAAAGTTTATAAACCAAATAAAATTATGATGAATCTTGATCAACTGCTCGATAAATACAAGGCCAAGGAGCCCGAAATTGTCTTTGAATGGAAGGATGCCTTAACCGACGCCAGGGGCTGGGTTGTCATCAATTCATTGAGAGGCGGAGCAGCCGGAGGGGGCACCAGAATGCGCAAAGGATTGACCAAAGACGAAGTGGTTTCTCTTGCCAAGGTCATGGAAATTAAATTTTCGGTTTGTGGTCCACCCATTGGAGGAGCAAAGTCGGGCATTGATTTTGACCCACAGGACCCCCGACGCACCGAAGTTTTACAACGTTGGTATGCAGCTGTTTTTCCCTTGCTCAAGTCCTATTATGGTACCGGCGGCGATCTCAATGTGGATGAAATCAAAGATGTAGTTCCCATCACTGAAGACCTCGGCCTTTGGCACCCTCAAGAAGGCATTGTCAATGGTCACTTGCATGCCGGCAGCGGTCAGGCCATCAACGTACTGGGTCAGCTAAGATATGGCTGCAGCAAAACGGTTGAAGATCCGAGCTACTGTCCTCAATCTACCCAAAGATATGCCGTAGCAGACCTGATAACTGGATATGGAGTGGCTGAGTCGGTCATCCATTACTATCAAATTTTCAAACAAAGCGATGTTGTTGGCAAAAAGGTAATCATCCAGGGCTGGGGTAACGTAGCCTCAGCGGCAGGCCTATATTTGTCAAGAGCAGGAGCCATTATTGTCGGCATCATTGACAGGGCTGGTGGAATCATTGCTCCCGATGGCTTATCCGCTGAAACGGTAGAAAGCCTATTTTTGGATAAAAAAGAGAATCGATTGAGTGGTGAAATCCTCCCATTTGAAGAAGTAAATAAAAAAATTTGGCACCTGCCTTGCGATATTTTTGTACCCGGTGCGGCCTCAAAAATAGTAAGCAGAGCCCAGGCGGAAGCCCTGGTGGAAGCCGGCTGCGAAGTCATTTCCTGCGGAGCCAATGTCCCTTTTTCAGATGACGGAATATTCTTTGGCGAAACTGCCAGATGGCTTGATGAAAATATTGCGCTCATTCCCGATTTTGTTGCCAACTGTGGCATGGCCCGGGTCTTTGCCTATTTGATGGAAAATGAGGCTGATTTGACCGATAAAGGCATTTTTCAGGATGCTTCTCAGACAATTGGCACGTTTTTGGAAGCTTTGTTCAGGGAAAACCCTGGAACAACCCAGATTTCCCAACGATCTTTGTTCAAAAGTTTACAAAAACTTGATTAAAGATACTTGCTTATTAACGAATAAAACCTACATTTGTAGTTCAAAGAAGAATATAAACAATTTTCCTATGACACGAAAAATATACGTTTACGCACTATTATTTCTGGGCGGCACCTTGTTCGCACAGGATGATATGAAAAAAGACCAGACGGATGCGAGTTTCCGCATGGGCCAGTCCAACTATACAGCCAAGCCAAAAAATGCTTGGGAGTTGGGAGTTCATGCAGGTCACTTCTTCATCGATGGTGACGTGGACAGGACTATACCCGGAGGATATGGACTTGGTCTTCACCTGAGAAAGGCCATTCATTACTCATTCTCTATCAGGGCTGACCTGTTTTATGGATCTGCAACCGGACTCGAGCCTCAAAGATGGACACACGCTTCTGTGGGTGAGCCAGTGGGCGGTGGTTTGATTGAGAAAGAATATTTACCTTATGCCAATAATGCCGATGGATGGTTTCCAAGCCATAAAACGACCCAGGTATATGGCGTTATGCAAGGTGTTCTTAACATCGGTAACATTCTTTTCCACCAGAAAAACAACAAGTGGAACTGGTACTGGACCCTTGGTGTAGGTCTTTCAAGTCACAAAACAAAGCTTGACTTGTTAGATGGCAATAACCAGCCTTATCAAAACCTTCTGACCACTTCAGGGTACACAGAAGAAAAATTCAATACCAAAAAGGTAGAGGTGAAATCAAAGATGCCCTTAATAAGATCTATGATGGCACTTACGAAACAGAAGGCCCTAAAAAAGCAGGTATCTTCCGTTTAGGTGATGAAACCAACGTTCACGTAATGTTTACTACTTCAGTAGGTGTTTCAAGAAAATTGAGCAAGAGAATCAACCTGGGCATTGAGCACCAGGTAATGGCTACTGACAATGACTACCTGGATGGTATTCGTTTCCGCAGCGAAGATGACCTTTCAGCTGATGTGGATCTTGAGCACTATACCAACCTACGTTTGGCTATCAACCTTGGCAACTTAGACAAAGTGACTGAACCTTTGTACTGGGTTAATCCATTGGATGCCACCATGAATGACATTGCTGAGTTGAAAGCAAGACCCGTTCTTGACCTTACAGACAGCGACAGTGATGGTATCATTGATATGTTGGATCAGGAAGTTGAAACTCCTGCAGGAGCACCGGTTGACACCAGAGGTGTTGCCCTTGACTCTGACGGTGATGGCGTAGCTGATTACAAAGACAAAGAACCTTACTCTCCAATTGGATATGAAATAGGAAAAGATGGCGTTGCCAATGTTAAAAAATGCGAAAGCTGTCTTACTGAGGCAGATGTATTCCGCATGATTGACTCAAGAACAGCCGGATTCAAAAACGACTGTGGAAAATGGTTCTTGCCTATGATCCACTTCGATCTTGACAAATCAAGAATCAAACCTGAATTCTACGGTCACTTGCACCATGTAGCTTCAGTTTTGAAACAATGCCCTTCTGCATGCGTGTCTGTGGTAGGTCATACAGATGTTAGAAATTCAAACAACTACAACAATATGCTTTCTTACAACAGAGCTCAGGCTGCTGTTGACTACCTTGTTACCAACTACGGTATCGACAGGTCAAGATTGAAATTGATGTATGGTGGAGAAGATGCTCCAATGGTTGGAAAATCTAAAACTGAAACTGAACACTATATGAACAGAAGAGTTGAGTTCAGACTTTGTGAACCAACCGATGCTGAGATGCAAAAACCAGAAGGTAAAGGCGGAAACAGCGGAAATACTTCTGGCAATTCAGGCTCTATCTTCAAAGGCAATAAGAACTCTGGTTATTAATCATTTGAATTAATACGACATAAAAAAGGGAAGTGATGATATCGCTTCCCTTTTTTGTTACACACAAATGTCAACAACGATTCACATTTTGTATTAGGTAGAGGTATTTTTCAAAACCCTATACAGCATCCTGTGTTTTATAACTATCAATTTTGGCAAAGCTTTAAGTTTCTTGCTGAAATACCCTAATTTTGCACATTATCCAAATCATCAGAAATACAATACCTATATGGCGGAGATAATAAGAATGCCCCGATTGAGCGATACCATGGAAGAAGGTAACATAGTTGCCTGGTTGAAAAAAGTAGGAGATACCGTAAAATCCGGCGACATTTTGGCAGAAGTGGAAACCGATAAGGCAACCATGGAACTGGAAAGCTTTTTTAATGGAAAATTGCTTTATGTTGGTGTCCAATCCGGCCCCGTTGCGGTTGACGGCATTATTGCTATAATTGGTAAAGAGGGTGAAGATGTGCAGAGCATTCTGGCAAGTGCGGGCACGCCCACAGCGACAGCAGCTCCTGCCGAAGCACAAAAGCCTGCTGAACCTGAAGCAGCCCCAGTGGCTACTGTGGCTCCAATTCCAGCACCTACTCCAGCACCAACAGCCTCTGCAGAAGAAGCAAGACTTAAGGCTTCACCCCTGGCCAGATCGGTTGCTGATAAATCTGGCGTTGACCTCAGCCTTATTAAAGGCTCAGGCGATCAGGGACGCATTATCAAAAAAGATGTTGAATCATTTTTAGAAAACCCGGTAACTACCCAGCCTGCTGCAGTAGCTCAGGCTATTTCTCTGCCCGCAGGAGAAATTCCGGTGACCCAAATGCGAAAGGTCATTGCCAAAAGACTGGGAGAAAGTAAATTTACGGCCCCCCATTTTTACCTTACCATGGAAATTGATATGGAAACAGCCATGTCTGCTCGTACCGCCATCAATGCAGAGGGTGATGTGAAAATCTCTTTCAACGACTTTGTTGTTAAGGCCTGTGCATCTGCCTTGCGCAAACACCCAATGGTCAATTCTTCATGGATGGGAGATAAAATCATTATCCACAACGTGGTCAACATTGGCGTGGCAGTGGCCGTACCGGATGGACTCCTGGTTCCTGTGGTCAACAATGCAGATATGAAAAGCCTTAGCCAGATAAATGCGGAGGTCAAAGATCTGGCCAAAAAAGCAAAAGATAAAAATTGCAACCCCAGGAAATGACGGGTAATACATTTACCATTTCCAACCTGGGTATGTTCGACATCGAAGAATTTACAGCCATCATCAACCCTCCTGATGCCTGCATCCTTGCCGTGGGTTCTATAGTAGAAAAACCGGTTGTTAAAAACGGAGCCATTGTGGTGGGTCATACCATGAAAGTAACCCTTAGCTGCGACCACCGTGTGGTAGACGGGGCTACAGGAGCTCAGTTTCTGCAAACACTCAAGTCGGTACTGGAGAATCCTGTAAAAATGCTGGTCTGATCCTAAATGAGGTATCCATCGCAAACCCTGGAAAAACTAGTGGCCGCGATCGCATCGTTGCCGGGTATTGGTAAAAAAACAGCCTTGAGATTGGCACTGCACCTGGTTCAGGACAAAAGTGACAAGGCTTCCGTTTTGGGCAATGCCCTTAGTCGCCTCAAAGATGAAATTCGTTTTTGTATACATTGTCACGCCCTCTCTGATACAGATGAATGTAGCATCTGTCAGGCACCTTCTCGTAAAAATGGAGTTCTTTGTATCGTTGAAAACATCAGGGATCTTATGGCCATAGAAGATACGGCCAGCTTCCATGGTCGTTACCACATCCTGGGAGGTTTAATTTCTCCCATTGATGGTATTGGCCCGGCTGATTTAAATATTGAAACCCTGATTGAACGGATAGACAAAGAAGGAATTGAGGAACTCATTATGGCCATCAGCCCTACTATTGAGGGAGAAACCACGTCATTTTATATTTCTAAAAAACTGGCAGGCAGAAACCTAAGGCTTACCACCATCGCTCGCGGTGTGTCTTTTGGCGGAGAGTTGGAGTATGCCGATGAACTCACCTTAAGCCGATCCATAAGCGCACGAATACCCTATAAGATGGGTACCTGATCATGCCCACACTCTCTATAGTCATTGTCAATTATAATGTAAGGCACTTCCTTACCAATTGCCTCGACTCTATTGAGAAATCCAAAAAAATGGGCTTTCAGGTAGAAACCATTGTTGTAGACAATGCCAGCATTGACGGCAGTATCACAGCCATCCGTTCTTCTTTTCCGGAAGTTAAACTCATAGAAAACAAAACAAATGTAGGTTTTGGAAAAGCCAACAACCAGGGATTTGATACAGCCTCTGGTCAGTATATTTTGGCCCTGAATCCCGACACCATCCTGCAGGAAGATACCCTCAACCGATGCTGGCAATTTATGGAAAGTAATCGCGATTGCGGTGTATTGGGAGTTAAAATGGTGGATGGATCCGGCACTTATTTGCCTGAAAGTAAGAGGGGCAGACCCAGCTTGTGGAATGCCTTTTGCAAGTTCAGCGGACTTACATCTTTGTTTCCAAAAAGTAAGTGGACAAGCGGCTACTATCTTGGGCATTTGGATGAAGATCAGATCCAGGAAGTAGAGGTTTTGTGTGGGGCTTTTATGTTTTTTAGATCAGAAGCACTTTTGTCTTGTAGTGGTTTTGATGAAGACTTTTTTATGTACGGAGAAGACATAGACCTATCGGTTCGCATTAAAAAGGCAGGATGGAAAGTTGTCTATTTGCCGGATACCAGGATCATCCACTTTAAGGGCGAAAGTTCAAAAAAAGCAAGTTTCAACTACATCAAACATTTTTACCAGTCCATGTCAATTTATGTTGGTAAACATTATACAGGCTGGTACGGTGGTGCGTTTCGGGTGCTGATCAGGCTCGCCATCTGGCTGACGGCAGGCATCAGTTTTATCAAACACAATGTCCTGGGCAATTTTCTGTTAATCATGGACTTCGCCCTTACTTTTGGTATTCAGACAGCCCTAAAAAAAACCTGGGCAGTATTTTATTTTGATAATCCGGATTACTATGATAACCTGGCTTCTCAATTGCATACGCTGGGCACCTCTTTTACCTGGGTATTTTTTCTCTGGTTTTTTGGACACTATGACCTCAACTGGAAACCCAGAAGGCAGTGGACAGGACTATTTTTTGGTACTGCATGCATTCTCATCGTTTATTCTCTCCTCCCTTCTGAATGGAGGAGCAGCAGGTTTCTCATCATAGCCGGTGCTCTTATTACTCTTTTGGCCACCCTCCTAACCAGAAAGTCATCTGATTGGCTGCTAAAAAACTGGCTTCAAAAAGGGAGGAGGCAAAACTATTTAATTGTAGCACTTTCAGAAAATGCGAAAAAAATAAGGGAAACACTGCTACAAAATGAACCACAAGCCAATGTAATTGGATTTTTATACCCTCAAAATACCTTGCCGGCTGATAGCAAAGATTACCTCAATACCATCCAAAATATTGGGCAGGTTGCCGATCTGTACAAAGCAGACAACATCGTTTTTTCAACCGATGATTTGCCGATGCAACACATTTTAGACCTCATGGTCCAACCCGATAAAGAAGTGAGATACTTGATTACTGGCAGTGAAGAAACAGCCATGGTTTCAAGTAATAGCAGTACCTCACAGGGCAAATTTTATCATGCTGCGTCTTCTTTCCGACTGAGTCAGGGACTTTATATCAGACTCAAAAGGACCATCGATGTAAGTGTTTCCTTGTTTGTCATCTTGTTTTACCCAATTTTAACCCTTGCATTGTCGAGAAATAAAGACCTTTTTTTTTCAGCGTTTCGCGTTTTAAACGGGAAGGCCACTTGGGTTGGCTACCTCTATTCCGATCAGAAAGTCTCTCCCAATGAATTTTTACCTCCATTGAAACCTTCGGTTTGGAACATAGAGTACCTAAAAAACAATCAGGATTACCTACCTATTTTTCCAGACAACCACGCCTTGAATCAGTATTACGCCAAAAATTATAGTCCTGCCATCGACCTTTCCATTGTGTATCATAAAATTTTTGTGTCATGACACCAGAACCACAAAAAATAAAAGCCCTCGTTTCAGAAATACTGCCCTATATCACTGGCGTTCGCAGGCACCTTCACCGCTTTCCTGAACTTAGTTTTGAGGAGTATGAGAGTAGTGCCTACCTTACCCGAATCCTGGAAGAAAAGGGCATACCGTTTACCAATGGTTGGGTTAAAACAGGCATTGTGGCTACAGTAGTGGGTGCCCATCCCGGCCCAAGAAGAGCCTTTAGAGCAGAACTGGATGCCCTGCCTATTCAAGAACAAAACCAACTCACATATCAGTCTGAGGTACCCGGAAAGATGCATGCCTGTGGTCACGATGTTCATGCATCGGCCTTGTTGGGTGCTTGTATGATTGCCCACCAATGCAAGGCTGATATAGCAGGAACCCTCGAATTTATCTTTCAGCCGGGAGAAGAAAAGTTGCCGGGTGGAGCCTCTTTGATGTTGGCAGAAAGGGCCCTTGGCAACGATTTACCGGAGTCAATCATAGCCCAACACGTTTTTCCTGACCTGCCTGCCGGCCATGTTGGCATTTGTCCCGGAAAATACATGGCCTCATCTGATGAAATTTACATCACCCTTACCGGCAAAGGTGGGCATGGGGCGCTGCCTCATCTCTGTATCGACCCTATTGTAATTGCAGCAGAACTCATTACGGCTCTCCAGCAATTGGTTGCCAGAACCGCTAATCCCTTTTTGCCTTCGGTCCTCACCCTTGGTAAAATTAACAGCATAGGTGGGGCCACCAACATCATTCCTGAACAAGTGGCCATCGAAGGTACCTTCCGCACCATGGATGAGGCATGGCGATATGAAGCACATCGATGGATCGAAAATACCACACAGGGCATAGCAGCTGCCCACGGGGCATCAGCCACAGTAGAAATAAAAGTGGGCTATCCCTGTTTGAACAATGACGAAAGCCTTGCCCAAAAAGTCAAGTCAGCCATGGTGACTTTTTTGGGCGAAGACAAGGTGCACGACATTCCCAAAAGAATGACCTCTGAAGATTTTGCCTATTTTGCACAACTAATGCCGGCTTGTTTTTATCGATTAGGGGTGGCTTATACGGATGGAAGGCCCGCCCACGGAGTACATTCTCCTTATTTTGAGGTAGATGAAAAGGCCTTAGAGACTGCCATTGGCCTTATGGCATGGTTGGCTGTGTTACCCTAGTTACACAACAATCTATTTGTGATTTGTTTTGTTATATTTAAACAAGCCATATCATTATATTTGCCATCCATAAAACAGAAACATGTCAAACAGTGTCGAAAAAGTAAATTGTCTAATCATAGGTTCGGGTCCTGCCGGATACACTGCTGCTATATATGCATCCAGGGCCAACTTAAATCCGGTGTTATACACAGGTAAAGAACCAGGGGGTCAGCTTACGATTACCACAGAAGTAGAAAACTACCCTGGCTATCCCCAAGGCATACAAGGGCCTGAAATGATGGAAGATTTTAAAAACCAGGCCCTCCGTTTTGGAGCAGATATCAGGTTTGAATTGATAGATAAAGTTGATTTCACAGGTCCTGTTCACAAGATTTGGTCAGAGACCGGCCATGAAATCCATGCCCATGCGGTGATCATTGCTACAGGTGCCAGCGCTAAATGGCTGGGACTGCCTTCAGAACAAAAATTAATGAACAAAGGGGTTTCTGCCTGTGCTGTATGTGATGGTTTCTTTTTCCGCAAGCAGGAAGTAGCCATTGTGGGTGCCGGCGACACCGCAGCAGAAGAAGCTACCTACCTGGCCAAACTCTGCTCTAAAGTTCATATGTTGGTGCGCAAAGAGGAGATGAGGGCCTCTAAGATCATGCAGGAAAGGGTAAAAAACACCCCCAATCTTGAAGTTCACTACAATACTGAAACGGCTGAGATTTTAGGTGAAGAAGGGGTAACAGGGGCTAGAATAAAAAACAATGTTACCGGAGAAGAGACCATACTCAATGTAACTGGTTTTTTTGTGGCCATTGGCCATAAACCCAATACAGATATCTTCAATGGCTGGCTTGATATGGATGACAATGGCTATCTCAAAACAGTGCCTGGCAGAACCCTCACCAACATACCCGGTGTATTTGCCAGTGGAGACGCCCAGGATCACATCTACCGTCAGGCAGTCACGGCTGCAGGTTCAGGTTGTATGGCCGCACTCGATGCAGAACGTTATCTTTCAGAACATGGAATTATATAAACAACAATAAAAACATCATGAAAACCAAATTCAGAACAGGAGTCCTTTTCGGCGATGAAGTTACAGAATTGCTCAATGACGCCAATAAAAACCAATATGCTATACCGGCAGTCAATGTAATTGGTACCAATAGTGTCAACGCTTGTCTGGAAACAGCCAAAGCAGTAAATTCGCCTATTATCATCCAGTTTAGCAATGGAGGTGCCGCTTTTTATGCTGGAAAAGGACTGGACAACGCAGACCAGAAAGCAGCTGTTTTGGGGGCGGTTTCTGGTGCGCTTCACATTCACCAACTGGCAGAAGCCTATGGGGTGACAGTAATATTACATACCGACCACTGTGCCAAAAACCTCCTGCCTTGGATGGATGGCATGCTGGACGCCAATGAACGCCATTTTGAAAAAAATGGCCACGCCCTTTTTAGTTCTCATATGCTGGATTTCAGTGAAGAACCCATCCACGAAAATGTCGAAATGTGTAAGGAATACCTGGCCAGAATGTCGGAAATCGGCATCACTCTTGAAATGGAATTAGGTGTCACAGGTGGTGAAGAAGATGGGGTTGACAATTCAAGTGTAGACAGTACCAAATTGTATACACAACCCGAAGAGGTTTCTTTTGCCTACGAGGAATTGTCTCGCATCAACAATAGATTTACCATTGCAGCAGCATTTGGAAACGTACACGGAGTTTACAAACCCGGAAATGTGAAATTGACGCCTGTAATCCTCAAAATTCACAAGACTACGTTCAGAAAAAATTCAACACCGGCCCCAATCCGGTCAACTTTGTTTTCCATGGCGGTTCGGGCTCAACCCGGGAGGAAATCCGAGAAGCCATTACCTACGGTGCCATTAAAATGAACATCGATACCGATATGCAATGGGCTTATTGGGAAGGTATTAAAAATTACTACGAAGCCAAAAAAGGCTACCTCCAGGCCCAGATCGGCAATCCGGAAGGAGCCGACAAGCCCAACAAAAAACAATACGACCCAAGGGTTTGGTTGAGAGAAGGTGAAAAAAGTTTTGTCAGCAGACTCAAAATTGCGTTCGAAGACCTCAACTGCCTGGATAGAAACAAAATCTAATGGTCAGATTGAGGCAATTTGTCGCCTCGCTGTCATTTTATTGTGATATTATCCTTACTTTTATGGTAATTTTCCGGCATTTCGATGTTCGGCCTCATATTATTTTGCTAACACACTAAAATCAAATAAGGCATGAAGCAAATTTACTTCTTTTTACTTTTTATGTTGAGCACTCTCTGGGTTTCGGCTCAGGCATCATTTTCAGATGATTTTGAGAGTTACACAGTAGGTGAATACCTGGGTCCACAGTCCGATAAATGGACTACCTGGAGTGTCAAAGACGGAACAACCGAAGACACTAAAATCACCAATGCCAAAGCAGCCAGCGGCACTAAGTCCATCTATTTTTCATCTACTTCAGCCAGTGGAGGACCACAGGATGTGGTTTTGCCATTTACGGATGCTTATACATCAGGCGTTTACAAAATTGGGATGAAACTTTTTATTGAGGATGGAAAGACAGGTTATTTCAACTTGCAAGCTGAAAAAGTCATTGGAACTACGTGGGCCATCGATGTTAATTTTAATACCGACGGAACCGTTGTATTAACAGGTGGTGGCTCAACTCTTGCATCTGGCAAATATCCTCAGGGAGAGTGGTTTGCTTTTGAGATCGCAGGTAATATTTCAGCCAATCTATGGGCTACTAGCGTCAATGGAGGTTCTTTGGGTACCTTTACCCTGGCCAGCAATAAAGTAGCATCTATTGATATTTATCCGGCCAACGCCAATGCTTCTTTTTATGTAGATGATTTTTACTACTCACAAGATGTATTTACGCCAAAGCCAAATGACATAGGTATTAGCGGAGTTACTGTAGCACCAAGAGACCTCACAGGCATCAAATCACCGCTGGGAGTAAACATCACCAATTTGGGAGCCAGCACAGTCAATGACATGGAAATCGAATTCCAATATGGAAGCCTTTCAGGTAAAAAAACGGTCACTGGGTTAAACCTGGCTAGTCTTGGTTCTAAGTCTATCCTTTTTGACGAAGAAATCACCGTATTAGCAGGCGCTAATCCAATTCAGGTATCAGCCAAATTGATTGGCGCTACCGATGACGATGCTGCCAACAACGCATCTGCTTCTTCTACAACAGGTGTCACTCCTGCTGCTGACAAATTTGTCATTGCTGAAGAAGCAACCGGCACATGGTGTGGCTGGTGTCCACGTGGAGCTGTCATGTTAGACAGATTGAGCAAAAGATATCCAGATTACTTTATTGGTATAGCAGTTCACAACGCAGACCCAATGGTTGTTACAGATTATGATGCCGGCATTCGTGGACTTTCAGGATTCACTGGTTTTCCAAGCGCAACCGTTGGCAGAACAGCGATCATCGATCCTTTGGCCATCGAAACTGCGTTTTTCTCAAGGGTCATCGAAGCACCAAAATCAAGTGTAAGGGTGGGTGCCTCTTTTGATGAAACCAGCCGTGTGATCAAACTTTCACCTAAAATTACCTTCAAAGCCAACGTTTCCGGATCTTACAAAATGGCTGTAGTCATTGTAGAAGACAGTGTAAGAGGCACAGCAACAGGTTATGCCCAAGCTAATTATTATTCAGGAGGCGCTCAAGGACCAATGGGTGGCTATGAGTTGTTGCCCAACCCGGTTCCAGCCAACAAAATGACCTACAACCACGTTGCCAGGGTATTGACCGGAGGGTTCAAAGGCACAGCCCTACCTCTTAACTCTTACAAAAAAGACGATGTGGTTTATATGAACTTTGAAGCCACCATTCCAGCAGGAGTTAAATTGGAAAACATCCACATCATTCCAATCCTTTTTGCACCTTCAGGCTTGATCGACAACGGATATCCTGCCAAATTGGAGGAAGCTTTAGCAGAAGGATTTACAGTAGGTGCCAATGACATCACCTTCAACGGTGATGTAGTAATCTACCCCAACCCTGTTGCTTTCGAATCCATCATCGACCTTACCCTCGACAACCCAGCTGAGGTAAGCGTAGAAATTTATGACATGACAGGTAAACTGGTAGGCAGCAAAAACTATGGCAAACTAAGCGGCAGCAATGAATTGTTGCTCAATGCCTCTAACCTCAACAATGGTACCTACCTGGCCCGCATCAAAGCAGGCGCAGAAGAAATTACCAAAAACATTGTGGTACTGAAGTAATTCAAAACCTATAATAAGATGAAGAAAGGGGCTCCAATTGGGCCCTTTTTTTTTTGATACAATCCAAACATTCTTTAGTGTACTATCCTATTTAAATTCTATTTCTCGATGAGCATACCTTCTATCCCCAACAGCAGGATAGGGACAGGTGCTTGTCCCTACGCCGACTTTGCCAGCATAGTGATCCCTACACAAGTTTACTTGTGTAGGGACTCCGATACCCGATCCCTACAACAGCTTCGCAGTTATAGGGACAGGTGCCCCGATCCCTACACCGACGCTGCGGCGTAGGGACAGGTGCTCCGTTACCCGGATACCCCCGTCACAGAATAAAAAATTGACTATCTTTGCGCACTGATCAACCAACCATATAACAATGTACATTGATGTTTTATTAGGTCTGCAATGGGGAGACGAGGGCAAGGGAAAAGTAGTAGACTATATTGCCGATCAGTATGATATCGTTGCCCGCTTTCCAGGGAGGCCCCAATGCAGGACACACCATCCGCATCAATGAAAACAAATATGTGTTGCATACCATCCCCTCAGGTGTATTCAGGCCCAACATCCTCAATCTGATTGGCAGTGGTGTGGTCATCGATCCCATAACATTTGAAAAAGAATTGATTACCCTCGATAAAGAAGGCATCGCTTACAGAGACAGGTTGTTGATTTCTCGCAAAGCCCACTTGATTCTGCCCAGCCACCGTTGGTTGGATGCAGCCTCAGAAGCCAGTAAAGGCAAAGAAAAAATTGGGTCTACCCTCAAGGGAATCGGCCCAACCTACATGGACAAAACCGGCAGAAATGGTATTAGGGTTGGCGACATCCTGCTCCCGATTTCCAGCAGAAATACAATGCCCTGGTTGAAAAACACAGGGGCTTGTTGCGCCAGTTTCCGGAAATAGACTTCGATCTCAAAGCAGAGGAAGAAAAGTGGTTTTCCAGCCTCGAAGTACTTAAATCATTAAAAACAGTCAACGGCGAATACTTTATCAACAATGCCCTGACCGATCGCAAAAAAGTATTGGCTGAAGGTGCCCAGGGATCCATGCTCGATATCGATTATGGTACCTATCCTTATGTCACATCTTCCAATACCATCACTGCAGGAGTTTGTTCGGGCTTAGGTATTCCACCTTCCAAAATCAATGAAGTCATGGGCATCGCCAAAGCCTACTGCACCAGGGTTGGCTCTGGTCCATTTCCTCAGAGCAGGAAAATCCTACAGGCGAAAAAATGAGGGCCATAGGCCATGAATTTGGTGCCACTACCGGAAGACCACGCAGGTGTGGATGGATTGATATACCACAGCTACTTTATACCATCATGATCAACGGGGTTACCCAGGTCATCATCACCAAACTGGATGTACTCAATGACTTTGATGAAATCCTGGTAGGCGAAAACTATCAATACGATGGCCTGACTACCACCGAGCTACCCTTTGATCTGTGTCGCACCGATCTGGAAGTAGCTTATTCTCAACACGCTGGTTGGAACCAGGACTTGGGCGGCATTACCTCTTTACACCAACTCCCGGAAAAGGCAAAAACTTACCTCAACTACCTACAACAAAAACTGAATACTAAAATTTCTATGGTGTCTACAGGTCCTGAAAGATCTGAATTAATCGTTTGTTGAGGAGACATCTAGAAAAGAAAAATTGTTTGGACATAGTAGATTTATTTGATTTAAGTAACTGATAATCAAATTATTATTGCAAATAATTAATATTTGAATACCGTAGCATTTTCCCATACTTTGATGACCCGGTTGATTTGTCGCTTCTATTTTTGTTGACACTTTAACCTACCTCTTCGGGCAGGTTATTTCAAATTTAATCTTGCCTCCTTATGTCAAAACCAGTACTCAATAAGTACAGCCAACTCATTACCCAGGATGTCAGTCAACCGGCTGCCCAGGCAATGCTATATGGCATCGGACTCACAGAAGACGACCTTCAAAAAGCGCAGGTTGGCATTGTAAGTATGGGCTATGAGGGCAATACCTGCAATATGCATCTCAATGACCTTGCTTTGCTTGTCAAACAAGGTGTTTGGCAAGCCGATCTGGTAGGGCTTATTTTTAATACCATAGGGGTAAGTGATGGTATCAGCAACGGCACCGATGGTATGCGATATTCATTGGTATCTAGAGATATAATCGCGGATAGTATCGAAGCGGTTTGCGGTGCCCAGCATTACGACGCCGTCATTGCCATTCCCGGCTGCGATAAAAACATGCCGGGCAGCATCATGGCCATGGGCAGACTCGATAGACCTGGCATCATGGTGTATGGAGGCACCATTGCCCCCGGTCACTACAAGGGCAATGACCTCAATATCGTATCTGCCTTTGAAGCCCTGGGTCAAAAACTGGCTGGACAACTCACTGAAGGCGATTTCAAATCCATCATCCAACATGCCTGCCCCGGGCCTGGTGCCTGCGGAGGTATGTACACTGCCAATACCATGGCTTCTGCCATTGAAGCCCTGGGTATGAGCCTGCCCTTTTCTTCTTCTTATCCTGCTTTGAGTGATGAAAAAAAGGAGGAATGCCAGCGAGCCGGATCCGCCATAAGACATCTGCTTGAACACAACATCACTCCTTCTCAAATCATGAGCCGTGAAGCCTTCGAAAATGCCATCGCTGTTACGATGGTGCTGGGAGGTAGCACCAATGCGGTCTTACACCTTATAGCCATGGCAAAAAGTGTGGATGTGGATTTAAACATTGATGACTTTCAAAAAATAAGCGATAAGCTGCCGGTTTTGGCAGACCTCAAGCCCAGTGGCAGATACCTGATGCAGGATTTGCACCAGATAGGTGGGGTGCCGGCCGTAATGAAATACATGCTGAAAATGGGATGGATCCATGGTCACTGTCTAACAGTAACCGGTAAAACGATGGCCGAAAACCTGCAAGATATCCCGGATCTCAATTTTGATACCCAACAAATCATAGTTCCTGCCGATAAGCCCATTAAAGCCACCGGCCATATCCAGATTTTATACGGCAACCTTGCTACAAAAGGCAGTGTTGCCAAAATTTCCGGTAAAGAAGGTGACCACTTTGCCGGACCTGCACGTGTATTTGATGGTGAAAAACAGGTCATCGAGGGCATTCGATCCGGTAGGGTAAAAAAAGGCGATGTAGTAGTCATTCGCTATGTGGGCCCTAAGGGTGCTCCCGGTATGCCGGAAATGCTCAAACCGACTTCTGCAATCATTGGTGCCGGCCTCGGCAAAGACGTAGCCCTGATTACCGATGGCAGATTCAGTGGGGGAACCCATGGTTTTGTGGTAGGTCATATTACACCTGAAGCCACAGAGGGGGGCTTACTTGCCCTGGTTCAGGATGATGATAGGATTACCATTGATATCCAAAAAAACACCCTCAACTGTCTGCTTACGGAAGATGAAATTACCAAAAGAAAAGAAGAATGGAAGGCTCCTGAGTCCCCCGTGACCAAAGGATTGTTGTTTCGATATATGAAAACCGTTAAAGACGCCTCACAAGGTTGCGTTACCGATGAGTAAAAGCCAACCACACGAATTAAAAATTGGACATTAAAAAGTATAAAAAAATAGCATCTTGAACCACACTTATTTTATAGAAATCGCAAAGTTTAATCAATGGGCCAATCACGTTGTGATTTCATGGCTCAGAGAGATCAATGATGACCAGTGGAAAGAGGAAGTCGTTTCCAGCTTCAACAGCGTAGGAGATACAGCCATTCACATCATCGGGGCTGAAAAAATATGGTTGCAACGCCTGCAAAAGCACCCACATCCTGAGTGGTTCCCTGCTGTATTTAAGGGTGCCAGGACAGAGGCCTTAGATACCTGGCAGGAGGCCGCCGAAGGCTTGCTCAATTTTGTAATGCAATTGAATGAAGAAGATCTTTTGGCATCATTGCACTATACCCGAATCAATGGCGACGCCTATACCCAGCCTGTTTACAAAGTACTGGCCCACGTTTTTAATCACTCTACTTATCACAGAGGTCAGCTGGTTACCCAGCTCAGGCAAGTGGGGTATGAGGGCATTACCACCACAGATCTTTTGGCATATTACAACTTAAAATTTTAACGATGAACACCGCCCAGACAAGCCAGGACAGCAAGGCTACGGCTTCAGAACCGGAAACTACCATGACAGGTGGTGAAATGGTAATGCAAGCAATGTTGGCAGAAAATGTAGAGCTGATTTTTGGTTATCCCGGCGGTGCCATTATGCCTATTTATGATGCTTTGTTTGATTATACAGACCGCATCCGCCACATCCTGGTCCGACACGAGCAAGGTGCCATCCATGCTGCTCAGGGCTATGCCAGGGCTTCCGGAAAGACAGGTGTTGTTTTTGCAACCAGTGGACCCGGAGCTACCAATCTGGTTACCGGACTGGCCGATGCTTTAATTGACTCAACCCCTTTGGTTTGTATTACCGGCCAGGTATTTGCCCACCTCCTGGGTACCGATGCCTTTCAGGAAGTTGATGTCATCAATATAACCACACCTGTCACCAAATGGAATTGTCAGGTAACCGTTGCCGAAGACATCTCACCCGCACTCGCCAAAGCCTTCTACATCGCTTCCACAGGCAGACCAGGACCGGTTGTAATAGACATTACAAAAAATGCGCAACTTCAAACAATGGCGTTGCAGAAATATCAAAAATGTCAGAAAATCAGGAGTTATCGGCCCGAGCCCATCGTGAGGCCTTCTTATATTGAAGAAGCCATTCAGGAAATCAACCGGGCAGAACGCCCCTTCCTTATTTTTGGACAGGGCGTCATACTTGGAAATGCTGAAAAAGAATTGTTTGACTTTGTAGAAAAATCCGGCATTCCTGCCGCATGGACCATCATGGGCAAAGGGGCCATGCCCACAGACCACTATCTCAATGTAGGCATGCTGGGCATGCATGGCAATGCAGCACCTAATATCCTTACCAATACCTGTGATGTTCTCATTGCGGTGGGCATGCGTTTCGACGATCGGGTCACCGGCCGCCTCGACAAATATGCCCGACAAGCTACCGTCATTCACCTCGATATTGATCCGGCGGAGATCGATAAGAACGTAAAATCCGCTATACCCATCTGGGGCAATTGCAAAGAAACATTACCCATGCTTACGGCAGGTATTAAAAAAAGAGCCCACCCACTTTGGTTGGAAGAATTCCACAAGCTGAATGAAGTGGAAAATGAGGTGGTTATTCAAAAGAGAGCAAAATCCCTCAACCGGCCCCCTCACTATGGCTGAGGTGGTTGCCAGACTCAATGAACTTACCAAAGGGGAAGCCATTATGGTTACCGATGTTGGCCAACATCAAATGGTGGTTTGCCGGTATGCCCGTTTGAATCACAGCCGTTCCAACATAACATCAGGTGGCCTGGGAACCATGGGCTTTGCCCTTCCTGCCGGTATTGGTGCTGCCCTGGCGATCAATAACCGTCCCGTAGTTGCCATCATTGGAGATGGGGGCATTCAAATGACGATTCAGGAAATGGGCACCCTCATGCAAACCAGAGCACCCTTAAAAATAATTATCCTCAACAACGCCTTTTTGGGCATGGTCCGACAGTGGCAGGAGTTGTTCCATGAAAAAAGATATTCCTTCGTAGACATCTCCAGTCCTGATTATGTGGCACTGTCAGCCGCCTACCAAATTCCTGGTCAAAAAGTAAGCACACGCGAGGATTTGGTCCAGGCCCTGACTGCCATGTTGAAAACCGAGGGCCCTTATCTGCTCGACATTGTTGTGGCAAAAGAAGACAACATCTTTCCCATGGTACCTCAGGGCAAAGGTGTTTCAGAAATAGTACTGACCAAAGACGATATGAAATGAAATCAGAGATTACCATAACCGTGTATACTGAAAACCAGGTAGGCCTGCTCAACCGGATAGCCATTTTGTTTTCAAGAAGAAAAATCAACATTGAAAGCCTTAATACCTCTCCCAGTGAACTGGAAGGAGTACATCGGTTTACCATAGTGGTGGTAGAAGATGAAGAGGTAGTGAGGAAACTGGCCCGCCAAATTGAAAAACAGGTAGATGTTTTAAAAGTATATTTCAATACCAACGATGAAATCATCTGGCAGGAAATGGCTCTTTACAAAGTACCCGCCGACATCGTAGCAGAAAAGATCAGGGTAGAGCGCCTACTTCGCGAAAACGGAGCAAGGGCGGTAGTCATCCGGAAGGATTACATCGTTTTTGAAACTACCGGACAACGCGCTGAAATAGACAGCCTGATTGAAAAACTACAACCCCTCGGACTCATCGAATTTGTGAGATCTGCACGGGTGGCCATCATCAAGGCCAGTGCCGGCTTTCACAACAAGTTGCTGGAATTTGAGCAGCAACAACCCGGTCCGCTATTAAGTGAAAATCCTTTTTTAGGACGCAATGAAGAAATATTTTCCATGTAATAACAATCAACTAAAATAGTATGGCAAAATTGAATTTTGGTGGCGTAGAAGAAAATGTAGTCACCCGCGATGAGTTTCCTATGTCAAAGGCGTTGGAAACACTCAAAGAAGAAACGATTGCAATAATTGGCTACGGTGTTCAAGGCCCGGGACAGGCGCTTAACCTGAGAGACAATGGATTCAATGTGATCATTGGTCAAAGAAAAAACTCACCCACATGGCAAAAAGCCATCAAAGATGGCTGGGTGGAAGGTGTAACTTTGTTTGAAATAGCAGAAGCAGCTTCCAAAGGTACCATCATCCAATACCTTTTATCAGATGCAGCTCAAATTGCGGTGTGGCCTGAGATAAAGCCCTTCCTCACAGCTGGAAAAGCCCTCTATTTCTCTCATGGCTTTGGGGTTACTTATTCAGAACGCACTGGCATCATACCTCCGGCAGACATAGATGTGATCTTGGTAGCACCCAAAGGTTCAGGCACCAGTCTGCGCCGACTTTTTTTAGCCGGAAAAGGGTTAAATTCCAGTTATGCCATTTATCAGGACGCCACTGGAAATGCAAAAGATAGAGTAGTAGCCCTGGGCATTGGTGTGGGCTCAGGTTATCTTTTTGAAACCGATTTTAGAAAGGAGGTTTACAGCGATCTTACGGGCGAAAGAGGCAGTCTGATGGGTGCCATCCAGGGCTTGTTTGAAGCCCAATACAATGAATTGCGCAAAAGGGGCCATTCTCCTTCCGAAGCCTTTAATGAAACCGTTGAAGAACTTACCGAATCACTCATGCCCCTGGTGGCGGAAAATGGCATGGACTGGATGTACGCCAACTGCAGCACTACTGCCCAAAGAGGAGCCCTGGACTGGCGGCATAAATTCAGGGATGCTGTTGCTCCGGTATTTGCTGAGTTATATGAAAGTGTGGCATCAGGTCATGAGGCACAGCGATCCATCGATTCCAATTCTCAATCAGATTACCGTGAAAAGCTGGAAGTAGAACTCAGTGAATTGCGCAACTCAGAAATGTGGCAGGTAGGTGCTGTAGTGAGAAGTTTGAGGCCTGACAGAAATAAATAAATGATTAGCATATCCCAATGCCGGACTGCTGCTGAGACCTTGTCTCAGGTATTATCGCCGAGCCCGCTCATTTATAACCAAAGACTTTCTCTAAAGTACCAGGCCAATATTTGGCTGAAGAGGGAGGATACTTTGCCGGTAAGGTCTTTTAAAATTCGTGGGGCTTTCAACAAAATGGCTACCATGGGCCGTGGTCAACTGAGCAAAGGCATTGTATGCGCCAGCGCTGGCAATCATGCACAGGGTGTAGCTTATTCTTGTGCCCGGTTGCAGGTGAAGGGAACCATATTTATGCCCAGTACAACACCACAACAAAAAATATCCAGGGTTCGGCATTTTGGAGGTGATTGGATAACTGTGGTGTTGACGGGAGACAGATTTGACGATGCCCAAATCAGTGCCATTCATTTTGCTGCTGAGCGAAGTCTTCCTTTTATCCATCCATTTGATGACTTGGATGTAATTGCAGGTCAATCAACCGTTGCCCTTGAAATTTTAGACGAGATGAAAGAGCCATTGAACTATATCATAGCTCCTATAGGTGGTGGCGGCCTGATGGCAGGCATTGTATCGGTGTGTAATAAGCTGAGCCCGCACACCCGCATCTTGGGGGTGGAAGCCAAAGGAGCACCAGCCATGTATGAGTCGCTCGCCAGTGGTTTTCCGGTACAACTCACCCAAATAGACCCCTTTGCTGATGGCATAGCCGTTAAAAAAATTGGAAGCCTTGCCTTCGATATTTGTAAAAATTTTATTCAGCAGGTGATCCTGGTTCCGGAAGGCCACATTTGCTCCACCTTGCTCGAATTATACAGCGAAGAAGCATTGGTCACCGAGCCAGCCGGTGCCATTGGCATTGCAGGATTGGAGTATGTTAAAGAAGAGATCCGCAATAAGAATGTGGTAGTGGTGGTAAGCGGGGGAAACAATGACATTGCCCGCACCGAGGATGTAAGAGAGAGGGCCTTACTTTTTGAAGGTAGAAAGCACTATTTTCTAATCCGTTTTCCACAAAGAGCAGGGGCACTCAAAGAATTTCTGGAAGTGCTTGGACCGGGCGATGACATCACCCACTTTCAATACACCAAAAAAAACAACCGGGATACCGGCCCTGCCCTAGTTGGATTAGAACTGACCGACAATCGTCAGCTGGAAACCCTGATGACCGCAATGTCTGCCAAGGGCATTGTTTTTCAGCACCTCAACCACGACCCCATTCTTTTTGAAATGTTGGTTTAGATCGTTTTATACATCCACAAGCCACAGCCGGTATGCCCTGAGTTTCCCATGGGGCCTTCGAGATATTGATACCCCATTTTCTCATACATGGTAAGCGCATTTATCAATTCAGGCATACTCTCAAGATAAAGTCCTGTGTAGCCCATTTTTTTGCCAGCTCTTCCGTTTTGTTAACCAACAACTTACCCAAGCCCCTGCCCCTGGCTTCCGGGCGTAAATACATTTTTACCAGTTCCGCCACTCCGCCAGGCAATCCTGCAGTGGGAAAAAAACCGGCTCCCCCCAGCAATTTACCCCCTTCCTCAGCTACAAAATAAGCACTGCCCGGTGTTTGAAAAAGTTCAAACAACGCATCTGTTGTGGGGTCAAAATAGACCGTTCCCGGCTTATTGGCACCAAATTCTTCCAGGGCAGATCTGATGATTTTTGCCAAATTAGGATTGTCATTTGCAATTAAAGGCCGGATGATAAGGGTATGATTTACCATATTTTGTCTAATTATTGGTCACAAAACTATGCATTTACTCTTATTCTGATACCGGTTTTTAGCCTGTTTTTATCACATTAAAAAAATGTATAATTTGAGCGTAACCAGTTGAAAATGAATTATTATTAACAAAAATCGAAAACACTTTAATTGCAGCTTTCTACCGTTTACTCATAGAAATCAGCATTTCACTAATTTTTTTTGGTTTCTGTAGGGAAAAGCAGTTATATTTACGTTGAAAAAGATAAAAATCTTACAAAAAATGAGGAAAATCACCTTAGCAGTAATGTTATCGATGATGGCCTCTTTGTCATTTGCACAGCTTGTAAACGACGGGGCAACGATAACCATCAAAAACGGGGCTACACTTTATGTGGAGTCAGATGTTACCAATAACGGCGCAGGAGCCATTAACATTGAAGGTACTGGCATCCTGGAAGTTCAGGGCAACCTTACCAACAACGCAACCCTGACAACTCAAGCATCTTCAAAGGTGAAGTTCAGTGGGGCAGCAAACAGTAACTTCAAATCAAATGGAGCTACTATTTCCAATTTAGAGATTTCAAAAAGTAACTCAACCGTTACACTCACAGATGCAGCCAGTGTTTCAACACTACTTGATTTTGGATCTGGCACCAGTAGCAAAATGTTGTTGGGAGCCAATAACCTTGTTTTAGGTTCAGGTGCTACTGCTTCAGGTTATGATACTGATGAGTATGTAGTTACCAATTCTACAGGTGTTGTTCAGAAAAATTATGCTGACAATACTTATACCAACGAGGCATTTACCTTCCCTGTTGGAGATGCATCAATTTATTCACCGCTTACTTCCTCATTGAGTGGTACCGCTTCAGGAGCTAACCTAAAAGTAAAGGTTACCAACGCGGATCAACCCAATAGGGCTACCACCCTGCCAGAAGCAACCAGCTATCTGACAAGATATTGGTCTGTTGATGCTACAGGTATTTCATCTTACTCAAATGTACTTACAGGTCAGTACAATACAGGCGATGACATCGTAGGTACTCAATCCAGAGTGAAAGGTTCCTCTTTCCTTTCACCCAACTGGTCATTTGCGGGTGCAGCTAATAACTTAGGTACACCAAGTGTTACGGGAACTGTAACCGCCGATCCGGTTGATTTTACTGGAACCGATGCTTTAAATGCAGTTAATGTTACTGCCTTATTAGTAGGAGCAATGCCTGCGGCAGGAAGCACCATGACTTCAGATTTACAAAACTATTATGGTGGAAATTCCGGCTTGTTGGAAGCCACAAGCCCTTACGGAATGCCTACTTCAACCTATGCAAACATCAATAACCCTGGTGGTGCAGCTGGCCAGGTCACTGATTGGGTAAAGGTTGAGGTAAGATCAGAAGCCGATCCAGGAATCATCCTCGAAACCAGAAGTTTGCTGCTTAAAAACAATGGTCAAATCGTAGATCCAACAGGTAAAATTCCTTATTTCAAAGAAAGCACTTCTCCTGTTCAATTGGCAGTTCAACACAGGAACCACTTGGGCATTATTTCAAACCCAGTTGCTTCTTTTTCTGGAGCAACAGTGACTTATGATTTCACCACTGGACTTGCCCAGGCTTACAATTCAGGAGGCGACCCTGCACAAATGGTGCTGAAAAATAGCGAATGGTGTATGATCTACGGTGATATCAACTCTGACTTCAGCGTTGATGCCATCGATATAACACTAGGTAAAACAGCATTCAACAATGGTATTTCTGACGAATACAATGCTTCAGATATAAATATGGATGGTGTAGTTGATGCCATCGATATCACGTTGGTTAAAATTGCATTTGCCGCAGGATACTATTCATCATTGATTAATTTTTAATTTGAAAAACAAATGAGATATATATTCAATCTACTATTTGCATCACTTCTAACAGCCAACCTGGCAAATGCTCAGGACATTGATCTGTTATTGGTCAATAAAACTGTAGCGCCAGACGGCCTTAGCTGGTCCTTTGACCTACAGGCTACAGCTCTTGTATCTTATACAGGTGTTTCAGACAACTGGTCTGCCCTCAATGTTCGTATGGACTTGTTTATTCCTGCTTCTGTTTCTATCGTCAATGGAACAGGCATCGGCCTGAACGGATACGGTGAGCCTTCTGGCGCCGGCGTTACTACTACACCTCCGGGCAACCCTCCTTCTGGCTGGGATGAAGTGGGCCTTTCATTGAACCGCGCCAACACCAGTCCTTCTTCAGAGTTTCCTGTTGGAGTACCGGTAATCATTGCAAGTTACACTATTAACTTTAGTAGCTCTGTGCTTCCTATTCCAGCAACTGTTGTTGATGTTAGAGAATTGGCTACTAATACGGGTAGTTTTTATGTAACGTTTGATGACCCAACTACCAGAAGACCGTTCATTTTACCAGCTCCGGCAGCTCTACCCATCAAGATTGCCTTTTTTGATGCAGACAGATACAGAGATCAAAATGCTTCTGATGTAAGATGGACTTCTGTTTCTGAGAAAAATGCTTCACACTTTGAATTGGAAAGATCAACAGATGGTAGAAACTTTGAATACATTGCCAATATCAAAGCAGAAGGCGGTATTGATAAAGTAAAAGAATACCAATTCATCGACGATAAAATGATTTTCTCAAGATCTACTGTTAATATTTTCTACTATCGATTGAAAATGGTTGATTTGGATGGTAAATCTGATTATTCTGAAGTTAGGTCAGTAAGATTTGACAATACAGATAAGATCGATATTACTTATTCACCCAATCCAACAGCCAACAAGGTGTTTGTAAATATGAGCACTCCTGTTGTAGATGATGTACAAAATGTCAGCGCTGTCATTTTTGACATCAACGGCAAACAAATCATGAGTAAAAGCATAAGCACCAATGGCATCACAGAAATTGATCTGAGCCACCTGCCTGCCGCCAGCTACAACTTCAATGTTGAATACGCCGGTAAGGTATTTACCAAAACAATTATTAAAACCAATTAATAAGACACATTACAAAGCCAGTAACCTCAGGGGACTGAGCTTAAAAATACCTGGTTTTTGTTTTATAAAATGGGCTTGTCGATAGGGACAGGCCTTTTTTATAATACAACCACCGCCTTCTAATATTGGCACCTGCATGAATCGTTTTTTTCGCATCGGCATCTTTGATTGGTATGTAATCAAAAAATACCTTTCAACATTTTTCTTTACCATGGTCCTCATCACAATGATCGCTGTGGCCATCAATTTTTTTGAAAATGTCGATAAATTTTTGAGCGATGAGGTAAAACTCAAAGACGTGTTTCTCACCTACTACCTCAATTTTATTCCCTGGATCAATGGCTTGTTATGGCCACTGTTTGCATTACTGGCCGTTATTTTTTTTACCAGTCGAATGGCCCGAGATTCAGAAATAGTGGCAACACTGAGCGCAGGAATCAGCTACAACAGAATGCTGAGGCCGTTTGTAATAGCCGGTGGCATCATTGCCATCTTGCTTTGGATCGGCAATAATTATGTAATTCCCAATAGCTCCCGGATCAAAAATGAATTTGAAAGTCAATACATCAGAAGGGGGGCTAAACAAACCCTTTCATCCGACATTCACTTTTATACAAGACCCAACGAAAAAGCTTATTTCAGACTATTTTCTTCAAGAGACAGCACAGCCCGCAATTTCAGGCTGGAAAGATTTAAGGCAGGCCACCTGGTCTATATGCTCAAATCCGACAACCTCAAATTCATCAAAGAAAGCGGAAAATGGAGGATGAATGATTATGAAGAACACTTTATCAATGGCCTCAACGAAAGAATGGTGATCAAAAAGGAAATTACCAAAGACACCCTCTTTCCCTTCCAGCCCGAAGATTTTGTGCGTTATACCAAACAGATGGAAATGCTCACTACCACCGAACTAAGACGTTTTATCAACGAAGAACAAGACAAGGGACTTGATACGGCTAAAAAATATGTGATTGAATTGTATCGAAGGTCGGCAGACCCCTTTACCATCATCATTCTGACCTTTATAGGTGTTACCATAGCCTCCCGAAAGGTGCGCGGTGGCATGGGACTCCACCTGGCCTCTGGTGTTATCCTGGGCTCGATTTTTGTGATCTTATCCAAGTTCACCGTTACCTTTGCCTCTAATCTCGATCTACATCCAGGCCTGGGTGTTTGGTTGCCCAATCTTATATTTTCGGTAATCGCATATAATTTATACAGAAAGGCACAGACCTAAGTTATAAACTGGTCATAATTGGGGTAAAATAAAAAACCCCAATCTCTGAAGAGACCAGGGTTTTATGTTGACCCATAAGGATTCGAACCTTAACATACAGAACCAAAATCTGCAGTGCTACCATTACACCATGGGTCAAGGCTTAAGGAAGCGGACGCAAAGGTAAATTTTTTTTACAAATCGTAAAACGATTTTATTGAAATTATCTTTTAATAATACAAAAAGTGCTGATTATCAATTGATATTACTTTAAATCTGCCGATGAGGCCAATACGATTTCAACTGTACGGGCACTTCCATCTCGTTCTACCGACAACTTCACCTTTTTGCCCTGGCTGGTATTTTTCAAGGGCTAACACCAGGTCATTGTAGTCTTCTACTTTTACACCATTGATGGATTTAATCACATCTCCCGGCACCCATCTGCCCGCGCGATCCTGGCTTATGGCCTTTAATCCCGCCTTGGCGGCTGGCCCACCTTTGACTATTTCTGCAATGATCAGGCCGCCCTCACTCATGCCTTTGGCGTAGTAGCCGGGTAGCAATGACAAGCCTAAAACCGGCCTGCGCACTTCACCATACTTTATCAAATCGGGAACCACCCAGTTGACCTCATCTACCGGAATGGAAAATCCAATCCCGGCAGAAGCACCAGAGGGACTATAGATTTGGGTGTTTACCCCAATTAGTCGACCACTACTGTCCAACAGCGGGCCCCCAGAATTACCCGGATTGATGGCCGCATCGGTTTGTATCACATCGCGGATGGCCCTGCCATTGACGGATTTAATCTCCCTTCCCAAAGCAGAAATCACGCCCGTGGTCAGGGTTTGATCCAAGCCAAAAGGATTACCAATGGCAAAAGCATACTGACCTACTTTGAGGTCGTGAGAAGTACCCACCGGCAGCGGCTTGAGCGAAGAGGCCGGGGCCTTAATTTTTAATACCGCCAGGTCTTTTTTCAGGTGCTACCCCAACGATTTCTGCATCATAGGTCTTTCGATCGGCTAAAGTAACCGTAGCGCGATCTCCACCCTGGATGACGTGAAAATTGGTGATAATATGTCCCTCCTTGTCCCAGATAAATCCGGAACCGGTGCCAGAAGGTTGCTCTTCAATGTTGCGCGACCAGTAATCTTGTCGCACATTGAGGGTGGTAATAAAACATACAGAGGGTACCGCTTTTTCAAACAACTCAATGGTGGCAGCCTCTGAATCAAAGACACGGGTTACAGGTGCAATGTTTTGGGCCCTGCTGTCTTTTACTGTTGTATAAGTATCTGAAGTGGGTGTGGTAGTTTCATCAGCGGAAGCTTCTGTTGTTTCTGTTTCTGCTTTGTTTTCTACCAGGCCCTTGCGGATAAAATAACCGCCAGCTACCAGACCGGCGGCAAGAATCAAATGGTAAATTTTCATACTACTGACTTTTGCTTATGTAACGCCAAAGCACAAAAAATGATTTCTTAGCGCATTGAAATTATCGACCAGCGATCGGTTTTACGGGTCTAAAAGGGACGTGGATGCCCGGTAAGCATTTAAATATTTTTTATCTATGCATTGGGAAACCTGCTGGTTTATTTAGATCAAATCTGATGGTTAGTATTCCGTTTTGAACGGGTATAGTGTCATTGGCTTCATATTTATAACCAAAAGCGGCCTTTATTATTTTTTTTAGGGTAATGCCTGTAGTAATAGTGGTCTCCGGCATGGTTTCTATGTATGTGACTGCACCCATTTCGTTTATTTCTGTGTATAATTTTACAACTCCACTTTCGGTCATTGGCAATTGACGAACATTTCTGAACAAAACCCTGCGTACCGGTTTTTGGGGATCTGGAATCTTATTGTCGTGCAACTTTTTTTCACCCGCAAAGTAGATGATGCGATTCTGGATCAATGTATCCCGCACTTCAGGAACTTGGTATTCATACACCTCTCCGTGCTCTTCGATACACATTTTTTTATGACATGAGCTGAGCTGAATTAGGCACAGAACCAAAGTCAACCCAACAAAAAAAAACTTATTTTTCATATTGGTTAATTGATCAATTCTGCCTCGGTTAGGATGTAGTTTAGCTGCGACAAGTCATCTTCATTCAACTTGAGTTTACCCCTGAATTTTAATTTTTTATCTAGCTTGGCCTTAATCTTTTTTTTGCTTTTGATGTCCATCACCGATTCAGGACCCGCCGCCCCGCAAAAAAAGCACTGGGAGTAGGGCAGGGCAGACAGCACCAGGATGTCGGCACCCAACTCTTCAATAGGAATGGCATAACCCTCAATCTCCACCCACTTATTGTCCAAGGCCTTTACCTTGGCCCCAAACTTGGGATACAATACGTTGAAATCAAACTCTTTGTTGTATTTCTCATAAAAGGTAACATCGCTCAGTGTCTTCCAGGTAATGGGCATCGCTGTCTGGGCCACCATCCTGCCTGAAAAAGTGATCACCAACAAGCCCATCAACAATACTACTTTTTGGATTCGTTCATTCATACAGCAAATTTCCCAAATAAAACGGGCAATACCAAACCTTTGACCCCAATTACAAAGCCACTTAACACAACTTTGACATTTACCCCCAATCTCCCATCATTTGTTTGATTTTTTCTTAATCAATTCCATCCCCGCACTAAATTGACCCACTCCGGTGGGCTAAACGCTCACTCCCGTTTTGTAACCGCCCACCCTATATTGAAAGCATCGCAAGCTATTGGCACCGCATTGCGCTTAGCGCTCAGCGCATTGCGCAAGCACATGACTGAACGATTGCTATGAAGTAGCAATTTGATTGCCAGTGGCAATCAGAAGTGAAGGAACCGTGCAACCCTTTGCACGGCAACGACAAAAATAAATAGGATTAGTCGATGCCACGCGGTTAGCGCGTGGTTCCTTTACTAAATTGATCTGCCGATCAATTTTTTTGGCAAAGCCAAAATCGTTCAGTCATCCTAAGGCGCAGCCATATTGCACTAAGCGAAGCGTATTGCACTAAGGCGCAGCCGTATTGCACTAAGCGAAGCGTATTGACCTAAGCGCACAGCGCGCATTTTCACCATTTAGAACATTTTCTTACCTTGGTCCAAAATAGAAACCATGGCGCGTTTAATTTTGATTTGTTTTATTTTGACCTTCTCCTCTGTGAGCCGAGCTCAGCTAGCAGTGGATACATTGATGGCTCAAACCCAGGTGTCACTGCTCACCTGTGATCCCGGCTCAGAAATTTATTCACTATTTGGACACAGTGCCATTAGGGTGAAAAATCAGGCGAGGGATTTTGACGTTGTTTTTAACTATGGCACCTTCGATTTTCAAACGCCCAATTTCACCATCAAATTTATGAGGGGCAAGCTGCCCTACCGACTTTCAGTATCCTCCTATGCCGACTTCCTGAAAGAGTATCATTACTTTAAGAGGGGAGTGAGAGAGCAGATCCTTCAAATCAATAGTGCGCAAAAGGAAGAGCTCATCAAATTTCTTGAAAACAACGCTAAACCCGAAAACGCAGAATATAAGTACGATTTTTTCTTTGACAACTGTTCGAGCAGGATCAGAGATGTATTTGAAACTTCCCTCCATTATCCACCTCAATACAGTGGGGAATCAAATCTCAGCTACCGAGACCTATTGCACCGCTATCTCCAATCCTGGCCCTGGCTGCGTACCGGTATCGACCTGATCAGTGGCAGCAAGGCAGACCAACAGGCCAACGCCTCTGGTCAAATGTTTTTACCGGATAAATTGCACGACAACCTGGCCACAGCCCGGCTTGGCGACAAAAATTTATTGGGAGATACCTATGATGTTTTAATTTTTGATAGAATAAAGAGCAGTTCATGGTTTTCACCAGATGTGGTCAATTTTATTTTAATGATAGGTATTATTTTTTTAGTATATAAGAAAAAAGACCGGTACCTGAACACCTGCTTTAATCTATGGTTGGGCTTCGTTTTTTTTGCCATCTTACTCATCGGCTTTCTGTGGTTTTTTACCGACCACCAGGCTACAAAAGCAAATTTCAACCTGCTTTGGCTGAATCCCTTGTATTTGGTATTTCTCACAAAAAACAAAGTCTGGCAACGCAGAATTGGGATATTGCTGGTGGTGCTTTTTATTTTTAGCTACTTCAACTCCCTCACCGGATGGATTCAACAGGACATGCCTACAAGTCCCTTTTTATGGGGCTTTTTACTACTGTCACACAAAATCAGAAGCCTGCAGCCATCCAGTGGAGGCACGACTTAAAATCATCGGCGGAGCTGAAATATTATTCTTTAATTTGCAAAAAAACTCACCATGAATAAAGTGTTTGCCAACGCAGACGAAGCCATCTTTGATATTCCCAACAATACCACACTGATGGTAGGAGGCTTTGGTTTATGTGGAATACCGGAAAACTGTATATCAGCCATGGTAAAAAAAGGCATCAAGGGGCTGACTTGTATTTCTAACAACGCCGGGGTCGATAATTTTGGACTGGGCTTGCTATTACAAAACAGGCAGATCAACAAAATGATATCCTCTTATGTAGGAGAAAACGAAGAGTTTGAGCGTCAAATGCTCAGCGGAGAACTGGAGGTGGATCTCATCCCTCAAGGCTCCCTGGCCGAACGATGCAGGGCTGGAGGTGCAGGCATTCCCGCTTTTTATACGCCGGCCGGTTATGGTACAGAAATCGCCTACGGCAAGGAAGTAAAAATATTCAACGGCAAGCCCCATATTTTAGAATCCGCCTTACAAGCTGATTTTGCCCTGGTCAAGGCCTGGAAAGGGGATACGCTCGGCAATCTGGTATTTAAAGCAACCGCCCGCAATTTCAATGAAGTAATGGCAATGGCCGGTAAAATCACCATCGTAGAGGTTGAGGAATTGGTGCAACCGGGTGAATTGGACCCTAATTTTATCCACGTTCCCGGCATTTTTGTGCAACGCATTTTTCAGGGTGTCAACTATGAAAAAGAATCGAACAACGCACCGTAAGATGCCCTCTCATGGAATAGCTTGACATAAAAAATGTGGAAAACTTGCTTAAATTGACATTTGAAATGGACAAATTAACACTAGAAGAAAGAAGGCGGAGGCGCTTTAGTGAGAGTTTTCGTAAGCAGCAAGTATCCTACATTGAGGAGGGATCAAAAACGATTGGACAAGTTGCACATGAGTTTGATGTGAAGTCAGACAGCGTCCGGTTATGGGTGAAGAAATATGGAAGCAAAAGAACTTCCCCACCAATTCTTGTGCAAATAGAGGAAGATGTAAATCGTATAAAATCACTCGAAAAGGAAGCTGCACATTTGAAGCAACTGATTGGCTCACAACACGTAGAGCTAGTTTATTTAAAAGAATTAGTCAAAATGGCCAAGGAAAAATTGGGGGGAAATTTTTAAAAAAAAAATCAAATTCAGGTCCTGATGCGACTAAAGACAGAAAGTGTCAAAGCGGGCATCACAATGGAGCAAGCTTACCAATTTGTAGGAATAACCAGGCAGGGCTTTCATGAAAAGATAAAGCGACATGAGAGAGAAAAAAAGCTGATAAGTTCAATCGAATTACTTGTGAATAAATATCGCAAGGAGAGAGATAGGAGGGCAGGCTCCAGGTCGCTATATCACAACTTAGAAATAAAATCGAAGTACAACTTGGGAGTGACCAGGTTTGAACGATTAATGTCCAGAGAATATGCTTTGCCTAGCCCCACTGAGAATAAAAATAGTTACACGAAGTCAGATTTGCAAAGCTGGAATTACGCAAATATGATTAGTGGAAAATCAATTAGTAACATTAATCAGGTGGTAGCAGGTGATTTGACTTATGTTTATTTAGGGACTCACCTGTTTTATGTATTCAGTTTAATGGATTTATATAGCAATAGATTAGTAGGCATGAGTGTGAGTGAAAGAATGAGAGCCAAAGATGCTTTAGAGGCATATCTTCAATGGAAATCACTGAGAAATGGGCACCGGATCAAAGGTTGTGTACACCATACAGACGGGGCTCACAGTATTTTCAAGCACGTATTTAAGTGAGTTAAAGAGCTGTGAAATACAAGTTAGCAGAGCCAAAACATGTTTGGAAAATGGCTATGCCGAACAATGGAACGGCCTGCTAAAGAATCATTTTATACCAACAATCAAGTACCAAAATCTGGAAAATTTAACAGAAGAGATTAAAAAAATAACCTACTTTTACAATAATGAAAGAAAGCAGGAACAACTTGGCTGGCAGACTCCCGTTCAATATGAAACCTATATAGGAACACTGTTAGAAAAGCAAAAGCCTGTAAAACGACTGTATAACTTTGAAGACCCAAAAAGATAGGGGTTTTTGGAGGTATTGTCGGCCAAAAATTATTGTCAAAAAGGAGGGCACCAAAAAAAGTTTTAGTGCCCCAAAGTTTATAACTTTTTACCCGAGCAAGATTATTCCTTGGCAGGTTGCTCCCCAGCAGAGCCTGCCTCCGCTTGATCTTGCACAGCGAAACTAAATGACTACCTATATTTATTAAAATAAAGTTATCCACATGTTTTAGGGTTTAGGGTAGAACCCTGTCAAGGTATTTTATGAGACAACAAGACCCCTAGCCCCTAACCCCTAACCCCTAACTAACCCCTAGTCCCTAACCCCTAGTCCCTAAAAAAATGTTAGATAAAACAGGCATAGCAAAAAGAATAGCCCAGGAATTGAGAGACGGCTGGTACGTCAACCTGGGTATTGGCATTCCTACCCTGGTGGCCAACTATGTGCCGGATGGCATGCAGGTAGAATTTCAATCCGAAAATGGCATTTTAGGCATGGGCCCTTTTCCATTCGAAGGCGATGAAGACCCCGATTTGATCAATGCCGGCAAACAAACCGTTACCCTCAAACCGGGTGCTGCCATCTTTGATTCATCCATGAGCTTTGCCATGATCAGAGGCCAGCACATCCAGCTCACCGTACTGGGAGCCATGGAAGTTTCTCACAATGGTGATATCGCCAACTGGAAAGTACCGGGTAAAATGGTCAAAGGTATGGGAGGCGCCATGGACCTGGTGGCCAGTGCCAACAACATCATTGTTGCTATGATGCACACCGATAAAGAGGGAAATTCTAAGCTGCTAACCCACTGTCAGCTGCCTCTCACAGGCGTAAGTTGTGTGAAAAAGGTGGTGACCAACCTGGCGGTAATCGATATTGAAAACGGTAGTTTTATCCTTAGAGAAAGAGCCCCGGGCGTAAGTGTGGAAGAAATTGTGAAGGCTACTGCCGGACAATTAATAGTACCTGATATGGTACCTGAAATGAAGTTATAAAAAAAAACAGGCTTAAATTATTGAGCCTGTTTTTTTACCACAACTACCTTTTTGGCTTTGTGTGGCCTTGCCTTTCCGTAAGATCCTGATGAAATTTTTCCTCTTCTGGATCTTCTGTCTCCTCTACCCATGGTTATTTAATTTAGGCTGCGAAGGTAAAGAATTTTTTAAATTTATTACAATTAATTACCACTTGCGGCCCTTTATTTTTGAGGCTTACGGATATAAAAAACAATTTCAACAGCTTACATATTGTACTTTTTTTATCCATTTTACCAATGACGGATGTTTGATAAAAAAGCAAGATTGATATTCTAAAGGCTGATCATTTTGGTGTATCTTTCAACCAAATACTTGTTGATAATGGCTGAAACACCGATTAAAATACATTTTGTTTCCATGGAATGTTACCCATGCGCCAAAGTTGGAGGTTTGGCAGATGTGGTAGGTTCCCTTCCCAAATACCTCAATGCACAGGGTGGAGAAGTCACCGTTTTTATCCCTAAGTACCGGATGAAATGGTTTGAAGGCAAAAATTACGATTATCGGCACGTTTCTCATTTTTACCTCCATCATGAGCGCATCGACTACGGCATTGCAGAAGTAGTGGATGCCCAGCTCGGCTTTAAGCTCATGGTTATCGACATTCCAGGTAAGATGGACAGAGACGGTGTCTATGCCGGTGCCAATGGCCATTTTTTGGTGACGAGATCCAGCGACATCTTTGTTTTCAAAGAGCTTATCTCAATTTTATCGTCAATGAAGAAAACACACCCGATGTAGTGCATTGCCATGACCATCATACGGGCCTCATTCCGTTTATCATGCAAAACTGCGATGGCTACAGAAACCTATCTTCTGTACCGGTTGTATTTACCATTCACAACGAACGCTACCAGGGTGTTTTTCCGTGGACCATGCACTACTTACTGCCTCAGTTTGATTCCTGGAAGGCAGGCATGCTCGATTGGTCCAACATGATCAATCCCCTGGCTTCAGCCATTAAGTGTTCCTGGAAGGTAACCACTGTTTCTCCAAGTTACATGGAAGAATTGAAATACAATTCTGTGGGTTTGGAAGCTCTTTTTCACCAGGAAAACCACAAATGCATCGGCATCTTAAACGGCATCGACAACGAAGTGTGGGATCCTGCTACAGATTCCTACCTGGCTCATCACCTGGAAGAAAACATCGATGATTTTAAAGATAAAAACAAAGCCGTGCTTTTGCAAGGCACCCAATTGGATCCAGAACTACCCTTGGTTGCATTCATTGGTAGATTTGCGGGTGAAAAAGGGGCCGACCTCCTGCCAGGCATCATCGAAGAATCACTGCGTCGCGACCTACCCCTCAATTTTGTAGTGCTTGGCACCGGCGATAAGTGGGTAGAGCACCAGATCGGCATCCTTGCTTATCACAGACCGGATAGGGTCGCTGCCATGATTACCTATAGCGAAGAGGTTTCGCATAAAATTTATGCAGGAGCTGATTTTCTGATAATGCCTTCAAGGGTAGAACCATGTGGACTCAACCAAATGTACGCCATGCGATATGGCACCATACCCATTGTACACAACCTGGGTGGATTGAAAGACAGCGTTACCTATTTTGATGGCGACAATGGCACGGGACTTAAATTTAACGGCCTCGATTTTTACCACATTTTTGAAGAATTTCAGCGCGCTCTCTACCTGCACGGTGCAAAAAAATTACTCACCACTGCCAGAAACAACGGCATCGCTGCTGACTTCTCATGGGTAAAAAGCGCAGGTCAATACATGGATATTTACAATGCTGTAACAGGCAGATAAATAAATTAAAAAGTGTGAAATAAATTGAATAATATTGCAAAACAAGAAGCGTTAATGTCACTTTAAATTAGGTAATAATTATTATTAAAAAATATTATTTTGTTTTAAGTCGTTAATAGCCTTGTCCACCAAATAAAAAATCAGGACATGAAACAACAAAGATCGATTACCAGCAGATTCATTTGTTTAATTCTTGGAGGGGGAGTGGGATCCCGTTTGTATCCGCTGACCAAAGACAGATCAAAACCGGCAGTACCCATTGGGGGCAGGTACCGTTTGATCGACATTCCCATTTCCAACTGTCTTAATTCCGGTATCAACAAAATTTTTGTGCTTACCCAGTTCAACTCGGCATCTCTCAACAGGCACATCAAAAACAGTTTTCACTTTGATCACTTTACCAATGGCTTTGTTGACATCCTGGCAGCTGAACAAACCTCTGGCAACCTCAACTGGTTCCAGGGTACTGCAGATGCCGTGCGACAATCGGTACGCAACATTACGGTGAGTGACTTTGACTATGTTTTGATTCTTTCAGGCGATCAGCTCTACCAGATGGACTTTGAAATCATGGCCAAGTACCACGTTGCTCAAAACGCCGACATTACCATTGCTACTATTCCGGTAAATGCTGAGGATACTACTTCGTTTGGCATCATGAAGGTAAATCAGTATGGCTACATCAATAGTTTTGTTGAAAAACCACCATTGGCAGATTTGCCCAAGTGGAAGTCAGCAGTAGATTCCAAACTTATTTCTGAAGGTAGAGAATACCTGGCCTCAATGGGTATCTATATCTTTAGCAAATCAGTACTTCGAGACTTGTTGGAAAAGTACCCGAATGCAGTAGACTTTGGCAAAGAAATCATCCCGGATTCCTTAAGGACCGGGCTCAATGTAGCCAGCTATATGTACGATGGGTATTGGACAGACATAGGAGACATCAAGTCATTTTTTGAGGCCAACATTGCCCTGGCTGATGCCATACCTAAGTTCAACTTATTTGACAACGTCAACAAAATATACACCAGGGCACGACAGCTGCCTCCATCTAAAATTTCGGGAACCAGCTTTCAAAACTCAATCATCTCAGAAGGTTGTATCATCCACGCCAAAAGTGTCATCAATAGTGTGGTTGGCATCAGGGCAAGGATAGGCGACAATTCCATCGTAAAAAACAGCTACCTAATGGGAAGTGATTATTTTGAAACCTTGGAAGACATGCGCAAAAACGTTATCAACATCGGTATTGGTAGAAACTGCCTGATCGAAAATGCCATCATCGACAAAGAAGCCCGCATTGGCGACAATGTGGTGATCAAGGGCAGTCCGGAGCTACCCGAAACCGAGACCGACAACTACGTGATTAAAAAAGGCATAGTTGTGGTCAACAAAGGAGCCCTCATACCCGATGGCACCCGTATAGGTGATGTAAAATAGAGTTGGAAAAGACCTGGATTAGGCCTTCACGAATGAACTGACCACAAATGAATCGTTGTCAGACAGACGGAGGAGGTAGATGCCCGTTTTGAGCGTGTCTACACTGATTTTAATGAGGCCTTCATAGGCATCAATGATCTTGTTGGAAATAATTTCCCTGCCCTTGGTATCGATGATGGTATAATAAAGATCAGTGGAAATTTTAGTTATGGTTTTAACGATCAGAAGATCTTTCACAGGATAAGCAGGTAAGGTTACTGAAGAAATGGTAAGTCTGTCCATAATGCTTATATTTTTAAATTCTGATTGTACTTATAACTGTAAATATCACCCCTTTGTTGTATAAAATAAAATGTTTAATAAATTTTAACATTTCATATTTTCTTTGTCATTTGAAAGATTTTAAAAACAATTATTGCGAACATTGAGCAAAATTTAAAAAATATTATTTTATGAAAATAGTCTTTTTAGATGGTTATACCACGTCACCCGGTGATATAGATGACTCATGTTTGCAGCTTCTCGGAAATTACCAAATGTATGACCGAACTACCCCTGATCAACTGGAAGAAAGAGCAGCTGAAGCTGAAGTACTGATTACCAACAAGTTTGTCATAGACCACAATTCTCTTGCCAAATTGCCCAAGGTACAATACATCGTGGTGGCTGCCACCGGATACAACAATATTGATATCAAAGCAGTCAGGGAAAGGGAATAAAGGTTAGCAATGTAAGATCATATTCTACCACTTCCGTAGTACAACAGGCATTTGCTTCTCTCTTATCAGTACTCAACAGACCGGCTCATTACTTTGAGGCTGTCCGCAAGTCGAGATGGGAAAACAGCAATGATTTTTGTTTTTATGACCATTCTATCAGAGAAATAAGTGGCCTTACCCTGGGCATCATTGGCCCTGGTCAGATTGGCAAAAAAATGGCTGAGCTGGGCCATGCCTTCGGCATGAATATCTTACTCTATTCCCGCTCGGGGGCTTCTCTTCCTTATGCAGAGACCTCTCATTTATTGCCCCATGTTCTCGCTTCGGCAGATGTGGTTTCTCTCCATGTGCCTCTATCCGATGATACGCGCGAAATGATCAATGCCGATAGTTTGGCTTTGATGAAAAACAATGCCATCCTCATCAATACCGGGAGAGGGGCACTTATCTGTGAAAGTGAGCTGGCAGATCATTTAAAATCCAATCCCACCTTTACAGCTATATTAGATGTCCTTACGTCAGAACCACCTCAGGCCCATCATCCTTTAATCGCTCTGCCCAACTGTTACATTACGCCCCACATTGCCTGGGCATCGGCCAAGGCGCGCCAAAATCTGGTCAATGGCATCGCCCAAAACATTGAGGCTTATTTCAGGGGTGAATGGATCAATGCCATTTATTAAAACAATGCTTAAAGCCGGATAGACCTTATCCCTAATTACTGGTCAAACTTGCCTAACTTTGTCCCCGGTTAGCCCACTTAAAAATTGAACCATGGCCTTAAAATCGCTGCTGAAAGCACTTTTCCGATACCTTCCTTTTGATGTTTCCATCAATCAGGCTTACGACCGCCAATCATGGCAGGTCATTAAAAAGGTATGCGATCAAAATGCTTGTTGTGTGGATGTGGGCTGCCACAAGGGTGAGATCATGGATTGGTTTATTCAGCGTTCTCCCAAGGGAAAACACTGGGGCTTTGAACCCATTCCCGCTATGTTCGACAAGCTGGTTATAAAGTATCAAAACAACAACAACATTACCATCTACCCCTATGCATTGAGCGAAGCCAATGGCACCACTACTTTTAACCTGGTGGTGACCAACCCCGCTTACAGCGGCATGGTAAAAAGAAACTACGACCATGCCAACGAGAAAGACCAAACCATCGAAGTGGAGATGAGGACCCTGGATGAATTGCTGGCATCGGTCAATAGAATAGACCTTATCAAAATCGATGTAGAAGGGGCAGAACTTCAGGTACTCAAAGGTGCCGTAAATACCCTGGCCAGAACCAAACCCACCGTCATCTTTGAACACGGCCTCGGCGCCTCTGATTGTTATGGTACCCAGCCGGCCGATGTGTTTCAATTTTTCCAGGGCCTTAACTACAGCCTAAATACAATGGAAAATTGGTTAAAAAACCTTCCTCCATTATCAAAAGCCGATTTTGAACAACAATTTTACCAGAAACTGAATTTCTACTTTATAGCGGTTCCTGCCTGAGGAGAGATGGGGGCAAAAAAAAGAGGTAATGCAAGTGCACTACCTCAACCCTAACCAAATGAAACCAAATTAATTGATTTGCTAGGATAAAGGTAAATATTTTGTCTTTTTAAATTTTACCAAATATGTGATAAGTTTGAAAAATTATATTTCATTCATTATTTTACACATTTTACCTTTCTATTTTAGATAATATTTAATAATGAATTGTTAACAGATTAAATAATGCAGTAAAATGCCTGAAAAAGAACATAATCATCAGAAATCAGTATTCGAAATGGATATATCGCCTTTTCGCATTTTACTGTGGAATGCTTTGGCAGCCATTTTTTTTCAATTGGTGGTTTATTGGGCATCAGCGGGCGATTATGTTCACTTTTTGCCCAGAACCCACTACACCATCGTTTTGGGTTTTTTGATGGTCTTCGCCATGTTTACAGCCGTTTTGAGTGTATCCAGTCATAAACCTGATGCCTACTGGTGGCAATCGCTGGTTTCTTATGCCCTCTTATCTGTGTCAACTGGTGTAACGGCCTACCTCTTTTCGGGCCTTACTCCCGATGAAGCAGGGCCCTTTAGGTGGATGTTTTTTGTGTTTACCTTTGGCTTTGTCTTTCTACTGGCTATTTTCAGGGTCATCAAGTGGCTGGTAAAACTGGCACAAAAAATGGACAGTCGACTGCCCAAATAAACCTTATCGTACGATGAGGACTTTGACTCGTTTTTGTCCGGCTTTCAACACGTACATACCCGGCTGAATAGATGCCAAATCCCAAACCTGATGGCCTTTTTTTATGGCTTCCTGTTTCATAACCCTGCCTGCCATATCTGTCAGATAGCCCATCACAGCTGCATCACTTTCAATGGTAAGGAATTGCTGCACCGGATTGGGCAGGATGCGGATGCTGCCTAACACTTCATCCACCACGCTGGTAGGCCTGATCACCACACTCACCGGAAGATAATCGCTATAACAATCAATACCACCATCAGACAACAGCAGGTTGTAAAAATAATAATAGGATGTTGGCCCTTTGATGGAGGTGGGCACCTCTGCAAAAAGGCCAGAAGTATAGGGGTAATGTACTTCATCCGCTGTTCTTACCAACCTCGGCCCCTCATGACCAAAGTTGGCCATGTTTAATTCGTGATCTGTCTTCAATTGATAATAGGTGCCTGCCGGGATGAAGGCATTGAGTTCTACCTGTGTGGGAGGCCCGGCAGGGATCATTACGTCTTTGCGCAGTAAGGTATCACCCTGATAACTGATGAGCAGAAATCTTCTTACCCCGGCCTTGTCGGTCCGTACCCTGAAACTATGGAGCACAAGATCTCTGTATACATTGAGGTAAAGCCCTGCATCAACATTGTTTGATGAATAGATATTGCCGGTGGGCATCTGCTGTTCTCCCAACAACTCAAACTGGTATCCTTGGGTTGAGCCTGCCCTGGCATAATAAGTCATACCGCTTTGTACATTGGCAATGGTAAGGGTGTTGCCCTGGTGTACTTTCTCTTTGCCCAAGGCATCGGCATACCATTCTACATTTTCTCCTGTTGCTGTAAGCATTGCGGTTTCGCCTACCAGTACGGTATCATTGGTCACAGTCAGGCTGCCTTTGATGATCGATACATACACGCTGTCTTCCCATGCCACACCGCATGGATCATTGGCAGTGACTTTCAACCAACCTTGTTCTGACAAGGTGATGGTCTCACTTGTTTGCCCATTGTTCCACTGTATGTCGGATAGACCATCCAACAAGCTGAGATTGCCAATACTGAGATCGCAGCTGTAAACGGTGTCTGATGCCGTGCTTATGATACGTTCTGCACTAAACGTTTTTACATTGGCAATCTCTGAAAAATGTTCGCAACCCGAAGCATCGGTAGCTATGGCGCTGTAAATACCGGGACTGGCGACAGATAAAATAGAAGAAGTGCTGCCATCTTGCCATTGATAGCTTGTAAATCCTGCCGGAAGAGTAAGTTGTATCACTTCACCCGGACACTGCAAGTCTTTGGATTTGATGATGGGCAGTCTGCGTGAAATACACTTGCCTTCCTGTACAAAATAAGTGGCATCCGCAGCTATATTGGTAAACACATCTTTTTGTCCTGAAGGCCATCTCACTACCAGGCTGTCAGCCAACGTGACATCACCCAAGCCAAAGTGTTGGGTAAGGGTACTACTCACACCATAACTCAGGCCGGCATGTACCCCACGCGTTTGTTTGCCCCAGGGTCCGTACAGTTCCAGCCTGGCACCCACACCCATGGCATTGGAGGTACTGCCCCTCATCACAAATTTCAGGTAGTGGTGGTCGTTTCTTTTGTTGATAAAAATCTCATCGCTGATGGGGCCGGGCAGGTTGATGCCTATGCCATAATAGGCAGCCACATCCATAAAACCATCATCGTTGAGATCACCCAGAGCGGCAGAATTTAAGGTGACTTCGTATACACCTTCTACTTTTTGGAAACTTTCTCCATCCTGATTCATGTAAAAATAAGTCTTATCAGCACCGGTGATGAGGAAGTCCAAAAAACCATTGTTGTCAAAATCCGCCCAAAGCGATTGAAAGGCAAAGGTGGCATCCAACGGAATATTGAGAACGTGCTCGGTAAAATTGCCTTTACCGTCGTTGCGCATCAAGGCATGGGGCACATCGTGGTTGGTGATCAGACAGTCCTGGTCTCCATCGTTGTCATAGTCTGCAAAACTGCCGGTCCATGACTGGCCCTTGTGTTTCATGCCTCTGGCCTCGGCCTCATTGGCAAAAACGCCATTGCCCTGATTCATAAACAACATGTTGTGTCTGCGGGGATCTTCAAAATCGGTTACCCCAAACTTGCATTTGGCTATGTACAGGTCCATGTCGCCATCATTGTCAATATCGGCCCATTCACTGCCATAGTTGCCCGAATTATCGGAGGGAGGCACAGTGTTCCAATCGATGATATTGGCCACTTCCAAGGCACCATTTACATTTTTTGCAAGAAGATTGTTGCCCTGGTCGTTGCAGGCAAAATAATCGAGGTAGCCATCATTGTTGTAATCAACCATATTGGCACTTTGGGTATAAATGGGCTGACTTACATTTTGATCCATAAAATAATCGCCGTTGGCATCTCTTTTAAAAAACTTAGAACCTGAAAAAATGCCGCCGGTGACGATTTCTGCTATGTGGTCATTATCTATATCTCCCAAGGTCAGCGCATACTCTTCATTGGGATTGACCACCAGCGGAGTCGACCATTTGAGCGATTGGCCCGGGCCCTGGTAGATGCCCACTTCCAGGATTTTTGATTTATTGAGCACCACCAGATCATCATATCCGTCTCCATTGACATCGGCTACCGCTCCCGCTACCCCGCTACGGTGTTCTCTGTCGGGTCGAAAAAGCTGGTTGGCGCGTTGAAATGAAAGTTGGCAGAATACCATGCCTGCGGATAAAAAGCAAAGCATCATCAGTAATATCTTCCTCATGGAACTTGGATTAAGTTGAACACGAAAATAGTTACTTTTAAAGATATATATTAAAATTTTTGTAATACGTTAGTTTTTCATGATGAAAATCATGATTTTTGACCCGTAAAAACCAAAATTGGTTAATTGATAGTGGATCAGATCCTTCGATATTGGGAATATTACCGAAAGGCCGATACGGTGTACAACGTACATTCGCCCTTCATCTACGATTTTATCAACAATGTGCTGGATGTGCGCAAAAACTACTATGCCTTTAATGCCCTTGAGCACGAAAGACGGATGTTGCTGGCCAATAGCAGTGCTGTACAGATAGTTGACCATGGTGCAGGCAGCCGCAAAAAAGAAAAGATGCCCACCATTGCTTCGATCGCCAAAAAAGTAGTATCTCCCCCGGCCAAGTGTCGGACCCTGTTTAATCTCGTTAATTATTTTAGACCCCCAACCATAATTGAATTGGGTACCAGCCTTGGCCTTTCAGCACTTTATATGTCGCGCGCCAATCAGGCTACCCAAATTCACACCATCGAAGGAGCTCCTGAAATCCACCGCCTCGCCCGCCTTTTGTTTGAAAAAAATCACGCTTACAATATACATGCATATAAAGGTACCTTTGCCGAACAACTACCTCTGATACTTTCCTCCAACCCAGTTGTAGACTTGGCCTATATCGATGGCCATCACAACTATGAGGCTACTATATCCAATTTTAATACCCTTTTGCCCCACCTGCACAAAAACTCAATCGTTGTGTTGGACGATATTTACTGGTCGGCACCAATGGCCCGTGCCTGGAATGAAATCAAAGCCCTGCCCCAGGTGGCCATGACCATTGATACCTTTGATTACGGCTTTGTCTTTTTTAATCCTGATATGGAAAAGCAACATTTTGTCTACATTGATTACCTCAAGAAACCCTGGCGCATTGGTTTGTTTGGGTGATGCTTACGGTTTACCGCTCACGGCTCACGGCTTACCGCTCATCGCTCATCTACCTGGCTAACGCCAGTTAGACAGGCCGCTTACCGCTTACCGCCTACGGCTTATCTACCTGGCTAACGCCAGTTAGACAGGCCGCTCACCGTCATCGGCTAACCGACTACCGATAACGGCTCCCCGCTGACCGCTGTTTGGTCCTCGTTCGGCATAAACTATTTCCCTATTATTGTTAATAAAATACTGGGTTTTCCATGTAGGACTCCGAAGGAGTCCCATGTTGTAGCCCCCACGACAGCGAAGCTGGTGTGGGGGTGTGTATGGAGGTAGCCTCAATTTTGGCGACATTTTTGACAGATGTGCAACATCGCTCAAAAATGGTGACAAAAATCTTGCTTATCTACCTGGCTAACGCCAGATAGACAGGCTTGTTCCAACGCCGCACTAGTTGTGTAGGGGCCGGAAAGCGGACAGCGGTTGCTTGTCCCTATACCGGCGTAGCGGTGTAGGGGCCGGATCCCTACACCAGCTTCGCTGTCATAGGGACACGTGCTCGGTTGCTGAAAACCCGTAAGCAGAAAGGCAAGGCCTTGATAAATGGGAAAACTGAATATATAACAAAAGTTATACGTATTTATACTTATTTGTGTTAATTTATATCGGAGATATTGCTAAAAACAAAATTAAATATTAAGTTTGTTTTGAAAAATTGACATTGTTTAAAAAACCCTAAATAAGCTATTATGGAAAAACCACCTGACTATTAAAAAGCCCAAGCTAATTAGATGATCATATTTACACCCAAACGGAATTGATGGTACCGAACAATTCATTGCTATTATTAAATAACGCCTAAGTATGAATAATATAATCCAAGTATCCTTTTTATGGGTGATATTTACCTTAGAATGTTATGCACAGCTTAATTTGCCAGTTGAATCATTTGAACAGATAGAATGGAAAAACTTAAGTCCCAAATGGCATGTAACAGAGTATGATGCAGGCATGTTGAGCGATTCTTGTGATGGGTATAATTATTTTTTCAATTTAGATTACGATCCGAGAAAAATATTTATAGGTAATGAATTTATCAGTACATATTATTTACGTGGTAAAACAACAAGACCATCTGGTCATTATCTTGTAAAAAGAAATTTGGATACAGGTGAGCAGATATGGAGTGTTAGAGAGGATCATACCATGACTAACGGCCGCAGCAATATCACCAGAGCTTTGTTTTTGGATGAGAATTCTAATATCATTCATATAGGACTTGCCCCCTTAAAATCTTATCATTCTGGACAATCTATTTTTTTATCCAATTTGGAAACAAATCTGTCAAAAAAAGTAATAGACTTGAATTCTGGCGAAACAATCTCATCTTATTTTCCGGATAACCTTGATACATCATTAGCTGTTCTACCTCAAGCAGTATTCAAATATGGGCCTTACAACCATTTATATAAAGAAGGGAATAATTATCGGTGCATTTATCCGGTTAAATACAACGATAAGCTGGACTTTAAATTGGTTTCTCAATTAGTAGATGAAGAAGGCAGAAGAGTAGGTTCTACAGATTCAATTCCTTTTTACGAAGGTGAGCGTTTTGTGAATTTTACTAGAATTAATGAAGATACCTTTTTGTACATTGAGAGTAGAAAACTTACCGACTCATTAATTTTTAATTTTGTGGATAAGAACTTGAAGACTTTAAAAAAAATTAGTATTCAAGAGACTTTTCCAATCAACGATATGTTACTTACAGCCTTCCAGCATGAAAAGCTAATTTTCACGAGCTTTGATACGAAAACAGATCCGTTTGAACCCCCGGTAAGTCAGGTAGTCTATGATCTAAATGGCAACATTTTGTTGAATGCAAGGATTGATCTTGAGTATCATCAAATTTATCCATTTCCATTTTATTATAAAAGAACAAATGAGTTGTTTGAGTTCACGTTGTATGCAAAAAAAGTTAGTACCGGAAATTGGGATTTTTCCATGAATATCTACAAGCTACTTCAGGATTCAATGATACTGATATCGGCTTTCAAAGCTGAGGACCCGGACAGGTTTGTTTATGTCAATGGAATTGATGAGTTGCCAGGTGGTGATATATTGCTTGAGATTCAAGAAAACAATATGATTTGGAAGGAAAACAAATATCAACAAGACGGCAACGCTCGTGCTATGAGTAATATGCGAGTAAGTCCTGAAGCCCTGGGCTTAATTCCTGTGTCTACCCACACAGAATTTTCAATTGACCAACTTAACCTATATCCCAACCCCAGCAGTGGGTCCGTTCGCATTGTATTTCCCAATGGGATCAATGAGGGAACAATGGAGGTGTACAACCCAGCCGGCACCCTGGTTCAGGTCATGGATTTCGATAAACACCTTTCCAATTTTTTTGAATTTCAGGATTTGACTCCAAGCCTTTATATGGTGAAAGCGATTGATAAAAATGGAAAAACGGCGGTGGGGAAGATGGTGGTTATGGAATAAATATTTGATCTGCAGGTGCGCAAAATCTTGCGCACCTGCAGATCAAAATCTTGCGCACCTACATTATCAAAATTTTGCGCACCTACAGATCATTAATCATTGCCCAAATCTTGTCTTTCAGGGCGTCCAGGCCATATCCGGAAACACCAGAAATAAAAAGATAAGGCATGGGCACATCAATTTCTTCCGACATCTGGCTGATCATGATTTCATCCAACATATCTGCTTTGGAAATGGCAAGTAGCATTTTTTTGTCAAGCAATTCAGGGTTGTACAACCTCAATTCATTGATTAGCACCTGTACATCTTTATTGATGTCATCACTCTCCGCGGAAACCACAAAAAGTAGGACAGAGTTGCGCTCAATGTGTCTGAGAAAACGAATGCCGAGCCCTTTGCCGAGGTGGGCATCTTCTATGATGCCAGGTAGATCAGCCATTACAAAGGATCGCATATCGCGGTACCTTACCAGACCCAGTTGTGGTACCAGGGTGGTGAAGGCGTAATTGGCAATCTCAGGTTTGGCGGCTGTGATCGACGACAAAAGGGTAGACTTGCCGGCATTGGGAAAGCCCACCAGACCTACATCAGCCAGCAGCTTTAGCTCCAGGATCTTCCATTCCATCTTGCCCGTTTCTCCCGGCTGGGAATATCGGGGGGTTTGGTTGGTAGCCGATTTAAAATGGTCGTTGCCAAGGCCACCCCTGCCTCCTTGTACCAGGATTTTGGTTTCGCCGTCTTTTTCAATTTCAAAGTGAACCTCTCCGGTTTCTGCGTCTTTGGCCACTGTGCCAAGGGGTACATCCAGGATGATGTCTTGCCCGGCAGCACCCGTGCTTCGGGAGGATCCGCCGCTGCCGCCGTCTCCGGCGATCACATGTTTTTTAAACTTTAAGGGCAACAAGGTCCACATTTGGGCATTGCCTCTGATGAGGATGTTGCCTCCTCTGCCTCCATCACCTCCATCCGGCCCGCCTTTGGGTGTCATTTTATCCCGGTGAAAGTGGGCAGAGCCCGCTCCTCCGTGTCCGCTGCGGCAACAGATCTTTACGTAGTCAATGAAGTTTTGTTCGGCCATTAATGGGTCTGATTATAAGTGACGGTCGATTTCAATACAAAGGGCAGCAAAAATTTCTTCTATGCTTCCCATGCCTTTGATGCTTACCGATTTGTCATGGTTTTGATAATATTCATACACAGGTGTAGTCTGTGCCAGGTATACGGAAATCCTTTTTCGGATTACTTCTTCATCAGCATCATCAGGCCTGCCCGATGATTTTCCCCTTTCCAGGAGTCGCTGTACTATTTCTTCTTCTTCTACTTCGAGGGCAATGAGTGAGGTAATGGGTTGACCCAACTCATCCAGTAATTCATCCAACGCCTCAGATTGGGCAATGGTTCGCGGAAAGCCATCAAAAATGTAACCGTTCACCTCCGGATTGTCCAGTACTTTGTTTTTGAGCATTCCAATGGTAACGCTGTCGGGTACCAATTGGCCTTTGTCCATGTAAGACTTTGCCTCCATGCCCAGAGCGGTTTGGTTGCCAATCTCGTAGCGGAACAAATCTCCGGTAGAGATGTGGAGCAGATTGTACTTTTCAACCAGTTTGGCAGCCTGGGTGCCTTTGCCTGATCCCGGAGGACCAAATAAGATAAGATTCAACATGCCGTTTTTTTGTAATTCTTTAAATGAAACGCAAAATAAGTCAAATTCTGTCACTTGGCAGCCATAAAGCCGCTGATGAGGTCACGGCCAAACAAATATCTTTTTTCCCAATATTCGTTTCCGGTAACTTCATCTGTCCGAATTCCGCCCGATGTGGAGCTGTGAATAAATCCAATCCTGCCGTTGGCTCCCGAGGTCACAATGCCCACATGGCTGATCCTTTCTTCATTGCCAAAAAACACCAAATCGCCGGGCTGGAGCTGCTGCCGGTCTTTGGGTACTCCCATCAAAGCCAGCTCATGAGAGGGGCCTGCGGTTTTAAAGCCGTATTGATTGTAGATAAAATTGGCAAAGCCGCTGCAGTCAAATCCCTCCTCAGGCCGTTTTCCGGCGTATTTATAGGGGGTACCCAGATAGTTCATGGCTTCAGCTACCATTTGGGTCCTTAGATTTGAGGGCGCAGTGTAGCTGTTTTTTATTTTACCTGGCTCTGCTTTCACAACCGGCTTTTCTTCGTTTTCGGAGGGTCGGGGAGGTCTGCTGTTGGCCGGCCTTCTGCCCCTGGCATACCTTTCGCTGCGGTCGCCATAATGGTGGCTGGTGCCACACGATGCCATTACAACCAAACAAAGGGTGAGAAATACTGCAAATCGCAACATAAAGGGTGAATTCATCATGAATATAAGTATAATACGTATTATGAATAAATTTAATATCAAATTTTGTACCAATTTTTTAAAGCTCTTTTTTTGCTTGCAGGGTAGGTGGTAATTTTGTATTTTCGCACATCCACAAACTCTAACCAAAACTACATTATGAATCCTTCCAATTCATTTGACAAAAGACACATTGGTCCGGGCCCGGCAGAGCTCGCAGAAATGCTCAGCACCATTGGTGTGGCCAGCCTTGATCAGCTCATCGATGAGACCGTTCCGGCCGGCATCAGAAGTGAAAAAGCCCTCAACATTCCGGAAGCCCAGAGTGAATTTGAATACCTGCAAACCCTTAAAAGCATTGCAGGCAAAAACAAAATCTATCGTTCCTATTTAGGTCAGGGCTATTACGGCACCATCACCCCGTCTGTCATTGCCCGCAATGTATTCCAAAACCCGGGCTGGTACACCCAGTACACCCCTTACCAGGCAGAAATTGCCCAGGGCCGACTGGAATCGCTGCTCAATTACCAAACTATGGTATCGGACCTCACCGGACTGCCCATTGCCAATGCTTCCTTGCTCGATGAAGGAACAGCCGCCGCAGAAGCTATGGCCATGATGGAAGGTATTCGCAATAAAAAAAGAAAGGGCAATCCCGCCAAAAAGTTTTTTGTTGACCAGCATGTTTTTGGTCAAACCCTCGACGTAGTGCGCACCAGAGCCATTCCACTGGATATCGAAGTGGTAGTAGGTGACTGGCAAAGCGCTGCCATCGATGAAGATTGGTTTGGTGTACTTTTACAATATCCCGATGGCTTGGGTGAAATCCACGACTATCGCAGCTTTGTCAGCAACTGCAAGGAAAAAGAAATCCTCGTAGCAGTGGCTACCGATTTACTGGCCCTTTGCCTGCTCACGCCTCCTGGTGAATGGGGGGCAGATATGGCCATTGGCAATAGCCAGCGATTGGGAGTACCCATGGGATATGGTGGTCCACATGCAGCGTTTTTTGCTACCTCAGATGAGTACAAGAGGCTCATCCCAGGCAGGATCATTGGTATGTCTATCGATGTACACGGCAACCCTGCATTGCGTATGGCCTTGCAAACCAGAGAACAACACATCAGAAGAGAAAAAGCAACCTCCAACATTTGCACCGCGCAAGCCCTGTTGGCCAATATGGCTGCCATGTACGCGGTTTATCACGGCCAGGAAGGACTCAAAGAAATAGCGCAGAGTGTCCATGACAAAACAGCCAGGGTCATATCAGCCTTAAAAGACATGGGTCTGAATCCAGTCAATAACCATCATTTCGACACGTTTAGCCTGTCTTTAAATGATGCCGATGCGGGTCGACTTAAAACCATCACAGAGGGTAGACAGGTCAACTTATTTTACAGAAAAAATTCCGTTTCTGTTTCGTTGGATGAAACCGTAACAGAAGCTGATCTCACTGCCTTGATTGCTTGTTTTGAAGAATATACGGGCAAAAAAAGGGCAGCTTCATCTCAAATGCCTTCAGGTCTACCTTCAGGCCTGCCTTCTGCACTGAATCGAAACTCAGCTTTCTGTACCCACCCTGTTTTTTCAAGCTACCGCACCGAGACCTCCATGATGAGGTACATCAAAAGTCTGGAGAACAAAGACCTTTCATTGACCCATTCCATGATTTCTCTGGGCTCATGTACCATGAAACTCAACGCGGCCTCTGAAATGATGCCGGTTTCATGGCCTGAGTTTGCCGATTTACACCCATTTGTACCCGCAGATCAGGCAGGAGGATACCACCAGATTTTTGAAGAACTAGCCGCCTGGCTATGTGAATGCACCGGCTTTACGGCTTGTTCACTCCAGCCCAATTCAGGGGCACAGGGAGAATATGCCGGCCTGCTTACCATCCGTGCTTATCATTTAGACCGCGGTGAAATGCATCGCACCAAGGTACTCATTCCTTCATCAGCCCACGGCACCAACCCTGCAAGTGCAGTAATGGCAGGCATGGAAGTAATTGTAGTAGCCTGTGATGAAAGTGGCAATATTGACATGACCGACCTTAAAAACAAGGCAGAACAATACAAAAACGAACTTTCGGGATTGATGGTCACCTACCCAAGTACCCATGGTGTGTTTGAAACCACCATCATGGAGATTTGTGACATCATTCATGCTTGCGGTGGCCTTGTGTACATGGATGGCGCCAATATGAATGCCCAGGTAGGACTTACCAGTCCGGGCAGAATCGGTGCTGATGTATGCCACCTCAACCTGCACAAAACCTTTGCCATTCCACACGGAGGTGGAGGACCGGGCATGGGTCCCATTTGTGTCAATGACAAGCTGGCTCCTTATCTGCCAGGCCATGTGTACAATACAACCGGTGGTAACAAAGCCATCCCTGCTGTTTCTTCAGCAGCCTGGGGAAGTGCATCTATTTTATTGATATCATATGCGTATATACGAATGTTGGGAGGCAGGGGACTTACAGATGCTACCCGTTATGCCATCCTCAATGCCAACTACATCAAGGCAAGGTTGGAGTCAAAATACAATGTATTGTACACCGGTGTCAACGGCCGCGCAGCCCATGAATTGATCCTCGATTTGAGGCCTTACAAAGCAGCTGAAGTCAGCGCCGAAGATGTGGCCAAGAGGTTGATCGACTACGGCTTCCACGCGCCCACCCTTTCATTTCCGGTAGCAGGTACCATCATGATCGAACCCACAGAGAGCGAAAACAAAGCTGAACTGGATCGTTTTTGTGACGCCCTGCTAAGCATCCGCGAAGAAATTGATCAAGTGGCCAGAGGAGAGATGGAAGCCCACAACAACGTGCTCAGCAATGCCCCCCATACTACCCAAATTGTATGCGGCGATCATTGGCCGTACAGCTACACCAGAGAAAAAGCAGCCTACCCATTGTCGTACCTCAAAACAGGATTTAAATTCTGGGCCAGTGTTGGCAGGGTAGACAATGCCCACGGTGATAGAAATTTGATCTGTACCTGTAATCCAATTGAAGATTATATGAAGGGTTGATGCAATACGGCTGCGCCTTGGGTCAATACGCGCTGTGCGCTTAGGTCAATACGCGCTGTGCGCTTAGGTCAATACGCTTCGCTTAGGTCAATACGCGCTGTGCGCTTAGGTCAATGCTCAGTGCTATGCACTTCGCGCAATACGCTTCGCTTAGGTCAATACTTCATTTTAGCTTTTGTTCATAAAAACATTTTAGTAATCACAACAAAATTCGTTGTTGCCACTCCCGGTGCTCGTGGTTCCCTTATTAAAATGACTTGTCAGTCATTCTTGTTGCGCATCGTGAGTTGCAATTCATACTTTGGTCAATGCTTGATTTTAGCTTTTGTTCATAAAAACATTTTAGTAATCACAACAAAATTCGTTGTTGCCACTCCCGGTGCTTGTGGTTCCCTTATTAAAATGACTTGTCAGTCATTTTTTTGCTGCGCAAATCGTGCGGTCATGCTTAGGTCAATACGCCCTATACGCCCCGCGCAATGCTCTACGCTCCCCGCGCTATGCGCTATACGCCCCGCTATGCGCTACACGCCCCGCGCTATGCGCTCCGCTAAAATGTAAGGAGAATTATTTTACGTCAGCCAACCTCGCATAAACGGGGAAGGACGCTGTGCCGTAATGAGAATAGGCCTTTTTAGAGGCAGGTTGTGATGTGGGATATGTTTTGATAAAGGCAGCAACCACTTCCTTCATTTTGTCGTAATCAATGTTTTTTGGAATTGGGTTTGGGGTAAAAGACAAAATGTTCGATCTTGCCATTGGGACCCCAAAATATATTGGCCCATATTTTAACCCCTTTCATATCGAATTTTTTGTGATCGGCAAATGCTTCCAGATCATGCATGATCGAAGTCCACTCATCAAAGGCCTTGTCCATGTTGTTTTCACATACCGAAAGCAAAGGCTCGCCGTAACGACTGATCATTTTGTCGTATTCCTGCTGGTGTTCACCAATAAAACTTACCTGAGGGAAATTGCCGGGCTGATGGTTTTGAGCGCTTAATACCCCATTGTACAAACACATAGTGATGATCAATAAAATCAACAACAATTTGAGGGTATTCTCAGGGCTTCTCTTCATCAGTGGTATAAAATATAGTGCAAAAGTAAAGTATTTTACAATTCCATGCAAGTTTTATTCGTGGTTGTAAAATTAAATTGGGTTTTTCAGGCATTTGCATGCTTTTTTTAGGCCTAAGCCCGGCTTTCCTTGTACAAGGTCTGTGCCAAAGTGATTTTTCAAGCCAAAACAGGGCAATTTCCTTATCTTTGTACCTCAAGAAAAGAAGGATAGATGAAGTGCAGCTTAAATGGATTAAAGAGATACATAGAACTCAGTGAAAATGCCGACCAGATCGCCCAAATGCTTACGGCCATTGGTTTGGAAGTAGAAGGTCAGGAAACCATTCAAAATATAAAAGGGGGACTCAAAGGGGTTGTGACTGGACAAGTATTGACTTGTAGTAAACATCCTGATGCTGATAAATTATCGGTTACTACAGTAGATATCGGAACTGACTCACCCCAACAAATAGTATGCGGCGCACCAAACGTAGCGGCCGGCCAAAAGGTACTCGTAGCTACCATCGGGGCAGTATTATACCCCGGAGGAGGAGAAGCCCTAACAATCAAGAAGGCAAAAATCAGAGGGGTTGAATCCAATGGCATGATCTGTGCCGCCGATGAACTGGGCCTGGGCAATGACCATTCAGGTATTTTGGTGCTTCCGGCTGAAACCCCTGTGGGACAGCCTGCTTCCTCCTTGTATGAAATTCACGAAGACACGTTATACGAAATAGGCCTTACGCCTAACCGCTCTGACGCTACCTGTCATTTTGGGGTAGCAAGGGATCTTTATGCCTACATTCGTTCCAATGTTGACCATACCCGCACCTTCAATGAGCCGGGTACCTCAGATTTTAATGTCGAAAACCACACCCTCGAAATAAAGGTAGAAGTCAAAAGACCGGACTTGTGTCCCAGGTATAGTGGACTTACCATCTCGGGCATAACCATTGGTCCGTCACCGGCCTGGTTGCAAAACCACCTCACTGTATTGGGTGTAAAGCCCATCAATAACGTGGTGGATGCCACCAACTTTATTTTACACGATTTGGGCCAGCCCTTACATGCTTTTGATGTAACCAAGATTGGGGGAAATGCCATTGCAGTTGATGTTTTACCCAAAGGAAGTAAATTTTTAGCCCTGGACGGCAAAGAAATAGAATTGAAGGGCGAAGAACTTATGATTTGCGACGGCAATGGCAATGGCCTGTGCATTGGTGGTGTCTATGGTGGCAAAGAATCGGGTGTAAGTGAACAAACTACAGCCATCTTTTTGGAATCTGCCCACTTTGCAGCAGGTAGTATTCGCCGTACATCCATGGGGCACAACCTAAGAACGGATGCGGCTAAAATTTTTGAAAAAGGCAGCGACCCCAACCTTACGGTATTTGCCCTTAAAAAGGCAGCAACACTGATCGTTGAATTGACAGGCGGTTATGTAAGTTCAGAAATAACAGATATCTATCCAAAAGAAATTAAGCCTGCTGAAATTCACGTCCGCTACAGCAATGTGTACGATCTGTTGGGAACAGAAATTCCAAAGGATACCATCCACAACATACTTTCAGGCATGGGCATGCAGGTACTTCCTGTAGACGACCACGGCTTTAAGGCCTTGGTGCCCACTTCTAAAGCTGATGTTTTGCGGGAGGTAGATGTAATAGAAGAAATTTTGCGCATCTACGGCTTCAACAAGGTCAACATTCCTGCCCGGGTTCAGTCAACCTTGTCTTATGCGCCCCAGCCCAATAAATTTGCCATCACCAACCAAATGGCTGATTTTCTGGTTGGTAAGGGTTTTAATGAAATGATGGGCTTATCGCTGATAGACTCTAAACTTTGTTTGGAAACACTTGGTCTGGCTGAAAACGACCTCGTACTGGTCAACAACACCTCCAACGCCGGACTGGATGCCATGCGACCGTCGCTTTTGCTCAGTGGACTCATTTCAGTGGCACACAACCTCAATAGACAGGCAAACGGATTAAGGCTTTTTGAACTTGGTAAATCATACCTGAAGAAAGGCGATGATTTTATGGAAAAAGAAGAGCTGGCCCTGATGATCTGTGGTCAACAGGCAGGAGGACACTGGAGTCAGACACAGGCATCATCGGCTGGATATCATTCTTTGAAACAGACAGTTGGCGATGTACTTCGCAAGAGAGGTTTAAACAAGGTAAAATTCCGGGAATTGGAGGGTGATGGCCTTTTTGCCTATGGTCTTGAGATCATGGATGGTAAGGAAGCCATTGGCAAGATGGGAGAAATTCATCCAAAGGTGCTTAAAAAAATGGGCATTAAAATGGCGGTTTATGGAGCCAGTCTGGATGTAATGGCCCTTGTCAATGCCCAAAATGGCAAAAAACACTTTGTCACTGAGATTTCAAGGTTCCCTTCTGTCCAAAGAGATCTGGCCATTGTCATCGATAAATCCATTAATTATCAAAAAATTCAGGATGTAGTACGGTCAAAAGACCATCAATATCTTGTTGGAATGGACTTATTTGACGTTTATGCCAACGAAGAGGTACTTGGGACAGACAAAAAATCTTACGCCTTGAGTTTTGTTTTTGAAAATAAGGATAAAACGCTCACTGACAACGATATAGATACTTCTATGAAAAGCATCATTGAACTTTGCCAGAAACAATTGGGCGCCAATATCCGGTCTTCCTAGGAGTTTTTACATTTGGTTCAAACAGTGTAGGTTATATATATTTTTTATAAGTATTTCATTAATTGTCACCGTTTTGTAAAAATTTTCTATTTTTGAAGGATGAAAATACCGTCGGAATTTTTGAACAAAATCAATGATCAAATTATTACGCTGGTAGAGAAATATAATTTTATCAATAACGAAAATTTAGAATTAAAAAAGGAAATTGACCGTCTAACGGCAGAGTTGGAAGAAGTTAAGGAACAACAGCGGTTTTCAGTCCCATTGGATGACAAAAAAACTGAAGACACAAAACAAACAGTTGACCAATGCTTAGTCATGATTGAAGATTGTCTGACATTGGTAAGGGATATACAGCATGAGCCCAGATAAGCACATAACCATAACGATAGGGGGAAAATCTTACCCAATGATCATCAAATCAGAAGAAGAAGCCCTTGTCAGAAAAGTGGAAAAAGAGATTCAGCAGTCGATTCTCGATTTCCAGAAAGCTTATACCGGATTGACCCTTCAGGATTGTATGGCCATGGCCATGATGACCCAGGGAGTTAACCTCCAAAAAAGTAAGGAGGAAAATGATGAAACCCACGAGTACCTGCAAAAATGGTCTCAATTGTTACCCGCTGTCTGATTTTACCCTTTCCGGCCCATCCTTTTTTGTTCTGTATGGTTTAACCTAAAACAAAAGTAGTATGGAGAACATCATAGCACTGCTTGGCGGTCTGGTCCTGGGAGGACTGGGTGGCTATGCTTCGGTGCGAGCCGTTTTTAGAAAACAAATCAGCGAAGCCAATTCAAACACTGACATTACACGCAAAGAAGCAGAACTGACCGCCAAACGCAAAATAGACGAAGCCGAAATTCAGGCAGAAAAAATCGTCTCAAAGGCGCAGCAAACCAACGAGAATATCAAGCAGCAAAAAATCCAGGAGGCAAAGGAAAAATTCAACCAGTTCAAAGCAGAGTTTGAGTCGTACAAGGCCGAGCAGAAAGTGGCCATGAAAGACCGCGAAATTCAGGTAGTGTCAGCTGAAAAAGACCTGAAAATCAAATTGGATGAAATTGCTTCCAAAAAACGATCAGCTGGAACAAAGAGAATCGGAGGTAAAAGCCATTAGAGAAAACCTCGATGTACAATTGAAGGTGGTGGCAAAGAAAAAAGACGAGCTCGACCAATCGATCGAAACCAAGATCAAAGAGCTTGAAAACATTGCCAAATTAAGCCAGACAGAGGCCAAAGAGCAGTTGCTCGAAACCATTAGATCAAAAGCTCAATCCGAGGCCATGTCAATCGAAAGAGATGCGGTTGCCAACGCAAGGGCCAATGCAAGTAAGGAAGCTAAAAAAATTGTGATTCAGACCATTCAGCGAATGGCCGCAGAATACACCATTGAAAACACGGTTTCTGTTTTTAACATCGATTCTGACGACATCAAAGGACAGATCATCGGAAGGGAAGGAAGAAACATCAGGGCCCTGGAAGCAGCTACCGGCGCAGAAATTGTGGTAGACGATACTCCGGAATCCATTGTTATCTCCAGCTTTGACCCCATCAAAAGAGAGGTTTGTCGACTGGCTTTAAAGAGACTTGTTGCGGATGGCAGGATCCACCCGGCCAAGATCGAAGAGGTGGTGGCAAAAGTGAAAAAACAACTCGACGAACAGATTGTAGAAATCGGAGAACGTACCATCATTGATCTCGACATCCATGGACTCAATCCATACCTGGTGAAAATGGTAGGTAGAATGAGGTTTAGATCATCTTATGGTCAAAACCTACTCAAGCACTCTATTGAAACAGCTCACCTATGTGCTACCATGGCTTCAGAACTGGGCTTGAACAGCAAGCAGGTGAAAATGGCCAAAAGAGCAGGTTTGCTCCACGATATTGGAAAGGTAACAGAAGAAGAATCAGAGCTGTCACACGCTTTGTTGGGTATGCAGCTCTGTGAGAAATTCGGAGAGCATGCTGTCATCCAAAACGCAGTTGGAGCCCACCACGATGAAGTTGAAATGAACAACATTATTTCTCCTATTGTCCAGGCTTGTGATGCCATCTCAGGCGCCAGACCGGGAGCAAGGAGGGAAATCCTGGAATCTTACCTCAAACGAATTGGCGAACTGGAAGAATTGGCCATGTCTTACGATGGGGTTCAGAAAGCTTTTGCCATGCAGGCTGGAAGGGAATTGAGGGTAATTGTAGAATCTGATAAAGTTTCTGATGATTTTGCAGACGAACTGGCTTTCATGATTTCTCAGAAAATCCAAAATGAAATGCAATATCCAGGTCAGGTAAAGGTTACCGTAATCAGGGAAAAACGAGCTACGGCATTCGCCAGATAAAGCCGTTTAACATAAAATAGAAAAGGGGACCCAAGTGTCCCCTTTTTTTATTTATACAATACACAATAATATTCGGCAATTTCAGTTTTAGACTTGTATCAAAGCAATCGTATGCATTAAAATCTTTACATGAAACAAGTTTACACAGAAGAAAGCTTTATCCGGTTCTATTACGGAGAATGCGATATTTTTGATCGCCTCGAGATAGAAAACGAACTGGAAACCAATGTCCAGGCCAACCACCACTATTCGGAATTTTATTCTGAAATATTGGACAAAATGGTGACCCTTAGTCCAAAACAATCAAGCCTGGATAAAATCATGGCACACGCAAGGTCATAGATCACCACCACTTACATGGTTGTGGAATTATCGATTTGTAGTACATTTAACCACACAAATCGTTTTTCATGCCGCTGATCTACCTTTTGATTGGAATTTTATTCCTCATTTTCCTCACCCTTAAAAAGGTAAATCCTTTTGTAGCCTTAATTTTGGCTGCATTGGCAACCGGCCTAATTGGTGGCATGGATGTAGGTCAGATGACCACAGCCCTGGAAAAGGGAATAGGCCAAACCCTGGGCAGTACCCTACTCACCCTTGTTTTAGGGGGTGCCTACGGCAGCCTGCTGGAACGAACGGGCGTCATTCAAAGATTAACACAATCCACCCTTCATTTTTTTGGAAGCCATAGAGTGCAATGGGCCATTCTGGTCATCTCCTTTTTGGTGGGCTTGCCCTTGTTTTACAATGCCGCCTTCATCTTACTATATCCATTGATAGTTGGCCTAGTGCATAAAACCGGTTTGCCGGTGAGGTACCTGGCCTTGCCCATGGTGGCAGCCTTGTCTATCACCCACGCGCTGTTGCCACCCCATCCGGCACCCACTACGCTGGCAGCCCTCCTTGTTGCCGATCCCACCCAAACCTTGTTATGGGGCTTGATCATTGCCCTCCCTGCGGCTATTATTGGTGGGCCTGTACTTTCTGCCTTTTTTAAAAATAGTGTTACAAGACCATTGCTAGCGAGCCAACAAGTAGCGCTTTCTTTACCCAATTCAACCTTGGCTTTTACAGCCGCTTTGTTACCCATTGTACTCATGACCCTGGGAAGTTTGAATGGGTACATTTCTCAAATGGGTATCAAACAGGTTTTGCTTTTTTGTGCTACACCCTCCAATGCCCTCCTATCATCACTTTTGTTTACGGGTATAGTATTGGGTTTGAATAAAAATCACCCTATGGAAGACCTGATGAAATGGATGTATTCAGGCATGGAAAGCGTATTTATGATTCTACTGATCATTGCAGCTGGTGGAGCCTTTAAAGAAGTATTGGTAGGCATCGGAGTAGCCGAGACCCTAAGTGGATATGCGGCGGGATGGTCTGTACACCCATTGCTTTACGGTTACCTGTTGGCAGCTGTCATCCGTGTGTCGATTGGCAGTGCAACGGTGGCAGCGTTGACAGCAGCGGGTCTGATAGCGCCGGCGATGGCAGAATACCCGGTAGCTCCGGAGTTGATGGTGCTGGCAATAGGAAGTGGAAGTATTTTTTGTTCCCACCTCAATGATGCAGGGTTTTGGATGTTCAAAGAATTTTTTAATCTTAGTGTCAAAGAAACTTTGATGTCCTGGACATTAATGGAAACTTGTATTTCCGTGTTGGGCATCTCAGGTGTAATGACTATTCATTTACTAATATGTTAACTACAGGATTGCCGGTAGACTCGGCCATAGAAGTAATGCACAAAGCCATACGGCCCGAAGGCATACTGGCACTGGCAGAAGACGCTGAAAATTACCAGCGGGTCTGGGCAAGAGATGCATCTATTGCGGGTATCGCGGGCCTTCTGCACGACGATGAAGTGATTATTCGTGCATTGAAAAATAGTTTAATAACCCTGGCCAATCACCAGGCAAAGACAGGAGCCATACCATCTAATGTAATACCGGGTAGCGGAAAAAGTAGTTATGGCAACCTGGCAGGTAGGGTAGATGCCACGACCTGGTGGTTGATCGCCTCAGCTATTTATTTTCAAAAATCAAATGATCAGGACTTTTACCGGCAAGTCTATCCCAAAGCAAACAAGGCATTTGAAGTATTGAATGCCTGGGAATTCAATGAAAGACATTTAATCTATACTCCGCTCAGTGGCAATTGGGCGGATGAATATCCTTTGCATGGCTACCTGCTCTATGACAATTGCCTTCGTTTATGGGCATTGCGGGCTTGGGCCTCTTTGACCAAGGATCCACAGCTGGTTGAAAAAAGTAAGTGGGTAACAGACAGCATCGTCAATAACTTTTGGCCTGCTTCCGGTTCCGCAAATTTATACCACCCCAAACTGGAATACGATCTAAACCAAAAATACTGGTTAGCAGGATTTCATCCAGGTGGTCCTTATTCTGGAATTTTTGATGCTGCCGGCAATGCCTTTGCCTGCTTATTGGGTTTGTCTACGCATCAACAGACCCAGCATATTTATGATTACCTTCAATCGGTTTCAGTGGAACTTGGAAAAAATTTAATCCCGGCTTTTTGGCCTGTGATCAGTGAGGGAGATCCCAGGTGGTTGGATTTGGCCCACAACTATGCCTATCAATTTAAAAATGCCCCCCACCATTTTCACAATGGAGGTGCCTGGCCTGTTATGTCAGGATGGCTGATCATGGCCCTCGGCCAGTCGGGTTTTGAGAAGGAAATAATGCCCTGGATTCAGGAAATGATTCCGTATCTGAAGGATGATCAACTGCCATTTCCTGAATACATTGATACACAATATTTTAAAGCAGGAGGTAAATCCAAGCTCTGCTTCAGTGCTGCCGGCTGCCTATTGGCGGCAGAAAACCACAATGAAACTATAAAATTCAAACTTTGCTTGTTATGATCGGTGATAAGGTCCAACTCAATGAAAAATACTTACACCCAGCCCGGCTGATTTACGAAAAATACCAGGACATTATGAAGCCAGGCTTTACCCTATCCATTGCGGGTGAATCAGGATCTGGTAAATCAACACTGGCTCTTGCTTTACAACATGTTTTGCATGAAAATGGACAAAAAGCCATGGTCTTGCATATGGACGACTACTTCAAACTTCCACCCGCATCCAACCACAATAAGCGGATAGAAGACATCGCTTGGGTAGGTCCCGGAGAAGTCCACCTCGATGTATTGCAAAACCATCTGGAAGCTTTTAAAGCGGGAGCTCCGAAAATAGATAAACCCCTCGTTTTTTATGCAGAAAATGAAATCAAAAGTGAGACCCTTGAATTTACTGGTACTGATGTATTATTGATCGAAGGCACTTATACGGCTACTTTACAAGTAGATCTTAGTATTTTTATCAACCGCACCTACCTCGATACCTTTGCAGACAGGGTGAAAAGGGCCAGAGATCCCATTACCCCATTTGTAGAACAGGTATTAGAAATTGAACACGAAATAATTGCCCGGCAAGGGGAAATGGCAAATGTAATTATTGATAAAAATTTCGAAATAAAGTTTTGTTAATTTAAGAGTATTAGCCCATTATTGAAATAATATTTCATATTTAAGTTAATTTTAGATTTATATTTTGATTTTAATTAAAATATAGGAAGTTTGGACTAAAAATCATTATCTTTACAACTTCATTAGGCAAGCGGCTCCTGTTTGCATTTTCTCTATTAATTAAATCTTATTCCGTATGAGACAAAATCTACTTTTGTTTTTGTTTATGGTATTGGTATCTGTTGCAATGAATGCACAGAACACGGTTCAAGGAGTGGTCTTTGAAGATGAAAATGCCAATGGTACTCGCGATGGTGGTGAAACTGGAGTGGTGGGAGTTGCCGTAACGTTGATCGATGATGCTACAGGCTTACCTGTATTTGCTCCGATTAATACGATTGCAGGTGGCACTTTTTTATTTTCAGGAAACGTGCCAGATGGTACGTATTACCTGACCTTTAACTACAATGCTGTTAATCCAGATTACATTGTTACCATTCAGGATGTGAGTGGTGCTAATACACAAGCTACGGATGTAGATGATGACAGTGATACAGATGTGGCAGCACCCCATGCTACACACCTGATCACCCTAGCAGGTGGCCAACTAGAAGAAAACATAGGCATGGGCTTATTCCTACCGGCCAGCATCAATGGTGAGGTATGGGAAGACCTCAATGGTGATGGTCTCGATGGTGGTGAACCCAACACGCCGGTTAACGTCAACGTTTCTCTACTCGACGCCAATACCCTGGCTTTGGTAGCCAATGATGCCAATGGCAATCCACTGACCAACCCGGTTTCTACCAATAGCACCTATAGCTTTGACGATATCACCCCAGGTGATTACATTGTAGAGTTTTCAGAACCAGGTGGTCCCTACCCGGCAGGTCTTCACTTAACAAAGGTCGACGAAGCGGGTACACCCAATTCACAGACGGGTGATGTAGACGATGATAGCGATGCAGATCCCAATACTGGTCAGACCTTCAACATTACACTCACCACAGATCAAACAGTAGATGGCATCGATGCCGGCTATTGGGTACCAGGTCAGGTAGGTGATTTTGTTTGGGAAGACCTCAACGGAAACGGCATTCAGGATGGCGGTGAGCCAGGCCTGGGTGGTATCCAGGTGGAACTACTCTTTGCTTCTGGTGGCGCAGCTCTTGATGCCAATGGCAACGCGTATCCAGCTCAGGTTACCGGTGGCGCAGGAGATTATTTATTTGATGAAATTCCACCGGGAGATTATAAAATAGCTTTTGAAGTCAATCCTGGGGGTAACTTTTATTTTACCCAACAAGATGCAGGTGGAGATGACAACATCGACAGCGATGCGGATGTAGCTACTGGGGAAACAGCAGATTTTAATATTCAATCCGGAGATCCTGAAGATCTATCCATTGATGCCGGTTACTATCAGAAGTGTACCATTGGTGATTTCACCTGGCATGATTTAAATGGTAATGGAATCCAGGATGGTGGTGAGCCGGATATCGATGTGGACATAGAAATAACAGACATTGCTACCGGTGGTAATCCATTGTTTGAAGTAGATGGCACAACCCCTTACAATGGTACCATTACTTCCTCAGGTGGAAATTATATTTTTGATAACCTACCTCCGGGCACCTATAAATTAACATTTACTGCCCCAACTGATTATTACATAACCTTACAAAATATTGGAAGCGGTGCAACCGATTCAGATCCTGACAGGCTGACCGGGATGACTGTCAACCTAACTTGTAATTCAGGCGATGTAATAGAAGATATCGATGCCGGATTTTTCACCAAATGTTCCATAGCTGACTTTACATGGGAAGACTTGAATGGAGATGGTTCTCAGGGTGGTGAGCCAGGTTTAGGAGGTGTTCAAATTGAAATTATTGATGTAGCCACTGGAAACCCGCCAACATTAAAAGCGGATGGTACACCGTTTGTATTATCAAATATCACTAGTGGTGGAGGTGGAAACTATATTTCGATGATCTCCCTCCTGGTGAGTATAAACTTACTTTTACTTCTCCGCCATCTCCTATGTATTATCCAACAGAGCCAGATGCTACAACTGATGACAAGGATTCTGATGTGGACGTAATGAGTGGCATGACTGTAAACATTACCTGTAATTCTGATGATATTATTGAAGACATAGATGCTGGTTTCTTTGAAGCCGGCAGCATCGAAGGTCTGGCCTGGCATGATTCCAACGGAAATGGTATTTATGACGGTGTAGAACCCTTATTGGATGGGGTAACCTTTACCCTCATCAATACAATAGGTCCAAGTAATGACGTAATGGGCAACCCATTGACACCTCAGGTTTCTGCAGGAGGATTTTATAACTTTTCCAACCTCAGGCCGGGTATTTATACCATGACCTCAGCCTTCCCGGGTTGGATACCAACAGCAGACAACGTTACAGGAGCACCCGATGACAATCCAGATGCTACTGACGACAGCGACTTTGATGCAGGGGGTAACCTGGTAAATGATATTCAACTGAGATCAGGCGATAATATAAACGGCAGAAGTGCTGGTTATTATAAATTGATTACAGTTGGAGGTACTATATGGGGTGAAGAAGATGGCGGCAATTCTATGCTTGATCCTGGTGAAACCGGAGGTAACGCTGTGGTGGTAGAACTATATGATGCTGCTGGAACTTTGGTAGCAACAACCACAGCAGATGCCAATGGAAATTATCAATTTACAGATGTAGTTCCAGGAGATTACAAAGTAGTAATTGCATCATCCAATTTTGACTCTGGGGGTCCATTATATGGTCTGATTTCATGCGATGGTCAGGGAGCCGATGATGATACTGACAATGATGATAATGGAGAAGGAGGGGCCAATGGGGTTGAATCAGTGTCTTTGCAGTTATACTGTGGAACAGAACCTGGCAACATGGGTGTTGAAAACTTTACCATCGATTTTTGCTTTACCGCAGATTGTGGCCTTCCAAATCCACTGGCAGCAGCTTTGTGTGAAGATGCAGATACCATTTGTGACCTTGCATTACTTGAAATTTTCTGTAGCAGGATGCCAACTGCCTTATCAGTAGGTAGTGTGCCCAATCCATTGTGTAATGGACAAGGAGCACCCCACAATATGTCATGGTTTGCTTTTGTAGCTGGTTCCGGTAACTATACTTTGGTAGTAGAACCATTTGCTTGTGCAGGTGGACAGAACGGTGCTCAGCTGGGTGTATATGAAGATTGTACCTTTACCACTTCGGTGTATTGTCAGGCCCAACCGTGTGTCACGGGGCCCCAGTTTATACCGAGTACGTTGTTTACGCCGGGGCAAGTCTACTTCTTCTGGATGGATGGTTGTTCTGCCAGTGTGTGCAGTTACGATATCGAAATCCAGGGCGACTTCCAGCAATTCCAAATACCTGAAATTGTAGATATTGAGTGTACTTCAACTTTTGGACGTTGTGATACCATTTGTCCCAACAACACCATCACCTTTGATGCAAGAGATGCTTATGATGATCTGACTGCCAAATTTGACTGGAGAATTATTGCACCGGATGGAACAGAAACATTTTTCTCAACTGTTGACAGATTCCTAACCTATACCTTTACAGAATTGGGAGACTATACAGTAGAACTTATCAACATCGATGTTAAATGTTCACTGCCTATCAATCCTTATCAAATCGAAGTGGTGGTAGCTAACCCAGCAGACGAAGATTTTGGTACATGGCCTGTTTGTGAAAATCTTTTGGATGTGGGATGGCTTGGGCCAAACGTAATCTATGATACCAATATCAGTGACCCCAATGGTGACGGCCTTAGCGGCTGGCAAGCAGGAGATATTTCAGCCCCAGGTACTATAACCAGAGATGTTGTAACTTCAGTTGGTTGCGAGTTTGAGCAAACCGTCAATGTGATTAAATTATTAAATTCAGTTCCAGTTGATTTGGACACCTTCCTATGTCCTGGAGAATTTATTGAAGTGGGTCCTGTAACTTATGACATTGAAGTTTGGCCGGCTGAACAGGTATTCTTAACAAATGTAGCTGGTTGCGATAGTTTGGTAAATGTTGCTGTTTTATTTTTAGGCATCGATGGTGAAGTGGTTGATGTAGGTTGTGTTAGTGGAGGTTATCAGAACCAGTTCAATCAAGGCAACAACCCTTTCATTCCGCCCGCTTACAATAATTTCTTCTTTGAATATGAATATATATGGCAAGATGAAAATGGCAATGTAATTGATGACGGCGATCCCGATTTTGATCAAAGAACCTTGCTGGTACCTTATAGTGGAACATTTACTGTTACTGTGGTACAGATGTTTGAGAACTCAACTTGTATGATACCAATGCCTCCAATCACGGTTGATCTTGCAGGACTGGCTCCTGCTCAGGTTACACAGGATAGTCCTTGGGGAACACTATTGTGTGAAGACAATGCTACCTTTACCTATACTTTAGACACACCAATTGATCCTGCTGATATCTTGAATTATATCTGGACATATCCTAATAATGTTTCAGTAATTGGTCAAAACGATACTTCAAGTATAACCATCAACTGGGCTGGTACAACAGGAGGTAAGATTTGTGCCTCTATACAAACAGTATGTGGCATCAGCCCTCCACTTTGTGATACAGTAGATATTGTGCCAATTCCTGTTGCAGCCTTACCTTTAGTACCGAGAATATGTGTGGATAGCCTGACTTCCATTACAGCTACCGGTAATAGTTTGCCTGGTTACCAGTACAATTGGAATTTTGATGGTGGTACTTTAGTAACCAATCCGGCGACTGGCCCAGGACCACATCAGATTTCCTGGGGAAGCGCAGGCATTAAAGATGTTGAACTCACCATTGGCGTACAGGCATGTACCTCCAACCTAGCATCTACACAGGTAGAAGTTGTGGCTCCGGTTCCGGCTCCAATCGTTGACTGTTCCGGCTCTCTGGGTCAGATTCAGTTTACCTGGCCAAGCCCAGTGGGTTCAACTGGCTTTGATGTTCAGGTTGTTAATGGACCTACTGGTGTGCTTAATGGCAATACCTATACAGTAACTGTTCCTGCCAACCAGATTGTACAGGTAGATATCATCCTCACCACAACCACTTCCAGCCCATGTGGAAGTCTGGTCAGTTTGAGTGGCTGTTCATCTCAGGATTGTACACCTCCTTCAGTTTCAATTGAGCCGGTTGCTGATATTTGCCTTACTGCCAACACACAGCCAATCAATCTTACAACTACCATTGTAGGTACAACTGGAGGCACAAGTGTTCTCAGGTCCGGGTATTACAGATACTGCCAATGGGGTCTTTGATCCTAAGCAAGCCAATTTAGGAGCTAATACATTACGCTTCAATACACAGATCCCAACAATTGTAGGGACAATGCAACTCAGATCATCAATGTCTACGAAACGCCTACAGCTGATTTCACAGTGGATAAAGGCACCATTTGCATTGATAGCTTTGTGGTGGTTGAGTACAATGGCTCTATTACCTCTGGTGGTTCATTCGACTGGAATTTTGGCAATGATGTGGTTTCTCCGGGCAACGGAACAGGACCGTTCAATATTAGATGGTCAAATCCAGGAAATAAAACCATAAGTTTGGTAGCGAGCAAAAATGGCTGTTCTTCACAACCATTTACTGTAAACACAGTAGTCGAGCCAAGGGTAGCCCCTGTTGATATTGAATGTATAGATCAGAAAGCAACTGAAATTACAGTAGGTTGGAATAGTATATCTAATATTGATGACTATACTCTTTATATAAACGGTACCCCTGTAACAAATACAACCAGTTTAACATACAACTTAACCGGCTTAATGCCCAATGACAGAGTATTTTTTGAATTGGTTGCCAATAGCAACAATGCTTGTCCTGGTACGAGAGATACCATTACTTGTATTGCAGAATTGTGTCCGGATATTTTCATCGACTTGAGTGTAGGTGATACTACTATTTGTTTGAACTCCAATGCCCAACCATTTGCCATAGACGCCGTTGTAACAGGAGGTCTGGGCACTGGTACAGGTGTGCAAACATGGAGTGGCAGAGGAATTGATGCCAATGGCATTTTTGATCCGGTTGCGGCAGGTCCTAGCACAGGCCTGGGCCATAAAATCACCCTTAAATTTACAGAAGGCACTTGCGAGGAAGAGTTTAGTATTAACATCAGAGTATTGGCTCAGCCAAAATCAACTTTCTCCGCTCCTGATACCATCTGTGTGTTGGATGACCTCAATATCACTTATTCAGGTACTCCGGGACTGCCACTGGATTGGAAGACTCCAAACGGAGTTACCATTACCCAGCAAAGTGCCACACGGTACTCTACTAAGTTTGCGAGTGAAGGTGTTTATACCATTGGATTGATCGTAGGCAATGCCATTTGTTTGTCGGAACTTACAGAGCACAAAGTGAAAGTAGATCCTGAATTGGATTTGGTTGAAATTTCTTGTGTTACTACTTTAAGTTCTGTTCAGTTTACTTGGAATGACATTGATTGTGCCACCAACTATCAGGTAATTGCCAATGGCGTAAATATTGGTACACAAAACAATTTACAATATCTGGCATCCAACTTGGCAGAAGGAACAAAGATCACGCTTGAAGTTACACCTGTATCTGACTGCGCTTGTCCTGCTACTAAAGTGACCAAGCAGTGCGAGGCCCGTGCATGTCCGCCGGTAGTAATTGCGCTTAGCACTCCTCAGGATGAATTCTGTCAGGGAGATGTTACCTCTGCCTTCCAACTGGTCGCCAATGTGACAGGTTCTGTTGGAACAGGAAGTGGTTCCTGGTCTGGCACAGGCGTGAATGCCCAAGGAAGCTTTAATCCTCAAGGCCTTACCCCTGGTGTTTATACCTTAAAGTATAAATTTGCAGAAGAAGGTTGTGACTTTGAAGAAACCATTGATGTTACCATTTTTGAAAATCCAACTGTAACAGTGACTACAACCAGCCCTGATTGTTATCTCGACAATTTTGGTTCTGCCAATCAAGTGACTACAGGTGGAGATGGATCTTATACCTACAGATTAGATGGAAACGGCATCCAGTTATCAGATCTAGACAGGATTACTCCGGGCAGCCATATCTTGGTGGTCAATGACGGCAATGGATGTGATGCATCCACCAACTTTACCATCGGATCTGCCAATGAGCCATCTATTCAGGTATCTGGTCAGGCCGAAATCATCAAAGGTCAGGCAACATCACTGTCAGTAACCAACGGTCCAATTGTCGGGCAAGTTGATTCAATTGTGTGGACGAACCTGGCAGGTGAGGTTTTATGTGCAGCACCAACATGTAGGGTAATCAATGTTACTCCTGAAGACAATGATACCTATTGTGCAAGGATATACTACAACGGTGGTTGCTACATTGAGGGATGTTTCTCTCTTACAGTGCGACCATTGATTGAGATAATTCTTCCCAACATCATTACCCTGGATGGCAGCAGCAATTCCAATTTCTTCATTCAGAATTATGCCAACATTGAAAAGGTGAAATCATTGAGCATCTTTGATAGATGGGGCAACCTGGTTTATACCAGATCTGAATATAAGCCAGCCCCAGGTGATTCTGGTTGGGATGGTAAGATAAACGGAAAAGATGTTGTTCCTGGTGTTTATGCTTATACCATTGATGTCTTGCTCACTGATGGCAAAGACTTAAAAATAAACGGAGATGTAACCGTTATAAAGTAGAAAACTTATAAGCTCTTGATGGGTCGGAGAATTGTATTCTCCGGCCTTTTTTATTTTTGTCCGGTATCAATGTTTATCTTTGTCGTTAATTCATTATTTTGAAACTGATATTTTCAATAGCCTGGAGGTACCTGATCGGCAAAAAAAGCACCCAAGCCATCAATCTCATTACTTTTATTTCAATGCTCGGGCTAACTGTAGGCACCGCAGCCTTGCTGTTGATTCTTTCTGTTTTCAACGGTTTTGAAGATTTGATCTCGAAATTGATGAATGCTTATAATCCGGATCTAAAAGTGGTGGCTGCGGAAGGGCTTTTTTTGGAACTTGATTCTACCCAATTGGCAAGAGTAGGCAGCATTCCAGGCATTAAACAATGGTCAGAAAGCCTTGAAACGGTCGTTTTGTTTGACTATGACGGATCTCAGGAAGCAGGAATAGTAAAAGGGGTTGACAATAACTATAGAAAGGTAACCAATATTGATTCTACCATTGTTAGGGGTGAATATGTTACGACTCAGGGTAATACCAATTTCGCTATTTTGGGGTCGGGCATGTTTAATAAGTTATCTATTAATCCATCAGATCCACTGACCCCGGTTATGGCTTATGCGGCCCTAAAATCAAAAGGACCACTTTCTAAAGATTATGCAACACTAGAGTTATATCCTGCGGGTGTATTTACGGTTGGCAGTGAAGAAGACATGCAATATGTGCTGACAGACATACAGGCAGTTAGAGAACTGATACAACGTCCCACAGCTACAAGTTCCCTCGAGATTGATCTTGAAGAGCAGGCAGATGTAAAAGGGATCAGAGCTGCATTGGTTTCCTTATTGGGCCAACAAATTACCATCAAAGACAGGTACGAGCAAGACGAAGCCTTTTTGCGCATTATGAATATTGAAAAATGGATTGCTTATCTGATTGCCTGTCTTACCCTGGGCCTCATTTCATTTAACCTGATTGGAGCGTTGTGGATGATAGTTTTAGAGAAAAAAAGGGATATTTCAGTATTAAAGTCTATGGGCTTTACCAACCCCTTGGTAAGAAAGCTGGTCATGCAGTTGGGTATCCTGATTGGAATCATGGGTCTGGGATTTGGTCTTATGTTGGCATCCGTCCTTTATTGGTTGCAAAAAAATTATGATTTGGTAGAAGTTCCTCCCGGTTTTATGATAGATGCCTATCCGATTGCATTCAGGTGGCAGGATTTTGTGTTGGTTTCTTTTACGGTCGTTTTTTTGGCCTGGATAGCATCCGTTCTGCCCGCTTACAGAGCTTCGAGGATTTCTGCTTTTGTACGCCACGAATAGACGGCAAAAAACCTAACTTTTCTTAACTTTGCCCCGGCAAACCCATTCATTAAGCCTTTTATATTAAACAGATGAAATTTATTGCAGAAATAGACGTAATGCCCCATAAAGAATTGTTGGATCCTCAGGGTAAAACGGTTGGAAAAAATATGGACCACATTGGTATCGAAGGTGTTAAAGATGTGAGGATTGGCAAACACATTCAAATGGTATTGGATTGTGTGGATGAGGCGAAGGCAAAGGAAGAAGTAGAAAAGGCTTGCCAAAAAATCCTGACCAACCCCATCATGGAGTCCTACACCTATGTTTTGACCCTTCAATAATATGTTATATCTCGTCCCAACACCCATAGGCAACCTTGAGGACATCACCCTGAGAGCCATTAAGGTGTTGAACGAAGTGGATCTTATTCTCGCTGAAGATACTCGTACCAGCGGTGTTTTGCTCAAACATCTGAATGTAAAAACGGATCTCAAACCTTATCATGCGTTTAATGAACACAAGGTGGTTGAGCAAGTTGTAGCTATGCTTTCTCAAGGGAGTAAAATTGCGCTTATTTCAGATGCAGGTACACCTGGAATTTCAGATCCGGGGTTTTTATTGGTAAGAGCGTGTAGACAAAACCATTTACCTGTTACCTGTCTACCGGGAGCTGTGGCATTTGTACCAGCATTGGCAGCGTCTGGTCTGCCCTCAGATGCATTTTATTTTGAAGGATTTTTGCCCCATAAAAAGGGCAGGCAAACGGCTCTGAAAAGACTTGCAAGCCTCGATTGTACTTTTATTTTGTATGAATCCCCTCATCGTATCGTCAGGTGTCTTGAGGAGCTGGCTACTTTTTGTGGCCCGGAGAGAAATGCAAGTGTAGCACGGGAAATCAGTAAAATGTTTGAAGAACAGCTGACTGCCCCTCTGGCAGAATTGATTGCCCATTTTCAAGCTCACCCCCCAAAAAGTGAATTTGTGGTTGTGGTTGAAGGCCTTTCCTGATATGTCAATGATGGTAAAAAGTATACGGGTATATTTTTTCATATTAATGGCCCTGCCTTTATGTTCCGGACAATCGGCGGTCAATGATCGCCTGGTGAGGTCAGGAATGAAATTCCTGGGTAAGCCTTATCGCTCCGGCACTATTGAAAGTGTTGATTTTGAGAAATGTATTATCCAAAATCTTTCTTTTGATTGCTATACCTTTGTAGAAAGAGCGCTTGCAGAAACTTTGGACCCAACACACCTGGAGGAAAAAATCCTTAAGCTGAGATATAGGGAGGGCAAGGTAGAAGGCTATTGCTCTCGTCTACATTATTTGTCTGATTGGCTGCTCACACAAATTAAAAACAATGTTTTTCAAGATGTCACATCCGGCATGCCGGGGGCTACTGAGTTATTTTTTCAATTAAATTTTATGTCTAAACACCCACAGCTTTATCCTGCCATGCAGCGAGACAGGTGTTTGGATGAAATGAAAGAGATTGAAACGCAAGTTTCTAAAAAGAAATTCTATTTTATTCCGAAATCCACCCTGGATCCTGCTTTACAGTATATCAAAAATGGTGATCTAATTGCCATTACCACCCACAAGAAAGGACTGGATTTCAGCCATGTTGGAATTGCGGTAATAAAAAATGGAGTGCCCTATTTGTTGCATGCATCAAGCGATCAAAAAAAAGTGACCATCAGTAAACGAAGTTTAAAAGAGTACTTAAATAGAAATAATTTGCAAACAGGAATTTCTGTTTTCAGATTAGTTCCTTAGTCATTTATCTGAGTACGGTCAAATCACCGGTAAAGAAAAACTCTTCTTCATTTTCAGGACAGAAAGCTTTGACAACATAGGTATAAACGCCACTTTCCAGGGGCCTTCCATTTAAATTGGCATCCCAAATGGCATCGATATTTTCAGTTTGATACACGATATTCCCCCATCGGTCTCTGATGACTATGGATCTGAACTCTTCTGGATTGGCAGACTTGGTGAAAAACATCTTATTGTTTTCATTGCCATTCGAATACAGGATATTCGGTATATAGTAGCCTTCATCACTGCACTTGGTGAATAGGTTTATTAACAGCTGTTGTTCTGACGTACAGCCTGTGTTTTGATCAGTAGCTATTACCGTGTAGTTGATTGATTCTTCAATTTCTCTAATAATGGGTTCAGGGCAGGCACTGCAATTGAGGCCTTCAGTGGGTGTCCATTGATAAGTGTAGTTATTACCTGCACCTACCTCAGCCTTCACCACCACTTTTGAATTGAAATATAAGTCGTACCCCTTTTTCTTTTAAGGTATAAGCAATTCTGGGATGAACATAAACAAATACCGTTTCAGTATCTGGAATACACGTTGTACGGTTTCCTATTACCTGGATGTAAGCACTTGAGTCGGGTAAAATTTCTATTTGTTTGCCTTTTGCTATCCGATGACCATCATAAACCCAACTATACTCATAGGCCAGGCCATCGGCACTCAACATCACGGTTTCACCAGGACAAATGGTATCACCAATTGCCTCAATTTCTGCCTTGGTGATTACATCAATATAAAGTGAATCCTGGAGACTGCACTCATCAATGGTGCATTCCAAAGTGTAATATCCAGTTGCTTTGGGAGCTATTTGTGAATTGACTGCGTTGCCCAAAACATTTTGTTGATAGGTCCATTCTGCAGTACCAATGCCACTTCCCTGAAGTTTTACATTTTCTCCCAAGCAAATCTGAAGATCTGGCCCTGCATTGATGCTGTTTTGAGGTATTAAATTAACAGTTACTCTGTCTTCATAAGGACAGCCATTAGCGGATTCAACTTTTACGGTATAAACGGTTTGAGTTTTGGGTGATACAACAAGAGTGTCACAACCAAGGCACAACTCTGTGTTACCTTGTAACCACTGTGTAGTCTTCACACCTTGTACAAAGAGAAGGGTAGAACTATCCTGGCAAATAAACTTCTGCTGTACCAAAAAATCAGGGATCATAGCTTCTACTTCAACATACAGTGAATCTTTGCCTGAACAACCATAAACGTTATAAGCAGTGGCCGTATAATAGCCGCTGGTTTCAGGTGTAATGGTTACAAGCTGACAACTATCTACACAGCTTGCAACATTCATACCCTTCCATACATATATGTAATCCGGATTATGATTAAGTACCGATAGCTCGGCTTTGATTCCTTTGCAAAGTATGGTGTCCGAAATCATATCTACTTCCGGTGCAAATACGGGTGCTACTTTTACCAGGGTTGAATCTTCAGCAGTGCAGCCGTTGGAAGCCGTATAACGTGAAATGTACAGGGTAGTATCTGCCGGAAATACTTTTGTTATCAGGCACCCCTGGCAAAGCGGGCCTGTCTTATCCTGCCACTGGTTGCTGCCAGTGAGCACATTGTTGATCAGAGTGATGTGTAACAAGGCACTGTCTCCCATACAAATGGTTGTATCCGGCCCGGCATTGATGCGATTATTGGGTAAGATTTCAATATTTTGCTCAAGACTGGCAAAACAACCTTTTTCAGATGTGGTGGTAAGGCGCACAGGATGAGAACCACTTTTTTCAAAAGCATAAGAAGGCGCCGAAGCTGTAATCCTATTTTGTTCTATTTCCCATTCATTGGTTACGATGGTGCCACTTAAAAGTGTGCTGTTGTTTTGAAATTGTACAGCATTGTACTGACAGGATGCGGGGTCCCATAAAAACCTGGGTTCGGGATTGGGATAAACACCGGCAAAACTATCGATGACCAGAGTATCTGAACAATTGTCAGTATGAGCTGTAAGGGTTAACTGATAAACACCATAAGCATTAAATACAGGCTCTATCAAATTGCCAGATAGTTGCAATGCATTGCCGTTGGCAAACAAATTCCATTCATAATAAGTAGCAGGCGAAGAAGTGGTAGATAGATTATTGATGCTTACTTTTGAAGGAAGACCGCACAAAGGATCCGTAACCGGATTTACTTTCAAATCAATGCTGTTAACGACTATGTCGTCATTGGTAAAGTTTCTTTTACAACCTGCATTGTCAGATATGATCAGCTTGGGCGAATAGATGCCGGGATTGAGATACTCAATCGTTTTTTCATCACTAATCTGAAGTAAAAGGGATGAGTCAATGATGCCATTTCCGTAATCCCAGTAGTAGCGATAATAATCATCTGAATTGGCAGTAAATTTTACCCTTAGAGGGGTGCAATCATTTTCGATTTCATATTCAAAATTGCCACGTGGCCCCAATACCATGACGTAGTCATTAAAGGTAATGGTATCCTGACATACGTTGGATCTGATGGCTATCAAAGTCACATCAAAGGTATCTGGCTCAAAATAAATATGGGAAGGATCACTAACAAAACTAACTCCACTCCCATCTCCAAAGTCCCACTGATAAGCAATCGCATTTGTAGATGCATTTGAAAAACGAGTTAGTAGTGGAGGACAAGTTTCAAACAGGGGATCACCACTGAATGCAGCTATAGGATTTTTTACATCAATCCACGCTGTTTCACAATGGGTGTTTTCACAACCTCTGATATCATAAAGGGTAAGACAAACATCATAAATTCCTTCGTTGTCATACCGATGTCTGGATATGCCTGCCAATGATTCACCTCCATCACCAAAGGTCCATTTGTAGCCGCTGGTATTGTCATTGTTTCCCTGGGGCACAAAAAGAACCTCCTGGTTGGTACAACCCAAGGTATCAGATGCAAATCCGGTTTCCAAGAGTAAGCCCTGGATGGCATCATTGAGGTAGACACTGTCCGTGCATCCCCAATCATCTGTTAGTTTTAAAAATACATCAAAGTATTCGGCCTTGTCTATATATATTTTGACACTGTCGGTATTGGTAAACGTATCATTTGATATTTGCCAAACCAAGTTGGTGATCTGAGCAAAACTATCTTTGCTTTCATGGGTCAGCAGGATGTCTTGAGGAACACAGGCAATTTTTGGATAAATGATTTTTGGTTCCAGGGCGTTGACCATTGCCTTATCGGCATATTGAAAACTATCTATACAGTCGTGAACATCTTTGATGTATAACCAGGGCAAGTCTTGTAAACCCGATTTTTTGAAAGTGTACTCAGGCGCTGTTAAAGTATCAGTATCGCTGAATCTAAAGGAGGAATAAACTGCATCTGTAGATTGATTTTCAAATCGAATTGAAAGAGGGACACAACCTCTCAGGGTGTCTGGTTCATAAAGGGCCTTCAGCTGTGTAATTTGGATGGTATCTGTTCTTTCGTGGATACATCCCGTAGTAAAATTTTTACTGTATATCTGAATGGTGTACAACCCTCTGCCCGGAAAAGTGAAACTGGTGAGTAAAGAATCTCTAATGGTATCTCTTTTATTGATGTCTCCTACTACCCAGTAGAGGCTGTCTGCTCCTAAAGAAAGATTGTTGAGAATGACCGTATTGGGGTCGTCACACTGATATATGATTTCATACTTGGATACCGGATCAAGGACAGTGATGAGATCATCAATTCTTTTTGTTACCGGACACCCGTTGTGGTAAGCTGTCAGGGTTACATCATATTGGCCCGGCTTGCCATACAGGTGTTGTACATCAGCACCCGTGCCGCTATTCATGTCTCCGAAATTCCAAACAAAATAATTGGCATTGGAGGAGCAGTTTTGTGAAAAACTCCTTTCAACATTGAGACACTCTTCAATAGGGGCTACTATAAAGTCTACGGTTGGAGGTGTACCTCCCTGCACATATTCTTCTCTGATCACTGTGTCTCTGCATCCTATGGCATTGGTAACAATGAGTTTGACATCGTGTCTGCCCACAGCATTTAAATTGAAACTCGGATTTTTTTGGCTTGAAGTAAAAATGACAGGATTACCAACTTCCCACTTGTATTGCACGATAGGAATTTCTGTAATAACACTATCACCTAAACTTACTGTAAAAGGCACACACCCTCCAACGAACTGAAAAGGAAGATTGGCCTCAAATTTTTTGATCTCAATATCTTTGTTTAATTGAACTACACATCCATTGCCATCAACATAATCGACCACCAGTTGGTAGGTTCCAAATTTTTGAATGGTAAATGAGGTGGGGTTTTGGGTTTCAGTTAAATCAATGCTGTTACCCGTAAGTTGCCACTGGTATTTCCCCGGACTTTGTCCATTTACATTAATCTTTACCGGAACCGTGCAGGAAAATTGATTGTCGATGACAATTTGGGGTTCAGGTGCTTTTAACACATTCACACAATTTTTCTCAACGGTGTCCCTGCAATTGCCCCTCCATCGGTAGAGTTTGACGGTGAAACAACCTGATTGGGCATAGTTGTGATTTGGATTCAGGTTGCCTGACGTTTCTCCATCTCCAAAAACCCACAAAACTGAGTCTGCACCCAGTTCTGAGCCGTCTTTGAAAAGGATGTTTTCACCTATGCAGTAATCATTTTTATCGGTGATAATTTCTTTTTTAGGATTGGTGTTTACATAATCATCTAAGACCAGGGTGTCCGTACATTCTCCCTTTTTAATGATGAGGGTGAGATCGTAGCTTCCCTTGGTATTAAAGATAGCAACAGGAGGGGTAAGCCCATTGTGGGTTTGGCCGTTTCCAAGGTCCCATTGATAATTGGCTGCCGGGTCTGCGTTCAGATTTTCCATTTTTACCCTCCATGGCAACTCGCATGATTCCAAAAAAGTTTTTTTCAATGCGGGATCAGGTACGGCAAAAATGGTCAATAAGTCTTTTTTACTTATAGTAGCTTCACAACCTTTATCATCCTTGATGGTCAACGACATCGAATAGAGACCGGCAAAGGAATAGATAGAGGAAACCGATGCACCAGGTTCTGTCGTTTTTAAAACATTGGCACTGCCTCCAATATCCCAGGTCCATTCTACTATATTGCCGTTGGGGCTGGTTGATAGATCCGTAAAATTGACACCAAGAGGCACACAGCCTTTCTCTTTGTCGATGAAAAAATTTGGTTCCGGCTTTTGGTAAATGTTGATGTAGCTGTCTTTGCAGGTGGTATGTTTTTCGCCGGCTGCGTTGGTAACGGTTAAACAAATTTTGTAAGAACCGGGCTTGTCGAAGATTCTTCCCGGGTTTTGTTTATCTGAGGTAAGTCCACTTAAATCCCAGCTCCAGGCAACGATAGGACTGGCTGGACTGACACTTTTATCAATAAAAACTACTTGCAGGGCACCGCACCCTGTCGTCTGACTGGCTTCGAAATCCGCATTTATCTGAGCAAAGCCCAATACGGGTAAAAGTAGTATAAATCCTATTTTGAGTACCAATTGCATGGTTGCCTATTACGGTGTAAAGTTAGAAAGTGTTTGCCTACCCAATATCAGGTTATTCCCCTATTTTTAATAAGACAAAAAAAGAGCCAAATTCCCTGATATTTTACAAAAAACTAACCGAAATAGACAAAATCTTACTTAATCAGGAAGATTGCATTGCTAAATAATAGATTTCCGCCTTCCCAGAAGCCTCTGAACAAGGGATTGTCTATCATGTACACTACATTTCCTCTTCCCATTGACTCTACGGCATAACTGACTGTTTCCGCCAATTGGGGTTTCATTTTAGCCCCCACAAAGCCAAGATTTTTATAGGATGATGGCACATAAATTGGATTCCAGGTGTTTTTCAACAGCTTATAGGCCTGATTTCCGGTTTTTAGACTGTAATAGGGCTGGAGCAGCCCAAATGTCAATGGATGACTTTCGTCCAAGCTGTTTTCAACAATCGCTCCGGAAACATAATCAGACAATTCTTTTCGTTCGTGATCGTGATAAAGATCTTTTCTCGCATTCAGAATTCGGATTTCTTTTTCTTTTTTCGCATTCTCTTTCTCTTCATCGGTTGCATAAGTATTTAAGGCCCAGCCTTCTTTATCCGTAAACAACGACAAAGAGCTTCCCATGGCTAGCAATTTGCCCCCCGTATTTACCCACGATTTAATTTTCGTCATTACGTTCTCATTTAGCTCATATCCTCCATCGGGCAGCACAAGGGTATTGTATTGAGTGAGGTCAATCCTGGCCAGTTGATCAACTGTAGTCCTCGTGAGGGGAAAGCCAATGACTTCGTCAAAGTAGTGCCATATTTGCCCTGATTCGTTATTGGCAGTGCCTTCACCCGTCAATGTTAATACTTTGGGTTTGTTCAGGATAACAAAAGAATTTCCCCCAATATCTCCACCACTGCTAGACATACCGCTTTCCACATAGCCGGCTCCTTCAAAGTTATTCAGCAAATCGGGCAGGTCCTTTTCTAAATTTTTGTGTGGGTTATCGCCTCTTGTTATAAAAATGGACCCTTTTTCAACCTTGGTTTGCCCAAATGTGATTGGTTTTAAGGCCATTCGAACCACATATCCCTGCTGATAAAGTTTTGACAATAAACGCGGAGCCTCCATTTGGTTCCAGTTAAAATAGTAAGCATAGGCTTTGGATGGCCATAGGATTTGATTTTGTTCTCTTCTAGTCGGCTGGCTTGCTACGGTCAACTTGGTAGTGAGACCATAAGCTTCGAGATTATAGGCAAAAGGCAGCGACCAGGCGGTAATATCATAGGTATTGCTATCAGGCAATTCGGTGTTATATTCAAAAAGAATTTGTGTGAGAATAGATTTTGGTTGGTCAGCATAAATAACCATGTCTCCCTTTTGTATGTCAAACTCTTTTTGGCTTGCACTGGCATAATGAAAGCCATTTGTTTTTTTGTTTTCAGCAGCAAAAGTATATTGGATGCCATTGCGCCTGAGGTTTTCACTTAAACGTTCTAACCTCGGGTGGTTTTTAAGGATGTAGGTATGAAACTTACCTTTAGGCTGTTTTCTGCTTTCTTTAAAAAAATTGCGAAACTCTCTGATGAGTTCTGTTCCCCTGCCCGCTGAAAATTCTATGGTTGCCAGGCTGGTTGTTTTGTGTTCCTCTATCCTGCGGGCGAGGGTAAGGGTGTCTCCACTCTCTATTTCAATAGCTCTACTTGCCCTAATGCCTGCTTTTTCATAAGTCATACCTATAGCCCCATTGTAGGTAGGATAGGTATCTCCATAGCTCGGATAAAATAAGTCATAGACCTCTCTTGTAAAATACAGCCAACCTTTTTCATCAAAATATTTGGCATTGTTCTTTCCGACTTCAGTCTGAAAGTTGCGCTGGTGGTTGGTTATAAATGGGTGATAGGGTTCTGCAGCGGGTGCAAAATAATAGTGTTCGTTGTAACCCATTTCGTGGACATCAGTGTGAATTTGTGGCATCCACTTGTTGTAAGCAGCAATAAATTGCCTGGATTCGTGCTGACTTTGCCAAGCCCAATCGCGGTTGAGGTCAAATAAATAATGATTTACCCTTCCATAAGGCCAGGGTTCAATGTGTTCGATGTCATCTTTAGAGGGATTGGGTACCAAAGAGGTTGCTGTTCGGTTCCATTGTGTATAACGGTTATAACCATCAGGGTTCAAACAGGGATTGATGATAATCAGGGCATTCGACAACCATTCATTGGTTTTTGCATTTCCGGGCTTTATCAAATCGTAAATTACTTGCATGGCAGACTCACTGCCGGCTGCTTCATTTCCATGTACACTATAACTTAACCAGATGATCACTTTTTCATTTACCTGTTCCGGCAAGGAAGGGTGGAGGCCAATATGGTATAAATTGGTGAGCCTTATATTTTCTTTTTCTCCAAATTTTCCGGACTCGAAATGTAACACAACATCATAGGTCTACCTTCTGTAGTTGTGCCAATTTGTTCGATTTGCAGGCGATCACTATTTTCTGCCAGGTGTTGGATATACGCCAGTAACTGGTAGTGTGGTGTGTAGGCTTTTCCGTACTGATTGTGAAAAAAATCCTGCGGACTTTTAATTTGTCCCTCTGTAGTGGTCAACTTAAAAACAAGGCATAAAGCCAATACAAATCGAATCATAAAAATGGTTTATAATGCAATATTAATGGAAAAGCATGTATTCTTTTACAATGTGAAGATTTGTTAAAATTTTATTAAATACGAAACTTTTCGTACAAAGATCTTGACTCTACGAAATATTTCGTATATCATTGCATTAAATTTTAATTTTATGATTCAAAACCAGTCGCAACTCATGCCTACGGATGCAGAATTGGAAGTTCTGCAATTGCTTTGGGAATATGGGGAAAGCAGTGTTCGGTTCATCAATGATATGCTCAATAAAAAAAGAGAGGTAGGGTATACAACTACGCTTAAAATCATGCAAATCATGAATGATAAAGGCCTGGTGGCACGCAATACGGATCAAAAGTCGCATCTGTATCGGGCGGTTTTGCAGGAAAATAAGGCCAAGACCAAGTTGGTCAATGAATTTATCAGCAATGCATTTAATGGATCTGCAAAAGACCTGGTGATGCACGCTTTGGGCAATCACCAATCTACTCAAAATGAATTGGATGAGATAAAGGCCCTTATTCAGTCACTCGAAAAAAAGTCGTGATATGTTGTTTACCATTGACACCAACTGGTTACAGACCCTGGCATGGACCATCCTGCATTCATTGTGGCAAGGAGCTCTGGTATTTATCTTTCTACTGATTTATAGAGCACTTTTACCCCGACTGAGTTCTGCACAGAAATTCAGGGCTGCCTATGTATCATTAATTTCATTGTTTATAATAGTTGTGGCTACATTTATATATCTCCACAATATCCACATAGACAGTGCCCAAAACAAAGCTATATCCTGGTATTTCCAATGGCAGCAGGCTGTAGTTGGTATTCAAAAAACAAGCATTGAAAGTTTTATCAATCAAAATGCCAGCTATATCAGCAATATATGGTTTATTGGCTTCTTTGTTTTTGCCTTGCGATACCTGCTGGCCTATCTGTGGCTAATGATGCAAGTTTCCAGGGCTAAACAGATTCAATTGCCAGGTATCTGTATTGACACTATGAAAAATACAATGGGCATTGCTAAAAAAGTGGTGGTAAAGACCTCATTTCAGACAGGAAGCCCTTTTACAATGGGACTTTTCAAATCCGCTATATTTTTCCCAATTGCTATAATCAATGCTCTCTCTACGGAAGAGATAGAGGCCATTTTAGCCCATGAGCTGGCCCACATCAGAAGAAATGATTTTATACTCCATCTTATTGCTGCCCTTGTAGAGACCATACTTTACTACCACCCTGTGGTTTGGTGGTTGCAGCGTCAGTTGGCACAATATAGAGAAGAAGCCTGTGACGATGAAGCCATGGCCTTCACACAAAAACCCCTTGCGTATGCCAAGGCACTGTTAAAAATTCAGGAGATCGACAGGCTTGAAAAATCTCCTTCGCTTTCACTTGCCTTTGCAGGTAAAACTAACAATCAATTATTGAACAGAATTAAAAGGATTTTCCACATGTCACACACACCTATTCAAATCAAAGAAAAACTGATGGCCAGCCTTGCCATTCTCATTTTTGCCATGGGTCTTACCGAGGCTTACGCATACCAACACGATGGGGGCAAGTATTCAGTGATCAAAGCCATCGAATCAAAGGTAAACAAGGAAATACAGCCCGCGGTATCAGACAGCCTGCCTCAGGTTAAAAAGAAAGGTACCATCAGCATTATTAAGTCAGATGGAGAAAAGGAAATTTCACTCAAAATGGAAAATGGTGAAATCAAAAGCCTGACCATTAATGGAGAGCAAATACCTCCTGCTGAGTTTGACAAACACAAACACATAATCAAAGAAATCACTACTGATGATTACAAAACGTATACGTTGACCCTGGATGACTTTTCAAAGGGAGATTTTCCCTTTAATGACGGTGATGTAAGGACCTTTACTTATGATTTTCCCAACCATGGTGAAATGTTTCAACTGGATTCACTGCACAGAATATTCCAACTGCATGGTGATTCATTGCATCGACTTGGTAAAATCTTACAGTTTGAAGCCGATTCCATGCGCAAACTGTTTTTGGATTACCCACACATGGGACACAACAACTTTAAGTTTCATTTCCCAGAAGGAGGCATGCACCTTCCAGATATGAAAGGGTTCAAAGAGTTTGAAATTCATATTCCGGAGATGGAAGGTTGGTCGCCAGAAGATTGGGCCGAAAGGCAAAGAGAAGCGGAAGAGGAAATTGCACTTATGCCGGAATTGGGCAGAGAAGATCACTTTTTTATGAGAGACAATGAAAAAAATCTTGAGCAGTTGATCGGAAGTCAATTAAATAGGGATGGATTTTTAATTGCCGGTAAAAACAACAAAATTGAATTGTCAGGTAAAAATCTTAAAATTAATGGTGAAAAACAACCCAGTAATATCTGGAATAAATACAAAAATCTCTTTGAAAGAGAAACAGGGATGACTTTGACCAAAGATACAAAACTGGTTTTTGAAATTGAGGGCAAGGAATCAAAAAGAAAATACAAAGCATTTTAAAATTCAATACAATTAAAACATGAAAAAATTATTTTTAGCAGCAATCCTGTTTGCAGGGCTTGTTTCAAATTCTCAGGCTCAGGAAGACAAAAAAGTAGTGATCAAAAAAGTTGAAAAATCTGAAATGTCAGATGGGGAGAAAAAAGGATCAGGCAAAGAAAAAAGAGTTGTGGTGCAGGTTGAAACCAACAAGGATGCCGCCACAGAAGGAGAAGCCGAACTTTCCATCACCAAAGAAATCAACAATGGCGTTGAAAAATCTATGTATACCTTAACGGAGAACAATGACGGAGAAGTAAAGGTAATCAAGTGGGATGGTGAAGGCGAAATGCCGGCTGAGATCAGAGAAAAATTAGCCGATGTTGATGTGGCCATTGAAGGAGATGATGAAAAAATGATCTGGATCGAAAAACATGTAGAATCAGGCGCTCCTAAGATGAAAATGAAAAAATTTAAGTGGGATGATGAACAACCTGCCACCCCAAAAGTTAAGTTAGGAGTTATGATTTCTGATAAAAACAACGGAGTGTTGGTAGACGAAGTATTTAAAGGAAGTTCTGCCGATAAAGCGGGTCTGGAAAAAGGTGATATAATTCTAAAATTAAATGAAAAATATATTTTTTCTGACAAGGCACTTTTTGAAACCCTGGCAGGATTTAAGGAAGGTGATAAAATTGGCATTACTGTACTCAGAAATAACAAAGAAAAATCGATGAGCTTAACTTTTTAAAGCACATATTTAAATTTAAGAAGGGCCGGGAGTAACCATATTCCGGCCTTTTTTTTTAGATAATTATTTGCTTTGACTATCTTGTGGTACAATGTCAGCATTCGGTGCACTAACGCAAAAACAATTACCATCAGCTTACCCCTTTTTGTTGGGTGTAGAGGCGGCCATCGCAAGCGGCACTTTATTGGATTACTACAGAATTGGTATGGTCACTAACGATGCTGCCACCACTAATACTGAAGTTCTTTCCAGAAAGCTGCTTCTTGAACAGAGAGTTTCCATTATTCGTTTGTTTGCGCCAGAACATGGCATTGCCATATCTGGTGCGGATGGAGTGGCACAAGCCGATACCACCGACCCTGTCACCGGCCTGCCAGTCATCAGCCTTTACCGCGATGATCCTGCCCCACAAGATCAGCACCTGCTCGATCTGGATCTGGTTATTTTTGATGTTCCCGATGTTGGGGCTCGTTTTTACACCTATCTGTGGACCCTCAGCTACGTCATGCAAGCTTGTGAAAGGCTGTCAATTCCTATAATGATCATGGATAGGCCCAATCCCATTTCGGCGCTGATAGCTGATTGTGAAGGTCCATTTCTGGATGAAATAAATTGTGGCTCTTTTCTTGGCAGGTGGAATATTCCACTCAAACACAGCTGTACCCTGGGCGAGATGGCCTCCTATTTTAAATACCTTAAAATGCCAGATCTAAACCTTACCATATTTACAATGGAGGGATATTCCCGGCATTTGAGAGCAGGTATGCATTACCCATTTCAGCCCACCTCACCAGCTCTTTTCAGGTGGCAAGGCCTGGTACTCTATCCTGGCACTTGTTTGTTGGAAGGACTCAATCTCAATGAAGGAAGAGGCACCTCCACGCCTTTTGAATGTTTTGGTGCTCCCTGGTTGGATTCAACTTTATTCATTCAATCGTTTCCCATCGATGCTTTTCCTTACCTTTCATTAAAAGCCATTACCTATGTACCTGACAATTCTTTTTATAAGAACGAGCTTTGCCAGGGCATTGAACTTCAGCTTCATACCCCGGAAGTGAGGGATGCGGTTAGTTTGGGTATGACAATCATAAGTACTTTGTGCAAAACTCAAGGCAAAATGCTTCATCAAAGAGCCTATAAAACAATGGTCAATCCTGAAGGGGGTCAACACCTCGACCGATTAACGGGCATTTTCCATGTTTATGAATTGTTTCAGCGTGGACTCACCCCGACCATAGACATTGCCGCAGAATGGAGGGACATCATCCAGCCTTTCTTGTTGTATCCCAACCCAACAACAGCCTAAAAAAAAGACCCGATTCAGCATAAATACTAAACCGGGTCTGAATATCCAAATTGATTCTTTAGGAATGACTATCTTCCAATTCTTCTTTGTGATGCTCAATTAATTTGGCTTGAATGTCTGGTGTGACAGGCATGTACTCAATAAACTTCTGTGTAAACTTGGCCTTTCCCTGGGTGAGGGAACGCAAGGTTGAAGAATATTGATACAATTCGGCCAAAGGCACCTTGGCTATGATTTTCTGGTAGTGTCCATCGCTGTCCATACCTACTATCATTGCCCTCCTGGTCTGAAGGTCACCCATTACATCACCCATAACGGTGTCTGCACATAAAACGGTCAATTCATAAATGGGTTCCAGCAATTGTGGAGCCGCATTCCTGAAGGCCGTTTTAAATGCATTGGTGGATGCCAACATAAAGGCCATATCATTGGAGTCTACTGAGTGCATTTTTCCATCAAAGACACTCACTCTGATATTTTGACAACAAGAACCAGTCAGCGGACCTTCTGTCATTTTTTGCATGATGCCTTTTTTGATGGCGTTGATGTATTTGGCGTCTATAGAGCCACCTACTATGCACCAGTAAAAGGCCAGTTTACCACCCCAGTCGAGATCTTCATATTCCCTGCTTCTTACGGTAAGCCCTTCAGGGTCTCCCATGCCTTCATGGTAAGGCTCAATCCGCATATGCACTTCAGCAAACTGACCGGCACCACCACTTTGTTTTTTATGGCGGTACATCTCATCGGCTTTTCTGGTAATGGTTTCCCGGTAAGGGATCCTTGGCTTTTCAAATTCCATTACTAGTCCATTCAGTTTTTCAATCCTGTATTTGATAATATCTAAATGGAGCTGACCCTGGCCGTGGATGATGGTTTGTTTCAATTGAGCATTTTGTTCAACCAGCAAGGTGGGGTCTTCTTCCTGGATCTGGTGAAGGGCCTTCATCAGTTTTTCCATATCCGACTTGCTGGGGGGGACCACAGCAGCAGTAATTCTGGGTTCTGGAAAATGAATTTTCTCAATTTTTTTGGTAGTCCCCTTTGTCGCGAGGGTATCGTTGGTGTGGGAGTCTTTTAGTTTAACTGTAACCCCAATATCACCAGCCCTCAATTCGTCGACCGATACTCTGTTTTTACCTTCAGCAACAAAAAGTTGGTTCACTCTTTCAGCTACCTGATGATCCATGTTGTACAACTCATCTCCTGGTTTCATTGTGCCCGCATAGACTTTAAAGTAAGATACCATGCCCACCTGTGGTTCAGACATAGTTTTGTATATAAAGGCTGTGGTTTGTGAATTTTTACTGTCGCAAGCCAGACTACCTCCTCCTTCAAGGTCGGCGGCTGGTCTGTCGGCTGGTGAAGGACAGATGTCGTTGATGAAGCCCATGATCCTGCCGCTGCCCATGTTTTTGGTTGAAGAGCAGCAAAATACCGGAAAGATTTGCTGATTGGCCAATGCAATGGTCAATCCTTTTGATAATTCTTCTTCTGTCAATGTGCCAGATTCAAAAAACTTTTCCATCAATCCTTCTTCGTTTTCAGCCGCGGCCTCGACCAAAGTGTTGTGGAGTGCCATGGCTTTGTCCATTTCTGAAGCAGGAATTTCTTTTTTAACCGGCTTACCCCCTGTTGCGGGGAACTCATACATCACCATTCTCAAAGCATCTATGATGCAATTAAAACCGGTTCCCTGATTGATTGGATATTGAAAAGCCAAAATCTTGTGTCCAAATCTCGCTTGCGCTTGTTCGAGGGTCTTATCAAAATCAGCTTTTTCATGATCCAGTTGGTTCATCACAATCATGCCAGGTGTTTTGAAGGCCTGCATATATTCCCAGATCAATTCCGTACCTACTTCTACACCATGGGCGGCATTGATGATGATTACTCCGGTATCTGCTACCTTCATAGCAGAAATCACATCTCCAACAAAATCATCGTATCCCGGAGTATCAATGATGTTGATTTTGGAATTTTTCCACTTAACATGCATAAGTGTGCTGAAAATAGAGGTACCTCTCTCTTTTTCTAGTGTACTGAAATCAGAAGTGCTTGTCCCCTCTGCAATACTCCCCATCCTGCTGATAGCACCGGACTCAAAGAGCATTGTTTCAGCAAAACTTGTTTTCCCGCATCCGGAATGCCCCATCAAGACGACATTCCGTATATCTTTTGTGTCAAAACCCATAAAATGATGTTTTAGTGGTTAATAAAATTGGTATTATACCTTAAAATGAAAAATATAATATCGAATTAAAGTTAATTATTAATTAATTATTATTTCAACTATGGTCAAATCTTGTTTACATAATTTATTCAAAAATGTGTACCCAATTAACTGACAATATTTTAACAAAGCTATGTTGCCAAACCAAGCCTGTATGAGATTGGATATTTAACAAAAGCCATCGGTAAATTTCCTGTTTGTATGTCAGCCTTTCGATGAATTTGGTAAGGCGGTTAAATGACAAAAGTCATGTCTAATCACTTGCTTTATCTTTACCTTTGCGCTACGAATTATACATCCAATTATGACTCATTTTGCCATCAACCGAAAGCTAATATTGTTGACCATTGTGGTTTGTGGAGCCTTTCTTTTTCCAGCCTTTATCCAGCAACCAAGATCTATCAAAGAAGATCCTATTACTTTGGTAGGCCTGGGGGAAAAACTATTTTTTGAAAAAATGTTGTCCCGAGATCAATCGGTCAGCTGTGCTTCTTGTCATATTCCTGAATTCGCTTTTGCAGATACGGTTGCCTTTAGCGTGGGTGTTGGTGGAAAATTGGGCAAAAGAAATACGCCTTCAGTGATGAACATGGCCAGCCGTGGCTTGATGTTTTATGATGGCAGGGCAGCCAGCCTGGAAGATCAGGTGCATTTTCCGGTGGAGGACCTTAATGAAATGGCCTTTAACCTTCAGGAGGGGGCCAAAAGATTGAACAAAAATAAACAGTATCAAGCATGGTTTGAAAGTGTTTTTCAGGAAGAAGCAAAACCTTCTAATATTGCCAAAGCCATTGCCGCTTATGAAGAAACACTGGAAACATCCAACACCCTTTTTGACAATTATATGAAAGACCTGCAACCTTCCATGTCGGCAGCAGCCATACGGGGAAGGGAGGTATTTATGAGTAAAAAGGCAAAGTGTTTTGATTGTCACTTTTCACCTGATTTTACTGGCGATGAATTTCGAAACGTCGGCCTCTTTGATCAGCATCAATTTGTGGATCGCGGAAGATTTGATGTAACAAAAGATTCAGCCGATTTGGGAAAATTTAAAGTGCCTGGACTAAGAAATGTGGCCATTACTCCTCCTTACATGCACAATGGTATGTTTGCAACGCTAGAGGAGGTAATTGAGTACTATGACAATCCGTTTAAATTTGTTCCCAAACCCATCAATGCTGACAGCCTCTTACAGAAACCCCTGGGCCTTACAGCACAGGAAAAATCAGATCTGGTAAGCTTTCTTCATGCGCTTACGGACCTGAGATTTGTAAAAGACAAATGAGCCTGGTCTAATTTCGAAACATCAAGTGAAAGCTAAAGCCATTTAAGGTATTGTACTCCAATGCAGGTGCCGGCCATTTATATAAATCTAAAATATGCATGACGGCATTCAGGTAGGGGTTTTTTCTTAAAAAATCATACGAAGGTCATAATCCAATGCCAGATAAAATTGCCTATATCGTTCGTTGGTTTTGTATTGGTACGTTTCACCGCCTGCCTGCCAGCTATTGGCAAAACCTCCATAGAGATTTCCAGCTCCATAGCCCACCGCAAGGTTCAGCCATTCAGGCCATTTATTTCCTTTAGATAAAAATGAGTGTATATTAAAAGAAGCCCAATAGGTTTGAACGTTATAGTCCTTTAATGCTTTTTCCAATGCCGATGATCCAAAAAGCTGATCTGTTCTCTCTTTCAGGGTGGTGCTACTTTGTCCACTCACAGAGGGAATCTGTTGATTGCCATAAGCAACGGGCCAGCTGTTTTCTTTGATCGTAATTTTTTGTTCTCCCCAATACTTTTGCTGGAAATAAAAGCCCGACAAACCCAGGACATTGGCTGTCATGTCACCAGCTGAAAAACCCCAATCATGGCTAAATCCATCCATGACCTCGATCGTGCTTTGAAATAATAAACCACCAAGTAAGCCAAGATAAATAGACTTGTTTTCTGAACTTCCAGTCCATTTGGCACCCCTGTAAAAAAAATGGCTCTGAAAGTAGGCGGAAAACAGATGGCCTGCCTTATCCACCTGATTCCATTCTCTGTTGTCATTAAAAAAATGAAAGTTGCTTTGGTCATAGTTTTTATACCAGCTGTTGTACAGTCCAATAGAAAATCCCGCATAAGTAACACCTGCCAGGCTACTTGCATAAATAAATCTCGTTTTGTGATAATTGGGGGCGCTGGCCATAAAGGAAGTGGGTTGAGATAGGGTATCCTGAGCCTCAGTGTGTAAGGCTGAAAAAATGATGATCCCAAACAGGAGTAAGAATCTGGTACTCAATTTATTTCTTTCAACAAAAGTATAAAAATATTAAAGCTTAGGGTTACCCGACGGCTTTCTGTCCTATATTTACGCAACGTACCGAAGAACACGCAGGGGGTTATGGAATTTTAGCTTTTATTCGTTAGTACTAAAATTGTAAACTATGGTCTCCATTTGTAGAGTCTTATCATTTCTTATTTTTTGGGTTTTTGTAGCAGGAGTTGATCAAGCTGTGGCGCAGCCCTTCTTATCTCTGGCACCGGTAATTTCCGGTTTGTCCTCACCTGTCCAGCTTACCCACGCAGGCGATGGCAGCAATCGACTTTTTTTAGTTGAAAAGGGAGGCAATATCAAGGTTTTCAGTGGCGGCTTTGCACCTTTGGGCACCTTCCTTACAGTGACCGGACTTTCTACTTCAGGTGAGCAGGGCTTACTCAGTCTTGCCTTTCACCCTGAATATCATACCAACGGCTTGTTTTTTGTGTACTATGTCAATGCAGCAGGTAATCTGGAGCTGGCCAGATTTAATGTCAACTCCGGTAATATCAACCAGGCCGATGCCGCGAGTAAAAAAGTTGTACTTACCATCAATCACCCAACTAATAGCAACCATAATGGCGGTGAAATACATTTTGGTGCAGATGGCTTTTTATACCTGTCTACAGGTGATGGAGGAGGAGGTGGCGACCCCAACAACAACAGTCAGAATACCTCGTCCTTATTGGGAAAATTGTTGAGAATCCAAGTCAATAATTCTGCTACAGCTCCATTTTACCAGATCCCTGCTGGCAACCCTTTTGGCAATGAGGTTTTTGCCTACGGCCTGAGAAACCCTTTTCGCTGGAGTTTTGACAGGTACAACCAGGATATCTGGATCGGTGATGTGGGCCAGGATGCCTTTGAAGAAATTGATCAGGTGCCCATGGCAAGTGCATCCGGTGCTAATTTTGGTTGGAGGTGTTACGAGGGTAACAATGTTTACAACAATTCTGGTTGCAGTGGGTCCAACTATATATTTCCTGTCTACCCTTATGTTACACAGAATCCGTCGGCTTCTGTGGTGGGCGGTACGGTTTACCGGGGTTATGTTTATCAAAATATGAGGGGTTATTATATAGCAGCAGACTATTATTCCGGTGTCTTTTATAAAATTACCTACAACACCTCTACTTCCTCCTGGAACACCACTACCCAAACCATCTCAAGTCCACTCCAGGTGTCAGATTTTGGTGAAAATGAAGCCGGTGAATTGTTTCTCTGTGTCAATGGTGGAGGCAGTGTTTATCGCGTTGTCTCCGACGGAACCGTCAACACTACCTATGTATTTATTGGAAATGGCGATTGGTCAAACCCATCCAATTGGGCGGGAGGAGCAGTGCCACCTGCCTCTCTTCACAATGCTATCATAATAATAAAACCACGCAATGGAGGGGTGTGCAATCTGGACATTGTTCAGACCATTTTTTCAGATGCATCACTGGTCATAGAAAGAGGTGAATTGTTGAACATCAGTTCAAACCTTAATCTTGTGAAATAGGCTCAATCAAGTCCCATAAATTGCCATAGAGATCAGCAAAGACGAGGACCTTGCCATAGGTTTCACTGCTAGGAGGTCTTACTATGGTAACTCCCCGGGAAACCAGGTGCCTATAGTCTGCATCCAAATCGTCTGTATGCATAAACAAAAAAACCCTTCCTCCGGTTTGATTGCCTACCCGCGACAATTGTTCCTCTCCGGAGGCCCTGGCCAAGAGCAGTTGACAGCCTTCTCCACCAGGAGGAACCACCACCACCCATCTTTTTTCTGGCGATAGCACGGTGTCTTCTATCAGTTTAAAATTTAATTTTTCACAATAGAATTGGATTGCAGCATCATAGTCTTCTACCACCAGGGCTATTTGAAATAATTTTTGTTTCATGGTCAACTTTCAAAAGTAAAAGAAAGCAATTATTTGCTCTTCGACTGCATAAATTGGTATTCTTTCAGAATTTTAATTCTTTCCCTGGCAGCTTCTATTTGTTGGCATTTCAAGTCCTCGCATTCATTCAGGTACCTTTGGTAGTATTGAATGGCTTTTTGTTTGTTGGAATACCTCGATTCTGCATAGGCACCCTGATAGAAAAGCGATTCAGGGTCACCAAAAAGGGAATAAGACAAATCCAGTTTTTCCATGGCATCGCCGTATTTTTCTTCCCTGGCATCAAAGCCCGCCAAGTGGTGGAAGTAGGTTTTTACATGGCCTGAAATACCGGCTTCAATGGCTTTATTGAAATAGTTTTTGGCCACTTCTGTATTTTTTAAGCTGGTATGGACCAGGGCGAGGTAGTAATAATTGAGCTCGGGTGATTGCTCGTTATGCAATGATTGTTCGAGGTAATGTAAGGCCTTGTCAAGGGTGTCAGTCATGTAATAAGCATATCCTGCATTCTTGTATTGCCAAGGTGTGAGCACTCCCTGACCCTCAATAAATTTAATGTGAGAAATGGCTTCTGGGTAGGCCTTCAGGGCCATTTTAATTCTTACAGCCATACTGCGCAGTACCAGATTTTGTGGTTCTGCTAGCAGGCTTTTGTTTACAATGCTGTCTGCAAGGTTGTTTTGACCATTTCTATTGAGGAGTTCTGCCAGTGCGGTTACATTGTTTATATCCGAAGGCTCTATAAGGTAAGCCTGGTGGTATAGTTTTAGGGCTTCTACCGGATAACCGCTGGCCAGGTGATATTCTGCCATTTTGCGCGTGTAATATCCCTGTGCCGGAAAGAAATGCTGGAGTTTTTGTGCATATTTTACAGCCAACGGATAATTTTGTTCAGCTTCAAAAATACGCATCAGATTTTGCCTCTGTTTAACAGTGTCAATCCCAAATTTTTCTAAGTCGAGGGCATGTTTTTTGGCCAAAGTCAACCTATTGCCCAAAAAAGCAGCTTTGGCCAGGTATTTTTTTGATAAAATATCAGTGCTATCTTTTTCTAAGTTATTGGATGCCAATAATATTACGTCGTTGTAAGCCCCAATTTCCAATAAACTATCCAAAGATGCCTGGCCTTTGAGGTTCAAGTTTAGCACCAAAAGTGCATAGGAAAGTAGAAAAATTCTGTTCATTAAGTGATAGATGATAAAAAAGTGTAAAATGGGTGTATGGCGAGTTATGCTTTAAAAGAAAAAACGGGCATACATCTGATTTAACAGTCAAATTTAATCCACTATTTATGATACAATTAAACCTAATTGATAGAAAACAAAGACGAAAAACAGTCCGATGGTTGATAAATATCACGGAATTCCAATTGGCCAAAATCAAATTTCAATTATCTTTGTTTAAAATTAGTCTAAATAAGCATACTTGAAAAAGACGATTTTAGATTTGAAGGTAGGTCAATATGCACTCGTAAGGCAGTTTGCAGATTTTGAGGCAACTTGTAAGTTACTCACTATGGGCTTGTTGCCCAATGCCAGGGTTGAATTGATACGAAAGGCTCCTTTTGGAGGTGCCCTCTACATTCGAATGCAAAATCACCTCATTGCCATGAGGGAAAATGAAGCAGCTTCTGTTGAAATAGAAATCGTATGATGTCTGCCAAAGTTGCCCTGGCCGGTAATCCCAATGCCGGTAAATCAAGTATTTTCAATCTTTTGACAGGCCTACGCCAAAAAACAGCCAATTTTCCCGGAGTCACCGTTGAAAAAAAAACAGGCACATTTAAGCTGGGTACTTCGCAGGTTCAATTGGTGGATTTACCAGGGACCTATAGCCTGTTTCCCAACTCAAAAGATGAAAAGCTGGTTTGTCAGGTCATGTGTAATCCACAAAATGAGTCATTTCCAGACCTGGTCATTTATGTGGCAGACATCAACCAACTGGAAAGGCACCTGCTCCTGGCCTCACAAATCATAGATCTGGGTGTTCCTACCATTGTTGTGCTCAACATGATCGATGTATTTATTGAAAATGGCCACAAAGTAGAACCAAAGCCCCTCGCTGATTTTTTAGGGGTGCCAGTCATTGCAATGAATGCCAGGAATGGTGAAGGATTGGAGCTGCTTAAACAAAAGTTACAACTTTTCCTGGACGAGGGAGCAGCCTCTTTTACCAGGTCTGCCAAAATTTATACTTTTTCTGAAACCGAAGAGAAAGCTGCTGCTCTGGCCAATCAGGTATTTAACATAGATCAAGCTTATCGAGCCAAATTAACTGCCCACCACTACCACTGGTTTGAATTTCTGCCAGAAGACCTAAAATCGAAAATGGCGGCAATGCTGCCCTCTTCCGGATTTGAAGACATAAGAATCCAGATACAGGAAACCATGCGCCGATTTGCGGTTATCCAGGAGGTGTTACCCGTAGTCATTGAAACCCATACTTCGAGAGAGCAAAAGCTAAGCATCTCAGTAGATAATGTCCTTACCCATAAAATTGGGGGGCCTGTCATTTTTTTTGGACTTATGTTTATCATATTTCAATCCATTTTTGCGCTGGCAGAATATCCCATGACCTGGATCGAAAATGGCTTTTCTTATCTTGGCGCCCATACCCGTTCGTTTCTTCCGGCATCGTGGTTTACCGACTTACTAGTAGATGGCTTGCTGGCAGGCTTAAGTGGTGTTTTGGTTTTTGCCCCACAGATTGTCATCCTCTTTTTTTTCCTGGCCTTACTCGAAGAGTCGGGGTATATGAGCAGGGTGGTTTACATGTTTGACCACATCATGCAAAAATTTGGACTCAATGGCAGAAGCATGGTCTCCCTCATCAGTAGCGGGGCCTGCGCCATACGGGCCATCATGAGTACCAGAACCATTGGAAGCTGGAAAGAAACAATCATCACCATTATGGTGGCTCCCTTGATTCCCTGTTCTGCCAGGATTCCCGTGTACACAGTACTCATTGCGCTGATGGTACCGGCAGGTCTGCATTACGGCCCTTTTAATGCACAAGGTCTCGTTTTTATGGCCCTCTATTTACTGGGCATTGTGGCCTCCCTGGCAGTAGCTTTTGTAATGAAGTTGATTTTAAAAAGTGATGAGCGTTCTTACCTGATGCTTGAATTACCGGCATACAAAAAGCCGATATGGAGCAACGTAGGTTTGGAAGTATGGGACAAACTGCTTGCCTTTGTTACCAATGCCGGAAAAGTAATTGTGATTATTTCTTTGGGCCTCTGGTTTCTGGCTTCATATGGCCCGGGCAATGCCATTGAAGAAGCGGTCAATAAAGTCAATGAGACCACACTTCACCTAACACCTGAACAGCATCAGGCTGTCTTACAGTCAGCCCAGTTGGAAGCTTCCTACGCAGGAATCATAGGCAAATGGATCGAACCTGCCATAGCGCCCCTAGGCTTTGATTGGAAAATTGGTATTTCCCTCATCACATCCTTTGCAGCCAGAGAAGTGTTTGTGGGCACCATGGCCACCATTTACAGCATTGGAGGTGACGCAGAAGAAAGTTCTGTTAGGGAAAGAATGGCCGCCGAATTAAAACCGGGCACCAACCAGCCCATGTACGACACAGCCACTTCGATGTCGCTGCTCATCTTTTATGCCTTTGCACTCCAGTGTATGAGCACCCTTGCAGTTACCAAAAAAGAGACCAATTCCTGGAAATGGCCGGCTATTCAGTTTGTACTGATGACAGGCATGGCTTACCTTGGTTCGTGGTTGACTTACCACCTGCTTTCCTGATTACCTGTCCTACATCAGGGTAAAATTGTGTATTTTGCACACCAACAAAATATACCTGCTGATTGGTTTCACTCAAAAATAAAACCTGGCTGGGCATTCAATGGAGTTTTGGCTCACAAGTGGTTAATCAAGCCATGGTGCTCATCTTTAACCTGGCCTTGCTCAGCTGGCTGACACCTCAGGATTTTGGACTCTTTGCCTTTCCCTATCTCGTCTTTAGTTTTTTCAGGTCGTTCCACGATTTTGGATATGGCGATGTTTTGATTGTAAAGAAAGAATGGAACCCACTCACTTTTTCCAGTATTTTTTGGTTGACCACAGCAATCGCTTTGTTGTGTACTGTGCTCATGATATTTTTTGCTCCGGGCATGGCAACCTGGACGCGCAACACGGGCAGTGAGTCGATCCTGATATGGTTGGGAATGGCCTTAATGCTGGGTGCGGCGCAAGCAGGTTTAGAGGTTGTATTTCGTAAAAACCTTCTTTTTGAAAAACTATTCTGGATGGAATTTTATGCCAACCTGACTTCAGGAATGGTGGCAATTTATATGGCATGGCAAGGTTATGGCATCTATGCCCTGATTGGCAAGACCCTGACTTATGTTGCTGTACTTTCGGTGCTATCTCTGATCATGGTTCCTGAAAAACCAAAGTTTCAATTTTCAATGGCTGAGGTCAAATCGCATTTCAGTTTTGCCACTGCCAATATTGGCGACCAATTGGTTCAGTTTGTTTTTAAAAATGCAGATACCTTTTTGTTGGCTCGATTTGCCCCGGCTACTCACTTGGGCTGGTATGACAGAGCATTCAAACTTTTGGTTTTTCCTGTTCAACAGGCCAGCGCTTCGGTGGCCCGGGTAATTTTACCTGCTTTTTCAACCTTCGGTGACGACAAAGAAAAATTGGCTGCCGCCTATCTTAAGCTCATGGCTACCAGCGCCCTGCTGGCCTTCCCTTTTTTGGTAATCATTCCATTTGTATCAGAAGAGGTCGTTTTCCTGTTATTTGATCCAAGCTGGAGACCTTTGTCAACATTGTTCAGCATCTTTACCCTTATGGCGTTGACCCAGGGTGTTTTTGCCCTTGGCAATCCCATTTTTTATCTGAGTGGCAGGGTTTCAACGCTGTTTCGTTTTTCTCTGATAAGTCGTTCTTCTGCAGTTTTGGTTTTGTGTTTTGTCATTTTTACCGGACAGGATATCGAATGGGTAGCATTGTCATTTACCCTTGCCGCCACCTTCTTTGTGCTTCCGTTTCAACACCTGGTATTAAAAATGTTGAACATTGGATGGTCGAGGTTTTGGAAGTCAATTGAAAGAGTAGTCTTAGGGGTGTATACTGATAGGGGTAAGTTTAATTTTGCTTCATTTATTTACAGGGGCAATGGACACTGGTACAGCCTTGTTGTTAAAAATCATTATTGCTCTGCTGGTCTATGCGGTAGTGGTGAAAAATGACCTGTTAGCCCTTGCCGGACGGCATTAAGGGGAGATAGAAGGATGGAGATGATGCCAGAGGTCAAATTGTGAAAAAGGCAGAAAGGGGGAGAAAATCAGTATCAAATCACTATAAGGTGAAAATTTTATACTATTTACACCTATTTTTTAAGACAAGTTTAGAATAATATTTTGTTATTGTCTTGCAATTAGAATAAAATATGGAGAAAATTCTTAATTTTTTAAAAATTTTGTAACATTTCCTTTTGTTTAAATGCTTTAAATTAAACAATATCAACTATCTTTGCGGCACCGTAGAAGGCAGCTTAGCCTGCTGATAAGCGGAGTTCGAAATAACCACTCAAATCACAAAACCATCAATCTAATATGGCTAATATAGGTCATCTGAAGACAGTAATCGGACCGGTTGTAGACGTAAGTTTTGCCGGAGAAGGATCAACATTACCTGAGATCTTTAGTGCATTGTGCATCAAAAGACCTTCTGGAGAAGACCTCATTTTGGAGGTTCAACAACACTTAGGAGAAGACTCTGTAAGAGCAGTTGCCATGGATTCAACAGATGGTTTGGTACGCGGAATGGAAGTTATCGACTTAGGAGCTCCGATTTCTATGCCGGTAGGAGAGGCAATTAAAGGTAGATTGTTTAACGTAGTAGGAGAGGCCATCGACGGTTTAAAGCCGGTGTCAAAAGTAAATGGAAGACCTATTCACTCTAAGCCACCGAGGTATGAAGATTTGTCAACCGACACTGAAATCCTCTATACAGGTATCAAAGTCATTGATTTGATTGAGCCTTATGCTAAAGGTGGTAAAATTGGATTATTTGGTGGTGCCGGTGTAGGTAAAACAGTATTGATCCAGGAATTGATCAACAACATTGCCAAAGGATACGATGGAATTTCGGTATTTGCCGGTGTGGGTGAGCGTACCCGTGAAGGTAATGACCTGATGCGTGAAATGCTTGAAGCAGGTATCATCAACTATGGTGAGAAGTTTCTTCACTCACTTCACGAAGGTGGATGGGATCTTTCAGCGGTGAGCGACGAGGATCTGAAAAAATCAAAAGCAACGTTTGTGTTCGGACAAATGAATGAGCCACCAGGAGCGAGAGCGAGGGTAGCCCTTTCGGGTCTGACCATTGCAGAATATTACAGGGATGGAGATATGAGTGATCCCAATGGAGGAAGAGACATTCTTTTCTTCATCGACAACATCTTCCGTTTTACCCAGGCAGGTTCAGAGGTTTCAGCCCTTTTGGGAAGGATGCCTTCAGCGGTGGGTTATCAACCAACCCTGGCCACAGAAATGGGTTTGATGCAGGAAAGAATTACCTCTACCAAAAGAGGTTCCATTACTTCTGTGCAGGCGGTTTACGTACCTGCGGATGACCTTACTGACCCGGCGCCTGCTACTACCTTTGCGCACTTGGATGCCACTACGGTTTTGAGTCGTAAAATTGCATCTTTGGGTATTTATCCGGCGGTGGATCCATTGGATTCAACTTCCAGGATTCTTGACCCAGCAGTCATTGGTGAAGAACACTACAATACAGCACAGGCAGTTAAAAACATCCTTCAGAGGTACAATGAATTGCAAGACATCATTGCCATCCTGGGTATGGAAGAACTTTCAGAAGAGGATAAGCTGGTGGTACACAGAGCAAGGAGGGTACAAAGATTCCTTTCTCAACCTTTCCACGTGGCCGAGCAGTTTACGGGTATGCCAGGTGTTTTGGTTCCAATTGAAGAAACCATCAAAGGATTCAATATGATCATGAACGGAGAATGCGACAGGTATCCTGAAGCAGCATTTAACCTCAAAGGTTCTATTGAAGATGTTATCAAAGCCGGAGAAAAAATGTTGGCAGAAGCCTAATCACCAAAGATCAATAGTAAATAATGAACCTTGTAGTTTTAACCCCAGAACAAGAACTTTTTAACGGAGCCATTACTTCCGTTAAGGTTCCGGGTACAAAAGGGCAATTCGAAATATTAAAAGGCCACGCGCCTATTGTTTCTTCCCTGTCAGCAGGTGTAGTCAGAATAGTAGACGCAACAGGACAACGATCAGAAATAACTGTGGAAAAAGGATTTATAGAGGTGTTAAGAGATGAGGTTTCTGTGCTTGTTCAATTGGCGAAGAAATAAAATATTAACTCCTATTTTGCAGCAATGCTTTATGGATTAAAGTGAAGGAGGCTCTGATTTTTATCAGGGCCTTTCTTTTTTACAAAAAAAAACGGTGCAGCTTCTAACACCGCACCGTCAATATTCGTAGTCCTTTTGATTTTTAAGCAGTAGCCTTCTCTCTCATGGCAAACAAATCACCATACATCGAACGCATCTGCTCTTTTAACTCTTTCCTTGCAAAAAATATCCTGCTCTTTACAGTACCAAGTGGTAGATTCAACTCATCTGCAATCTCCTGGTATTTGAACCCATCATAATGCATTTCGAAGGGTATTCTGATCGAATCTTCCAACTGATTGATGATGCCCATCAACTCTTGCATGAACAGGTTCCTTGAACCTTCATTTTCAAGCGAAACATTTCCTGAATTGAGATAATATAAATTATCAGTTGTGTCAACGATCGTAGCAGACTTTACTTTCTTGCGATAGTTGTTGATAAATATATTTTTCATGATTGTAAACAACCATGCCTTAAAATTAGTACCAGGTGTAAACTTGTCTTTATTGGTCAAAGCCCTGAAAGCCGTCTCCTGATATAGGTCCTTTGCCTCTTCCTGACTCTTAGTGAGGTTGTAAGCAAAAGAATGCAGCGAAGCATTTAACTGATTCAACTGACCATAGAATTCTATCGTAGACATTTTGTTTTATTTTTGGTCTTACAAAGATAATAAACTGTTTAATTTAAATCAATAAATAATTAAACAAAAAGAATGAATCTAAATATAAATATACCTAACATATTGAAATTCAGAACTTACTTTTTTAATATTAATATTAATTTAACAGAATATTCAAAAAATGCTGAAACAAACTGTCAGCTGTACGACGTTTTATTCGCATTTCGACCCTCCTTCTTTCATCTAAATCAGGATGATCTGGCTTAACTTTGTTTCCTCATGCTTCAATCCTGTTATATAGACCAAGGTTTGGAAGCCGGCTGCGATGAAGCCGGTCGAGGGTGCCTGGCAGGTCCGGTTTTTGCTGCTGCTGTCATTCTTCCGCACAATTTTCAGCATCCTACCATCAACGATTCAAAAAAATTAAGCGCCAGAGATAGAAAGGAGTTTAAGTCATATATTGAAGAAAACGCCCTTGCCTTTGCCATTGGCTCAAAGGACCACCAACAAATTGACCAGCTCAATATTCTCAGAGCATCTATTTTGTCTATGCACCAGGCTGTTGATAACCTTAAAATGGTGCCCGACAGACTATTGATCGATGGCAATCGGTTTTATGCGTATGGAAAGCTACCTCATTTTTGCTTTGTAAAAGGGGATGGCAAATTTCTTTCGATTGCTGCTGCCTCCATCCTTGCCAAAACCTACAGAGATGAATATATGGAAGCCATGGACCTCCAATACCCGGGGTATGGCTTTGCCGAACATAAGGGCTACCCAACACCAGCCCATCGCCAGGCCATAGCCAAATTGGGTCCGTGCCCAATCCATAGGATGTCTTTTCGGTTGTTGCCTTTAATACCTAATCTTTTACTCTTTAATGAAGCCACTCAATGATGAAACTACATTCTTTTGTATTCAATGATTTCGAAGAGAACACTTACATCTTGTACGATGAAGTGATCCGACAATGTATCATTATTGACCCGGGCAACAATGGCACCGCAGAGAATGGTGAGATGGCCGCTTTCATAGAAGGTCATCAGCTAAAGCCAATCCAACTCATCAATACCCATTGTCACATTGATCATGTATTGGGCAACGCCTGGATTCAGTCAAAGTATGGCTTATACCCCGTGGCCCACAGAGGTGAAATCCCGGTTTTAGCCTCGTGTGAGCGGGTAGCACAGATGTATGGCATACCCTACATACCTTCACCTCCAATTGCCGATTTTTTGGATGAAGGTCAAACTGTACAACTGGGAGAAAACATTCTGCACGTTTTGTTTTGTCCCGGCCATTCACCTGCCAGCATCTGCCTTTATTGGAAAGAAGGCAAACTGCTGATAGCCGGTGATGTACTATTTCACAGAAGCATTGGTCGTACCGACTTGCCTGGGGGCGATTACGATACCCTTATTGAAAGCATCAACTCCAGATTGATGGTTCTACCCGACGATGTAGCGGTGTACCCCGGCCACGGCATTCCCACCACCATTGGGGAGGAACGCAGTTTTAATCCATTTTTAAATCCCTGATGATGGTTTTTGATACAAAACGCGGTTACTATTTGGGCTTATTTTTAACCCCTCTTTTTTTGGGACTGTTTTTTCCTGCGAGTAAGGCCCAGCTTACCATCAGGGTCACCAGTTGGCCCTCTCAACCAGCCACACCCGAAATTTATCTGGCTGGCAACTTCAATGGTTGGAACCCTGGTCTCTCAGGCTATCAGCTCAAATTGGATTCAGGGGGAGTATATACCATTACCATCCAACCATCTCCGGCTAATCTCGAATTTAAGTTTACCCGTGGAAGTTGGTCAACAGTAGAAAAAAATGCCGCAGGTCAGGATATTGCCAATAGAAAATTCACCTATAATGGAAGCCCTGCCACCCTCAACCTTTCTATTGCCGGATGGGGAGGAGGCAGTCAGACATCTACTGCCTCGGCTAATGTGGTTTTGTTGGACGATGATTTGCCAATTAAAAGTCTGCAAAGAAGCAGAAAGATTTGGCTGTACCTGCCACCAGACTATCACAGCAAGCCTGACAAAATATACCCAGTGATCTACATGCTGGATGGCCAGAATGTATTTGACAATGCAACTTCCTTTTCAGGTGAATGGAGGGTGGATGAAACACTCGACAGCCTCTTCCAAAAAGGCGATGGTGGCTGCATTGTGGTGGCCATTGCCAATGGAGAAGCCCAACGAATCAATGAATACTCCCCCTGGATCCATGCCCAATACGGAGGTGGTGACGGAGAAAAGTTTTTGTTGTTTCTGACAGAGGAACTCAAGCCTTATATTGACCAACACTATAGAACAAGACCTGAGTCTGATCAAACTGCCATCATGGGCAGCAGCATGGCTGGCCTCTTTAGCTTTTATGCCGGCTTTGAAAGACCCGATGTTTTTGGTCGACAAGCCCCAATGTCAACTTCTTTTTGGTTTGCCCCGGCTGCATTTAATTGGATCAAAGACAAAGTGCCTGCTAACAAGGATATAAAAGTGTACTTGACAGTGGGAACCAAAGAGGGAGGCAGCCAGTTAATGGATATGCAAAAAATGTACAATCTCCTTTTACAGGAAGGGTTTGATTCAGAAAAAATAAAGGCCGACAGCGACACCAATGAAGGTCACAATGAGCAGTATTGGAGTAAAAAATTCCCCGTTGTTTATCAATGGTTGATGGCACAAAATTTTGTCTTTACCTCAGAAAACCCAAAGCCGGAAAAAAGATACATCCATTGTCAGGATTCCACCTGCTTTTACGAGGGAGTGGCCTGTGATGACTGTGAAGTAGAAATTTTGGATCTTTCCGGTAAACTGATAGTCCGAAAAAAAATGGATCAAAACTTATCCTGGATCATACCGGATTTAAAGCTTGCCATTTTTAAGGTAGTTAGCAGGAAAGGGGTGATTCACACTGAAAAATACATCGCTGACAAGTAGCCATTACTTGAGCTTCACCTGCCCACTTGTATATTTAAGAGCCGCCTTGATAAAGGCATCATCTTTACCAGCTTCTTTGGCTTGCGCAATCGGGTCTCCGTTGCTTTTTAGGTATTGCCAGCTTTGTTTCAATATACCAGCCACCTTGTTCTTTATTTTATTGCCCGGAACATACGTAGGATCTGTATTTTTTAAATACACCAAATACGATGATGTAAGGGCGTTGATATCGGCTTCTTTTTCTAATGTTATTTTTCCTTGTAACATTTGGGTGCACAAAAAGGGCATCACCTGGCTTTGTAAAACCTGAAATTCGTGGCCATATTCTAAGGTGTCACCGGCAATAAAAATTTCTGGATCAATGCCACCGCCTCCGTAAACAGGTCTTCTAAGGTTCAGGGTATGGAATATTTTTTTCTTACTATTAGCATCCCTTGTATTGGGTTCAAAGGGAGATCTTTGGTACACTTCATCTTCGTAGCTGGCCAGGTCTGTAATCTCTTTTTGGATGGATCGACCGCTAGGTGTAAAATAGCGTGCGGTAGTCAACCTGATGGCACCTCCATTGGATAGTGGAAACTGTTCTTGTACCAAACCTTTTCCATAGGTGCGTCTGCCAATGATGATGCCCCGATCATGGTCCTGGATCGCTCCCGCAATAACCTCTGAACCCGAAGCAGAATATTCATCTACCAGTACGGCTATTTTGCCTACGTTAAAAAAAGTTTTACCGTTGGTGAGATAATCCTGACGTTGTGCATTCCTCCCTTCCGTATACACGATTATTTTTTCGTTCTCTTTGATGAGCTGATTGATGATTTTTGTGGCCTGGGGCAGATAACCTCCAGGATTTCCTCTAAGATCCAGAATCAGATTTTTAGCCTTTTCATTCACAATCAACTTTTCCAGATTTTCCATAAACTCCTGATAGGTATTGCTGCTAAATTGTTTGATTTGAATATAGGCAGTTGAGTCATCAATTTTGTACGCCACATCTGCAGAGTGAATGGCAATCTGATCCAAACTTACATTTTTGATCAAACCCTGTGGCACCCCCTTTCTTTTGATTTCCAGCTTTACACTTTGATTGGAAGAGCGAAGTCGATCTCTGATGGCATCAAACGACATTTTTACACCGGCCACTACAGTATCATCTATGGCGATGATCTGGTCCAGCTGTTTCAAACCTGCTTTATCAGCAGGTGACCCTGTTACCACCTTAAGTATGACAACGGTATCCTGGATGTAGTAACTTTCTATGCCAATGCCTTTAAAACTGCCGTCCATGGTTTCATTGACCTCACGCAATTCGGCAGGACTGAAGTACATAGAGTGGGGATCCAGTTTCTGGACGATGGCCTTTATGGCTTCTTCCATAAGGGTATCGGGTGTAATGCCATCAACATATCGGGATTCAATAAATCGGATAACTTCTTCGACCCTGCCCAGGCTGACAAAAGAGGAGTCCACCTTTTTTACCAGCCTCTCTGTTTTATCGTTCATCTTGTAACCCAGCAGCATGCCCACAGACATCATGATAGCCAATAGGAAAGGCTGCCATATCTCATACTTTTTAGGGTTGATGTTTTGCTCTTCGTTATTTTCCTGAACCATTAGAAGCTATAATACATATTCCTTGCCAAAACCTGCAAAGAGGAAGGGAAGGGGCGATATTTTCAAAAAAAAATGTTCCAACTCCGAACCCTGGTCTAATTTTATAATGAAAGTTGTCCCGGAAGTTTTATTCAGTAGTATGAATCCACTTGCTCAGATTGTTGCAATCCATGAAAAGGAGGTCCACATCTATGTAGGCTTTTTTCATCTTATCTTCGATCCAGGTATTAAAATACTGCGATTTTTTACTCTCTTTAGCGTAGTAAGAAATCTTGTCATAATCCTGTTTGAGGTTGGCCTGATGGGGTTTTGATTTGGACTGTAATTTCAATAAACGATACATTTTGTCTCCTTTCAAATCCTTAAACTCTATGACCTTAGACAGGCTGCCAATAGCCAATTTGTCTATGGCAAAATAGGTATCAGGATCGAGGTCTTTGGTTTCAAAGTAATTGTTACCGGTATTGGGATTTTTCATCTTGCCATTGTTAGAATAACTGGGCAGGGTTTTCAGTGAATATTTTTTAACGGCCTGTTCAAAGCTCAAACTATCAGAGCTTATGAGCACTCTTATCGAGTCTAGTTTCTGATTGGCCAGGTCTCTGTCGGCCTGGGTGATGTCTGGAGAGATCAAAATGTGGCGGGCACGTACGCTGTTTCCCTTCCTTTCCATCAATTGGATGATGTGAAAACCAAATTCTGTTTCTACCACATCTGATACTTCATTGGGTTGTAGCGTAAATACAGCGGCTTCAAACTCAGGTACATAAATCCCTCTTTTGGCAAAGCCAAGGTCTCCCCCTCTTTTGGCAGATTCTGTGTCTTCAGAGTATTTGGTAGCCAGTCCGGCAAAATCTTCTCCTTTTGAAATTCTTTCTTTCAATTCATTGGCCAGGTCAAGGGCAAGTTTTTTTTCTGTTTCATTGACCTCTGGTGTAACCACTATTTCGCCCAATTCAACCTCTGAACTCAGATAGGGCAAACTGTCTTTGGGTATGCCGTTGTAAAACTCAATTACCTCTGCAGGAGTGATGGTCACATTGTCAATCAATTTGGACTGCATTCTTTCAGCCAAAAGTTTTTGACGCTGGTCTTCCCTGAATCGCTCTTTCATTTCACCAATCGTGGCACCGTAGTAATCTTCAAAAAAGGCCTCATCTCCATTCATTTGACGCAAAATAGATTCAAACCTGAAATTGAGCTGGCTTTCAACTTCTTCCTCTGTTACTTCCACGCTGTCAAGCTTAGCTTGGTAAACGATCAGTTTCTGTGCTATCAGGTTTTTTAAAATTTCACACTTTGCATCTGCATTGATTTTGGCTTTTGAAGCTACCATATAGGCATATTCATCTTCTACCTCTGAAAGCAAGATATTTTCTCCGCCTACCCGGGCCACCACCTTATCAACCAGATAAGTCTGGGCAAATAGTTGGGGTACAGCGATGAGGGTCATAATTATGATAAAAGTGATTCTCATGTCTTTAGAACAATTTTTGAACATCCGCTTAATGGATGTCCCAATGAAACGATTGAAAGCACAAAATGCCACTGACAAATCGTTAATTTATTTATAAACTATAATTCCTAACCTTCCGGCTCCAGGTAAAGCTTCACTTTTGAACTACCGAATTCTTTATCAAAGAGCTGTTGTTTTTTCTGTTTTAGTAACTTTATTTTTCTTTCGTTCAGGATTACTTTTTCAATCTTGGCCTCAATGTATTCAAAGGGCGGAACTTTATCAGCAGAGGCATAGCGAAAGATGCGAATAAAATACTCGTCGTCTTTGTATTTTTTTCGCATTTCTTTGTTTTCTCCATACCATGACCTGCTCACAAAATTTTTGGGCAACAGGGTTTCCAGTTGAGAAATGGTCTTCCAGGTATCGCCATCCAAATCGCTGTAATCGGCTTGCGTGTTGCAAAAAATAGTAATTGCTTCCAAATCATCTTTTTTCCAATCTTTGTAAAAATTGTCAAGTGATTTGGTTTCCCTTAAAAACCTTACAACTCTGTATTTGGCTATGGCTTCCGGTAGAATAAATTCATCGGAATGCTGATTGTAATATTGTTGTTTTTCCTCTTTGGTCACAAGCGTATCCAACAACTCTGTAGCCAACTTGGTCTCATAATTGTACAACAGTAAGGAAGAACGATAATCGTCAATCATTTTTTCAAGGTTGATGTCCTTGGGCAGGTTTTTTTCTGCCTCTAAAATCATCAGCTGATCTTTGACCCAGTTGTTGACTACTCCCTTTAAAATACGGATGGAATCTTCAGGAGAATTGCCAGCCTGCAATAAATTGGATACATCGGTCTCATATAACTTTCGACCCCCTACTTCTGCCAACATCTTGCCCTTGGATTTATCCGACTCACTACCGCTGCCAAAGCTGTTGCAGGCGGCCAGACAAAAAACAAGATATATGATAGATAGTAACCTCAAAGTTTTTATTTCACCATTTTTTTGAGTACCACATCAATCACCTCGATTTTATAGGCAGCCATCAATTCTTTCATCCACTCTTTTTCTAGGTAGTCCTGGTAATCAGCCACTACATAACCCCTTGCTTCTTTTAAGGTCTTGTTACGAACCGGCTGGATCTGAGAAATCCTGGAAAAAATAAACCCTTCACCTGATTCTGCTTTTACAACCGGGCTTTGATAATTGAGCTGCCAGGTCATATTGGCAAATCGTGGGTTTTGTTTTTCAAGGGTCTCTTCCACAAAGCTGACCATTTGGCTATTTTTATTGAATTTTTTCAAAACCTCCTGTGGATCTTTTTTCATGGCCATTTTGGCAACTTTTTCTGCCTCTTTGGCGTCGGTAGTTTTGACAGTATAAGTGACCAGGCTTCCTTTTTCTTCTGTTTTATAATTGTCCTGGTATTTGTGGTGGTAAGCCGCCAGACCAACAGTGTCTTGATTGGCTCTGTCCCATACAGCTCTTTTGGTTGCTTCAAACAACAGAATACCTTCTTCGTATTCGCGCATCAAAGCTTTAAAATCCGGGTATTTTACTTCCAAAAGTTTTTGTTCATAGTCAATGGCTTTTTCATCGCTAAACTCCATTAGCAGTGCGGTAGCAACTTCTTTGACGGCAGTTGCATTTTTATCGTATTTCAACCTCGACTTGGTATTCTTTTTGCAAAAACTGGCAAAATCTGCCACTGTATGGTGAGTGTCTCCGCCAAAGCTGATCAACTTATCCCTCATTCCGTCAGCATTGAGATCTGGTGTCCATTTGAAGCTGAGAAATTCTTCGTTGAGGGTAGATGCAAATTTGTTGAATACAGCTTCATTTTGCGAATAACCGGATGCTTTTTTGATGTCCTCAACCAATCTCTTTTTGGCGATGTTAAATCTTTCATCCTTTTTGATTCTGGGCTCGTACATCTTTTTAAAAGAGACAAAATCTTCTTTGGCATCCATTTTTTTGACGCGTTTGATGATGTGCCAACCTGCTTTGGTGTGAATAGGTTTGCTGATCTCACCATCTGCTTTCAGGGCAAAGGCAGCATCTTCAAAGACTGTATCGTAGGTATTGATTCCAAAAGCCGGTAAGTAGCCACCATTTTGAGCGGTCTGTTTGTCTTCTGAAAACTGAGCTGCAATTTTTCCAAAGTCAGCCCCAGCCATCAACTGTTTATGGGCATCTTCAATTTTCATTTTAGGCTCATCGCTTTTGTCAATGTTTTTAATCAGAATGTGCGCCACGCTGATTATGCCACGCGATGGTCGTTTGCCCACCACTTTGATGAGATGATACCCCAACTTTGATTTGATGGGTTCTGAAATTTTGTTAAATGGCAGGCTGTACAAAGCATTTTCTACTTCATAAAATCCCTCTGGCAACATAGCAGTAAAATAGCCCAGATCACCGCCGTTGACGGCAGTACCTTTGTCGTCTGAATATTCCTTGGCAGCAGCTTCAAATGCCTTACCCATTTCAATTTCCTTCTTGATTGTCTGGATGCGTGCCAATGCTGCCTGCTTTACAGAGTCAGCTGCTTTATCCGGCGCACTTATCAGGATGTGGCTAAACTGTACATCCTCTTTTTGTCTTTCCTGTAATTGTTTGAGCAGGTGATCCATGATCTCCCTGTCGGTCAGGTAAGAATTGGCCAATTGACGTTTATAACCATTCAACTCATCGTTGAGAGATTGGATGGTATCTAACTTTAAGGTCCTGGCTCTGGCTACTTTTAATTTGAAACGAGAATACAGGTCAAGGTATTCTCTTATGCTCTTTTCAGAATAGTTGGCTTCTTTGCCATTGTTTTTTTCATAAATGTACCTGAATTCACCAACGGTAACAGGTCTGTTGTCGACCTTCATCAATACTTCATCGTCTGCCTGACCAAAGGCAAAAATGGAAGGTAGGCTTAATAGAAGTGCATAAAGCAACTTTTTCATCATGGATCTTTAAATTTGGAATGCAAAAATAACGGATTTATCCAATAAGTTATTCTATTCATGCCCTATTTATGGGCATTTCGGTATCTTGACTACACTTTCAACCCTTACTTTCCCCAAAGCCAGTCTTTCTGAATGTTATCCACACTACTTATTTAACTTTTGTCGTCATTGGCTGCTTTTAACTTTTGTCGTTTGGGCTTTGTTATTTAGCTTTGACAAACATTTGATGTCAGGAGTACCCTGGCAGAATTGACCAATAATTGTATCAGAAATAAATGAAATTGACAAATAATAATTGGTATATTGGACTTAGTGCCGCCTGCATGTTTTTGTTGTTTCTACCTTCCCCATACTGTCAGAAGGTTAATATTTCGAGAGACATCAATGTCAGGAACGATTTATCGTATGATATCCTGCATGCAGAGGAAAATGTGCTTTTTTTCCGCGACAAAGGTTCTGAGTTTTATTTTGATATTTTTGATGAAAACATGGAGTTTAAGCGGTCGGTCGAAATTTTGTTCGATGAAAGGCGGCCTGCTATCGAAAACATCCATGCCATAGACAGTTTTATTCAGATGGTTTATGCCTACCGGGAAGGACCGGATTATGTCAGTAGAATGGTTAGGTATGACAAAAAGGTAAACCTCATAGATTCGATGGAGCTGATCAGGGGGCCCTTTCTGTTTTCACCCGGCGAAATGAGGTCTGTACTTTCTGATGACATGTCCAAACTGGCCTTGTTTACCATCGACAAGGCCCGCCTTTTTGCTGTTGTAGTGGATACCAGAAAAATGGAAATTTTAACGGCCGGTGACATTGAAGTGCCCGAATACAGGCTGTATGATCAATTTCAGGAAGCCGGGGTGTCTAATCAGGGTCAGCTGTTTTTCCTGTTCGAAAAAAACAATGAGTCGTGGGATAAAGAAAAACACATGATGCGTCTGGTAATGTCAGAATCGGGTCAGACCTATCTACACGACCTTACCTGCATTAATACTGTGAACAGCGGCGTAAAAATGGGAATTGACAATGTAAACCAAAGGCTAACCATTGCCGGCTTATACGGTTCGAAAAGTCAGAATGAAACCGAGGGATATATGGTTTTTAGTGCCACCATTACCAGTCTGAGACTGCCCTCATTACACGATATTCAAACCTTCCCCTATGATGAAAATATCCTGGTAGATCTCAATGGAGTTGAGAAAAAATCCAAAAAAAACCAGTTGTATGATTTTTATATCAAAACCCTGGTCCAGAGAGCCGACGGTGGATTTATTATGATTGCAGAGCTTCAGAGGGAATATGCTCGCAGAAATGTGGGACTTTCCAACTTCGACCGATCCATGGCTGCCAGCCGGGGTTATGTTGATTACTATAGTGAAGACCTCATCTTGTTTTCCATTCAGCCTGATGGCAGTTTATTTTGGCGTAAAATTTTATTTAAAAAACAATTCAGCCAGGATGACGAGGGCATATACTCCTCCTTTTTTATCATGAAAGTACCATCGCAGATGCACTTTATTTTTAATGATGAAATCAAAAACAACAACACGGTAAGTGAGTATGTTATTGACCCCCTAGGAAACTACAGAAGAAACAGCCTGCTGAGCACAGAATACAAAAACCTGAAGCTAAGGTTTCAGGATGCAGTGCAAACCTCTTCTCAGTCCTTTGTGGTACCCAGTGAAAAGAACGGACGCATCAATCTGGTAAAAATCACCTTTTAAGGAATTTTTTCAAGCGCCCCACCGAGTATAAAATTCCCAAAAATATTGATTATTGATATAATTCAGAATATAATTCTTTAATTGACAATTCTTAAGAATAATATTTCTTAAAATCACATAATCCTTATTTTTGACAGAAATTTTGCAAATGGGGCTTAGGAATCATAAAAATCTTGTAATCACATTAATTTTGATATGTAAAGTATTGGAAATTATAGGACTATAACGATTGATTGTCAATGCATTTTAATCAAAAAATTAGAAACTGGGTGTATGACATCTGTCAATAAAAACTTACCTTTGCCAGACTTTTTAAAAAACAATCATTTCTACGGTTATTCCGGGAGATGAGATTGAATTATTGAATACTTAGTAAACAATACTACAGAAATGGCATTGATTGGAAAAATCAGGAAAAACTTTTGGATAGTACTTATCCTTCTCGCCATGGCACTTGCATCTTTCATTTTGATGGATGTGATGGGGTCAAGAAAAGGTGGTGGCAGTGTATTTAACCAAACCATAGTGGGTAAGGTAGCAGGCCAGAAAATTGACTATCTGGAATTTGAAAAAACAGAAAGAGCATTGTACAGTGGCAGCGACGATGTCTATGGTCGTAGACAAATGCTGTGGAACTACCTGCTGGAGAAAGCCCTTGTTGAGAAACAAGTTGAAGAGCTTGGCTTGGGTGTCAGCAGAGATGAGCTGATGGAATTGCAATTTGGCAATAACCTCAGTTCTGTAATTCAAAACAACTTCCGTGACCCAAATACAGGTCAGGTCAACAGACAGCAATTGCTTCAGTTCAAGCAAGCCCTTGAAACAGGTCAGGAGCTGGCTCCGGAGTTCAGAAATTTCTGGGCCGAGCAAGAAAAACAAATTGTCAAAACCGCTCTTCAGGATAAGATCAACAATTTGGTAATCAAATCTATGATCGTTCCCAAGTGGCAGGCAGAGGTGGTTAATCAACTCAACAACGATAAGTTGACCATTGAATTTGTTAGGGTTACCTATGACAAAATCCCAAATGATCAAGTGAAGTTGACAGATGAGGATTACAAAAACTTTATGTCAAAGTCACCGGCCAAGTACTCTACTACCGAAGAAACTCGTCTGATAGATTATGCTACCTTTTCAGTGTTGCCTACCTCAGTGGATTCAGCAGCTGTAAGAAATAATCTGGCGTCTTTAAAGGCAGAATTTAAATCAACCACCAACGACTCACTTTTTGCAGCTACCAATGGTGGAGGACTTTCCCCTACCTATGGCAAGGTTGACGATCTTACCGGTATGTTAAAAGACAGTCTTCCGTCTATGTCGGTTGGTTCAGTTATGGGTCCCTTTGTAGAAGGTACCAACTATGTATTGGCTAAACTGGTAGACAGAAGGGTATTGCCCGATTCAGTAAAAGCACGCCACATTTTGAGAAGGGCCAATCCAGGTGATGCTGCCGGACTAGCTAAGGCACAAAAGACCATCGATTCACTAAAAATATTACTTACCTCTGGTGCTGCGAGGTTTGATTCACTGGCTACCAAAAACAGTGAGGATACCGGTTCAGCCATCAAAGGCGGTGACCTCGGTACCTTTGCACAAGGAGCCATGGTTAAACCTTTTAACGATGTATGTTTTATCAATGGTACTAAAGGAAATTATTACAGCGTGACAACACAGTTTGGTGTTCACCTGATTGAAATCCAGGATCAGAAATATGTTGACAAATCACCTAAGTACAAAATAGCACTAATTCCGGGAGCCATTGTTCCTAGTCAGGAAACACAAGATGCTATCTATGATAAAGTGACTGCCATCCTTTCTAAAATTAAAAACACTGAGGATTTCAAAAAAGCAGCCGAATCAAATCCTGAAATTAAAATTCAAACGAGCAGGGCTTTAAAGACCAATGACTATACCATTCCTGGTTTCCCTGGTGGAGAGACTTCAAGGTCTATTATCAAATGGGCATTTGACAACGATGCCAATGAAGTTTCACCTGTGATGTACAGCTTCCAGGATGAGGTTAACTTTTACACTAAAAACTTTGTGATTGCCGGTGTAAAGGCGGTGAACAAACCAGGTTTGATGTCAATCGAAGAAGCCAAAGCGAGTTTGGAATTCCAGGTAAAAAATGCCAAAAAAGCTGAAATGCTGGCGGCCAAAATCAAAACCACGGATCTCTTCCAGCTGGCGGCAGAATATGGCACTACTGTTGATACCGCAAGTGTAAGTTTTGCAGGCGCATTTATGGAGAGCATTCAGACAGCTGAACCTAAAGTTGTCGGTAAGGCATTTGGCATGGAGCAGGGCAAAACTTCCGGGCCCATAGAAGGTACTACCGGCGTTTTTGTAGTAAAAGTGGTTGAAAAGGTTCCTTCTGTACTAGAAAACTCAAACCTAGCCATGATCAAATCCAGCATAGCCAATTCGGGTAGAAGTGGAGCCGGATACAGACTATGGGAAGCAATCAAGAAAAAATATGCTCCTGAAGATTACAGATCTAAGTTCTTCTAGAGTGGAATTAAAATAAATTAATGGAAGGGCCACCCCAATAGGGTGGCCTTTCTCGTTTAATAAACATTTTCACACCGGCAAATGACAATCCATGAAAAGAGTTACGGGTATTGGGGGCATTTTTTTTAAGTGTAAGGACCCCGGTCTCACCAAAAATGGTATGCTGACCATCTTGGCATTCAAACCGACCGATATGGTGGCTGCTTTGAGTGGAGATCAGAAAACGGAACAGCCGGACACACAGTATGGAGTACCTTCGACAGTCAAACCGAGTACTTTCATCCCTCTGCTTCGCCTTTTATGGTCAATTACAGGGTGGCTGACCTCGAAGCCTTACTTCCTGTTTTAAAGGCCGAAGGCATAGAACAGGTAGGCGAGATGGAAGTGCACGAATATGGCAAGTTTGCCTGGATCCTAGACCCGGATGGGTATAAAATCGAGCTTTGGCAACCACCTGTTCGTTTTGAAGATCAATGTGGCATTATTCAAAAATCAGAATAACCTCATCGCATGATGGTGCGCAATACCTCCAAAGAACGGATGGGGCGAAAACCTTCAAGATGACACCCATAATACCTCAACAAATCATCAGTCAACTGTTCTTTATCTTGTTTTGAACCTGGCAGCCCGGCAGCCCTGCTGCTGTTTAAGATGTGGAATAAAATGTAGCTGGGGCCTTCTCCTACCAAATGCGCAGGGTCGTGGTGAGATTCGGCATACCGGCCATGAAGCAAATGAAAACAAGGTTTACCGGGCTCATAATTGGGCAGTGGGCCAAAGCCAAGTAAGGTGGTCAGATCAACTAAAAAGTAAAGATAAAAATCTATAAGACCATGCTGATCAAGGGCATCCAGGGCAAGAAATCGTTCTTTCAAAAATAGGTATAAGGCTTGGTTTTCTTCTCTTTCCTGAACCGCATTTCGTACGCATTCGATAAGAAAAATACCTACAGAGGTATAAATAACATCAAGTCCCAACCTTTTATAGTGTACAGCGTATTGGTATTCTTTGGTTCGGCATAAGGCATCGGCTTCCTTGTTGTAATAGGAGAGAGAAAGTACATTCATCACTTGAAAGGCAGAGCTGCCGGATTTATTTCGGGTACTTCTTACCCCATTGACAATGATGCTACGGATGCCGTCTTGTAGTGTAAATACCTCAGCAATGATGCTGGTTTCACCATATTTAAGGGTTCTGAGTACAATGGCCTCGGTCTCTGTAATTAACACGATTCTGTTTTTTTCAAAACTCCCAGCCCTCTTCGATAGGAGGGATCTTGTATTTTTTTTTCGTCCTTACCCTGTCCACCTGTCTTTCAAAGATAAGACGGGCTATGCTTTCATGGGGAGGAATAATGTGTTTCAACTTCAACATTTCATTGATCCTTTTCATGCTTATGTCAAGGCGATAGAGATAGCTAAGCAGCAGATCTTTGTCGTTTTCCAGTAAATCATTAACCCTTTGGGCAATCAAACCGATCAGGGCTTCTCGTCCATCAATGGTGGTTTCATCTACCCCAAGGTTTTGACAAATCAACTGCAGTGCTTCTTGTTCTTCTGGTCTTTTATTAGGGTCTTCATCCATGTTCAGGGTCGCTTATTTGGGTTTGTAGCCCAATGATTTCTTCAAAGTGTTTGCGGTCATTCGAAAGTCGGGGAATTTTGTATTGGCCCCCCATTTTGTTTTTTAGCTTCAACCAGTGATGAAATAAGCCCCTGGGAGCAACATGTACTTTAAGTCGCTCAAGGGCCAGATCTGCCGTTCGTTTGGCATCGTAATCTGAATTGATCTGACGCAGGCTTTGGTCCAGCACCAACTCAAATTCTTCCAGACTGGCAGGAACCTGCTCAAACTCAATTAGCCATTCATGATATCCTCGATTATTGTCATCCAAATAACAGGGAGCAACGGTATATTCTTTAAGGCCCAACTTTAATTTTTCAAGGGTCATTGACAAAGCCTTGTCGGTGTCACCAATCATTACTTCTTCACCAAAAGCATTGATGTATTGTTCAATTCTACCGGTCACTTTGATTCTGTGAGGATGCAGGGTAGTAAACCGAACCGTATCTCCAATGATGTACCTCCACAGGCCACTGCAATTGGTGATCACCAAAACGTAGTCTGTATCTGTTTGTACTTCTGTGAGATCAAGGGTTTTGAGGTGGGCATCATATCTTGTACGGCAAAATAGCCCTCTGATGCATTGTAAGCTTCTATGTAGTTGAAATCCTTTTTGGGTATAAACTTTTTAAAGGTCTCTTTATAGGGTTCAAAATTTACACCACCGTGGAGGTAAAAATTGAGATTGGGCCATACTTCTAATATGTTGGACTTTCCGGTTATTTGTAAGATCTTATTGAATAAAACGATGTTCCAGGTGGGTACACCGCCAAACATGACCACATTTTCATCAATGCATTGTTTGCAGATCTTGGCTATCTTTTCTTCCCAATCACTGAGCAGGGCTACATTAAAATCGGGTGTATAAAATGGCCTGCCAATAAAAGGAATGGTTTTGATCATGATGGCCGATACATCGCCTACCAATATGTCTCTATTATTGGCAAAAGGATGGAGGCTTCCACCCATGATCAGGCTTTTGTGCTTGAAAATTTCAGCACCTGGTTCCTGATGATAAATAAAAGCAGTGGTATCCCAGCTCGAACGAATCAAATTGGACCTCAAATAGGCATTGGAAATGGGAATAAACTTACTTCTCTGGTGGGTGGTGCCACTCGATTTGGCAAAATATTTGAGTTGGCCAGGCCACAATACATCCGACTTTCCCAGCATCATGTCATTGATCCGTGACACCAAATCCTGGTAACTCACCAGAGGAATTTGTTCCTGGAATTGTCTTCTTGATCTGATGGAGGAGAAGCCAAATTGTTTGCCATATTCGGTTTCGGCCGCTTCTGATAGTAGGAGTTTTAATAATTTTTCCTGGTTGTGGTGCACGTGCTGACCTGCCCGCTCCAGCTGTTTGTAACGCAGGGCAAGGTATTGGGCTATAATATGGTTAAACAATGAGCCGGACATCCATACAATGTGTGTCACAAATTAACGATAATAACCTCATAATTTATAGTGCTTCCACGGCAGTTACCGCCAAATTTTTATCAGGGGGAAAGGAAAAGCTCCTAACTTATAGCCGTAACTATCAGAAACGGAAGCCTCCGGTAAGGGAAATAGTTGAAATTTTGGAACTTTTGTGCCCTGTGTACAGATTGTACAGGCCATGGTCATAATCCAGGTCCAGGTCAAAAGACCCGATGGTCAAACCCAGGCAGGTACTCAATCCTGCAATGCCTTCATTGATTTTTGAATATCCATTGGCAGCCAATCTGGCATCATTGTTAATCCAATTTTGATCGTAGTCGTTGACAAAAAGCAATGTACCTTGTAATTTGGTTCTCAATGTGGTACGGGAAGAAAGTTTTTTAAGATCAAAACCCAGTCCTATTTTTCCACGGAAATAAACCAGATCATCCCCACCTATAAAATTCCATTTTTTATTGGCTACCAAATCAAAGGTTCCATATTCACCAGTGAGCATGAAATACATAAAATCAGAATTGAGACGGGCATTGGCGCCAATTACGTATCCAAAGTGGGCCTCACCACCGGCAGTAACTACCTTGTCGCCTGAGAAGGCAAGGGAAGGACCCGCGTAAATGGTCATACCAGCTTGACCCCATAATTTACCAGATGATATAGAGATCAAAAAAACCACAAAAAATATTGCGGTATGACTGATTTTTGTTTTTTTATTCATGTTGTACAATGGAGGTCAAAGTTAGCCAGCCCAACAGACTTACCCTAACTTTACCCTGCCTTTTGCATTTGGTTTACACTTTTTTTACTTCGACTTAGGCCTGCTTCCTCATTCCTTTCCTTTCTTATGGCAGTAACACTAATATTCAGAATAATATTTTGTGCATTTCCTAAATAATTTTGGTATTCAGAATTTTATATTGAAAAAATGGTAATAATTAGCTATAAAAACGACAACAATGGCGGGTATATGCCTAATTTCGCATCAAATCCTGCCATGGTAAACTATAGTAAAAAGTTTTGGAAAACGGTCTGACCGTAATTGTCCATGAAGATTTTTCCACTCCTTTGGTGGCGATCAATATCTTGTACAAGGTAGGATCGAAAGATGAAATGCCGGAAAAAACAGGCATCACACACTTGTTTGAGCACCTGATGTTTGGTGGCACCCACGATGTACCCGACTTTGATGAACCTATCCAGCAGGCAGGTGGTGAAAATAATGCCTTTACCAATGCCGACATCACCAATTTTTACGATGTTTTGCCTGCTGAAAACCTGGAAATAGCCCTATGGTTGGAGTCCAACAGGATGGAGCGTCTCAAGCTCAATAAAAAAACCCTTGAAACACAGAAAAAGGTGGTCATAGAGGAGTTTAAAGAAACTTGTCTCAATGAACCTTATGGAGATGCCTGGCACCATTTATCTGAGCTGTCATACCATGTACATCCTTATAAATGGCCTACCATTGGGGCAGATGTAAGTCACATTGAAGCCATCCAATTGGAAGACACGGTGGCCTTTTATGAAAAAAACTATGGCCCTTATAATGCTATTCTTGTGTTGAGTGGCAGTATAGGCGCGGAAGCTGGTTTTGACCTGGCTCAAAAATGGTTTGGCCACATTCCCGGCAAAGACAGGGCGCCCTTACAGTTTAGCCCGGTTGAAATCCTGGATAAAAAAATTCACAAAACGGTATATGGCGAGGTACCCTCACCTGCTATTTATTTTGCCTTCAAAATGAAGAACAGGCTCGACAGGGATTTTTACATCGCTGATCTCATATCTGATATCCTCTCCAGCGGAAGGTCGTCAAGATTTTATCAGCGTTTGATCAAAGAGCAACAGCTGTTTAGCTATATTGATGCTTATATTTCAGGTACAACTGATCCCGGTCTGTTTATAGTAGACGGCAGATTGATGGAAGGTGTGACCATGGAACAGGCGGGTGCTGCCATCTGGAAGGAGCTTCGATTGATGGCCACTGAAATGCTACCACCCCGAGAACTTGAAAAAATTAAAAACAAAGCAGAAAGTAATCTGGTCTTTTCAGAATCCAGTGCACTCAACAAATCGATGAGCCTGGCCTATTTTGAATACCTCGAAAACATAGAACTCATCAATAGTGAAGTGCAGATTTATCAAACCATATCAGCTGAAGAAGTATTGAGTGTATCGGCTGAAATGTTTGATGAAAACGCCCATGTAGAACTCTATTACCTGCCAACCACAGAAAATAACAGGGTTTAAGGCCATTTCCCGGCATTAATTATCGCTGAATTTAAATATTAGTAATTTATTGAATATTTTTGGCTCTCAAAAACAAGAGTTAATTTTATGGACAACGCATCATTTAGGGTCACTGGCAATGCCAGATTGAAAGGAGACCTTCACCCGCAAGGGAGCAAAAAACGAGGCCTTACAAATCTTAAGCGCCGTATTACTTACAGACCAGGATGTGACCATTCATAACGTGCCTGACATTGTAGACGTCAACAAGTTGATCGATTTATTATCAGGGCTGGGGGTTACGGTTAAAAAATTGAAGGCAGGAAGTTATGTATTCAATGCCACTGATGTAGACTTAGATCACTTTGCATCTGACGAATACCAGCAGAACGCCAAAAAAATCAGGGGTTCGGTCATGTTGCTAGGTCCTCTTTTGGCCAGATTTGGTAAGGCATTTTTACCCAAGCCGGGAGGTGACAAGATCGGCCGAAGAAGACTGGATACCCACTTTAATGGCTTCATGGAACTAGGCGCCGCCTTTAAATACGATGAGGTTACAGACAAATACTTCCTGGATGCACCCAGGCTAAGAGGTAAGTACATTTTGATGGATGAAATTTCTGTTACCGGTACTGCCAATATTTTGATGGGTGCAGTACTGGCAGAAGGCACTACCACAATTTACAATGCAGCCTGTGAACCTTATTTACAGCAACTGTGTAAAATGCTGGTGGGTATGGGCGCCAAAATCAATGGACTTGGCTCTAACCTGCTTACCATCGAAGGGGTGGAAAAGTTGGGAGGCACTACCCACACCATTTTGCCGGATATGATTGAAATTGGTAGCTTCATTGGTTTGGCTGCAATGACCCAATCTGAAATAACAATTAAAAATGTGTCCATTCCCAATCTGGGTAATATCCCATCTGTTTTCCAAAAGCTGGGTATTAAAATGGAGTTTATAGGCGATGATATTTTTATCCCCGCGCAAGACTTGTATGAAATCCAGACTTTTATTGATGGCTCGATCCTTACTATTTATGATTCTCCATGGCCGGGATTTACGCCCGACCTTATGAGTATTGTACTGGTGGTAGCTACTCAGGCAAGAGGAAGTATCCTGATCCACCAAAAAATGTTTGAGTCAAGGTTGTTTTTTGTCGATAAGCTCATCGACATGGGGGCCCAGATCATTTTATGTGATCCACACAGGGCAACGGTTATCGGGCATGAAAGAAAATATAACCTCAGGGGAATAGAGATGAGTTCACCCGATATCAGGGCTGGTGTCTCCTTGCTGATAGCTGCTTTGTCAGCCAACGGAACCAGTATAATACACAATATCAATCAAATCGATAGGGGTTACCATCGCATAGATCAAAGATTGAATGCCATAGGGGCACAAATCGAAAGAATCTAAGTAATAAAAATCCCTTATATAAAATAAAAAAGGCGTGAGGATGACCCACGCCTTTTTTTTATATGTTTTCGCTATGTTCTAGAAACGTGGGCAATAAACACCCCTGCTTTCAGGACCACATATGTCATAAGTCAAAGAAAATTCAAAAGCACCATTGGCAGGTGAAGCAGCTGCCAAACCGGAAACGGTAAGGTCATAGCTAAATCCAATGCCAAAGTGTTCGTAGTTGAATCTGGTAGAAAGAATAACCGCATCAGAGTGTAATTTTACTCCATTGTCATCGGTCGTAGCATCGTCATCCTGAATTCCAAGTCTGTACCACGCACCAATTTGCCAAGATTGATTTGAATTTCTGCTTGGGCCTAAGGCAAATCTGAAACTTGCACCACCATTAAATTCTCTGTGTGGGCCTTGCATCATAAATACCGCGAAAGGCAAGAAAGAAATTTTAGGTTTCATCTCAAATTGACCTCCACCGTGAACAGTTACCCTGTTGTAAAGAGAAACACTTTCTTTAGAATCACCAAAGAAAGAAACATTGGGCTGATTCAAGTGGTGGATGGCTGCACCCAAATACCAGTTGGTGTATTTGTTCATCACTGAAAACCAAAGAACACCGGCTGAGATGTCTGGATAGATAAAGTCATTATCTGGAATGTCCTGACCCAGCTTGCTTGGATCAAAACCATTGGCATCAATTTGTGATGGCCACCTCAAGTCATTTTCACGAATTCTCCTTTGAGAGATTCCGGCATCTGCACCAATGACCAGGTACGATGCTTTCTGACGGTAGCCAGACATCTTTTTACTGTAGGATAGAGAAATTCTGCCCTGAGTAGTACCAAATCTGGATTCACCGGCCACATCTGACCAAAGAGTACCTCCAATTCCGAAGTAGTCTTCTCTTCCGATCGGTGTTTTTTGATCATAGGAGATGGAATAGGTATTGTAAGCATTGGCCTGCAATGCACCCGCCCATTGGTTCCTGTAGTTGGCAATAAACCTGTTCTTACAGTTCATGACACCCGTCATGGCTGGATTGAGGTTAAGTGGCGACATGTAGAACTGTGAAAAGTGGATGTCCTGGGCAGACAAACCAAGTGTAAAAACAACAGCTACAAGCGTAAATACCAGTTTGTATGAATACTTCATCGTTTAAAATAAATTAAAATTGTCAGCTAAAATGAGCTGTATTTTTATTTGAATGGAAGCATAAAAGTAATAAGTTTTTTGAAATACCGTCTTAAAACCTCTATTTTTTGTTTATATCCGAAATATCCGGTTTACGCTGCCTGAGGGCTCCAAATAATATTGGGTAAGATGCAATAAAAGATTAGTTAAACCCTTTATTTATGTCTTGCTCATTATCAGGATTTTTTGACTTCTGCCTTCAGTTTTTCCAGGTCTCTGACCAGGAGTCGCTTGCGGTTAAAGGTCAGTTGCTCAGCATCTCTCAATTCATTTAAAACGGTAGTCACCGTTTGTCGGGAGGTAGCTGTATAGTTGGCAATCTCCTGATGGGTCAAAAAATTGCGAACTACCCACTCGTAACCTACGCGCTGGCCTTTTTTTTCTGTCAATTCCACCAGGTATTCAATGATTCTGCTTCGGCTGTCTTTAAAAACCAACGATTCCAGGCGATGCTCCATTTCGAGCACTTTTGAACCCATAAGTTTCATAAAAAACAAGCTGAGTGCATTGTGTTCCCTCAACAAACTCTTCATATCATTGGCCTGAACAATGCAGATATCGGTGTCTTCCATGGCATAGGCAAAATCTCTTCGTTTGCCTTCCCCTACCATTGATAATTCGCCAAAAACCTCACCCTTGCCCAGCAGCGCTTTGGTGATTTCTTTACCATTGTCGCCAATGCTGCCAATCTTTACCTTACCTTCTGTGATAAAGTACAGCTTGTCAGCATGTTGGTCCGGCAGATAGATGTAATCGTTTTTGACAAAACTTTTTTTAGAATGACCTTGCATTGCGTCTTCTACTTTCGTGGGGCAGAAGATGCCTGTCATATCTATGTTTTCAAGATACCATAATTGATGTCCTTCCATAATAACGAATTAACCTGTTGACTGAATACCAAATATAATTCACTTCTCATCCAAATGTGTCAAATATGCTCTAATTTGTCGTCACAAATTACTTACACTAATCAAAAATTAAGCCAAAACAGAGACTTACATATTATTTCATGTACTTATATGATGACAATTTAAAGAGCCTCTTACCCTCAGTACCGGCACAAAAAAGGTGGTTATTTGATTTTCAGTGCTTTACCAATCCACTTAACGGACAAGCGTATTTTATTTTTTTGATCCATGAACAAAAGAATTTAAAATGTTGACAGAATAATGGCTTTGGGGTGGTTGGTAACGCCTTGAATCGGGATATGGTCTTATCTTTGGCCAAATTTTACGCCATATGATCTTATCGATGACAGGCTACGGCCGCAGTCAGGTGCTGTTGGGAGACGTTTATTTTACAGTTGAGATAAAAGCCCTCAACTCCAAAACTACGGATATCCGATGCAAAATACCCTCCAATTTTGCTGAAAGGGAAATGCAAATACGAAAACTCATTACAGATGAGATTGTAAGAGGTAGAATTGAATTTAATATTTATGCGGGCGATGAGGGTTCTGCTGATGATTATACCATCAATACAGATTTGTTGATGCATTATTTCAATCAACTGAAAGGTTTGAAACAACAGATTCAAATTTCTGATGCAGAAATTTTTACGGCTGTAATGCGCATACCCAGCGTAACACAGACCAATGCCCACCCACTGAGTGATGAAGATTTTGAAAAAGTAGAAGTTACTATTCGCGAAGCCATTCAATCGCTGAATCAATTCAGAAAAACAGAAGGCCAAGAGTTGTCGAATGATCTGAGTGCAAGGGTATCCGGCATCCAGGACAGATTGATATTGGTAGTACCTTTGGAAGAAAACAGAATAATTAAAATCAAAGAAAGAATGCGAAAAAATCTGGATGATTTTATCCAGTCAGAACGCATCGATGAAAATAGATTTGAGCAAGAAATAATTTATTATTTAGAGCGCATTGATATCACTGAAGAAAAGGTGAGGCTCAGTCAACACTGCAATTACTTTTTAGAACAATTGCAAAACAGTGACACCCAGGTGGGCAAAATTCTGGCCTTTATTGCACAGGAAATGGGAAGAGAAATCAATACCCTGGGGGCCAAAGCACAGGATCCTGAGTTGCAACAACTGGTGGTTCAAATGAAGGATGAGCTGGAAAAAATCAAAGAACAATTGGCCAATATCCTGTAAAAAGTAACCCTTATGTTTCAACCCAAAGGAAAGATGGTGGTCTTAACAGCACCTTCCGGAGCCGGCAAAACAACCCTGGTTAGGCACTTGCTCAACTACTATGGATACCTGGATTTTTCAGTAAGTGCAACTACCCGCGCTAAACGTGAATACGAACAAGAAGGGGTTGATTATTTTTTCCTGAGCGAAGAGGAATTCCGGCAAAAAATCAAAGCAGATGCCTTCGTGGAATGGGAAGAGGTGTACAACGGCCAGTTCTACGGCACCCTCAGGTCAGAAATGGAGCGGATTTGGAAAGAAGACAAAGCCATCGTTTTTGATATTGATGTAAATGGAGCCACCAAACTAAAAGAGCAGTTTGGTGAACAGTGTCTGACCATCTTTGTAAAACCACCTTCCATTGACACCCTGGTAGAGCGACTGAAGAAACGGGCTACGGAAACCGAGGCATCTTTGGTCAAACGCATCGACAAAGTAAAAAGAGAGATTGGTTATGAGAACCGTTTTGATGCCGTAATTGTTAATGATTTACTGGAGGTTGCCAAAAAAGAGGCAGAGGTACTGGTTGATAATTTTATTCACCATTAAAGGTAAAAAAAATTGCCTATTAAAAGCCAAACAACAGAAGGTATAACGGTGAGTGTTGATCCTAAATTTGACGGTGACATCACAGATGCTCAGGATGTTAAATTTATATTTACCTACACCATTACGGTGCACAATTCCTTGTCGCATGCGGTCAAATTGTTGTCCAGAAAGTGGGATATCTTTGACAGCATTGGCAAGCACCACATGGTGGAAGGTGAGGGAGTGGTTGGCATGCAGCCCGAAATAGCCCCTGGTGCTTCATTTTCTTACTCTTCATGGTGTCCTCTAGACAGCAATCTGGGCACTATGGAAGGCTCCTATCTGATGGAAAACACGGTTACCGGAGGTACTTTTGAAATATCCATTCCCCGGTTTGAACTAGCGGCAGACTGGGTTCGCAATTAGATTTTATTTTTCTCAACTCATATACAATGCTAAAGGTGGTCTGGATTTTTTCTTTTTTATTTAACGATTCTCACTTCCTGCAAGCCGGTCCCGCAAACCATAGGACTGATCCTGCCCAATAGTGAGTCAATAATTGCTGATACCTTTGGCCTGAACTATATTATGGGAAAATTTGAACCGGCAAAACACCCGGATTTTTTGTGAGCATACCTTCCAAGTACAGAGACGAAACAGTGCGATATTTGCGCAGGGATGTGATGATTAAGTTTGCTGAAATGGCCGACGCAGCTGCTAAAGAAGGTGTGCGTTTGATCATAAGGTCGGCTACCCGCAATTTTGATAGTCAGAAACAAATCTGGGAAAACAAATGGAAAGGCCTTACCATTTTGGAAGATGGCAGTAAGGCTTCAGATATCAAAGATGAATTCTTAAGGGCCAAAAAAATCCTGCTTTACAGCTCAATGCCGGGCACTTCCAGACACCACTGGGGTACCGATGTAGATATCAATTCTTTTGAGAACAGTTGGTTTGCTGGGGGAGAAGGTGCCAGGCTCTATGCCTGGATGGAGTCGAATGCTTCCCAATATGGTTTTTGCCAGGTATACGGCCCAATCAATTCCTTCAGAAAGCACGGATATCAGGAAGAAAAGTGGCACTGGTCTTACCTTCCCATTGCACAACGAATACAAGAGGAAGCAGCAAAAAAATGAATAACAAGATGATCTCTGGCTTTGATGGCAGCCACAAAGCCATGACGATTGACATGGTCAAAGTATATATGCTGTCCATAGATCCTGCCTGTATGTAATCCCTACAAAGCGTAACGTACAATACGAATTACAATTTGGATTTGGCACAATTTGTGCTTATCCAAAAATGTGATTGATATAGAAAAAATAAACAAGCGACATTTCCTCGAAACCGATATGTACTATCGGGTCGAGATGGGCCTGTCATCACGACTGATCAAATACAACAACGGCGTGTTTCATCTTGAGGTCGTCATCGGGCGAAAATGGGAAAAAAACTACAGCGCAGCAGCTGCAGAGATGGCGTATTGCTGGAAACAAACCAACGAAGAGCTGACCGGTGCCATCGCATGTAAAGTTTACATCATAGACACCAATAAAAACCCCTACAAGCACTTGCTTATGAACAGTGATGTGGAGGTAGAATACGACGCCCGCAAAGGCATCCTTTTCTACCGCCAACACCTCAATTGATGCTTATAATTCTACTTCTTCAGAGGAAGTTGATGGGTCTGAAGTCAAATTTTTAATCTTTCTTTTATGCTGTTTGAGCATCTGCGACAAGATCCATTCCATTTGCCCGTTTACACTTCTGAAATCGTCATTGGCCCATTTTTCAATGGCTTCAAAGACCCCATCATCCAGTCTTAGCATAAATTTTTTTTTGGCCATGGTTTATTGATAAATCGAACCGGTATTCACAACCGGACTCACTTCTTTGTCAGAACACAAAACCACCATCAGATTACTAACCATGGTTGCTTTCTTATCATCGTCAAATTCAATTATTTTTTTGGATGAAAGGTCGGCAAGGGCCATTTCTACCATACTTACGGCTCCTTCCACGATTTTGTGACGGGCGGCAACGATGGCTTCTGCCTGCTGGCGTTTGAGCATGGCACTGGCAATTTCTTCAGCATAGGCTAAATAGCCGATACGGGCTTCCAATACTTCGATGCCTGCCATATCCAATCTTTCTGCCAGGGCATTTTCAAGGGCATTGTTGATTTCGTCCATGCCGGAACGCAGGGTAATCTCGTGGTGGTCTTCAAAGTTGTCATAAGAATATGCTCCTGCCAGATTTCTTACCGCCGCATCGCTCTGTAATTTGACAAAGGCCTCGTAATTGTCTACCTCAAAGGCCGACTTAAAGGTGTCTTTGACTCTCCAAACGGTGATGACGCTGATCAAAATCGGATTTCCCCTTTTGTCGTTGACTTTAACCCGCTCGCTTTCAAAGTTGCGTGCCCTTAGGGAAAACTTCTTTTTTCCGTAAAATGGGTTGGCCCAAAAGAAACCATTGTCCCTGACGGAACCTATGTACTTACCAAAAAGGGTAAGCACCCTCGATTCATTGGGGTTGATGTAAAAGAAGCCGGTTGTGATAAAAAATAGTAAGATACCGGAACCGATGGTTAAAAAGGGCATTTGTGCATAAACCCCATAACCTATGCCAATGGCTAGTAAAAGACAAACCAGCAACATTAGGTAGCCAGAAAGTGGATTAATTTGTTTTTCATTCATAATGATATTATTTTGATATCACAAATATATCACAATGACATTCACTTTTTGGATTTTTTCGACGAATAGCCATGAATTTAGGTCTGATTTGGTTAAATTTTGATGTAAAGGTTGGTTTTTACTCTTTAAACGATCACAAAACCGTATTGGGTAAACAGATTAGGATTAGGGATATATTCCCGGCAATTGGGTACACTGCTCAAATTTTGTCGTATAAAAGTGCAAACAAAACGAATTTAATATGGAAACCCTCTTTATATTTGTGCATTGGGTGAAGTTCAGCCGAGCATCCTGCGTCTGGGAAAAATCAAAGGGGTAAATTTTGTAGTAAAAAATTGAGTTTAGATGAGTAGAATCTTCTTGGTTGCAGTATTATGCATAACCATGTCATTTGAGTTATTTGCACAAATAACCTCACCTCCTATACCTTGTCTCACAGGGAATGAAAATACTTGTAAATGCACTACCTCACCAATTTTATGTACAATTGATGACTTAGATGGGTTTTCTTATTCAATGACCAATTTTCGCACCCTCAAGATGGGGTCCAACCAATGTGTCCCGGCCAAGAAGGCTGGAACCACTTCCCATAACCCTACCTGGTTTGCCTTTATAGCATGGTGTGAGGAGCTGACACTTGAGGTTATCCTTTAGAAGTTGCAACAATCCTCCTAACCCGCCAGGGTGTAATTCAGTAGGAATACAGGCAGCAGTATATTCAAATTGTAGCTTAGATCCAAATTCAATAGTGGCTGGTGGATGTGCAACTGACCCTAGCTTATGCGACCCGAGTGGAGTAAGAGTGCTAAATTTAACTGGTATGACAGTTGGTAGTGTGTATTACTTTTTAGTAGATGGATGCTGTAATTCGGCTTGTGATGTAGAAATAGATGTGGTAGGTTCATGTGGACAAAATTCCATCAGCAATTGGTTTGGAGATATTGATGGTCCTGATATTATTTGTAAACCAGATGCGACAAAAACATATACCATAACAAAATTAGAAGGTGCAATAGTTTATTATTGGTATATTGATGGTACTTTAGTTCAGTCTGGTCAATTTCTGACTATGCCTAATCTCAATTTTTCAGGTGTTTCACCAGGAATGCATACAATTTGTGTTGATGCAGCCAATTTACCCTGTATAGAAGAAGCAGATTTTCCTCCCCAATTATGTAAGGAAGTATGTGTATCTCCTTCTCCTGCAGAAGCTGGTACCATCAATACCAATCCCAATCCCGCCTGCCCCGGACAAACGGTCAATGTAAGTGTTACTGGCTTTAATTCGGCAACCGATTTTATTGAACATGTTTTTGTAACAGATCCTTCGGGTGTCATTGTTCAAGTATTTGCAGGTACTACTGGTACCATCCTCAGCAATATTTGTGAAGAATATACAGTCTACAGTTTAAATTACTACGATGTATGTATGGACTTTCCTGTACCGGCAGTGGGCATGAATGTTTCTGATTTTGATTGCATGGGATGTGGCTGTGAGCTCACCTCAAAAGTAGTTTCATTTGAAGACAATCAACCTCCCGTTTTGTCAATCCACCTGTAGGCGGAACCTTTGCCTGTATTCTGCAATCCACCCCGATGGGGCCGCTCAATTTTACAGACAATTGCATCCCGGCAGGCAGTGTTCCAGGTACGGAAACCGGCGTTACCAATGCATGTGATGGGGGTCTCATCACCCGTGAGTGGGAAATAACTGATGTTTGTGGCAATACTACAACCCATACCATCATGCTGGATGTAGATCCTGTAGCCATTGCTGCCTTTATCAACCCTCCGGCAGACATAACCATCAATTGTGCAGACCTACTACCTGTTAACCTCAACCTCAGTTACACCAATGGGGGCACAGCCCCTTGTCTGATTTCAGGCACGGTGGTGGCAGATGTAGTGGAGAACTATACTCCCTGTGACGGAGGTACAGTAACCTATACCTGGGAATTTACAGATGAATGTGATCGTACGATTACCCATGTGCGAACCATTACCATCACTCCTTTGGTTCAGGCCGCCTTCACCAGTCCTCCGGCAGATATTACGGTAGATTGCAGCATGGTGCCGGCTACAGCACCCAACCTGAATTATACCAATGGTATGACCGGCTCGTGCCTCATAGCGGGTAATGTGCCTTTTATGGTACAAGGCTCCGCACCTACAGCCTGTGGCGGTGAATTCTTTTTTGTGTGGACCTATACAGACCAATGTGATCGCACCATAACCCATACCCAAAAAATAACGGTGACCCCTCTGCCTGAGGGCAATTTTGTCAACCCACCGGATGATATCACGGTGGATTGTAATGCCATACCGGCGAGCGGTACCCCTGTGACCTTTACCAACGGGCTCACAGGCGCCTGCCAGGTGCTTGCCAACGTAGTGCCCACCGTTGGGGGTACGGGTGATCAATGTGGAGGTACCATCTTTTTTGCCTATTCCTACACAGATCAGTGCAACCGTAGTAAGGTTGATACTCAGTTTGTGGAAATCAATCCCATACCTGAACCTGTGTTTCTAAACCCACCGGCCAATGTCACAGTAAGTTGTGAAAACAGACCAACAACACTTCCGGTCCTTCAGGTTTCTAATGCACCGGCACCCTGCCCAATTACAGACAATGTAACAGCTACGGTTTCCGGCAGTGCCACCGAATGTGGAGGTACCCTTACCTATACCTGGCAATATGTCGACATCTGTTCACGGGTTATTGCACACACGCAGACAGTAACAGTGAATCCCATGCCTCAAGGTAATTTTGTAAATCCTCCCCCTGATGTTACTGTCAATTGTAATCAGGTGCCCACCAGTGGCCCCAATCTCACCATCATGAATACGGGCTTAGGAACTTGTGCCATCAATCAGTCCGTACCTGCCGTACAGAGTGGATCAGGAAGTCAATGCGGTGGTACCATTACCTACACTTGGACCCACACCGATCAGTGCAACAGAACTACTACCCATGAGCAGAATATTGAGATAACACCTCTTATTCCGCCATCTTTTGTAAATCCACCGGCAAACATTACGGTCAATTGCAACCAGGTACCCACCAGTGCACCCAATCTGGTTGCCGCCAACAACGACCCCAATTGTCCGATCAATGCCAGTGTAACACCTACCCAATCGGGAAGCGCCACTCAATGTGGGGGCACAATCACTTATACCTGGACATTCACAGATCCTTGCGGACAGACCATTACGCATACACAGACTGTAACTGTGACACCCGTGTTGCAGCCCATGTTTGTAAGTCCGCCGGCAGATATCACGGTCAATTGCAACATGGTGCCCAGTAGTGGAGCAACACTCGTAGCTGCCAACAACGATCCCAATTGTCCGATCACCGCCAATGTCACTCCCACTCAATCGGGAAGTGCTACACAATGCGGAGGTGAAATTACTATACCTGGACCTTCACCGATCCGTACCGGACCATCACGAATGTTCAAAAGTAACCGTGACGCCCGTACAAGAACCTGTGTTTGTTAGTCCTCCGGCTAATATCACGGTAAATTGTGATATGATCCCTACCAGTGGTGCCACACTTGTAGCTGCCAACAATGATCCCAACTGTCCGATCACAGCCAATGTTACCCCAACTCAATCTGGAACTGCTACCATTTGTGGTGGGTCTATCACCTACACCTGGACCTATACCGATGTGTGTAACCGCACCATTACCCATACACAAACCGTCACTGTCACTCCGATGCCCCTGCCTGCTTTTGTGAATCCGCCTCCCAGTCAGAACATCACCTGTGATCAGATACCGTCTTCGGCACCTACCTTAACAGTTACCAACAATGTTCCAGGTGGATGCAACATTAACCAAACCGTAACACCGGTGCAAAGTGGCAATGGTACCATTTGTGGAGGCACCATTACTTACACCTGGACCTTTACAGACCAATGCAACCGCACCATCACCCACGTGCAGAATCTTACCATTACTCCATTGCCTCCTCCAGCCTTTGTGAATCCACCAGCCAACATCACTGTCAACTGCGATCAGATACCTGCAGCGGGTACTGTATTGTCGGTCTCCAATGGATCAGCTGTGTGTCCAATCACAGCTATGGTGACACCCGTGCAATCTGGAACTGCAGATATGTGTGGAGGTTTAATTACCTATACCTGGACGTTTACTGACCAGTGTAACCGCACGATCAACCATGCACAGACCGTTACAGTCAATCCTATGCCTATTGCTGCTTTTGTAAGTCCACCAGCCAACATCACGGTAAACTGTGATGCCATACCGGCAGCCGGTGCTGTGTTAACGGCTACCAATGGTTCAGCAACCTGCCCGATCAATGCCATGGTGACACCCGTGCAAACGGGCAGTGCCACTATTTGTGGGGGCGTAATTACTTATACCTGGACTTTTACCGACCCGTGTAACCGTACCATCAGTCACCAGCAAACGGTCAATGTGACACCGATGTTGCCGCCGGTGTTTTTAAATCCGCCCAGCAACTTAAACGTGACTTGTGAAAACGTTCCAACCTCTGCTCCCAATCTTACTGTGAGTAATGGCGGTCCGGTGGGGTGTAACATCAACGAATCGGTGCCCGCTGTTTTAGAAGGAACACCCAATGCTTGCGGTGGTTCTTTTAATTATAGATGGACTTACACAGACGTATGCGGTCGAACTATTCAGCATGTTCAAACGATCAATGTATCACCCGTATCACCGGGAAATTTCTTAAATGTACCTTCTAATGTCGTGGTAAGTTGTGACATGGCTCCCCTGCCTACGGCTTTCCCAAATCTTACTTTTACAAACAATTCTACCGGCAATTGCAGCATCAATGCTACCGTAACGCCAGTTGTAACGGGATCGGCTACCAGCTGTGGTGGAACCATCACAGCAACCTGGACCTATACAGATTTTTGTGGAAGGACATCTACGGAAATCCAAGTGGTTACGGTTCAACCAGCTCCATTGGCCGCTTTTTCAGGAGTACCTCCTGACATTACGGTAGCCTGTGGAGATTTGATCAATACACCTATATCCATCAACTATTCCAACAACCTGACCGGTGCTTGTGGTATTTCGGGCAGCGTGCAGAACGTGAGAAACGGCACTGTATCTTATTGCGGAGGAACCCTGCAGGATGTATGGGTATTTACCGACCCATGCGGCAGGACCATATCAGCCAGCAGGTTGATTACGTTGTTGCCCGCCCCTCCGCCTGCATTTACAAGTCTGCCAGCCAATGTAACGGTGAGTTGCGAAGATGTATACAATGTAAACACGGTTCTTAATTATACCAATGGTCAAACAGGCGTTTGTGAAATTTCAGGAACGGTTTCTCCCGTAGAAAGCGGATCATTTGACGCTTGTGGAGGTCAGGTGTTTTATACCTGGTCGTTTACCGATCAGTGCAACCGATCCATTACCCACACCATGTCCATGACCATTGAGCCTGCACCCGATCCTGATTGGGTAGATGCGCCGGGTGATGAAAATTTGGATTGTGGAGGCGTCAACAATCCACCCCCTTTTATTGTGGTGACCAATGGTCTTACGGGTCCATGCGGCATCAATATCAACGCCCCATTGGTAAGTGTTACCCAAAATGGAGGTACCTATACCAATAAGTGGGAGTACACCCATCCATGTACGGGAGATGTATTTACCCATACGCAGACTACTTTTACCATCGAAGCACCCAATATTTTTGTGCAAGATCCCGACATAGAAATTTGTGCGGGGGCTATTTTTGATTTGTCGACCATTGAAGTCATCGATCTCAATGGCACTAACCCGGTCATTACCTATCACTCTACCCTTCCGGCTGATCCATCCAATGAGATCTTGCCAGAAATCATGCCCAATGCAGGAGATGTTTATTTTATAAGGGGCTTAAATGATGAGGGATGTGATGATATAGTTGTTATTTACTTTAACGTGGTAGATGCACCTAATGCCGGTGGAGACGGCAATGCCAGGATTTGTAATGACGGCAGTGTACTAAATCTTACCACCCTGCTAAATGGAGGTGCTCAGCCTGGTGGTTCCTGGGTACAATTAGGTGGAAGTAATTTAAATCTTTCTGCCCCTACAGCAGTTAATTTTAACGGGGTGACCCCGGGAAGTTATAATCTCGCTTATATTGTAGAGAGCCAGTTTGAGTGCCCGCCGGATACTGCCTTTTTTGCTATAACCGTCACTCAAAAAATTGTGCTCAATTTGGTCGCTGTAGACTGTGTGCCGGGAGGGACCTGGGAAGTAAAACTTACTTCCAATGCTCCTACCATTACCTCTACCTTGGGTACTGTGCAGAAGTTGACCCTTGATACCTTCAGAATTTTCAATATTCCGCAGTCACAGGGCATTACCATCAACGCGGCCTCATCCAACAACGTGTGTCAGGCTTCTCTGGTTTTGACAGCACCCAACTGTGCTTGTCCGTTTGTGCCTGAACCAACCGGCACACCTATTTATACTGCATGTGAATCGGCCAATACTTCAATTGTGATGACGGTGGCAGTACCCGCAGGCATGCAGGCCAATTGGTACAATCAGGCGGTTGGAGGCACGGCGTTGGTGTCCAATAGTCTGAGTTATACCCACACCAATGGACTGCCCGGGGTCTACAATTATTATGTAGAGACCTATGATCCGGCCAATGGATGTTATAGTCTGACGAGACTGGCCATCCAGGTAGAAATTTTTGCCAACCCTGTTGTGTCCAATTTCATGTTGACCAAGTGTGATACCCTCAACAATGGAGCTGAATTATTTAATATCAATGCGGCTCATGGTAATATTACTTCCTTGGCCAATACCATATCTTACCACCTTAGTCAGGCAGATGCAATTGCAGGTTCCAATGCATTGACATCACCCTATGCCAATGTAAACAGTCCACAAAAATTGTTTGCCCTGGTTACCAATCAAGCCGGTTGTAAAAATATTGCAGAACTTGACCTCTCCTTAAATCCTGTACCGGCTCCATTGTTGACGGTAGAAGATGAGTCTTGTTTGGGCAGTGCCGATGGTATGCTGACGGCAGTCAATCCAAATGCTTCTCAAACCCTCAGGTACACGCTCGACAATCAAAACTGGTCGAACACAGGGGTCTTCAATAATTTGGGCGTAAGCAATTATATCTTAACTGCCGAAAACCAATTTTTGTGTAGAAGTCAACAACCCTTTGCCATTGATGCAGGTTTGCTGATCCAGATACAGACCTTCTCTGCTGTCTGCGACAACAAAGGCACTCTATCGGATGCCAGTGATGATGTGTACCATATAACTTTGCTGGTAGGTAACAACCTCAATATTGCGGGCAGTTTCACCTTGACGGGTACCAATGGATTTAGTAATCAATACAACTACAATACCAATTATACCTTTGATTTGCCGGCCAATGGAGCTACGGTTACTTTTACTCTGACCGATACAGACAGGTCATGTACTGCCAGCCGGGTCATTGGTCCACTCAATTCATGTTCCACAGATTGTGTAGCAAGTCTTGAAATCATCAGCCTCAACTGTAATGGCAATAATACGCCTTCGGATCCGAATGATGATTTTTATGAGATGTCATTTAGGGCCACAGCGCTCAATGGTTCGACAACCAACACGTATATTTTATTTGTTGACAATGTGCCAAAGGGCAACTACATGTATGGCATTACTTATAGTATCAATATTGTTGCCACCAACCTGTTGGCTACCGTAAGGGCCCAGGATGCAGAAGACGTGCAGTGTGCCGATAGTGAAGACATTGGTCCACTCAACAACTGTTCTGACCAATGTATATTGAATGCCATTGTAGAATCTGTCAACTGTGTAAACCCTGGAGGAAGTCCTAGTCCTTTGGATGATTATTACGAAGTGAAAATTAAAGCTTCCATCATCAATGGAGGAAGTAGCACGGGTTATTCAGTCAGGACTACAGCAGGCGCCAATTTTAACGGCACCTATAATACCACCCTTACCTTCAACATTCCGGCTATCGGTCAGAACGAGGTATTAAACATTACGGACAGTGGTAATAGCGCGTGCAATACTATGTTGGACCTGGATGTACTGGAACCTTGTTCCGGACCTTGTGAGGTAAAAGTGGAAATTGTAGATTACGATTGTAGTGACAATGGTACTACCAACAATTCAAATGATGATGTTTACACCATAACCGTGCTTACTACATTGGTGAATGGGGGAAATTCAGCTGATTATATTCTGACGGTAGATGGCAACAACTATCCGGGAAAATACGGACAAGCCTTGGTTATTACCTTACCGGCCGACAGTAAGGCACACAACATCAGTGTGACAGATGTGGTAAGTGCGGAATGTAAGGGTATGGCACAAACCGATTTGTTGCTGCCATGCTCAATGCCGTGTACCATCAATGCTACTGTGCTTAGTTATGACTGCAACAACGGAGGCACTACAAGTGACATTTCTGATGATACCTATACCGTGACCGTCATCGCCAACGCTTCCAACGGAGGTAGTGGTTTTACAGCTGTTGTTGATGGAAAATCAACGAATGGAGTTTATGGACAAAATCTGGTACTGAATTTTCCAGCAGATAACCTGGTACACGTGATTACCATTACCGATAAGGGCAATGGAATCTGTACGGCCATGGTGAGTACCCCTTTGCTTGCACCTTGTTCGGGTCCTTGTGAAATCAATGCGGTGGTCAGCAATATCCAGTGCAACAACAACGGCACCAACAACACAGATGCAGATGATGTATTTACCTTTGATTTGTTGGTAACGGGCAACAATACCCAGTGGAAGATTGATCAATTGGGTGGGGTAGATGGATTTGTGGGTAATAAAGTTACCCTCGGACCCTTCCAGATTGCCAATGGAGAAAATACTTTCCTGGTGTATTATGCCAACAGCCCTAATTGCAAACAGCAGGTGACGCTGACAATACCGGCAACTTGCAGTCAATGCGTACAAACCGTTGATGCGGGTACCGGTGGTGAGCTGTCTTGTACCCAAAACTCTATCTTGTTGTCAGGTACCGGATCACCCAATGGCATTTATCAGTGGCTGTTGAATGGCAATGTGGTTACCTCAGCCAATACGCTTGTAGCTGGAGAGGCTGGCTGGTATTACTTCAAGGGAATTTATCCGGATGGCTGTGTTGCCATAGATTCGGTTTTGATTACCATTGACGATGACTTGCCTGTTGTGTCGGTTATTCGCGGACAAGACCTCACCTGTGAGATCGATGAGGTTTTACTCGAGGCAACTGCCAGCGGCAACAACTTGAAGTATGAATGGTCGACCGAAGTAGGCGTAGTTATTGGAGAAGGCTTGACTTTAAAAGTGACAGAAGAAGGCAAGTATTATTTCAGGGCGTACAACACTTTAACAGGATGTAGTTCTGCTAAAATTTTAGTAGAGGTATTGAAGGATACAGAAGAACCTTCGAGCGTAATCTATGCCCGACCTACCCTTGTCTTTGATTGTGTGATCAAAACGATTACCCTTTATAATGACAACGAAGCCGATGTATCGTACACCTGGAGGGTGGATGGCAATCTATTGTCCAATAATAAGACTGTAGATATTAGCACTACCGGTAATTATTCTTTGATTGCCATAGATACCTTATCGGGTTGTTGGAGTGAGTCCAATCTTCCCATCACCTCTCTGATAGAGTATCCAATTATCAATTTGGTGGTAGAGGATACCCTTGATTGTGTGACCAGTTCTACCTTTATCAGTTCAGAAGGATCGCAGGTAGGAACAACGATAGAATACCTGTGGCAGGATAAAAACAGAAAAAACCTGTCTACAGCTCCGGGTAAGATCGAAGTAACAGAACCTGGCACGTACTATTTGATTTTGAAAGACAATTCCAACGGCTGTACCAATGAAGATACTGCCATGGTTGAAGTTTTTGAGAATGAAATAGACATAGCCCTTCCGCTGACCATTTTTGTCCAGGAAGGAGATACCGTAAGGTTAAATACCATTTTAAATATTCCGGCATCAGAAATCCAATCTATTCAATGGACACCTACTACGAATCTGAGTTGTACAGATTGTCTCAATCCTGTCGTCACAGTTCCTGAAGATGCTACCTATACCATTGAGGTGGTTGATATTTATGGATGTAAGGCAGTGGCCACGGTGAGGCTGCTGATTACAAAACAAGAGATAGTCAACATCCCCAATGTTATTGAGACCAACAATGGTTCGAATGGTGGCTTTACCTTGTATGGCAATGACCAGGTACAGCGCATCAACTACCTCAAGATCTATGACCGATGGGGCAATTTGATGTTTTTCAATGAAAACTTTGAACCCAACCAGCCCTCATTGGGATGGGATGGCAAGTTCAATGGCAAAGAAGTGGTACCGGGCGTTTTTGTTTATGTATTTGAAGTTGAAATTGCAGGCAGTGGCCCACGGGTTTATGCTGGCGATTTGACCGTAGTAAGATAATTTCTACAAATAAAAAGGGGGCTGAATTTCAGCCCCCTTTTTTATTTAATTATTTTCCTTCACCAATTTTCCTCTGTAAATTCCATCGGGTGTTTCGATTGTATACACGTATATGGATGGGGGTAAGTCGGCTGCATCAATGGTCATCAGTTGGTTACCTGCATCCATTGTTTCAACAACCTTGCGTACGGTCTTGCCCATGCCATCGTATAGGGTAAAATGAACCTTGCCTCCCTGGGTCATATTGAGTTCCACCTCAAATGACTGTTGGAATGGGTTGGGATAGATGGTATGACTGAGCTCTTTATGGGCCATTACATTTCTGTAATTAGCTTCGATGTCTTCCTGGCTGTGAATGCCGGCAAATTTTTCCGCATTGATGTCACCCAGCTGAATTTGTAAGAAACTGATTCCTTCTACATTGGCTTTGACAGAATCAAAAGCTGTCCAGTTGGGATGCTCTGCCATGATTTCTGTTTTCATGGCATTGGTATGATCGTTGACCACCAAAGAGTAATGGGATTGATCTCCAAAATTTTCTATTTCCCCGGTCAGGAATTTGACCATCAATGACAAGTCATCGGTATTGATCTTGCCGTCTTTGTTGAGGTCAGCGGCCAGGTACTGCCAGTTGTGTGCAAATGACTTTTGGCCCAGAATAACAGAGGTCAGAAGATCCAGGTCTGCCTTGTCGATGTTTTGCAACTCTAAAGCAAGAGGAGCAGGACACTGAAGCGTATAACTGTAATTTTTCTGCATTACAGTGTCAAATGCAAAAAGCCCTTTATCATCGGTAAGCGTAGAATAAGTAAACTCAGTGGTAGGTACGGTGTCTCTCTTTTCGGTAATGGTCTTTTTTACGTCCATAAAAAATACCCAATAACCCGATAAGTTTTTGAAACTGTCTTTAGATATTACAGAGGTTGTGTCATAGCTTATGTTGACCTTGTACAATCTTTTTGGATCATAAAGTTTTAGTTCGCTGCCCTTGACCCCTTTGCCGTAAATATTGCCTACCCAACCTTTGGCTGCAAACCTACTGGCTACAGAAACGGGTGGTTTGGGCTTACAATCTTTGATGTTGGCCCCATTGTTTTGAATGTCGAGTTCTACCTCACAGTAGGTTTGATTGCCTCTGGAATCGGTCACGTACATCCTCACTTTTGACTTACCTACATGCTCACACGTAAAGGTTTTTGACATTTCGTTGGGATCAGGAGAGTAGGAATAACGAAGCGGATAATTATTGCAGGTTGAATAACTTTTCCAGTTGAGGTCTTTGGCCCAGAGCTGTACCATTCCTTCATCATTGATACCATCATTGTTGTTGTCGATGCCCATCAGCGCTACAGACAAATTACTCACACACACAGCGATGGGTGCTTTATCGTTTTTGACGGTTACATTGACAAGGCAGGTTTTTTTCTGGCCACAGCCATATTTAATGGTCATGGTTACTTTGGTAGTACCTACCGGATAGGTGCCTGATATGTTGGCATTTTTTTCGGTGGAATAGGGCGAGTTGTTGGTAATTTCAAAGTTGCCCCCACAGCTGGAAGGATCAATGACCAGCGGATTGGCAACTACTTTTCCAAATTTACAATCAAAGGCACTGACCGTTATGTCTGGAATGCAACTAAAGCCAGGAGGTACACTGTTGACAATTTTGATGGTTTGGGTAAAGGTCCAGCTGCCCTGGTTGTAGTATCCGCCTGAGCTGGGCATTTGACACCAGTCTATGACCGTCCATTTTCTCAATATCTTTTTACAGTCGGGCGTTACAGTGTAGACGGCGTCGGAATAGGAGTAGCCCAACATCGAACATTCAGCGGGCACCCAGGTGGGCTTGCCGGTAACATCAGGATGGGTATTGGGATTGCAACCTTCGAGGGTTACCATGGCGGGCCATACAATCGAAGAGCCATTAAAGTTGCCACCAGCTCCAACCGTGATGGTTTGGGTGCAGCTTTGTAAATTCCAATAAGGGTCTTCGATGGTCCATTTTCGGGTGATGTATCCACTGCCGCAGCTGTTGAGGTAGTAGGTGACAACCGGAGTTCCTGCAGAATGATAGCCTGTACTATTGTGGTAGGTGGCATTTCCGTAAACAGAGAGGTCCCAGAGCTCAGCGTCGCAATCAACCGTTACATCGTCAGGACAGATCAGCGCCCAGGTGGGTGCACTGTTGGAAGCTTGGGTGGGCAAATAGGCCAAAAGCAGGCACAATAAGCCCATTAGGGTGTAGTTTTTTTTCATGATCTTTGAGACTTTAGTAATAAAAAAATAAACCTAATATATAGAGGTGTTTATATATTAGAACAAACTTACATACATAAACGCATAATTTAAAGCATTTTATGTTAAAATTTGGAAAATTAAGTGAAAACCCCTAGAAGAGGAAAGTCAAAAATTCAGCAAAATGAGGTGAAAACCGGCTACAGCCTGAACTGGATATTGCCTTCCAGGTTGACAAAGGCGCCTACAGCGGCAGAAAATGCCTTTTTTAGCGTAGATCCCTGGCCATTATTTTGAAATTGCACATTTTTGAGAAAAAGTGTACCCTGATTGTAGATGGCTCCGCCGTTGGAAGCGGCATTGCCATTGATGAGTTTCATGTCCTGGAGGGTTAGACTTTTACCGGCGGCCACATTAAAGATCCTTCCTGAATTGTTGCCGGAGATGATAAAATTATTGATGTCGTTGCCAAAAATTTTCATGTCACTCGCCACCGCTATTTCTCCACTTGTAAGGGTAATGGTTGAGCTGGCGGGTAGTGAAAAAACAATGGTGCCATTGTTACAAACATCATTGACTGCTTGTCGCAGCGTGCCGGTGCCGCTATCTCCTGTTCCGGAAACTGTTATGTTACCAGCCTGTGTCAGCGCAAAAAACCCACACATAAAGGTATTGGTGGTAGATCTTACATTCACAGCCGCTACTGCCGCAATTTCATCTGCAGAGGGTGTTCTCTTGACAGCCCCATTGTTGATAAAGCGATGCATAATTTTACTTTCATCAATGACGTGCGACAACAGAAGGGCATGGCCCATTTCATGCAGGACCACAGATTCAAAATCGTATTGATTAAAAGTTGGGTTGGCCGGTCCGAAATTCCAGCTGGCATTGGTGAGGGCATCGTCAAATTCCATGTCAATTTCGGTGGTGTGCCAATACAGCACGCTGCTAATGGTACAGCCCTGAAAATAAGTATAAGTAACACCCAAAGGACCTGAAAGACTGGAAAATTTTATCACATTCACATTGTCATCGGCAATGGCGTTGACCGAGGTAGTGACGGGGTTGATCTCAATGTTAAAGTTGTTGTTGCATCTCCATGTTTTCATAGCCCTGGCCAGGGAAAGTCTGGCGTCGTTGTTATTATTAAAAGCGGTATTGAGTTGAAAACTGATTTTACCAACATTGGTAATGGTGCTATGCCGGGTAATATAGGCAGCATTGTTATAAACAACATTGGTTTGCGCACTGATGATGTTGACATTGGTAGCTGAATTTTGGTTGGGACCGGCAGAAGTAGAAGTACTTACATAAACCGGACCGGTGCCGGCATCATCCGGTACCTGCACCTTGATCTGGGTTGGAGACCAACTTACCACCTGCCCTGGAAGCGCGAAGGCTAAAAAGTTGGGATTGCTGGCCCATAGAAAAAAAACGGTATCGGCCACCGAACCAAAGCCGCTGCCATTGATGGTAAGAACCGAAGTGGTTCCGGCCGTTATGGAGGCCGGGCTGAAGCCAGTGATCGCTCTTGAATTATTGGTATTATAGGTGTTGACCACCGGTAAACTGTGTTTTCTCAGTGGTTTTGTTCCGGTGATTTCCATAATGGCCCTGTCCAGTTTTTTTTCAACCAAGGGATAGGTTTCAAAAACACTGGAGGCCATGCCGTTGTAATAATTGTAGCTATACCATGAAAGATGACCCCGACTTGCTATTAAAGCATGCGCTGGTAAATCTGTGCTCTTAGCCGCCGGTGCCAGCATAAATAAGCCATAGCTATCCATGGAAGGGTGGACAGATGGCTCTACCTTAATTTTCTTCAGATCAACCGTACCACCTGCGCTGTAGAAAAATACCGTATCAGTTGCCGAGCCTTTAAAGAGGGAGTACACTTTTATTCCATAGCGGGTATATATCATGGTATGGCTTTGGTTCCACATGCACTCAGCAGAAACAATTTTACCGTCCACAATCAGATCTGACTGCGCTGCAACCTCATCCAAAGCTGTTTTGTTGTATAAACACTGGCCATTTAAAGAAATGACCACCAACAACATCCATAAAGAAGAGCAATACCTAATCCACATACAATCACTATTTTTTATTTCACTCCTTTGACAAAGCCGGTGAATTTGGCTTTCATCAGAGCAATAAGGGGTAAAATTACGTTAATATTTAATATGTTATATATAAAATAAAACAATCATATAAATGTTTTTTGTAAAATCCTTATTTTTGCACCATGAACAATCAACTCACAGTATACAATAGTTTGACAAGGGAGAAGGAAGCCTTCACCCCATTACATGAAGGTTTTGTAGGTATGTACGTTTGCGGACCCACTGTTTATAATGACGTGCATCTCGGCAATTGTCGCACTTTTGTGAGTTTTGACATCATCCATCGCTACCTCAAACACCTGGGTTTCAAGGTGAGGTATGTGCGCAACATTACCGATGTAGGCCACTTGCTGGACGATGGCGAAGACCGGATGTTGAAGGGAGCCAAGGCCGACCAGTTGGAGCCCATGGAGGTAGCCCAAAAATATACACTGGGCTTTCACCATATAATGGGAATCTTTAATACGCTATCACCTAGCATCGAGCCTAGGGCCACCGGCCACATTCCCGAACAAATAGAAATGGTGGAACAAATCCTGGCCAATGGCTTTGGATATGAGGCCAATGGCTCTGTTTACTTTGACACCCTTGCCTTTGCAGAAAAAACCGGCGAATACGGCAAACTATCGGGCAGGATCATTGATGAGTTGATGGCCGAGTCGAGAACCCTGAAAAACCAGGATGAAAAGCGCCACCCATCAGATTTTGCCATTTGGATGAAAGCATCACCCGAACACATCATGAAGTGGAATTCTCCCTGGTCTGTGGGCTTTCCTGGCTGGCACCTCGAGTGTTCTGCCATGAGTACCAAGTACCTGGGTCAGCAATTTGACATCCACGGCGGAGGCAATGATCTGAAATTTCCACACCACGAAAATGAAATAGCCCAAAACGTGGGATCCTGTGGTTGCCAGCCAGCCCGTTATTGGCTGCATACCAATATGCTTTTGCTCAACGGCAAAAAAATGTCGAAAAGTGATGGCAATACCATTTCTCCGGCAGAGTTATTTACCGGCGACAGCAGCCATATTACCAAGGCCTATTCTCCAATGGCGGTGAAATTTTTTATGCTGCAATGCCATTACAGGTCGACCCTCGATCTTACTGATGATGCCTTACAGGCAGCCGAAAAAGGTTACCGCAGGCTAATGGATGCGCTTAAGAAACTGAAAAAATTGGAGTCAACCTCTGCCTCAGGGAGCCTTGACAATGAAATCAACACCCTGCTGGACGGAGTTTATGCCGATATGAGTGACGATTTTTCGACACCCAAGGCCCTGGGTACCATTTTTGAATTGGTAACCAAGATCAACATCTTATCCGAGTCAGGTACAGAAGGCCAACTCTCTGCTGAAGTGTTAGCCCGCCTGAAACAGGTCATCAACACCATCATTACCGATGTTTTTGGATTGCTTGATGAAACCGAGGGCGATAGTCAGGGAACAGCGGTCAATGGCTTGATGGAATTGATCCTGGACCTAAGACAGGCAGCCAGGGTCAACAAAGATTGGCCCACTTCTGATAAAATCCGCGACGGCCTGGCCGCTATCAAGATCCAGGTCAAGGACGGAAAAGAAGGCAGTTCCTGGAGTTTTCAGTAAAACAATCGGCCGGCCCGGCTACTATCCGTATTTACCCTGCTTGACAAGAGGGCGAATACAGTGTACCTTTGCATTTTATTTTAATTACGTATAGAATATACCCATGAAAAAATTGTTCCCCTGTTTTTTGCTTTTGCTTGCTGCTTTTGGAATTGGTGCCCAAACGGTGACCGATGTCCAAACCACCCTGATCACCAAACGAACAGCAGACTGGTGTCCTTACTGCGGAAGCTACGGCTGGCAGTTTACCACCCAACTAAAACCTATGTTGGTAGACAAGGATGCCATTATGTGGAATGTACACCATTCAGGTGGTCTGGCAACCAACACATCCAAGGCAGTAGCTGCCAATATTGGTGGGTCGGGTCAACCCTTGATCTACCTCAACACCGAGCCGGATGACATCGGATTGACCGCCGGAAATGTTACCGCAAAGGTCAATGAAGTAGCCCAGCTGGTAGACGACCTTGCCCTCTTTGGTGCCATCATAGGCATGGGAGGTGAGGCCAAAGTCAATCCTGCCAACACCCTTACAGCCAAAGCTAAAATTGAATTTTATGACTCTGCCGAAAGTGGAGAATTTTATGTGGGTATGTACACCGTAAAAAAGAACCTGGTTGCCTTTCAGCAATCTGTAGGTCAGAATGCGGTCCACCACGCAGTGTTGGATCAAAGCCTTACCACAGGTTTTTTTGGCAACAAAGTAGCTACAGCACCTATCACCCAGGGGGCTATATTTGAAACCACTGCCACCCTGGAAAACCTGGTTTTACACAATGGTAAACTGGAAGACACCAAAGTGGTCATGGTCATCTGGAACAAAGTAGCGGGCGGCAAATACATCTTTATCAATGCAAGAGAAGTAAACCTCGAATTGGATCAAACTTCTGCCGTGGGCGACATCGAACAAAAAGTGATGAACTTTGCAGCCACAGCAGGCAATGGTTTTATCGACATCACCCTTGATTGTGAACCAAGCCTGGATCTTGAATTTACCATTCTTGATATCAATGGAAGATCACAGGGCACCCAGGTAAAAACCTTAGATGCCAGAAGATTCAGATTAGACAATGTACAGCTGCCTTCTGGTAGTTATTTTGTACAACTCAAAACAGGAAAACAGGTCATCAGTCGACAGGTATTTTATACCCATTGAAAGGAATTATCAATAAGCGGGTGGGTCTGATAATGGTCATTTTGTGGCCCACCTTACTGGTTGGCCAGGCGAGCAGAGATACCTTTTTTCCTGTGCATACAGTGACCGTTTTATTTGATCACGACGCCTCGGATTTTCCTGATAGTTCGGTCTTGCAGCTGCAACACGTTTTGGATTCTATGGCCCGGTTTAAACACAAAAGGTTTGAGCTTTATGCCCATACCAGTATGAGTGGTAGCAGGGAATACAATCAGCGACTTTCTGAAAAAAGATTCGAGCGCATTAAAAATTATTTGATTGCCAAAGGAATTGATCCATCTGCAGTCGTAGGCAGGGCCTTAGGAAAGACAAGGCCATTGGACATTAAAGATGCGGATTTAGCCGAAACCCTTAACAGAAGAGTGGAAGTGAAAATCTACAAACGATTTGCACTCACTTCCCTGCAGGGTAAGATAAAATTGGATGGGGGCGAGTTGGATCAACCTGTTTGGATCAAGGGTGATAATAAATATTTTGCAGACTCCGTGTTGTCTAAAAAAGATGGCAGTTTTACCATGATGGTACCCGATCTGCTGCCCATAACCCTGACTACTTTTGTTAGAGGATATGCTGTTGACCTTACCACCATCATGGTCAATGCCCAGAAAGAAAGACCCATGGCAAGCTTACAAATGCTGCCGTTGAAAAAGGGTTCTTCCATTTCATTTCATTCTGTCCAGTTTCACGGTAATAAAAATGTGTTTTTACCCAAGTCTATGGAAGGCTTGGAAAACATGGGCATTCAATTGATTCGTAATCCCGATTACTGTTATGAAATCCAGGGTCATGTCAATGCACCGGGCGTTCCTGCCAGTCAGGTCATGACCTACATGGACCTATCTAAGTCGCGCGCCGGAAGGGTTTACCAATGGTTGATCGACAAAGGCATGAAAGCCGATCGCATGATTCCCGTGGGCTATGGTCACCTTCAAATGCTTTTTCCCAATTCAAGAGATGAGGCTTCGCAGGAAAAAAACCGGCGGGTAGAAGTATACGTTCTAGATTGTGCAGAGGTAGCCAAGATGCGAAAAAACTTTTCAGAAGAAGAATTTATCCGCCTCGCCAACCTACCCCTTTACAATGACCTCAACGTTCCTTCTGAGATCAGACAGTAGCCGTTTTACCAACTACCACCACCACCTCCTCCGAAGCCGCCCCCGGAACTACCGCCACTAAATCCACCACCTCCACCACCGGAGGAAGCAGGCATAGAGGTAAAGGCAGAGCTGATTTCTTTGGGACTAAAGTCCTGGCTGAAATCTTCCATGGTATGATGGCCGTGGCCGTAGTATCCGCCATAATAACCATACCACATCGGTGCCATGGTCATGTAAGGTTTGATGCGTTGGGTAAAACTTTTATCCAGGTTAAAAGCTACCGCATAGGGATATACTTTTTCAAAATACTGAGGATCGTTTTTAATCAATTCCGGATATTGACTAGCATCTCCGTTTTGAAGAAAGCGGTGAAAGGCCCTGAGATCCTCCTTCACCCTCCTGCCTTTTTCAGAAGTACTGGAACCAATAGAACCCAGCACAATGATGGTCAAAAGCATGCCTATGACAATGATGGCAGAAAGCCAAAACTGGAAGTAAAAAAAGACCACGATCAGGGGCAGCAGCAATAAAAACAGCACCCATAATCTCCACGATTTGAACCAATATCGGTATTGGTCATCATATAGTTGCAGGTCGATGATTTCCTGTTTGATTTGTGATTTCACCTTTTGGTGGGTATCGTAAAATTCATTTTTCAGATCCGACAACCTCACGCTGGTTCTAAAGCTAAAGAGGTCGTTGAACAGCGTATACTCATAAGGAGGTCTGCCTGTGGAAAGATCATTGATTTTGGTAAAATACATTTCATCGGCCGCCTTGTCTTTTTCCATTTTGATGTGTCCCTGTGCAGCCCAATAAGGCAACAAAGAAATGACATCGCGGTCGTGAACGATGTGGTCATAAAAAGCACCCGTCTCTGCAGGAGTGAGATCGAGGGGTGGATAGGGCTTAGGTTCGATGTCGTTGTTTTCGTCACTGCCCCGCATTCTTTTCCAGAAGCCGAGTAGGGCAGCCAGCAAACCCAGTGGCAGGGCCGCCATAGGCCATTGGTCGCCAAAATCTTTGGGAGGGGGCGGTGGGGTGTCTACCTCGAGGGTAGCGTTGGCCGGTACATAGTCTTTGGGAAGCTGGATGGCAATGGTGAGTCCCTGGCCGGGATAAAGTGGAGCTGTAGTCTCTCCTTTGATGGTTCTGCCTTCCTGGCGGATGGTGGCATCTTTTCCATTCTCACCACTGGCCCCGGTGAAGACCCTAAGGTTGTTGTAACGGATGACCAGGCTATCGGGCAAGGTGACAGCAAAGCTCGCCTTATCAATGGTAGCCTGCCAGTCGTTGCCGGTAATATTCCAGTAAAATTCACAGAATTCTGGGTTTGACAAAAAGGGTCCCTCTACGGTATATCGGATGGTATATTTCTGATTGCCGGTGAGGTAGATGTCGGGATCACCAATGCGAATCGACTTCATCCCATTCTTTTTTGAAACTTTGAAAGGATGGCCTACCACCGCAATGTTGGAAATGTCGGTTGTATACTTTTTACCAGCATTTTTAAACTTATAAGGAATGTCTCTATAGATACCCCTTTTCTGTTCCGTGAAAAAAACATCGATGTTTTCGGTGACCTCAATCTTGCCTTCTCTGGAGAGTTGGATGTCGGCGTGAAACGAGCTTATTTTAAAGCCCTGGGCCGAAGCATACAACAGAGACAGGCAGGAGATCAAAAGAGTGAGTAAATGTTTCATGTAAGCTTGATTTTTCAACTTGTCCAACGGTTACTTTAGCGGTTTGGTTCAGCAAATGAAAGATTAACGACCAATGGAAGTCGGGAGACAATCAATGATCATAAAAATCCGATAAAAAGAAAGAGGACAACAAATGGGCTGTTTTTGAATTTTATTTTGTTAAATTAAAAATTAAGAGATAAAATTTCTTTCAACATAAATTCTGTTTACTTTTACAGAATTATTGTTTGTCGTTGAGAAAAAAACTGAAAAAACTGGCGCAAGTCAGGCATCGTCCCAATTTTATGGCCTATGCCTGTTTGGTTGCGGTGTGTATACTTTGGGGTACCACCTGGGTGGCCAGTGCATGGACGGTTAGACAGGGTGTCTCGGCCTTGCAGGTGGCGGCCATAAGACAGATCATTGCGGGGGTGGTTTTGTGTAGCTCGCTGTGGTTTGTACTCAAAGACAAGTTGGTCCTTCCCTCCTGGCGCGATACCGTTTTACTGGCCTTTCTCAACTTTGTATGCAGCAATGCCCTGAGTACCTGGGGCGTCAAATTTATTCCGGGTGGACTGGGGTCCATTGTAGGAGCAGCTTATCCGTTGTGGCTGGTAGTATTGTACACCTGGTTTTTTGATAAAAAGATTTCCATGGCCATCTGGTTGGGCATGTTGATGTCGTTTTTTGGTCTGGTCCTGGTATTTTTCCCATCCCTTCAAGGGGCAGATGTAAAGGGTAATTTTGTCTTTGGATTTTTACTATCCGTGTTTAGTTCCATCACCTGGGCCCTCGGCACCATCTATACCAAACGGCAGGCCGACCGGCAGGTAAATCCCTATTTCAGCATAGGCTTACAGATGTTGCTGAGTGGCAGTGTGCTCTGCGTGGTATTGTGGATGGGCGGACAATTTACCCCATTGGCAGAGATTCCGGCTGGCGTATGGGGTGGCATAGGCTACCTCACCCTGTTTGGCAGTTTGATCGCTTTTAGTTGCTTTTTATACGCCCTCAAAAACCTACCTGCCGAGCAGGTTAGTATCTACGCATACATCAACCCCATTGTGGCCTTGTTTATCAGTCACTTTACCATGGGTGAGGCCATTACCCCGCTATTGTTACTTGGTACAGCCATTGTCATTGGTGGTGTGTACAGCATCAACCGCGCCTTTAAGATAGAGGTGTAAATTAAAGAGCAGCCAGCGCCTGCAAGATGAGTTCGCCCTGCTCCGCTGCGGTGACATCTGAAATCACTTTAAGAACATGGCCTTTTTCATCGATGAGGTAGGCCTTTCGATAAACGCCCGTTACCTCCTTGCCCATAAATATTTTGGGTCCATAAGCCTCAAAGTCGTACATCATCTTTTTTTCCGGATCCGCCAGCAGGTCTATTTTCAGTCCATATTTATCCACAAATTTTTTGTGTTTGGCCGGCTTATCCGGGCTCACCCCAAATACAGCAAATCCTTTGGCCTTTGCCTTATCCGCCACCTCATTGGCGGTGAATACCTGTTTGTTGCAAGTGGGGGTATCATCTTGTCCGTAAAAAAAGAGGATGTATTTCTGGCCCAGCAGGCTGGTATTGCTGATTTCGGTGCCGTTTTGGTTGGGGGCGGAGAAGGGGGGGATGTGCTTCATAATGGTATAATGTTACAAATGTTCAAAATGTTGCGCCGCATGTTCGCCAAATGTTCAAAATGTTGCGCCGCATGCCTTGCTGCAAAAAAATCGTTGGGACGCATGGCCATGCGTCCGTCCGTACTATAATATATAAAATGGATGAATTGTTGCGGCGTAGGGCTGTGAGGCGAGAAAATATCGTTGGGACGAATTGCAATTCGTCCCAACTACTATTAACCAAAAATCATTCGGTAGGGGTGAGGTTTGGGGATTAAATTCTAATAGAATATTATATTCAAAAATCGGGATTGAGACGCATGATTATGCGTCTCTGCGACCGTTCCAAAAAAGATCCACCGTTTCTGATTGTTGGGATTAATTTCTTTATATTTGTATCATGCACCTCCAAGATAAAATATTAAGGGTTTTTGGTAAAATTGGAAGGATTAACAGCATGCTGAATCTGTTTTTATCCCTGCTACTTGTTTTATCTTTTTCCGGTATCAGTGGTAATGACCATTTCACCACCCACCCCTCCCTCGGTGTCACCGCCACCCACCCCATCTACTCCACCACCTACCATGATTGGCGACTGGCAGGAGAGCTGGAAGTAGGAGAGCGCGTACTTACCTACAAAGGTGAGGCTACCGTAAGCAGCACAGAGAAGAGGGCCGGCAGTGAGACAGTGTATAACCTGGAGGTAAAGGATTTGCACAACTTCCTGGTGGGGGATGAGGGGGTGGTGGTGCATAATGGGTGTTGGAGTTCGTTTAAACAAAAATATGGCAATATTTATGAAACTGCCATTGAGCATTGTTGGAGTGGTCATAATCCTTTATCGAAAGTAGCGGGCAAAAGTTACTTTAAAGTAGAATTAAATGATCAAATAAAATTGAAACAATATTTAACTGATGCAGTTGGAAAAGGTAATATAATTTTACAAGATCAAGTAACAAGACCTGTAGATGGGGTCAAAAGAACATATATTACCATTGTACAAGATATGGGGCAGAATGTTGGCAAGCTGAAAGACCATTCTACTGACACCAATATATTAACGATGATTTTTGATGTTACCGATGGAAACCCTATTATTAATAATGCTTTTCCGGGAATGCCTTAATATGAGAATTTTATTCCAACACCAACTTGACAAAAGCAAATTCGGCGAGTATAAGTATAATTACGCTTTGTATGCTGATGACGCATTTTTACACAATGAAATTGGACAAGCAAAATTCTACATACTTGATGAATATGATAATTTTATTTTAGAATTTGAAAGCACTATATTAGATGTGATATTGAATTTGTCTTCAAATCATGCAAGTATAATGAATGGCTCAGTTATCAAAGGTTGTTTGTTCAATAAAAATTCTGAATGGGATATAATATTCTCATTTATTTATGAGTATGAAAATGTCACAATAAATTTCTGCAATGGAATACAAATTACTATTCCGCTCAATAAATTTTATGATTCTATTTACGAGTTTACTGTAATTTCATTAGATTTCTTAGAATACTTCTATAGTGGATTAAATGAAAATGACCATTATCTTAATATGCGTCAAAGAATATTTCTAGACATTAAGCCAATTGTTTAGGCAAACTAGCGTTTATAAAGGACTCAGAAAGAAGATCGACGACTTTTTTTCTGATCATCCAAAAAGGACTGAGTATTAGTATAGAAATAGATAAATTCGTTATATTCGATGTAGATCGATATTTTTCGTTTTCCTAACTGTAAAAAAGTTCTTTAATTTACAGTATAGATGACCATTTCAATTTTTTTTCAATATTTAATAATAATTCTCTTTTCAATGCGAATTTATCTATTTAAGATATGGATCGTAGCATTGGGCAGATCGGCAATCTTATCTTGAGGTATATATTTTTCTTTGGAGAAAGCCACCATCGGTCGAAGCGATACCTAATCTAGAATAATTTCAATTGAGATGGTTTAAAAATATTATTAGGAAATTCCGTTATTGAAATTTCAGTTGGGACGAATTGCAATTCGTCCCAACTACTATTAACCAAAAATCATTCGGTAGGGGTGAGGTTTGGGGATTAAATTCTAATAGAATATTATATTCAAAAATCGGGATTGAGACGCATGATTATGCGTCTCTGCAGCCGTTCCAAAAAAAAACCAACGGTAGGATTGATCGGGAATAATTTCTTTTTATTTATATTCATGCACCCCTCCAAAAATTTAAAAGGTATTGGAATAAATGGAGATAAAAAAAGATGGCTGTATCTTTTTTATCCCTGTTGACTAATTGTGAAGGCTGAATTGACCAATGCGAAGCGTATTGACCTAAGTGCGGAGCGCGTTTTGACCAATGTGCAGTAAATTTGCCCGCGGTTAGGGTGGTGCCTCCAAAATGATCCATTTTTTGGCAAAGCCAAAACCGTTCAGTTATCCTAAGCGCGCAGTGCGAATTGCCCTAAGCGCAGCGTATTGCCATAAGCGAAGCGCATTGCACTAAGTGCGCAGCACGTATTGACCTAAGCGCGAAGTGCGTTTTGTCTAATGTACAGTAAAAGGATTAGTCGATGCCACGCGGTTAACGCGTGGTGCCTTCACTAAAATGATCTGCCAATCATTTTTTTTGGCAAAGCCAAAACCGTTCAGTTATCCTTAGCGCATCGCGCGCATTGCCCTAAGTGCACAGCACGTATTGCCCTAAGTGCGCAGCACGTATTGACCTAAGCGCGTAGCGCGAATTGCCCCCATCAACTCACCACCTTCACCTCTCTCAGCGGATAAGGTATATCAATGCTATTGGATCTGAAATCCAGGAGGATTTTTTTGCGGAGGTCGGAGAGGACTTTTTCGATAAAAAAGAGTTCGTCGGAATAAATGACCAGTTTGAGGGAGATGGAGTATTCGCCCAAGCCTACAACCTGGACGGTGGGTTTGGGGTTTTGTACGATATCGGGCAGGGATGCAGCGGCATTTAAAAGGATACGTTCTACTTTTTCGATGTCTTCTTTATAACCAACTTGCACGTCGATGGTGAAGCGGGCGGGGCTTTCGTTGTGGCTCCAGTTGGTCACATTGTTGGCTACCAGCTTGGAATTGGGTACTATAATAAAGACGAGGTCGCGGGTTTTGATCTCGGTGGTGCGCAGTTTGATGTTTCTTACCACCCCTACCATGCCGTCGATCACCACGATGTCGCCTACCGCGATGTTGCCCTCAATGAGGAGGATAAAGCCGGCCAGGAGGTCGGCAAAGGTGTTTTGCAGTCCCAGACCGAGGCCTACGAGCAGACCGGCAGAGCCCAGGACCACGGCTGATAACTTGAATCCAAAGACCTTGAGGATGAATAAAAAGGCAATAAAGTAGATGATATATTTAATCATCCGGGAAACGGCGAAGGCCCTTCCGGGGTCAATTTCTCGTTTTTTGGCGTAGGTGCGGATGAACAACCGATATAAAAATACCTCTACTACCTTGGCAAACAACAAAATGAGGGCTGCATAAAAAAGGCTGCCGGCTGTAAGGCTAAAGCTGCCAACTTTGAAAAGGGGGTAATTCCATAAACCGCTCATTGCCTAATAATATTTGGTAATTTAGGATTAAAAATGCAAAAATACTTTATATGGCCTTAAAATAGGGGTGTTTTAGGGGGTAGACCAAATAATATTAACTTTGGGTTAATTTTATGATATCGTGAAAATGTATAATAAGTGGTTGTAAATGAACCCCTTATTTTTTTATTTTTTGACTATTTGTTGAAAAATTTGGCAAAAAACTTTTCTTTATTACCAAAAAAATGAGACATTTGCGATCTTTAAAAAAAAGAGCATCTTATTTACAACCACATAATAAACAAGGAAAAACGATGAGGAAAGCTGATTTGGTAGCATCGATCGCAGACAAGACCGGAGTTGCAAAGGTAGATGTCCTGGTGACCATGGAGGCCTTTTTTAATGAGGTAAAGGAAACCCTGGCCAAAGGAGAGAACGTTTACATCAGGGGCTTCGGCTCATATGTGATCAAAAAAAGGGCTAAAAAGATTGGCAGACACATCAAAAAGAACAAAGCCATTGAAATTCCGGAACACTTTATTCCGTCTTTCAAGCCGGCAAAGGTTTTTGTTGAGCAGGTAAAAGAAAAAGTTACCTCTGCTCCTGTCGACGAAGGAAACGAAGATTAATCCTGATTGCTGTTGAACCGTACGCAGTTCATCGCAATAGGTGCCGCCCTGGTACTCTTTATAGTCATGTATTTTGGCTGTGAGACCCGGCCGGCTCAAGTCAGAAATCTCGAAAAGTCGAGATCTTTATCACTGGAAGTAACCGGGATAGAGAACCTGATGCAAGCTGCCCGCAAGAAGCTGAGTGCTTCGGACCTGGCTACCCTCGATGCATTGACTGCCTCGATGGGTGAAGACAGTGTGGCAGCGCTTGAAATGTTGTCGTCAAAGTGGTACGAGCTGGGAGATGCCTCCATAGCCGGCCATTATGCTGAAGAGCTGGCGTTACTCAAAAATGACGAACAGAGCTGGAGCATTGCAGGTACTACCTTTCTACTGGGGCTGAAATCAGCCACCGAAGACAAGGTAAGGGCCTTTTGCAAGTCCAAAGCCCTGGCCGCATTTGAAAAGGCCCTTTCTCTCAATCCATCCAATGTAGATCACAAGATCAACAAAGCGTTGTGTTTTGTAGAGATGGCAGATGAGAACAATCCCATGCAGGGCATTCTGATGCTCAGGGAACTCAACCAGCAGCACCCTGAAAACGTAAATGTGATGGTCCAACTGGCCAGGCTGGCGTTAAAAACCAACCAGCTGGACAGGGCCAAAGAACGTTTGCAACAGGCGCTGAGCCTCGATCCATCCAACAATTCAGCCAATTGTTTGATGGCCGAAACCCTGGAAGCAGCAGGCGACACCCAAAATGCAGCGATGTATCGCTCAAAATGTAAAAAATGATTTTTTAAACAATAAAATTTTGATCACATGCCTTGTGGTAAAAAAAGAAAAAGACATAAGATAGCAACACACAAAAGGAAGAAGAGACTGAGAAAAAACAGACATAAGAAGAAGAACAGATAGTCTAGTCCTTTTCGTGGTGTGGAGCAGTTAATGCTTCACCCACGCAACATCCCAGTGGCCGGCTTCTAAGCTATTTCCTATTTATATACTCCATTCTACACCTTAGGCAGGGATACGGTATGTACCGTGTTCTGTTTTATCATTTGAATACTTTATAACCTTGGAGAAAGAATTAATTGTCAATTCGTCTCCCACTGAAGTAGAGATTGCCTTATTGGAGAATGGCAAGCTGGTTGAGATCCACCGTCAAAAAACCAGTGTTAACTTTTCAGTTGGAGATATTTTTCTGGGCACCGTTAAAAAAACCATGCCCAGTCTAAATGCGGCTTTCCTCGACATAGGTCCGAGAAAAGACGCCTTCCTGCATTATACGGATCTGGGACCCCAAATCAAGTCCCTCATCAAGTTTACGAACCTTGTGATGAATAAAAATCACAATTCTCCCTACCTCGAAAACTTTGAGCAGGAACCGGATAATATGAAAAACGGCAAAATCGAAGCCGTTTTCCCCAAAAACACCAACGTACTCGTTCAGGTACTCAAGGAACCCATTTCAACCAAGGGTCCCCGCCTTAGCTGTGAAATCACCATTCCCGGTCGTTTCCTGGTCATCACCCCATTTTCAGAAAGTGTGGCCGTATCCAAAAAAATAGCCAGCAGTGAAGAAAGAAAACGCCTGAAACTACTGATCGAAAGCATCAAACCCAAAAAGTTTGGGGTCATCGTGCGTACGGCCGCTGAAGGAAAAAAAGTAGCCGACCTTCATTCCGAGATCAAAGACCTCACCGATAAGTGGGAAAAGATCTATGATGAACTCCGGTCTTGCCGCGAGCCACAAAAATTATTGTCCGAACTCGACAAAACTTCCAGCATTCTCCGCGATGTACTCAGCGGCAACTTTACCAAAATAGTGGTAAACAGCAAGGAGATGCACGACAGTATTCGCGATTATCTGAAAAGTATCGCACCGGAAAGGGTGAAGATTCTGCACTGGCACAAGGGCAATAAACCCATCTTTGACCAGTTTGAAATAACCCGACAAATCAAATCATCTTTTGGCAAAACGGCCACCCTCTCAAGTGGTGCCTACATCGTCATCGAACAGACCGAAGCCATGCACGTAGTGGATGTCAACTCGGGTCCGAAAATGATGAAAAAAGACCAGGATGATGCCTCTTTGCAAATCAACATGGAAGCCGCAGAAGAGGTTGCCCGCCAGCTTCGCCTCAGGGACATCGGCGGATTGATCGTCATCGATTTTATCGATATGAAAAATCCGGAGCACAAGACCCAGCTCTACAATGCCATGAAGTCGTTTATGCTTAGCGACCGCGCCCAGCATACGATTTTGCCATTGAGTAAGTTTGGTCTGATGCAGATTACCCGCCAGCGTGTAAAACCTGCGGTCCACATCGATACACAAGAGGTGTGTCCAACTTGTAATGGTACCGGCAAATCGGCAGCCAGCATCCTGGTGATCGATGCCATTGAAAGAGACCTGGCCTTTATCATGCAAAACATGTCGAAGCCCAAACTTTCGCTTACGGTGCATCCCATCATTCGTGCTTACCTGCAAAGACATTTGTACGCCCAACAGCGCAAGTGGTATGTGAAACACTCTTCCTGGATTTCCATCCACGAAGACAGTGCCTTCCAGTCGCTGCAGTATGTATTCACGGATGCCAATGGCGATAAGATTGTTTTGGATTAATTGTTTAAGGCAACAACAGTTGTCACATTGTCGTTATCTTTGTTACCAATGATCCATCCATCTTCACTACATCGTTTTTCTTTCGCCTTTCCGGTTTTGGGAACAGCATTTATGTTGATCTTACTTTTTTCAGCGTGCAGAAAAGATGATGCCTTTTTTGAAGGCAATGCCAGGATTGAAGTATCTACCGATACCTTGTTTTTTGACACCCTCTTTACCCGGGTAGGCAGTGCCACCCAGTATGTAAAAATATACAACAGAGAAGCATCACCGGTTACCGTACAACTCAGTCTGCAAAAGGGCATGAGCCAGTACCGCTTCAACGTCAACGGCTATTCAGGCCTGGATGACGGTCCGTATGAAATTGGACCCAAAGACAGCATCTATGTATTTGTAGAAGTGACCATCCAGCCTGACGCTCCTCTTTCTGTAAGTCCGTTTTTTATTGAAGACCAGCTGATCGTTAGTCAGGGCGAGCAACAAACACCTGTTCAATTGGTGGCTTACGGCCAAAATGCCAATTATATACCCGCATACAATGCCAAAGGCGGCGTCAGCCTGCTCAGCTGCAACCTGGGTACCATCACCTGGTCTGATGAGAAGCCCTATGTGATTTACGGGGTGTTGGTCATTGACAGCTGTACCCTGGTTTTGCCACCTTCGTGCAAGGTCTACGTACATGGAGGCATTGTGGTCAATGAAGACCAGGTCTACAACGATGGTCAGATCATTGTGGGAAGAAGAATACAGTCTGGAATCAGGCCAGTGGGGCGGTATCCGGTTTTTAGCCGGCTCAACCGGTAATCAATTCAATGACGCCATCATCCGCAATGCCATTGTAGGCATCATAGCCGATTCGGCCTCGGCTGTGGCTTTAAACGCTGTAGAGATTTCTCATTGTGCCATCTATGGCATCTATGCCAGACACGCTACTACCCGGGCAGAAAATGTGCTGATCCACAACACAGGCAGCCATGCTGTAGCCATCATCCAAGGCGGTCAGCACAGGTACGACTACTGTACCTTTTCTACCTCGCTCAATCAGGATGAATCCCTGTCGATGTCCAACTACCTTTGTACAGATCCCTTGTGCCAGGGCCTGGTTTTGGTCAATGCGCTTGATTTTCAAATCAACAACAGCATAGTAACCGGGGCATCAGAAGACGAGATCGCCTTGTTGCCTTCGGCACCCGGTGACATCGGAACCCTGTTTCGTTACCGTTTTTCACACTGCCTGGTGCGGGTCAAGGACCTGATCAAGGCCGATGCCTTTCCGCAATTTTTAACCGAATGCGAATCCTGTATAGAACCCGAAAGAACCGACCGCATCTTTTTGGATGAAGATAAATTCAATTTCAGACCTGATTCCATGGCCATTGTTTTAGACAAGGGTCTGCCCATACCCGGCATTCAAAGAGATATACTTGGGGCGGGCAGGAGTGCAACAACTCCGGACCTGGGTTGTTATGAGCAATAAACAGAACATATGTTTGGTATATACTTGCAGCTGGGCTTTGATCATATACTTGACCTTAACGCCTACGATCACATCTTATTTGTAATGACCCTGTGTGCCATCTATGTGCTGGCAGACTGGAAAAAAGTATTGTGGTTGGTAACCGCATTTACCGTTGGGCATAGCCTTACCCTTGCACTTTCGGTATTTTCACTGGTCACCATCCCTGCATCATTGATTGAAAAACTAATACCCATCACCATCATGGTCACAGCTTTGTCCAATGTATTCTGGAAAGCGGAGGGCAACAACCGGATGCGGTGGCTGTACATCATGGCCGGATTTTTTGGCCTTATCCACGGACTGGGATTTTCCAATTACCTCAAAGCCCTGCTGGGCGGTGAAGAAGATTTGTTGTTGCCCCTTTTTGCCTTCAATTTGGGCGTAGAGGGGGGTCAGATCCTCATTGTTGCCATGGCCATGGCCTTAAATTTTGTGTGGACCCGCTGGTTGGGTCTCAACAATTACATTTGGATCCGCATCATTTCTTTTCTGGCCTTCTGGGTGGCTTTTTACTTATTAGTTAAACAATTATAAAACTGGCAACCTACCTCGTAACATGGTTTTTGACGTTAGCTTGCTGGATGCCAGTGCATGATATCCATGTATCCAATACAGAAATCAAAACAACCGCAGAGGGAGGCCTTGATATCATTGTAAGAATTTTTTACGACGATTTGCAAATGGCAATGGGTTTGCAGCCGGGTCAGCCTTTGCCCGCAAAATATAGCAACGCAGATGAATTGATTAAAAATTACCTGAATGCCAAATTAAAATGGACCTTTGATGGTAAGGTAGTGAGACCTCAATACATCAAAAGTAAGGCGGCTCTTCCAGCGGTTTGGGTCTACCTAGAAGTAAAAGGCCCGTTGGGCAATGCCAAAGAAATTCGGTTAGACAATCAGATTCTCATAGACCAGTTTGACGATCAGGTCAACATGGTACATGCAGAACTGGATGGTATGGACTACCATTTTGTATTGAACAAAAAAGATAAATATGTCTTCTTCAGGAGATAGGCCAGCAGACCATGCAGATGTGGTCATCATAGGTGGTGGAGCAGCCGGTTTTTTTGCCGCTGCCAACCTGGGAGAGCTATGTCCTGCCTGGAAGATTGTCATTTTGGAGCAAGGCAGGGAAGTCTGCAAAAAGTAAAAATTTCGGGCGGTGGCAGGTGCAATGTAACCCATGCCTGCTGGGAGCCAGCTGAGCTGGTGCAATACTATCCCAGGGGCGGGAAAGAGTTGCTGGGTCCCTTCCACAAGTTTGCCTGTGGCGATACCGTGGCCTGGTTTGAAGACCGTGGAGTGCCCTTAAAAATAGAAGAAGACGGCAGGATGTTTCCGGAAAGTGATGACAGTGGCAGCATCGTGAACTGTTTGATGAAAAGTTGCATCAAGGCTGGGGTGAAAATCCAGACATCGTGTAAGGTAGTAAGTGTGAATATCATTGACACAGGCTATGAACTTACCACCAGCAAAGGCAATTGGAAGGCAGCCCGCATCCTGATGGCCGCAGGCAGCAGCAACGGTATGTGGAAGCTGCTCAAAGAATTGGGTTATGGCATAGTACCGCCGGTACCTTCGCTTTTTACCTTTCACATTCACGACAAGGCATTGCACGAATTGATGGGCTTATCCGTCAGCAATGCCGTGGTAAAGTACCCTGAACTCAAAATTGAAACCAGTGGGCCGCTGCTCATTACCCATTGGGGTGTAAGTGGGCCTGCTGTATTAAAGATGAGTGCCATCGCAGCTCGGGCCCTGCATGAAAAAAATTACCATTTTGACATCCGCATCACGTGGGCCATGGGTATGACAAAATCCGACATAGAGGGATTCAGAAAAAGTAAGGGAGCTGCCACGGTTGGCGGACAAAGTCCGGTGAATCTGCCTGCCCGCTTGTGGAAGTACCTGGTGAGCAGGGCCGACATTGCCCATGACAAACGCTGGGCAGACCTGGACAAAGAAGAAATGGAAAAACTCTTTGAAGTGCTGACCGATGATCTGCGATCCATAAAAAGGAAAGAGCACGTTTAAAGAAGAATTTGTTACCGCAGGAGGAGTAGACCTGAGGCAGATAAATTTTTCTACCTTTGAGAGTCGATTGCATCCCGGATTATATTTTGCCGGTGAAGTGTTGGACATTGACGCTGTGACAGGAGGATTTAATTTTCAAGCGGCATGGACGGGGGCTTATCTGGCCTCAACAGCCATGGCCGGACATAAAAACAAAAAATCATGATGTACCAAAGACCCAGAAGAAACCGTAGAAGTGAAGCCATCAGATCGGCGGTAAGAGAAACGCGCCTGCACCCCTCCCAGTTGGTAGTACCCCTGTTTTTGACAGATGGTGAAAATCACCGGCAGGTAATCCCATCCCTGAGTGTGGCGTACAGGATGAGTGTTGACGAGACCGAAAAAGAAATTGCCGCCTGCCTGGCGCTGGGACTTGACAAGTTTATCATTTTTCCGGCGGTAGACGATCAATTGAAAGACAAGGTAGCTACCTACAGCTATGCAGAAGACAATTTTTACCTCAAAGCCGTAAGAAGGCTCAAAGAGCGCTATCCCGAGGCATGTTTTATCAGTGACGTAGCCATGGATCCGTATAGCAGTGATGGCCATGACGGATATGTAGAGAATGGCAAAATCATCAACGACATTACCCTGCCCATATTGCAGAAAATGGCCGTAGCCCAGGCGCAGGCAGGTTTTGACATCTTAGGTCCTCAGATATGATGGATGGCAGGGTGGCCGCCATCAGAGAGGCTTTGGATGATGCCGGATATTATGAAACCGGCATCATGTCGTATACCGCCAAATATGCCAGTGCTTTTTATGGACCATTTAGGGATGCCCTGGACTCAGCACCCAAATCGGGTGATAAAAAGACCTACCAGATGGACCCGGCCAATCGGTTTGAAGCCTTGATTGAGGGCGAATTGGACAGCGATGAAGGAGCCGATTTTCTGATGGTCAAGCCTGCATTGCATTACCTGGATGTCATTGCCCTGATGAAAGAAAACTTTACCCTGCCTGTGGCAGCCTACCATGTAAGTGGGGAGTGTGCCTTGTTGATTGCAGCATCAGAAAGGGGCTGGGTAGACCGCGAAAAGGGCATCCACGAGACCCTGACCTCCATCAGCAGGGCAGGTGCCGACGTAATTATTACCTACTTTGCCAAAGAATGGGCTGAAAAATTTCATAAAGCCAAGTAAACAGTTCAATTTCGTCGATATACATTGAGATATGACAAATTTTTTTAATATATAATCGCTATCTTTGACCATATTTTATTGAATACATGTTTAAGAAAGCAGAAAGCTATATCAACGGATTGCCGCGCTTTATCCAGTTTTTGTGGATACTGGTGTTGGTGGCCATGTTGTTTACCGGCATCGTATTTTTTTACATAGGCACTTTTTATTGCCGGATACCCAGGAACTGGAGAATCCGCCTTATGAAATTGCCTCTGAAATCATAGCTACCGAAGGAGAGACCCTGGGCAAGGCATTTAAGCTCAACAGGGAGTGGCTGACCTTTGAGCAACTCAATCCCAAATTGGTTAAAGCCCTCATAGCTACAGAGGATGTTCGCTTTTACAGCCACAGTGGCATTGACTTTAGGGGTACGGCCAGGGCCTTGTTTTTTCTGGGCAAAAAGGGAGGGGCCAGTACCATTACCCAGCAGCTGGCCAAACAATTTTTTACCCTGAGATCAAGCTCCTTTGTAAGGCGATCATGGCAAAAATTAAAAGAATGGGTCATTGCGGTAGAATTTGAAAGGCGATATACCAAAGAAGAAATTCTGGCCATGTACCTCAACAAGTACGATTTTTTGTACGGGGCTATTGGGGTGAGTACCGCGGCCAAAACCTATTTTGGTAAAAATCAAAAAGACCTTGATTACGATGAAGCTGCCATCCTGATCGGCATGCTGAAAAATCCATTTATCTACAATCCGAAGATCAATCAGGACAAAGGCCTGCTGAGGCGGTCGGTGGTTTTGAAACAAATGGAAAAAGAGGGCTACCTCACCAGCGAAGAATACCTTAAATATTCCCGCAAAAAGATTGACATGAGCAATTTTAACCGGGAGATGTACAACACAGGAGTAGCACCTTATTTCAGGGCAGAAGTGGTACAATGGGTTAAAAACCTGCTGGAAGATGACGAGTACCGCAAGCCAGATGGCACCAAGTACAATATTTTTACCGATGGCTTGAAGATCCATACCACCATCGATTATAAGATGCAGGTACATGCTGAGGCAGCTATGCGCGAACACATGATGGCCCTGCAGCGAAAATATTTTACCGTGTGGCAAGGCAAGGATCCATGGGTCTTTGATGCAGATGATGAAAAAAAGGCCATACGCAAAAGTCATTTGTACGAACAGTTCAGACAATCACAGCGGTTCAGAGACCTGAGGGCCCATTACATGGGTGGGGTTACCAATCGCATCATGGAAGAAATAGACAATGCTAGGCTCAACGATATTGATATCTTCAGGCTCTACGATGCAGAAAAAGACAAGGCCCAGCTCAGTAAGTTGGTAGACCAGGGGACCATCACCAGTGATCAGGCCGACGTTTATAAAGAAATTCTTAGATCCGAACACTGGATGCTGCTCAAAAAACAGTGGAATGCCCTGCGAAAGGTAGCCGACAAACAATTTGTGACGCCGGTGAGTATGAAGGTGTACGATTATGTAACCGGGGGAGAAAAAATGGTGAAGATGAGTCCCAGAGATTCGATCCGCCACCACCAGATGCACATGCAAATTGGCACCGTGGGTGTAGATCCCAAATCAGGCGAAGTGAAATTCTGGATTGGGGGTATCAACCACAAGTACTTTCAGTATGATCACGTGACCTCCAACAGGCAGGTGGGCAGTACCTTCAAACCCTTTGTGTATGGCACTGCCATCATTGACCAGGCCATCTCGCCATGTTACAAGGTACAGGATATTGCTTATTGCATCCAGGCCAACGACTCAGATTTTGGATTGACCAGTACCTGGTGCCCTTCTAACTCAGATGGCAAGTTTTCAGGTAGTTTTTTAACCTTGAAAGAAGGATTGAAAGAGTCGAAAAACTCCATTTCCGTCTACCTGATGAAGCAGCTTGGCAGTGTAGAAGCGGTAAGGAATTTTGTTGCCAATCTCAAGATCGACAAGAAAAAGATACCTGAGGCTCCTTCGATCTGTCTGGGTACTCCCGAATTGTCAGCCTTTGATCTTGCATCGGCCTATACAGCCTTTGCCAACAACGGCATCCATACCAGTCCCATCTACGTGACCCATATTACCGATAAAAACGGAAGGACCATCTATACTGCCATACCTGAACAGAAGAAGGCCATCAATCCCTCCTACAATTACGTAATAGTAGACATGCTGAAATACGTTGCAGAGGTGATTGCCAAAAAGTTCAAAAGTGAAATAGCCGGAAAAACGGGAACTACCAACAATTACAAAGACGGCTGGTACGTAGGATTTACGCCCAACCTCGTGGTCTCTACCTGGGTGGGAGGAGATGCCGAATGGATTCGATTCAACACATTGGCTGATGGCCAGGGAGCCGTAATGGCCCGACCCTTTTTTGAAAAGCTGCTGACCCGGGTTGAAAGAGATCCCACCATTGATTTTGACGAAAGTGCCAGGTTTGTTAAACCAGAGGAATTGTCTGTAGAGTTGGATTGCAGCAAGTACGATGCCATCAACCAGCAAGGGGGGCCGGTGAAACAGCCCAACGATGAATTTGAAGAAGAGGATAACTAAAATCCTGTCCGGTTGTTAGGATAAAGTTAAAAATAGACAGATTTAGGCTAAATCACATAACTTAGCTGTTCTTTATTAGTTATTATATTGGTTAACAAATTGATGAAAAGTATGATATACAAAAGTTCTGTGGTACTTGCCCTGATCTTAGGCTTTGTGGGCTTCAAATCCATGCAGCCCACCATTACCGGAGATGATAAGGAAAGCCTGATCATCAGCGCCATGCTTCAGTACGTGGACAATGTGCATTTTGCCCCCCAACCCATCGATGATGAATTGTCGAAGTTTGTGTTTAAAACTTACCTTGAGAGGGAGTAGACGGAGGCAAACGTTATTTTACGCAAGGCGATATTGATCAGTTGAATGCTCATCAATTGCAGATCGACGACCAGATCAATCGCAGGTCATTTGATTTTTTTAATCAATCGCTGGGCATGCTTGAAAAAAGAATGGCCCTGGCAGAGACCTACTACAATGAAATCATAGATCAACCCTTTGACCTCAACCAGAATCGTAAGATAGAATTGGATGAAGAAAAGAAACCTTACGCTAAAGATGAGGCTCAACTCAAACAATACTGGAAAGACTTTTTGACCTATGAGGTAATTACCCGACTCGACAGAAAGATGGACGAGCAGGCAGATAGTAAAGAAAACAAAGAGCCCAAAAAGAGTGAAGCAGAGTTGTTGGAGGATGTAAGAAAAGACATCAAAAAAACCTTTGGCGACTGGTTCAACAGGCTCAGAAAGCTAAGGAGGAGTGATCGTTTTGAATCGTATGTAGGTTCGATCAGCAATTATTTTGATCCCCATACCGATTTTTTCAATCCCAAAGAAAAGCAAGACTTTGACATCAACATGGGTGGCAAGCTCGAAGGCATTGGAGCCAGGTTGCAACAAGATGGCGATTACATCAAAGTGAGCGACATCGTTACCGGAGGTCCTGCATGGAAAGGCAAGGAACTGGAGGCCAATGACATCATCCTTTCTGCGGCACAGGAGGGCAAGGAGCCTGTAGAACTGGCGGGAATGCGCGTTGACGATGCGGTGACCCACATCAGGGGTAAAAAAGGTACCAAGGTAACCCTGATGGTTAAAAAACAGGACGGTACCGTCAAACAGATCACCATTACCAGAGATGAAGTTATTTTGGACGAGTCATTTGCAAGGTCGGTTATTTTTGACATGCCGGGTGTGATCAATAACATTGGCTATATCAAGCTGCCCAAGTTTTATTCTTCGTTTGAAAATGAAAACGGCAATAGCTGCGCGGTGGATGTAGCGAGAGAAGTAGAAAAACTAAAAGAAAACAAGGTCAATGGCATCATCCTTGATTTGAGGAACAATACAGGAGGCAGTCTCAACGATGTAGTAGACATGTCTGGTTTGTTTATTGAGCAGGGTCCTATTGTACAGGTGAAATCAAGGCAAGCTAAGCCCTATGTTCACCAGGACAGGGACAGCAGGGTGCAATACGACGGACCGCTTATCATCATGGTCAACAGCATGAGTGCTTCGGCATCAGAAATTATAGCCGCTGCTATGCAGGATTACGGCAGGGCGGTGATTGTAGGAAGTGCCAGTACTTTTGGCAAGGGCTCGGTTCAAAGATTTTTTGACCTGGACAAGGCCGTTTCCGGCAGCGAAGATTTGAAGCCACTGGGAGAGATCAAGATGACCGTTCAGAAATTTTACAGGGTCAACGGAGGATCTACTCAATTGAAAGGAGTGGTACCCGATGTTGTATTGCCCGATAACTACATGTATATTGATGTAGGTGAAAAAGAGTATGAGAATGCCATGGAGTGGACCGAAATTGCCCCTCAGAGTTATGCGCAGCAGGTGGTGAAAATGGAGCACCTGAGCAGCATCATTGAGAAGAGCAAAAAGAGGGTAGCCGGAGATGAAAGATTTAAAAGTGTGCAGGAAAACGCCAAAAGGCTGAAAAAGAACAGAGATGAATCGGTAGTCAATCTTTCGTTGAAGGATTACAGAGCCCAGATGGATGTTCTTGAAAAAGAAGCCAAAAAATATGAAGAATTGTATAAAACCGAGTTGAAGGGATTTGGTGTAAAGAACCTGCCTCAGGATTTGGCCGGTATCGATGCAGATGAATCTAAAAAAGCCAGAAATGAAGACTGGTTTAAAGAAATGAAAAAAGACTTTTACCTGACCGAGACCATGAATGTAATGAAAGACATGATTACCGGTGAAAAATCATTTACCTATCTGGTAGAAAAGATAAAATAACAAAGCCTTCTAATACAGAACGTTTAAAGCTACCAAGTTTTTGGGGAGTTATCCGAAAGGAGCTCCCCTTTTTTTTGTGTATATAAAGCATAAAAAGCGAAGGCAAAGCACTCGTTTTGCGGCGGGTAATGATTATATTTGTGTATAAAGTAAACCATATGGAAACCGACCATTTATACCAATTGATGTACCCTATCGGAAAGTTTGAAAGTCCTGCCTTTGTAGGAGAAAACGAGATAGAGCGATGGATTCAAACCATTGAAGATTTGCCCACTGAAGTAGAGGGACTAATTGAGGGCTTGACCGGCAAAGAGTGGCAATGGAAATATCGTCCGCATGGATGGAGCATTGCACAGGTGGTACACCATATGTGTGATAGTCATACCAATGCCTTGTTAAGATTTAAACTGGCGCTGACCGAAGATACGCCTACCATCAAACCCTATAAAGAGGGACTATGGGCCCAGCTGGAAGACTACCGACCTGAGTACCTTCATTACTCCATTCAAATGCTGGAGGCAGTTCATGCCAAGTTTGTAATTTTGTTGCGTACGATGGATATACACCAATTCCATAACCGCAGTTATTTTCATCCGGAGAGTCATAAAAACTACACCCTGGGTGAGGCTTTGGCCTTGTACGACTGGCATAGCAGACACCACCTGGCACATATTCACCAGGCCTTGGATTTTAAGGGAGAATTTGAATAAAAAAAAGACCGCCAGTTCTTTACTGGCGGCCCAACAATCAAAACCTTATGAAAAACACTATTTACTTTATTCTACTCTGATCTTTTTCAGATCTTCGTTTTTTGCTTCTTTTTTATGGAGTGTCAGGCTCAACATGCCATCGGTATATTCGGCCTTAATCCTATTGATATCAACAGAATCGGGGAGGGTAAAGTTTCGTTTGAAGCTTGAATAATTGAACTCTTTTCGCTTCACCGCAGCACCTTCCGGCAGGACCGGATTTTCCTTTTCCGCAGATACAATGAGTTGGTTTTTATCGACGCTGATGTTAAAATCTCCCTTTTCCAGTCCGGGGGCAGCAAGGATGATTTGAAAATTGTCATCGTGCTCCACAATATTGGCCGAAGGGATGGAGAGGGTAATGTCTGCACCTACCATCTCACTGATGCTCCTGTTGAGGATTTGGTCGAATATGTTTGAAACGTTGTACATCATTTTAATATTGTTTTGGGTTAGAGAATGGTGATGGATTTAGGTTTGGCATCTTCTGCTTTGGTAAGGCTGAGCACCAGGATGCCATTGTTGTAAGTAGCACCAATGTTTTCCTTGTTTACCTTGTCGCTAAGCGTAAAGACCCTTTTGAAATTGGGTTGGTAAAGCTCTCTGTAGATGGCCTTGCCCTGTGAGTTGCCATTTTCTCTTTCAGTGGTGATGACCAATTGGTTGTTTTCCATGTGGATGTCGATTTGTTCCTTTTGGAAGCCCGGCAATGCCACCGAAATCTCATATTTGTCTGTGTATTCTACAATGTTGGCGGCTGGGGTTGCGTACTTTTTCTCCTGGTCTTTCACCACATCCTGAACCGGTGTATTCAACACTTCGTGGAGCAAGTTGGAAAAGATGGGAGCATTTCTAAATCCCGGATTTTTTCTAAATTTGGTATGCATGACAATATTTTTTTTAGTTAATTAATTTTCTACACCAGATCAAAGAGAATACCAATGCCATTTTTCGGGAATAATTGTCAGTTTTAAGCCAATCAATGTGCCATAATGACAGTATTTTATTGAAATGGCATGACATATTGACATTAATCACTGCAAATAGTGATAAAGAATGGGAGGGAGAATACTTGATTCGTTGTATCTTTGAAATCTAAGACAGGCCGTTGAAAATTTTATTATTTACAAATCTGGTAAAACAGGGCGATGAGCACTTTCTGCGCCAGTTGATGGATAAGCTGGATGAAAAAGGCATAACGGTTGGTGTTATGCATGCAGGCCTGTTGGATGTTTTGGCCATGGTTAGACCGGGCGTGGAATATGCCTTGGTGAACAATAAAGAAGAGTTGAGTGCTTTTGGCCCCGATTTTATTCTTTCTCTGGGAGGTGATGGCACCATCTTAAAAGCAGCTACCTTAGCCTGTGAGCCCAAAATACCCCTTTTGGGTATCAACCTGGGGCGACTTGGATTTTTATCCAGTGTTGAAAAATCATTGGCTACCTCAGCCATAGACAAATTGGTAGAAGGCAGTTATATCGTGGAAGAGCGCAGCATGTGGTCGGTCAGAAGCAACCAGGCTTTGTTTCGCGAGCTGCCCTTCGCCTCCAACGATTTTACCATCCACAAACGGGATACCTCTTCGATGATCTCCATTCATACCTACATCAACGGAGAGTACCTAAATACCTATTGGGCTGATGGTTTGATTGTAGCCACCCCAACCGGATCTACCGGTTACTCCCTGGCTTGCGGCGGTCCCATTATTTTTCCGGGTTCAAAAAGTTTTGTGATCACACCCATTGCTCCCCATAATCTCAATGTACGACCGCTTGTCATCCGCGATGATGTAGAGATCAGTTTTGAAATAGAAGGCAGGGCAGAAAACTTTCTTTGCACCATGGATTCAAGATTTGAAACCATCAGCGATGACTATAAAATTGCGGTTCAAAAATCGCAACACAGCACCCAGCTTGTGCTGCTGGAGGGAATGCGGTACATGGCCACCATGCGGGAAAAACTGCTATGGGGACTAGACCGCAGAAATTAAGACTTTAACCAAAAATTCTTTTTATTCCCCACCTCAACAGCAGAATCATACCCAAAAATAGCAGGGCAAACTGGTAAAATGGCATGTAGGTAAAAACTACAATGTGGGTTTTTTCCAGGATCCAGAGCAGGATGATCAATACAGTTAGAAAAAATACCAGACCCCCTATTTTATCGAAGCCCGGAATGTGTTGAAAATCTACATTCCTCCTGATCAACCACAAGGTAACCACCATGCACAAGACCGGAAGAATCTGGGTATAAATATTGGCATTGAGGATGCTGCCTCTCTCAAAAAAGAACATATACGCGCTAAGGGTGAGGGCAAAGATACCGGGAATGCAGGCCAGATAGACCAGGGTAGAATACAGGTATTTCCAGGGGGACAAATGACCCTCGTTTTTTCCAAAAATCATAGCCAGAAAGGCCGTCAACGGCAGGGCTGTAAATAAGGTAAGCAGGGTGCCCGGATTTTGAGAGCAGTGGCTGAAAAATTCTCCCAGTGTCATGTGAAATTTGGATTTATGGGTAAAGATAATCAATCCAACCCTTTGTTACCGGATTTTGCTTTTCACAATAGGGCTTCGATGTCAAAGGGTCGGCCCAGCCTGGGATTGAGGGCCGTTAGCTGGTCTTTGATCTGCACCAGGTGCCGCTGATAGTCATTCGTGTTTACCAGGGGCCGGTGACCCAAAAATGCATTGATGCCAACCACCTCTTGGATGAGTTTAAGTGTTGGCTCATCAAAGTATCGATCGCTAAATTTTTGCCAAAGGTATTCCACTGCCATGGAGTTGGGGTGGATGAGGTCGTCAGCATAAAACCGATAATCTCTGAGGTCGTCCATCAGTATTTCATAAGCGGGAAAATAGGCTATGGCAGGTCTTAGTGCCATTGCCTCGTACATTCCTGTCAAGAGGAGAGCCTTGCTCAACTGATTGTTTTCAAGACCATCTTTGGTGTGGCGGACGGGGCTTAGCGTCAAAACAAGCCTGCAAGCCGGATGGATGGCTATCAGTTGGTCGTAGAATGAGGTCAGACTTTCTACAATCTCATTTTGTGTTAATAGTCTTTTATTGAACAGATGTTGTGGTTGTTTGTGGCAATTGGAAACAACTTGCTGCTTAGAGTTGGTCTCATAGACCCAGGCAGTGCCCAGGGTTAAAAAAAGAAAGGATGCCGATTCGAGGTGTTGTCGGGTCTTTGTTAATGCCCCGTTGATTTGACTTATGACAAAGGAAGGATCGGCATGGTTGAAAGAACTGTGAAACTGGTGGTGGGCAAATACCCCTTCTCTTTCTATGAGCTGATCTTCGGTGATCAGTGAAGGGAAACGCATGGCTTGTATCAAATAAGCAGCTGTGACTGGATTGTAGAAGGTACCCAGGGGATTGGAAAAGGCATTAAACCTCAGCTTTTCGAGTTTTTCACCCAGGTTGTCAGCAAAACAAGATCCGAGAAGGACCACAGTGTCGGCATAGCTGAGGGAGAGGTCCGACTTATTTATTTTTAATTCTGTGCGAAAACGCATTATTTGATAATTTTACCCAAAAGTATAAAGGAATGAAGTTTTTCAGAAATTTACTGGGTCAGGAAGCCGCCGAACCCTGCTATGCTTTTGGAAGATTTTCAGATGTTTATCAGGCTGAGGAGCGACTCATCCATTGGGAGCGTGCCATTGAAGCCCACGATAAAAAAAATTATTTATCCTCTATCAAACACTTTTTAACCTATCTGACAGACGAACACGAAGGCAATGTCAGTTTTGAAGAGCCATCTCATGATAAACTTCGTTTTAAAGTGTATCAGGGATCCAAGTGCATTGAGGGCTTTGCCAATCAGGATGGATTTTTTGCAGAGGCTGTGATTGCCCGTTGTGAAAGCCTCAGTCTGGGTGCTATGCGTACCTTGCTGGAAGAAAACTATGAGCTGAGGTATTCTGCCTATGCCCTTGACAGTGACAACAAGCTGACCATGGTCATGCATACCGATCACCAGGATGGCAGTCCGTACAAGCTCTACTATGGCTTAAAAGAACTGGCTACCCAGGCCGACAAAAGAGACGATGTGCTGGTCAATACCTTTGCAGAATTGAGCCCTGTTTTTAATGGCAACATCCAGCACCTGGGCGAACGAGAAAAAAGGATAAAGCTCAACTATTTCAGAAATTCAATGAGCAGGGCGCTGGATATTTATAGGCAGGCAGGTGTATCATTTGAAAAGTATCCCGGTATGTTGTCTTACATCATGTTGAGTACTGCCTTCATGATCGACTACCTTCTAAAGCCGGAAGGTAAGACAATGGACCACATAGAAAAAATATTTGCCACTTTTTTTCACATCAACACATTGACACCCCAACGGAAAAATGCGGCTATCTACCACGAATTAATGGCCATGTCGGACGTCACAGATGACGCATTGCTCGAGGAATTGTACGACACCAAACACACCTTTTGGCAGGCTGGAGGCGGCGGCCCACATCAAATTGCAGGAAGTAGCGGAACAAGAGCTGGTACATTTTGACTGGTATGTACAAAGCGATCTTTCTCAATATGCAGAGTACATTCCCAGGTATGTGTGTAGCTTGCTTTTGTTTGGTTATGCGCTGCCCATCACAGACCATCGATTGCTTCAAATTCTGGCCCGTGTCCAGGAGAATGATTTTTTTACAAGCCTTGGATATAATTCTCTGGTTAAGCACGACGGCATGGTGGATGAAAAAAAAATAATGCCGCTGCTTGAAAAAATTTTAAAGGCATCACCCTTTCAAAAGGTGGCACCCAAACAATTTTCTCATTTGCTCGATTATCGGGATAAGGCCCATTTTGGTGACAGTTATCTGAGGGCAGTCAGTAAGCTGGATTATAAAAATTTCACGCTATGAGTAAAAGTTTAATGCCCTGGCTAGAGCCTCTGGTGGTGCAGATTGCTACACCCTATGCCACAGGCACAGGCTTTGTACTGTCTGCCAGCGGCCTCATAGTGACCAATGAACATGTAGTAAGAGACAATGCCAGGGTAGTGATTGAAGGGCTGGCTTTTGAGAGGCAACAAACAGACGTTATCTATCTGGATGAAAAATTGGACCTTGCTTTTTTAAAACTGCCACAACCTAGTCGCGAATTGGTTAGCTTACACTGGGCCAATGAAATGCCCGATGCAGGTGATGCGGTGCTGGCCTGTGGCCACCCTTTTGGATATAAATTTTCCATTACCCGCGGCATCATATCGAGTGTGGAATACGAGTTGGGAGCCCTTTCTTATTTTCAGCACGATGCAGCCCTTAATCCGGGTAATAGTGGTGGCCCGCTGCTGAGCATGGATGGACATTTATTGGGCATCAATACCTTTATGGTGGATGGGGGACAAAATATTGGCATTGCCCTGCCATTTACAGAGATAAAAAAAGTATCTGAGGCTTATACAGAGATCATGCCGGCCAGGGTGGTTAGATGCGGATCCTGCAACCAGATGTTGGAAGAAACCACACCCAGAAATTTGTATTGTTTGCACTGTGGGGCCAAAGTCAAATACATTTCTGATGCCCCTGCTTACGAAGCATTTGGCATCAGCAAAAAGATAGAAGAAGTTTTGATTCAGCTGGGATACGATGTGGCTATTTGTCGAAGAGGTATCAACAATTGGGAAATCAGCCAGGGCAGCGCCAAGGTCAACATCGTTTATCATGAGCCTTCCGGTTTTTTGATTGCTGATGCCACCCTTTGTTATTTGCCCAATGAAAACATGACCCGGATTTATACGTATCTGATGAAACAAAATTACCACAACAAGGGAATGACCTTTGCCCTAAAAGACAACAACATCGTCATTTCAAGTCTTATATATGACCAACACATGCACTTTGAAAGCTGCAAAAAAACCATCAATAAGCTTATTAGAGCGGCAGATAAGTATGATAATATATTGATAGAACAGTTTGGAGCAATGGCCATTTCATAAATGTATAAGAAGTAAAAACAGGTTTTGGCATAATATTTTAATTTTGAATAATTTTCGGAATAAATGATTGTAAAAAAAGCAATTCTATCATTTTTGTTCTTTTTGAGCCTTAGTTGAACTATTTTTAGACTCATGTTGTTTAAACCACAATGCACCGATTCACCAAAATATTATTAGCGTTGACCATAGCCTTTACCCTTGGGGGTAAGCCCCTCATTGATTTGTGGGTTTATGACACGTTGATCGTATTATATGAACAAAGCGAAGAAGAAGAGGTGAGCCACAAAGACAGCATCAAAGAGCTGAAATTTGTGAAAAAATATTCTTTTTTGGTGGATGTTGCTTTGGAAGATGAAAATCTTCAAAACAATTTCATAACCACCTCACTGTCCCACCTTTTCAAAGGAGCCTTTGTGCTTCAACCACCGGAGTTGGTCTGATAGGGCTAGTCCGTGTTTATTTCCAGTAATGTTATATGCAACTCAAGTAGTTGTTCTTGTTGGTTTAAGTGATTAGTCCTACCTGCCATCGATGATTTCGTTGGTATCTTTTCTATGACATTTCTCACGTTTTTTAAACAGTCGGTGATTTCAGTAAATGGATAATTGCCGGCAGCAAGAAATTACAATTATGAATTTGCAACAAAAATTAAAAGCAGACCTTCCGGCTTCACTGGTGGTGTTTTTGGTTGCCCTGCCGCTTTGTTTGGGCATTGCGATGGCATCCGGCGCACCTTTGTTTGCCGGTATTATATCAGGGGTTATAGGTGGTCTGGTGGTAGGTAGCCTGAGTGGTTCGAATGTAAGTGTGTCCGGGCCGGCAGCAGGATTGACCGCCATTGTATTGACGGCCATTTCTACCCTGGGTAGTTATGAAGTTTTTTTAAGTGCAGTTGTTTTGGCTGGACTGATGCAATTGGTCTTAGGCCTGATCAAAGCGGGCAGTGTGGCCGATTATTTTCCCAACAGTGTGGTAGAGGGGATGTTGGCCGGTATTGGTGTCATCATTTTTCTCAAACAACTGCCTCACGCAGTAGGTTACGACCGGGACTCAGAAGGAGACATGGCTTTTGAAGAGAAGGGTGGATCTAACACCTTCAGCTCACTTTTGGATATGTTTGATTACATGCACCCTACCGCTGTTATTTTGTCTACCATCAGTATCTTATTACTGATAACATGGGAAAAGGTGCCAGCCCTCAAAAAGCTGAAATTATTGCCCGGTGCATTGGCCGTAGTGGCCACCGGCATTGTACTGCAGGAAGTGTTTACCGGCATGGGAGGTAGCTGGGTACTCCAGAGTGAGCATCTTGTAACCCTTCCCGTTGTTGACTCCGTTAGTGCCCTTGGTGGTATTATTACCATGCCAGATTTTAGTGCTTTGATGAATGAAAAAGTATGGGTTGTAGCAGCAACCATTGCCATAGTTGCCTCACTGGAAACATTGTTGTGTATTGAGGCGGGAGATAAGATGGATCATCAGAAAAGATATTCAGATCCCAACAGAGAATTGTTGGCACAGGGTGTGGGCAACTCGTTGAGTGGTTTGATAGGAGGATTGCCCATGACCTCAGTGGTGGTGCGTACTACGGCCAACATAACTTCAGGGGCACAAAGCAGGATGTCAGCCATCTTACACGGATTTTTCTTATTGGTATGCGTGCTTACCATTCCCCGCTTGTTGAACAAGATACCCCTTGCCTCCCTGGCGGCCATCTTATTGATGATTGGTTATAAGTTGGCCAATCCTTCAAAACTTTGGCATTTTTACAGCCAGGGCAAATATCAGTTTTTTCCATTTGTCATCACCTTGCTGGCCGTAGTCTTTACAGATTTGCTTACCGGAGTTTGTATTGGACTTGGTTTGAGCATCCTCTTTATTTTGAGGGGAAATATGAAAAATGCCTATTCCTTCTCCAGTGAAAGTTATAAAGACGGAGATCGCATTTACATTGAATTGGCGCAGGAAGTGAGCTTTCTCAACAAAGCCGCCATCAAACGCACTTTAGCTGAATTGCCGGAAGGGAGCAGCGTAGTCATTGATGCATCTGCAACCCAATACATAGCGCACGACATCCTCGAACAGATCAAAGAATTCAGGGACATAGTTTCAAAACAAAAAAACATCCACCTGGAATTGACAGGATTTAAAGAAGATTATGAAATTGAAAACACCAACCACGTAAAAATATTTTCTGCTGACAACAAAGAGAAGTATAGGCCAGAAATAGTAACAGAACCTTAATTCAACTAACCAATAAAAAAAAATAAAATGAAAGCACATACAAAAGCATCTCAGGAAACCATAACACCCGCCTTGGCCCTTCAGTTTTTAAAGGAGGGCAATAGCAGGTTTATCAACAACCTCAAAATTAACAGAAACCTACTGGAGATGGTCAATGATACGCGCGATGGCCAATTTCCGTTTGCATCAATCTTAAGTTGTAGTGATAGTCGCACTTCAGCGGAGCTGGTTTTTGACCAGGGACTCGGAGATATTTTTAGTGTGCGATTGGCAGGAAATGTTGCCAGCCAGTTTGCCGTAGGATCTCTTGAGTTTGCCTGTAAATACCTGGGTTCCAAAATCATTGTAGTCTTAGGTCACACCCAATGTGGTGCAGTAAAAGGGGCTTGTGATAATTTTCAGGATGGAAACATTACTCCATTGTTGGCACAAATTACACCTGCCGTAGACATGGAGATAGCTACCAAAGAGCACCGTCATTCCAAAAACAATGACTTTGTGCACAATGTGATGTTGAAAAATGTGGAGTTGCAGATTAGAAATATTTATGCATTGAGTCCAACCCTTACCCATATGAAAATGGAGGGTAAAATTGACATTGTAGGCGGTATTTATGATGTAGGCACCGGCGTTGTTGATTTTTTAGAGATTGGCAACGAGGTATTGGAAGGAATAGTGAGAGAAGCTGATTTTTCAGCTGTATAGTCATATTTGTTGCAGATTAGATTTGTTGAACGGGTCGGCGAAGGTCGACCCGTTTTATTTGGCAGAAGTATTAACAGGAGGTTAAAGTTGATGTCCAAATGTCAAATTAATTGGATATTTGCAGCTTTAATTTACCATAGAAGTGAATAGACGGATGGACCAGCAGTGGAAGAAATTACTCGTGATCGGCTTTTGGCTTTTGGCATTTGCCCAAGGATATGCCAATGAAATATCGATTCGGGTTAAGATGGAAGGTTTGAGCTATGATACGATTTGGTTTGGCAAGACCCTGGGAAGGAAGCCTTTTCCACAGCAATTTGTTTTAAAAAAGGAGGATGGTACCTATGAAATTAAGTTGAAGGGGCCTGTGAATCCGGGATTTTATGCCATCTTTTTTAAAACCTCTTCAATGGGCAGGCTCAATTATTTTCATGTAGCCATAGACAAGGATCAAGGCAATTTTTCTGTTTCTTGTACCTTACCACAGATTTTTGAAACCTTGGCCTTTGAGGGCAATAAAGAATGTGAAAACTATTACCAGTATCGAAATGTGATGGCGGGCCATATGGTTGATTATATGAAGCTCCTTGACTATTATCGCTATCAAATGGATGAGCTTAATTACAAGTTTATTACCTCCAAGGAAGAGGCAGCCATCATTCACCAGACTCAATATTTAGCCAAACATCCTGACGGCTTGACCGCCAGTCTGGCACGACAAACGCCTGTTATGGCGGCTCCCAGATCCAATGATTGGAAAAAAGACAGAACACTCAGGTGGCAGCTTTTTACCCAAAATTATCTTACAGCCTGGCAGGGTGGTGACAGCCTGTTTTGGTCATCACCACTGGGCATAGATTGGCTGGATCATTATACCTTAGGACTCTGGGATGAGTTATCTGGAGATCCTTCACTGATGGCAGACGAGGCCCTTGCCAAATTGTCAGGTAAGAAGGAATTTTATTTATATTATTTAAATTATTTGTTGCAAGTTTATGCCAAAAGTAGTCGGTTTGACCTTGACAGGGTGTATGTACATCTGGTGAGAAAATATGTAGAGAAGGCTGATAAATCGCTGCTGGGCGAAGAAGAGTGGTACAGGCATACCAACCAGGCCAATAACATCAACAGGGTGATGACGGGCAATTTTCTGCCCGACCTGCGTTTTTATGACGAAAAAGAGGTGCCCAGACATGTGTATGATTTAGATGCAGAATACACCCTTTTGGCATTTTGGAATCCGGATTGTCCACATTGTATCAATGAGTTGCCAGCTTTGGCCAAACTCTATCCTCCTTACCAGGCCAAAGGCTTAAAAATCATTACCATCTGCGGTAAGAGAGACGATAAGGTTTCGTTGTGCTGGCAGGGAAGAGAAGAATTGGGTCTACCTTCGGCCTGGTATTACTGGGCTGATCCCAAGTCGATATCCCGGTTTCAGGTCATTTACAACATTTACACCATACCGGCTATCTATATCCTGGATAAGAACCATAAAATTGTTTGTCGCATCAAAGGAGAGATGATAGAAAACGAACTGGCCCTTGCCTTGGAAAAATACGTTAAATAAAAACCAGAGAAATAATTAGGAAGAAGGATTGAGGTATTTGATGATGACCTGGATTTGTTCTTCTTTGGTGAGATGGGTATTGTCGATTTCGATGGCGTCATCGGCTTTGCGAAGTGGGCTGTGTTCACGGGTTGAATCTATGTGGTCGCGATGATTGAGGTTGGCCACTACTTCTTCCAGAGAGATGTCTTCGTTTTTCTTTCAATTCATCAAATCTTCTTCGTGCTCTGATGGTGGGGTCGGCAACCAGGAAAAATTTAAAGTCAGCTTCCGGAAAAACAACGGTGCCAATATCTCTGCCGTCCATGACAGCACCGTTGGAGCCCATTTGCTGTTGGAGGGTTACCATTTTAATCCTTACCTCGGGGATGGCTGAAACTTCGCTAACCTTGTTGGAAACCTCCATAGACCGCAATTCTTCTCTTAAGGCCTTGCCATTACAATAAAGCACATTTTGATCTCCTTCTCTTACAAATTTGATGCTGATGTGGTTGAGGGCATCATAAACGGCATGTTCATCTGTAAAGTCTACCCGGTGTTCAAGGAAGTACCAGGTAACAGCCCTGTACATGGCACCAGAATCGATGTAAGGTAACGTAAGGATAGCTGCCAAAGCTTTGGCGATGGTGGATTTGCCACAAGAAGAAAAACCATCAATGGCAATGATCATAAGGCCTCGATTGATTGAAAAAAATAAAAATGCCCCTTTAATTTCATATTGAAATACAGGGGCACTGTCATTTCTTTAAAAATGGATTAATATTCATCTTCATTGAACAGGAAGTCATCCTTTCGCGGATAATCCGGCCAAATGTCCTCCATTGTATCATAGATCTCTGCTTCGTCTTCCAATTCATTGAGATTTTCAATTACCTCAATAGGAGCACCAGATCGAATGGCATAATCGATGAGTTCGTCCTTGGTCGCAGGCCATGGCGCATCTTCCAGATGGTGGGCAAGTTCAAGTGTCCAGTACATATATCTGTGTTTTTTTTACGATTATGTAATAAGTTACGTGTCGGTTTTAGTTCCCACAAAAGTAGTTTTTTTGTTGAGATATGCTTGTTTTTTCAGCAATATTGTTGCTCATCTTTGGAACTAGCTGATAATCAGTATAATATTTTTTTATTTCAGCTTGTGATTAGGTAAAATTTGGTTCAGAAGTTCTTGTAGAGTTCCACCACGTCGTCGGCCTCCTCTGGTGAAGTAGCGGTTTGCCAGCCTCGAATATCAACATGGTGGATAAAAAAACCGCTTTTGTGTTTTCTGGAAGGTAAAATCTGATCAAACGCTATTTCTACCAGCCAACCCATCCGAATGGTGGTAACGGGTCCAAATCGCTCGCCCAATAATTTTTTAATACCAGCCTGCCATTCTTCCAGATGGGCCCAGTCAGCCGGCGGATTCCAACGGGCAACGGGCACTAGCTCGGCATGTTCGGGGTGTCGCATGCCCAGGGTCAATTCCTCCCAAGCACCCGCCTCGAGGGTGCTCCTTTTTACATAAACCAGCATGGCCTTTGCCACTTTTTTTCCAGGTTTTAATTGGAGGGCATAGCCATCCCATCCTTCCTTAATGATCAAATCCTGTTGACCCGAAATGGGTTCAGAGAGCGGATCCAAAGTAAGACTTATGGATGCCGGTAAAAGAAAGAGTTGGAGGGTTGAAAGTACTCCAAACAACTCCAGCAAAACACTTTGACGCATTGGCCAGGAAAAATTTTTATACAGAAACAACTCAGGCAAATCGTGGAGCCAAACCTTTTCTATTTTTGCATTTTTACCTGTGGCAACCTCATAGAACACATCTGCAAATAACTCCGGCATGACCTGATGGCTGGGTATTTTATAGCTTGCCAACAAGACCCCTTCATCGGTAGACAAAATTGCCTGATCTTGCTTATAATGCAGCCAACCTCTGCGAAGTCCTCTGGGAAAGAGCAGGCCTGCTACTTCACCTTTTGGGATTTCCGATGCAGCAGGATCGATGGTGGTAATAGGGGGTAGAACGGGCATTTCGGCAGTAAAGCCCCGATTATTTGAGTCACCGGCTAGAAAGTCTAAGGACTGGGTAAAAGGGTCCCATTTTTGAATGGCGGCAGAAATGGGATGCAGCGAGCATGCCAGGTATAAAGAAATGGCCTTGTACACCAAGACCGGAGAGATAGGAGTAGTGTATTGGCCTAGGATAATTTTATTAAAAAGCCATCTTCCTCTTGTCTGGCAGTGATCCCAGGCAGAAGCAATTATTTCCTCTTTCTGAGTATTGTTTTTGAGCTGAAGGCTGAGTTGCAAAAGGTGAAGAGCCGGCCAGGGTGAAGGATCTTTGGGTTGATCAAGTTCGGCAATGGCTTCGGCCTTATCAGTATTGACTTCCAGGGTATATTGTATGAGCCAGTCGGGTAAGTTGGTTCGAAGCCTGACCAATTCTACCAAGGTTTCCAGCTCGACTGGCCTTGATCTCAGGTCTCTACTGAGCAACCAGGCGGCGGCTTTGACCGAGTCGGGTGACGACATTGAGGCAAATAAAGCAGTGATTCTGGAAACCTGTTGTTCCGGATCGGGTGGAAATCGTTTCCACGCTTCTACCAATTCTGCCAGTTTTTGCCAATCAGATGGAGGCGTATGATGCATGCAGCAAAAATAGACAATTTGCCCCTCAAGCCACTCATAGAAAGGAGGGATGAGCATTTAGAATCAAGACATCTGGCCAAATATTATTTTGAAAAACCTCAAAAATTGTCTTAGATGTCGTGATAACCCACAGGGTGGATAAAAAATCTTGCTGAAAGGACAAGGCATGGTAAGAAGTATTATCTTTGAATCCGGAAAAATTTAGATATGTCAAGATCCATACTGATCGTCCTTGCTGTTTTATTACACAGTTTTTTAATGGGCCAAAACAAGTTTCACAGGGGTTATCCTTTCAGGAGTGCATTTAATCAACCTGATTCTTCTGTAGTGAACCTTGCGGGGCTGCAACTAAAGGACGGTGCTTATCTTTCGCTGGACGGGGTAAGATCCATAACTGATACCGCTTATCACTACCTGATCCTGACGGCCCTCAAGCCAAAAGGAGATATCAAACAGAGCTGGAAGATTGATATGCAAGACAAGGCCGGAATTTTAGCAGGCACTATCTCCATGTTCCAGGCAAAATCTGATAGCGTTTTTGTTTCATTTACCACCAATGGGGCCAATGACAAAAGAGTGTTGTTGGGTTTGGATGATGGCTTAAGGCTATCATGGTCTATGGCCTTCAATGGCAGTGTAACAGATGCCGGCAAAAGAACCAGCCATTTGCTGACAGAGGGCATTGATACCCTGCTGTACGAATTGTGTCAGGTCGACAGACAAGACAGTGCCTTGTGGTATGTAAACCAACTCAACTCCAAAGGCGGGATAAGACAATCCTTTAAATACAATCAGCGCAGGCTTACAGGCAATGCCTTGCCTTCAGAAGCAAGAGATTTCAGATCAACAACAGATACCGGCTTTGTTTGGACAGGAAGGATCCAGCGCAATGCCACCGGCAACTCAGCCATGTTGGTAAAACTCAACGATACATTGACAGCCTCCCTGGCGAGCCTTTATTTGCCCAGCGGCTTTCAACACGCAGAGGGCTTAAAGGTCTTACAGGCCGGCAACAGCTATTTTCTTGCAGGAAGAATGGGCAACGCCCTCAATGCAATGGATCAAAGCTTTATTCTTCAGGCAGATCTTTCAGGAAAGATCATTTGGTCAAAAAAGATCGATGATAAAATTTCAAAAAAGAGCATCATTGATGGATTGATCCAGGACAAGGATGGCAGCATAGTAGTAAGCGGAAAACTGATCATCAGAGATACCACCGAAGCTCCATTTATTCTTAAAATGAAACAAAATGGTCAGCAGGATTGGTTTGTATTATATGACAGGGCCAAGGCACATTTTAATTTGAATGGCAACTTGTTTGAGACGGGCGACAATGGATACGGATATTATCAAACCGATGTTGACGATGAAATGAGTGGTAAGCTCAAGATGGGTTTAATCAAAACAGATGAGAAAGGCATCACAGGTTGTGAGGTAGCCGACACCAATATTTTATTCATTACTCACCTGGTAGCTGTAGACACCCTCCTTGTTCAAAGGGTAGCTGCTCAGGATACTATGAAAGAAGTAAAAGTAAATCAAAGAGGATTCAACGGCTTTGACATACCCGTGCTTCAGTTGGAAGAAAGGAAGTTTTGTCGAAACGAGCCCATCAACCTTTTATTGGAAGCAGGCACAGAAGGCGCGGTAGCTTACTTGTGGAGTGATGGATCAACCAAAGATACATTGAGGGTATTTAAAACCGGAGAATTTAGTGTCACGGTGACCATTGATGATAAGTACTGCTTTATGTTATGCGATACCAGTACCCTTGATTATTACGACTTGCCGAATGTTGCAATAAATATCGGTTCACAGGTTTGTATCAATACCCCTTATCAGCTGATAGCTTCGGGTAATAGTGGAAAAGAACCTTACAGTTTTGTATGGAATACAGGGGCAACAGGAAGAGTGATTACACCCAGTGTTACAGGTGCTTTCAGGGTAACCATCACAGATGACTGCGATGAAAAAGCGGAGGCAACCATTAACGTAGGTTCGTTTATCTGGTTGGGTCCGCCGGTGGTGGAATTCGACTCACTAGCCAAGGTTTGTAAAGATTCCGTGTTTATCATAATAGCCAAGGCTTCAGGGGGTGGTGGACTATATTCTTATTTATGGGATACTGGAGAGACAATAGATACATTAAAAACAAGTGTTTTGGGCACCCATATGGTTACCGTAACTGACAATTGTGGTCGAACGGGAGTAGCTTCAATTACTGTTGACAGTAATTTTTGGTTTCCACTTCCAACGGTTACAGTTGTGCCTGGTGGAACTGTGTGCAAAGGAGCAGAATTTTTATTGAGTGCCGCGGGTTCACCAGCCGCGATTGCGCCTTTTACTTACAAATGGAACAATGGGAGTACCGATGCTGTTGTGAAGGGCACAGAGCTTGGTACTTATATAGTAACGGTAACGGATAAATGTGGCAATACCACTTCGAGAGCAACAGTAGTCAACGAATCGATTTGGAATCCGGCACCAAGCGTAGAAATAGAACCTTCGGAAGAAAATTCCTTTTGCAGGACCGGCAAGGTAGGTTTGATTGCGCGGGCTGCTGCATCGGGTAATAACAATGGCATTGTCAAGTATGAGTGGAGTGCAGGCAATTCTACCAGCAACCAGGTTTTGGTAGATGGTGAGGGCAAATACACCGTAACCGTGACCGATGCCTGTAACCTAACCGCCACCGATGAGTATCTTACAGGAGAGCTGGGCATAGCCTGTCTTCGATTCCCAAGAATCTTTTTTGCAACGGATTCTGTAGCTTATGAAGGAAACGCCTTATTTGGTGCTATCAACAAATGTGGCGTTGACAGTACAGAGGTGAAAGAATATGAATTGCACGTTTTTGATCGATGGGGTAAGGAAGTCTTTTCAACCACAGACGTGACTGAAACATGGGATGCCAGGTTGCCGGACAGCACCAATAGTGGCCCTGGAAATACTGACAAATATCCACCTGATGTGTATGTGTGGTATGCGAGGTATAAGGTAGGAGAATTTTGCGCTTTCGAAGGCAAGGGAGAGGTTACCTTGTTTTGGTAAGCTAAGATATCAACAATAAAGTGTTAAGGGGCGGCGTTTGTTGCCCCTTATCATTTTGTGGACAAGCCAAAAAAGATCATTATCTTCGCACTTTTTAAGAGCTTGTACATGAGAGAATTTTCCAGATACATTATCACGTCAGCCCTTCCTTATGCGAATGGCCCTCTGCACATCGGTCACCTGGCCGGAGCCTATTTGAGTGGTGATATGTATGCTCGATTCCTGAGACTGATGGGTAAGGATGTAGTGTATGTTTGTGGCAGTGACGAACACGGTGCGGCCATCACCATGAAAGCTCTAAAAGAGGGCCAGACGCCACAGGCTATTGTAGATAAGTACCACGCCTTGTTTGAGCAGACTTTCAACCGGATGGGCATAAAGTTTGACATCTACCACCGCACTTCCAGCAAGCTGCACCATGAAACCTCGCAGGAATTTTTTAAGACCTTGTATGACAAAGGTGAATTTACAGAAATAGAATCAGAGCAATATTTTGATGAAGATGCCGGACAATTTTTAGCCGACCGATACATTAAAGGTACTTGTCCCAAATGTGGTTTTGCAGATGCCTATGGTGATCAATGTGAATCATGTGGCAGCAGTCTTAGTCCCAACGAACTCAAGGATCCAAGATCGGTGCTAAGTGGCAAGACCCCCGTATTAAAAACAACCAAACACTGGTACCTGCCCTTGGACAAGTACGAGCCCTGGCTCAGAGAATGGATCAATACAGGCGTAGTGGATGGAGTACAAACACACGAACCTGAAGATTGGAAAAACCATGTGCTGGGTCAATGCAAGTCATGGATCGACGGAGGCTTGCAGCCAAGGGCCATGACAAGAGACCTGGATTGGGGTGTAGATGTACCTGCCTCTATACCCGGCCACGAAGGAAAAAAATTATACGTGTGGATGGATGCCCCAATTGGCTACATTTCGGCCACCAAACAATGGGCCATGGATCATGGAAGAGACTGGCAGGATTACTGGTGTAAGGATGATAGTGCTTTGATCCATTTTATAGGCAAAGACAACATAGTATTTCACTGTTTGATCTTTCCGGCCATCTTGAAAGCTCATGGTGGATATAGCTTGCCTTATAATGTACCTGCCAATCAGTTTATGAACCTGGAAGGACAAAAAATATCAACGTCCCGCAATTGGGCGGTATGGGTGCATGAGTACCTTGATGAGATGCCTGGCATGGTAGACGAGCTAAGGTATTGTATGATCAAAAATATGCCTGAACTCAAAGACAGTGAATTTACATGGAAGGCATTTCAGGATACCAACAACAATGAATTGGTGGCCAATCTGGCCAACTTTGTCAATAGGGTAGTAGTGCTCACCCATAAATTTTTTAAAGGCCAGGTACCTGAGATCGACCTCGATGCCACCTTCCTCGGATCCGGTGGCGACGAATATGAATATTTTGACACAGAGCTGATTGTGTTGCATGATGAGATCCAGGAAATGAACCAATGCCTGCGCACTTATGATTTTAGGACAGCCGTTAAAAAGCTGATGGACATTTCTACCCGGGGAAACCAATTGCTTCAGTACAATGAGCCCTGGAAGTTGTTTAAAGAAGAACCAGAGACCACTGCAACGGTCATAAATGTATGTTTACAATATGTAGCTGCCCTCAGTGTTTGCTGCAGGCCGTTCTTGCCCTTTACCTCAGATAAGATGAGGGAATTGCTGTCTTTGCCGGCTATTGAAGAGAAGGGTGAGCTCAATGATTTGTTGGAGAAACTCTGTGAAGCAGAAGCATTGATAAATGAAGGCCATCGCATTCAGGAGCCTAAACACTTGTTTAGCAGGATTGATGACGAGGTCATTCAAAAACAAGTGGACAAGTTAAAAGGAAGTCTGAGTCCGGAGAAAGAAAAACAAGCTTCCCCCGGTCATGTTGCTTTAAAATCAGAAATCAGCTACGAAGATTTCATCAAATTGGATTTGCGCACTGCCACCATTTTGTCGGCAGAAAAAGTAGAGAAAGCAGACAAGCTTTTAAAATTGGAGCTCGACCTGGGTTTTGAAAAACGCACAGTAGTGAGTGGCATAGCGGAGCACTACGAACCCACAGCCATCATTGGTAAAAAGGTAACCTTGTTAGCCAATTTGGCGCCCCGTAAAATAAGGGGAATAGAATCCAAGGGCATGATCCTGATGGCGGCTAATGGAGAGGGAAAACTAAATTTTATCAGTTGCAGCGATGAGTGGGAAAATGGGTCAACAATCAGTTAACCCTTTATTTTTACTCCCGTTGCCATAAACTTCAGTTCTTTTTTTGGCTGATTTATTTTTTCAATGTCCTCTTTGGATTTGCCCTCGTCTTCCGCATAATGGCGCAGTTCATCAACTGATGTTTCTTCAACGTAAGCCTTTCCTTTCATGATTACTTTTTTACCCGAAAGGTCTTTGGGCATAAAGAAGCCGTAGTTGTGAAACTTTACAAACATCTTATCGGCATTTGGATTTTTATCTGAAACGATGTTCATCCAACAGCCTTTGGCCTGGCAAACACCATCAACCAGCCCTTCTACCTGCACTTCCATTTCTTTTCCGGGTTTGAGCTGGCTGAGCAATTGATCATAAGTCAAGACCTTTGCCACCTTAAAATCTTCCCCAAAAGTGGTCATACCCCCTGCATTGGCAGTGCTTTTATTGGAAGATTTGCAGGCAGAAATCGTCAGAACGGCTGCCAGAATCAAGAAAGAAAAATACCTCATAGGATTTTTTATTCTTTAATTAACAATATAGGAAAAGTGAATCCAGTTATATTTGCAAATATAAACTGCTTTTATAGATTCACTGCCTCTCTACACAACTATTAACATTTATAACGATTTCTAAACTATAGCCTATGTCATTCATAAGGGTGGTCGTTTTTGCTTTTCTTTTTATCCATACCCAGGTTAGCGGACAATGCCTTAAGGGAGATTGCTACAATGGAGAAGGTTTGTATAAGGCTAGAAATGGCGCCTTGTACCAGGGGCAATTCAGGTTGGGCAATTTCAATGGCAAGGGTTCTGTTAAATATGCCAGCAATGATTTCTTTTCCGGTCTATTTAAAAATGGGAAAAAACAGGGTCATGGCAAGTACGTTTTTGCGGCTGGCCATGAATACGTAGGTGATTTTTTTGCTGACAAGCGGCACGGCAAGGGAAAGATGACCTATGCCAACGGTGATGTTTACAAAGGATCGTGGAACAACGATTATCCATCTGGAGAAGGCGAATATTTTTTTGCTGACGGTTCATCCTATGCCGGCCAGTTTATCAATGGCAATTTTGATGGAAGAGGACGATTCAGGGAAATAGACGGCAGCAGTTATGATGGAGAGTGGAAAGACAATGTGCTGATGTCAAAGATCAGAAAAACGGAACCGGTATTTGCCTCAGGCTCACACGCATCGGGTAGCGTGTCAGGGAAGTTAAAAGACTGTAATCTTCAACCTTGTGATGGAGAAAAGGGGCAATTCAAGTATAGGGATGGTTCTTTGTTCACTGGCGACTTTTCAGATGGCAAGCCTCAAGGAGAAGGAAGCTGCAAATATGCCAATGGTGATGCGTACAAAGGCGGATGGAAAAACCACGGACCCCATGGCTTTGGCAGTATGACCAAAAAGGATGGCAGCGTGTACAGTGGTATTTGGGAATTTGGCACGCTTAAACAGCGTTCTTACGAAACCGAAACCCTGGTCAACCTGACCAAAGAGCAGGCGCGCACCAAGACCGATGATGAGACCCGCATCTTTGCAGTGATCGTAGGTGTAGCTACCTATAATCATATGGCTTCCCTCAGATATACCGATGACGATGCTTACCATTTATATGCCTTCCTTAAGAGCCCGGAAGGTGGGGCAATACCCGATGATCAGATCAGCATCCTTATTGACGATGCTTCCACTAAAAAGAACATACTACAGGAAATTGGTAAAACCTTTAGTAAGGCCGATGAAAATGATGTGATCATGCTGTACATGTCGGGCCACGGGCTTGACGGATCTTTTGTTCCCTATGATTTTGACGGTACCAACAACCTGCTGGCTTATGAAGACATGTTGGAAATTATTGATGCGAGCAAGGCGAGGCATAAAATTTACATTACAGATGCCTGTCATTCCGGGAGCATGTATGCTACCAGGGCACCTTACCAAATGGCTTTGACAGACTTTTACAGCAAGTTTTCAAAAAGCACAGGAGGAACTGCCATCATTACCTCATCTAAAAAAGATGAAGTATCGCTTGAGTATTCAGGTATGCGCCATGGTGTTTTTAGTCACTACCTAATACAGGGCTTAAAAGGTGATGCCAATACCAATGATGATAAAATTATCTCGGTTGAAGAGTTGTTTAATTACATTTATCTCAATGTTAGGCATCATACCAAAAACAACCAAACCCCCAGTATTTTTGGAGAATATGACAAGGAGATGCCGGTGGCGGTGATCCGTTGATCCAGGTTAGCGTATTCTAAACAACAATCATAGGGGTAAGGCATTACCGGTCTGTTTTGAAACCTCGCCAAAAGCGTTTATTTTGTTGGACAAATAAATAGACAATGGTAATCAGTTTGTTACAAAACAGCCCTGTTAAAGGAGCGCTGGATGAAAATTTAAGCGCTTTAGACCAGTTGTTGGCTAGTGCAGAAAACGGCAGTTTCGTTTTTTTACCTGAATTATTTAACACCTCCTATCTTTTAAGTCCAGAAGACTTAGGGCCGGGTGACTATCAAAAAACCATTGATTGGATGGTCAGGAAAGCCCAATCAGGCCACTTTATCATAGCTGGCAGTATACCGGTTATGGCCGGAGAAAAGATGTACAATCGATGGCTGGGTATAGATGAGAAAGGGAATAGGTACATCTATGATAAGACCCATCTCTTTGTGCCCGGAGGAGAGGGCAGGGGTTATGAGGCTGGAAAGGAGGTAAAACAATTTACCATTCAAGACAAAGTGGTACGACCGCTGATCTGTTATGATTTGCGGTTTCCATATGTTTCTTTCCAGGTGCCAGACCAACAATACGACGTGCTGGTATATGCGGCTAATTGGCCGGCCCCCAGGATTGAACAGTGGAAACAGCTACTGAAAGCCAGAGCCATAGAAAACCAGGCCTATGTTGTTGGTGTGAACAGAGTAGGTGTTGATCATTATGGCAATGTTTATCCGGGAGCATCTATGGTAGTAGATTATATGGGCAGTGTGTTGGTTGAGATGGATGAAAATGCCGGCATGACCTCGGTGAGCATTGATCTGGAGGCCATGCACCGGTACCGAAATAAGTTTCCATTTCTGCAAGATGCCTGCCCAGACTTACTTCGATTGCGAGGTTAAATTTGTCGGGATAAATTACAAAATAGAACTAACATCGTTGGGGAGGGCCCAAATCATTGGATTTTTAACTCCATTTGATTATATTTGGTATGAAACAAAAAAATCTGCCAAATGAAAAAGATACAATTCCTGCTCTGGATTTTACTCACACTTTTAATTTCTGCCTCCCATCTATTGGGCCAATGCTATCAATGTGAATATTTGTATGCAAGTGATCCCCAAACACCCTGGTACCAGAAGCAGCTTGCAATAGAAGACGTAACCATGGTTGCCAAGCCGATTGGAAAGTTTTATCAGGTGGATTTGTACATGCATTATAAAGTGAGTCCCTTTGATTATGCAAACGATTGGGACACTTTGGAAGTGGTTCATTACTTCAAGGTACCCAAAAGTTTGGCTATAACAGATTCATGGTTGTGGGTCAATGATACCATCATGAAGGCTCAGATTTTGGAGAGATACGACGCTTTCAATATATATGAGGGAATTGTCAACAGAAGGAAGGATCCAAGTGTGTTGTATAAAAATGGAGAAGATCAGTACGAATACAGAATTTTTCCAATGCCAGGTAATAAAAGCAGAAGGGTTAAACTTTCGTTTATGATGGCTTCCAATGATTTTAATGAAATTACCCTGCCTACCAGCATCTTAAAATTTTCATCGCCGCTGCCAAAGGTAAAAATGATTGTGTATGAAAAAGATACAGATAAACAACCAAGACTGGGAGGGAACATCACTTTTGTGAAGCGGTCTGATCCTAATTTGGGAAGCTACCATTATGCAGAAATTGAGCCCTCTTATTATTCCGATGTTTCTGGTCATGCCAAGTCAATTTCTTTTAAGCTAGAACAAGAACAAAAAGATGTTGAAATGTTTATTTCATCTTCTCCCATAGATTCAGAAAGAGGGCTGTTTCAGTTGGTTGTTAGTCCGTCTGAAATATTAGGGTCTGACACCCTGGACGAAAAAAAATACGTTTTTGCCATCGATTATCATTCAATTGCTACCTATTATTCCAAAACGGCTATTCTGGAAGCATTAAAGAACCAAATTCAGAGAGTAGTCAAGCCTCGTGATGAATTCAGAATAATGTACAATCAGCTAACCGTAAAGGAAGTTTCTAATGATTGGATGAAATTATCAGAAGTTAACTTAGATGACATCATCAACAAAATTACTTTGGGAAACAACAGCCTGCTTAGTTCTTTATTATATGAGGCGTATGATTACTTAAAAACAGAGGAAAAAGGCAGCTTGTTTTTACTCTCATCTGACAACACCAAAGTACTTCCATCTTCAGCCCAGGCACTTAAAAATGAACTCACAGATGCTATTGGTGTTCTTAAACCTACCTATATTCTGGATTTTGCCAATTATTATAAACACGGACAGTACACTTATTATCTGGATAAATATTTTTACGGCAATGAATTGTTTTACAAAACATTGACCAGTAATACAAGGGGAGCTTATGAAAGCCTTGAATTGGACAATGGAAGTGCCGACCTAAACGAGTCCCTTAATTTATTATCAGGTAAAATCCGACAGAACAAATTCGATTTTATCGATTACGATATTAAAGCAGTAGGTGGCTTGTGTTTTGATATTCATGCCATAGAAAACGGTTCAAGATCCATTTTGACCGGTAGTTTCAGAGGCAGGGCACCGTTTAGGCTAGAATTGGTGGCATTGTATAAAGACAGTTTGATTCAGAAAGAAGTGGAACTCGATGTAGTGGTTGAAAACAACTTATATCTACCTTATAAACAAATTCACGCCATGTCGAAGATTTATAACATAGAAGGTTCAACCAATACAGAAACCGAAAGAGAAGACATCGTAGAATTGAGTTTGGAAAACAGAGTGTTATCAAGGTACACCGCATTTTTGGCATTGGAGCCCGGCTTGCAGGAGCCATGCTTTGATTGTGAAGATGAGTCTGACAATACCGTAAGTGTTGTTGATCAAGACCAGGATCAAAAAATGTTGACTGCAACACCTAATCCATTTAGAAACACATTGACCATCCAATTAACAGGAATCGAGGACGCTGCAGAGATAGAAAAAACTGAGCTGATGGATCTTACAGGAAGGGTGACCACCTTAACATTGGACTGGAGTAGGGGAGAAAATGGGCTCATAGCAGAAATGGATGGCACCGACCTGCAAAGTGGCATGTACATTTTGAGAATTACGGTAAAAGGAAAGGTATATATACTGAAAGTTATAAAAGCTTAACCCAGATTATGAAGTAACAGGAATAATAGCCCGCTTAGTGCGGCGGGCCTATTCCTTATAACCTCTGGATTTTAATTTACTTTATTTATATTTGTAATGAATCAAATGAAATCTACCAAATGAAAAATCTTCAACATCTACTCTGGATTTTTATTGCGCTAATAATTTATACTTCAGAACTATCAGGTCAATGTAACAATTGTACCTTATATGCTGCTGACCCCAAACAGCCTTGGAAGCGCACCGACATGTATATTGATAATGTCAGTATGGTTGTAAAACCGGCGGGTAAATTTTACCATCTTGACCTTTACATGACTTACCAAATCAATGACCCTCAAAACTTCAAAGTTCAGGACACTTTTGAGGTAGTTCATTATTTTGGATTGCCTGCCAATGGTGCAATTACAGATTCATGGTTGTGGGTAGAAGATGTAATTATGAAAGCTGACATTCTTGACAGATATTCTGCTTTTAATATTTATGAAGGAATTGTAAATCGCAGAAAAGATCCAAGTGTACTGTATAAGAACAGCAGCGAAATTTATGAATACAGAATATTCCCCTTGCCGGCCAAAAAGTCTAGAAGAGTGAAGCTCAGTTTTCTGATAGCTGTAAATGAATTCAACAACATTGACCTTCCCTTAGGGTTGTTAAAAAATTCGTATCCAAGACCTGATGTAAATGTAATAGTATATGACAAAGACACCCAACTAAATCCGGCCATGAGTAATGGTGCTCCCTTTATTCAAAACAATCACCCTGAACTGGGAACATATCGATCAGCCATTATTAAAGCAGCCGATTATGATGAAACAGATGGCAAATATTCGGGTATTGATTTTAAACTAGAACAGACCGATGTCGACTTGTTTCTTGCAACCGCTTTTGAAAATGGAACCAATAAAGAGGGCGTATTTCAGCTAAGTTTACAGCCTTCAAAGATATTGGGACTCGACGCATTAGAAAGGAATAAATTTGTTTTTGTCCTTGATTACCATTTGGGAAATAGCCTTTACACAAAAGATGAAATGATTGCGGCCTTAAAATTTCAAATAAGGTCATTGGTAAAGGAAGGTGATTATTTTAGGGTTCTTTACAATCAGCTCTCGGCTAAAGAAGTATCTGAAGAATGGATTTCGTATAATAATCTTGAAAACCTGGATGACATTCTTTCTACTGTTCAATTGGGCAATACCAGTATAATTGGTTCTCTTTTATACGAAGCCTATTATCGGGTTAAAGATGAAAACAATGGGAAACTCATAGTTATGTCTTCTGATGCTAACGTGGTGAGTGGTACAGCGGCTCAATCATTAAAAGACGAATTGAAAGCCCAGTTCGGAGAATTAAGGCAGACTTTTATTCTTGATTTTGCCCGCTATAATCAGTACAATAAAGGGACATTTTACTATGGTATTTATTATTATGGAAATGAATTATTGTATAAGATACTTTCATCCAATACCAATGGCAGTTATGTGACAATGGCTAAAGAAGGTCAAAAGACCAAGTTATATGAATATTTATCGGAATTAAACAATAGCATTATTGAGGCTCAGTTTGATTTTATTGACTATTATATTAGACCTGAAGAAGGAATTTGTTATGATATTTACCCGATAAAAAATGGTAATCGCATCATCCAGGTTGGCAAATTCAGGGGTAAGCTTCCGTTTACACTTGAAATAACGGCTCTTTTCAGAGACAGTTTGATATATAATACTTACATCGTCGAAAATGAAGCTCAGCCTAGTAATTATACTTTTTTCAGCCAAGGTCATGCAATGGGAAAAATTCTTGACATTGAAAAAAATGGAACTATTCCAAAAAACCAAGTATTTACTCTAATCCAAACCAGCATTGAAAACAGGGTTTTGTGTCGCAACACTGCATTTTTGGCCTTAGAACCAGGCCTACAAGAGCCTTGCTTTGATTGTGAAGATGAGTCCAATACTACTGTGAGTGTAGAGGATCAGGATCTGAATCAAAAAGTACTGACAGCGGCGCCCAATCCTTTCAGGAATGCACTGACCATACAATTAAAGGGTGTGGAAGATGCCAGTGATATTGAAAAAACAGAGTTGATTGATCTTACCGGCAGGGTGACTACTTTGACATTGGACTGGAGTAGAGGAGAAAATGGCCTTGTTGCAGAAATGGATAGCACCGACCTGCAAAGTGGCATGTATATTTTGAGGATTACGGTAAAAGGAAGGGTATATATCCTGAAAATAGTGAAAGCCTAAGTTAGATTAAGCAGAAACCATAATAGCCTTGGCCGTGCGGGTGGCTTGTTGTCTGTGCCTGTTCATGTGGGCTACAATGATATCAAGTGCAGTTTGAATATCGTAAACAATTAAGTCGTTGGCAGGAGAGGCAATGGTAACATTTCTTTTGACCTGCCCCTCGATGCTTGTTAATCTTTGAATCATTTGTTGACAATGTGCAGAAAGAAGGGCAAGGGTGTCGACAGCATCGTTTGCTAGCTTAGGTTGCCAGATGGGCAGGGTTTTTTGTTTTTTAGGTTCATCGGGTTGGACAGATTTTAAAATCATCTTCCCAAAGAGATTGCGGAAGAATGCAAAATTACCCAACATGCTGTGCACATACTTGCCCTTTGCCACAAGGTCAAAGATGGGCCAGTAGCTTTCATTAACCGTAATTACGTGTACAACAATTTCATTTATACTCCAGCCTCCTTTAGAAGGCCTTGTATTTCTCTGTTCCGAAGTAAGTCCGGCGAATTCCTTTTGAAAAGCAGCGTTTGCCTCGTTGATCTCAGTAATCCATTTCTGAATGGTAACTTCCATTGGTTTTATAATTTTTGATAAAGGTCAGAAATCAGTTTTTCAATTGCCTGGCGGGCTTGAGAGCTGGACTGTGTATAACCGTTGACCATGATTGAAAAAGAATACCACTCCTTGTTTTTTGCTTCAATAAGTCCTGTGTAGGACATAATTTTATTAAGCGAGCCACTTTTCATCCACACATGCCCTTTGGCCGCGCTGTTTTTGAGTAGCCTCCTGACAGTGCCCTCAGATCCGGCTTCCGGTAAAAGATAGGTGGTTGTAGCAGGTGAATTTTTAAGAACAAATTGGGCGAGAAACCCACTTAAGATGGCCGGACTAACATAGTTTCTGGCAGACAAACCACTGCCGTCTTCCAGGTGTATCGGTGTAATATCAAAACCTTTTTCAGCAAGACTTTTTTCAATCAAAGCAATGCCCTCGCTACCCGATCCACGACTGCCGGACTTTAACCCCAGGGTTTTAAGAAAGGCCTCACAATACATATTGAGTGAATGGTGGTTAGCAGCACGAACCAGGTCTTTTAAGGGCATGGAAGAAACCGTATCTATGCCCGTCAGTGGGGGATGAAGGGTAGGTGTGCTGATTACTTTTGCCTCTCCACAGCTGACACCAAGATGGGTCAGTTGGTGGTGGATAGCTGAGGCCAGAAAATGCGGCGGGTCAGGTATAGAGCTCTTGATGCGAAAAGCTTGTTTGCTTTTGGGAATGCTGCCCACAATGCGTTTCTCAAAAGTATAGGGACCCCCAAATATATAGGCATTGTCACCTGAATTTTCAGCGTCTATGGTGACTTCATTTTGTAAAATCAGATTGGGTATATCGGGTGTAACGGTAAGGATTTCCGCAGCATTTCCCGGTTCAGCCTGGGTGTTGTACCAGATTTCATATTCATTTTCGTTGATATTGATGCCCCAGGCACCAGAGGCATAGCCACTGCCCAGATCGTTCCATTGCCATGAGGGTGAAATGGGGAAGGAGTCAAAAATCGATTCATCACAGAAAAGATTACCAGTTATGGTTTTGATGCCTGCAGCTTTTATCTTTCCTGCCAGGTAATTGGGTAGCTCACTAAAGTTGAGTTTTTCTTCAAATCTTTTCGAACCCAAAGAGGGGTCACCTGATCCAATGAGATATACATTGCCCGTCAACACAGAATCTGTCAATGTACCCTCATAAGCCAATATTGTTTCATAAGTATAATTAGCCCCTAATACCTCCCATGCCGAAAGTGAGGATATTAATTTTAATGAAGATGCGGGCACAAAACACTTATCGTGATTATATCCGGCCATCATTTTACCGCTTTTTACCTCGTGTAAGGCGAAGCCTACATGGGCATGTTTCCACTGTACATCGTCGGCCCAGGTATTGATCAATTCTCCGGCTCCTTGTGCCATCACACATCTAACCAGCAGGGTAAATAGAAAAATATTAATTGTTTTTTTCATCGTAACTACCAATGTGAAATAATGCATCCCCCTGATTGACCACAGCTGCATGATTGATACCCAGCACGTGTCCTTTATACCTGGATACGATGGGGTAGGATTTCAAACCATAAGGATCCTTTATAATACCCAACATTTCACCCTGCTGAATGTTTTGTCCAGCTTCAATGGCTGCAGTAAATATACCAGGGTGAGCTGCCCTGATCCATGTCGTTTTATTGAGGTGGATGACCTGGTCATTTTTGACGTTTCCTTTCATTTGGGGCAACATATTAAGATGGGTCAATACATGGAGAATGCCTGCAACTCCTGTGGTCACAGCCAAATTGTCTATTCTCATGGACTCACCGGCTTCAAAGACCAGGACATGGGTATTCATGTCGTGTGCAATTTTACGAAAGGAGTTGGAAATCAGGGCTTGTTTGACAGCAAAAGGGGCATTAAAAACATCTGCCAGTTTTTTACAGTGTTCATCATGTGGCGAATACCTTGTGTGTGGAAAATTGTACCGGAGAGATCCACCGGTATGCAGGTCAATGGCATAGTCGGTATGGGGCAAGATATTTTGAGTCAGACACTTGGCCACGCGGGAAGCCAATGAACCTGACTTGTGGCCTGGAAAACTGCGGTTTACATCTTTGCCATCGGGCATGTCTCTGGACAAATTATTGAAACCAAAGACATTGAGCAGGGGTATGGCGATGATGCATCCCGCTTTGATATCTGTAAAAAAACCTGAGGCCAAAAGATTTGTGATGATTTCGATGCCATTGATTTCATCACCATGGATGCCGCCTAATAAAAGTATTGTGGGCCCGGGATGATGCGATCTGAATATATGCGCGGTTATTGAAAGCAATGAGCCACTGGGTAATTTTCCGGCGCTGAGCTGAATTTTTTTGTTTTCACCCGGTGCAATTTTTTCTTCATTGATGACCAGGGCATCCGGAAAAGGGGTTTTGTAAGAAGGAGCAATCATACAATTACTTTTCTCTCTATAAATTCAATGATTTTGCCCGCAATGTCTATCTGGGTGGTGCCTTCAATACCTTCCAGACCAGGAGACGCATTTACCTCCAGGAGCAGCGGCCCCACATGGCTTCTAAGCATATCTACCCCAGCTATGTGTAAGCCCATTACTTGGGTAGCCTTTAGGGCCACTTCTTCTTCTTCTGAGGTCAAAACAACTTTTTCTGATTGAGCTCCTCTGTGGAGGTTAGACCTGAATTCTCCATTTTTAGCCTGCCTTTTCATGGCCCCAACAATCTGCCCATCGATCACAAAAACACGGATGTCACTACCACGCGCTTCTTCAATAAATTGTTGGATCAAGACCTTTTCCTCGGTTTTTTGAAAAGCCTCAACGATGGACTCTGCATTTGACTTGGATTCTGAAAGAATGACACCAAGTCCCTGGGTGCCGGTAGCCAGCTTAACAATGTAAGGTGGGGTGCTTACTTTGTCGATTATAAAGGGCAGGGTATACAAATTATTGGTGATACCTGTTCTGGCCACACCCAGGCCAGCGCCGGAAAGAAGTTGCATACAGGTAAGTTTATTTCGAGCTTTTAGAAGGGCCTCTGCTTTGAGGGTGGTAAAGATGCCCATGGCTTCAAACTGCCGGATGACCGAAGAACCAAATGAAGTGGCGGTAGTACCTATTCGCGGGATTACGGCATGAACATTTTCCAATTTTTGGAAATTATAATAAATCTCCAGTTGATCCTTTTCTATTAAAAGATCGCAAAACATATGGTCCAGGACCCTGACATAGTGGTGTTTTTTTCTTCCTGCGTCAACAATGGCCTGGGTGCTGTACAAAGAAGGATTTCTGGATAAAACGACGATATTCATTGCTTGCTTTAATGTCTGGCAAGATACAAAGATTTATTTTTATGTTTTAATGGCAACGTTTAAACGGGAGTGCCTCTCTGGTTATTTTTGGCTGTGATGGTCTGGTATTACTGCTTTCACTGTCTGGTTTACATAAAGTAAGTGTATCTTTGTTGTCCTGCTTTATATTGAAACATGAGATTCATTTTACCCTATTTTTTCAGTTTTATGGGCCTGGCCGCTTTGTCTGGCCAAATCTTCATAGATGAAGACCTGGACGATTGGTCATCCACATCTCTTTTGATCAGTGACATTGGCGATGGCTTGGAAAGCGATCTCGACATCCAACATTTATGGGTAGAGAATGACGCTGAAAATATCTACATCCGATTTGAACTCGACAGAGAAATTATACTTCAGGAAAATAATCAACTGGCCATCGTAGTTGATTTTGACAATAAGTTGACGACCGGATTCAAAGAAGCTGGCATTGGAGCTGAATTGATGGTGGTATTTGGAGAAAGAGATATTTTTGTGTACAACCCAAGTGGCACCAGCCAGCGCTTGAGGCATGAAGACATAGGCCTGATATGTTTACCTTCTGTGAGCAGTAATTTTTTTGAACTTAAAATCAGCAGGGTCGTAGACAGAGGGTCGAGCTTGCTTACCATGGGCAATCAAATAGCCATTGCAGTGAAAAACCGGGTTATTGGTGGTGATGTGCTGCCCAATGATGGAGGCGTTGCAGTTTATGAAATGAAATCAGGGGCGGGTCCTGGAAAAAAATCATACCATTTTGATAAGCAGAAGGCAGAACAGGTGAGAATACTGAGTTATAATTCTGCCAGAGATGGATTAACCGAAGCAGGCACCAGCGAATATCAATTAAAATTAATTCAGGCAGCTAATCCGGATATAATTTGTTTTCAGGAATTGTACAGTGCCACCGCCGCGGTTTCTGTGATCAACTTGTTAAGCCAGAATTTACCCTTGCCCGCCGGACAGACCTGGAAGGCTGTGCGCATTAGTCCTGATGTGGTGGTTGCTACCAAATACTGTATTGAAGCCGCTGTTCCCCTCGATGGCACAGGGATCTTTCTTGTTCATACAGGAAAAAACTGCGATGTGCCAATGGTTATTTTTAACGCCCACCTGCCTTGCTGTGACAATGATACAGACCGCCAATCTGAAGTGGATGCCATCATGTCAAGGTATCGAACCATGAAAGAAAGCCAGGGGGTAGGGTTTTTATACCCGGAAGGTACGCCAACCATAATCGTGGGAGATATGAATTTTGTGGGTCTCAATCGACAACGTAAGACATTAATAGAGGGTGATATTTTGAATGAAGGTTTTTTTGGTTCTGATTTTACACCAGATTGGGACGGCACTTCGCTGGAGGATGCAAAACCATATGTACCCGGAACACCTCTTACTTATACCTGGTACGATGAAGGAAATACTTATATGCCAGGAAGATTGGATTATGTCTTGTATACCGGAAGTGTAATGCGCCTTGACAACAGCTTTGTGTTGGAGACTGCACACTTAAATCTGGAAGACTTACAGGATCACAACTTACAAACCACTGATTCTCGTTTTGCTTCCGACCACATTCCTGTGATAGTAGACTTTACCCTTCACCCCGAAAAAGAAGTGGCTCTGAGTCTAAACATAGAAATAAGCCAGGCATTGTGCTTTGGAGATACTGCAAAAGTAGAGATCAAGGCAACAGGAGGTAAGCCTCCCTATAAATATATATTTGAAAACGGTTTGCCTCAAAGTGATTCTTTATTTTACCTGACCACCAATGGTAGTTATTGTTTTTCAGTTATTGATGACCAGGGTGCCATTGTAACTCAATGCGGGGTTGAAATTTCCATTCCTGAAGAATTACGAGCTTTTTTTGCCATTCAAGCAGATACTCTGACTTGGGTTATAATGGGTGGAAATGAGCCCTATCAAATTGAACTAACGGGACCAGGTGTGGTAATTGTAGAAAATAACAGGGCCATTATCAATGCTAGTGGTCCATATCAATTACACTACTTTGACGAAAGAGGCTGTGATGCCTATCAAATCATAAACGTGATTATTGATAAAGACCGCGATGGCAGTCCCTTGGAAGCTGATTGTGATGACAACAATGCCGCGATTTTTCCGGGAGCAATAGATGTTCCTGGCAATGGCATTGATGAGGATTGCAATGGAACAGATTTGGTAGGAGTGATTGAAATCGGACCTTCCTCTTTTATGCTGCATCCCAATCCGGTGAAAGAGCGTTTAAACATAGAAGCACAGACAGAAGGGGAATGGCAATTCAAAATTTTCGATTCACTTGGAAAAGAATGGTTGAATGGGAAAGCCATAACCAGGCAGGTAGTCCTGGATATTACCGCTTTGACAGCTGGAAATTACTCGGTTTGTATTGAAGTTCAGGGTAAAATTTCCTGTAAAAACATTGTGGTAATTAAATAATAATCCTGATTATTTTTTGGCAGGACGGATCCTTAGCAATTCCAGCGACTTTCTAATGGAATGAGGCTGAGACCAATCTTGGTGACCGGGAATGGTAATGGCAATGTCTGTAAATGTTGACACTACCCTTTCAAGAGACGTAGGCCAGGCTTCGGTATTGGCATCACTGAGATTACCCAATGTTGATGACTCATAACTTTTAACCAGGCAGCCACCAAAAAGTACCTTGTCATGGGGTACATAGATGACAATGTTGTCGGGAGAATGCCCTTCGCCAGGATAAAAGGTTTGAACTTGAAGTTGACCTACCCTGAAAGTGGTATCGGATACAAAAATATGGGAGGCAATTTTTCACCTTTCTCAAGACACAATTTTTTGGTAAATGCACTAGAGTAAGTGGGTATGTTTTTTCATTATAATACTGGAGCCCTGCGGTCCTGTCATCATGGAAATGAGTAGAGATGACCCCAATGGCTTTGGCCCCAAATTTGGTAATTGTGTCCAAAAGCGCTTGAAACTGAGTCGTGTCCCACGGTGTATCAATGACAAGCGCCTGACTACTATCAATGACCAGCATACCATTGGAAGGAAACTTAAGTGTGCCTAAATCTCTGTATGTTGTAAAAACATAACAATGCGGACTCACTTTTTGGATCTTCAAAGGAGGTTGAGCCTGGATCAAGATGGCGAATAATATTAAACATAAGCCCCAAATATATTTAGTCATTTCATTCATGACTCATGGCTCTATCTTCTGTATGGCATCAACAAATTCTTGTTCTGTCATGATTTCTACCGTTCCCAAAGACTTTGCTTTGGTCAGCTTAGATCCGGCTTTTTCACCCACAACCAGGATGTTGAGGTTGCTGCTGACAGCTGATATATTTTTGGCTCCGTGTTTGGCAGCCAGTTCTTCCGCCTGTTTTCTGCCCATGGATGTAAGTGTACCTGTAAACAGAATGGTCTTTCCCGAAAAGATGCCATCAGCCGCCACTTCCAGAGGTTTGTCGTCGTCGGTCTGGGCTAGGTTCACCCCATAACCTTCCATACGATGCAGCATGGCAATATTGGCCTCATCGTTAAAATATTCGATGACATTGTCTGCAACTACCGGCCCGATGTCTTTGATGTCTAAAAACTTTTCACGACTCCAGTGCTGAAGATCTAAAACGTGGGAGATTTGCTCTGCAATCAGTTTGGATGCTTTTTTGCCCAGGTGGTGTATAGATAGGGAATGCAAGAGTTTGTGAATCGGATTTTTCCGGGCTTTTTCGATTGACGTTCTTAATTTCTCAGCAGACTTGACACCAAAACCTTCGAGATTAGCAATTTTATCGTAATCTAGATTATAAATATCCGCCATGTCGTTTAACCAGCCCATGTCATAAAACCGCTCAACGTAGGATTTGCCAAAGCCATCAATGTCCATGGCATCCTTGCTCACATGGAAAATCATTCGTTGTAAGTCTTGTTTGCCGCAAATACAATGTGGGCAACGCCAGGCAGATTCTCCTTCTTCCTTTACCAGGGCTACCGGGGTGGACTCCGTATTAACGGGACAAAACTCGGGAAATTCGATGATGGATTCTGACCCATCTCTTAATTCCTCCATGCTTTTGACAATATAGGGAATAACGTCTCCTGCTCTTTCCACCAAAACCGTATCTCCCAGTCTGATGTCTTTGCCTTTGATAAAATCTTCATTGTGCAAAGAGATAGAACTAACTGTAACCCCAGCCAGGGCAATGGGTTGAATTTTAGCTACCGGTGTAATGCTGCCAATTTTACCAACCTGGTATTCTACTGCCAGTAGTTTGGAGGTAGCTTGTTTGGCTTTAAACTTAAAGGCAATGGCCCATCTGGGGTGGTGGGCAGTACTGCCACAAATTTCCTGCAGGGCATAGTCGTTTACCTTTACTACCATGCCGTCTATTTCGTAATCATAGCTATCTCTTTTTTCCTGCCAGTCGAGACAAAAACGCACTACTTCTTCTATACCTGTGCATAGCTTTTTTTCTGCTTTGGGTATTTTAAAGCCCAATTCTCCTAATTTTTCAATATTGCCAAAATGGGTATTGAATTGTGAGAATCGGTTGTTGCCTTCTGCATCAACTGCATAGGCTGCCTGGAACATAAAAGCCTCGATGCCCCTGCGTTTTGTCTCCATGGGGTCTTTGGTTCTCAAACCGCCTGTGGCTGCATTTCTGGGGTTAGCAAACAAGACCTGGCCCTCGTCTTCCCGGTTTTGATTGATGGCTTCGAAGTTTTTTTTGCTGATGAGGGCCTCACCGCGAAGTTCAACTCTTTTCATTCCCAAGGAGGAAAAGGGAGCCCTAAGCGGTACGCTTTGCAGCACTTTAATATTTTGAGTAATCTCTTCACCTTCGAGTCCATTGCCACGCGTAGCTGCCCTTACTAAGATGTCGTCTTCATAGACCAGGGCAATGCTGCCACCATCAAATTTGGGTTCTACTGCATAAATTATTTTTTCTTCAGCCGGGATTCCGGTTAGTTTTTTTATCTGGGCATCAAAATCTTTAAGGTCTTCTTCATTATAAGAATTCTCCAGACTGAGCATGGGCACAATGTGTTTGACCGTATTAAATGATGTGATGAGGTCTGTTGCCACACGTTGGCTGGGTGAATCGGCACTTATCAATTCCGGATGCGCTGTTTCGATGGCCTGCAGCTGTTTGAACAGGAGGTCATATTCGTGGTCCGAAATAACAGGATCGTTTTGGATGTAATACTTCCATTCGTGGAACCGAAGAATGGACTTTAATGAATCCAGCTCTTTGATTCCTGCAGGGTGGTTTAGGAAGTGTTTTGAATCTTCGTAGTATTTTTTTTGTATTTCGGCTGGATACATAATGACTTAGTTTTTATTTCTGTTGACTTCCCACTGCCAGGCAGTCTTCATAATATCTTCAATGTTGTATTTTGGATTCCAATTTAATACTTTTTGGGCTTTGGTATAATCACTATAGATGGCCACCACATCTCCTTCCCTTCGTGCAGTGATTGAATAATTTAATTTCATTCCTGTGGTGCTTTCAAAGGCTGCAATCGCCTCCAGTACCGTAACTCCCTGTCCGATACCAAGGTTAAATATTGAGATCAAATCTTCTGAACGATTGTTGATAAGGTAGTCCATTGCCAGGGTATGCGCTGCTGCCAGATCGCATACATGAACAAAATCACGAATGCAACTTCCGTCGCGTGTTGGATAGTCGTTTCCAAATACTTGCAAGGAAGCACGTTTACCAATGGCAGTTTCGGTGATTACCGGCACAAGATTCTGGGGTGTTTGTCTGGGCGATTCTCCAATTAGACCTGAAGGGTGTGCACCTGCAGGATTAAAATATCGAAGTAAGGCTGCCTTCATTCCTGTTTTTGCAATAGCGTCCATGATGATGGTTTCTCCCATTTGTTTGGTCCTACCATAGGCCGAAGCTGCAGGTTGAAGGGGCGTATCTTCGGTGACGGGTGATTTTTCTACGTTTCCATAAACCGTACAGCTGGAACTAAATACAAAGGCCTTACAGCCATTTTGTGCAGCGGCATCCATGGTATTGATCAGACTCAAAAGGTTGTTTCTAAAGTATTCGAGGGGGATTTCCATTGACTCGCCCACTGCTTTAAGGGCTGCAAAATGGATGACACCATCCGGTTTTTCTGCCTCAAACATTTTTCGGGTGGCGGCTGAATCACAGAGATCTATGTTGTAGTGCTTCACCTTTTTGTGGGTGAGGGCTTCCACTCCTTCTAAGACAGAAGCTTCAGAATTTATACCATTGTCTGCAGAGATAACCTCGATGCCGTGGGTTTGAAGGTCTACTATGGTATGGCTGCCAATGTAGCCGGTGCCCCCTGTTACAAGTATTTTCATGATTTGAGTAAAATTTGATGCAATGATACTATATTTGGCGGTCCTAAAAAAACGGATATCCCTTAAATCAAACATTAGAACATCAAAATAAAGTGCCACAACAAAGGGTGGCCGGATGAAAAAATTTGAGACATGGAGCAATACGCATCATTGTTTGGTTTGATGGGAGAACTCAATTCCATTGTTAAAAAGGCCGGAGATGCCATACTTAAGGTATATGGCGGTGAGAGTTATGGAGTGCAAATAAAGGCCGATGACTCGCCTGTCACGCTGGCCGACATTGCAGCCAACGAAGTTATCTGTGAAGGATTGCTAAAACTAGACCCTGGCATTCCTTTTTTGTCGGAAGAAAACATGGAAATTCCGTATGAGGTTCGCAGGAATTACGAATACTTTTGGTTGATTGACCCGCTGGATGGCACCAAAGAATTTGTGAAGCAGAATGGACAATTTACCGTAAATGTGTGTCTGGTTCACCGCACCAGGGCTGTGTTAGGCCTGGTCTTTGTGCCCGTTGAGCAAACCATGTACTATGCACTTTCAGGACATGGGGCTTTTATGGAAAAAAGTGACAGGCCGGTTTGTCGCCTGGAGTGTGCCACATTTTCAACCGCTCAAAAAGGTTTGAGGATACCCTGCTCCTTATCCCATGTCAACACCGATACCAAAAACTATATTCAACAGTATGCGGATCCGGTACTCATGCCAAGAGGCAGTGCCCTCAAATTTATGATGCTGGCCAATGCTGAAGCCGACTTGTATCCCCGTTTGGCCCCAACCATGGAATGGGACACAGCCGCACCACAGATCATTGTGGAAGAGGCCGGAGGCGTAGTACTCAACTATGAAACCATGGAACCTTTGCAATACAATAAGGAGAGCCTGGTCAACCCTGGCTTTGTAGCATTTGGAAAAAGAAGTTAAGGTTTACTATTAAAACCTGAACTCATAACCCAGATGGGCACCAACAAACTGGTATTTCTGCACGGTGCCATAACCTTGCGAGTTGAAAGCAGAAGGTATAAATCTTCCTCTCAAGGCGAGGAACAGATTGCCTGGTCCCATTGCTTTTTTGACATAGACACTGGCAAAGCCACTTACTCCCAACGAAGGTTTAAATGCAGCGGCTGTTTTAACATCTACAAAGCCGTTGACTGAGGAAAGGATGTTGCCCTTACTTACGAGGGCCAGATTGAAATAGGCACCAGCTTCTGCACCCAGGCTCCAACTCTCAAAATCTTTTTCATAAAATAAAGAAAGAGGGATGTCAAAGGTGCTGAGTGTATAATGCGATTTTGTGGTGCCGGTTACCCTGGTTTGGGTAATGATGTCGCCATAAATAGTAGTAATGGTGTCTCCGGTTTGAGAAACTGTTATGGAAATAATGCCTTGGGTAGTATCACTTTTTAAATAGGTGTATTGGAGGTTCATCCTTTCGGTGAGTCGACTGTAATGAAATCCAGTGCTTACGCCCCAGTTGCTACCGGGTCGCTGAAGTCGGGCATAGAGAGCTGCCTGGAGCCCTTCCAGACTTTTTTCACTTTCATTTCTTAAAGAGTAGGTTTCAGGTGCCGGGTTGGATTCAGGACTTAATTTTTTAAAGGGTCTGAAATACCCCACTTCCGGAATCAGAGATAGTTTCATGGTTCGATTTTTTCGAAACGTGGGACATTCCACTTCTCTGTTTAAGGTCACCCTGTTTTCTGTGGTCAAACCCATATTGAGGTTTGATATAGACGATAAAGAGGTTGCCTCCCTCTCTTCGACTGTGGGATTTTCTGCTTCAACCCAGTTAGTAATCTTGATTATATTGTGGTCTGAATTTGCATGCTCTTCGTTTGAGATAGGATTGGAAGGGGTAGAGTTGGAATTATTGAAATTTTGAATTTTGAGATGTTGCCAGAAAAACTTTGTTTTTTAACGGGAGATGAAGGTGCTGTGTTTTCAATATTTAGCTTGCCGGCTTGTGGCACAGCTGTGGAATTTGCAAAATCAGCGGCAGGAACTGTAATAGCCTTTGATGGAGCAGAAGCTACAAAATTCTGAGTGGTTGTAGTCATAGACAGATGACTTTGGTTTGCATTCACCCAGGCAAAAGTGCCCAGAGCTACCAGGGTAAATCCGGTAAAAAACCAAAGTACCATGGGTCTTTTTTTCTTTTTAGGTGCACGGATGGCATCCATCAACCAGGCAACATCAACCGGTTCTTCTGCATTTTGCAGGGTTGTCTTAATCGAATGTTCAAAATTTCTATAATTCATTGTAGTCCTATGCATTAATGTTAAGTACCCACTTTTGCGTAAAGTTTTTCGGTAAAGTTTTCATTTTGTAAAATTTCAACCAACTTGTTTCGAGCCTTGCACAAGGTCGATCGGGAGGTGCTTTCGGTGATGTTCAGCATCTCGGCTATCTCCCCGTGGTTATAACCTTCGATGATGTTGAGATTAAAAATAACATACTGGCTGTGTGGCAATCGGGTTAAGAGGGCCATGATGTCTTCTTTTCCCATAGTGCTGTATACATCCGGTACCTCGGCAAAGGCATTGGTATCGATGGCGGTCTCTTCCAGGGTATGAATCTCATACATGGTTTTAATGGTTTTAAGACTGCAATTGACCGCAATTCTGCGCAACCATCCTTCGATTGAGCCACTGCCAGAATAAGAGTTAATGTATTTAAAAGCATTGATAAAAGTTTCCTGTAGCGCGTCTTTAGCGAGATCTCTGTCATGGGTATAACGCATACACAAAGCCATCAGTCTGGTGGCATACAACTGCACCAGACTGTTTTGGCATTTTTCGTTGCCGTTTTTACACCCTTGTATGATCTCTTCTAACTCCAAGTTTACAGCGGCTTTATTTTATTTCAAATTTTCGGAAGGCTACATAGCAGCCCGTATTTTCATCTGTAACCACTGCATAGTATAACCCTTTTGATAAGGTTTTCGCTGCATTGGCTGCTGAGAGATCCGTATTTAAATCAGTGGTCTTAAATATTTTGATATCACCGATAACACAATCAATACAATTGGATGCTGTGGCAACCACTGCATATCCATCGTTGCAAGTACCGCAGGTAGTGGCAAATGGAGTGACATTCAAAGAATCCATACGTGGGAGGCTTATGTTGAATACGCGTTCACAGTTGGTACCAACCAGGATGATGTTAAACTGAAAGCCTGTATTAAAAACACTTAGGTTTTCTGTAGAGTTAATTGCGGTCTGTATGTTTGCTCCTGTTATATATCCTTGTGTGAAAGGTGATGAACTTAGACTAAAGATATCTTTATTACATGAGATAGGAGTGGGTGATACAAAAAGATTACTGGCCAGAAATGCGGAACATCCCTGGTTTGAACATCCATTGGCATCGGTAATTGTTAAACAATAAGTACCTGCTGTTGCCGGTGAAATGGTTTCTGTTGTAGCGCCGTTGCTCCACTGGTACGAGAAAGGAGCGACTCCACCGTATATGTTAGCTTTGAGTTTGTCTTCACAACCCCCGCTTACATAGAAACTCAACTGGCCTTTGAATTCAATGCAGAAGGTTTTATCACAATTGGCTGTTACATCGGTCACTGTTACACAATAGATGGTAAATACAGAATCCAGCGAATTTAATTGGATAGAGGGAGTCGTTTTACCATTGCTCCATTTGTAGGTGTAATTACCACTGCCGTTGCTGAGATCCACTGCAAACAAATTATCACAATTGTAGTTGATGCTGCCCGTAAATGCGCATCCAGCATCGCACACATCCAATACAGAAGGTTGGGCATTATCTACATTTTTTATTTGTATTTCGCTGGCTTCTCCCGTTGCTTCGTTGTAGGCAAAAATCTTGTAGGTATCAAAATTTTCACACAACAACCAACTTAGATCTTCTTCAAATAAGCCTTCTGCATTGGCCTTAAATACTTTTCTCAGGTTTTCAGTTTCAAAAACCACAATGGCGTTGGGTAAGGCGGTACCTGCACATACCACACTGCCCTTTACAATGAGTTGCTCATTATTGATTTCCACTACAAAGGTATTGAGTTGGGTGTTGTTGCTCAACGGTTCAATTTCTTTGGTAAACACCGGATTGGTACAAAAGCCACCTGTGTAGACATAAAAAGTGAGTTTTACACCCTTGGGCATCTTGCCACAAAATTCTCCATTTTCATCGGTTTGACCTGCTGAGCTATATAGACCCTCCGCCTCCACACGAATCCAGGCATTTTTTAAGGGTTCGTTGTTTTGATTGACCACTTTTCCACACACTTCTATCAATGGGAAAGGAGCATCACAGTTCCAAAACTAAAGTGAGACACTTCACCCGTATAATTATTGTTAACAAGGGTAGCCACACCTTCTTCCTTCCACCTGCCCTTTGATTCGTCGAATGACCAAAGACCAATGGTGGCTGGTTTTGATTTACTTTGAGCCGGAATGCTGAAAGAAACTTTTTTGCCATTGCCAAGCTGTAGTTCTTCACCTGAGGTACTGCGCAGCTCTACAGCAAACATACCGGCTGTTCCCAGTACCACGGTTCTTTTGTTTGCATCGTCGGCTACCAGGGCACCCGGCATGGTAGCATTGAGCTGGGGATCAATGGCAGAGATCAACTTTGCACTTACTTCTACCGATCCATTAAAGGGTGCTCCACCGGCATCTACTATGGCACCAGCGGGAAAGATGAGTGTACCACCACCCGAAATGTCGATGGCACCTCCTTTTTCTGCATCGAGGATCTTACCTTTTTCAAGCGCCAAAAGTCTGACATCAGAGTAATTTCTTGAAGCTTTAGGGTAGACCATATCGGAGCCCAAAAAATACCCGTTTTTGCGAACGGTGAGGTAGGTTCCGTTTTTGTCCATTTTTACATTCTCAAAAGAGAAGACTCCAAATTGATTGGTCCTAGTGTTGGCGCTGTATATCTGCACAACGGCATCTGCCACCGGGCGATTGTTTTCGTCGTACACAGTACCCAGGATGCTGCCGGTTGTCTCCTTCACAACCTCTGCGGTAAAGGTTGTCAACTGCTCTGATGACTCATTGAATTCATCCTTGTGGCAAGAGATAAAAAAAAGCAAACTAAAAAAGAAAATAATGAAGCGCATTATGGCTGTTTGTGGATTAAAATTAAGTTTAAATCTCTATTTAAAGGGATTACTTTTATTAGAGGACTATTTTGAGTTGAACGCTCCCTGAGAAAACGAAAAAAATCTGTTTTTTTTATGGTTCAACTGGTTATTTCAGCTCGTTGGGAGCAGATCAGGTTTTTTCAATTCTTCTTTTTCAAAATTGGGTTATTGAAAGGCAATAGATTACGTATGGAATTAATTAATATGAGTGAAAAAATGTTTTGGTTGTCCTCAAAATATTTGAATTAAAAATGACATAAGTATCAGATATACAGTAGTATACGAAGTTGTTTTTCCTGAAAAATATAAATTTCAAATAACTGAAATATAAAGTTGAGCATCTGTTTAGTTTTTACACTCCATTCAAAACTCAATGTTTTATGATTATGGATTTTAATAACCATCTGAAATTTTGAGAGGTGGACATTTTATTCATCTGGTTTTTTTTGAAGACAGTGGTATTATGGAATATTTTGATGAGATTAAACAAGAAAGGTATTTTCAAGTTTGGACAGTATCTATTTTACTAATCTTAGATAAACAAACTCCCGTGAAACCTTTGCTCCACGGGATTAAAAAACTTAAGTAAAAATGTATTTTGGGGTTTTATTCGATCACGATTAATTTTTTCTTCAGGTTGATTCCCTTGTTTTCAAATTCGATGAAGTAGTTGCTGGAAGGAAGAGCATCACCATTGAGTCTGAAGCTGGTAGCATCCAGGCTTTGCTGGTGTACTGTGCGGCCATTCATATCAATGACTTTTACAGTACCGCCTACCATTTTTTCAGGTACTTCGAGATTGACTTCGCTACCCCTTTTTACTGGATTGGGATACACTTTTACATCATCCATGCCCAGGTCTGATAAGCCCTGAATGCTGCCAAAGTGATCATTCTGTAATTTGCTGGTGAGCTTGCTGATTTCATTGAGGTCGATTTCACCAATCAGGTGAAAGACTACAAATTCGCTATCTGCAGCTACAATACCGATCAGTTCATGGATAATGTCATGGCTCTCGTCAACCAAAATGGCAACATTGGTTTCTTTGTCTTTAACACGGATCAATTCATCAAATCCCTTTACTTTGGCAATACCGGCCTTGAACTCAGATTGGGGATTGCTTAAGCCACCTACTCTGATAAGGTCAAATGATTTGATTTTTGAAATGAGGTCGTGGGCCTCTCTGTTTTCACCCTCTTTGGTAAGGGTTGCAGCAATGTTAAACATTCTTTCTCCTACCTGGACACGGGTGATATCTTCGCGGTCAAGAAGGTGGGAATAGTTGGTTTCAATAAAATTTTGAGCATACGAAAAACTTGTAAATAGAAGGCAAACCAAAAAGAATATAGATCTCATGATAGATGGTTGTTTAGATGTAAAAAAGTGTTTTAATTCCGGTTTCCCGGAGGTCTTGTTGGTTGACAAGATTTGCGCATATTGTCTTAACTCTTCCTTGACGCTTATGGTTAAAAAAATGTTACAGGGCTTTTTGTAATTGTTTTCATTTTATCGACGAAATGCCGGTTAAAAGGATATAAGGGCAGGAAAAGGAAGGAGAAAATATTGTTTTTTAATGATAAATGGCAAAAAACTACCATTGATGATCAAAACCAAACATCATAGTTCCGACCAGGGGCCCATGAGATCGGGCTCCAAAAAATTGTGTTTCATGTGTTCAAAAAAAACGGGAGCCGAAATTTCTTCACCCCCAAAACTGGCTAGATAGGGATTGTACACCTGGCAATCAATGAGGCTGAAATTGTATTTTTCCAAAAACCAGGCCAGTGAAATCATAGCAAAACGGGAGGCATTCGACGTGAAACTGAACATAGATTCTCCGGTAAAGACCCTGCCCACGGCTATGCCGTAAAGGCCGCCTACCAGCTGACCTTCCTGCCATACTTCCACACTATGGGCGTAACCTTGTAGATGCATCTCAGTATATACTTTAATAAAGTGGTCTGAGATCCAGGTAGAAGCCTGGTCTTTTCTTTTGGCTCTGGCACATTGTTTTATCACCGTTTCAAACTGGGTATCGAAGGTGACGGTAAACTTATCATTATTGAAATAGCTGCGGATGCTTTTGGGTATTTTAATAAGACTTGGTTCGATCACGTACCTTTTAGAGGGAAAATAAAAGGCGCCTATTTTATCAACATTGTCCCATGGAAAGATGCCAAAACGATAACAATTAAGCAAAGTTGAGGGGTTATCCATAAAGGCGTAACACAAAAGCCCCTGCTCATCTGCAACATACGGGTGTGGCATAGTGCCATCCTGGTTGTTGTAAAGTATTACCCTGGGAGAATGATAAAGCATTTAAAATTATATAGATGGTCTGAAGTAAGTCAGACGAAATTACCTGCTTTCTACTTCGGTTTCAATAACAGCAGACAGCCCTCGGTCAAGTAGAGCGTCTTTCAAGGGCTTAAGAGAATCAAAGGGGCCGGTTTTTACAATTGCCTTGCCTTTAAAGTGGATGATCAGCGAAAGTTGTTCGGATTGTTCGTGGGTGTGGTTGCAAACATCCATTAAGCATTGGATGACCCAGTCAAAGGTATTGTGATCATCGTTGTATATGATCAGGTATGCCACGGTGCCTTCGGTCGTTTGGTCGAGGACCAACTGTTCTTCTGATTCTTCAAACTTGTGACTAAGGTGTGGATCCATGTTTAATCCTTTAAGGTTTGCAATAATTGCTGAATGGCAACAAAATTAGGAAGCTCGCCCGCATTTTCCAAAACTTCTGCATACCTAATTTTTCCAAAACGATCAATTACAAAGGCAGCTCGTTTGGAAACCCCTTTTAAACCACCTGCAAATTCAGGATAAAGCACACCATATTGGATTGAAACCGCCTTGTTGAAGTCGCTCAACAAAGGAAAATTGTAACCTTGTGCTTCTTTAAATGCAGCCAGAGAAGCCGGTGCATCTACTGAAATCGCAAAGATCTGTGCTTCCCAACCGTCATACATGGCTTTATTGTCGCGGATATCACACAATTCTTTGGTACAAACACCGGTGAAAGCGAATGGGAAAAAAAGTATAACCACATTTTGTCCTTTGTATTCCGACAAAGTGATTTTGGTCCTATCTGATGAAGTTAGGGTAAAATTGGGAGCGTTATTGCCAATACTGAGTTGCACGGATATCGTTTTTGAACTTAATCGAACAAAGATAGAAGGAGATGATTCTTTTTTCTCTTAAAATTTGAAAAATTGTCAAAATTGGTCGCAGAATTAAGGGTAAACCCCAATTTAACTACTTAATTATCAATAAATGACAAAAATCCGACACATATTTAAATATTTTATATATATTTGCGTACTGATGCCCTGATTACCGATTAACAATATTGTTAATATATTATTTTAGATCATCAATATGGGTCTACACCTAGAATACTACAGCCTCTTGAGGCAGTTCTTGCCTATTTCTTTTCTATTTATCATCCTGGGTAGTAGTAAGGCGCAATCGTCGTGTACAGTACGTGTGGCCGAAGAGCCCATTGCTGTCGCAGCCCTAGCCAAGCCTACCAAAGCTGATCAGATCATTGCTCTTGCGCAAAAAGAGTGGTTGTCGATTGATAAATCGATGGTTGCCGATGATGCACACGCCAGGGTAGTGATGGATGGCCAGTATTATTCTTCAACACTAAGCTTAACACAACTTGGGTTTAATCTCCCCCAAGGAGCTACCATTCTGGGCATCAAGGTCAATTTGGAGGGCAGGAGACAAGGCAATGGGACCCTCAAAGAATTTAGTGTAAGACTGGTTTCCGGCAATGCAGTATCCGCCAACATGGCTGGCAAGGGCTACAATGCCATGAATGTCTGGGCCAAAAACAGCACCGATAAAAAATGGAGTTATGGCTTTGCAGACCACCTTTGGGGTATCAACTGGACGGCAGCCATGATCAACGATCCTTCTTTTGGCTTACAAATTCAACTTATCAACTTTTCTACCCAAAGCGTTGAAGCAATGTTGGATGGTGCCACCATCGAAGTGACCTACCTGCCACTAGCAACCTTTTGCCTGACCGATGTGTTTTCGGTTTATGTAGATCAAAGACCAGACGGTTGCAAATACATGTGGCAGGTTCCTCAGGGCTTTGAATGGACATCAAAAAGTACCAACAATTACATCGTTGATTTTAAAGCATCCTATGCACAGCCAGGCATCTATCCTTTTTGTGTTGATATATATGGTTATCAAAATGAATACCTGGGTAGTTGCTGCAGAGACATTCGCATTCGCAATTGCACCCCATCAACCCTTGGCAATTTTGTATGGAATGACATCAATTACAATGGTATTCAGGACAGCGGAGAGCCTGGTATCAAAGATGTAAAAGTTGAGTTGTACAACAGCGACAATGTGTTGGTGCAAACCGTGACAACCAATGCATCCGGGCAGTATCTGTTTACCAACATTACAGAAGCCAGTTATTATATAATTGTTAAGCTGCCCGCGGATTATGTAGCCACGATTAGTAATAGTAACGATCTGCAAAACAACAGTGATTTTATCAGCGGCAATAACCGCACTGAAACCTTTTTCCTTCCCTTTGGAAGCAACCGCACAGATGTTGATTTTGGTCTTGTCAAAAAATTGAAAATCGGTGATTTTGTATGGGAAGACCTCAACTACAATGGCATTCAGGATGGTGGAGAACCGGGAATTACCAATGTCGTGGTAAAACTTTACAACGGCGCAGGCACACTTGTCCAAAGTGTGGTCAGCGATGCCAATGGAAAATATTCATTTGACAATGTGCCGGCAGCACAATACGAATTAGAATTTGTGGCCGGTTCATCTTATCTACCCACCAGGGTCCAGCAGGGCAGTGCAGCTGTAGATAGCGACATCCAATCTAATGGTCGAACCGGACTGATCAATATGCAAAACACGTCTGTCCAAACAGCTATTGATGCCGGCTTCTATCGCCTTGGATCGATTGGCGATTTTGTGTGGAACGACCTCAACAATGACGGTAAACAATCTCCTCAAGAACCGGGCACCCCGGATCTGACCCTCTATCTTTTGAATGAATTGGGCCAGGTAATAGATACCACTACCACCAATGCAAGTGGTCAATATCTTTTTAATGCTCTTTTACCCGGACAATATAAAGTTAAAATTATACTTCCGTTATTTACCGAACCCACGCAGCTTCTTACTGGCCCCGGCTCATCTAAATTGGAAACGGTAAATGGCATGTTTGTTTCACGGCCTGTAACCCTGATCTCAAATCAAAATGTAACAGACAATGACCTGGGCTATATTGAAATCAACAGCGCCGTGGGCGGTTATGTTTTTCGCGATTTCAACAACAATGGCGCCAGAGATAATAACGAACCTGGCATACCAGCCATAGAAGTGACCCTCATTCGCGAAAACCTCCAAGTAGTAAGTACGATTACTACAGGCAACGATGGTTTCTATCAATTCGACAACCTTCAACAGGGTGGGTATTTTATATCCTGTACTATTGCCGATACCCTACAGTTTACAGATGCAGACGCAGCCACCGATGACATAGATTCAGATATCCTGGACCGCATAGGCACTGGCTTTACCAATCTCATTGATTTGCTGGCAGGAGATTCATTGACCCACTTTTATGCAGGGGTATGCAGGCGCAGCTGTATTGGTGACAGGGTTTGGAGAGACGCTGATTACAACGGAGTTCAGGACACCGGGGAGTCAGGACTTGAAGGTATAGTGGTTACTTTAAATGACGAAGCAGGTAGTGCTTTGGATCAAACCACTACAGATGTTGATGGCAAATACAACTTTGAAAATCTGCCCGTAGGCCATTATCAAATCCAGGTAAGCGTACCACAGGGCTCTATCGTAACCCGAATCCAGCAAGGGGCTCCTTCACTTGACAGTGACATAAGCCCGGATGGACTGGCTTCCGACGTAGTATTGCCTTTGGGCATTGATAATAAGGATGTTGATGCGGGTCTTACCTTGTCTTTAGAATTAGGCGATTTTGTATGGGAGGATATCAATTACAATGGCCTCCAGGATACAGGAGAACCCGGAATCGAAGGAGTGGCTGTAAAAGCATTGGATGCTTCAGGCAACTTGCTGGCAGAAACCCTGACAGGGGCTGACGGAAAATACCTGTTGAGTCAGCTACCCTCCATTGATATGGAGTTGACCTTTGAGGTAGAAGATCCTGTTAAGGCTACCCAGTCAAATATATCAGATCCCACCACCAATAGTGATATCAACAATCTAGGCTCCACCGGCTTGATTACGCTTGCCGGCCAAAGCAGCAATAAGAACATCGACGCAGGTTTGTACAGGGAAAGTTGTATTGGCGATTTTATCTGGCTGGATCAAAATGGAAATGGCATTCAGGATACAGATGATAGAGGACTCTGGGATGTGATGGTAGTGCTGTATAACGAAGCAGGCATTCAACAACAAATATACTTCAGCAATGAAACCGGCAGGTATGAGTTTTGTGGCTTAAAACCTGGCAATTACTACCTTACCGCTCAACCGGTAAATGGTTATTTTCCAACCCTGGCAGGGTTGGGATCAGTGCTACAGGATGCAGGCAATGGTGAATACAAAACAGCGATATTTACCTTGGTTTCAGGCAATACCCTGGACGACCTGGATTTGGGATTTGTTTACCGGCCTCAATCCAAAGTTTGTGGCATTGTATTTTCTGATGAGAATGCAGATGGAAGATTTACCTTAAATGAACCTGGAATTTATAATGCAAAAGTAGAAATACAAGATGTAGACTTTAATTTTGTTGCTCAGGTGCTAACCAATGAAGAAGGAAAGTATTGTTTTGAAGAGGTCCTTCCTGGTAGTTATTACTTTAAATTTTCAATTGGTGACAGCCTGCAATTCACAACAGCCAACATTGGCACAGATGATGCAGACAGTGATGCAGAAGGAACAATAGATATAGGTATAACATCATTGGTTGCCATACAACCGGCTACGGATATCAACCATGTTTTTGCAGGTACCACCTACCGGTCCACTATAGCGGGCTTTGCCTGGTTTGACTTTGCCAAAGACGGATTGCGGGGAGGAACAGAACCCGGTATTTCAGGTATTTCGATTGAACTTTTGGATGAAGCAGGACTCAGCCTTGCATCCACTACCACTGGATCAGATCCGGCAGGATATTACAGTTTCAACAAATTGCCAAGAGGCAATTACAAAATTAAATTCCAAACCAATCCCAATTTTGAATTTACAATCAAAGGAGTAGATCCTATCAATGGATCGTATGCCAACGCCGATGGTGTTACAGACGTATTGACCGCCTTGCCCAACGAAGATTTACTTACCATCAATGGAGGCTATGCTTTTAAAGGTGGTGGCATCGAAGGAACCGCCTGGAAAGACTTAAATAAAAATAAGGAAAGAGATACGGATGATGACATCTTGTCATTGGTGAATGTGCATTTGTATGATGGTCTGGGCCAATTGTTGCAGACTACACAGACCGACTTTTCAGGAAGTTATTCCTTTTTTCCAGTCAACAGTGGTTTGTATTACGTAGTCTTTGACACCTTCCCTGAATTGTCATTTGTTAAGCCTGATCCTTTGTTTTTAAATTCAGATGTCAACCATGAAAATGGACGAGGCAGTACGCGCTACATTACGGTAGTCAATGGTACCATTGAGGCTGGCATTGATGCAGGATACTACGATATTCAATCTTACCTTACCGGCACTGCCTGGGAAGACAGAAATGGCAATGGAGCTTTGGAGGTGACAGACACCGTGTGGAGAGACATCAAAGTAAGATTGTGGTCAAATGGAATGGCCATAGACAGTACCCTTACCGATGAAAACGGACTGTATTTATTGGGTCCCTTATTGCCTGGAAAATATCGAATTCAATATGTAAACACGGATAGTAATTATACCATCACCTACCAGCATGTAGCGGGACTGGATACCTTACTCGATAGCGACATCAATGCAGAAGGGTTTACCGATACCATTTTGGTGGGAGAATGTTTGGTGATTGGAGGCATCAACGGAGGGTACCGGGGTTTTGGAAAAATGGAAGGAGAAGGCTTTGTGGATGAAAATGAAAACGGACTCAATGACGAAGGCATAGAGGCACTGAATGACATCCAGGTGAGCCTTATAGATCCATTCGACAATGTAGTGGCAAGTGATACCACCAGAGAAATAAATGGAGAACAGGGAAGATTTGCCTTTGAAAAGATACCGGCGGGCAATTATCGGATGCGGGTAAAGAGACCTTTGTTTTATGTTTTTACCTTGCAGAATACGGGGGGAGGAAGTCAGGAAGACATTGACTCTGATGTACTTTTGAACTCCAATACCTATGCTTTTTCAGACCCTATAGGCATACGCAAAGATGAGACCGTAGATGACCAAGACTTTGGCTTAGTATTCAGAACACCGGCCATTTCGTCGATCAGAGGTCAGGTGTGGACAGAAAACATCATAGATGGTCAGCGCGCTGTTGGCGAACTGCCGGTGCAAGGCATGACCATGGGCTTGTATAAGAGCGATGACAGTTTGGTAAAACAAACCACAACCGATGCGGAGGGTAAATACCTTTTTGATCAGTTGATCGAAGGTTTTTATTATGTCAAAGCAGAATTGGCGGCCGGCAAGACTTACACATTTTATAAAGAGGGAAGCGATTTTACCATAGATTCAGACTTCAGTGACGAATACAGGCAAGATGCTACACTGCTCTTTTATTTAGGTATATCGGCCGATACGATGGCCCTGGATTTGGGGGTCACGGAAGAGTTGCAATTGGGTGATTTTGTATGGGATGACCTCAATGACAATGGCCTCCAGGATGCACAGGAACCGGGCTTGACGGGCGTTAAAGTTTCGGTAGTGCGGAATGACAACAAAGTAGTAAAAACAACAACCACCGATGGCTCTGGCAAGTACCAGATGGTGCGAATACCGGCGGGTAATTATCGTTTGGTTTTTAATCAACCTACAGGCTATAGCAGTGCCAAAAAGCAGGCCGGTGGTTCAGCCATTGACAGCGATATCAACGAAGACGGGCGTAGTGATTTGTTTTTCTATCCGGCACCAGCAGTACGAAACGACCTGGATGCAGGATTTGTAAAAAATGGCAGCATTGGCGACTTTGTGTGGATTGATTTTAATGCCAATGGCATCCAAAACAGCGGTGAACCCGGCAAAGACAGCGTGGTCATCAACCTGTACAATGATGCCGGACAATTGGTAAAAACCACCCAGAGTTTTACCAACATGGCATCCGGTGTGCAGGGGCAATATATATTTTCCAATGTAAGACCAGGGTCTTATTTTCTGGAATTTATAACCCCCTCTCAATACCAAATTGTACCCCAAGACATCGGTGATGATGCCCTGGATTCTGACATAGATGGAGCTGGTGTTACACCGGCCATTACTGTATTGCCGGGGCAGGTAATCACCCATGTAGATGCAGGCATCTTCTTGCCGGGCTGCATAGGCAATTTTGTCTGGCTGGATGAAAATAAAAATGGTATTCAGGACATTGGAGAGCCAGGCGTTTCAGATGTGGTGGTCAAGCTGTTTAAATCCACCGGCAGCCTGGTAGCTACGGGCACTACCAACGAAGAAGGATTTTACCAGTTTAATGACCTGGCCCAAGGTCTTTATTATTCAGAATTTATTGTTGAAGCGCCTTATGTCTTTACCCTCACTGACCAGGGTGATGAGACCACTGATTCAGATGCCAACGCCAATGGACAGACCCCATTAATTTCCCTGGCCCATGGTGCCAAGTTTTTTGATTTGGATGCAGGGATCTTTATTCCCACCCAGTTGATCCAAAACGCGGCCCCGGCTGCTGTTCCGGTAGAAGATCCATCATTGGTAATTGCACCCAATCCGGCTAACTTCCAGACAACGTTGGTGGCACAAGAGACAGGTAGGAAGATGACATTGATGGATCAAAGTGGTAAAACCATCAAAACCTGGCTATCTGCTTCTAAGAATGAAGTATTGGACTTAAGAGGCTTACAGGCAGGAATCTACTTTGTGGTCATGGAGAGCTCAGGAGGCAGGGTTCAGCAACAGCTGATTAAAATGGATTAAAGTTGAAATTATAAAATCATTAACACTTGTACCGTGAAAAGTCACGTTATACTTAACATAAATCACCAATAAATGAAACGATTAACTTTTTTATGGGTATTATTTGCAGGCCTGGCAATGGGCTTGCAGGCTCAGCCACTTGATGAAGAAATAGGATTTAAGTTGGTTAAAGCAGAATACCTCATCAATACGGAGCGATTTGAAGATGCAATCAAAGAATTGAATGCCGTAATATTGGAAAACCCCAACTATAAAAAATGCACTGCTGTTAAGGGCAGAAACCAAATACAAGCTGGCGGCATACAAAGGTGCCAAAAACGATGCCATGGAGTACATCACCAGTCATGGCATTACTGCCAAGGCGGCATCCATTTTAGGCAAATCTGAGTTTGCCATGGGCAATGATGATCCCGCGCTGAATTCACTTACCGCGGCAACCTCCTTGGGAGAATCCGATTTTAGAATTTATGAAATCAAAGCAGAAATTTTAGAAAGAAAAAATCAAAAAATAAGTGCCTGCGAAGCATGGCAAGCTGCTGCGAGGCTGGGAAGCACAAAAGCTGCCATTAATGCGCGTAAGCTATGTGGCACTAAAACGGAGGTTCCTGTCCAGCAAGTGCCTGTCAACAATGATGCGACACACTCAGATGACAATGACGCCACACACCATGAAGAAGTTAATCCCGGAACGGTTAGCGCAGATACCAGCGTGGTAGCAGAGGGTGAAGTGATTTCAGAAGGAAGGCACGAAGCCACAGATTCCACCAAAACAGAAAATACAGAAAGCCAGAGTGAAGGCCAGGCCAATGATGGCGGCGATCTATTGATACCGGATGAAGACAATACCATCAACAGCATTGTCATCGATGAAGAGCTGACCCTTGAATTGTTTGGACAAGGATTAGGCAAACGAAGGGTTTTGGAGCGTCCCAGCATCCTGATACTGGCAGAAAAAGATGGGCTGGTTACTGTTGAAATCTGTGTCAACGCAGAGGGAAGGGTTGACTACGCAGAATTTGTAGCTTCCAAATCAACCCTCAGTCAAAACAGCCTGGTGTCACTGGCCATCAGAAAGGCAAAAGAATTTTGGTTTGAAGATTCAGATTATCCCAAACAATGTGGGTTTATCCGATTCAAGATCAAAGGAAGCTAATCATTTGATTTTTTTCAACACCTCTTCCTGTACGGTAGTTCCATTGATTTTGGCATCCAGCCAGGCAATGATATCAAGGTACAGGAAGGGTCTTTTTTCGTAAGGGTGCTCGCTGTAAGGTAGCAATTTGGCCCGCAGACTTTTAAATTCCTTTTTCACATCGGTCGGGAAAATGTTAGGTGTTTTTCTGAGGAAGGAGAGGATCTCTCTTTGTACACCCTGTAAGTCTTCCATGTTGCTTAAAAAACGAAAAACAGAGCGAATCTGATAACTCATCAGCACCTCATTGCCCAGTTCATAGTGTACAATCAAGCTCAGAAACCGCGCAAAACATTGGATGTCTTGTCTGATTTTAGATGAGGGTGCATTGATGATAAGGTTGAGATAAGTAAGGGCGTGGCTATAATCATTGGCCCCAAAATAAACGCAGGCCAGTTTGTAATGGAGTACAATGATGCGACTCTCATCCCATTGCATTTCATTTTTTTTCAAGAGTTCTTCGAGCGGCTTACAATTGTTTTTACCGCTATCAAATTGTCCGGTAAGAAAGATTTCATTGAGCAGGTGAAGGTGGTAGTACATCAGGTAGTTGGACCTATCGTTTTCACCGAGCTTTACCGGGGGTGGTCACCAAAACTTTTATATTTCTGAAAGTAAGATTTAAACTTATCTCTTTTACCTGCCATGTACAGGGCATTGAGTGTATTGTGCAGTCCCTTCAGATACATGGTGGTATCTGTAAGGATCATTTTGGGGTCAGATTCAAAACAATCCACCCATTTTTGTGAAAACTTGTAATAGCCGGCAAAATCCTGGATCATGTGGTGGTACCACACCTGGCATTGAAAGAGGTAGACCTTTTCGTAAAAGTCAAGATTTTTAGTACTTTTTTGAGGGAGGTTGGATTGAAAAAAGGCATGGATGTAATCAAAGTCTTTTTGATCCTTTACGTAACCATGTTTCAGGTAGAGGGTATATAGGGCCATAGATAGATTGCTGTACTCATTGCCTGTTACCAGGTTTCGAACCAGGTCGTCGCCTTGTTTTTTTAATCTGTCTGCGATGACAGGATTGCTGCCGGTGACAAATTGATTTTCAATAAATCTTTCAAAATCGAGGGCATGGTACAGCAGGGGCTGATTGTGGATGGCGAGTGCTGATTTTTTAGCCTTTTCAATACTTTCCAGGGCAGCTTTCTGCATGCCTTTGGTAAGTAAGATACGGGCGTGGTCAATCCATTCACGGGCTGCAATGTCTTCGTAAGTGTTGCGACCCAGCCAGCGGAGACTGCCCAACAACTGACGGTACAAGTGGGCTTTGAGATTGGGTAGCTGTGATTTTTTAATGCCAGTAATTTTTTGAAGCAACAACGTTTCATTGTAATCGCGGTGATCATCAATAAAATCAAATAGCTGGAGAAATAATTTTTCATCTACATTACCAAGCCTTCCTGCAAATAGCCGAAAGTTTCGCTTTTCAGATTTCGAAAGAGAATGAATAAGATCTACCAGGTATTCCGTTTGTTGTTTTGGCATAAAAAAGGGGTAAGTAGACTTGGTTTATTGGAGCCTGTATATTTCCATGATTTTTGATAAAATCTTAGTGAAGTCAATATTAAGGTCTTTCAATTTTCCAGAATGAACATCAAAGATCCAGCCGTGGACCAGCAGACCCCATTCTTTGTGGGCTCGTTGTACGGAAGCAGTTTTAATGAGATTGATACATTGTTCCTGCACATTGAGTTCGATCAGTCTGTTGTATCGATCATCTTCATTGATATAGGCATTAAGTTCATCCTGATGGGTGCGGTAAACATCCCTGATGTTTCTGAGCCACGGATTGAGGATGCCCATATCCTTATTCTGCATAGCAGCTTTGACCCCGCCGCAATGGTAGTGACCACAAACAATGACATGTTTGACCTTGAGATGGTCTATGGCATAATTGATAACAGACATGGCATTGAGGTCTATACTCACCACCATATTGGCAATGTTGCGATGCACAAATATTTCGCCCGGTACCAGGCCCATGATTTCTTCTGCCGTTACTCTGCTGTCTGAACAACCTATATATAGGTATTCAGGATTTTGGCCTTTTGAAAGTTTGTCAAAATACAAGGGGTCTTCAGCAATTCTGTCCTGGACCCATTTTTCATTGTTTTCAAATATTTTTGAAAGATTCATAGGAATGGTTTTTATAGTAAAATATTGTTGACCGGCTTGATAGGATCCGGTATTTCTTCATAATTAAACATTTCCTTGAGGTCGATTTCTATTCCCCTGGACATGGCTGTGATTGGCACATCGTTGGCGCTGCCCTCAAATGGACTTTCAGTGACCTCGCCTATTTTTTCTAAGGTGGTAAAAAGCCAGGCTGAGAGGATGGAAAAAGGAATGTTGAGCCAGATCAGGTTGTCACCCAACTTATCAAATTCCTGCAACATGCCAAAGGGAATCAGCACTACAAAGGCCTTGATAAAATAGAGATTGAGGGTGGCAAATTGACGGGGATAGGGAAAGTTTTTAATTCTTTCAGAAGCACCTTGTTGGTTGTACAATTCAACGATGATTCTTTCCATTTCCATGTGTCGAAAATCCTCTATATAGCCTAATTCAAGCAATTGTTTGAGATGGGCAGATTGAAGGGCCAGAATCTGGGCAGCTTTGTTGGTTTTTTTACTTACCAGCGTACATTCTTCACTCACCACATAGGGGGCAATAGCCTCATCGATAGGTACAGCATGTTCGTCTACCGAATAAGTGCGGTTTCGGTATTCGATGTTGTGGACCTGGTGGCGTGATTCCCAGACTCGGGGCTCTCTCAGCTGGTATCTAAGGGCTGTCAACCATGCAAAATGCCGGTCTATCAATCTGCGTTTCACCTTTGTCATTTCCTCATCGTTGAGGCTCGTGGTGGCATGGCGATTGGTAACATAGTCCTGAACCATAATGCCCCAACTTCTGCTGGCATTGACAATGGCACCCCAGATGCGACGGGCCTCCCACAGACGGTCGTAAGAAGCATTGTTTTTGAAACCCACCACAAAGGCAACAGCAGTGCCCATGAGGGCAATGGGTAACCAGGGTATGGCAATCCATCTGCAGTTGAAATACTGGTAGATGGCAGTGGCCACAAAAGCTACCATAAAATGGAAGTAAATATCTCTACGGGTCCAAAGAATGACCTCTTTGAGCGAATAGTTTTTAGCGGTGTGCATACCATCAAATTGTTGACACAAGATAAGACTTAAGAGATTGTGAAACAATGTGGAAGTAGGTTGTCAGGTCAAATCGTGAAAATTCCAGTTTCTTAGTGTCCGATTGAGATAGAAATGCCTAAATTAATCATTTTATAAAATTTGGTTAAAGCCTATATTTTGAGCATAAAATGGAATTTTATTTCAAAAAATGAATAATTACAGGATATAAAAAGGCAAAATAACAATTGTTTTAACAAATATTGGTTTTGGGCTTTTTCCGATTAAGCACAAACGAAATTTAATTTCGCTATCTTTGGTATATGAAAAGGCGATTGGCTACGCTACTACTCATTTTGTACATTTCGGCCATTGTTCCTATTTCGGAATGGGCGAAAATACCGTATTTGTGGGATCACTACTGTGAACACAAGTTGGCCGATGCCAGCATGGACTTTTTCGACTTTATCAACCATCATTACGGCAACTGTCTGAAGGTCTACCCGGATGCAGAAAAAGATATGAAACTGCCGTTTAAATCAGACAATCAATCTAGCCATACCGTGTTTTCTGTTTTACCCAAAGAGATGCATGCTTTTGTGGTGGTTGATGCTCTTCCCTCCAAGATTAACAAAACCAGGTTTATATTTACCAATCATTTCACATCTGCAGATGAGGCAGATACCTGGCAACCGCCCAAACTCGTTTCGTAAGTAGAACATCGGGACTCTTATTTAGCTTTTTGCTTACATTTTCTTTTTTTAATTTTTTTAATGAATAAAACCGTTCATAGCATTTATCTTGCTACGTTGACCTTGATAGTCATAGCAGTATCCATTTATCTGTTTTACTATGGCGCTTCGTATTATAATACCAGTATGGAAGAGCGATTCTACCATGCAGACCACGCTGTCTTAAAACCCAGTGGCATTTATGGCCATGGCCTGGGTATCATTGGCACTTTGCTAATATTAATTGGAGTGTTTGGTTACATGGCTCGAAAGAGGTACCGCTTTTTATCCAGGATAGGGGTTCTTAAACATTGGTTGGAGTTTCATATCTTTTTGTGCACTTTGGGGCCGATTATGATCTTATTTCATACCTCCTTTAAGTTTGGAGGAATTGTATCCATCAGTTTTTGGAGCATGGTAGCGGTGGTGGCCAGTGGGGTGATAGGCAGGTTTATCTATTTGCAGATTCCCCGCACCATCCAGGGCAGAGAATTGAGCATAGCAGAGATCGGTGAAATGCAAGAAGACATTTCCTATCGCGTAAGAGAAGAAGCCGGTGAGCATTCAGAAGAAGTATTACAGGCCTGGCACGATGTAATTCAGGAAAGAAAAAATCAGGGCAATCCCGGATTTCTAAAAACTTACATGCGTGACTATCAACTTAAATCCAATTTTACCAGGCAGTTAAAGTCATGGAATATTTCTACGCGTAATAATCGAATCATTACCGGATTGATATCTACTGAGTTGGGCATACAGAGAAAAATTGAAAGACTCATGTTAATGCAAAAACTATTCAGGTATTGGCACATTGCCCACCTGCCTTTTGCACTCATCATGCTTATCATCATGGTCATCCATGTAGGAGTGACCCTTGCTTTTGGCTATAAATGGATATTTTAACATGGGCTGGTCAATAGAAGAAGTAGGAATTTACGCTGTGGCTGCACTCATGTGTGGGCTCATTCTTATGATCTATTTGCGCAAGCTTAAAAAAGAATCTAAGGAGGTTGACGTTAAAATTGAAAAAGCCATAGCAGAAGGAGTTCATGAGCCGGTATCGCTCCACCCTTACATCGATTTGAATACCTGTATCAAAAGCGGAGCCTGTATCATTGCTTGTCCCGAACATGATATTCTGGGCATTCGAAATGGTCGGGCCACCCTGATCAATGCATCCAAATGTGTAGGCCATGGCGCCTGTTTTCATGCCTGCCCGGTGGAAGCCATCTCATTGCGAATTGGCACTGAAAAAGAGGAGTAGACCTCCCCCACGTCAATCAGAATTTTGAAACCAATGTACAGGGGATTTTTATAGCCGGCGAATTGGGCGGCATGGGCCTGATCAAAAATAGTGTGGAACAGGGCAAACATGCAGCTGATGAAATTAAAAAGTCAATCGAAAAAAATCATGGAGCTACTTATGATCTGGTCATTGTTGGCGCTGGTCCGGCGGGCATCTCCGCTTCGGTGCAAGCCAAATTAAACGGACTGAATGCTGTGATTTTAGAGCAAGATAGTTTGGGCGGAACCGTTTTTAACTTTCCCCGAGCAAAAGTGGTAATGACCAATCCGATGGATCTCCCGGGTCATGGCAAGGTGAAATTATTTGAAACCAGTAAAACCGAATTGCTCACCCTTTGGAAGGACGTGATCCATAAACACAACATCGATGTCAGAGAACAATCCAGGGTAGAAGGCATTTCCAAAAAAGACCACAACTTTGTTGTCACCACCCACGATGGTGAACAATACCATACCCATAAAGTATTGCTTGCCATAGGTAGACGAGGTACTCCCCGCAAGCTGGATGTGCCGGGCGAACAAATGGAAAAAGTAGCATACCGTTTGCTAGAACCAGAACTCATCCAGGGCAAAAATGTACTGGTGGTGGGTGGTGGAGATTCCGCTATAGAAAGTGCCATTTTATTGGCGCAGAGCAATAAAGTTACCCTGTCTTACCGCAGTGAAAAATTCAGCCGGTTAAAACCCAAAATGAGAGCAGCATCCAGAATGCCATCAAAACGAAGTTGTTAGAAGTAGCTTTTAATACCAATGTTGTTAGCATAGAAAGTGACCACGTAATGTTGACGGGACCGGAGGGTGAATTTAAACTTGCCAATGAGCAGGTGTACATGTTTGCCGGTGGTGAATTGCCCACCCAGTTTTTACAGAAATCGGGGATTGAAATACAAAAACGTTTTGGTTATACAGTAAAATCGCACAAAAGGGTAGGATGACAACCGGCAACCATATAACAAAGTTTATGCAGACTGCAATGACGGCCATTCTGGTCTTTTGCATGTATGCTGCATGGGCCCAGTTATCTCCCGGTAAATTGACCAAGGCTCATGCCAAGCTTGAAGGTCTGGCCAATTGTACCCAATGCCATACCATAGGTGCAAAACTTTCTGAACAAAAATGCCTTGACTGTCATAAAGAACTGAAAGCCCGAATTTCTGCAAAAAAAGGGTATCACGTTTCATCAGCTGTAAAAGGCAAAGAGTGCATAACTTGTCACAGCGAGCACCATGGGCTCAACTTCGATATGGTTAGGTTTGATAAAAAGACCTTTGATCACAAACTTACCGGCTATGAATTAAAAGGGGGTCACAAAATCCAGGATTGTGCTAAATGCCATAAACCGGATAACATAACAATTGCCACGCTTAAAAAGAAACCGGATACTTTTTTGGGTCTCGATACCAAATGTCTGAGTTGCCATGAAGACTATCACCAAAAAACCATGTCTTCGGATTGCGCTTCTTGTCACAACTTCACCAAGTTTAAGCCGGCCTCTTTGTTGAATCACGCCAAATCAGAATTTCCTTTGGCTGGCGCTCATAAAACTGTTGATTGTGCATCCTGTCACAAAGTAGAAATGCGCAATGGCAAGGAGTTTCAAAAATTTGCAGTAGCCTCCTTTAAAAACTGCAGCAGTTGTCACAACGATGTACATAAGGGGGAATTTGGAACGCAGTGTAAGGCGTGCCACAATGAAGAATCTTTCCATAAAATAACTGCAGGTCCCGGTTTCAATCACAATGTCACAGGCTTTACCCTGGTAGGAAAACACCAGAAAATTGATTGTAAGGCCTGCCATGAGAAAAGTTTTGGATTGGGCGGTCACTTCAAAGAATTTAAAGCCAGGGATGTCAATGATTGTCGCACCTGTCACAAAGATGTGCATGAGGGCAAATTTGGAAATCAATGTTTGGATTGCCATAATCAGAACTCCTTCAAATCGGGTAAGACACCACAATTAGACAATTTTGATCACAATTCTACCGGATTTGCCTTATTGGGTAAACACCAGAAAGTGGATTGTCGCACCTGTCATAAGCAAGATCTGACCACACCCATGGCCCATGATTTATGTGCATCGTGTCACAAAGATTTTCACGAAGGTGATTTTGCTGCGAAAAAAGACCGATATCCGGATTGTGCCAGCTGCCACAATGAACAAGGCTTCCTGCCTTCAACTTTCACCATTGAGCAGCACGAAAAAAGTAGTTTTGTATTAGAAGGGGCACACGTAGCAACACCTTGTAATTCGTGTCACTGGAAGGAAAATAAATGGGAATTCAATCTTCCCCAGCAGGATTGTAAGTCTTGTCATGAAAACATCCATACGGGGCAGATAGAAGAAAAATATTATGGACAGAATTCTTGTAAAAGTTGTCACAATACCGAATCATGGATGGCCGGAAATTTTGACCATGGCCTTACCGGCTGGGCCCTGGAAGGTAAACATGCTGATGTAAGCTGTGGTAATGCCACATGGATAAAAAATCAGGTACAAGGATACAACGCTTTAGGGATTTGGATGGCCAATGCGTTACCTGTCATGACAATGTACATGGAAGCCAGTTTGAGGTGGAAGGTAAAACAGATTGCAGTCGGTGCCACGGCTTCAAAGAATGGAAGGCTGATAAGTTTGACCACAATCTGACTCGGTTTAAATTAGAAGGAGAACATAAGGAAGTAGCCTGTGTAAAATGTCATAAAGAAATAGTCATAGAAGGTAAAGTTAGTGTCAATTATAAAATTGAAAAATTTGCATGCGTAGACTGCCATCAATAATATTTTTGTTGATGGTGCTGATGGCTCAGTTGTCGGCACAAACGTCACCCCACGGCGCAGGCTTTGCCATGGATTGTGCCAAGTGCCACAGTCCTGAAAGCTGGTCATTCTCCAGCAAGGCTCAATTTTCCCATGACAGCACTGGGTTTGCGCTTACCGGTCAACACCGCGACCTGGAATGTAAATCCTGTCACACCAGCCTTGAATTTAAAAAGATAGATAAAGCCTGCATTTCTTGTCATACAGATGTGCACCAACAAACCGTAGGCAATGATTGTGCAAGGTGTCATACCTCTGACTCCTGGTTGGTTGACAATGTCACCCAGTTACACGAGAAGACCTCTTTCCCACTAATGGGTGTACACGCCACGGTCAATTGCAATGCCTGCCATGACAATGAGACCAACCTTCGATTTGCACCTACCGGCATGGATTGTATTTCGTGTCACAGAGCAGATTATGTAGCCACAAAACAACCGGATCACGTAACATTTGGATTTTCTACAGATTGCGCATCCTGCCATAGTTTGACGGTAAGCGATTGGAATACCAACAAGGTAGATCACTCTTTCTTTCCACTGGAAAAAGGACACGCCATTGATGACTGCGCCAAGTGCCATCAGGGAGGTGATTATTCTACGGCTGTGGCAGATTGTTTCAGTTGCCATGAAAATGATTACATGGCTACAATCAACCCAAATCACAGTGTCCTTGCTTTTGGCACGGATTGCAGGCAATGCCACGATTTAACACCCGGTTGGAAGCCCGTGGATTACCGCGAACACGATGCCAAATTTTTCCCAATCTATTCAGGCAAACACCAGGGTACATGGGAGTCGTGTGCATCGTGCCATACAGACCCGAATAATTATGCTTCCTTTTCGTGCGTAATTTGTCACAAAGATCCTGAGACCAGCAATCTTCACCAATTGGTATCCGGGTATACTTATCAGGACAATGCCTGTCTGGCCTGCCACCCCACCGGTGATGCAGCCATGGCCTTCAACCACGATGCCACCCAATTCCCATTGACAGGGGCTCACAAGATTTTAGATTGTATTGCCTGCCATGCCAACGGATATGCAGGCACACCCATAGAGTGTAAGTCGTGCCACCTGGAAAACTTTACTTCCACCTCGGATCCCGACCACCAGGACTTACATATTTCTGATGATTGTAAGGCATGTCATACCACAGAACCCGGATGGGCTCCTGCCCGATTTGATGTGCACGATGACTATTATCCACTGTTGGGTGCGCATGCGGCTGTTGCCAATGATTGTGCTTTGTGCCACAACGGAAGTTACAACAACACACCCAATAATTGTGCAGGTTGTCACATAGATGATTACAATACCACCACTGACCCCAACCATAAGTTGAGTCAGATATCTCAAGACTGTGCGTCGTGCCATGGACAAGCCGCATGGCAGCCATCTACTTTCAACCACGATGGCATGTATTTTCCAATCTATTCCGGTAAACACAACGGTGTATGGATGCAGTGTACTGAGTGTCATAAAAATCCATCCAACTACGCAGAATTTACCTGTGTTAGCTGCCACCAGAATCCGGAGACCAATGATGTCCACACTGGCGTGAGCGGTTATAATTACAATGACAATGCTTGTCTGGCCTGCCACCCTACAGGTGATGCCGACAATGCATTCGACCACAATAATACCCAGTTTCCATTGACCGGAGCCCACGTAAATGTGGACTGTATCAGCTGCCACGCCGGAGGATTTGAAGGTACGTCTACCTTGTGTGTGGATTGTCATCAATTGGATTTCAACGGCACCACCAACCCCAACCACTCGGGTCTTGGATTTACAACAGATTGTAAACAGTGTCACACCACAGATCCGGGATGGGCACCCGCATCTCTGCCCAATCACAACGATTACTATGTTTTGAATGGAGCCCATGCCGGTATAGCCAATGACTGTGCATCGTGTCACAATGGCAACTACAATACAACGCCTACTACCTGTGCCGGTTGTCACCAGTCAGACTATGATGCTACTACTGACCCCAATCACGTTCAGGCTCATTTTCCCAACGACTGTGCCTCTTGTCATACCGAAAGTGCATGGCAACCCGCAACCTTTAACCACGATGGACAGTACTTTCCTATATATAGCGGCAAACACCAGGGCACCTGGATGCAGTGTACAGAGTGTCACTCCAATCCGGCTAATTATACAGAGTTTACTTGTGTGACTTGTCACCAAAATCCGGAGACCAATGACCAACACAATGGTATACCCGGTTATATTTATCAATCAACGGCCTGTCTGGCTTGTCACCCCACCGGTGATGCAGATGTAGTCTTTGATCACAATACCACACAATTCCCTTTGACCGGCGCTCACACCACTGTAGATTGTATCAGCTGTCATACCAACGGTTTCCAGGGAACTTCGACCGCTTGTATGGATTGTCACCTCACTGATTTTAATGCAACCGTTAATCCGAACCACGTTGCTTTGGGCATACCTACCGATTGTGCTCAATGCCACACTACGGCTCCCGGTTGGTCACCAGCCAGTTTTGCCATTCATAACCAATATTATCCTTTGAATGGGGCCCATGCCGCCATTGCAAATGATTGTGCTACTTGTCACAATGGCAATTACAACAATACACCCAATACCTGTTCTGCTTGTCACAATGATGATTATGTAGCAACCACCAATCCAAATCACGTGGCAGCTCAGTTTCCCAACGACTGTGCTTCTTGTCATGGAGAGCAAAACTGGGTACCATCGACCTTCAATCACGATGGCCAGTATTTTCCAATATATAGTGGAAGTCACAATGGACAATGGACGCAATGTATAGATTGTCATAGTAATCCGGCCAATTATGCACAGGTGGTGTGTATCACCTGTCACCAAAATCCGGAGACCAATGATCAACACCAGACCGTAGGAGGTTATGTGTATACCAACGCAGCTTGTTTGGCATGTCACCCCACGGGCGAGGCCAATGGAATGTCATTTAACCATAATACCACCGCCTTCCCACTATCAGGGGGCCATATTGGAGTAGATTGTATTCAATGCCATGCCAATGGATTTCAGGGTACCTCTACGGCATGCGTAGATTGCCACATGGACAATTTTATAGCCAGTATAGAACCCAACCACTTTGCCCTTAACATCCCTACAGATTGTGCTATGTGCCATACTACCACTCCTGGTTGGGCACCTGCTACTTTCCCGATTCACAATCAATATTACGCATTGAATGGGGCCCACGCGGCGATTGCTAATGATTGTGCATCGTGTCACAGTGCCGGATACAACAATACACCCAATACCTGCAACGGATGTCACAATGCCAATTACGTGGCTACTACCAATCCCAACCACGTGACGGCACAATTCCCAACAGATTGTGCAACTTGTCACAATGAAAACGTTTGGATGCCGGCTAACTTTGACCACGATGGCTTGTATTTCCCCATCTACAGTGGAAGTCACAATGGTCAATGGACACAGTGTATAGATTGTCATAACAATCCGGCCAATTATGCACAGGTGGTATGTATCACTTGTCATCAAAATCCAGAGACCAATGATGAACACCAAACCGTAGGTGGTTATGTATATACCAATGCTGCTTGTTTGGCATGTCACCCCACTGGTGAGGCCAATGGCATGTCGTTTAATCACAACACCACTGCCTTCCCATTAACCGGAGGCCACATAGGAGTAGACTGTATCCAGTGTCATGCCAGCGGTTACCAGGGTACTACAACAGTTTGTATGGATTGCCATATGGATAATTTTACAGCCAGCGTTGAACCCAATCACGTAGCCCTCAATATGCCAACGGATTGTGCCATGTGCCATACCACCACACCTGGTTGGGCACCGGCCAGCTTCCCGATTCACGACAATTATTATGCGTTAACGGGTGCCCATGCCGCCATCGCTAATGACTGTGCACAATGTCACAGCAGCGGCTACAGCAATACACCAAATGAATGTAATGGCTGCCATAATGCCAATTTTACAGCCACTGTCAATCCCAACCACGTTGCCCTCGGTCTGTCTACAGATTGTGCAAGCTGCCATACCACAGCCCCAGGTTGGGCTCCTGCGACCTTTGCAGTTCATGATGATTATTATCCATTGAATGGTGCCCATGCTGCCATTGCCAATGATTGTGCTGAGTGCCATAATGGCAATTACAATAACACGCCGAATACATGCAATGGTTGCCACAACAGTGAATACCAGGCTACCACCAATCCCAATCACACAACAGCCAACTTCCCTACTGATTGTGCAGCCTGTCACAATGAAAACAACTGGACACCGGCAACCTTTAACCATGATGGCTTGTACTTCCCAATTTACAGCGGAGAACACCAGGGTGAATGGACTTCTTGCACAGATTGTCATACCAATCCCAATAATTATGCGGTATTCACTTGTTTGACATGTCATACCAATCCGGAGACCAACGATGAACACGAAGATGTAGGTGGATATGTGTACAACAGTCCCGCGTGCCTGGCATGTCACCCTCAGGGAGAGGCGAGTCCTTCATCCTTTAACCACAATGCCACAGCCTTCCCTATTACAGGAGCGCACCAGGGCTTGAGCTGTGTTGAATGCCACTCAGCAGGGTATCAGGGTACATCTACGGCTTGTGTTTCATGCCACAATACCGAGTTTCAGGGTGCTGCAGAACCTAACCACGTGGCATTAAATTTCCCAACCGATTGTGCCATGTGTCATAATACATCAGCAGGATGGGCACCTGCTACCTTCCCAATCCACAGCAATTATTATGAATTGACAGGGGCACATGCCTCTATTGCCAACGACTGTGCTTTGTGCCACAGTGCTGGATATAGCAATACACCCAATACTTGCAATGGTTGTCATAATGACAATTACGTTGCCGCGGTTAATCCTAATCACGTGGCCCTTGGCTTGTCAACAGATTGTGCATCATGTCATACCACAGCTCCGGGCTGGGCACCAGCCACCTTTGCAGTTCACAATACCTATTATCCATTGACAGGGGCGCATGCTTCTATTGCTACAGATTGTGAGCAATGCCATGCAGGAGGAAATTACAACAATACACCCAATACATGCAACGGTTGTCACAATGCCAACTATGTTGCGGCAGCCAATCCTAATCACGTGGCCCTTGGCTTATCCACAGATTGTGCCTCATGTCATACTACAATACCTGGTTGGTCACCAGCTACCTTTGCAGTGCACAATACTTACTATCCATTGACAGGCGCGCATGCCGCCATAGCTACGAATTGTGAAGAATGCCATGCTGGAGGAAACTATAGCAATACGCCTAATACATGCAACGGATGTCACAATGCTAACTATATCGCGGCAGCCAATCCTAATCACGTGGCCCTTGGCTTATCCACAGATTGTGCCTCATGTCATACTACAGTACCTGGATGGTCACCCGCTACCTTTGCTGTTCACAACACCTATTATCCTTTGACCGGGGCGCATGCCGCCATAGCAACGGATTGTGAAGAATGCCATGCTGGAGGAAACTATAGCAATACACCTAATACGTGTAATGGATGTCACAATGCCAACTACGTTTCAGCAGCCAATCCGAATCACGTAGCCCTGGGCTTATCCACAGATTGTGCCTCATGTCATACTACAGTACCTGGATGGTCACCCGCTACCTTTGCTGTTCACAACACCTATTATCCTTTGACCGGGGCGCATGCCGCCATAGCAACGGATTGTGAAGAGTGCCATGCTGGAGGAAACTATAGCAATACGCCCAATACGTGCAACGGATGTCACAATGCTAATTATGTAGCTGCAACCAATCCGAATCACGTCGCCTTAGGCTTGTCCACCAATTGTGCAACGTGCCATACCACAGCCCCTGGTTGGTCACCGGCTACCTTTGCTGTTCACAATACCTATTATCCACTAACTGGAGCTCATGCTTCCATTGCCAGTGATTGCGAAGAGTGCCATGCAGGAGGTAATTACAGCAATACGCCTAATACGTGCAATGGCTGTCACAATGCCAATTACGTTGCTGCAACCAATCCGAATCACGTAGCCCTAGGCTTGTCCACCAATTGTGCAACGTGTCATACCACAGCCCCGGGCTGGTCACCCGCTACCTTTGCTGTTCATAATACCTATTATCCACTGACAGGGGCACATGCCGCCATAGCTACAGATTGCGAAGAGTGTCATGCAGGAGGTAATTATAACAATACACCCAGTACTTGCAACGGCTGTCACAATGCCAATTATGTAACTGCAGCGAATCCGAATCACGTAGCCCTAGGTTTGTCAACGGATTGTGCATCTTGTCACACTACAGTTCCTGGGTGGTCACCAGCTACCTTTGCGGTCCACAATAATTACTATCCGTTAGTTGGTGCGCATGCCGCGATCGCTTCTGATTGTAATCAATGTCATACAGGAAGTAATTATAGCAATACACCCAATACTTGTTTTGGTTGTCACGCTACAGAATACAATACCGCCAATAGTCCCAACCATATTTCAGCGGGCTTCCCTACCGATTGTGTCATCTGCCATGGCCAATCCAATTGGACGCCATCAACCTGGGATCACGATGACTTGTATTTCCCCATTTTCAGCGGCGAACACGAAGGCGAATGGGATGATTGTAGTGATTGTCACACCAATCCCAACAATTACAACGTATTTACTTGTTTTACCTGCCACTCACAATCTTCTACCAATGGAGACCACAATGGAGTATCCGGATATCAATACAACAGCAATGCCTGTTACAACTGTCACCCCAACGGAGAAGAATGATGAAAAGAATATTTAGCGGCATATTATTTATATGGATACTGACGGGAAGTCTGTCAGCACAGCAAAAGGATTGGATAAAAGGAAGTGTTTCATTTGCCAGTGCCGCCAATGTCTATGTTAGATTTGAAAATACAACAGACATAAAAGAAGGCGATACTTTGTACATTGATGAAGCAGGACTATTTAAAGCAGCCTTGGTTGTAAAAAAGAAGTCATCACTTTCCTGTGTTACAGAACCATTGATAACGGGTAAGGCATGGACAACGGGAATGGTAGTGATGTGTCCAAAAGTGGTGGAGAAAAAGGAAGAAGTAAGTGGAGGACAGGTAAGCCCGACCCCGGCAGTAGTAACAGAAGACACTGCCAATACAGAAACAGCTGATTCAAGTTCCACAAAAAAAGAAAAGGTGCGAAAACCGCTTATCAATGGTCGTTTTTCTGCATCAACCAATGCCAGTCTGACAGATGGAGAAGATTACCAGCGAATGCGACTTGGCTTTACCTTTAATGTTACCAATATCGGCGGGGGATATTTTTCAACTCAAAATTACATCACCTACCGTCACAGGTATGGTATAGACCAACAGACTGGATTTTACGACGATTTTAAAATTTATGCATTGGCGCTGGGTTATGATCGAAACGGACACAGCATCTATTTGGGAAGGCGAATTAATAATCGCATAGCCAATCTGGGAGCCATTGACGGACTGCAATACGAAAAAAAGGCTGGTTCGTGGGTCGTTGGGGCCTTTGCAGGATCAAGACCCGATTACATCAATTATACTTTTAATCCCACCTTATTACAGGGAGGAGTTTTGCTTGGTTTTGAAAAACAAGGCGACAAAAATAGCAGCCAGACTTCCTTTGCCTGGGTTGAACAACGCAATGATGGCAAGACAGACAGAAGGTTTGCGTATTTCCAGCACAACAGCAACCTGGGCAAGAATGTTAATATTTTTGGTTCACTAGAAATGGACATGTATCAAAGTGTGCGTGATACGGTGAGCAATAAGTTGCAATTGACCGGTGCTTATTTTTCTGTGCGTTATCGTCCTTTTAAAACATTCAACATAACGGCTTCGTATGACAACCGAAATAACGTTATTTTTTATGAGAGTCAGCGAACCTATATTGATCAGTTGTTAAACCAGGAGACCCGACAAGGCTATCGGCTACAGGCTGGTTGGCAGGTATTGAGAAACATCAACTTGAATGCCTCTGTATTTTATCGTTACCAGGAAAATCAGTCAAAGCCTACCAAAAACCAGGTGGTCAATTTAAATATTAGCCGATTTCCATTACAAAATATGTCGCTCAATCTCAACTACAATACACTTGAGTCTTATTATTTCACAGGTAATATTTATGGGGGTCGACTGAACCACAGTGCCATGAAAGGAAAGCTGGGACTAGAGGCCAATTACCGAAAGGTCAATTACTCCTTCTTTAGTGGTGAGCAGCAATTGAAACAAGATATCATTGGATTTTCTGCCAATGTTGTCATGGCCAGATTCACCACACTTATCCTTAGTTATGAAGGAACCTTTGAACCCAATAAGAAATACCACAGGTATTTTATCACAGCTATACAACGTTTCAAAAACAAGTAAAAATTCTTTAATTTTACACCATCAAATTTAAAATCAGCATGAGAATCCTCTATGCCCTCGTTTTGTTTTCTTTTTTTGCATGTGACTCTAAGCCAAAGGTTATCGTAGAAGATGCTACGGCCCAACCGGCAGAAGGTACCATGCCTGCTAACAACCCTTCTACTACTGTTCCAGGGCAGGAGAGTGCACAAGGAACCGATGTGCATCAGGTAAAGGCGGTAGAAATTTTGCAGGCTGAAAAATACACTTATATGAAGGTGGTAGAGAATGCGGACACATTCTGGATTGCGGCTTCCAAAATGGATGCGGCCAAGGGTAGAAGTTATTTTTACAGAGGTGGCCTGCTCAAAACTAATTTTGAAAGTCAGGAATTCAATCGCACCTTCGATAAAATCTTTTTAGTATCTCAAATCATTGATGCTTCAGCCCACCCTGGTGGAAATGGACAAGGAAGTGCTGCACCTGCTGCGGTTGATGTGGATATTAAAAAAGTAGCCGGCCTAATGTCTCTCAGCACTCTGCTTGCTCAGCCCACAAAACACGCCGGCAAAACAATTGTTGTAGGCGGAAAGGTAGTAAAAGTTAACAATGGCATCATGGGTAAAAACTGGATTCACATCCAGGATGGCTCTTCTATCAAAGGCAAAAAATGCGACCTTGCTATTACCACCCAGGAGAATGTTCCGATGGGTGCTACCGTAGCCTTTGAGGGTAAAATTTTTGTAGACAAAGATTTTGGAGCGGGTTACCGATATGATATCATCATGGAAGAAGCGGTTGTTAAGAAATAAAGCGTGGAGCGTCTGGCGTGGAGCGCAATTGGGTTATCTGCACTTTTTCAGAAATCTTTTTAGATTCAAGGAACATTTCTTTTTGATGTTAGTTTGAGATTTTCCAGAGCTAACATTTTTTCTTTTGAAAGATATTCGGATTTATTTTCAATGCACCACAAAACTAAGTTTTATAGTCACAGACATTAAGAGAATTGAGGTAATTAGGAGGGACTCATTGCAATATGAAGAATCCCTTAATTCTCTTAATTCCCTTAATGTTGTTATATCTTAATACTCATCACAAATACAAGCCATTTGAAAATTTGCTTCTATAACGAATGAAGGCGGCTATGCTCAAGATGGTCAATGAAATGGCTGTGTAATACACCTGCGATGGTATGGGCACCGGATCACCGGCTGCATAAGAATGGAGACCAGACAAGTAATAATTGACACCAAAGTAGGTCATGATTACCGTTGCGAAACCAAACAAAGAAGCAAAGTTGAAAGCATAAAGACTTTTTAAGCCCGGTATGAAACGCATGTGTAAGATAAACGAATACACCAAAATAGTGACCAGAGCCCAGGTCTCTTTGGCATCCCAGCCCCAGTATCTGCCCCAGGATTCGTTGGCCCATACACCGCCCAGGTAGGTACCTATGGCAACCATAAACAAGCCACCGAGCAAAGTAATCTCACTTATGATCGAAAGCTCACGAACTGCTCTTGTGGTATAGGCCATATTTTTGTCTGTGGTAAAGACCATCAGGATAAGGTTGAGCATGCCAATGACAGCACCCAACATCAAAAAGCCATAACTGCCTGCTTCAAGAGATACGTGGATGGTCAACCAATAAGATTTCAATACAGGCACTAAGGGGGTAATTTCAGGATCGAGCCAGCTCATGCCTGCTACTAACAAGATGGTAGCAGCCAGGGTCATAGTAGCGGCGAGACCTCCCAATGATCTTTTTGAAAAAAGAATACCGGCCAGCGTAGTGGTCCAGCCAATGTAGATCATAGATTCGTAGCCATTGCTCCAGGGTGCTCTGCCTGAAATGTACCATCTTAAACCTAGTCCTATGGTGTGAAATGCAAAGCCGGCAATGACAGCATAAAAGGCAACATTTGACCACCTTTCTCTGTTGGCACTGGTTTTTAAAACAGTGTAAAAAAACATACCCAGGATGCCCAGGGCAAGCAAGCCATAATAGTTGCGGAGTCTGCCAAATACATCCATTTTATTTAGCAGCAATTCTGCTTTTATTTTGGTATCTGATGGATAGACGGCTGCCGCATTGGTTTTCTGGAAGTTGGTAATTTTAACAAGGCTGGCATCAGCGGCTCCATAATTTCCGGATTGCGCGCCTTGACTCAGGTTTTGCAGGTACTCCATAAAGAGGGTCCGTTGCGATTCGGTTCGTACATCTGCTCCCTGGTTTTGAAAAATATCAGCAGGAGAAAGCCAGGTATTGCTCAGGTCGTTGGGCATCGGAAACAATTTGAACAAGCGACCGGAAAATACCATGCTGGTGATGTTGACCTTTTCATCCAACTTGATAATTGTTTTTTCAAATGTACCATGGTCTTTTGGATTCATGGTCTGTGCTTTTCGGATCTGATCTTTGAAAATATATTGACCGTCTGCACCAAAAAACTGGGCATAGGCCGCTCTTTTTTCAGTGGTGCCCAACATTTGTGCTACCTGTGGATGCGTGCCAATGTGGATAAAAGGTTTGCGTTCCCATTCCATGGGAGCATTCATCATTGACAACAACAGTTGTTCAGGACTCAGGCCATCGATGCTTTCGGTTTTGGCAACCTTTCTCATGATTTCGCCACAGAGGGTATTCATTGGCTTGAACCTTCCATTGTTGTCTTGCACCACGATGCTACCAAATTTTGCGGCGTGATCTGCAGAGATTACGGCTTGCGCATTACTAGCAAAAGGAAGGATTAAGAGAAGTATTAAAACGAGATGTGAGTTGGACTGCATTTCTCTTAATTTTTTGGATAAGTAAGTAAAGCGACTGGTCTTTGAAAAGAAGGTCATCATCAGTCCAATGGTAAGGATGATGTAGCCAATATAGGATATCCAGGTGCCCCAAAAATCGTGGTTGACGCTCAGGTAGGTACCCAGTTCATCCTGATCAAAGGAAGATTGGAAAAATCTGTAGCCTCCGTAATCGAGGATATGATTCATATAGATGCGCTGTTCTCTGTTGACTCCGTTTGCAGGATCAATCAGGGTTACCTCACTGGCATAAGAAGATGGGTTGTCGGTACCCGGATAACGCTCCTGAATAAAATCGCGACATTTGATAGAGAAGGGTACGGTCTTGATTTTAGAGCCATAAACAACGGCTAGTTGCAGGTCTTTGTAGAGCAGCTCTGCAGGTCGGCCAATGACACCCTGGCGCCCGACTACGAAGGCAGGTTGGCTTTGACCATTGACATCAATATTGAGGTTGAGTCCGGTTGCGCTTTCACTTTTGACCTTGGCATCACCTGAAGAAAGCGTTACCTTGCCTTTAGGCGTATAGCTGCCAATTACAAAATTGGAGCCACCCATGGTATAAAGAGATCGGAGCATCAACATATGGGTGCCCGGCTGTAAGGTGTCGTTTTTTTGAGTAGCCATCACCATCTGGGTTACGGCCACCCCGGTTTGGAACATCAGCGAATCGCCCTGTAGAAAGACATTAAAAGCACCTTCTTCAGGCGTATTGGTAAAATTGAAACGAATGCCATTGACCAAGACCTTATCACCATATTTTACGTAGTGTTCTTCGCGACCACCCATGCCACCAATGACTACCTTTATCATGGGTTGACCATTGGAATCCTCTACTGCAGATTCTACCGGATTGGGCATAAAACTTTGTAGGTCTACTTTGATGAGATCGCTGCCTATTTGATATGACTTTGAAAAGGCATTGTTGCCCAAAGAAGAAAAATAGACCGGCTCATCAAAGGAATACGATTTACCGTTTTTAATGACCCTGAATTGCAGGTATTGTTCAGTAGAAACAAAGCTATTGGCGGTTTCTCCTTCACGGATGTGCATCATGCCCTCAAAACCAAAATATCGGGTAACGCCGGCTCCGATCAAAATGATGATGATGGAAGCGTGAAAGCTCAGACTTGCCCATTTGCGCAGGGGAATGAGGCGGTATTTGTAAATGTTGAACAAGATGGTAGCTCCAAAAAGAGCCAGTAATATTTCAAACCAGCGACTGCGAAAAATGACGTGTTGGGCTGAAGAAGTACCAAAATCGTTTTCAACAAAGGTGGCTACCCCGATGGCAATAGCAAACAACAGCATATACATGCCTGCTGCCCTTTCTGACACCAAAGCCTTTCCCCACTTGCTTAAATCCTGAATTTTCATCGATTATTTTATAGGTAATAAAAGGTTAAAGATAAGGATTTTAGGCCTTATCTGTCCTTTTATTGGGACCCAAACCGAATATTTGAGCCTGACCCGGCTTGGGGTATCAACACATTGTTTTTTTGCTTTTGTATCTTTGCCACAGACTCAAAAAAAGATGTCAAAAAAAGAACTTTTTTTTCAGGACGTAAAACAACTTTTGGATGCCGGAATGGCATTTAAAATGATATTGTCCAAACCTCGTCCCGGGGTAGAGATGCGAAGCGCTATCATTTCCCTGATAGATGAAGAAGGAGAGATGAGCTTTAAGCAGGTTGAAAAAACAGATACCCAACATTTTACTACCATTATTCCTTACACCGATTTTTTAGAACACATCATGCAGGTAATGAACGAAAGGTTTTTCTACTGCGAGCTTTTTAATGAAAACGGCAATGCAGCCCTGCTGCAAAATCAAAAAGGTACGGTTACCTACTTAAAAAGAAAAGGGGGTACAGCGGTTAAAACGGAAAGTCACGACAGAGAAAAATCATACCTCATACCTGAGGAGGCTGATTTTTTGCAAAAGCTGGGCATCAGCAGCAGCCAAGGCAGGGTATTTGAACAAGCCACTAAAAAATTCAGGCAAATCAATAAATATGCGGAGATCATTGACAGCCTGGTAGACAAGCACCGCAAACAGCTGACCATTGCCGACATGGGCAGTGGCAAGGCCTATCTCACTTTTGCACTTTACTATCACCTCAAACACAACAGAGGCATTGAGGTAGAAATGACCGGATATGAGCTTAGGCCAGAGTTGGTAAGTCTCTGCAATCAATATGCGCGAGAGCTGGGCTATGACAAACTTAATTTTGTGGAAGCCAACATCGAAGCCATTGTATTGGAAAAAATTGACATGGTGGTTTCACTCCATGCTTGCGACATTGCAACAGACATGGCCATCCATGCCGGAATCAAGGCACATGCCGATTACATTGTGCTGGCACCTTGTTGTCACAAACAGATTCGAAAACAGATCGAATTGAGAAATGGCATCCTCAAGCACGGCATCCTTTTGGAGCGCCAGGCAGAGATCATAACCGATGCCATCAGGGCCCTTGTTTTAGAGGATAAGGGTTATAAGACCCAGGTTTTTGAGTTCATTTCAACAGAGCATACCGCCAAAAACACCATGATTATTGCCAAAAAAGCAAGGGCCAATGAGCATGCAGCCCTGGAGATCAGAGACATCAAAGAGACTTACGGCATTCGGTACCATTACCTGGAAAAACTGCTGGAAGTAAAATATTAAACAATATTCTTGTCTTTTTAAGCCTATCAAGCCCCAAATTTGACCATCAGGCAAGGTTTTTGCACTGAAATCGGTATAAAAGTACTTATTCGAGATGAAAGGAATCATTTTAGCAGGAGGCCTTGGCACCCGCTTATATCCACTGACCCTTGCCATGAGCAAGCAGATGATGCCCGTGTACGACAAGCCCATGATTTATTACCCCTTGTCGACCATGATGAGTGCGGGAATAAGGGAAATACTGATCATCAGTACCCCGGCAGATTTGCCCAATTTTAAGAACCTACTGAAGGACGGAAGCGAGATCGGCTGTTCTTTTTCCTACATAGAACAACACAATCCCAATGGCTTGGCGCAAGCTTTTGTACTTGGAAGAGATTTTGTAGGAAACGATAATGTGTCGCTCATCCTGGGTGACAATATTTTTTACGGACATGGATTAAAAGAATTGCTGCAATCCTCTACCCGGCCTGATGGAGGCATTGTTTTTGCCTACCAGGTAGCCGATCCGGAAAGATATGGTGTGGTAGATTTTGACAAAGATTTTAAAGCACTTAGCATAGAAGAAAAACCAGCCCAGCCGAAGTCCAACTACGCGGTACCGGGTATTTATTTTTACGACAATACCGTTTTGGACATCGCCAGAGACCTCCAGCCCTCGGCCCGTGGAGAATATGAAATTACCGATGTAAACAAGACCTACCTTGAAATGGGAAAACTAAAGGTGGGGGTTTTATCCAGGGGCATTGCCTGGTTGGATACAGGTACCCATTTGTCGTTGCTCCAGGCCGGACAATTTATTCAGGTCATAGAAGAAAGGCAGGGACTCAAAATTGGATGTATCGAAGAAGTGGCGCACGAAATGGGCTTTATTTCTGATGCTCAACTGGAGGCACTGGGCCACAAATATATAAAAAGCGGTTATGGTGAGTACCTGCTCAATTTGCTGCACAACCGGTAATTTTGAGCTTGGTTTAAACCTTTGCCCGGCGCAACCGTTTATTAGCAGAATCAATCAGAGATGAATAAACACTACGACAGAAGGATCTTCCTTCAACAAACCGGTCTTGGCCTTGCTGGCCTTTACCTGGGGTCAGGGCTTATATCATGTAGTCCAAAAACATCTTATGCCTCATTGACCACCATCCCTACTGATTCGCCTTATGTGATGAAACACCTGAGGGGCAGGGTGGGTTACTTTACCGAAAAGGGAGGTACCATAGCCTGGCTGATCGATGGCAAAAACAGTGCGCTTGTAGATTCTCAGTTTCCGGAGCAGATGGCTCATTTAATAACAGAAGCCAATAAACTTACCGACGATAGTTGGAACGCCCTGTTCAATACCCACCACCATGCAGACCATACCAGTGGCAATATCAGTCTCAAGGGGAAAGTAAGTGCGGTTATTGCCCATGAAAATTCAAAAATCAATCAAAAGAAGGCGGCAGAGCAAAAGAACAATTTAGAAGGTGTGTTATTGCCTGATACCACCTTTGCCCAAAATTACAGGGTCAAAGTGGGAAAAGAAAGCATCAGCTGTCACTACTTTGGTGCCGCCCATACCAATGGCGACAGCATTGTGCACTTTGAAGACAGCGATGTGGTTCACATTGGCGACCTGGTTTTTAACCGCAGATTTCCTTACATCGATAAAGGAGCCGGTGCCAGCATCCAGGGCTGGATCAGTGTACACGATGCATTGTTGCGATATTTGGGCAATACTACTCAGATCATATGCGGACATGCAGGCCAGGGATACGATGTCATCCTGGGCAAAGAAGACATCAAAGCCTTTAGAAACTACCTCGAACAACTGTTACAATTTGCACGAAAAAAAATCAATGAAGGCGTGCCATTGGAAGAATTAAAAAAGACAACCACCTTTATACCCGGCGCAGAACAATGGCAGGGCGATGGCATAAGCCGGAGCCTCGATGCCGCATACATAGAATTGAATGGACCTAAAGGATAAAGCCAGTTACAAAAACATCATCTTTGATTTCGGAGGCGTTCTGCTGGATCTGGATGTCAATCGCACTTACGATGCCCTGAAACAAGTCATGGCTTTTGAAGGTGAAGCCCACCAAATCTACCTCGACCACCAGGATCTTTTTGACTCTTTTGAGATGGGCCACACCATTGTTGAAAACTTTTTATGGAAGCTTCAAAGCAAGAGCAAACGGGTACCTCCGGTTGATAAGATGATTACAGCCTGGAATGCCATGTTACTGGGTTGGAAGCCAGAAAAACTACAATTGCTCGAAGAATTGAAACCCCGCTACAGAACTTTTTTATTAAGCAATACCAATGAGATCCACATCGAGTGGGTGCGCCGGGATTTGAAAAACAACCACCAAATCACCGACTTCGACACCCGGTTTTTTGAAAAGACCTATTATTCTCATCTTTTGGGTAAACGCAAGCCCAATGCCGACATCTTTGAATATGTAATCGCGGATGCAAATCTGAATCCTGCAGAAACTTTGTTTATTGATGACAATGCCCACAATATTGAGACGGCTGCTGGTTTGGGCTTTCAAACAAAGTTGCATGAAACCAACGCCAACCTTGATTTTTTGAGGGGTTAAGGGGGGAGAGTGTTCAGGTGTTTGAAATGTTCAAAGTGTTCTAAGTGTTCGAAATGTTCAAAGTGTTTGAAATGTTCTAAGTGTTCGAAATGTTCTAAGTGTTCGAAATGATTTGAATGGTGGGCATTCTTCTTAATTCTCTCAATTCCCTTCATGTTGTAAGAAATACCGTATGCTAAAGTTAAGAGACATTTAGAAAGTAAAGATCAATTAAGCCTTAATGCCACTCAATGCTCTTAATGTTTAAATGTTGCTGAATGTCTTTTTTAGGTGATAGGTCTCTATGTGGGTTAGTGCCATAACAAGACTTTTTACCTGATAACGAGATTGGGATTTTTTTGAAACATTAAGGTAATTTAGATAGGGTTCCACATAGAAAAGTTTCCCGGAAGAGTTGGTTTTTTTGAAATGCACTACAAAACTACGTTTTATAGGCACAGGCATTAAGATTCATTAAGGTGCATTAAGTTTGGATAGAACATTGAAGCCTTTAATGTTGCTAAATGTAATTAATGTTTAAATGCAGGTAAATCTCTTTATAAAGAGAAAGGTCTGTATATGGCAAAAAACAATTGATGTTACCACATAAAGACATTTCTTGTAAAAAAGAGCTTGTGCTATTTTATAAAACATTAAGAGAATTAAGGGACATTAAGTTTGGGAAGAAAAAGAAGCTCTTAATGTAACTAAATGTGCTTAATGTTTAAATGCAGGTAAATCTCTTTATAAAGAGAAAGGTCTATATATAGGCAAAAACAATTGATGTTACCACATAAAGACATTTCTTGTAAAAAAGAGCTTGTGATATTTTATAAAATGCACTACAAAACTACGTTTAATAGGTACAAGCATTTAGAAAATTAAGGTAATTAAGATGGACTATCTTTCAATCGACTTAATCCTAAATTCTCTCAATTTCCTTCATGTTTAATTCTTGAAAATCTCATTGAAATGGGAGATATCTTTTTTGTGGCAAAAATTACTTTCTGACACTTCTTACAGTCTAGTACATTCATCCAAACCCTAGTCCCTAGCCCCTAATCCCTAGCCCCTATTCAATTTCCCAAACGGTTGTCGCTTCCAATAAGTAAGACAACGCCACACCCACTCCATTGGCCCAAAATAATAATATTTGAGCCAGATGGGACTTACAATCAGCTGAAAGATCCATATGCTGAAAACGAGGTAGTACAACTCGTATCTCTGCAGCATACCAAAATAATCGAAGCCAAGGAAAAAGATGTTACAAATGATGGTATGGCTAATGTAATTGGTAAGTGCCATTTGTCCTACTGCGGCGAGTGATCTTTGTAGAAACAGGAGCCAACCTGATTTTATAAACAACATGATCAGCCCGATATGGCCCATGGTCATAGCCAAGCGGCCTACGTGATATGTCTGAAAGGTCTTACTAAATGCAGACATTGAAAAGTTATCTCCAATCAAGGTACTCGCCTCCCAATAATTGACTGTAAGTCCGATGGAATAACCCAAAAAGACCATCAGTCCATAAAACTTCATGCTTTTACCTGCTGTGATGATTTGCATTTTAAAGAGGGCCATGCCTAACAGCATCATGGCTAGTACATCAAAAAAATCATATCGATACAAAAAAGAAGTTTGCATCCATTGATTTTCGGGTACCTTGTGTAAAACAATGTCCCAATAGCCCTGGTGTTGTGCATCTATTTCTTCCTTTATTTTTTCAGCATCCGGTTTGTTTTTTTTGATCTTCTCTTCCATAGCTTCCAGAGCACCACTTTCATCTTTGGTCAATACTTCTCCCTTGATTTTTTTTGCTTCTGCAAGGGCAACTGTTTCTTGCAGTTCTACATCTGCCAATCGGTCATTGATTTCCCAACAAATGGCAAGGGCCAGGAAAACAGAGGCTATGATTATTAGTTTTTTTGCCGGCAGGTGTCTGAAACTAAAGGCAAACATACCAATGATGGCATAGGCGTACAGTATCTCTCCATTCCACAATAGCAGATAACAATGGATGATACCAAACAGGAAGAGCCACCACAATCTTCTGAAAAAAAGATCGGTTACCTCACTGCCATTACCCGCATTGGTTTTGGATGTAAACAAAATAATACCAATACCAAACAACATGGAAAACATTGCTCGCATGGTGCCCTCAAAAAACAAAGAGGTGGACAGCCAGGCATTGAGGTTCCAACCCTCGGCTCCCCCATTGATGGTGGGATCCATGTAGGCGTTGTAAAGTCCAAAACCTACAATATTCATCAATAAAATTCCTAAAAGTGAGATGCCTCTGATGACATCTAGCGAGTTGATCCTTGCCGATTTTTCAGTCGGCGACAACGCTGGATTGGCAGTGTTTTCGTTTTGCATGGTTTTTCTGATTGTCTGTAAATAAAACCATCGGTCCCGGGAAGGGATTTAAAATCAATACTAATGTACGAGGATAATGGATTGGGTGTATGTTTTTAAATGTTCAAATGTTCACGTCCCGCTATCGCGTGACTAAATGGTTACGCTCGGCGTCACGCTGCGCTCGCTCCGCTAAATGTTCACGCTGCGCTGGCGCTCCGCTAAATGTTCACGCTGCGCTGGCGCTCCGCTAAATGTTCACGCTGCGCTGGCGCTCCGCTAAATTTTCACGCCTCACGCTGGCACTTCGCTAAATGGTTACGCTCGGCTGTGCTTCGCTAAATGTTCACGCTGCGCTGGCGGTAAGAAAATTGTTGTACCGCAGGGCCCTGCGGTACAGGGCTACGCCTTCCGCTAAACCCAATAAAACCCCCCCCCCCCCCCCCCCCCCCCGGGAGGCGGGCCCCCCCCCCCAACCCCCACCCCAACCACAAAACCTAAAAAAAAAAAAAAAAAACCCCCTTTCATGCGCGAAAAAAATTGTTGCAACTCAGGGCCCTGCGGTACTAGCGGCGGCTGCGCCTCGCTAAATGTTCAAATGAATTAAAATAACAAATAGGACAAGGAATACCATATTTCAAAGATTTGGTAGATTATCATAATCATGAGCGATATCAAATGATATGAACATAGTCCCTACACCAGTAACCTGGTGTAGGGACACCATGTGAACATATGAATATATTACCCTTGTCCCAACGCCAGATCACTGGTGTAGGGACCGCAACCCATCCATGGTTTATGGTGACCTCCGTTTAAAAGGTGTTTGGGGAGAGGGAGGGGAGGAGAAGGAAGAAAAAATATAAAGGGGGGGAAGGGGGGTTGTTTGGGAGAGGAGGGAAAGGGGGGGGAAGAGGAAGAAAAAAAAGGGGCGCCTTAGTGCTATAGCCCCTATGAAATACAGGGTTTATCCCCCCTAGTAATAGGATTTATCCTTTGTCATTTCTCACATCAGGATTTCAATTTTGTGTTATCGACTTTTACCTGTAAAAGGCGGTCCTTGCCCCTAAGGTTAGGGGTGGCGATTCCGAAAAGCCAGAAAAGAGTAGGACACAATTTCTAAATCCAATTTTATGATTAATCTGAGATTAAAGCAGGAGCGAATAGCAGTAGCCCCTGTAGATTTTAGCAAACGCCTGATTTGGCCGTGGAGGCGATGCAAGGTAAGAATCCTTGTGGTAGCCGATGGTGGTATTGACTTTAGTACCAACGATTTTGGACTTTCAGAACTCATCACCAAGGCGCTGAATTCCAGTGGTCGACCCTATGTTGATTTTATCGTGAAAACGGCGCATAGAAACAACGGGGTAACGTGTGACAGTCCCGGCTTCCGTTTTGACAACAGCCAGAATCCACCGGCCGCGTTAAAATTTAACAATGCCAATTTTGACCAGGTATGGTTGTTTGGTGTGGAACGCAATGGCAACCTGCCCGCATTGGAACTCAAGGCCCTGACCGATTTTATGAATGCCGGTGGTGGCGTATTTGCCACGGGCGACCATGAAAATCTGGGACAGTTTATGTGTTCAGAAATTCCCCGCGTAAGAAGTATGCGCAAGTGGTATTGGCCGGTAGCTCCTGCCGGCAGACTGGTAGCCCCTGATGGAGGTTCTGCCAATCGACTGGATACCACGGTGGTGGGAGACACAGCCAATTATCAATTTGATGACCAGAGCGATGAGACCCCTCAAAACATCATCCCCCGCATGTTTACAGTGGGCGCTTCATCGGTTGCCCACCCCTTGTTGAGCAAGAGCGGTGGCATCATTAGGGTCTTGCCCGATCATGCCCATGAAGGTGAGTGTGTAGTACCTACCAACCTTACCGAAAAGGTAATACCCGGTGATGCACGGGATGAATATCCAGTGGCCTTGGGAGGCGGTGCCCGCGTTCAGCCCCAGATTGTTGCCATATCTTATTCCGGGGCAGGTCAGCTGACCGATGTCGGAAAGCCCGCCGTGAACCCCCGTTGTTTTGGTGCTATCTGCGCTTACGATGGTCATTTGGCCGGTGTGGGCAGGGTATCAGTTGATGCCACCTGGCACCATTTTTTGAACATCAACCTCAATGGCACTGGCAGTGGACGACCAGGAGATACCGGATATTATGTAGGAGGAGTGCCCAATGCCGCGTATTACGACATTATCCGTTATTTCAGAAACATCGCCATCTGGCTCAGTCCAAAAGCACTGCAATTTTGTTTCCGTTTCAGATGGATCTATTACATCCGCTACAGCTTTCCGCTCATTTGGGAATTGCACAAATTTGAATACTGGGATTGGAAGTCACTGCTGGATGCAGGCAGCAGGGTGAGGGTCATGTTGGAAGAAACATTTTCGCACGCCGAAATTTACGAAACCGCCAAGGTATTGTTGGCAGGTGCCGCCGGAGAAAAAAACCAGACCCTCGTCAATGCACTGGCAGGTTTGAGTACCGAGAAAGAAAACATCTTTCCTCCACTGCTCAAAGAAGATACGGTGATCAACTTGGTTTTGGGTGCCACCATCCAGAGCATTGTCAACCAGCTGCCAGAGTTCCCCAACGAAGCAGCCGAATATTTCAGTGATAAATCGGACGACAAAAAACTGGAAGCCATCATCTCTGAAGGGCTCGACCAGGGCTTAAACGCCGTAGCTGCCTTGCTCAAAGACCAGGAAGCTTTTGCCAAAAGGTTTAATAAGTTGTTAGGTAAGTAATGAAGTGAAGGTTCCTCAATGTAAAAAATGGGGAACCTTCCTTTTCTATATTTCTAACCGGGACAAACTATAATTTTGGGCAATAGCAAGGTTTTGTAAAAAGTTCAAAATATTATTTTTTCCATTACCTCTGATAGGCGCATAGGCTTGTAAATAGCAGATAATGAGGGTAATGGATTGAATGAAATCCATTGGGATAAAGGATTAAATCCGGTAATACAATCAATATACGATGGTCTTTTCAAAGAAATCATTTCTGTAGCCTTTCTTTTAACTCACTTCGTCAATGGTTTTTAATCACTAGCAATTGACATGTTGGTTTTCTAATTTTTATCTTGAACCAATGCTGACAACACAATTTCCAGGTTTTGAAGCGTGGCAGTAAAACCAATTTTGAAGCCATCGAGCAAGTTCTCCATTCGTTCAAAAGATTCATTGTAGATGGAGATGGTCACTTTTGTTATGCCATTGTGTTCGCTGAATTGATAGTCCCATTCAGAACCAGGTAGCTGGGGGTTTTCATCTTTATCTGCAAAGGCGTTGTACAATTTGAAATTTGATTGGGGGGTGATGGAGGTATATTCCTGGATGGCCCAGCGCTCCTCTCCCGTGGGACTTACCATAGCATAAAAATGTTTACCACCTACTTTGAAGTCCAGGTATTTTATTTTGCAAGTCCATGGCTTGGGCGCTATCCATTTTTCAAGAATCTCTGGTTTGGTAAAGGCATCCCATACCAGCGAAAGTTCGGCAGCAAATTCTCTGGTTATCACTACCGTTTTTGCTGCTTTATCTACTACAAAGTCAAATGCTAAATCCTGGCTCATTTTTTCTGTTTTTTAATGGTTGTTAATACCGTGTCCAATTGATTAAATCGAGTTTCCCAAATCTTTCTATATTGCTCTAACCAAATATCAATCTCTTTCATTTTGACAATATCGAGAGAGTAATATATTTCTCTACCCTGAAACTCCTGTTTCACCAGCTCACATTCTGTGAGTATCCGCAAATGTTTAGACACTGCCTGCCTGCTTGTATTAAAGTTTTCTGCAATGGCATTGGGCGTCATTCCCTGCAGTGCAATTAAAGCTATTATAGCCCTTCTTGTGGGGTCAGCTATGGCTTGAAACACATCTCGCCTCATTGGTCTTCATCATTATATGAAACTAATCGGTTGCAAATATATGTGCAACTTTTCGGTTTCGCAAATTTTTAGGGAATTTTTTAATTAGGGGGTGGGGGGATTATGCTATAAACTAAGTATTGGGTTGGAAATTTTAAGTTACATATTAACGGACGTCCCGGCTGGATGAGGTTTTTCACAGCTATTACCGTATTTATTTATTTTTCTCAGGGCTGATCGTTAATACTTGATTCAAAAAGTGAGTATAGTGTTGAATTTTTATCGACTTAAGGTATGGTATGGACGTGGGTTCCGAAGACCTAATGATACCATTATCCGTTTGTGTTATATAAAGGATTCTGCATTGTGATTGTAGACACAAAATGAAATATGATGGGTGTCAAAGAAAAAGGAAGCGTATATAATTTTTTAAGGTATTCAATGGCATCGAGATTCTCGGATGTAAAATCCTCCCCAGAAATAAGGGATGATGATCACAAAACGGGTGTAGATACCTGCCAGGTTTTCCAGACGTTTAATGCGCGATAATAGATCTTTGGCATCTGAGGCAAATGTTTTGGCATCTAATGAAATCAATACGGCATTGTGTAAATTAAGCAATATGTCATGCTCACCTCTTGCAGCCGATTGACCATTGGTGGTAACTTCTATATTGATAAAATATTCAAGTAACTTCGTTTTTGGATGAGACTGAATAAATTTTGCTACTTCTGATTGAATGATTTTTTCAAAATATTGGGGAGGATTTAACACTTCAAAATGATGATAAGCTTCTCTCAACTGAAAATTGTCATCATTGGTTAGTTTTAGATACCGCTCAATTGTTTTTTTGGAGAATGCTGGAGGTAACAAAGGTTGTAAATCAATTTTGGCGCTTTCGAAATTGCGCGATGCAAATGTTGCTCCCGGATATTTCTTTCTGATAACGTCTATCATCTCGACCTTATATTCAGACCAACTTTCTTTTACCTTTTGATGATAAGCATCGCTGGCTTCTTTCAGCTTACTTGTGAGATCTTCTTTTATTTGCTTTAGAATCTTATTCATTATGGTCATCTGATCAGATGGTAAACTACCTGTTTTATTTTCTATTTCTGGGACATCCTCATGCTGTTGGCCTGAGTAATTTAGAAACCGATAAAATGCGATTCTAAAATTGGGATCTTTAAAGTGGTTCGTTATTCCAATATCATCAGAATGGACAGGGTCATTAAACAGGGTGAAATTATAAAGTTTAAGAATATGCTTTAAGTGGACATCGGCAGCCAAATTTTCGCTGTAATGTCCTGCTTTTGAGAATAGGTCCATTTTATTTTCCTCGATATTGGGATAAATCACCTCCCAACCTCGCTCCCATTTGTTTTCAAGGGCATAGGTCCAAATGCTGAGTGCTATGGCCTTGACGCCGCCACCAATGTTGATGACGACTTCATTTTCTCCCTTTAAATTTTCAGCCAATAAATGGCCGGCCGTATTGTAGTCAGCCATCATTAGTCTGTTGACAATGATGGGTTCTTCACTTAAATCCTTTATAAATGCTTCAAGCAAATCTGTCCACAATTTTACCTTGCCTTTTTCGAAGTGAGGATGGTCATTTTTAATGTTTTTAACTGATACCGGGTATCAGTAAAAAGGGGAAGGATGTTAACGCTGTTTTGAGCAGTGGCAATACACACATAGTGGATGCCGGGTGAAGAAGCCTGGTTTTCGTTCATATTTGGTGGTTGATAGTGGGATAAAGATAGGGTAAATATTGATCCCGCGACACGAACCCAGGTCTGATTAGTTACAATAATAGATCAAGTATAATGAAATCTACATTTGGCAATCCAAATTTCATTGTCGGCAAACTGGTTAAAAGAGTCTAAGGCAGCTTACTCCAATGCTCATAAATATTTTTCAACTTGGTCACAATCTCAATAAAATTCACCTTGGCAGTGGATAGATGACTCCCTCTATTTCGATAAAATAGATAAGCTTTACACCTTTGCACAGCATTATATTTTAATCAACTTGTAAATGCCTGTTGCCCCATTGGCTATTAATTTTACAAAATATAAGCCATTGGGATATGAGCTAAAATCTAATTCCCATTGCTTTATTTGGTGCGTTTTTTGGAATGAAATAGTCCGTAACGATGCATCGTGAATGCTGATAAAGCCTTCATAGGGATATTCAAAATCAACTTTGAGAATATCTTTTACAGGATTTGGATACAATTTAACTTCGTTTTGACTAAAGAAGGTATTTTCTGTGTTGGTTTGAAAATCGATGATATCGTTGAGATCTACAGCAAAAAGGTAATTTCTTTCTTCCACGCTTCCATTTGCCATGGCCGTATTTTTTTGGGCACAAATAACGATGGTTTCATTCTCAGTAAGGGTAGAAAAGTGGACGTTGGCGAAGCTAAGCTCTGTATTAGTTATATTTTCTGTTATTGATCCAATAAAATCCAAAACATTTTGATCCAAAGTAAACAGATCGTAACCTAACCTTTTTGTGTGGGAAGGGAAACCGCCATAAAGATCTTTTCCTTTGTATTTACCAAAATAGATTAGACGGGATGAATAGGCGTTCTCTTGAAATTGAAGATGCTGATAGTTTTCAAATATCTGACCTTCCAGGTTTATTTTGATCAAATAGCGAGCTTTGTCATCTAATGAGTTTGGATTGATCAAAAAATAATTAGATAATACAATGTTTTGGCCGTCAAAAAAATTGTATTCAAATCCGTTAATGGAGAATGGTTCAGGGATATGATCTTCAAGATTAATCCTGAAGACTTCAAATAGATTAGCAGGGTTTTTAATATTGATCAAAGCCAATTGGTAACGGTGTTTTTGACTGATATTTCCCAGTTTAAATGATCTTTGAAAATGAAGTACTGCCACAAGGGTATCATTTACTTGAATCGGTTGTGGAGGGCTAAAAAATGACCAATGTAGTGAATCACCTGTTATAGGCTTGTAGTAAAATTTCTTTATTATTTCATCTGAAATTCTGCATGCGCCATCAAAGGTTTTAAAATAGAGAAACCCAAGCGGTTGATTGCCCACATATTCCGAATTAACGCCTGAGAAGAGATAATTTTCATCTTTTATTCTTTGGTAAATAAAATTATTGGCATGACCGGTAAGCCCAGTCATGAAGCCACCATCAACTGTTTGACTGTTGTAAAAATTGAGAACATTGCCATGCTGCTGGTCCAGTACAATTCGCGATGCATATTTATAGTTGTTGATAAGAGAAAGATCCAAAGCGGTAGAAGCCATTAATTCAATCTCCCCTCCTTCAACTTTTTGCACTGTGGAATGAATAATTATGAGTAAAATTTGCATCCTCATACTTATATAAGTTCTTTTTCCAATCTACCTTGCCCGACTCCAAATTCATTTTCCTAATTTGGTTGCCGCAAACACTTCCTTTTGAATTTTCTGTCAGCGCAAAATTAAGAATAGCATTTTCTTCACCTTTGCTTTCTAGTATTGAAACACCATAGATACTATTTAAGCCATTATTTTTACCGACAGTAGGATAATTTTCTATTTGAAGCAGTTCAGACCACTTTATTTGTGCTTCGTGTAGTTTTGGGGGTTGGGAATAGGACAAAAAATTGAGTAATAACAGCAAGAATAAGCAAAATGAATATTTCATTATCTATTTTATTAAAAGGGTCACTCATAAAACTGCAGTTACCAAATTTAATATTAATTTGGTAACCGCCTTTATAAAAAAAAAAGAATGTACGTTTGAAATTAATTAATAATCTGCCGGGCAATCAAATTGCAGGGTAGGCATCTTATAATTGATATTCGATTGGCGGTGACAAGCACATCGGAATTCCTTCTTCACATTCAGCTTGGGGTTCCGAGAGTTTTGATTGAACTGACGATATCGTACTACTTTTTCAAGCATGTTGGTTATTGGATTGTAACAAACTTCAACCAACCGTTCACAATAGCAGGTACTACTGCAATTTTAACAAGTAATAATAAAATATATTTCTATTTAACAATTAATCAGCTTATTCAAATTTCGAAATATTATTTGTTTTTAATGAAATTCAATTGATATTACAAAATTAAATTTGGCTTGCATCAATTCGACGGAATCAATTATTGCATACTAGATTTTGACTTTGTATTAGAGGAATTATTAAATTACACAAAAATATTACTATCCATCAAAAATATTATAGAATATATT
>JADKFC010000004.1 GCA_016717655.1 Saprospiraceae bacterium
GGTAGAAATACCGTTGCTGAATGTTACAATCTACTGTTGGAAGACTTAAACTTTGCTGAAGCGAATCTTCCTGATACAAGAGCCAGTGCAGCTTTAAAAATAAGTAGAGCTACTAAAGGTGCTGCCATTGCACTGAAAAACAGAATCTTGTTACACAAAGGAGACTACATGGCGCCATCACTGAAGGAGCTAAATTATTGGATGCCAAAGTTGGCAGCTATGATTTGGAAGCTTCTCCTGAAACTGTTTTTGCCAGCAATAATGGTAATAAGGAGTCCATTTTCTCAATTGAGAATGCATCTACAGACAACTCAGGTGTTAACGGTGCACTTCCTGTAATGTATTCCATTTCTCCGGGCAGAGCTCTTGTTGCCATTAGTCCTGTGATGTACAACAATCCAGCATGGGTTGCCAGTGATTTGAGGAGATCTCTTTTGGTGAAAGAAGCAGCAAATGGTTTCTTCAGCAATAAGTACCGAAAAATTACAACACAGGATGACTGGACACCTATCTTAAGACTAGCTGAGATGGCTTTGAACACCGCAGAGGCTTATCCAGAACAGGATACCAACAAAGGACTGGATTTACTGAACAAAGTAAGAAACAGATCGGTTACCGATGCAGCTCTCCAGTTTAATGGAACTTCATTTGCCAATGCAAAAGAACTTACTGCCGCCATCCTGATGGAGCGTAGGATTGAGTTATTGGCTGAAGGCCGAAGATGGGCCGATATCCACAGATTGGGAACTGATGCAGACTTCAACACAGGAGGAGTTCCAGCAAAAGTAGCTTTTGGTAATACTACAAAAGCAAGCTGGGGCATTGGTTTGGCTTATGACAATGGAACCTACACAGGTTCACGTACCATCGTTGCTAAACCTTACGATGATTTCAGATTTTTATGGCCAATTCCTCTGGATGAGTTGAATACCAACGAAGTTTTGAAAGCACAGCAGAATCCCGGTTATTAATCGGTAATTGTATGAACTTAAAAAGAAGGGCGGTTATTTCTAACCGCCCTTTTTTATTTCCTTATTTAATGATTGATTCTATCTTACTCTCTCAAAAAGTTGAGTTTTTTGGCAAGCCCTCCGATGGTATCCTGAATGATCAATTGATTGTCATTTACAGAATTGATAATTCTTTTGAGTGTTTGTCCATTATTAAACTTCAACTCCAATGTTAGTAGATCTACATCAAAGGTGCCATCTTGTAATCCGTCATCACCATTAAATTGATAATACACATTGAAGGGGCCACCCACATCACCAAAGGTTACAGCATTGCCCTGAAGGTTCCCTAAAATTCTTAAACTGGTATTGCTGCTGGTAATTACAGTTTCCTGTCCTGATTTTAGATCCTGAATAGATTGTAAATTCCAACTGCCAACGATGTTTTGCTCAGCCAGGTTGTCAATCAACTCACCGCAAGAAGTAAAAACAAGCATAAATGATGATAAAAAAAACATTCTGCTTCTCATGATCAGTTTTTGGTATTTTCATTGATGGTTTCACCCAAATCTTCAGTAGATTCTTCCTTACTGCTCATTTCCACATGCCTGGATTTCATTTCATGAAAGGCAAGTATTTTTTGCATCTTTTCAGCTTTTGCAATAAACTCCTTCCCATCATCTTCATCGTGCTCTGATTGTATAATAGCATTTCCTATTTCTATAACCTTGTCGTGCTCGTCCAGATAATAGTATATTTGAGCAAGATTATAATAGCAAGCTGCCCTTAACCTTTTTTCATGCTTTTCGTCACTGGTTTTATACTTAGCAGCAACAGTGGCAAAGTAACCTATAATAGGTTCGAGATCAGCTTTAATCTGATCAATACCCTGATTATACCTCATCTTGCCTAAAATTAATTTCATTGCTTTTGTGGCATTGTCAAACATGTCAAATTCAGGATGTTTCTCAGAATCCAATCTTTTAAACCTCACAACTTCTTTCACAGGGCGATAGCCATATCGTGGGTTGATGTTATTGTTGATGAGTGCAATCAAATCATTTTTATATGCAATCCTGTGTTGATTAAATACATTGTATGCATTATCGCTGAATTCTTTGCCTGCCGAAATGCTGCTTGTATATTCTTTTGTGACATGCTCATAAGATCTGTTTAAAGAAATTTCAAAGCCCACTTTTTTAGCAGTTGGCGCTTCTTTAATATCGCCTTCCTCAGGAACTTCCTCTACTTTAGTCTCTACATTTTTAAGAAAAGGGTTATTGGCTATTTCTTTTTGTTGCTTTTCTTCTTTTGATTCTTTCTTTTTGTCCTTATCCTTCGATTTCTTTTCTTGCTCTTTCTTTTCCTTTTCTGCCTGTCTTATTGAAGCTTCTTCCGCTGCAATTTTTGCTGAATAAGAATTTTTTTCGCCGCTGATGTACATTGTACCTCTATTTGAATTGTGTGCGGTAACCTTGTAATAAGTTGTGCTTGAAATTACTTTTCCATTTTTATCCGTGTTGTCTGACCGGCGACTTGATGTTGAAGGTGACCCTTTGGTAAAACTGCCTACATCGGCTACTACTTCTATGTGAGCATTTTCATCAACTCTTTTCCACCCGTAAACCCTAATATTGTCTGTAACATCAGGTCCGGTAAATTCTGGGTCTCCATTGATTTTAAAAGAATAGGTCCTGTTCTCAGCTGCAATTTTGTTGTCTGGCATAACTGCAGTACTGATATCAACCCAAAAATTGTCAATATCTGCCTTTTGGCTAAATAGGGGCAGGGTGGTTAAAAACAAAACCACACCCAAAATAATTGGTTTCATTGCGAAAATATTTACGTGCCGGATTAGTTGGTTTTTCTCAGCACAGGTTTAAAAATTGTTTACCATACAAATTTAGTAACAATTTGCATATTCTTTGTTTAATGCCAGTTTAGTAAAAACTATGATTGTTGTCAGTTTTGGATAAAACAACTCTTCTTTTATCGGATTTGTTATCGCTGAGGGCCATTGTAAAATACAATAGATATGCCATAACTTGAAAGTCGTTCGTTTATTGCTGTTCCACTGGAATTGTTTAGCGCCTTGTCGATTGCCCCTATATCAATGGATGATAGAGGATAATTGTAATAGGGCTTTAACGCAAAGGCATTTCTCCGGGTTTTTGCCTGAAGAATTAAACAAAATCTGACATTATAATAACTTTCGCTATAGACAGACAGTTTGCTCTTTGCCCCTGGATAATCTCGTAAATAGTTGGTCTTTACATTACCCAACTGCACTCCAAATCCAAAAATTCGGTAATATTTTTCCAGGCCAATAGCCCATACCCGCTGGCTGATGCGCCATTCATCATTGGTAATGGTACCTGAAATATTCCTTGCACTTGCATTGTCTGTGGTGAAAAGACTGGTAAACCCACCATCAATTGCAGTGCGGTTACTAATCATCATCCTGGCTCCTAATTCCAGTCCATGCATAAAATGAAATGCCTCAAACGGTTGGTTGAGATCAGTGGTGTTTTTGTTGAAGCTGGCAAACAACTTATTGGTTTCCTTGTACTCTGTATATTGGGCATTATAGCCTACCTTGACATTTAACTGGGATTTAACCTCCGCCAAAACGGTTAGTACAATCAAGAAGGCAAAAAGATGTTTATTAATTACCATGTTCAGGACAGTCCTAAAAGAGATTTTAAATAGTTTTCATCTGTTCCTCCTCCGGCAAAATCATCAAATGCTTTTTCAGTAACCTGGATGATATGGCTGTCAATAAATGGTGCTCCTTCAGCTGCACCCTGTTGTGGTGATTTAATACAACATTCCCATTCCAGCACAGCCCAGCCATCATAACCATATTGTGATAACTTGCTAAATATGGCCCCAAAATCTACCTGGCCATCACCCGGAGATCTGAATCTGCCTGCCCTATTGATCCAGGATTGAAATCCACCATATACCCCACTTTTGCCTGTAGGGTTAAATTCTGCGTCTTTGACGTGAAACATTTTAATGCGATCGTGGTAAAAATCGATGTATTGTAAATAATCCAATTGCTGCAAAACAAAGTGGCTGGGATCGTATAACAAACATGCTCTGGCGTGGTGGTTTACCTTGTCCAAAAACATTTCATAACTAATTCCATCGTGCAAATCTTCACCGGGATGCACTTCATAACAGACATCAACTCCGCATTCATCAAAGTGATTCAACAAAGGTAGCCACCTCTTTGCCAATTCTTCAAAACCCAATTCCACCAGTCCATCGGGTCTCTGTGGCCAGGGGTACATCATGGGCCACAACAAAGCTCCACTGAAAGTAGCATGAGCTTTCAAACCCATTCTTTGGCTGGCCGTTCCTGCCATTTTCACCTGGTTTTTGGCCCACTCGGTTCTAGCCTCCGGATTGCCGTGTACAGCTTTGGGAGCAAAACCATCAAACATGCTGTTGTAGGCAGGATGCACTGCCACCAACTGACCCTGAAGGTGAGTACTTAGCTCAGAAACTTCTAATCCATAAGAACGGACAAGACCCAGTATCTCATCACAATAATCCTGTGAAGATGCTGCTTTTTCCAAATCAATACACCTGCTGTCCCATGTTGGAATCTGGATGCCCTTGTAACCCAGATCAGCCACCCATTCACAAATGTTGGACAATGAATTAAATGGAGCTTCATCACCCATAAATTGAGCTAAAAATATGGCAGGTCCCTTGACGGTCTTCATAATTAAATTTATTTTCTGGTCGCTTCCAGGGTACAAGTATCTTCGATAGGCAGGATGCCAATCTGAATTTTTAAAGAAATACTACCCGTTAGTTTATTGGGATCATCACCACTGATAAGCTCGCCACTATTGGAAATAGTTACCGTTGTGGGAGATCCGTTGATGGGAATGGTCAGGGTTTGTTCTGCACTCTTATAAGTAAGTTTTTTACCATCAATGGTTCCAATAGGTGATTCCAATCCCGGAATTTGAAGACCCAATGATAATTTTACTTTATTGGTTTCACCCGGAATCTCTTCAATCAGTATATCAAGTTGTTGATTGGCTATAAATTGCTGAAGTAAGGCATTGTTGCAGGTAAGTTTTCCGGTATAGTTGCCAATGAACAGATCATTGGCATATTTACAACTACCATCCGGGGTATTGGCAAGCGCATTGTAATTGATGGCTTTAGGGTCTGTACATCCTTTGATGATACAACTGCCATTGTCAACATTGGCCTGTGGGTCGTAATTTTCTGATAGGGGGTTGGTGCATCCTTTTATAATACAAAAGCCATCGTCGGTGGTAGCATCGGGATTATAATTTTCAGCCTTCGGGTTGGTACACCCTTTAATCACACAATCTCCTGCTATGTTAGCATCCGGATCGTAATTTTCAGCTTTTGGATTGGTACAGCCCACAACATCCTTTTTACAGGACTCGTTGAACAATACGCTTAGAATAACCAGCAATAACCACAGAAATTTTTTCATTGTCTTTACTATTTGGTACAAATATAGTCAACTATAGGTAATATGGTAACACCCCTACATCGGGTTTAACAGCCCCTAAGACACGTAGACGAATCAATTGTTGGCAGTGTTCTAACGAAATACTGTCTTTTTACCAAAGGGGTCTGAGCCTAACAACCCTGCCCGGATTTTCAAGGCCTAGGTAAATAAAACCATCATTACCCTCTTCTATACTCCGCATTCTGCCTATGTCTTCAAATAACTTTTCCTGGTCTACCACCTTTCCTGCTTTCACTATACACCTATTGAGCTAGCTAAAACTGAGAGATGGAACCAAAAAGTTACCCTTCCAGGGATAATACATATCTGAGGTCACAAAACTGCCGTCACAGGGGGCAATGGAAGGAATCCAAACTACTTCCGGGTTAGTTATGCCTTCTTTTGTTTTGTCTTGGGTAATGGTGGAACCGTCGTAATTGATGCCATAACAGGTAATTGGCCAGCCATAGTTATTTCCTGCTGCTAAAATATTGACCTCATCACCGCCGCGGGGTCCGTGCTCATTGACCCACATTTTTCCCGTAGATTCTTCAAAGGCGATGCCCTGGGGATTTCTGTGACCGTAGGTGAATATGCTTTTTCTAGCCCTTGGTGTTTGATAAAAATGGTTGTCTTCAGGTATGGAGCCATCTTCTTTAAGTCTGTGAATTTTTCCACAATCACTTTCCAGGTTTTGTGGGTTTTCATTTTCTCTGCCTCTGTCGCCAACACTGATATATAAATAACCCTGCTTATCAAAAGCCATCCTGCTCCCATAGTGGTGGTTGGTAGGAAAATAGGGTTGGGCTTCAAAAATTTCTACCACATTTTCAAGTCGACCCTTTTCTAAAGTGGCCTTTATTACTGCTGTAGTTGACCAGTTTTTGCCATCAACCACCACTGGTTTTGAATAACTGATGTACAATTGATGGTTCTTTTCAAATTCTGGATGAAGACAGATATCCAGCAGTCCACCCTGGCCCTTTGAATGGACAACCGGCACACCGTTAATGGAAGAAGAGGAGCCATTCTGTTGCCAAATAAACAATTCACCATCTCTGTCAGAAATCAACAGGGATGAATCCGGCAGTGATTCAATGTCCCATGGCACCTGAGCCCCTGTAAAAATCGTTTCTGTGGCAATGCGCATTTCCCGGGTAGAGTACAAATCTACTTCTTTCGATATTTCTTGCGGTAGCTTGCTTTGGGTCAGGATATAAGCTGCCAGCTCTTCGCTTTGTTTTTGATCTATAGTCTTTTCAAAAGCAGGCATGCCCTTGTCTGCAATCCCTTTTTGTACTACGGCTGTAATGGCCTTTTCTGTTTGTCCCATAGTCCAGGTTCTGGACTTAAAAGACTCCAGCTTTCTGCCATGGCAAGATCCGCAATATTTGGCATAGAGGGCTTCAGGTTCAGGGTTGTTGATTGGGTCATTAGCCACCAACACTGAGGTGAGGCTCACCAACAAAAAGCATAAAAAGAACGGTAAGTGTGTTTTTGTCATCATTTTTTGTTTTCTCCTAATTTAGGAATGGCATTTTTTATTTCTTGCTCCTTATCAATAGGATAAATCAACAATGCATCTTGCTCGTCTACTACAACAAATCCTTTCAGACCTCGGATAATTACTTGTTTTTGAACCGGCGTTCTTAGAAGGCAGTTTTCAACATCTTCCAAATAATGGCTACCCTTCAATTGCTCTACATTTCCAGATGTCCCCTTGTCCTGGTAATCATACAAGCTGCCCCAGGTACCCAAATCACTCCAACCAATATCTGCTGGTAAGGTATATACATTGTCTGCTTTTTCCAGCACAGCAAAATCAATAGAGATGTTTTTGGTTGATGGATAAGCCATGTCAATAAAGGCTTGCTCACCGGGGGTATTGTAAACGCCAGGCTGTGCATCCAGTATTTCCAGGATACCCGGTTCGTGACTGGCAAAGGCCTGCAACAAAGTGGTTGTACTCCAGATAAATATGCCAGCATTCCATAGATATTCTCCGGAGGCAAGGTAGGCTTCTGCCTTCTCGGTATTGGGCTTTTCAACAAATGCTTTTACCTTGTACGGCAGGTCCCCTTCATTCGACATGCGGATGTAACCATAACCTGTATCCGGCCTGGTAGGTGAGATTCCAAGAGTAACTATGGCTTCTTGTTTACGCGCATAGTCCATTGACCTATTCATCAGGGATGCAAATTCTTCTTCTTTCAGAATTATGTGATCTGAGGGTAGTACGGCAAAAACAGCATTGCCTTCCATTGCCCTGATTCTTAGACAGGCATAAGCAAGACATGGTGCTGTATTGTTTCTGGATGGTTCTAGTAAAATGTTGTTTTCATCCATTTCAGGAATTTCATTCTTTACCAAGCCAAAATACCTGCTATTGGTAATTACGATGATATTTTCATTTTTCACAAATTTCAGGCATCGTTCGTAGGTCATCCTGAGCAGAGATTTTCCAACTCCTAAAATGTCCAGAAATTGCTTGGGTCTTTCTTCTGTACTGGACGGCCAAAATCTAGAACCTACTCCACCCGCCATAATGACTACGTAACCGGGTATATGATTCACTTCCATGTCTCTTCTTTTTTATAGATGGTACCCTTAAACCAGGCAACCAATTCTTCCTTTTGGTTATAAATTTTTACTTCGTATTGTCCTGTTTTCCTTCCGGTTGCCACTTCATTGGCTTCTGCTCTCAACTCATCTCCCGGCCTTACGGCTTTGACATGAGAAATAGATGTTTCTATGGAAACCGAGTGCTGGCCATGTCCATTGCTGGCAAAAGCAAGGGCACTGTCGGCAAGTGAATAACAAATACCCCCATGCGCTATTCCGAAGCCATTGGTCATTTCGGGTCTGATTTTCATTTTTAAAACACAAGATCCGGGTGCTGCCATTTCCACTTCTATGCCCAGCCATTGACTAAAGGCATCGTTGGCATACATGCGTTCTTTAACTATTGTATTGGCATCCATGATTACAATATAGAAAGTCTGTCTCTTAAATAGGGTGATACCCGGTACCTCGATTCATGGTAGCGATCGTACAAGCCATCCAACTGATAGACTACCTCGTCGTAACCTAGCTCTTCAGCCCATTGCAGCAGCCCTTTTGGATAATTGGTTCCAAATTTCATGGCCAATTCCACATCCTGTTCCGAACAGATGCCGGTCTGCACTGTGTCTGCTGCTTCGTTGATCAGCATGACCAAGATGCGTTTAAATATATAAGCAAGCAGTGTATCATCTTCTTCTGTAGGCTCCCATTTTTCTGTGGGTGCATCATAGTTATAAAAACCCTTACCACTCTTTTTGCCCAGGTAGCCGGCCTCCACCAGTTTTTGTTGAGAAAATGAAGGTTTATATCTGTCGTCAAACCAAAACGATTTCCATACGGATTGGGTAACGGCAAAATTGACGTCGTGACCAATGAAGTCCATCAACGCAAAGGGACCCATTTTAAAACCCTGAGAGGTCATAGCATAATCGATCTGTTCCTTACTGGCCACCCCTTCTTCCATCATCCTGATGGCCTCACTGTAAAAAGGTCTGGCTACCTTGTTGACAATAAATCCGGGACTATCTTTTGCCCTTACCACAATTTTGTCCCAGGCCTCCACCTGACGTATGGTTTGACCAATCAGCGCTTCATCGCTTTGAATAGCTGGCACCACCTCCACCAACTTCATCACCGGGGCTGGATTGAAAAAGTGAATGCCCATAAATCGCTCCGGCCTTTGTAACTTGGCTGCCATGGCGGTTATGGATAAAGATGAGGTATTGGACGCCAAAACGGTATTTTCACCGCAGATCACTTCCAGTTGCTGAAATATTTTTGTTTTCACATCCAGGTCCTCCACAATGGCTTCGATGACCATTTCTCTGTCTGAAAAAGCAGAAAGTTCGCTGACAAATGATATTCGTCCAAAAATGGCATTCAATTGGGATGCATCTATTTTCCCTTTTTCCAAAAGCTTGCCGAGTTGCTCACTCAGTCGGGATTTTGCTTTGTCAAGGGCGTCCTGATTGACATCAGCCAATATTACATCCGTTCCTGAAACAGCCGCCAACTGGGCAATGCCACTTCCCATGGCACCTGCTCCAATCACACCGAGCTTTGATAACATTTATTCCTTAATTTTGGGCTAAGATAAGCATTTGTAGGCGTTAGCCTAAAACGATTGCCATTACAAACAACTCTTAACAATTTTATAGCAATGCAAATTTTACCCTCCTGGAGAGACCTTCTGATTGAACAGGCAAAAACAAGAATCATTGTTGAAAACATAGCCAGGATAGACAAATGCCTAAACATGCTTACCCTTGATCAGGTATGGCATCGAATCCATTCCCAAACCAATCCCATAGGCAACCTCATCCTCCACCTCGAAGGCAATGCCAGGCAGTGGATCCTTTCTTCATTTTCCAACGCCCCGGATCACAGAATCAGGCAACAGGAATTTGACCAAACTGAAAAAATTTCCATCGAAGATCTCAAACAACGACTTCAAAAACTGGCTAGTGATCTCAACGAATGTTTTGATTCAATAACAGAACAAGCCCTGCTCGACAATTATGAAGTTCAGTGTTTTAGAGAAGCAGGAATAGGCATCATTGTTCACGTAATCGAGCATTTTTCTTATCACACCGGTCAAATTGCCTACCTCACCAAATGGATGACAGAAAAAGACACTGATTTTTATGGAGACGAGCCCTTGGATCAAACCAAATCATAGGTTTTTTTAAAATAATCAATATTTTATATGTTCCTGTTTAGAAATATTAGTAAAAACAGAATAATATTCTGAATAGGACACAAAATTTCACATTTTAGCTTTTGTTTCTCTCTTTTATGTCAAATTATAGCTAATTGAGCTAGATCAAAATTTTATTTTTAAAGAGCGGGTAAAGAGTTAAATAAAATTCTATTTTTGAAGAAATTCAATCAAACCACATACTTTACCAATTATGACAGAAGTTAACAAACAACGCTTATTCATAGCGAGCTGTTTCGCCTTGATTACCACTGCTTTTGCCTTTGCCATCAGAGCAGGCATTATGAATGACCTGGCCAAAACCATGGACATGTCAGACACCCAACTAGGCTGGATCAATTTTATGGGGGCCTTTGGTTTCCCCATCGCTACCTTGGTAGGAGGCCCCTTGTACAATAGCATTGGTCCCAAAAAACTGGGATGGGTCGCCTTTGGCTGTCATTTTGTGGGAATCACCTTTTCTGTTCTGTCCGGTAGCTTCCTGCCCTTGTTTTTTTCTACCTTTTTCATCAGCTTTGGCAATGGCATGGTAGAAGCAGCTTACAATCCTATGATTGCAGATATGTATGAAGACAATAAGGCTACCATGCTCAATAAGTTTCATGTATGGTTTCCGGGAGGCCTGGCCATCGGATCACTGATTGCCTATTTCATAACCCAAATGGAGGGCACATGGCAGGTTAAACTCGCCGTTATGTACATTCCTCTTGCCATTTACGGCTTTCTTTTTTATGGTCAAACCTTTCCAAAAACGGCCAATGAAATGGATAAGGCAAGTACTTCCAGCAATGTAAAAGCCATATTTAGTTCTCCTCTATATTGGTTTATGCTGCTTTGTATGATCCTTACGGCAACCACTGAATTGGGCACCCAATCATGGGTAGAAAGAATCCTGGGCAATACAGGCGCACAGCCCCTCCTTATTCTTTTCCTGGTGACCGGTCTTATGGCTGTAGGCCGTTATTTTGCCGGACCTATTATCCACAAACTGAATATCCCGGGAGTACTCTGGATCTCTTCCATCATTTCGTTGATTGCCATTTATATGCTGAGCACCGCCACAGGAGGAATGGTCTACGTAGCTGCTGTTATGTTTGCCATCGGCGTATGTTACTTCTGGCCCAATATGATTTCATTTGTTGCCGTCTACCTTCCCAAAACAGGAGCCCTGGGTATGTCATTAATCGGTGGCATAGGCATGGTAGGCCTCTCTATCTGTCAACCCATTATTGGTAAATGGATGGACAGCGAAAGAGCCAGCGCCATTGCCACAGGCCTTCAAGGTGATGCAGCAGAGTTGGCAGCAGGCCAGGCAACGCTCGACAATATTGCTTGGTTTCCGGCTATCCTGGTTATTGCTTTTGGAATCTTGTATTTTACGCGTAATAAATATACACCGGCCAACGCACCCGGTCACTAACCTTTAAAAGTCTGACAAATGGATTTCCGAATGGATAAAAGCAGCTGGGGCATGCTCGGCTTTATGTTTCTCACCATGGTTTATTTCCTGGTTACAGGTGCCGGTGATGGCATCGACGTGATGGGTTACCTGCTTTCCCTATTGTTGGGTATCGCAACAGTAGCCATACTTGTTGCCCTCGCCTCAATTCCGGTCCTGATTTATTGTTATTTTGTTAAAGTAATACCGGATATTGATTATTCCATCAGGGTAGCATTTGTATTTACCCTCATTGGCATAGCATCTGAATTTTTCATGTAAAAACTACAACAAATGTCTGATAACAGAAGATATTATGGAGGCACCGGAGACCCGTATAGCAGGCAAGGCAGGGGCCTTGGTACCGGTAGGTTTAAGTTGTTTTTGATCATTGGACTGGCAATGGCCGCATTTCAGGCTTTTAAGTTTTATACCAGCACCCAAACCAACCCAATAACAGGAGAGGAACAAAGGGTACAATGGAATACAGAAGAAGAAATCCAACTGGGCTTGCAAGCTGCTCCTCAAATGGCTCAGGAATATGGTGGCCTTCACCCTGATCAACGGGCCCAGGAATTGGTTGACCGCGTGGGTCAAAAGCTGGTGCAATCTACCATTGCTGCCAAAACAGGATATCCCTACGACTTTCACCTTCTGGCCGACAACCAGGTAGTCAATGCCTTTGCCCTCCCGGGCGGTCAGTGTTTTATAACAGCTGCTCTTTTTACAAAGCTAAAAAATGAAGACCAGCTGGCCGGTGTATTGGGTCATGAAATCGGCCACGTCATCCACCGTCATGGTGCCGAACGCAGCGCCAGCCAGGGCTTTATTCAGGGCCTCATTCAAAGTGTACTCATCGGTACTGGCGGCGACCAGGCTCTTACCCAGGTGGCCAATATGGTGGGTCAATACTCCAGTATGAAATATGGCAGGGACCAGGAATTGGAGTCTGATGATTTTGGTGTGCGCCTTATGGTAGAGGCCGGCTACGACCCCCATCATCTGATCGGTGTAATGGACATCTTGGAAGAAGCATCGGGAGGTCAAAAGGTTCCAGAGTTCCAAAGCACCCACCCCAGCCCGGAAAATAGAAGGGAAAAAATCAAATCGGCCATTGAGAAATATGCAAAATGATTTTTAAATCCCCTCCTACATTATTTGCACTTTGCATGGCTGTGTTTTTTATGGTTACTGCTTGTACAAAAAAAGCATTGCCGATATCTGATAAGGCCTCTCTTCCTGAAAAGTTTAAAAACATCTTAATTCACGAAGGATCCGGCTTCACGGGTCCTTGTGAACCGTCCATTTGTGTATCTCCTGTCAATCCCGACTGGGTCGTTGCCGGCTCTGTGCTGGACAATCTCTACTTTTCAAAAGATGGTGGAGCCACCTGGAGTGTCGATCGATTAAAAAGTTCCTTTGGCGTATATGGTGATCCGGTAGTAATCATAGATAGGAAAGGTACGATTCATTATGCCCACCTATCCAACCCTAAGGGCAGGGCCTACAGCAGCCCTGAATTTTTAGATCGCATCGTCATCCAGTCTTCAACCGATGGTGTGCGTTTTTCGGACGGCAGCTTCCCTCCTTCTGATCAGAGCAAAGACCACGACAAGCACTGGCTGGCCGTGGATCCAAAAGACAATGCCCTGCTGATGTCGTGGACAGAATTTGATAAATACGGCAGTAAAGAAGAGAAAGATAAATCGAGGATACTATTTTCAGTTTCACATGATGGGGCAAAGACCTGGTCGCCGGCCATAACCCTCTCATCACTGGAGGGAGACTGCATCGATGATGACAAAACCACCGAGGGCGCGGTGCCCGCAGCAGGCATCAATGGTGAATACTACGTAGTGTGGTCGTTTGGAGAAAAAATTTACCTCGACATCTCTTATGATAAGGGTAAGAGCTGGTTGGATAAAGACATTGAAATTGCTACCCAGCCGGGTGGCTGGGCCTTTGATATACCCGGCATTACGCGCTGCAATGGCATGCCTGTAATCAAAGTAGACCACAGCAACTCTCCTTCAAGGGGCACACTTTATGTAAGCTGGTCTGACCAGAGAAATGGCAAAGATGATACCGATGTATGGTTCATTCATTCAAAAGACAAGGGAAATACCTGGAGTCAACCTGCCCGGGTAAACAAGGATGAAGGCGCCCATCAACAATTTTTTTCCTGGTTTGACCTAGACCCCGTCACCGGTTACCTTTATTGGGTTTTTTATGATCGTAGAAACCACCAAAATAATGATACCGATGTCTTTTTGGCATGGTCAAAAGATGGAGGAAAAACAATCGAAAACAGCAAAATAAGCGAAAGCCCTTTTCTGCCTACCAAAGATGTGTTTTTTGGCGACTACAATAATATATCCGCATACGATGGAAGGGTGAGGCCTATCTGGACCCGCATGGACAATGGCAGGTTGTCTGTTTATACAGCATTGATTGATGTCAAATAAAATCAAGCCGTGAAAAGAAGACAAGCCATTCATTCCTTTTTTTACCTGACCCTGGCCGGTACAACCCTTCTTTCGTGCAAAAACGAAAAGGAAGCCTGGACCAAACTGGACTTACAAAAACTACAATTGTCAAGGCACCATTTTGAGTTATTTCAACACCTTGCCAAGGCACTGCTCCCTATCCATTCTTTGCCGGGTTGGGAAAAGATCTCTCTCCCCCCAATGGCCGCTCAACTCATTGATCATTGTTACAGCATCGAAGATATTACCAAATTTAAAGAGGGTCTCGAGCAAGTTGATAAAACGGCCCGTTTACAATACCACATGCCTTTTTTGTCATGCAACCAAAAAGACATCGTATCCATGATTAATAAATGGAATGCCGAGGAACAAAACAACAGTCCGGAATCCTTTACCATGGCTGTATTAAAAAAAGAAATGTTGCACAGCTTTACTACTACCAAGCGCTACCTCAAGCAATACAAAATGTACGAAATGATACCGGCACGTTTTACAGCTTGTGCCAAAATTGAAACCATCAATGCCCACCGCCAATGAGTCAGACCCAATTTGATGTCATTGTGATTGGGGCCGGCATGAGCGGAAGCTGGGCAGCCAAAGAGTTTTGTGAAAAGGGATTCAAGACCCTGTTGCTGGAACGAGGCAAAAACGTGCGCCATGTCAAAGATTACCCTACCGCCAATCTCTATCCCTGGGATTTGAAACACAGGGGTCGACTCAGTTTTGAAGTGATAAAAGAAAATCCCGTTGCTTCCAAATGTTATGCCTTCCGTGAAGACACCCTACATTTTTTTGTAAAAGACAAGGAGCACCCCTATGTGCAACAAAAACCTTTTGACTGGATCCGGGGCTACCAGGTGGGCGGAAAATCTCTGATGTGGGCCCGTCAAACCCAGCGTTGGAGTAAATATGACTTTGAAGGTCCGGGCAGGGATGGCTTTGCGGTTGATTGGCCTATACGGTATGATGACCTGGCACCGTACTATTCCCTGGTTGAACAATTTGTAGGTATCTCGGGCAACAGAGATGGGCTTGATACTTTGCCGGATGGCGAATTTTTACCCGCTTATGACCTCAACTGCCTGGAAGCCCATTTCAAAGGGGAAGTACAAAAACACTATCCTAACCGCCATGTGATTAAGGCTCGCTGTGCCCACCTTAGCCAGCCTACAGCCTTACATCTGGAGCAAGGTAGGGGCCAATGTTTGTCGCGCTTATTGTGTGAAAGGGGTTGTCCTTTCGGCGCCTACTTCAGCGCCAATGCGGTTACCATTCCCTGGGCTCAAAAAACCGGAAACCTCACCCTTGTTACAGATACCGTTGTGGAATCCATTGTGTACGATGCTGAAAAAAAAGCAGCCACCGGGGTCAATGTGATCGACGAAAAATCCGGGAAAAGAAGTTTTTACCAGGCCAAAATCATTTTTGTCAACGCCGGCACCTTAAACAGCAATTTGATCTTACTCAACTCAAAATCGGAGCGTTTTCCAAATGGCCTGGGCAATGACAGTGGAACATTGGGTAAATACGTAGCTTTTCACAATTATCGGGCTCATGCATCTGCTATGTTTCCGGGCTTCAAAGATGTTGCCGTTGAAGGAAGGAAGCCGTCAGGCATCTACATGCCCAGGTTCAAAAATGTGGATAGCCATCAGGAAAAATTTAAACGCGGCTACGCCATCGACTTTTATATGTATCGGTCTCTTATAAATGATGATGCTGCAGTTGGAGATGAACTTGTCAAAGCCATGACCCTTGAAAAAAATTACGGTCCCTGGAGGGCCGGTGCCCAAATGATGGGTGAAACCCTACCCAAGGAAAGCAATTTTGTAAGTCTGCACCCACAATTAAAAGACAAATGGGGCATACCACAACTCAACATTTCAATGGACTATGATGACAATGATGAGGCCATGATTGCTGACTTCTTCAAAGAAATAAGATCCATGTTTACAAAAGCAGGATTTCAAAACATTGATACCTCCGACAGCCACCAAAATCCAGGCTTAGACATCCACGAAATGGGTGGAATCAGAATGGGCAAAGATCCCAATACCTCCATGACCAATCAATGGAACCAACTTCACGCCTGTACCAACGTCTATGTTACCGATGGGGCATGCATGACATCTACCTCCACCCAAAATCCATCTTTGACTTACATGGCCATCACTGCAAGGGCGGCACAACACGCAGTGGAGGTGATGAAGGGGGGATGAGAATGAGCAAATAGTTTTCTTACCGAAAAACATTTTAATCGTTCGTTTGTATAATGTAATAACCCAAACATTATTTTGCTATGAATGAACAACAAATCTCAAATCTTGTATTTAATGCAGGTTTAAAAGTACACAAATCACTTGGTCCCGGACTTTTGGAAAGCGCATACCAGGAGTGCCTTTTCTATGAATTGCTAATGACGGGTCTCAATGTGTCAAAACAGGCTGCCTTGCCTTTGATCTATCAGGAAGTGAAGCTGGAGGTTGGATATCGAATAGATCTTTTGGTTGAAAAAAAATTTATCGTTGAAATTAAATCAGTCGATGCCATCAATGATCTCCATCTCGCACAAGTTTTAACCTACCTCAAACTTTCAGGTTGCAAATTAGGAATGCTAATTAACTTTAACACCGTTCTTTTTAAAGATGGTGTGAAAAGAGTGATCAACGGTATTTTATAAACGAAGGAGTTCAGTTCACCGCTAAGTGCACTATTCTATTTGTGAAATTTTTGTATTCTTTGTGCCACCTTGTGGTAAAAACGCACCCTGTTTTACCACTAAGATCACTAAGGACGCACTAAGGGCACTATTCTCGCTGTGAACTTTGTGTATTTTCCTTTGTGCCCCTTGTGGTAAAATCACACCCTGCTTCACCATTAATATCACTAAAGACTCACTAAGTACACTATTCTCTTTGTGGCCTTTGTGTATTCTTTGTGCCCCTTGTGGTAAAAACACACCCTGTTTCACCACTAAGAGCACTACTATTTTTGTGACCTTTGTGTATTCTTTGTGCCCCTTGTGGTAAAAACACACCCTGTTTCACCACTAAGGCCACTAAGGACTCGCTAAGGGCACTATTCTCTTTGTGAACTTTGTGCATTCTTTGTGCCCCTAGTGGTAAAAAACATATTACACAATCGAAGCTAGGCATAAAAAAAGGGACACTGAAACCAGCATCCCTTATTATCATTCATATTAACCTTAGTACTATCCTAATGCTGCAGCACCGCCCACAATTTCTGAAAGCTCTTTGGTAATGGCCTCCTGACGTGCTTTGTTGTAATTGATCTTTAATTCTTTGATCAACTCCTCGGCGTTTTCACTTGCCTTATCCATGGCTGTCATCCTGGCACCGTGCTCAGAGGCGTGGGTGTCAAGTAAAAACTTGTGGAAGGTAGTTTGCAAAATAGTGGGTATCAAATCTTCCAACAATTCCTCTTTGCCCGGTTCGAAGATGTAATCTGCCTTCGATTTTTCCTGGCTTTTTTCTACCACTACTTTTTCTACCGGTAAGAATTGTACAGTAGTTGGATATTGGATACCTGCATTTTTAAACATGCCATAACAAACCGTTACTTTGTCGATCTGTCCGGCGGCGAATTCATCCATCAAAAATTGAGAAGCAGTAGACACGTTGCCAAAAGAAAGATCAGAAAAGAGATTCACATAATCAGCAATCACATTTTCCTTTCCATATCTTTTGCGAAGAATGTCATATCCTTTTTTACCTATGCAAAGAATGCGCAAATTGCCATTCTTAAGTAATGGAGCATACTCACCCTCAATGGCAGCGATGGCAGCCTTGATGATGTTGGTATTGAAAGCACCACAAAGTCCACGATTGGAGGTAACAACTACCACCACGGCATGGTTGACTTCACGGGCCACACCAAAAGAAGAAGTTGTATCCCCATCCAGGTTCGACAAAATGTTTTTCAACATCTTATCCAATCGATTGGCATAGGGACGCATCTCGGTTATGGCCTGCTGTGCCTTGCGCAGCTTTGCAGCAGAAACCATTTTCATGGCCTTGGTAATCTGCTGGGTGGAGTTTACCGATTTAATCCTCTCCCTTACTTCTTTTAATTTACCACTCATGTGATTATTTCTTCTTTATAATTTGGGTCTTGGCCCTACATTTCTATTTAAATTGGCCTGCCACTTCCGAAGCCAGTGTTTTAATGGTATTCAGGTCAGCATCATCCAATTTACCTACTCTGAAGTTTTCCAAAACCTGTGGGAAGGTCTGCTCCAAAGAAGTGAGGAATGATTCTTCAAACTGTCTTACCTTGTTTACTGGCACGTCTTTCAACAAGCCCTGGGTTCCAAGGTAGATGATAGCCACCTGCTTTTCTACAGATACTGGAGAATACTGAGGTTGTTTCAGGATTTCCACGTTTCTCTTTCCTTTTTCCAGGATCGACTGGGTAGCCGCATCCAGGTCAGAACCAAATTTTGCAAATGCCTCCAATTCTCTGTATTGTGCCTGATCCAATTTCAAAGTACCGGCAACCTTTTTCATGGATTTGATCTGCGCAGATCCACCCACCCTGGATACAGAGATACCTACGTTGATCGCCGGACGAATACCCGCATTGAACAGGTTGGATTCGAGGAAGATCTGACCGTCGGTGATGGAGATCACGTTGGTTGGGATGTAAGCAGAAACGTCACCCGCTTGTGTTTCAATGATAGGCAAGGCTGTCAATGATCCACCACCTTTAACCAAGCCTGATTTTTTCAATGAATCCGGAAGGTCGTTCATGTTTTGAGCAATGCTATCGTTGGCAATGACCTTGGCCGCACGCTCCAACAAACGAGAGTGGAGGTAGAATACGTCTCCAGGGTAAGCTTCCCTTCCTGGTGGACGTCTCAACAACAATGATACCTCACGGTAAGCTACCGCTTGTTTTGACAAGTCATCATAGATGATCAAAGCCGGACGGCCTGTATCTCTGAAAAACTCTCCAATGGAAGCACCCGCAAATGGAGCATAAAATTGAAGTGGAGCTGGATCTGAAGCCGCTGCTGAAACAACGGTAGTATATGCCATCGCACCATTGTCTTCAAGGGTTTTTACCACTTGAGCAACGGTTGATGCTTTTTGTCCCGAGGCTACGTAGATACAAAAAACCGGTTCACCTCTGTCGAAAAATTCTTTTTGATTGATGATGGTATCTACAGCAATAGCGGTCTTACCTGTTTGTCTGTCACCAATAATCAACTCACGCTGGCCCCTTCCGATTGGAATCATAGAGTCAATCGCTTTGATACCTGTTTGAAGTGGTTCGGTTACCGGCTGACGGTAGATAACACCTGGCGCTTTGCGCTCAAGGGGCATCTCATACCTTGTACCGGAAATAGGACCCTTACCGTCGATTGGTTGACCCAATGGGTTTACTACACGACCCACAAAGCCCTCTCCAACCTGGATGGATGCAATTCTTCCCAACCTTCTCACTGTAGAGCCTTCTTTGATTCCGTCGCCGGGACCCAACAATACCACACCGACATTGTCTTCTTCAAGGTTCAATACGATAGCCTGAACTCCGGTTTCGAATTCTACCAATTCTCCGGCCTGTGCTTTGGTTAAGCCATAAACCCTGGCAATACCATCACCTACCTGAAGTACAGATCCTACTTCTTCCAGTTCTGCCTGTGATTTGAATCCTGACAATTGTTGCTTGAGGATTGCTGAAATTTCATCTGGTTTTACATCCACCATCTTACAAAATTTTATACTGAGTTATTGTTTTTAAAATTCTTTGATATAGTCTTTATTATCCACGCTTTTGCGGATTTGCTTTAATTTATATGCGATGCTGTTGTCATACAGCTTATCTCCAATTTGAAGAACAAAACCACCAATGATATCGGGATTGGTCTTGGTGATTATTTCTACATCTTTGGCGGTTTCTTCACTGGCAAGCAGCCTGGTTTTGATGTCAGACAAGTTGCCCGCATCAACCGGTGTGGCAGTGGTGAGGGTTACCGTTGTAAGCCCGATTAACTTTTTGTATTGGGTTACAAATTCTCTGCCTATTTCCGGTAAATAAGTTTCCCTTCCTTTTCTCAAAACGATGTTGAAAAAAGCATTGGTCAACTTATTGAACCTGGCTCCAAAAAGCACTTCAAATACACTTTCCTTTTTGGTGGCATTGATGATAGGACTCTTCAATAAAAGATAGAGGTCTCTGTTCTCCACCATTTTCACAAAGGTCTCAATATCGGATTTAACGGCTTCCAATACATTTTGCTCAACCGCGAGGTCAAGTAATGATTTGGCATACCTTGTGGCAATTCTGTTGACAGACATGGTCTTAGTTTAAGTTGAATTCGTCAACCAATTTTTTCACATAGGCCTCGTGATCTGCCTGTCCTTTCAGCTGCTGACGAACCAGTTTCTCGGCAATTTCAATGGCCATACCCCCAACCTGGGTTTTGATTTCTGCTATGGCTGCTTTCTTTTGATTTTCAATCTCATTCCTGGCAGCAGCAACAATCTTAGAAGCCTCTTCCTTAGCCTTCTCTTTGGCCTCGTTGATGGTTTGATTTTTGATCTCTTTGGCTTCCTGAAGAATTTTTGCTTTTTCTTCTCTGGCCTCAGCCATTATTTTTTCGTTTTGTGCCTTCAAGGTAGCCATCTCTTCTTTGGCACTCTTAGCGGAATCAAGGGCATTTTGAATATCTGCCTCTCTTTGTTCCAACGCTCTGGCAATAGGTTTGAAGGCAAACTTGCCCATGATAACCCAAAAGAGAACAAAGATCACCAATGACCAAATGGCAAGTCCCGGTGTAGGTTGAAAAGGGGTGAAACTTAATAAGACAAACATGTGTATGATGTTGTTTTAGGTTTTTTAATGGAAAACAGACCGCTCCGCCAACCGCATTGCCGGTCTGTTTTTTCTTGGGTTGAAGGCCTTCTTACTTTACGAAGATTGAAAGTAGGATGGCAATCAGGGCTGCACCTTCTACGAAGGCGGCCATCAGGATCATACCTGAACGGATGTCTCCGGATGCTTCTGGCTGACGGGCAATGGCTTCCATTGCTTTTCCACCTACCTGACCAATTCCGATTCCAGCTCCGATTACGGCCAGACCTGCTCCAACTGCTGCTAATGTTCCAGTCATTTGTTTAAATTATTTGAATGATAAATATATTCTAATTAATGGTGTGCATGTGCATGGTCGTCACCATGGTGTGCATCCTCAATGGCAGCTCCAATATAAGAGGCTGTCAAAATGGTAAATACAAAAGCCTGTACAAAGGCCACGATCAACTCTATGGCCATCATAAACAAGGTAAGTGGTATGGCCATGGCGGTACCAATGGCACCTCCCGACATACTTTCTCCCGATTTACCAAAAATAAAAATCAAGCCAATGAAACTTAAGATGGCTATGTGTCCGGCAGAAATGTTTCCGGCCAAACGAAGCGTCAGGGTCAGTGGTTTGATGAACAATGACATAAATTCTACGCCCGCCAGCAAAATTTTTACCGGTACCGGTACACCCGGCATCCAGAAAATGTGCTGCCAGTAGTGTTTGTTGCCATTGATGTTGACAATCACAAACACGACCAGAGCTATGATCATGGTTACTGACAAGTTGCCCGTTACGTTGACACTTCCCAAAAAGGGAACCTGACCAAACAGGTTTAAGCCCAAAACGAAAAAGAAGATACTCATCAGCAAGGGCAGGTACTTCATGTACTTGTCTTTACCGATAAAAGGAATGGCCACCTCGTCTCTGATGTACATAAACATGGTTTCCAAAACATTTTGAACTCCCTTTGGACTTGTGTTTGGGTTGGTTTTATAAGCCTTCGCTGCTTTAAAAAAGAAAAATCCAAGCAGCAGGGCCACCAGGATCATTGACATTACATTTTTGGTGATTGAGTAGTCTTGGAAAGGGGTAACACCTCCACCCAAAACGCCACCATCCAAGGTGGTTCTGGCATCCAATCTGTATTCATTTGCACCAATGGTGGCAAAATATACATCAACGGGCTTGCCGTCTTTTTCTTCTATCTTATGGATAAATCTCTCTACTTCTGCTTCTTCTTGATTGTAGGCCGGGTCTGCAATGCGAAAAACACTGCCGTGGTGCATTACATATTTTTTATACGCCATGTGGCCATCTTCGTGGTGGCCGGGGTGAAATTTACTGGATAAAAATACATCCCATCCTTCTGAGGGAGCATAAAGAATCATGGGTAGTGGAATCCTTACAAAATCCAGGATGCTGTAAACATTGGCGTCGCTAATGTGGTGAATGGCTGTTGCGGCGGGATCGTATTCTGCATGACCATGTCCTTCCGCAGCGTGTGCTTCTGTGCCGTGAGAGTCTGAATCTACAGCTTGCGCTTCAGGAGCATGTGAAGCGTCCTGGGTGTGCATCAGGGTGTCGGTACCATGACGGGTAGGGGCCTGTGCGGACGCAGAAATCGCGAAAAACAGGGCAAATATTAGTTGGAAAATATGTTTTTGGCTCATGATCTTCGATGGGTCTTGCAAAACGTGGGCAAAGGTAAGCAGAATTTTCCTCCAAAAAAAAGAAAACAACAAAATATTGTGTCGATTTTCGTCGATAAAAGATTGGTAACTAAACGGTTAAATTTAGAAAGAAGGGATTTGCAGAATAAAATTTTGAGAAACACTGGTTTTCAAACAGTCCTCCCTTGAATTTGCTAAAAACATAAAACTTGTGTGGCAAATTTTATATCGCGACCTATTTTTTACCACCCCTTGGTTTGCCTTTCATATTTCTGCCTCCGCCCCTCGGACCCATGGGTCTGCGCTGGCGAATGGGCTTCCATTCAGGGGCTTCTCCCATTTCAGGAGGTACGGGTATTTTGGTGATGGTGGCCTCAATCAGCGCTTCGATCTGGGCAAAGTCAAACATATCTTTTTCGTTGATAAAGGTTAGCGCCACTCCCGTGGTATCGGCCCGCGCTGTACGGCCCACCCTGTGCACATAATCTTCTGCATTTTTGGGCACATCGTAATTAATGACCAGGTTGATGTCTTTGATGTCAATGCCCCTGCTCAACACATCGGTTGCCACCAGGATTCGGGTTTGTTTGGAACGAAACCTGCCCAACACATCCTCTCTTTCCTGCTGCTCCAGGTCTGAAGAAACGCCCTCTGCCGCAATCTTGTGTTTGCGAAGGGATTGTAAAATGGTGTTAACGTTCTTTTTAGTTGAGCTAAAGATCAAAATACTCTTATAAGTAGGCTTGTCTGCTATTAGCTGGGTCAACAGCGGTGTTTTTTTGGTGGTCATGACAGATGTATGCAGCCTGCAATACACCCTCTGCCGGCTTGGAAATCGACAAGGTAATTTCAAACGGGTCTTTGAGCAACCGGTGCGAGAGCTCCCTGATCTTGGGGGGCATGGTGGCGCTGAAAAGCAGGTTTTGGCGTTCCTTGGGTAGGTGGGATATGATTTTATTGATGTCGTCTCTAAAACCCATGTCCATCATCCTGTCTGCCTCATCTAAGATAAGGTACTTGATGTGTTCGAGCTTAACATGGCCCAGGTTGAGGTAAGAAATGAGCTTGCCCGGTGTGGCTACAATAATGTCAACACCCGAGATCAAAGCCTTTTTCTGTTGATCCCAGTTAGAACCATCTCCACCACCATAGACAGGTAGGGAGTGTATTCCCAAAAAATAGCCAAAACCCTCAATTTGCTGGTCAATCTGGATGGCCAATTCACGTGTTGGCACTATGATCATGGCGCCCCTGTCTCTGTTTTCACTGAGTAGTTGCAAAAGCGGAATGGTAAAGGCCCCTGTCTTGCCTGTCCCGGTTTGTGCACATGCAATCAGGTCCCGACCCTGGAGAATGGCTGGGATAGCCTGCTCCTGGATGGGTGTTGCCTGTTCAAAACCCATATATGATAGTGCTTCCAGTAGTTGGTCGTGTAATCCTAATTCTTCAAAAGTCATTTGAATATGTGTCTAAAATTGGCTGCAAAGCTACTTCATTTTTTAAGCATCCCCGCATCATTGCCAATTTTATCCGAGCATCCGGTGTCGGAGCATCCGGCACCTGTCCCTATGATAGCGAAGCTGTTGCAGGGAATGGGGTATCCGGCAGCCGAGCCTCTGTAACTGAGCGATTTTTGCGTAGTAAAAAAATTTATCAGCAGATTGATTTAGCGAAAACTTCGACAAAGCTCAGCTTTGCTTGGATTTGGAATTTTCAATTTTCAATTTTCTTACCTCATGGGGTACCTCATACTTACTGCGAAGCCCAGACTTAACGCAAAGCATCCACTGGCCATCATAGGACCTGAATCTCTATTCATCCATAAATCTCTTCACTTCTACGACTCTCCCTCTTCCTTCTTCTCTTCCCCTTTCAAATACGTAGGTAGATTCAAGCCGGCCATATTAAAAAGATCATTCAACGGTGGGACCGTTTTCATCATGCCTGAAACAAAGTTGGCGGTGGTACCATTTTCTCCGCCTCCTTGCCCAGAGTCCCAAACGGTGATTTTATCGATTTTGATATTTTTAACGGCTTCTACCTGGGTTTTCACCAATTCCGGTAGTTTTTCAATCAAAAGGAGTTGGAATGCCTTGCCTGGATCGCCACCTGCTGCTTTGACCACCTGCTCATAACCTTCCGCCTGTTTGGTCAAAATTTCCAGCAAACCCTTGGCTTCTGCTTCCATCTTGGCAAAGATGGCGTCAGCCTCTCCTTTCGCATTTTCACGGATGCGTTCTGCATTGGCCTGTGCTTCGATGATGGCTCGTTGTTTGGCTATTTCTGCCGGAATCACTACGTTGGCAATCTGGGTAGATCTTTCTCTTTCTGACCTTGCCAGCTCGGCCTTTTGTTCTGCCAGGTAAGCTTCTTCCAGCGCCCGCGCCTGCTGCACTTTTTCTGCTGTGATGGCCACACGCAGGGCCTCTGCCTCTTTTTCCCGCCGGAGAGCATCGGAGGCGGCTATATTGATTTTGGCAGCGTTTTCACCCTGCACCGCAATGGCGTTGGCCTCCGAAGTTTTGACCCTGGTATCTCTTTCTGCTTCTGCCTTACCAATGGACTCTTCCTTGTGCGCAGAGGCTATGCTGATTTCCCTGTCTTTTTGGGTCATGGCAATCTTTACGTCTCTGTCTCTATGGGTCTCGGCAATGCTCGTATCTCGCTCCCGGTCTGCCATGGCCTTTCCGGTTTCCCCTATTTTTTCCTGCTCTGCTACGCTGATCTTTGCCTCGTTGATGGCTTTTGCCGCTGCTTCTTTACCCAATGCCTCAATGTAACCGCTTTCGTCTTTGATGTCGGTTACGTTGACGTTGATCAATTTCAAACCGATCTTTTTGAGTTCTGTATCTACGTTTTTAGAAATGTTATCCAAAAATTTATCCCGGTCAGAGTTGATTTCTTCGATGGTCATGGTGGCTATTACCAACCTCAGTTGGCCAAAAAGGATGTCTTTGGATAGTTCCTGGATCTGCTCGGGCGCCAAACCCAAAAGTCTTTCTGCCGCATTGTTCATGCTGTCAATTTCGGTAGAAATGGCAATGGTAAATCTACATGGCACGTCTACCCTGATGTTTTGACGGCTCAAGGCATTGGTCAAATTGGCCTCAATGGAGATGGGCTTTAAATCCAGGTAAGCATAATCCTGAATGACCGGCCAGATAAAGGCACCGCCGCCGTGAATACACTTGGCTGAAGTGCCTCCTGTCTTTCCATATACGACCAGAATTTTGTCAGACGGACATCTTTTGTACCTCGACACAAGGGCTGCGATGGTCACAAAGACGACCACCACCAAAACTAAAATACTAATAAGTGGAGTTATCATAGGTTTTTAAATTTTATTGATCAACTATATTTTTTCAACTAATACCAAACTTGTATTTTCAATGTGCACAATGCGCACCGTACTTCCGGTTTGAATTTCAGCCGCCTCGGTGATTGCATCCAGTTCATGTACGGTGCCTTTCACAGAAACCTGAATCTTACCCCTTCCTTCTCTGCTGCCAGGTATGCGCAAATAAACCGACGCCGTTGCATGGAGGGTATCGTAAATATTAAAAGTATTGTCTTCTTCTAATTTGATAAATTGAGCAATGATCAGAAAAAACAAATAAACAAAGGCTGAACCCGCCAACATGGCTACGCCGATCAGAATGGTTTTATTTTCTATGGTCTCGTAAAAGGAAATTCCCGTCCAGGAAAATCCGATCAGAAAGTTAATCAGGTTGCGAAAGGTAAATACATCCATGGGCCCGTCCAACGATACATCGTGGTCGTGGTCTACACCGACAAAGGTCAAAATACTTTGGATAATAAAGATCAGACTGACCGGCAGTGCTATGTACCACAATAACCTTAACAGGGGATCCGCGTTTTCGATGAATTCCATCTTTTACAATTTACAAACCGTAAGATAGCGAGTATTCAAATGCTCTACAAACATTAATGTCCCAAAATCAGAATTTAATCGACGAGATCCGGCTATTTATACATGAAATAGTTTAAAAAGTCCTCAATCGCGCTGCTTCAAGATAAAATTATCCATGCTCTGCCAAGAGTTCCGGGTTACCTTGAATTTTTGACTGAAAAACCTATTGTTTAAGTATTAATTGACTTCCGAACATATTATTCGTTTCGTCATAAAACTTTAATATATATGCACCTCTTTGCCAGCTAGTGGTGTTTAGGTCGTTCACACCTAAAAAAGTAAAGATTTTGAGTCCCCCAATGGTGAATACTTCAAGTTTGGGCACCTTGTTTTCAAAGACTAAATATTCCGAAGTGGGGTTTGGATATAAAAATAGTGAATTATTAATTTCATCATCAGTATTTACAATACATTTTGCTTCAACTTCTTCCAATTCACTACAATCAGAGCCGTTGCTTTCAATTACAATTTCATTTCGGGGAATAGCTGAAATTAAATTGCAAATTGCCTTGCTGTTGCAATAATCCAGGTTTGGATTTTTTGAAAGGACCAGAGAATTTCCATTATATTCACTGTAATCAAACAAAGACCCGGAAGTATTAGTAAAGTTGAGTTTAGTGAATTTTTCAGCAGCAGAATTCATTGAAAAATTGCAGTTGGTCAAGCCATCATTTTGAATAAATATCAGCTGTTTAATGGAGTCAAATGTGACAGAATCAAAATCAATGTTGCCTTTAATTTTGAACAAGCGTAAAGTGTTGATTTCATTTACATGCTTCAATTCCTTTAAATGGATATTGACCAAAGTATTGTTAATGGTTAACCTGGATAATTGTCTAACCTGTTCAATGGGCTTCAAATTTTCCAGTGTATCAATACGTGACAAGAGAAAACTTCTCAAGTTTTTCAAATTTTGAAGTCCATTTAAATTTAACCTGGTTTTTATATTAGACAGACTCAATGAGTTTAAATCCTCCAATGACCTAAACGTAGTTAGGTCCTGCAATAGGTGACTATTGTTAATTTCTAAATTACTTATCTTTTTAAATTTATTGAAACCTTCCAAATGAATGGAACCCGATAAGGATGCCAAATAACCACCTGCCCTTAAATTATCGAATCCTTTTATTTTTGAATTCCCATCCTCAGGTAAGTCAATGCTCCATTGATAGATACTGTCAATATTATGAAGCCCTTCTATATAGAGTGATTTGTCATTGTAGATCTCAAAACCATTCATCATTACTTTGGTTTGTTTCAGCACAATTAAGGTGTCAAGTATGTCATTTTCAGATACATAAAAATTATCGATGCTATCTAATGCTACATCGTTAAACAGTTCTACCTTTCTTAATTTTGGATTTTCTTATCCAAAATTCCCTTACTTTTTTTATCTGTTTTAATGGCGAAACATCCACAATGTCTCCGACGGTGTCTTTGACGATCACCACTCCTATGCTGGTGCATGCCGGATATTTTATGGAAAAACTATCTATTTGACTTTGACATCTGAATTGGTATGCCAATAAATATGTTTCTTGGCCAAAACAAAAGACTGTTAAACTTACAAGTAAAAAAGTAATTGCAATTCTCATTTTCAAACGCTTTTTAAAATTTCAGTTAGTTTATTCCTTATGCTATTGATACAAATATAGTCAAAAAACATGTATTTAAACTAAGTTTTAGCCCCTTTTCGCCGTTGGTTTTTAAACCAAAAATCATTGATCTACCTTTACTATACAAGTTCACGACGGTATTGCAATTTCTTTAAAACATAGTTACACCAGTACTAAAAATAAGTTTTATTCAATTGCTAAAAATTTGATTTGGAAAAGGTTTATATTCTGGTTGTGCTCCAAATAATATTCGGATAGGCTTTGAAACATTTGATATGCTTAATTTACAAATTAAATATAAAAAATAGTATCATTTTTTTTGTTATATATTTGTATTGTGGCTCACCAATAAATATCCTTTTATATGAAAAAAATCCTCCTATCTGTCGTAGCAGTTCTATTGCTGTATCCAGCCTATAATCAAAATCCTTGTGAAGGCGACACCCTCGCCCCTTCCCTAACAGCGGTGAACCTGTCTTCAGCCATTGTTGATTCCAATAACTGGATTCGCCTTTTTGCCATCGATTTTAGCCTGCAGGCAAGTGACAATTGCAGCCCGGAAAACAAGCTTATTTTTACCTTTGATAGCGCCCTTCCGGTGGCAAGCAAGATCAACGAAGAGCACTATTTTAAAGGCAAGGGTAAAATAGCTTCCGCCCACGAATTTCAGGTGGGCAAAGCCCAGCTGTGGAAACCCCAGTACCGATCATCTGAATTTACTGTTAATGGATGTTTTTATGATAATTCATCTAAAAAAATAGCGATTAGCTGTTGGGATGAAAATTTCAACGAGGCCAAAGACACCACCCATTTCACCTTTATTGATTTGGCAAATTTTCCTTGTCACCATGTCAATTTTCACGCCACTACACGCAGTGGACAGGGACTTTCACAATTTGAAGTCAAGGTAGAAGCCAATAATCCGGAATTTCCTCTATTTTATACAGGTGACCATGTGCTTTGCGCCAATCTGGCCAAAGATGGCCTGGAAATATGTGCTACAGCCAGCAAAACAACAGAGGCTTCCAATGGTATTGGGGTAAACGATTTACTCTTATTGCGCAACCACATCCTGGGTATACAAAAAATTACCGACCCCTATAAATTGATCGCCGGAGATGTCAACAATGACAAAAAACTAACTGCTACCGACCTCACAGAATTAAAAAGAATGCTATACGGCTTCCAAAGTAATTTTACCAAAAGACATAGCTGGTTGTTAATTCCCAAAGATTTCGTTTTTGCCTCCCCTGAATATCCATGGGCAGACCTGGGCTGGCAAAACAATACGCTCTGCCAAACCATCAATATCGCCGGAGGTGACAACAACTTTTATTTTATTGCCATAAAAATAGGTGACATCGATTTTAGCGCAAAGCCGTAATACAAAATAGGGTTACTTAATTTTTATGCCTTTGACACTAACCATTTCTCCTTAAGAGGTTGTTTACTATTCGCATTTATTAACCTACCAGCCGGGCACCAGATTGAGTCCAAAGGTCCACTTACCCCGGCTATCGAGTTGCCTGGCAAAGTGGGGTTCCAGGATCAGCGCACCAAACAAGTTTACCCTTAGGGCAAAGCCAATGCTCTTAGCCAGGGCAGGCTTTAGATTTTGATAAGCATACAAGGCATTGCCATTGTTGTCTAAAATTACATTGCCATTATCATCTCGTTGAATGGCATAAACCAGCTCTCCTTCCTTGAAGTGTTTAAATTCATCAAAGGCAATACCTGCATCCACAAAAAAGGCGAGATCGGTGAGCAAAAAATTGCTGCCTATCAGGGCCAGCTGTTTGGGCCCGGTAAAAGGCAGCCTGATTTCAAATCCCGCAACCGCCATCTTGGAACCCAGCAGTTGATTAAAATCCAGTTGCAGGTCATCAATGATCTGGGTAGACAAAATGGATCCATACCCCCTGACAAAACCCATGTTGCCAACATAGTAGGGAAAAACAGAATTTACCTCTTTTTCAAACCTCGTAATGCCGGTAAATCTCAACGCCAGTGATATGGGCTTCATCCAAAAATATTTGCGATAATCTGCCGTAAGACTGTAGTAATTATCGGCGCCAATGCTCCTGTCTACTCCTACCCTGTAGCGATAACCCGCCAGTGGTGAGGTCAAACCAAAATACGAATTATCACCCACCAGGGCCAGATTGGCCAATGCTCCAAAACCCCTGACGAGGGTGTAATAATCATTGAAATAAAGTCGATCGCCTACCGGTATTTTTTCTCTTTCCTGGTCAACGTAATAATAATTACCCCCTATGATTTGATAATATTCCCGGTACAAGTCCTGCCTGAAGCCCCTGTGTGTACCGGCAATACCACCTTCAAGCCTGAGGGTAGTTGAAAAGGGGTAATGGGCAAATAGGCTTAGGGTCTTATCAAAGATCCGTATCAAATTGGTTTCTGAAATCAGGTAGGGCAGGTTTTTGATATTGGCCGTGTAAAACTCCTGGTAGCCTGTGCGTAGGGGAATATGTGAAAATCCAACACCCCAGGCTATCCGGTTACTCCTGTTGAGGTAAGCCACCTGACCCGCAAAATCGAGAATTTCTCCATTGAGGGCTACCTGTGTAAAAATCTGGTGGTTGCCCAGCATATCGCTGAAAAGCATATTGATTCCTCCCTGCAATCCTACAGCATTGCCCAGGTTATTGTTGCCCACTCCAACCCCAGTAGCGCCACTGATAAAATCCAGTTTAAACCGGGGCCTGTATTTTTCATTTTCTATGGATGCTACCTTGCTGTATTCATCAGCCGCTCTAAGATTTCGGTTGACAATGTCTTTTTTTCCTGTAAGTGCCTGGGGCAAGGTGCCTGCTCGCTGGTCAATACTGTCTGGACTTACTTTTCGGTTGAGTAACTGGGTAGAAGTAGACTCCCAAATGTTATAACCATTTTTATAATAATGGGTATACATGACCTTGTCTCTCAATGTAGATACCGTAATGGCAGGAGAATACCGCGTAATACCACTAATGCCCGTTAGCATATCGGTCATTTGATATACTTCGCCGGTGGCAGTGAGGTAGCGGTAAAGGTTGCGCATGCCATCTCTTTCGCTGATAAAATATAAGTTTCCCTCATGATCAAAGCTGGGATTCAGATTCTCGGCGTTGTGAAAAACCGGGAGTGTGGTGATCGTTTTATCTCCCATGTCAAGGATGGCAAGATCGTAGGTATAGGCGCCATGTACCCTGCCCTGATCTACACTTCTTTTGTCATAAGAAAAAGCAATCTTTGTACCTTCCTTATTGAACGACGGGAGGATTTCGGAGTAGATGTCATTGGTCAACTGGACTACCTTTTTTGTTTTGATGTTAAACAAAAACAGGTCCGGCTGGCCTTCTACCAGGCCTGTAACCACCACTGTGTTTTTATCGGGCGACCACGCCGGGCTCGAAAAGGCATCCACTCCGGGTATTGTCAGCGTATTAATGGTTTTGCCATTGTCTGCATCCTTGATCACCAGTACATTTTTACCTTTTTTAAATCCAACAAAGGCAAAGTCTTTTCCATCCGGCGACCATGTACCTGAAGATTCGAGGTAGTTAAAGTTATCGAGGTCGCTGTCTTTGATCAATGACGAAACTTTGTTGATGATTTTGCCGGTCCTGGCATCGGCCAGATAGAGGTCGGTAGAAAACAAATCTTTTTCAGAAAGAAAGATTACATACCTGCCATTGGGACTTAATGAAGGACAAACATTGATGTTGCCGGAATTTTCTTCCGAAAATAATTTTTTGCCGGGCGGGGCTTCTTTTTTATCGCGAAGAAAGGGCTCGTAATGGTTTTTGAGTCCGTTGACCCAAAGATTGGAAAGGTTTTCTACAGAAAGACTCACCGTGAGTTCAGTAGCGATGGGTAAACCGTAGATGGCAGTGTTTCTAAACAAGGGAGCAATAACGTCATCTCCATAATAGCCGGTCATAAAACTCCAGAATGCCTGGCCATACCGATAGGGAAAGTAATTGGGGTTGTCCATTTTCATTAGGGTTGGAACATCATTGTTGAGTACCGCATCGCGCATCCACATAGAGGTAAAAGGATCTACCCTGCCCAGCGACATATATTCGGCCATACCTTCCACCATCCAAAGGGGCAGGTTGGCCAGAGATTGCAAATTGGTTGAGTCGCCATTGAGGATGGTATAAAACTGAAAAGCGTGCACCAATTCATGCCCCAACACCTGCCAATTGCTTTGATTGCTAAAGGTCAATGGCATGATCACCCTGTTTTTAAAAGCTTCGGTCACCCCTCCGGTACCTACACCGATCGATCCCGAAATGGCATTGGTTTGTTGAAACTCTGCGTGGTTGTTGTATAAAATGATAGGGTTTTTGAATCGAACCGAATCTCCAATTACTTGTGAGTGGTATTGGTACCACTGCTCCGCCATCTGTGTGAATTGTAGTGCCTTATCCGGTTTTTTGAGGTAGTAATGCACATCATAATGGGGACTTGACAAGACCCTGAAATTAAAATCCCGATACCTCGGCTTGTTTCTTCCAAAAAACTGGGCATTCAGGTCAAATCCGGAAGTCAGGGCTATAATCAACGCTGTAAAAAGACATAATTTACGCATGGCGGGATGGTTTAGGGCATTTTTTTTGTGAGTTAGAATGTTGTTTTTCTGAGCTGATAGCAAAACCTACGATTTCAGATGGTTATTCCAACCAAACAAAAACAAATTATATACACTATAAACGATGGAATATTTGTTTTGGTTTGAAACCGAATCCGCTTTACCCTTATTTTATTGTTAAGATTGGGCTATATTTGAATAAAAATTTTTTGATATGGATCTTTTTCTGGGAAATATTCCCTTTAAGTACAAGGAAAACGATGTTCTCCAAATTTTTGATGGTTTGGGTGAAGTGACAAAGGTGCGCATCACTATCAGCAACATTACCAAACAAAACAAAGGCTTCTGTTTTGTGACCATGCCGGTTGATGAAGCTGCCACTAAGGCCATTGAAGCCCTGAACGGCAAAGAAGTAGAAGGCAAAAAACTAGAGGTAGTTAAAGTTGAAGGCAGTGTAGCCGAATGGGAAAAGAAAATCCTCAGACATGGTGGTGGAAAGGCAGGAGGCTCGTCCAACAATTTCAGCCAGGGCGGAAAAATTAAAGCAGGCGGCGGCCCACCCAAAAGTTTTGGCGGCGGACAACGCGGTGTCATTAAAACCGGGGGTAGCAGGGGTTCTTAGGTCTCATAAGCAGCCCCACCACCTACTTTGGTATCAAAATTGCAGGGAATATTGTAAAATTTATCACCAATGAGCAACAGATCAATACCTTTGGTTGACTTGTCAAGTTTTGTAAACGGCGACGATGCACAAAAGCAAGCTTTCGTTGAAGCGCTTGGAAAGGCTTTTCACGAAGTAGGTTTTGTTGGGGTCATCAACCACCAGGTTCCCAAAGATTTAATCGACGGGTTTTATGCATCCTCTAAGGCATTTTTCTCCCTTCCGGTTGATGTAAAAAGAAAATACGAAATAGAAGGCCTCGCTGGTCAAAGAGGGTATACCTCTTACGGCAAAGAACACGCAAAACAATCTGCCGTAGCCGACCTCAAGGAGTTTTATCAGATTGGTCAATATGTCAGCGATGACCACCCTTTAAAACATGAATATCCTACCAATCCTACGGTAACGGAAATAGAAGGTTTTTCAGACTATAGTCAGAAATTGTACAAGGCCTTTGAAGGGGCAGGAGCCCATTTGTTGCGCGCCATTGCCCTTTATCTGGGCCTGGATGAGGCTTATTTTGCGGAAAAAATCAAAGATGGAAACAGCATCTTGCGCACCATTCACTACCCCCCTATTACAGAAGAACCTCGTTCTGCCATCAGGGCTGAACAACATGAAGACATCAACCTTATCACCCTTTTGGTAGGCGCTTCGGCGGGAGGTCTTCAATTGTTGAATTCTCAGGGCGAGTGGCTCGATATCGTTCCGGAAGCCGATGAAATTGTCATCAATGTGGGCGACATGTTGCAGCGTTTGACCAACAATTATCTGGTATCAACCACCCACAGAGTGGTCAATCCGCCCAGAGAACAATGGCACGTACCCCGCTTGAGCATCCCTTTTTTCTTGCATCCCAAATCATCGATGGACCTCACTTGTTTGCCTGCAACCGTGACCGAAGAAAGGCCGTTGGCATATGAACCTATTACCGCTGGTGACTACCTCAACGAAAGATTAAGAGAAATAGGATTGAAAAAATAAACACAATCACTTGGTTGTGTGTTAATTATACAATACAAATAAAAAAATGACCCCCTTCCTGCATTTTCATGCTAAACCGGGAGTTTTTTTTGAGGTCAAAACGTTGTTAGTGTTGTAACTTTGTACCATAAAATTTAACACATGTTATTTTCTGCATTATTCTTGAGTGCCATCGGGCCGGGAGAGCTGATTGCTATCGTATTGGTTGTCTTATTGCTTTTTGGTGGTAAAAAGATTCCAGAACTGATGAAAGGTCTGGGTCAGGGCATCCGTGAATTCAATAAGGCTAAAGCCAATATTGAAACGGAAGTAAAAGAAAATATCAGAGAAATAGAGTCTAACAAATAAGATATTTTTCTGTTTGAAAAAACCCGCTACACCACAGCCTGTCTGTTGCGTAGTGGGTTTTTTTATTCTGTCTCTCTCCCGTATTTTTCTTCCATTTCCTTCAACTCATCTGCATTGATAGCATAGGTTGTAGGTTTGGTAACTACAAATGCTGCCGCAAGGTTGGCTGATTTTATACACGTGGCCAAGGGCAAGCCATCAGCCATCTTTTTTGCCAGCACGGCCATGGCGGTATCACCAGCTCCTGACACATCATACACATCAACCTTATGGGTCGGAAAATGAGCCACTCCCTCTTTTGTCCTTACCCCTGGTAATCAGCAGGTGTTTGAAGTTAAATTGTTTCATCACTTCTTTGCCTGCATTGGCTACTTCATCGTCCTTATTGACAATCGTTCTGCCCAGCAGATCTTCGAGTTCAACCAGATTGGGTTTTACCAGGTATGCCCCATTGTACTTGTTCCAGTCCCTGCCCTTTGGATCGATCAGCACCCTGGCATTTTTCGGGTGTTTTGAAACATCCAGTCCATGACATCTTCCGAACAAAAACCCTTGTCATAATCCGACACAATTAAGATGTCTGAATGCTCAAACTGATGTTTAAAATATTCCAGCGACCTGGGTGAATGTTTAAAATGTCCTTCATTGTCAATGCGCAACATTTGCTGGTTGCGAGATACTATCCTGGTTTTGGTCGTAGTGGGAATATCGGCATCGAGGTACAAAATGGGTTCGATGTTTTTGGCGACAAGCAGGTCGTGCAGCCACCTCCCGGTTTCATCTCTGCCCACTGCTCCTAACAATTTGACATTGGCTCCCAAATTAGAAAGGTTATTGGCTACATTGGCCGCTCCGCCCAGGGTGTAATAGTCATTTTCAACTTTGACCACCGGTACCGGTGCCTCGGGCGAAATGCGACTGGTACTGCCTTGAATGTACCTGTCTAAAATGATATCTCCCAATATGGTAATGGTCTGTGGATCCATGTCAAAAGATGTTTTTGTCTGTGGCTGCGTTGATGCTGATACCACCTCCTATATAAAAATAACTCTCTTTTAGCGTTACATGTTCATAATAATCAGTTGATTTGCGGTAAATGCCTTGGAGAAAAAGTTGGTAGTTGGGCCAGATTTTATAATAGGTAGTTGCCCTGATAAATTGAATGTTTCGTTTTGCTCCTTGTAACAAATTGTTGTCGTAATCCTTAATCCTATATATATTATTTATTCGCGGATTGCTGCCTTCATTACCATTATAATTTCTACCCTGTTGTATATAGGCAAGATCCGCTTCAAAGTGCCAATTTTTAAGTCCGCTGTACACTGATCTTACAAGAACTTCCCTAAGGTTGCTCCCCAAGGGGTGGGCAAGAGGAGAATTGTAATGCGTGTAACTTGTAAGCACGATGCCTTGTTCTTCTCTGTCGTGACTATAGGTATACGGTCGCACCATATTGTACTCTGGCGTTAGATCCAGCCGGTCAACACCAAGGGCATTAAAATATTTAAGTCCGGCCTGAACGCCGTGTTTATTTCCCCACCATCCATCTTGTTTGAAAAAACCGAAGTTAAGTTCATCCAACATCAACTGACTATATAGACGCAAACGTTTTTTGACGTCCCAGGTGAGATTCAAACCAATCATAGCATTGTCAGGGCTGCCCAGAAATTGCTCCACCATCCTGTAAAAAATAACCGGGTTGAGGTATTGAAATTCAAACTGGTTTTGACGCAAAGATGACCGATTCAAATACACCCACCTCAAAGTTTTTGCGTGGTCTGAAACTTAAGTAATGGGAGGCCATGTATTTTTTGTTAAGCAACAAATCATCGGGTAACTGATTGGCGCTTACCGTGTTTAACTCCGCAAAAATATTCTGGTAGTGCAGCTTCCATACCCGGGTATTAAATTTCAGGTAGAAATAATTATTACTAAAGTCGGAAAGCAGCAAGGATCTGATTCCATTGCCAATAAAATGTCTGCCGTGGCCTAATTCTACTGAGATGCTTTTTGAAATGGGCACCCCTACATAGGCTTGTGCATTGAGAAAGTCGTATCCATGCAACCCACCCAACACACTGCTGTTGTAGCTTTTATAAAAGCCCTGCTGGGGGATGGTATTATAGTTGATTATATAATTTCCAAACCACGGTAAAAACTGTTGTTGATTTTCAAGCACCCGGGAAAAAAAATATACTTTGTTGTCTATGTAACCATAGATTTCTGCACCACGGGTGTTTTGAAAAATTGTGGGCTCGTAATTTGTCACATTGCCCCCTTCAACCAAAACAATAGGATTGGCCCTTAAATTAAATGAAGGCACATCAATACTTAAAAAATGATGAGGACTCTCGTAGAAATACTTTAACAATGGCTTTTGCCAACGATACAAGGTATCAAGAGGATCGGTAATTTCTTTTGGAAAGTTGTATTGATTGACAAGGTCTTTAAATTTATGTCGATCTCCTTTTGATAAGGCCATATAGTTCTCAAAACCCTGGTCAATTACGCTGGTGGCGGATGACATTCTGAGTGCAGATGAGGATGCCTTGTCGCTGGGATACATCACCTGCAGGCGTTCTGCCAAATCAGTATGTTGTTCTCTGTCCAACAACAAATTCTGCGACTGAATTTTAAACGCGCAAAAACTTAAAGCAAGCAGGAGAAGGGTGTGTTTTTTCATTACATTTTCTGGTGGGCTTTGATAATTTTTTGTTCAAGAAGTGTGGTTGAATAGCCGGGTGCAAAGGTCAATGACTTTACCGTACCTCCGGCGTCCAAAACCACGTCACTTCCTACAATTTGTTCTACTGCCCAATCACCTCCCTTGACCAGGACATTGGGTTTTAATTTTAGTATCAATGCATAAGGATCGTCTTCTGTAAATAGGGTCACCGCGTCGGTAAATTCAAAGGCAGCCATTACTTCAAGGCGGGTTTGTTCATTGTTGATCGGTCGGTGGGGTCCTTTAAGCCTGGCTACAGACGCATCGGCATTCAAGGCTACTACCAGTTTTTGTCCCTGGGCAGCCGCCTCTCTCAGGTATTGGATATGTCCGAGGTGGATTAGGTCAAAACAACCATTGGTGAAAACAACTTTTTGTCCCTGGCTTTTCCACTCTTCCGTGAGGGAGGCCAGGATGTTGTGATCCAGTACTATTTTTGAAGAAGGTGTTGCCATAACTACAAAAGTAACAAAAAGCAACGATAGCCGCTATGCCTCCCCTGTGCCCTCCTCCGGTTTTTTACCGGATAAAACCACCAAGCCCAAAACGCCAAAGGTGATGATGGTAATGACCTGGATGGTAAAAAAACTCAAATTGGCATAGGTAAATGCACTTCTGGCATCAATTCCATAAAGCGAAAGACTCTCGATGGCCAGGAAATGGTAGCTGCCCATACCCCCAGGCGATGGAAATACGATGCCCAGGCTGCCAAAAAAGAAAACCACCAGGCCTGCCAATGGCCCCAGGTGTTGGGTGGCGTCCAATGCCTTAAACAGGACAAAGGCCATGAAAAAATACAAAAACCAAATTGCCAGGGTATAAAATAGAAAGGTGATGGGTTTTTCTATGTTTTTGATGCTGGACAATCCCTCCCAAAGTCCGGCGACAAAGACATTGATTTTGGCTTTCAATTTTAACTGGTACCATTCTGTCGTTGTAAACTTGTAAAAGGCAAACACTAGAAAGGCAAGGACCAAAATCAGGATCCACCAGGCCTGGCCCTGCTGCATTTCCTTCCACCTATCGCTGAGGTCCAAATGCTGATCAAAATATCCAAAGATTAGATCAGAGGCCAAAATCACAGTAACCAAACCAATCAAAAGCAAACAGATCATGTCCAGAACCCTATCCAGGACCACGGTGCCAAGGGCTTTTTCAAAACTTATTGGAGCGGTGCCTGAAAGTGCAGTGGCCCTGGCAATTTCACCCGCCCGGGGTATCACCAGGTTGGTAAGGTAGGCTACCATAATGGCAGAAGTAGCTTTTAGCAATGATATTTTTACTCCTAAGGGTTGCAACATTTGTTGCCATCTTAGGGCTCTGAATACATTGCTCAACATAAAGGAAGCTGACATTATGATCAGATAGATCCAATTGGCCTGTCCAAAATCCGACAAGAGTCTGGCTATCAGTGATTCACCATCTGGATTGGGTTGGGATCGAAAAACCAGGTAAAAGGCAAGTAAGCCAAGGGAAATAAAGATGAGAATCCTGGCTGAACGTTTTACCACCTCCTGATCAGGTAAGTTTGTTGTATTCGTTTGGAAATACTGTAACGGGCTTAAAGTTTTTGGCTTCCTCAGGGGTCATCATGCAATAAGAAATGATAATTACGATATCACCTTCTTCCGCCTTTCTGGCTGCTGCGCCATTGAGACAAACCGTTCCGGATCCTCTCTCTCCTTTGATTACATAGGTTTCTAGCCTTTCCCCATTGTTGTTGTTCACTATTTGAACCTTCTCTCCTTCAATGAGATTAGCCGCCTCCATCAGATCTTCATCGATGGTGATGGAGCCTACATAATTGAGGTTGGCCTGGGTTATGGTAGCCCTGTGAATTTTCGATTTATGTATGTGTAAAAGCATAATGGGCACAAAGATATTTCAATCGTTAGGATTGTGTGAATAATTACCCTGAAAAACAACAAAAGTACAGGAATTGTTCCCCGTACTTTATTCCACTACCGTGATTTTCAGCATATTGGTTTTGAATCTTTTGTGCAATGGCATGCTGCCTGTGTTCACTATGATGTCACCTTCTTTAATCAGATTCCTGTTTTTCAGGTCATTAGTTAAATCTTCAATGGTTTCATCGGTGCTGCTAAACTTATCGTAGTGGAAACACCTAACCCCCCAAACCAGGTTTAAAGTAGCCAGCATGTGCTTGTGCGACGAAAAGATATAGATAGCGGCATCGGGCCGGTATGATGACACTTTGAAGGCTGTATAGCCTACTACTGTCAATCCAAGAATGGCCTTTGCCAAGATTCTGTCTGCCAACTGTGCTGCCGAATAGCAAAGGGCATCTGATAAAAAGCTGCCGGTATGTGGGTCTGGTTTGGTTCTTTTTCCCTGTAAATAGTAATTCTTTTCTGCATTCACTATAATTCGGTTCATGGCTTGCACCACCAGGGCAGGGTGGTTTCCTACTGATGTTTCACCACTCAGCATTACTGCATCTGCACCGTCCAGTACCGCATTGGCTACGTCAGTAACTTCGGCTCGTGTAGGGCTGGGGTTGGTAATCATACTTTCCATCATCTGTGTAGCTACAATCACCGGCTTGGCTTTTTGTAAACAGAGTTGTATGATGTGTTTTTGAGTTGTAGGAATCATTTCAATGGGCATTTCTACCCCAAGATCTCCCCTGGCAATCATGACCGCATCGGTGGCATCAACAATCTCTTCTATGTTTTTGATGGCCTCTGGCTTTTCTATCTTGGCAATTACCTTGGCATGGTGACCTATGGCAGCAATGCGCTGCTTGAGATCCAGAATGTCAGATGCCTTTCTTACAAAACTTAGGGCAATCCAGTTGACCGGCTGGGTCAAAACAAAGTCGAGGTCTTCAAGGTCTTTTACAGTAAGACATGGTAAAGAAACCTGGGTGTCTGGCAGATTGACGCCTTTGTTGGAAGAAAGCGTGAAACCAAACATAACCTTTAACTTAACCTCGTCCTTTTTATTGGTTGAAACAACTTCCAATTCTATTTTACCATCGTCAACCAGGATTTTTTCACCCACATTGACATCCTGGGCAAATTGATCATACGACATGTAAATTTTTTCTTTGGTACCCAGACACTGCTCATTTGTAAAAGTGAGGATGTCTCCCGGCACTATATCGATGCTTCCATTTTCAATTTTACCCACTCTCAGTTTAGGTCCCTGCAAATCGGCAAGAATGCCTATGTGTACATTGTTGCGCTCATTGATGGCGGTAATATGGTCAATAACCGCTTTGTGCTCTGAATGGCTGCTATGTGAAAAATTCAATCTAAACACATCCACACCGGCATTCACCAGTGAAACCAATCCTGGATCTGTATTACAAGCCGGGCCCACTGTGGCCACTATCTTAGTCTTCTGATAAACGTTTTTTAATCTATTTGGCACTGTCCTTGATTTAGCTGCCAAAGATAGTGTAATAATGACATTTAGCAGATTGCAAAATTTCCAGAATTTGATAAAGTCAATATTTTCTTTGCCTGCTAAAATTTTATTCAGTAGAAGCTCAATAAATGAAATCTCCTTTAGTGAAAGCAGGGTTTAACAAAACTTAATTTTTTTGTCCTAATTCGTTATTTGCAAGAAATACCGTGTTTTTTGGGCATAAACTCTTATAAGGAGCACCTTATCAAATTGCTCATGGTCTCAAACCCAGCCATTTCTGTGATTGTTATTTTACTTCACAAAAGAACATCAATTCCTCTCCCAGATATCCCTCCAGTTTGTCGCCGGGCTTCACTGCTCCGACTCCGGCAGGTGTGCCCGTATAAATCAAATCACCGGTCTGCAAGGTGAAATATTTTGAAATATACTCAATGAGGTAATCGAAGGTAAAAATCAGGTCTTTTGAATTTCCGGTCTGCACAAGCTGGCCATTTTTGTGGAGAGAAAATGCAATGTCGGACATCGAAACAAATTGTGTTTTGGGCAAAAAGTGGCCTAGCACAGCACTGTTGTCAAAGGCTTTGGCAAGCTCCCAGGGCTGGCCTTTTTCTTTTAACTTGTCTTGCAGGTCACGGGCCGTAAAATCGATGCCAAGTCCTATTTCATCATAGTAATCGCCACCAAAGCCGGGCAGTATTTTTTTTCCATTTTTTTTGATTTTTAGTACCAGTTCCACTTCATGGTGGATATTTTCACTAAAATCAGGGTGGTAAAATGCTTTATTATCGGTCAGTAACGCGGTGGCAGGTTTCATAAAAACCAAGGGTGATTTGGGTACGGGATTGTTGAGCTCCAAGGCGTGGTCAACGTAGTTTCGGCCGATGCAAAATATCTTCATTTTTGGATTTTGTCTTGACCACAAATGTAGCGATAGTTTGACAATACCAGTAGGGCAAAATGTACAAGGCCTGACAATGTGTCACAAACCTACAAGCCTTCTCCGCCAGGTTCAAAATATTATTTTGACCCCGTTTTATACAACATTTTTAATATTTAATTTTGTCTGAAGCCTATTTCTATGAATTTTTTATTGTAACTGCTTAAAAAAATGAGAGAAAATAAATTAAAATCGGGCACTGTCTTTTTTTTCAATTTAAACTGGAACAATATTCGACGGAGGTATGGACGGGATTTTTTTATCTTTGAGAATCGGTTCAACAACCAATGTCTGTCAGGTTTAATCCTGGGGGAATCTTCCCTGAATAACCATCAATATTTGTCATGTTAGACTTTTTTAAAAAAATATTTGGAACCAAACACGATCGCGACGTCCAAACCTACCGACCCATAGTTGATAAAATCAATGCATTCGCAGAAGAATATAAAAATTTGAGCAACGATGAGTTGCGCAACAATACCCTTCGTTTTAAAGAAAGAATTGCCCAGCACCTGGAGGGCATTGACAAAGATATCAACCGACTCAAGGAAGAGGTTTCTACCGAACAGGACCTGGGTACCAAAGAATACCTATACGACCAGATTGATGAGCTCACCAAAGAAAGAGACACCCATTTGGAAGTAATTCTACGGGCTTTATTGCCAGAAGCTTTTGCAACGGTAAAGGAAACCGCCAGAAGGTTCAGTAACAATGAAGAACTGGAAGTATCAGCAACGGACCATGATCGCAACCTTGCTGCCAGAAAAAGCTACATCACCATTGATGGCGACAAGGCCCGATGGAAAAACTCATGGACTGCTGCCGGTGGCGAGATTACATGGAACATGGTACACTACGATGTACAACTCATAGGTGGTATGGTTCTTCACGATGGTAAAATCGCAGAGATGGCCACGGGTGAAGGTAAGACCCTGGTGGCAACCCTGCCCGCCTACCTCAACGGACTTTCCGGCATGGGCGTTCATGTGGTTACCGTCAATGACTACCTTGCCCGAAGGGATAGTGAGTGGATTGGTCCTATTTTTGAATATTTGTTTCTTACCGTTGATTGTATCGACAATTACAGACCGCATTCAGCACAGAGGGTTGCCGCTTACAACTGCGACATTACTTATGGAACCAACAACGAATTTGGTTTTGACTATTTGAGAGACAACATGGTGAGGAGTGTTGAAGAAAAAGTTCAACGCAAACACCACTTTGCCATGGTGGATGAGGTGGATTCGGTTTTGATCGATGATGCCCGTACCCCTTTGATTATCTCAGGTCCTGTACCAGAAGGAGCTGACGAACAAGAGTACCAGGACCTCAATCCCAAGGTAGAATCGCTGGTTAATGCACAGAGAAAATTGGCAACTGAATACCTGGCCGATGCCAAAAAACTTTTTCAGGCTGGCAAAACAGGATACAACGAAGGAGAGGCGGGTCTGGCCATCCTGAGGGCGCACCGTGCACTTCCCAAATACAGACCATTGATCAAATTTTTGAGTGAAGAAGGCGTAAAAGTGGCTTTTCAAAAAGCAGAGAACTTTTACATGCAGGAGCAAAATAAAAACATGCCCATTGCAGACAGACCTCTATACTTTGTCATCGATGAAAAAAACAGAAGTGTAGAGTTAACTGCCAAGGGCATTGAATATTTATCCAAAGGAGAGAACGATGAAAACTTCTTCCTTCTGCCCGATATTACTGAGGCGATGCTGGCCATTACCGAAAAGGAAAAGGCACAGGGTGTCAAGTTGACCCAGGAAAAACAAATACTGATTTCAGACTATAGCACCAAGTCAAGGAGGCTCCACGCTGTATCCCAACTTTTAAAGGCCTATACCTTATTTGAAAAGGATCAGGAATATGTAGTGATCAATGGTGAAGTAAAAATTGTAGACGAGCAGACCGGTCGTATGATGGAAGGCAGGCGATACAGTGATGGCTTGCACCAGGCCCTTGAAGCAAAAGAAAATGTTGACATAGGCAACATTACCCAAACCTATGCCACCATCACCCTGCAGAATTATTTCCGTATGTTCCACAAGCTGTGTGGTATGACGGGAACCGCGGAAACAGAAGCCCAGGAATTGTGGCAGATCTATAAATTGGATGTGGTAGTAATACCAACCAACAAACCGATCACCAGAAAAGACGAAGAAGATCTGGTTTTCAAAACCACCCGTGAGAAGTTCAATGCGGTAATCGATGAAATCGTCAAATTGACCGAAGCCGGAAGGCCGGTACTGGTAGGTACCACCTCGGTTGATATTTCAGAAAAGTTGAGCAAGATGTTGGATTTGAGGGGTATTGGACACAACGTACTCAACGCCAAACAACACCAGCGTGAAGCAGAAATTGTAGCTGAAGCAGGTAAGCCGGGAAGGGTGACCATTGCTACCAACATGGCTGGTAGGGGAACCGACATTAAAATTGGAGAAGAAGTGAAAAAGGCTGGTGGTTTGGCCATCATAGCCACTGAAAGACACGACTCCCGAAGGGTAGACAGACAGTTGCGGGGTAGGGCCGGACGTCAGGGAGACCCCGGTACTTCGCAGTTTTACGTTTCGTTGGAAGACAACCTGATGCGTATGTTTCAGAGTGACCGTATTGCCAGCGTAATGGATAAAATGGGCCATAAAGATGGTGAAGTGATTCAGCACAGCATGATCACCAAGTCAATTGAAAGGGCTCAGAAAAAAGTTGAAGAAAACAACTTTGGCATTCGAAAAAGATTGCTCGAGTACGATGATGTAATGAACATACAGCGTGCCGCCATCTATCTCAAGAGAAATCACGCCCTGGAAGGCACCAGGCTTTCTGTTGATATTTTTAATATGTTTGAATCTTTGTCAGAGGCAATCGTTGTGCGGTTTAAGAACAGCAATGATTACGAAGGCTTTGTCAATGAATGTATGGCCGCGCTGAGCATAGATCCGGATATCGATGAGGCCACCTTCAACAGCCAGCCCGTAGGCAACCTGGTGGATAAATTTAAGAATCGGGTGATGGAAATTTATGAGCAGAAAAAAGAGCAATTCCAGTCTATGCTCATGCCTGTAATCAAAAATGTATATGAAAATCAGGGCCACCAGTACAAACGCATCTTGCTTCCGATAGAAGATGGTACCGGCCACCCACTTCAATTGACCGCAGATCTAAAGAGAGCGGTTGACTCTTCAGGAAAAAGCATTGCCGTAGACATCGAACAGGCGGTGGCACTGGCGCTGATCGACGACAATTGGAAAGAACACCTTCGCGCCATGGATGAATTGAAAGACTCAGTTCAGGCGGCTACATTTGAGCAAAAAGATCCATTGGTAATCTACAAAATGGAAGCTTACCGTTTGTTTGAAGAACTGATCTATTCTGTCAATATGGAAGTGGTTTCTTATCTGATGAGAGCCCGACTGGTGGTACAAAACGAAGAAGTTCGCGAAGCCAAAGAAGTAAAAACCGATTTGTCACAGGTAAAAACCAACAAAGAGGAAGAAGCCCGAAAGGCGGCTGCAGAAAGTGCAGGAAGATCGGTAGAGAAAAAAATTGAGACCTTTGTCAGACAGGAAGAAAAAGTAGGTAGAAACGATCTTTGTCCTTGTGGCAGTGGCAAAAAGTTTAAACACTGTCACGGAAAATGAGACCTTTAGCCTCCTATATTGACCACACCCAGTTAAAAGCCATCTGCACTGAAAGCGATATCGTTAAGCTGTGTGCAGAGGCGAGGCAGTATCAATTTGCAGCGGTTTGCATTCCCCCTTGTTATGTTGGCACTGCCAAAGAACAATTGAAAGAAAGTGGGGTAAAAGTGTGCTCTGTTGCAGGCTTTCCACTGGGCTACAACCCTACTTCGGTTAAGATGGCAGAGTGCAGCTATTTGCTGGATAACGGAGCCGATGAAGTGGATGTTGTGGTCAATGTATCCTGGATTAAATCGGGCAAATGGTCGCAAGTGAGGGAAGAACTCATGGCGCTTCATCAAATCATTGTGGAAAAAAAAGCGGTATTCAAACTTATTTTTGAAACCGCCTATCTCAACCGTGAAGAAATCTTACAATTGGCAGATTTGTGTCTTGAATGCGGTGTCGATTATTTAAAAACATCAACTGGCTTTGCTCCTAAAGGGGCAGAACTGGATACCGTTGTTGCCATCAAAGAGAAGATTGGGGATAAGGCCAAAATAAAGGCTTCTGGGGGTATTTCAGATTTACCTACTGCACTGGCTTTTATAGAAGCTGGGGCAGATAGAATTGGTACCTCTTCAGGGGTAAAGCTGGTGACAGAAAATGCATCAGATCGATGAGATAGGGCCCTTAGCCATCTTTTGATTCTTACTTAGTATTTTGACCTCCCTTACCTTGTTACCTATCAGCGACCCCAGGCGAAGACCTTCCTGACAGTCCATTCGATAGTGGACACCTAAGGGTATTCGGGAATAGGCACTTTCTTCTGACATGGCGGTAAAAGAATTGTATTGCCTGGGATTTCCCAAAAATTCAATGCGGTCTTGATGACTGAAATCCGTAAAATCAATATGATCACCAAACAAGGAAATGAGGATGGAAGAACAGGCCCCGCCCAAAGCGCTGTGCCCGGAAGGATAACTGGGAAAGTTGGGTGAATGGTGAAAGGACCTCCAGTCATCATGAATATTTTTGCGAATATAAGCTTCGGGTCTTTCCAGGTTGTACTTGTACTTGACACCCCAACAGGCAACTAGGGCATCTGACATGGCAATTCCCATTTTAAAGTAAGCTTCAACCGCTTTTTCTTTGCTGGGTGGATTTTGTGCCAGAAATTGATTTAATATTGAAATCCACCTTCCAGATGGGGTAAATGTCAAGCCTCTTACATCATCACTCCAAAATTCTGCTATCCATTTGTTTTCATAGGATAGAGGTGCGCTAATGGTAAACAATTCAAGAGCCTGGCTATAATAAACTGAGTTGTGATCTGTGGTATAGGGTGCCAGCGGCGTTACAGAATATTTTGTGCTGTCTACTACAAAGGTCCTCACCTTTCCCCAATGAGGTAGTAAGGCTGGCATGGGATGCTCTTCATCGGGCTGCCATTTACCTGGTCCTGTGGGTGGCGCATATTCTTTATCAAAGTTGTGCAGATAAGCCTGATGCCCCTGATCGTCTTCTGCAGACCACAAATAAATGGCATTGGCAACATCCCTGCCTACATGTTTAGAATGTTCCAATAAGGCAGGGTCCTGGCCTACCATCAATTCTTTGTACCATCTTTCTTCAAGTTCGTCGGCCTTCTTATTGAGATGGTAGGGCACATTGATGTAATACCTGGAGATAAACAGCCTTGCTGCTTTATTGAAAGCAATTCCAAAGTTTAATTTTTGATAATCCTTTGTTTCCGACAGGCTGAGCTCCGGAAACTGTTGTTGTATCATTTGCAGATCATCATGTTCGGTTGCCAGCAAACAAGCTCCCAAAAATCCAAAATACCCATAAAACCGGGCAGCAACAGGCACCGCAATGCCTTCCACTTCTGATTCAATTTGAAGTGCTACGTCATACCAATCTTTCATCAAGGCAATTTCCTTGGGCATGTTATTATGGCTTCTTTGAAAATGCCAAAACAAGACTATTGAGAGGATAGTCAGAATTAAAATAGCAGCTATGGGCTTACGAAATCTCTTCATGGGCAAACGTTTCTGTGTGCTGCGCCTCAGGTAAACCCTTAGCTGGAGGAAAAAATACAAAAAACCGGGTTCCCCGGCCCTTGGTACTTTTAACATCGTATTTTAAATTGTGCAAGCCAAAAATACTTTTCACCAAAGAGAGTCCGATGCCCGATCCCTTGAATACATTGGCGTTTTGCGAACGGTAAAAGGGTTCAAAAATAAGGTCAACTTCAGCCTTGTCCATTCCTATTCCTCTATCCGTAATGCACAATTCAGCATCCTTACCCTTATTGAAAGTAAGCGCAATTACTATTTCACTGCTGCTTCCATATTTTGCGGCATTCTCAAGGATGTTGACCAGGGCTGTCTTGATGAGTTGTTCATTGCCATAATACAACAGGTCTTTTTCATTTTCAGGCAAATCGCTCATTACCAAAGAAAATTTATCGTTGGGGTACATTTTTTGACCGCTGTTTTGGCTTGAAAAAGAACTTCGTCTATCCTGAAATTTTCGAAACGGATACTCGATCCATCAGCATTGATTTTGGAAAGCTGCATGATTTTGGAAGATACATCGCTCAATTCAATTACATCCTCATAAACTGATTTTAAAACCACACGGTACTCTTCTGCCGTTCGTTCCTTGTTTAGCACCACTTCAATCTGAGATAAAATTACGTTGAGTGGATTTTTGAGTTCATGAGAAATATTGGATAAAAACTGTTTCTGATTGACAAACACCTGTTGCATCCTGTCCAATAACTTATTGAATGTTTGTACGAGCCTCGACAACTCATCTTTTTGTCCGGAATGATTGAGCCGGTGAGTCATGTCAGAAGGCAGAATGGCATCAACTTCATTCATGATCGAGTTGACCGGTCGCAGGGCCTGTCCGGCAAAGATCCAACCACCCAATGCCACCAGACTAATAAACAAAACATACACCCAGGCCAGGATTTTTAAGAGCTTGCCCAATTGACTCGAATTGAAAACAGACTCAGCCACAATCACATATTCAAAGCCATATTTATTTCTGTAAAGTACGCCAATTGAGTTAAACTTGTCGTACACAAATCTTTTCTCGCGGTCACTCCTTACCTGGTTGAGCTTGTCTACATTTAGTTTTGATTTAGCGTCGCTAAAAGTGTAGATTAATTGGTTGTCACTGTTGTAAATTGCAATGTTTTCAGATGAAAGCGGATTGTGCTCATTGCCGGGCTTGGGTTGGAAAAATTCCTCTTCCTTGTCTTTGATTTTACCCACCAACATTTCACCGGTCAAAAAAGCCTTGGATCGAAGTGATTCATAAAAATCATCCTGCAGCTGATCGCGAAATCGATTGTAGATGTAAAAAAATGAAATCATCATGATCGTTGCCACGATCAATATAAATTGCAGCGTAAGTTTAGACCTTATCTGCATGCATCTAGTCTTGTGACAGCATGAGCATATACCCTACCCCAAACTGGGTTTGAATCAGTTTTTTGTCGTATCCTTTATCCATTTTGTTTCTAAGGTAATTCATGTAAACCTCAATTACATTGGTGTTGGTTACAAAATCTATTTCCCAAACTTTTTCTGCCAGCTCCACCTTCGGTATCACCCTTTCCGGATTTCTTAAAAAGTATTCAATCAAAGCATACTCTTTGGGGGTTAAATCTATTTTTTGTCCCGCACGGTAAAACTGGCGAGTGTCCATATTGAGCTCAATATCGGCATATTTTAGTACGTTATTAGCCGATTTTCCAACATTTCTTCTGTCTAAAGCCTTAATTCGCGCTAAAAGTTCCTGAAAAGCAAAGGGTTTTGACAAATAATCGTCTGCACCGGATTCCAGGCCCACCACCTTTTCATCGATGGCGTCAAGTGCAGATAGCAACAAAATAGGGGTTTCATTGCCAATGGCACGTAAAGATTTGACCAATTCATAGCCGTTGACTTTGGGCATAATGATGTCAGAAACAATTACATTGTAGGTATTGTTTTCAGCCAGGGTTCTACCTGCTTCACCGTCGAAGGCGAGCTCCACTTCCATGACACTTTCTTCCAATCCCTTCTTTAAAGACTGAATAATCTTGGCTTCATCATCAATAAGCAGGATTTTCATGATTTTGCTTTCATATTTAAAATAATCATATATCTGCAAATGTCATGATTAATCCAATCATTTAGACTACTTTATATAATTAAAAATTCATTATAATGGTGTAAAATCAAAGTCATTATGAAGAATGACCAGAATCAACCCCTTTCTAAGTATTTTCTAAGGAATAAAGTTTCGATAAGCACCCTGCAAAAATTAACTTTGTAGCCGTAATTTTAAAATTGAAAATCAAAGATTTAAAAAAGATTAAACCATGAACTTCCGATTTATCTACAAAGCATTTTTCTTTGTACTGTTGTCAGGACTTTTTATCGCTTCTTGTAAAGACGAACCAGATCCGATTGATCCTACAACTCCTGAGCAAAATCTAACCTCTCACTACAACAACAATGTAGTAACCGAGTGGATTCAACTTTACATGGATATTGAGAAAGATCTTCCCGGTTTCAGACCAGCAGCTACCTCAAGGGCTTTGGCCTACATCTGGATGTCTGCTTATGAAGCTGGGCTTCCCGGTATGCCGGATTTTGTTTCCAATGATACCAAACTGTCGGGGTTAAATGTACCTGATCTTCCCAAAGATGCACTTAAGTATGACTGGAATGTAGCTGTCAATGCTGCTATTGCCAGAACAATGGAGCATATGATGCCAGTAGCCAACACAGAGCAGAGAGGTTTGATCAATGACTTGGAATCAACCTTAAATACTACCCTTAAAGCCAGTGTATCACAAGAAAAATTTACCAATTCTCAGGAATGGGGAAGATTGGTGGCAGATGCTATCAATGCCTATGCAGATACAGATGTTGAAGGTGTTAAACAAGCTGCTGATGCCTTCCCTGCCGACTATGTACCACCAACTGGACAGGGCTTATGGCAGCCAGAGGATGGTAAGTCTTTGTTTCCTTACTGGGGCAAGGTGCGTACCTTTACTACTTTTGGAAGTGCTCTTCTATCTCCTCCTCCTCCTGCCTATAGCACCAATCCTGCCAGTCAGTACTACAAAGATTTTGTTGAGGTAAATGAAAATATTATAAACCTAACCCACGAGAGAAGATGGAGGGCAGAGTTTTGGAGTGATGACATCGTAGGACTTACCTTCAGTCCTCCTGCTAGACAATTCCAAATTGCTAACCAAATGCTTCAAAATGAAAACGCAAATTTAGAGTTTTGTCTTCATTTGTTGTTAAAATTAGGTATGGCTGAAAACGATGCAGCAGTTGCGGCTTGGGGATCAAAATATCACTACAATGTGGAAAGGCCTTTTAACTATATACCGACTAATATCAATCCGGATTTCAGAACGATTTTAGGAAACGCGGTTGGAACCGACAACCTTACCCCACCTTTCCCTGGTTATCCATCAGGCCACTCTACCTTTGGTGGAATTGCCATTTCTGTACTAAGTGAGTTTTTTGGTGAAAACTATACTTTTACAGACAGATGTCATTACGGCAGAAATGAGTTTATTGGAACACCAAGAACTTATACCACAATGACACAAATCGGTGAAGAAAATGCTTATTCAAGAATTCCCCTCGGTGTTCATCCTCGTTTCGACTGTACAGAGGGCGTTCGTTTGGGTAAACAAATAGGTAAAAATGCAGTAGCATATAACCTGAAAAAATAATAAACAAGCAGCGCAATAATACAAAAAGGCGGCATCCTGATGGGGTGTCGCCTTTTTTATTTTTCCATACTAAATTTCCATAAATTTGGAATTCACTTAAGTCTAAGACATTATATAATTTAATTTTAATTTTCAAAAAATTAAATACCGTTTTTACTGAATTTCTAAACATATTCTAATAATTTATTTGGCTTATTTTTTAATCCGGCACCTACCTTTGCCCCATCTTCTCAATAGGTAGAAGATCGATTATTCTTTTTATTAAAAAATTAGCCATGATTAGCAAATTAACCCACAAAATCTTTTTTCTATCGCTCTTTGCAATGCTCTTCATTCTGTCGTGTAAAAACAATGATGATACTGACGATCCCATTGTTGAAGAAAAAAACCTTACTGCACATTACAACAGCAATGTTGTGAGTGAGTGGATCAATCTTTATATGGATGTTGAAAAGACCTGGCAGGTTTCAGGCCTGCACCTACATCCAGAGCTTTAGCTTACATTTGGATGGCAGCTTATGAAGCAGGTCTTCCCGGTATGCCTGATTTTGTTTCCAATGACACCAAACTAACCGGCCTTGTTGTGCCAGATTTGCCAAAAGATAAACTCAAGTATGATTGGAATGTAGCTGTTAATGCTGCATTAGCAAAGTCAACAGAGTATTTTATGCATTCTGCCAATGCAGACCAAAGGGGATTGATGAAGGATCTGGAGGCAACAATGAACAACACCTTAAAAACCAACATTTCTCAAGAGGTTTTTGATAATTCTCAGGAATGGGGTAGGTTGGTTGCAGATGCCATTATCAAATATGCAGATACAGACACTGAAGGAAAAAGCCAGGCTTTGGATCCGTTTCCTGCTTCTTATACACAACCCGTTGGACCTGGCAAATGGAGTTCGCCAGACGGCAAATCTTTGTCGCCCTACTGGGGAAAGGTAAGGACCTTCGCCACTTTTGGCAACAACCTGGTTTCTCCTCCTCCTCCGGCTTACAGCACCAATCCATCAAGTCAATATTACAAAGACTTTGCAGAGGTAAATGAAAACATCACCAACCTGACACCAGAGAGAAGGTGGAGGGCTGAGTTTTGGAGTGATGACATCGTAGGTCTTACTTTTAGCCCACCGGCCAGGGTTTTCCAGATTGCCAATCAAATGATCCAGAATGAAAGTGCCAACCTGGAATTTTCACTTCACTTGTTGTTAAAATTGGGAATTGCCGAAAACGACGCAGCCGTTGCTGCCTGGGGCTCTAAATTTTACTACAATGTAGAAAGACCTTCCAATTATATTCCTGCAAACATCAACCCTGATTTTAAAACCATTTTGGGAAACGCCCTGGGTACTGAAAACCTCACACCGCCTTTCCCTGGTTATCCATCCGGCCACTCTACCTTTGGAGGATTGGGCATTTCGGTCTTAAGTGAATTTTTTGGTGAAAGCTACACCTTTACTGACCGTTGCCACTATGGACGTAGTGAATTCAATGGCACACCCAGAACCTACACCACCCAAACCCAAATTGGAGAAGAAAATGCCTATTCAAGAATTCCACTTGGTGTGCACCCCCGATTTGATTGCACAGAAGGCTTACGATTGGGCAAAGTAATCGGCAACAATGCCCTAGCCTACAATGTGAAAAAATAATACGACGGAGACCTCGTCAAATTGTTTGAAGCGCTCTCTTTAATTGGGAGCGCTTTTTTTTACCATGAATAGCTCAATTTCAAAGGTCGACTTACCCAGCGATTTCCGGCTAAATAATACCTCCAGGGCCAATGTGCATGTGGACCTACATGGATAGACATGCCTACACGAGGTGTACTAATTACCTCTCCTGGGTTATATCCATCATCGGCTATTCTTAAAGGTGATTTAGGGTCATAAAACAAAAGTCGGTTCCACGATTTGTCAATGCCAAGTCCCTGACAAATTTTTCCTGGCCCACCGGTAAGTACGTAATTATTGGCCTTCATCCCCCGCCGCTGCTGGATCGTTTCCAATCCAAGGATCGGTTCCACAGCACGGATCAATACCGCATGTGCCTTGTCTTGCGGAGCAGTAACCACGTTGAGCAAATGGTGCATGCCGTAGGAAATATACACGTAAGCACAACCTCCGACAGCATACATCACCTCGGTTCGATCCGTCCTCCTGTTGTTATAAGCATGACAAGCTTTGTCGTCAGGGCCCCTGTATGCCTCCGTTTCCACAATCCTGCTATGGCTTATGATGCCTTGCGATTCACAGATCAAAACCTTACCCAATAATTGTAAGGCCAATGCGGCAACATCTTCCGATAAATAAAAATTTCTGGCCAGCAGTTTCATAAGGCAAATGAACAATCAAAATGCGACTTAAAAAAGTAGGAACCGTGAGATGTTATAATTTTTCTAAATTTGGACGCAGTTTAATATGGAAGTCCCTTTAAATACTCTTTAAATATTTTTGATCTATGGCCAAACAAAAGCAGGTTAAAAAAAGCCCTATTGTCAGTGAAAACAAACCGAAAATAGAAGCTGCACCCCTTCCGCTGCCCTCCGGTTTTTGGAAAAATCAGGGTTGGAAGGTGGCTGTCCTTCTGGTAGTTGGCTTGTTTATTTATTACCAAACGGCTAATTACGGCTATGTGCTCGACGATCAAATTGTCATCACCGACAATCAGTTTACCAAAAAGGGATTTAGTGGCATCTATGAAATTTTAAGCACAGAATCCATGACGGGCTATTTTGGGGCACAACAAAATCTGGTCCAGGGCAATCGTTATCGCCCCCTGTCTCTGGTCACCTTTGCTATGGAATACGGCATCTTCAATGAGCTGAAACCCGGTGTTAGCCATGTCATAAACCTCCTTTTATACATCTTAAGTTGTGTCTTTATTTTAAGACTTGTTCAGCTATTGATCCCAGACAAAAAACCTTTAATGGGCTGGTTTGACATGGGTTTTGCAGCCGCCTTGCTGTACCTGGTTCACCCCATCCACGTAGAGGCGGTGGCCAATATCAAAGGCCGAGATGAAATCATGGCCATGTTGTTCTCCCTGCTCTCGCTCTACTTTTTTGTGTTGCATTACATGTATGGCAAGGGAAAAAACTATTTATACGCAGCCCTTGCTACTTATTTTTTAGGCTTGCTATCCAAAGAAAACACCATCACCTTTGCAGCGGTAATTCCACTTTCTATTTGGGTTTTCAGGGGTGATCACAGAGGCAAGGCCTGGAACAGCCTGGGCTGGTTGATGGTGGTGTCATTTGCCTACCTTATGATCCGATTTTCGATTTCAGGGGTCCCCCAATTGGATCAAAAAATAACCGATATCATGAACAATCCCTTCCTGGAAATGAAGGGGGGAGAAAAATTAGCCACCATTTTATATACCCTGGGCCTGTACATTAAACTTTTATTTTTACCCTTTCCGCTCACCCATGATTACTATCCGTATGCCATTCCCATTATGAACTGGGCCAAGTGGCAGGTATGGCTATCAGCCCTACTATATGGAGGTATGACATATTGGGCTTGGAAACAACTTAAGGCCAAACAACTTAGTGGCTACGCAATTGCATTTTACCTCATTACCCTTACCATCGTTTCCAACATCGTGATCAACCTGGGTACCTTTATGAATGATCGTTTTATCTACATGCCATCCCTGGGTTTTTGTTTGCTGCTGGTTTGGGCCGTTTGGGAGCTGGGTGAACGTTGGAACAACGCCCAAAAAGAAATAGGACAAGTTGCTTTTTTGTCCATCCCGGTTATTGCCTTTGCCTTCCTAAGCTTTATCAGGGTGCCTGATTGGGAAACCGCCCTTACCCTCAACCAGAGTGCTATGCGTGTATCGGGTAACAGCGCCAGGGCCAATTCATTTATGGCTACTGCCTTGTTCAATGAATTTAAAGAAACCCAGGATGTGGTCAAAAAAAGAGCACTGCTCAACGAGGCCATGCCCTATGCCCGAAAGGCGGCTGATATCATACCCAAATATTACAATGCCAACCTGATGATGGCCGGTATTGCCGGTGAAACCTACAACCTGAACAAAGAGTTGACCCCGTTTTTAACTGACTTCGAACAGATCATTTACAGAAGGCCCGATGTTTCCTTCCTGACCGAATATTTAAAATATTTGAACGGAACTGGTCCGGATTTGAACCAAATGATGACTTTTTACATTAAAGTGGGTAAGACGCTAATGGCAAAAAAAGGTGCCGATGACTTGAAATGGGCAGTTCATTTCATGAAATTGGGCCTTGAAATCGACCCGAATCAACCCACCCTCAATCAGTTGACAGGCGAAAGTTTGAATGCCCTTGGCGATAGTAACCAGGCACAGCTCTATTTGAGTAGAGTTGCCCAGCAGTAAGTAAACCCAACCCGATTATAATCCCAATTATAATCGGACTTAAACATAGCGCTATGAATGAAACCCTGTACAGGATTGCCCTGACCATGGTGCCCAACATCGGGCCCGTACTTTCCAAAAATCTGCTTGGCTATTGCGGAAGTGCTGAAGCCGTATTTAAAGAAAAAAAACCGGCCCTGTCGAAAATTCCCGGCATAGGAGCCAGTAAGGCTGCTGACATTGTCAAATCCAAGGTCTTGCACCGGGCTGAAGAAGAGCTGGTCTTTATTGAAAAAAACAAGATCCAGATCCTGTTTTTTTTGGACGACAATTACCCGAGAAGGCTTCGCCATTTTGATTACAGTCCACTGTTGCTTTACTACAAAGGCAGCCAGTCCCTCAACCCCCACCGCACTGTAGGCATTGTGGGCACCCGCTCACCGAGTGTCCAGGGCAAAATGATCACTGAAAAAATAGTGGAAGATTTATCCGAACTGGGTGTCGTGATTATCAGTGGCCTGGCCTATGGCATCGATGGCTGTGCCCACAAAAAATCGGTAGAAAAAGAAATTCCTACCATAGGGGTGATGGGCCATGGTCACGACATCATCTACCCGGCTACCCACAAAGAACTGGCCAAAAAAATGATCAAAAACGGTGGCCTCCTCACCGAGTTCTGTAGCCAAACCCGACCCGACAAGGTCAACTTCCCCATGCGAAACCGCATCATCGCCGCCCTGTCTGATGCCCTCATCGTAGTGGAGTCCAAGACCAGCGGTGGGTCCATCATCACCGCCGAATTTGCCAATGAATACAACAAAGATGTCTTTGCCATCCCGGGCCGCCCCGGCGATGAATGGTCGGGCGGCTGCAATGCTCTGATCAAAAAGCACAAGGCCCACCTCATGGAAGACGTCAATGACCTCCTCTACATCATGCGCTGGGACGACATCGACCGCAAAAAAACAGTACAAACCTCCATGTTCATCGAACTCGACCCCGATCAGGAAGCCATCGTAGATTTCATCCGCATGCGCATAGAAACTGGGATAGAAGAACTGATCTATGGCCTCAATCTACCCTCTTCCATCCTAGCCTCGCAACTCCTGGCCCTGGAATTCAAAGGTGTGGTGCGCGCCTTGCCCGGCAAGAGGTATATTTTAGCTTATTAATCGTGGAGATATTAAATACTATTAGTTATGAAAAACAACCTTCCCAGCCCTGTAAGGGCTAAAGACACTAACGATGGGCCTCGACCATCGACTAGCCCCACAGGGGCTATACACCCCGATGAGCACCACCCTCCGCAGAGCCCTGTAAGGGCTAAAAACACTAACGATAGGCCCCGCCCATCTATAAGCCCCACAGGGGCTACGACCACCCCTCATCCCTTAAACCCTATCCTCTAACCAGCCCCGTAGGGCGCAATAAAACCACCAATGGCAGGACAATCCCTCGTAAAAAACTACCTCCACATCGTATTCACTACCAAAAACAGAGTACCGATGATCTTCCCTCCCGTCGAAGAAAAATTATATAGCTACATCGCGTCTATCTGCAAAAATCAAGACTGTCCTCCGTTAAAAGTAGGAGGATATATAAATCATGTTCATATTTTATGTCTGATGTCAAAAAAGATAACAATTATGAAATTATTAGAAGAAATAAAAAAAAGTTCTTCTAAGTGGATGAAGACGCAGGGCAGGGGGTATGAAAATTTTTACTGGCAGGACGGGTACGGTGCTTTTTCTGTCTACCCTGCTGATTTGGAGGTAGTGAAAAGGTATATCGCTAATCAGCATCAGCATCACGGAAAACAGACGTTCGAGGAGGAATATCGTGCGTTTTTGGAGAAACAGATGATAGAATATGATGAGAGGTATATTTGGGGGTAGGTGTTTATTACGCCCCTACAGGGCTTAACGGTGTTTTGTTTATCTACGAGGGGCGTCGCCCCTCGTAGGTGTAGGGCGCCCTTGCAGGGCTTGTCTTACTCTTGATTTCTCCTTCGAAATTTGTTACTGAATTACTTTATTACGCCCCTAACGGGCTACCGGGTATTGTGTTTACCTACTAGAGACGTCGCCCCTCGTAGGTGTAGGGCGCTCTTGCAGGGCTTGTCTTACTCATGAGTTCTCCGTCGAAATTTGTTGCAGTATTACTTTATTACGCCCCTACAGGGCTTAACGGTGTTTTGTTTATCTACGAGGGGCTACGCCCCTCGTAGGTGTTGGGCGCCCTTGCAGGGCTTGTGTTTTGGATGAATTCTTTTTCGAGATTTGTTACGGTATTTCTTTATAACGCCCCTACAGGGCTTCATGCTTTTTATGTCCCTATTTAGGGGCTTTTTGCACCTTGTAGGTGTTGGGCGCCCTTGCAGGGCTTGTCCTTCGGATGAATTCTCTTCCGGGATTTGTGGCGGTTTTGCTTTATTACGCCCCTACAGGGCTTAACGGTGTCTTGTTTACCTACGAGGGGCTACGCCCCTCGTAGGTGTTGGGCGCCCTTGCAGGGCTTGCCTATCGTATGTACTTTCTTCCGGGATTTGTGGCGGTATTGCCATATTACGCCCCTACAGGGCTTGGAATCTTGAGATCATCTCCAAGAAGGTTCTGTGTTAATTAGTTTTTACTCCCTTACCTGAGACGGGGCTTAGATTTACGGTTTATATATTTCACTTAAAATAAAACTATAAAATACATATATTATACTAATACATTATATAGGTGTAAATAAAACGTTAATTTTATGGCATTTAAAAATAATATTATAAGTAAGATTAAATAAAAATTATATGTATCGAAATGAAAATCATTAAATTATGAATTTATTTATATTAATATTTTAATTAATCACATTCGCCTATCAAATTATATTATATTTGTAATTATTTTACCTAAATATAAAATACTATGAAATTTAAGAATTTTGTTTTGTTGTTTTGTTCATAATTATTAGTTGTGAAAAAGATCATGAAAATGAATACAAATTAACTGAAGTAAGTACTACAACCCAAAATCGAACAGTACTTTTTGACTCCCTTTATCCATTATCAGCACATTTTGATAGCATGAGTGCTGATTTAAAAAAATTAAGACATACAGATACTCTTTTAATTGAACTTCAAAATTTAAAGGCCAATAATTTTTTCTTTAATGTACAAAATAGTATTATTGTAAACCGCAATTCACTAACTAACTTTGCGGTTTTTATTCCTTTATATAAGAATAACGATTATGAAAAAATACTCGTGTACGAGAAATTTAATGAACAATTCCTTTTTTACATTGTAAGCAAGAGTTACGTAAAGAATATTATCCTTTATCCCAATGATGCATCAAGTACTGAAATTAATAAAATAATATTGTTAGCTTCAGGAATTAACATTTTGCACTTTCGCAATACAAACTCGCTCGATACATTTTATAACAATTTTATTAAAACATCTATACGCGATTCTTTAATTGTGAGGGACATCTCAAATAGGGGTTGTTATTCTTTCGAATACCCAATACATACACTTGAAACTTGGTTTAACTATGATACCAATACAGAAAATGTACGCTGGTATTACACATATTACACCTATATATGGTGTGACGAATTAGTATTACCTGAGGTAATACATAGTAGCCCAGGTAGTGGTGGTGGCGGCGGTACAAATCTTGATGTACCTCCTTCAACCATGATTGATTTGGATTGTTGGCGTAATGGTTTGACCGCTTCAGTGAAAAGTCAGATTTATGAAATATTAGAAAGTTATATTAACCCTTGTGATCCAGAAAGCATCAATAATATTATTAATAACATTATGATCGAAGCTTGCACGGAAAGAAGCGAAAATGGATCTGGCACTGATAACTCGTTTTTAGAGACATTAGAAGATGCCGTCTTTGGTCAAAGTATCTTGGATCGTATATATTCAGAGCTGGAAGGGGTGGATAAGATAATAATAGATCCATCGTTTAAAAATTGCAAAAACTTAAAATGTGTTTTTGAATACCTCGAATTAAGTGGAAGTAAAATGTTTTGCAATAATATCTATAAATTTGGTACATCGGATAAAATTAATTTGACAATTAGGGTAGAAAACTTTTATTCACCTGGTTCGACAGAAATGGACAAAAATGGTGGTGGAGTACTAATTAAATTTGAAGACAGACTATGTAATAGTACAGATTATCTTTATATAGCAGAAACTATTTTACATGAATCTCAACATGCTGCATTTAGATATAAATTAGCCAGCAATAATGACACCCAAGCTGAGTATAAAGCAAAATTTTTAAAATGGGTAAATGAGCAATACGGAGTAATATATACAGAAGATCAACTTATGATATATACTTATATGGAAATATGTGCCGAAGAACTGTGGATCTTAAATGGAAAGAAATTTGATAAGTCCTATTACATGGCTTGGGTTTGGGAGGGACTTGATTTTTATTTACCCAATGCATTTCCAATGAGCAAAATTCAAGAATGGAACTCGAAACGAGATTTGGTTAACCTAAACAGTCCTTTCCAATGTCATTGATAAACAAATTTACTTTTGTCTTGTTTTTTCTCCTTTTATACGGATGTAATTCAAAAAACAAGCTTGCCAGTGATCTCGTCTTTGCAGCTATTGCAGAAATAAAAAGAGACTATACCTGTCCACCTTATCTGGAAACAGATTCTGTGTTTGTTACATTTACGAGCGAACTGTCGGAAAAAGATTATTTAAGACCTCGTAATATAGAGGGTCGAATTTTAACTCTTAACAGGATGGATATTGATCAAACACAGAAAGAAAATATGATTAATCAGTTGCGCTCTTTTTCATTGAAAGTTGATCTTCTGGAGAATAGATTGATGCTAAAAAGTCTGGATAACAGATACAAAAGCTACCTCATCATATCTGATATTTGGCATGATAAGGAAAATTACTTTTTTACTGTATATTGGATGAAGGGTTCCAGAGCAGGTTGTGGAGGAGAATTTCATTTTCAAAGCACAGCATCAGACTTGAAGTTGATCAATTATAATTCAGTTCAGTTTTAGGTACGCCGTAAAAGACATATGCTTATATTTCATTGGTACTTGTACAATATCACAACCCACTCGCCCGCATCACCGCGCCACTGCCAAATCGTTTGCGGATGTGGTCCATTTGTTTGAGTAGTTCGATTTGTTCGATGGTGTCTTCGAAGAGGTCGATCTGGTAGGAGCCGCTGACGAGGCCGGAGAATTTAACACCGATGAGGCGGATGAGCTGCCTTCTTTCGAAGAGTTGGTCAAAGAGGTCGAGGACGTGGCGGGTGAGGACGTTGTCGTTGGCGGTATAGGGGATCTGGCGTTGTTTGGTGTAGGTGTTAAAATCGGCGTATCGGATTTTAACGGCGATACAGGAGGTAAGTTTTTTGTCGTTGCGCAATTCAAAGGCGAGCTTGTCGGTCATGTCGAGCAGCAGGTTGCGCATGTAACGCAGGTCGAGGGTGTCTTCGGTGAAGGTGCGTTCCTTGGACATGGATTTTTGTTCGTGGTAGGGCACTACCGGACTGCGGTCGATGGCGTTGGCTTTTTCCCAAAGGGAGCGACCGTGCTGACCAAATTCGCGTTCGAGCAGCCTGGGAGGGATGAAGCTGAGGGTGCGGATGTCTCTCACGCCCATGAAGCTGAGTTTTTTGTGGGTTTCCTTGCCCACACCGGGGATCTTGGCTACCGCCAGTGGGGCCAGGAATTCTTTCTCTACGCCGGGGTCTATTTGCCGGGTGCCGTTGGGCTTGGCCTCTCCGGTGCCGACCTTGGATACCAGCTTGTTGACCGACAAGCCAAAGGAAATGGGCAGGCCTGTTTCTTTGGTGATGCGCTGCCGCAACTCAAGCGACCATTTGTAACAACCAAAGTACTTGTCCATACCCGAGATGTCGAGGTAAAATTCGTCAATGGAGGCCTTTTCGTAAATGGGCGACTGATCGGCAATCACCTGGGTGACCTCGTGTGAATATTGGGTGTAACTGTCCATGTCGCCCCTGAGCACAATGGCGTGTGGACAAAGGCGCAGTGCCATTTTCATGGGCATGGCCGAATGAACCCCAAACCGCCTTGCCTCGTAGCTGCACGATGCCACTACTCCCCTATTGCTGGTGCCCCCGATGAGCAGGGGTTTGCCTAAAAATGCTGAGTTTTTCAGACATTCTACGGAGACAAAAAAGGAGTCGAGATCCATGTGGAGAATCGCCCTGTCGTACATTTTTGACCAATTATTTGTCTTCAAATATACGAATTATTTGTCAATAATTACGTTTTTTTGATTAATTACTCCTCCTTTTTGGCAAAAAATATTTCAAAAAACGACTATTATCAAAAAACAAAACCATGAAACTGTCGTTTTGGGAAAGAAGTCAATGTAAAAAAGTGATCAAGGCAAAATTAAATTTCGAATACTCTCAATAAACTATAAAAAAACACATGTTGACAACAAAAATAATTTAATGACAGAATATAATTTTGTTATTAAATTATTTTTACATATTTTAATCTTGAGTATAGAAAATTTTTAATTTTGCCTTCGCCAAGACATAGGGCATTCAAAAGTAAATGCGTTATGTTGATTATTTACTAAACAAAAAAAATTATCAAATGAAAAAATTAAGCTTACTCGCCGTGGTGGTCATGGCACTTTTTTCGTGCGCCAAAAACGAAGGCGAGCAGGAAGTTATCTCTCATGAGCATGCCTTAAACAGGGGCTGTGCTTCTCACACCGTTTTACAACAACAGCTGGAAGCGGATCCCGGACTACAGGCACGAATGGATGCCATCGAAGCCTTTACAGAAGAAGCCCTTCGTTCGGGTGACAGGATTCTGCTGGCCAATGGCAACATCCAGATTCCGGTCGTATTTAACGTACTGTACAAAACAGCAGCGCAGAATGTTTCTCAGGCTCAACTCCAGTCACAAATCAATGTGCTCAACGCAGATTTTGCGGCCCTCAACAGCGAATATGGCTCCATTCCGGCAGCCTTCTCCGGTGCAGCCTCAGGTGCAACGGGTATTGAGTTTGTGCTTCACTCCGTAGTTAGAAAACAAACCAATAAAACCAGCTGGCAGACCAATGATGCGATGAAAAAAACTTCGCAGGGAGGTCTCAATCCTACCACACCTACCACCAAACTCAACATCTGGGTTTGTAACCTGAGTGGTGGCATTTTGGGTTATGCACAATTTCCCGGCGGACCATCTGCTACCGACGGTGTAGTGTTGGACGACAATGCAACCGGCAATATGGGTACTGCCTCAGCACCTTTCAACAAGGGCAGAACCGCCACCCACGAAGTGGGCCATTGGCTTAACCTCCGCCACATCTGGGGAGATGCTACTTGCGGAAGCGACCTGGTAAGCGACACCCCAACCCACAATACTGCCAATTATGGCTGTCCTGCTCAACCCCACTACAGCACTTGCTCAGGCGCACCTCGTGAAATGACCATGAACTACATGGACTATACCGACGATGCCTGCATGTACATGTTTAGCACAGGCCAGGAAAACAGGATGAAAGCAACTTTTGCTGTGGGAGGACCCCGAAACAGCTTTGCCCAATAACGAAACCAAAAAACCTTGATCATATTAGGCCGTGGGACACAACCCGCGGCCTTTTTTATTCTTCAGAAGCCCGTGCCTCCACCACCTCTCTGCCGGCAATCAAAAAAACGCGGTCTCCGGCCTGCACCTTTACGCTCACATAGCCCGTAAACAGGCCAAAAGCAGGCATTACGGCCTCATTGTCCTTCCAGTGAAAACAAGGGAAACGCTGGCTCTGCCTGCCCTTGCCGTACAGCCTCACTCCGGGGTGTACATGCCCATAAATATTGTAAAAGCCCGTGCCCTGGATGGCATCGTGCGAAAACAACAGCCCGTCTTGCTGTAAGACTTCCACCTGCTCAAGTCCCAGGGTGTCATACACTTCATCCAGCATGATGTCGTGGTTGCCCTTTACCAAAATGGTTTCCATGGCACCCAATCCATCGAGCCACTTCGAAAACACTTCTACCGAACGATTGTACTCAGAGTGAAAAAGATCACCCAAAAAAACCAACTTTTGCGGCTGGTATTTATCTACTACGGCCTGCAATCTCAATACCTCCTCCTGGGTCACCTGCAGCGGCACCCCGATGCCTGCCTTTCGAAAATGATTGGATTTGCCAAAGTGCACATCGGCTATAAAAAGGCTTTGGTACTTTTCCCACCACAAACATTTTTCCGCCCCCAGGGTAAGTTCTGCTCCTTTAACTTCTACTACCAAAGTTTTTGCCTGCAATTTACAACGAAGGGGCGAATCTAACCTGCTATTGGTCAAACCAGGCGCTTTATCTAATATCCACCCACCTTTATAGAAAATTCCAACGGGTTGACCGTTATTGTTTGTAATATTGTATTCATAAAATCAACGCAGTGCCGATGAAATTCTATACTATGATCCGGTTTTCTACTTATTGCCTTGTTTTGATGTCTTTAATGCCCTGGTCTGGAAATGCTCAGGAAGTTTGGCCATTGAGAAAGTGCATTGATACCGCCATCAAAAACAATCTCAGCATCCAGGGAGCCAAACTCAACCTGCAAAGCGCTCAGATCGACTCCAAACAAGCCAAACACCAGCGTTACCCCAACCTGAGTGGAAGCACCAATGTGTTCTGGAACTTTGGTAGAACCATCGATCCTACCTCCAACACCTTTACCACCGAGACTTTTTTCAACAACAGGGTAGGACTTAATACCGGCATGACCTTATTCAATGGCTTTGCCATCAACAACACCATCAAGCAGAGCAACTCCAATGTCAGTGCAGCCAAAGAAGACATCCAGCAAACCCAAAACGATATAGCCCTCAACGTAGCCAGCTTTTACCTCAACGCCCTCTTTGCCAAAGAAAACCTGGCCATCGCCCGGGCCAATCTCGAGATGAGTCGCAACACCATGAACCAGATCCAAACACTGGTAAAATCAGGTGCCAGGGCCGCCAATGAAGCCCTGGATGTAGAAGCCCAATTGGCTATAGATGAGCAGGCCTTGCTGACAGCAGAAAACAACTATACCATCGCCAAGATGCAAATGCGACAACTCATGTTGATCGATCAGGACATTGATGTTGAAATGCCCGGCAGCGTCGAAATGATGACCGATCCCATGCTGGTAGAGTTTGACGAAATCTATCGCGGCGCCCTTTCTACCCAACGTTCCATCGCCGCAGGCGAATACAGGGTCAAAAGTGCAGACCTGGGCGTAAAAATTGCGCAAGGACAAAAATATCCCTCCGTTTCTGTAGGGGGCTCACTCGGTACCAACTACTCCAACCAGGGCGTCAGATTTGATGGCACCCAAACCTTTCCAAATGAATTGGTGGCTTATCTGAATGGCATACCTTACAACTTTGTGATCAACCAGGACGTGCCCATTTATAGCAAGGCAGGCTATGGTTACCAGTTTGATCAAAACCTGTCCTATGGCTTTGGTTTTACGGTTAATGTACCCATCCTCACCAATTACGCCAATACGGCCAGCATTGAAAAGGCCAAGATCATGCGTGAAAATGCGGCCTTAAACCTTGAAACCACTAAACAAAATCTAAAAATTACCGTACAGCAGGCCCACGCCGACGCCAAGGCTGCGAAGGTAAAACTGCAGGCAGCCGAAAAATCACTCGCTGCTCAGCAGGCTGCTTACGACAATGCCAACAAACGTTTCTCCTTGGGAGCCATCAATGGCTTTGACCTGAGCAACGCCCGCACCCGACTCGACAATGCAAAAAACAATTTACTGATTGCCAAATACGATCACCTGTTCAGGGTAAAGGTCCTTGATTTTTACCTCGGCAAAGGCATTTCTCTTTAATCGATCATAAGTACAAACGGTCAACATGTCAAAACAAATTACCAAAAAGAAAAACAGAAACTGGCTCATCATCGGCCTGGTAGCGCTCTTTGTTATCCTTATTGTAGCTGCTATTTTTAAGTCCAAATCAAGGCCTAAGGGCACGGAAGTGGAAATGGGTACCGTAGAGGTACGTACCATTTACGAAACCGTTTCTGCCAGTGGTAAAATCTACCCTGAAAAAGAAATCAAAATCAGCTCCGATGTATCGGGCGAAATTGTAGAGTTGTACGTACAAGAAGGCGACTCTGTAAAAGCCGGTCAAATGTTGTTGAGGATCAACCCCGACACCTACGAAAGTGCTGTAGAAAGGGGCAAAGCTGCCGTCAACAGTGCCAAGAGCCAGATGGCCATGGCGAGATCTCAGGTAGAGACCAACCGCGCCCAGGCTGAACAAATCAAGGCCCAGTTGGAAAATGCGCGCAACGTGCACAAACGAAATGAGCAGCTCAAAAAAGAAGGCGTAATCTCTGAGGTAGAATACGACCAAAGTCTCTCCAACCTACGCGGTCTGGAAGCCAACCTCAGAGCATCTGAGGCCAGCATTAAGTCTGCCCAACAAAATGTAGAGGCTGCACAGTTTTCTATCAAATCTTCTGAAGCTTCTTTGAAAGAGCTGGCCACCAGCTTAAGTCGTACTACCATCAAGGCACCAGCTTCCGGTATTGTGTCTTCTCTTTCTGTAGAAAAAGGTGAGCGTGTACTGGGTACCATCCAGATGGCCGGTACTGAAATCATGCGCATCTCCAACCTCAATGCCATGGAGGTACAGGTTGACGTGACCGAAAACGATATCCCCAAGGTAAAGCTGGGCGACCAGGTTGACATCGAAGTGGATGCCTTTACCGGCAAGGTATTTAAGGGCACCGTGAGTGAATTGGCAAGTTCTGCTTCCAACCTTACCTCTGCAGCGGGCATCTCCAATACCGATCAGGTGACCAACTTTACCGTAAAAATCAGGATCAACCCTGAATCTTACCAAGACCTCTTAAAAAATGGCATGAAATATCCGTTCCGCCCCGGTATGTCGGCATCTGTTGACATCTACACCAATAAGGTAGAAAATGTAACCGTGGTTCCTATCCAGGCGGTAACCGTAAGGGAAAAAGACGGCATCAAAAAAGAAGAGTCAAAGCTGACAGACGAAGACTACGAAGAAATTGTTTTTGTAGTGCAGGCAGATACTTTGATGAAACAAAAGGTAGTTACCGGCATCCAGGACGATGAATTCATCCACATCAAATCCGGCCTTGCCAAAGGCACCAACATTGTGACCGGCCCATACAACGAGGTTTCTAAAAACCTGAAAAAAGGCGACAAGGTGCGCAAGAAGGAAGAAAACAAAGACAAAAAAGATAAGGACAAGTAAGCCGGATCATCATTGAAAACCGCACTGATTGTTTTTGTCAAAAACATCGGTTATGAACCGGTAAAAAGTCGCATCGGCCATGAGGTAGGCAGCCACATGGCCGATGCCATTTATGGTGAGCTACTCCAGGCCACACGCCAGCTTTGTGACGGTCTCTCTCATGATATCCACGTTTATTACTCCCATCACATTGATTTCAACGATGCCTGGACCGGCATTGCCAAAGCCCGCCACCTGCAAGCCCAAGACCCCGATCTGGGCCGACGCATGAAGGCCGCCTTTGAAGATTTGTTGCCTCTCTACCACAAGGTAGCCATTATAGGCAGCGACTGCCCATACCTCAGCCCTGCCCAAATAAATGAAGCCTTTGCTGCCCTGGATGGGGTTGATGTAGTGCTGGGCCCGTCCAATGACGGTGGCTATTATTTATTGGGCATGCGCAGTATGACAGCCCCCCTCTTTGATAACATCAGCTGGAGCACGAGCGAAGTACTCGGTCAGAGCCTCGAGAAGTTGTGGCTTGCAGGCAAGTCATTTGCCAAACTCGATTACTTAGACGACATTGATGTGTATGCGGATTATGAGCGGTGGAAAGCAATCAAATAATTTATACTACATCAACGTATTCTGCACGTAGTCAAACTCCTCGGGATAATCTGTATTGTAGTGAAGGCCCCTGCTTTCCTGGCGCATCTGCGCAGCTTTGGTGATGAGGTAGGCAATGGTAATCAGGTTTCTCAATTCGCACAGCTGGGGTGAAATAACGGTGGAGTTGTACAGCTCTTCTGTTTCGGCGTAGAGCAGAAAGAGACGATCGAGGGCACGTTTGAGTCGCACATCGGTGCGCACGATGCCCACATAACTCGACATGATCTCTTTGAGTTCTTTGAGGCTTTGGGTGAGTAGGACCATTTCACGTGGCTCAGTAGTACCTTCCGCATTCCACTTCGGTATGTTTTCCTGGAAGTGGATGTTGTTGATTTCTGTGGCCAATACTTCGGCAATGCGTTTGCCATAAACCAGCCCTTCCAACAGGGAGTTGGAAGCCAGGCGGTTGGCACCATGGAGGCCGGTATTGGTACATTCACCGGCTGCATACAGGTGGCGAATGGATGACCGGCCATCATGATCTACCAGGATACCACCACAGATGTAGTGACATGCAGGCACCACGGGGATGTAATCCTTCATAGGATCGATGCCTAGGCTCATACACTTGTCGTAGATATTGGGAAAATGGTGGTAAAAGGCCTCTTTATCCAAATGGGTACAATCGAGGTACATGTGTTCAGAACCCCTGATCTTCATTTCGTTGTCGATGGCGCGGGCCACGATATCTCTCGGTGCCAGCGATTTGCGGGGGTCGTATTTTTGCATAAACTCTTCTCCCTCTTTGGTGCGCAGTACAGCACCAAAACCCCTGACCGCCTCTGAAATCAGAAACGACGGGTTTTCACCTGCCGGATTGAAAAGAGAGGTAGGATGAAATTGTATAAACTCCATATTGGCCAGCCTGCCCTTGGCGCGGTAGACCATGGCCATGCCATCACCGGTGGCAATGACCGGGTTGGTCGTGCTCTTGTACACCTGACCGGCTCCTCCCGTGGCAATCACAGTGGCCCTGGCCAGGATGGTTTCAATGTTTTTGGTGTTTTTATTCAGTGCGTATGCGCCATAACATTCAATATCTGGAGTCAGTCGGGTAACATTTCGGCCCAGGTGGTGCTGGGTAATGATGTTGATGGCAAAGTATTGCTCGTAAATTTTGATGTTGGGCAGGGCCTCCGCTTTCTCATTGAGGGTGCGCTGGATTTCCCAGCCCGTGATGTCTTTGTAGTGGAGGATTCGATTTTCTGAGTGACCGCCTTCTTTGCCCAGATCGTATTGACCCTCTTTGTTTTTATCAAATCTGGCTCCCCAGTCGATGATCTCCTGGACTCTGAGCGGACCTTCTTCCACCACCATCTTGACCACCTCATAATCACAAAGTCCGTCGCCGGCATCGAGGGTATCGGCTATGTGTTTGTCGTGATCATCGATGTCTTTGTTCCAAACCGCCGCTACTCCACCCTGGGCGTACCGCGTATTGCTCTCTGTGACATCGGCCTTGGTTAACACTGTGATTTCCAGGTCTTTGCGTTTTTCAGCCATCCAAATCGCGAAAGAAAGTCCGGCTACTCCGCCACCTACAACTAGAACATCTGTTTTGATCACAAAAATATTTTTAAAAAATTCTTTCAAAAATAGGGGATTTTGGAAAATCTATCATCTTATAAGACAAATTCGACAAGATATGACAAACTTTACCCTCACTACAGATTTGATCCAATCCATTCCCCTGCTGGAATGCCTTTCTGCAGAACACAAAGACGAGCTGATCAAAGCTTCATCTGTCATCAATGTGGGCAAACACAAACGCATCTACCAATACAACGATGCGATCCAACATGTGTTCATTGTATTGAAAGGTTCTATCAAACTGGCTGCCCAGACTGAGGGCAATAAGGTATTGGTAAAGTACATCGCTTATAAAAATGAGATTTTTGGCGAAAACATTTTTACATCAACGGCCCACCGACTTGAATTTGCCGAAGCCCTGACCGATAGCCAGGTGTTAAAAATCGATGTAAGAACTTTCAAACGTCTTGTCGCATCCAACGGAGAACTAATGGCCACCCTCGCAAACATTATGATCACCCGTATCCAAGACCTGGAAGAACGCATGCAATCTTTTGTATTCTTAAAAGCCAAGGAACGAATTACCGGCTTTATCCGCAGAACCGCCAAAATGCACGGCATTACCATCGGCTTGAATGAAATCCTTATCAACCACGGTATGTCGCACAAAGAAATTGCCTTCCTTACCGACACTTCTCGTCAAACGGTTGCCCGCATCCTCAATGAATTAAAAGAGGCAAATATTATTCATTTTTCTGACAGAAAACCAAATAAAATTCTAATCAGAGAATTGGCGATGTTGGGTTAAAGCGGAGCATCGGGGGTCGGAGCATCGGAGCATCCGGGTTCATAACTGAGCGGTTTTGGCAAAGCCAAAAAAATTGATCGGCAGATCAATTTAGAGAAGGCACCACGCGCTAATCGCGTGGCATCGACTAATCTAACTAAGACACTTCTGCACTTGTTCCTACACTTCCTTCGCCATTATAGGGGATCGGGTTATTTTTAATGTATTTACCTCATTCCCAAATATTCCTCTTCAAGACTGACTCATTGTAATGGGCTTTCCCTGTTCTTCAACATTTAGGGAATGAAGGTAATTAAGGTATATGTCTTTTTTACCCAAGCTTAATTCTCTTAATTTCCTCAATGTTTCAAATAAAACTTTGCTTGTTCTTATGGGTTCGGTCTTTTAAAATGGCTGCCTTTGATTTACCTAAATCCAATTTTTCCCATCTATAGACAGACTCCTTTCGAAAAGTTTCTACCTTTTTTTTCAACATTGAGAGCATTTAGTGACATTAAGTTTTTAATCTCTCTGCTTAATGTGTCTGAATGTGCTTAATGCGTGTGCCTATAAAACGCAGTTTTGTAGTGCATTTCAAAAAAAATTCACTCACTCTTCTTTATGAGATTGGTCTTTCAGATGACCGCTTTTGTTTTACCTCATTCCAAAATATTCCTCTTCAAGACTGACTCATTGTAATGGGCTTTCCCTGTTCTTCAACATTTAGGGAATGAAGGTAATTAAGGGCTGTGTCTTTATTACCTAAGCTTAATTCCCTCAATGTTTCAAATAAAACTTTGCTCGTTCTTATGGGTTCGGTCTTTTAAAATGGCTGCCTTTGATTTACCTAAATCCAATTTTTCCCATCTATAGACAGACTCCTTTTGAAGAGTTTTTACCTTTTTTTTCAACATTTAGAGCATTCAGTGGCATTAAGTTTTTTGTCTCACTGCTTAATGTGTCTTCGTGCTCTTAATGTTTTAAAAGCAAATCAATCCATCCTTTTTATGGACTGGGTCTTTTGTGTGCCTTCTCTTGTATTTACCTAAACCCAGAGGTACCAATTTTAGACAGACTCCTTTCGAAGGGCTTTCCCATGTTTATCAACATTTAGGGAATGAAGGTAATTAAGGTGTTCCTCTTATTCTTAAAATGGGAACCCTTTGCCATAGCAAATTCCAAAATTATATGAATATATGAACATTTGAAAATGTGAACATATCCACCGGATACCCCCCTCTTATTTATCAACGCGGACCGCGTGATCGATTTTAAACATCAGGCGGTTGATGTCATCACTATTGAGGCGAAGAGTGCCGGTGAGGGTAATTTGTTCGGTGGTGTATTTAATGGCTTCCTTGGCACTTACTTCCATGACCGTTTCAGGGCCGGCGCCGCCACAGAAAAAACACATGCTGTAGGGGAAGGCAGAAAAAATAAATTCCTTGTGCGACTTATATCCTTCAACCGGAATGATGTAGCCTTTGACCGTAATGGTCTTGCCCTCCATGTTTTTGATGGCATCACTGAATACGGGCTTGTCGATCTTAAAGCCCATGAGCTCATCGTATTCCTTGCGGTAGGTGATTTTGGCCAGGGTCTTCCATACACTCTCTGTCTGGGCATAAGTGCTGGCAGCAGAAGCGATGGTGATAAATGCGATTAATATCGAAAGTTTTTTCATGTCTAATTAATGATTTGAGCTGCTTCCAGGGTATACAACAAGCCGGAGGGGTCGTTTTCGTTGATGCGGAGCACACCTTTTACTTTAATCTTTTCATCGGTATAGGGTATTTTTTTACCCCCTGCCAGGAAGACCTGCATGGCGGTTTCGGGACCTGCTTTGCCACAGAAAAAACACATCTTTTCGCTGAATTTGGAAAGCATAAAATGGTTCTGTGCCAGCTTGCCTGTCAGGGGTATGATGTAGCCATCTACTTCCAACTCGGTGCCTTGCATGGCTTTTACGGCGGGACTTACCTTAACTTTTTTAACCTCTATGCCATAGGCAGCATCAAAGCTGGTGGTAGTGCTCACCAGGCTCAGGGTAGCCCATGATGATTTTTGTGCCATGGCCCAAACGGACAAAAGCATACAAATCAACATTAAAAAATTTCTTCTCATATTTCTGAAAACGATGGCTGTGTTCAAAAAGTTGCAGTACGTTGGAGCGCTATTTTTCACCCAGCGTCTGATTGATGTCGGTATTCGCCGCCTTCCAGGCCGGTACCAGGGCTGCTACGGCTCCTAAGGCCAGGGCAATAAAAAACAGGTACCACTCTTCTTCCAACAAGACCCACGCCTGAAAATCATAGCCAAAGTCTTCTGTGAGGTAGTTGCCCAAGATTGACATGCCCACATGGCTCAACACCATGCCGCACAACCATCCCAAAAAGGCTATGCCTAAACCTTCGATTAAAATAAGTAAAAACAGGCCCGTTCTGCTGCTGCCCATTACCCTGAGCAAGGCCAATTCATATTTGCGTTGCTTCATGGATTGATAGAGGGAAATAAAGATGCTAATCAGGGATACTACCGCTATCAAAAGGGCAATGTACCTTATGGTCTCGGTTCCTGTGCCGATCATATCGTACAGCTTATTGATCTCATAAGCAGGTGAGGCCGCCTGCATGGAGGTGTTTTCATTGATGGCCCGGGGCATGTTGAGCGCCTGGTAATTGCTGGCACTCTTGTATTGCACCAAGATGGAAGTGATCTGCTCCCCCGGATGGGCCAATAGATCCAAATTGGAATTGTCGTGCACATGCGGGTCCAGGGTGTCGGCTGCTGCATGGCTGTGATCGTGATCTTCGTGGTCTTCAGCAGCGGCTTCCGCGTGGGCGTGCATTTCCCAGATAGAGGCTGTATTGGTAAGGATAAGTTGGTCAAGTACTGTGCCCGTGCCTTTTAAAATACCGCTTACCTTAAATTTGGCGTGGTCGTGGGCCAGGTCGGGATCTTCGTCAAAGCCGTGTGAACTCACAAAGGCATCTCCTATTTTTAATCCTGCCTTGCGCGCTACCGTAGCTCCTATAGTGACCTCCAGGTCTTTTTTCCAAAGACTGCCTTCCTTGATTTGTCCACCATAGAGTGATAAGATATCATGGTTGGTGCCTACAATGCGGAAGGAACGATAATTGTCGCCCAACGAAAGAGGAACCGATTTTTTAAGTAGTGGATGGCGGGGATTGAGGAAGGCCTTGGCGTCTTTTATTTTGATATTGCCGGTAGGGTTGTCAATATGGTACATATTGCAAAGGATGAGCTGCAGTGGCGATCCCTTGGCCCCGATGACCAGGTCAATCCCTGCCAGGTTGGCTTCAAATTTTTCCTTCACCTGGGCATTAAACAAGAGCAAAAAAGAAATCAGGCCCACACCCAGAGCAAATAAAATAAGACTCAGCGCCAAATTGAGCGGTCTGTGAAACAGGTTTTTAAAGGCCAGCTTGAAAAACTGCATCATTGTAGGGTAATTTGGTGGTTAACTTCTGATTTCAAACGGGTATCGTGGGTTACAATGACCAGGGCAGAGCCTTCTTCGCGGGCCTGCTCTTCCAGCAATTTATATACGGCTATACAATTTTGGTCGTCGAGGGCAGAGGTGGGCTCGTCGGCGAGAATGAGGCCGGGTTTGTTGATAACCGCCCGTGCTATGGCCACCCGCTGTTTTTCTCCCTGCGATAAGTTATTGACTGCCTGATGGGCCTTGGCCGCTATGCCCAATCGGTCCAAAAGGACTTTTGCCCTCGTTGTATCCGGTTTTTCGCCTATCAGGGTTTGGGCCAGTAAGATGTTATCTAACACATTGAGCGAAGCAATGAAATGATTTTGTTGAAAAATGATGCCAACATGACGACCCCTAAACCTGTCAAGTTCCCTGCCGCTCTTTTGAGAAATATCGCCGCCGTCAATTAAAATGGTGCCGGCGGTTGGATTCATGAGGCCTCCCAGTAGATGGAGAAGGGTCGTCTTACCTATGCCCGACCGGCCCAACAATAGCATGCTCTCTTTAGCCCCCACTTTGAGGTCGGGAAAAACAAAGCGATGTCCCCCGGGATATTGGAATGTCAGATCTTTGGTTTGAAGCATAAATATGGAAATGATGGCACAAAGATACGATGTAATTGGGTCTCAATTACCCCACTCTCCCGATTTAAGGATTGTTTAATACTATGACCGGGTCTCCGCTGAAAGGTAGAATTACAAGAGGGCAGCTCCAAAAACCCCGGCACTGTCTCCCAGGCTGGGCTTAAGAAACAAAACTTCCACGCGTGGATTGAAGATGTATTTTTTTACTCTCTCAACCCCTTTTGTGTAAATTTCATCAATATTGCCAACACCTCCTCCGATGACGATGACATCCGGGTCCACAATGTTGATCACCACGGCAATGGCACGTCCGAATTGTTCGTAAAGGCGTTCCATGGTTTGTTGGGCGAAGGGCGCATTACCTTCTCTGTATTCTGATACGATGTCTTTCAATTTTTTTTCGCTGCCGCTGATTTTGGCATAAAACCTTTCAAGGGCCGGGCCGGAGAGGACGGTTTCAACGCAGCCTATTTTACCACAGTAGCAGGGACCTCCTGATTCGTCCAAAAAGTTGTGACCCCATTCTCCGCCGATGCCATGTCGGCCGCCAATGACCCTGCCATTGACCACCACTCCTCCACCTACGCCAGTACCCATGATGACCCCAAACACCACCTGGGCCTCGGGCATCTTTTCTTTGACAATGCCCATCTGTGCCTCTGCAATGGCAAAACAGTTGGCGTCGTTGGCCAGCCTAACTTCATAGCCCAGTATTTTTTCGAGATCGGCCTTCATGTGCCTGCCGTTCAAGGCGGTGGTATTGCAGTTTTTCATGGTTTGGGTCAGGGGATCCAGTGTGCCGGGTGTGGCAATTCCTATGTGCTGAGGTAAAAAATCATAAGGCTTACAAACACTATTGGCCAGTTGTGTAATGTTGTTTAAAATGTGGTCATATCCCAGGTGTCCTTCTGTGGCTACTCTTTCTCTTACTATGACCTGGTGGGTTTTTGCGTCGAGCAGGGCTGCTTCTATCTTGGTGCCCCCTAAATCTATACCCAATAAATACGATGCAGACATAATGCGGTTTTGCCCATAAAAATACGGTTTAACCGGGGTAAACAAAATTAATTTCTACGGGATTTAACCTAGTTTATTACCACAAAACCCAAAGTGTCCAGGTCTTGCCAAAAATTGGGATACGATTTACTTACTACGCCGGCATCTTTGATTTGAATGGGGTGATTCAAGGCCAAAGGTGCAAGGGCCATGGCCATTCTATGGTCGTGGTAGGTTTCAAAAACCGGTGTGGAATCAAAGCTCGCTTTGCCCTCCATCATGTACATTTCCCTCAAATCTTTTTGGTGAAACATTTGGGGCACCTTGCTCAGGAAAACTCCCATTTTTGCCAGTTCGGTCTGCATGGCCCTGATCCTGTCGGTTTCTTTTATTTTCAGGGTCTGTAAGCCGGTAAACAGGCCATTTATTCCTTTTCCGGCACACATGGCAAAAACCGTTTGGGCAATGTCGGGTTGACGCAAAAAATCGTACTCCAGTAAGGGCAGGGCGGTAGCCTCTTTTGCTTTTGTGATCAAAATAGTATTCGCATCTACTATTTTAGTATTTACGCCAAATGACCTTGCAATGTCAGCGATGGCGCTGTCTCCCTGCATGCTGGGTACAAACAGGCCCTTCAAGGTGATGGCGGCTTCTTCTGCCAGGGCCGCTATTGAAAAAAAATAGGAGGCAGATGACCAATCGGCTTCAACGACAAAATCCTGACTATGATAATCCTGCTTACGAACGATGATGGTATTGCCTTTCCACTCACTCTTAACTCCAAATTGCCCCATGATATCGAGGGTCATTTGCAGGTAGGGAGCAGAAACAAGGTCACCGGTAAAGGTGATTTCCAATCCATTGTCGAGGCTTGGGGCAACCAACAATAAGGCTGAAATAAATTGAGAACTGACATCTCCCGGCAGACTTACTTTGTGGTCTGTTATTGTTTTTGCTTCGCCGATTTGAATGGGCGGATAACCTTCATCGTTTACATATTCAATGTTGGCTCCCAGCTGCCTGAGGGCATTTACCAGCGGACCAATGGGCCTTTGTTGCATGCGCTCTGATCCGGTAAGCAGTTGGCTGCCCGGTTGGAAGGCAAAAAATGCGGTTAAAAATCGAAAGGTAGTGCCTGCATGACCAGCATCCAAAACACCTTCTTTTTGATTTAACAAACGCAGCAGGCTTTGACTGTCGTCGCTGTCAGACGCATTGCTGATGTCAAAAGTTTGTTGGCAGAGGGCGCGAATGATGTAGGCCCTGTTGGTGATGCTTTTGGATCCACCCAATACAATTTCTCCAACGATGGGTCCGCCTTTGTGCAATAGCCGGAGATCAGACATCCTGCCAGGTGATGTTGAGCTGCACATCCAGGTCGGGATGGATGGACTTCATTACCGGACAGTTTAAAGCGGCGTGGCTTAACATACTTTTTTCCTTGTCTGAATATGGCCTGGCCGGCATGGTCATCTGGATGTGGATGCCTGCTACCCTGCTTGGGTTTTCGGCCATGATTTTTAAAACTTCAGCTTCTGTACCGTCGATGTCGATCTCATTTTTTTCAGCCAGGATGCCCATAATGGTCATCATACACGATGCCAGTGAGGTGGCCATTAGATCGGTGGGTGAAAAAGCCTGTCCCTTGCCGTTGTTGTCAACAGGGGCATCGGTGACGATCGAAATGCCACTTCTTAAGTGGGTGGCGGTAGTGCTGAGTCCGCTGTGGTAAACAACTTTTGAGGTCATAATCTATCTTGTATTTCAGTTTTACGTTGCTCTGCCATGGCCAGCTTTTCGGCCTTTTTACGCGCCATTTCTTCTTTTATTCTTTCATCAGACTCGTTGTATCGTTTGATGATTTCTTTTACTAGCCTGTGTCGCACCACATCTTCTTCATTGAGGTAGACCACACCTATGCCTTCGATGTTGCCTAGGATGTCAAGGGCCCTGAACAAGCCACTGGTCTGAGAAGGAGGCAGGTCGATCTGGGTCAAATCGCCCGTAATGATGCACTTGGCATTGGGACCCAAACGGGTAAGGAACATTTTGAGTTGCGGTGAAGTACAGTTTTGCGCCTCATCCAAAATGATAAATGAGTTGTCAAGGGTTCTACCCCTCATAAAAGCAAGGGGGGCTACTTCGATGGTATTGTTTTCCATAAAAAACTTAAGCTTATCCATGGGAAACAAATCTTCGAGTGCATCGTACAATGGTCGCAAATAAGGATCCACCTTTTTCTTTAAGGTCGCCCGGCAAAAAACCCAGGCTTTCTCCTGCCTCTACCGCCGGACGTGTAAGGATGATTTTTTTGACTGTCTTGTTTTTTAATGCAGCTACCGCCATGGCAACCGCAGTGTAGGTTTTACCCGTACCTGCCGGCCCGATGGCAAAGGCAATGTCATTGGTCCTGCTGGTTTCTACCAGTTTTTTTTGGTTGATGGTCTTGGCTTTGATGGGTCTGCCGTCCCTGCCATATACAATTACATTGCCGGGATTTCCATCCACAATTTTATTGGCCATGGGATTGTTGCCATTCAACAAATCAATCAGGGTTTGGATGGTAAGGTCTTGTTTTTGTCTCAAGATAGAGATCATGAGCCCAAATCGTTCCTTCAATTCTTCGGTTTGCTCTGGTTCTCCAATCAATTTGAGGGTGGTGCCCCGGGTTACCATTTTTACATCGGGATAAACCCTTTTGATGATTTTTAATTTGGAATCTCCTTCTCCGTATAAATCGATGGGATCAATGCCCTCAAACTGAATTTGCACTTCGTGTAAAGCAGAGGCGTTATTATCTTTCAATATGCTGATGATTAATGAATTAAATGTTATGACAAAAAAATAAATAAATTATTCAAATATGTTTTCATTACTTTGTACAAAGAAATGACAACAATTGAAAAACAGCCAGGTTTAGAAACTTTTTTCCTGTATTTGGCTAAAGTACAATTCTGTTTTGTTTTTTTTCAAGTGATCAAAACCAGCTCAAAAATCAGTAATAAATCCTTTATATAAAAATTAATAGTTACCAATGGTTCAAAAACCCGGCTTTTTTTAACGTATGCAATTGATTTCTCTCATTACAGACTACGGCCTTGATGACCACTACAGTGCAGAAATGAAGGCAGCCTTGTACAAAAATTGTGAAAATGTACGAATACTGGACGTATGTCATAACCTAAAAGTTTACGATATCTTTCTGGCAGCCTACTACCTTAAAAATATTATACCTTCCTTACCCGATGACAGCATCAATATTGTGTCTGTCAATAACTACTATGAAAAGCACCCAAAATATTTAGTTTTTAAAAAAGACGGGCAATATTACATAGGTCCTGACAACGGTATTTTTTCTATGGTTATGGAAGAAATAGAAGATCCGCATTTGATTGATCTTGATAAGTGCACGGGTAAGCAGGTGTTTCAGATTTATGCCCATGCAGCTGCCTGTATCCACCATGGTCTGCCCCTCGATGAGTTTGCCATTCCTGTTAAAGAATACAACGCCCGCCTTGGTTTCAGACCGGTGGTGACGAGCAACCAGATAAAGGCAACCATCATTCACATTGACCACTATGAAAATGTGATCACCAACCTTTCGAAGGAGTTGTTTGAAAAATCGCGCAATGGTCGTTCTTTTTCCATTTATTATAAGCCCAACGAACCTATTGAAATGTTGTCAAGACATTATGGAGAAGTGGGTCCGGGAGAGACCCTGGCCTGGTTCAACGCAGCCGGCCACCTGGAGATAGCCATTAATATGGGCAAGGCAAGCAGCACCTTACATCTTTTTGCCAACGAGACCATTCAAATTGATTTTCATTGATATGATAACCCGCATCGTTAAACTTACTTTCAAACCGGAAGAAATTAACCGCTTTCTGCAAATATTTGAGGAGAGCCGATTGGCCATTGGCAGTTTTCCGGGTCAGGTAGATCTCACCCTTTTGAGGGATCGCAGTCAAGACCATGTGTTTTTTACCATCAGTGTATGGCAAGACGAAGCAGCCCTGGAAGCCTATCGAAATTCGCCCCTTTTTGCCACAGTCTGGGCACAAACCAAAGCTTTATTTGCAGAAAAAGCCGAAGCCTGGAGCCTGGATGAACTTCAAAACAAATCGACATGGCAGTAGTACAAAGCCTGGGATATAAAATTTACATCAACGAAGCCAGTGCATTGGGTGAAGTGTTGGAAGCGATGCAACCATCAAAGACCTTTGTGCTGGTAGATGAACATACAGAGCAAAACTGCCTTGTTTACATTTTGGAGCATTTATCGCCAGAAGCGGTCATTCTCCAAATCGACAGTGGGGAACTTCACAAAAATCTCGATACGGCTGCCTTTTTGTGGAAAAGCCTGCTTTACCATGGTGCCGATCGCCATGCTGTGCTGATCAATCTTGGTGGTGGAGTCATTGGCGATTTGGGAGGATTTTGTGCTGCCACGTTTATGCGAGGCATCAGGTTTATCCAGATACCCACTTCCTTGTTGGCCCAGGTTGATGCCTCTGTTGGTGGAAAACTTGGAGTGGACCTCGACCACCACAAAAACATGGTGGGTGTATTTAAGCAACCGGATGCTGTTTTTATCTACACTGCTTTTATCAAGACCCTCCCCTATCGACAGTTGCAGAGTGGTTATGCCGAAATGCTCAAACACCATCTCATTGCAGATAAAGAGGCCTGGCTGGCAACCAAAGACATCAAAGATTTGACCGGACTTACCGAAGGCGATTGGATTGAAAAAAGCATTCAAATCAAAAATAAGGTAGTTTGTGAGGATCCTGAAGAAAAAGGACTGCGCAAGGTGCTGAATTTCGGACATACCATTGGTCATGCCCTTGAGAGCCTGTTGCTTTCATCTGACAGGCCCATGACCCACGGCGATGCGGTGGCCATTGGCATGGTGTGTGAGTCTCACTTGTCTTATCAATTGGGTCATCTTATGGAAGAAGAGGTGACAGAAATTAGAGACCATGTTTTGCGCATCTTTGGCCATAAATACAAGTCCATTCCTTCCACAGAAAAGATTATAGCCGCGATGCAATATGATAAGAAAAATTCAAATGGAGTCATTTCGTTTTCCCTCTTGGATGCCATTGGCTGTGGTTCTTATAACAAAACCGTTGCAGACCAACAAATTGAAAAGGCCATACAATGGTATAAGGGCTGAGGTAAGTTTTATCTTAAGGTGCAATGAGCTTAAATCCCACGCCGTGGATATTGTCGATCTTTAGGTTTTCATCGTCACTGAGGTATTTTCTGAGACGGGAAATAAATACATCCATGCTTCGACCCAGAAAATAATCGTTTTGACCCCAAACCCTTTCCAGGATCTCTTCTCTTTTAATGACGTTGTTTTTATTTTCTATTAGTAGCTTAAGCAGGTCGGCTTCCCGTTGGGTCAGCGTTTTTTCAGAATTACCCGCAGAAATGGTCAGGTTTTTATAATCAAAGGTAAGCTTGCCTATGGTGAATTTATTGGCCTGCTTGATGTTGATAAATTTGCGTTTCAGGAAGACTTCAATTTTTAAGATTAGTTCTTCAATGCTAAAGGGCTTGGTTATGTAATCGTCGGCTCCCAGCTTTAGTCCGTTGATCCGGTCTTCCTTCATCGATTTTGCAGTGAGAAACAAGATGGGAATTTCGGGGTTTTTTTTCCTGATATCAGATGCCAGAGAAAAACCATCCTTTTTGGGCAACATCACATCCAAGAGACATAAATCAAAATGACCATTGCCAAAAGCGGTCAGCGCTGATTCTCCGTCCAGACAGTGAACAACATCATATCCGTTGAGAGACAGATTGTCGGATGTGACGAAACTTAGGGTCTCGTCATCTTCCACATAAAGGATCCTCGCTTTGTTCATTGTCAAACGGCTTATAATGCTTTGATGTAAAAATAACAATAATTTGATTAAACATCAATTTTGACGACTTTAGTATTTACCGCAGTGGTACTATGCTGTTTTTTCGGTGTAGTAACTTTTTCTGAATCCTCTAGGCCGACATATCAATTTCAAAAACAGAGCCCTTGCCTACTTCAGAATCGACAAGGATTTCCCAGTTGTGGGCCTTGCAAATACTTTTAACGTAAAAAAGGCCCAGGCCAAAACCTTTTACATTGTGCACGTTGCCCGTGTTGACCCTGTAAAACTTGTCAAAGAGGAACCTTAGGTACTCTTTGGGAATACCTATGCCATTGTCTGCGATCCTGATGGCCACACCATTGTTCTTTTTAAAAAGGGAGAGGTGGATCTCCGGATCTCTTTCACAGTATTTTGTTGCGTTGTCAATGATGTTGTAAATGACATTGGTGAGGTGAAGCTTATCTGCGTTGACTGTAATGTTGTGTACCTCTTCCTCAAAGTAAATTTTACCGCTCTCCAGCTTCAGTTCTGTAGCTTCAACTATGGCATGCAGCAGGGCATTCAGATCGACCATTTCCATATTGAGCTTCAAGGTGTCATTTTCAAGTCTGGCTACATTCAGTACCTTTTCTACCTGGTCATTCAACCTCAGGTTTTGTTCTTTGATGATGTTGGCGTAACGCGACAGGCGGCTGTTTTCTTTGATATGGCCATCGTTCTGGAGGACGTCGGCTGCAATTCTGATGGATGAAATAGGTGTTTTAAATTCATGGGTCATGTTGTTGATAAAGTCTTTCTGCAGGTCTGAAAGTCTTTTTTGCCTGAGAATGATCAGGATGCTATAGGTGAAAAACAAGACCGATAGAATGGCAACTGAACCGATCATCAGATTGGCCCATAAGTCACTCACGATGTAACTTTCCCTTTCCGGAAATTTGACCACAAAGTAGTAGTCGAGGTGAGAAAATTTTGGCAAAATGGACGCCTTTTTCTTTTTGGATGAATTGTCCATCTTACAATAATTGCCATAAATCATTTCACTGCTCGCGCAGTCATAGACCGCATATTCAAAATCGGTATTGATAAAGACATTGGATATTTCCTGGTAGAGATAGTCTTCCAGTACGGCAATATCGTTGATGTTGCTATTGACGTTGACAGCATATACATTTGACGATCTGCGCTGGATCAGGTTGTACTTGGGCAGGGTGGTATTGTTGTAATTGGCAATGATCTGAGCCACATTTCGCAGCGCAATGGTTACCGACTGGTCAAAGTCGTTGTCTCTGATGTCCCACGATTTTGACAGCCAAAAGGATTGAACGGCAATGATGCCGACGATGGCAAGACTCCCCAGAACAAGCACTCTTTTGATTAAATTTTCTGACACTTATACCCTATTTAGTACTGTAGAAAGTTCAAATATGTAATGATTTTTAATGTTTTTGAAGTAAAAAGCCTAAATGCTCCACTTTGGGCGTAAAAATAAAAGTAATTTTGCGCCATGTTTAAAATGAAAAAATGGACTTTGTTTTTGATTTTGGGCTTTTGTGCCGGCATTGCTATGCCCATATCTTCCCAAAACAACAGAACAAACCCTTTTGAAGTTTCGTCTCGGATCCAAAATGCCCCCAATGCGGCAGAGGCAGACACCACCGTGACAGATACAACAAAAGCCGGCGCTTCTGACAATCCATTTGAAGTAAACCACGTACCCCTTAGAAAGCAGCAGTTTAAGCCTGTTCAAAAAGCCATTGAAGATATTTCAAAGGTAAAACCCAAGGTTTCGACCAGTTTCATTTTTTGGATCATGATCTTTTCGTGGGCCATGCTGGCTATTGTCATCAGCCATAAGACCAGTTTATTGGGTTATTTGCTTCGGTCGATGTTTAACCTCAACATGATGAAGTTGACCAAGAGAGATGAAGCAAGCGGCTATAACGGTCATTTTGCCCTACTCTATCTTTGTTTTTTTGTTAATTTATCGGTGTTTATCTACCTGCTCCAAAAGAATTACGGTGGGCAGGAAGGTATTAAGATCTGGTTGTGGTGTTTTTTCGCTGTTTGTGGGATTTACTTATTCCGACATGCATTTATGTGGTTGTTGGGAGCCTTGTTTCCCGTTTCAAAAGAAAGTTCCCTCTACAGCTATATAATTTTAGTTTTTAATATTTTATTGGGTCTTTTAATAGTTCCTGTCAATTTAATGTTGGCTTATGGCCCAGAAGCGATGTATTCGTTGGTGTTATACATGGGTATTGGTGCCATCGTGTTATTCTATGTCATGCGTACTTTAAGGGGTTTGAGCATCTCCATATTTTTGATCGGTCAGGGAATAGTTCCTTTTTTTATATATCTTTGCACCGCGGAAATTGCACCGGTTTTGGTGATGATTAGGGCGATTTCAGCAATACAGGGCTAACAATTGATCACTCAAATTACCTAAATGGCTACAAGAAGCACTGCTTCCAAAACAAAAGTTAAGTATACAGAGGAGTATAGGCCGATCAAGACCATTTTGGTTTCGCAGCCCAAACCGGAAAGGTCTCCCTACTATGACATAGAAAAAAAATATGGCCTTACCATTGATTGGAGGTCATTTATCCACGTGGAAGGGGTGACAGAAAAAGAGTTTAGAAAAAACCGTGTCCGCCCTGACGAATATACCAGCATCATTTTTTGCAGTAAAAACGCCATTGAAAACTTCTTCAGGATTTGTGAAGAAATGAGAATCAAGATGTCGCCGGAAACCAAATATTTCTGTGTGACCGAGGCCATTGCCAATTATCTACAAAAGTTTATCGTTTACAGAAAAAGAAAAGTGTTTGCCGGCAAGAAAAAACTCGATGACCTGCATACCTATTTTAACAAGTTTAAGGCAACCGAAAAATTTCTTTTACCCAACTCCAATCTGGGCAACAAGGACGTAGTCGGCTATCTGGATAAAAATAAGATTGAATTTACCGACGTACTGATGTACCGCACCCTTTCCAGCGATCTTTCAGATCTTGAAAATGTGTTTTATGATGTGCTGGTGTTTTTCAGTCCCCAGGGTATAGAATCCCTGTATGAAAATTTTCCGGACTTTAAACAAAACTACACGAGGATCGCCGTATTTGGGCAATCAACGCTCCAGGCTGTGCATGACCATGGCATATACCCCAACATAGTGGCTCCTACTCCAGAAGCCCCCTCTATGTCGATGGCCCTTGAACAATACCTGGTGAAGTCCAATACCAATAAAGGACAGTAAATTTCAGTGTTTATTTAGTGGCGCAGGTCGAAGTGAGGCGAATTAAGTCTGGCTTTGCCAATTTTCCTAAATCATCAGGCAAATAAGAGCTGGTTTTTCCTCCAATTGATAAAATGTGCAGAAGATACCAGTGCACTGCCCAATAAACTGATCCAAAGGTGGATGCCGCCATGGCCGTGTGTAAGCCCATAGGTCAATACAGAAAAACCGACGATGACCAGGCCTAGTGGAAAAAAAGATCTGTGTTTTTTAAAGTCGGATATCAAAGAAATAGAGGCAATGACAATTCCAATGGCAATGACAACCATATCAAAGGTGTGGTCATGGAATAAGTGTCCGGTATGAGCTACCCCCAAAGACAAAATCAAAGGCATTGCCATACAATGGATGGCGCAGATGGCAGAGGCTGCCATGCCGGCGAAATCGAGATTGAGCTTAAAAAACGAAGACATTCTTCAATATTAGGCCACAAAGATAGTCTATTTGCAACAATGTTGCAAGTAACTTTTGTTACCATTTCATGACTTTTCTTAAAAATTATGATAAGCATTTGTTTTTGAATGTTTTATCTCCACCAGACAACTTTTTGCCGCCTTAATTTTTTCAGCACATATTTAAAAAAATGTGATGGAAAAAGGTTAACTTTGCATCCTTTGAAATCAATTGAATATTAACAAGTTATGAGCGAAAATCCGAATCCCCAGTCTCAAAATTATGGAGCCAACAACATTCAGGCACTTGAGGGCCTTGAAGCGGTACGCAAGCGTCCCGGCATGTACATTGGCAGCACCGATACCAAAGGTCTCCACCACCTGGTCTGGGAAGTCGTAGACAACTCTATTGACGAACACTTAGCTGGCTATTGTGACCGGGTTGATGTGATTGTTCACCCCAACAACAGTGTGACCGTAAAAGACAACGGAAGGGGTATTCCAACCGGCATGCACGATAAGTTACAGAAATCGGCGCTGGAAGTGGTTATGACCGTACTTCACGCCGGGGGTAAGTTTGACAAAGACACCTATAAGGTATCCGGCGGTTTGCACGGTGTGGGTGTATCCTGCGTAAATGCCTTGTCATCCTACCTCAGAGCAGAGGTACACAGAGAAGGTAAGGTCTTCGAACAGGAATATGAGAGAGGAAAGCCGATGGGCGATGTAAAAGTATTGGGCGATTCATCACACAGAGGAACCAACATAACTTTTACCCCGGATTCAGAAATATTTGAGGAGGTGGTCTATGACTACGATACCCTGGCCAAGAGGCTTAGAGAGTTGAGTTACCTCAATAAAGGTTTAACCCTTCGATTGACCGATGAGAGGGACAAGGACGAAGATTCTGGTGAATATAGATCATCGTTTTTCCATTCAGAAGGCGGATTGAAGGAGTTTGTCAAATTTATTGACCAGTCCAGAACCTCCCTTTTAGAAAGTCCCATCCACGTTATGGGTAAAGAAGAAAATGTAGAAGTGGAGGTGGCTTTGCAGTACAATACCGGCTACCAGGAAAACATCTTTTCATACGTCAACAACATCAACACAAGAGAAGGGGGTACCCACGTAGCCGGCTTCAGAAGGGCAGTTACCCGTTTGTTTAAACAATACGGTGAAGACAATGGTCTGTTTACCAAGGCGAAAGTTTCTGTTTCGGGCGATGACTTCAGAGAGGGACTTACCGCTATTGTTTCGGTTAAGGTGCCGGAGCCGCAGTTCAAAGGCCAAACCAAGGGAGAATTGGGCAACTCAGAAGTTACCGGCATCGTTTCCCGTTGTGTAGGAGATGCGTTGAAATTTTTCCTGGAAGAAAATCCCAACCTGGCCAAAAGAATAATTGACAAGGTAATCCTGGCCGCCACTGCCCGCCACGCAGCAGAGAGGGCCCGGGAAATGGTACAGCGTAAAACGGTGCTGACCGGAGGAGGCCTGCCGGGTAAACTGTCGGATTGTTCGTCAAAAGACCCCTATGCCAGTGAGATCTTCCTGGTAGAGGGAGATTCAGCGGGTGGAACTGCCAAACAAGGCAGAGACAGGATGTTTCAGGCCATTTTACCGCTTAGGGGTAAGATCCTCAATGTGGAAAAGGCCATGGAACACAAGATCTACGAAAATGAAGAAATCAAAAATATGTTCACTGCTCTGGGTGTAAGCATTCAGGACAAAGACGGTGAGCGCATTTTGAACATAGACAAACTAAGGTACCACAAGATTGTGGTCATGTGTGATGCCGATGTGGATGGAAGTCACATCACCACCCTGATTCTTACTTTCTTCTTCCGCTATATGAAACCGCTTATCGAACAAGGCAATATCTACATTGCAGCGCCACCTCTTTATCAGGTGAGAAAGGGCAAGGAATTTACTTATTGCTGGAATGATGAAGAAAGGATTGCAGCCATAGACTTCTACAGCAAAGGCAAGGAAGATGCCAATGTAAAAGTGCAGCGATATAAGGGTCTTGGAGAGATGAATGCAGAGCAGCTCTGGGAAACTACCATGGATCCTACCACCAGGACCTTGCGTAGAATTACCATCGATGATGCCCTGGAAGCGGATTTGATTTTCTCTATGTTGATGGGAGATGACGTACCTCCCAGTCGTCAATTCATTGAAGAAAACGCCAAGTACGCCAAAATCGACGTATAACTTGTCACAACATTTTATTGATTATCAAGTAAATAGACATTAATTAAAAATAATTGTCCATTTTCTTGTCATGTTTATGTCAAATAACTTATATTTGCAGTGTAAAACTAATTATTATGTCAAAGGAATTGGAAGAAAAACTAAAATCGCTGAAAACGACCGTAGATAAGCTGGAGAAGCAATACGGAAAGGGAATTATAATGAAGCTTGGTGACAAGCAGGTAATCGCCACCGAGGCAATTTCCACAGGATCATTAAGCTTAGACATAGCAACAGGAATCGGAGGTTTTCCAAAAGGTAGGGTTGTAGAAATTTATGGCCCGGAGTCTTCAGGTAAAACCACATTGACCATTCACGCCATTGCAGAATGCCAAAAAGCAGGAGGGATTGCAGCCTTTATTGATGCTGAACATGCCTTCGACCGCTCTTACGCAGAATCTCTGGGTGTAGATACAGAAAACCTTTTCATTTCACAACCGGACAACGGAGAACAAGCTTTGGAAATAGCAGAAAACCTGATTCGTTCAGGTGCCATTGACTTACTGATTATCGACTCAGTAGCAGCCCTTGTTCCAAAAAGTGAGATTGAAGGCGAGATGGGTGAATCCAAAATGGGACTTCAAGCCAGATTGATGTCACAAGCCTTAAGAAAATTGACTGCAACCATTGGAAGAACAGGTTGTTGCTGCATATTCATCAACCAACTCAGAGAGAAGATTGGTGTCATGTTTGGCAATCCTGAAACTACAACGGGTGGAAATGCCTTAAAGTTTTACGCTTCCTTGCGTCTGGATATCCGTAAGTCAGGTACTGCTATTAAAGACAAAGATGGCAATGTAGTAGGTAGTCCTACCAAAGTAAAAGTGGTCAAAAATAAGCTGGCACCCCCATTCAGGGTAGCTACCTTTGATATTGTGTTCGGAGAAGGTATCTCCAAAACGGGAGAAATCGTCGATCTGGGTGTTGACTGCGATGTCATCCAAAAAAGTGGTAGCTGGTTTAGTTACGAAGGCACTAAAATTGCCCAGGGAAGAGAACAAGCCAAACAGTTTTTGCACGACAATCCGGAAGTAGCAGAACAAATAGAACTAAAGATCAAAGAAAAATACAGTCCTGCTTTAGCCCCGGAAACTGCTGACAGAAGTGAAGGAGAAGAAGATTAATTGATCTTCACACCTTGCCTGTCAAAGGCACACTGACACAAAATACTATAATAATATCATCCCATGATGAAGCTGGCTTTCTGCCGGGTGAGTTGAATCTACACCTGGCAGCAGGCCGCTTTTAAATACTAATGCTTTTGGGGTTCACCAAAACCAAAGAGTACATATTCTTGTATGTGGGAGTGCACCGTTGAAATAGATGATGTTTTGTTCAAATAACACGAAGAGAACAAATTATTTTTTCTTTGTTCAGGATCTTAGGCAGTCTTTTATCCTGCATACAACATGTTAATCGGGTTCTCCTGGCTTTGTCCAGGAGTTGTTTTAAGAAATAATAATTAGTTTTCTTATTTTGAATGTGGGGAGGTAACAGTATCTCCCCATTTTCTTTTTAGTGAAATCCTTGCTATTAGACATTTGAATGACCTTTAGGTCGTGGGTTAATTTGTACCTTTGTTTTATAACCATACAAATCTTTCACTTGGCAACACCCCAATTACAGGTAATCAGATACATCACCCCCTTGCGGGAAGGTGGCTCATTGCCGGCCCTTGTGGAAGTGAATGATGGGGAAAAATATGTGTTAAAATTTAAAGGTGCGGGTCAGGGCACCAAGGCTCTGATTGCGGAGTTTATTGGTGGCAAGCTGGCCCAAAAACTGGGATTTTTAGTACCTGAAATCGCCTTTTGTATCTTGGATGAAGGGTTTGGCAGGACAGAGCCGGACGAGGAAATTCAGGATCTTTTAAAATCAAGTGTTGGCCTTAATCTGGGCATGAAGTTTTTACCCGGAGCCATTAGTTTTGATCCGGCAGTCAACAGCGTTCCCAATATGATTGCCTCCATGATTGTCTGGTTGGATATGTACCTTACCAATGTGGATCGCACAGCAAGAAATACCAATATGCTGATGTGGAAAAACGACTTGTGGTTGATCGATCACGGTGCGGCCTTGTACTTTCACCACAACAGATCGGCTTGGGAAACTTATATTTCCAAACCTTTTCCCATGATCAAAAACCATGTTTTGCTGAGCGGTGCCACTAAAATCAAAGAAGCAGATCAGATCATCCGCGAAGAACTTACCGAACAATTTATCGTCGAAACGTGCTCCCAAATTCCGGAAGAATGGCTCTTGTCCAGAGAAGATGATTGGTCGGCAGAAGCCGTCAAACTAATGTACACAGAATACCTGATAGAACGCTTGAAGCAGGCTCCCTCATTTGTAAATGAAATCATCGATGCTGGAAGCTAAGGTATATGAATACGCTGTTCTTCGTTTCGTCCCGAGGGTCGACAGAGAAGAATTTATCAATATTGGGGTGGTGTTGTTTTGCAAGGACCTCGACTACCTGGCGGTAAAAACAAAACTCGATGAAAAACGCATTAAGGCTTTGTTTGGGGAAATAGATCTCGGCGAACTCATCAGTTATGTAGCCGTGTTTCACCACATAGCCAATGGCAATCAAAATGGCGGCCCTATCGCCCAATTAGACTTACCCTCCCGATTCCGGTGGCTTACCGCTAAAAGAAGTACCGTCCTGCAATTATCTCCCATTCACAGTGGATTGACCGACCAACCGGAAGTCACGATTATGTCTTTGCTTAAAGAATTAGTATAAAGCCAAATCTAACATCATATGAAAAAGTTAATTACATTAGTATTATTGGCGTGTCAGCTGTCTTTGTTATCCCAAACCCCGGAACTCGTTATGGATTTTAATCCGGGCAGTGCCGATGCGGTGCCGGATTGGGGTACCTCAGTTTTGTCCTTTCCGGATATATTCTATTTTACATTAGCAACCAAGCCAAATCAAACAGACTTATTTTGTGTTTATGGTGGGCAAATTAATTTCATTTCAACCATATGCACAGACTGTGAACCACCATCAACCCCATTATTATCTTTTGATCATCATATTTTGTTCACCGTAAAAATCAATGGCTCTATACATTTATCGATAGCCAATGGTCTTGATGCAGCCTCACAGTTGGGTGAATTAGATGGTACAGTTCGCTACATGGTCGTAGGTAAAAACAACAAGGCCTATATTGCTACAGGAAGCAGTTTGTATATGTTAGATGATACGGAACTTAACCTGAAAAAAATCAATACTTCCTTTTTAGATTTTGCCAGCCACGATGACAACAAAGATGATAAAATTTTTGTCCCGTATAAAAATGGTATCGCATTCTTGACCAACAAATTTGGAAATGCTACGCTGAATTATGCCGAAGATACCATTGCCTTGTTAGGAAGCTTTGATGTCGGCTCCTCCTTCATTGACTTATATGGCTTGTGTGAAGTGGCTGGTGGCCTGGTGTTTGGTGTAGAAAATGAAGGAATGTACCACTATCACGAAAGCACCGGCATTAAAAAACGCAGCTGCCAGAACCATTGCGATTACTGGAATTTAATGGTTCGGCAGTCCACTACCACTATGGAAATGGGTTGACACTGTTGCACGAATTTCCACTAAAGTCTACTTCTCTGATTGATAATTATGGCTTTGTTGTGCAATCTGAAGAATTAAACCGATCAGTTATTGAGGATAATATGATCTTACACATCGATGATTATAACAGCTTTAAAGATTTAATAATAAACTTAGATAAAAAAACAAAAACTGCTAATATAATGGGAGAGATTGAACCTTATCCTTCCAACTTTTTTTCTCATCAGGAAAATGTACTATTTTTTGATGGCACTTCTAATGGGTTTAAGCCTTCCCTTTATCACATAAAAGATAAATTTTATAATCTGGGTAATAATAAGTACACATTTAACTTTAGTTCAATTGATGGCCCCTCTGCCATACCTGTTGGTTTGAGTGGAAATGAATTTTACTTTTTCTCTAATATGGATCCATCCAAGGGTAGGGAACTGTATAAAATAAATGTTGGACTGGGGTCCAATGTTAACGAAGTACAGAAAAACATTGATTTCGACTTTTCTGTGATAAACAATAATCTAACTATTACCAGCACGGAGCAGTACAAAATTTTTGAAATTTTTGTGATGGATACTGCCGGCAAACTTTTGAATACCCATTGGGTAAATGCCGGAGTAGCTACCGCCCTTCCTGCATATCACCAGGCAGTGGTAATTCTGGTCGTGGAAAAAGATAGCAAAAAATCATTGGCAAAAAAAATACTAATGCCCTGATTTTAAGCCCTTGGTTTTTGATCCATAAAAGAGTAAAGACTTAAAAATTAACTGACAGACAAAGTGACCATCAAAGAAACCCTCAAAAAAGCGCCCGCCAATATCACCAAGGCGGCCTCATCATTACAAAATAATGTGAGGGAGTGTGAAGAAATTTCACGAGGTCAATTCAGTGCTTTTGTGGATGATGGAAAAGAAAGTTACGATGTGGGCATACAGCTGGATGAAAGTGGGCTTAAGCTGGATCACTACAACTGTGATTGCAGCGATAAAAATACACTATGTGCCCATGTGGTAGCGGTTTTAACCTTTATGAACCGGGGAGAAAAAAGTGCAGCCACCTCTACCACCTTAAAAAAACTAAGGAAGAAAAAATTAAGTCCTACCGAAGAGCTGTTAGACACCATAGACAATATTCAGTTGAGGACCTGGATCCTGGAAGAATTAAATTTGAATAAGGAACTGAACTTAAAGTTCTTTAATCACTTTTCCAGTCCCACCGGTAAAATATCGGCAGAAGAAATCAACAACCAGGGAGCCGCGTGTATCCAGGCTGTTATTGGCAAAAAGAAGTACATTGAGCCCGTACAGCTTAAAGCTCTGTTTGAAGTTTGGCAAAAATATTTAGATACACAAATGCCCACCATTCTGAATGAAATTGGTACTGAGCAAGGTATGCTCATGGTAGATGCCATTTTCGGTTTCTATGGACTGATCGAAAGCAAGGTAAAAAAATCTTCCTCCCGTATTGGCACTCAATTCAATAAATTTGTAGAAAAACTGAGTGCCTACCTTCAAACCTGTGAAGCAGAAAAAGTCTTTTCATTTCTGCAGCAATTTACCCTCCGCCTCAAGCAGAATGGCAAAGGATTAAACATTGTTTTGAGTCTCATTTATAAGACGGCTCCGGTGCTTACCAAAGACGCGCATGCCTCTTTATTAAAATTGTATTTAAACAATGTGTCAAAAAACGATTTGACTGAGCCGGAAATAATGCAGTTACTGCTTTATGTCATCCAACATGATTTATTTACGGAATTGCACTCTGACCTTCCTTATACCTTGTTTTACAATGAGTGCAATATCTTATTTCTCAACCAACTTCAATTACTTGGGGAAACAGATAAAGTGATTTCGATGTGCGAAAAATCAATCAAAGGCAATTACCACGAAGTCTACAGCATTCCCTATTATCAAATTTTGGTTAACCTTTATCAACAACGATCAATGCCAAATGAGGCGATGATCTATCGAAAAAAAATATTTGCGTATTCCCCCAGTTACCTTCTTTATCAGGAAATTTACAATGATCTGACAACCAATTCCCAGAAGGAATCATTTAGAAAAGAGGTTTTAGGAAGGGGGATACGAAGAGATTCGGCAGATTATGCACTGGTCTTGGATCTTAAGTTCGGACTTTGGGCAGAAACCGAAGATTGGGGTAAAATTTTGGATAAGTTGGTGGATTATATCTCATTGTTAAAAGCCGAACCCTATCTGAAATATCTTTTCCTGTTTGATGAAGCCCTCTTGCTCAAAAAATTGTTAATTGAAATTCATTCAAGTTATAGCTATCGCGACAATTTTGATGACATTCTTGAATTTTTAAAAAGATTCATTACTAAATACTATACAAAGGATCAGGTTTCACAAATGGATAAACGAAATTTCACCAGCTATTCTTCCAGAAACATCATTAATATGATCTTAAACGAGTTTGACTAAATCAAGACACTTCAGAAATCTTTATCAGGGAATCCAAAATTTATTTCTATCACTTTCATCAAATTTTTATTCCACATAAGATTAAAATACAATTTTTGATCACAAAATAGAAAGTGAAGTGTTTATACGTAATAAATATACATCTCTTTATTATAGTTAATAATGATATCAACTGATGTGATTTTAATTTCCATATTTCAAAAATATACTTCAATATTATTATCTTTGCTTTTTATAAATATCAAACAAATCATATGAAAAAGACAAGCCTTTACTTTATTCCCATTTTATTTATTGCTCTATTTGGCCGTGCTCAAAATCCGGTTTTTGTTAAAGATTTTAATCCCGGTGCTGCTGATGCCATCCAGTCATGGGGGACCCAATTTGTTCAGGTCAACGATAAAATTTTTGTCTCTGTCTCTACTTCAACAGATAAGACCGATCTCTACGTTATCAAAAATGAAGAGCCTGTATTTGTTAAAACAATTTGCAGTGGATGCAATCCTCCCTCCACCCTGCTCTTAAAGCACAACGATGCTGTTATTTTTACCACCAATGAAAACAATAGTGTCCAGCTTTGGATTTCTGACGGGACTGTTGAAAACACCTTGTTACTGGCAACACTTGATAGTTCACCCCAATACATGTTGGCAGGAAATAACGGTAAAGCATATATCGCAACTCAAAGTAGTTTGTATCTTTCTGATGGAAGTGCTGCCGGTACTAAAAAACTGAATGCCGATCCATTGGATTTTGCCCGTCATCTCGACAATAATGACGACAAAATCTTTTCAGTTTTTAAGAATGGCATTGCTTTTTTAACCAATAAATTTGGGGAAGGCAAAGTTCAATATGCAGACGAACAGATTTCGGAATTGGCGTCCTTTGATGCCGGATCTTCTTTTACTGACTTATCCGGATTATGTGAAGTAGCCGGAGGTCTTGTGTTTGCTGTTGAAGACGAAGGTGTTTACCATTATCATGAAACTACGGGTGTTAAAAAAACATCCTTCAAAGAGCCGTTGAGAATCTTTGAATTAAATGGAGCAGCGGTTCATTACCATTATGGTGACGGTTTAACCCTACTTCATGATTTTCCACTAAAATCAACTTCTTTAATCAAAAAATATGGCTTTACTGTTCAAACAGAAGAATTACCAAGGTCTGTTGTCGGTGATAAAATGGTCATATATATTGATGACTACAACAGTTTTGATAATCTTATTATTTTAATAGATAAGGTCACTAAAAAAGCAACTGTTTTAGGAGAAATAAGTCCATATCCATCCAATATGGTCTCCTACAATGAAAATATATTTTTCTTTGACGGTACATTTAATGGTTTTAGTCCTTCACTTTATCATTTGAAAGGCAATCTCGATAAAATAAACAAAGTAAAATCATTGTCTTTCAATTCTAATAGCGGTCCTTCTGTACTACCCCTGGGAATCCAAAATTCTTCCTTGTTTTTTCTTTCCAATCTGGATGCAACAAAAGGCAGAGAATTGTATAAGATCAATACCTCTATCTCCACCTCTACTAATAATTTGTCAGATGGTGTAGATTTTAGTATGATCGTCAAAAATAATGAAGTAACCATAAACACAAATACAAATTCAGGACTTTTTGACCTTATGGTATTTGACCTGTCTGGAAAACTATTATATAGTCAACTAATAAATGCCGGTATTTCGCAAAATTTACCTCAATGGAATACCAATGTAATATTAACCGCCATTGACAAAAATTCGGGAAAGATGCTGACAAAGCATGTGTTTATGCCTTAAATAAAAAGAGCGGCTGGTGTTACAGCCGCTCTTTTTATTTTACTAAAGTTACATCTCCAATCTTTAATTTGGATTTGCCGCTGACATCTAAGATTTTGAGTTTATACACATAAACGCCCTGCTCTGCCCTACTGCCATTGATGGTGCCGTCCCAGCCACGTAAGGCAGAAATTTCAACTGCTCTTTCGCTATAAACCAGGTTGCCCCATCTGTCATAGATTTCAAATGACTCTATTTTGGTCTTTCCTGTTTTATCCGTGGGCTTAAATACAATGTTGTTGCCTACGCCAAACACATTGGGGAAAAATACTTCATTGTCTACGAGCACCCTGATATTAAATGTGATCAAACTATCGCAGCCCTGGTCAGACAAGATATACGCACTTACTTCGTGAGGTCCATCCGGTACATAGACATATTTCAGGCAGTTGCCAAATGTATCTGTCTCCTTACAATTCTTCTGCTGCACACCCTCCCATTGGATGGTGTAGTTGCCTCCTATCGTTAATTGTGATACATCCAACTCGATCTCTTCTCCTTCCTTGACTTCAATATCTGACTGTATGTTTCCACCTGTAATGAAAGTTTCTCTTTCAATGGTGACCTCTTCCTTGTACACTATACAGCTGTCGCTGATCTGTTGTTCTATCTTGTAGATCGTTGGTGGGAGTGGCCTTATCGTAAGTTCCTTATCTATGCTGTATTTTATTCCATTGATCAGCACGTCAATGATTTCTGATGCACTGGTCTGGATGGTCAGTTCCCCTCCTGTCTCACAAATGGCATCCTTGACTTTGGTATTAATGTTGGCTGATATAACTCCCGGCAAAAACACCAGTGTATCCGTAAGACAACCGTTAGCATCCGCTATCTCTATCAAGTGCGCTCCTGTGTTGAGGTTTGCTATTTCTGTGCCTGGCACTCCGTCCCATTTTATGATGTAATTGGGCGTACCTCCATTTATGCTGATCGTTGCCTGGCCGTCTCCTTTGTTTTCACAGCTCTCTCCTTTTACTTCTACATCCAGTTTTATCGGCTCAGGGGCTTTTATTGTTACTACCGGCGATGTTATGTTGTTGCCATAACCATCCGTTATCGTCCATTGGTAGTCACCCGCACATAGGCCCGTTCTTATAAAGCCTGTGCCTCCATCCGACCAATCTATCATTTCACTGCCATCCTCATTTTGGATGGTGATAACTATCTCTCCTTTACAATCACTTGCACAGGCATTGTCCTGTTTGTCCCATATGGCATAGATGGTACTTTTCACGATGGTCACCTCTGCTTCTGCTGTGCAGCCACTGCTGTCCGTTATCGTCACCTTGTGCACGCCAGGGCTCAGCGTTTTTGCTTCTTCTCCCTTTTCTCCGTTGTCCCATTCAATCGTGTACGGGCCAGTTCCTCCGCTTACCTCTATGCTCGCACTGCCTGTTATTTTGTTGATGTCGGGTTGTACTACGTCCACGATTAAACCTGCAATCGCCGCTGGTTCTGTGATCTCGTAATTCGTCTTGATCTCGCAGCCCTTTGCATCCACGACCGCTACTTCATAGATGCCCGCTGACAGGTCTTTGATCTCGCTTCCTGTTACCAATACTCCATTTACATAAATATTATACGGTGGACTGCCCAGCTGTGCACTTATCATTAGCTGGCCGCTGCTTTCTCCGTTGCAGGCCACATCTTCTCCACTGATCATCAGTTGGGGTCCGTCTGAATTGCTCAGCTGGATTGTATCTGCTGTCTCGCAGCCTAACTTGTCTGTTACGGTTACTTCATAGATTCCAGGAGGTACATCTCTCAGGTCTTCTGTTGTGTTCCCATTGTTCCATTTATAATCGTAGGGGGCTATGCCGCCACTTGCTGTTATATTGATCTCACTGCCTATACTCTCTCCGCATGGCGCTTCTGTGGTTTGTGTTGCTATGCTGGTATTTGACAGTGCATTTAGCACCACCGCACTTGTTTCTGTACAGCCGTTTTCATCTCTCACCGTTAGGCTGAACGCTCCTTCATCAAGTCCGCTTATATTGGGATCCTGTCTCTGTACCATTTAATATGTACGTATACATTCCTGTACCTCCCGTTGCGGTAAGGCTTATCTCTCCTTCTGCTTTACCTGCACAGTTTAATGCTGTGATGTCTACTTCTACTTCCAGCAAAGGTGGGTCTGTTATCAAATAGTTGTAGCTCTGTTCACAGCCATAGGTATCCGTTACCGTTACCAAATAGCTGCCCTCTTTTAAGCCCGTTATCATGCTAGAGATAGAACCCTCTGACCAGCTATATTGATAGTTACTGCCCCCTGTTACATTTAAGGTTATGTCAGCCAGGCTGTCACTGTTACATCGGTTTGATGTGATGTCGGCACTTACCTGATAAGGCGCCTCTGTACTTATTGTATACTCTTGCACCAGTCTGCAGCCTATTTCATCGGTCATCGTTACGCTATAAACCCCAGATCCAAGGCTGTCGATGTCTTCCTCTGTGGATCCATTGCTCCACTCATAGGTCACATAGCCATTAAAGCTGATGGGGTAAAGGTTGATATAGCCGTCTGCTACTTGCTCACAATGGGCATTGCTGGTCTCAAATGATGTCTGGATGCCTCCTTGTTGGATCACCATTACCGTGTCTTGTTTTCTGCAGCCCAGGCTGTCGGTGACCACTACCGTATATTGGCCGGCTCCAATGTCATTGATCATGGCCGTAGTATCGCCTGTGCTCCATAGCCATTTAACGGGACCATTACTTTGCAACAGAATCGAGGTTGCCCCTCCTCCATTCGTGCATCCGGCTGACATAGTCACAATATTGGTTAGCACCGGCTTAAGCGTATCCAATTGATACTTTACGGTATCTATGCATCCTTCCTTATCAGTGACCGTAAGAGAATATGCTCCGGGTAGTAATTTTTTGATAAGGGCTGTTGAATCACCATTGCTCCATTGGTATTGGTATGCCGGTGTTCCTCCGCTCACTGCAACAGAAATGAGTCCTGTTGTGTCGCCAGGACAAATGCCCGCATTGATGCTATCCAATTGAATAGTAGGAAATGCTCCAATGCTAAGATCGAGGGTATCGTGCACCGAATTGCCAATTCCATCAGTAATCGAATATACATAATTTCCGGGACAAAGGTTGCCTATCATATTGGTAATTGCAGTGGCACCTGTTTCAAGATGGGTGATGACAACTTCAACCGGATCCACTCCCCCAAAGACTTCGATAGTGATGCTTCCACTGCAGGAGGTACAGGTGGGTGATTGAAAACTAAGCTGACTTTGAAAAGGGGCTGAAATATCAAATTCGAGTAAATCCTGACACCCGTTTTCATCTGTAACAGTTATGGTGTAATGACCCGGAGTTAAATTTGTTTCATTGTAACCATTAGCTCCATTGCTCCATTCAATGGTGTAGCCAGGCGTGCCGCCTGCAATACTTATCCCTACTTCGCCGGTGTTTTGACTTCCGCCGGGTTGGATGATATAATTGATAAACACATCTAAAACCGCGGGAGAGCTTATGTCATATTCTCTTACACCAAAACAACCATAACTATCGGTAACCGTCGCTGAATATTGTCCCGGAGCAAGGCCTTCAAGCGTGGCACCTGTTTGACCATTGTTCCAATTCACCTGGTAAGGAGCATGATTACCCGGCAACTGCAAATCTATCGAACCACTGTTATCGCCAAAACAGAGTATATGGCTAATCGATTCTTCCCAATTCAAAACATTTTCATCAATATCTACGGCATAGGGAAGACTGATGCCACATAAGCCGTTTGAGAGGGTCATTACTTTGTATTCTCCTTCCCCTCCGGGCGGTATTTGATAAGTAGATTCGGTTGCCCCTGCAATGGCAATGCCGTTTAAGTACCATTGATATTCGGCACCTGGTAGTTGATTTGTACTTAACTCAATGCCGGAGGCACAATCTCCTTCAGCCGATATTTCATCCACCTCCATCTGTGGATTTCCGGGTCCAACAATCATGAAGTCATCAAAAAAATGGTAATCTGTAACGGGACTTGAACTGGTACAGTCACCTCCAAAGGCAATGGCAGCTGTGTTAAAAGGAACGGTAAATGTGCCGGAAACATAGCTCCATTCTCCGTTGTTTCCAACCACCGTCATTGTGCCAATTTGAAACCAATCAAGATTGGTATTCAGGCAGTCATCGTTCATAACAGGATAATTAATACAATCCGTTGTGCCATAAATAGCAACAACAAAAGGAGAGCCGCTCATATAACCCGTATTGCTGTGGAATCCCACCTGCATTGAAAATTCATATTCAAAACCACCGAGTAATTCAATTGGGAGGCAGGTGCCTATGTACTCTACATATTGATTTGTAGTTATGGTGCCTACAACCCCATCTCCTGAGGGAATAGGAAAGGGAACCAGAGGCGGATTGGGTGGTGAACTGGCCCCAATGTAATTACACAAATTAAAATAGTCAGAAGTGGCCTCGGTTGCACTGCTCATTCCCAATAAACAATCAATTCCTCCAGGAGCACTTGGTATTGTATATCGCCAAGGGCAACAGTCAAAAGTTTCAAAATCACTAAAATAAAGGGTGCCATTGCTTTGCACACAAAAACATTCTGTGTCCCATAGATCAATTAGTCCGTCATTGTCATCGTCAACTCCATTGGTACAGTCTTCCTGGGCCTGGATTATACAAGACATCATAAGAAAACCCAGGACCAAAAGATTATTTTTCAAATATCAAACGACTGACTCAAACAAATATAATATTAAATTTGATCAGAGCCAATTTTTCAGAACATTATTTTGTTTTTACGATTTATTGCAAGCCAAACAGGCTTTTATGTGGCAATTAGTCGTAATGTTTATTAAAATTTAGAAAAATAAAGGCCATGGTTGTTGACTAATCCATGCCTTCGTATTTTTCAATCAGGGTTAAAAATTCTTCTGTCTGAGCAATAGTCGACAAATCAGGATCCTTTTTTATCTTTTCAAGACTAACGCAGCCCTTTTTTAAGACCAGGTCCAGGTAATTGACGGCTAGTTTAGGATCGTGATTGAGTGCTGAATAATTGGCGAATGCATAATAAGTGTAACACTTCTCCTCATCGCTTTTTGAGAGATTCATAGCTTGTTGCAATAAGCCCAGGGCATTGTCAAATTGACCTTGTCTAGCCCGGGTTATTCCTAAAAAATTATAGTAATTGTAATACTGTGGGATTTCTTTGATCAGTATCCTGAAAAGAGAATCAGATTTTATCAATTCATGATTTTGGTAACTTTCTACCGCTTCCCTTTGCATGGGCTCGGTGCTATTTAGCAATTGATTTTTCATCTTTAAAGACTGGCACCATCCGAGGTCGAAGTCGTAAATTGGATCTTCATCGTACAAAACGGAAATGTAAATTAATTCAGGATTGTTATTGTATTCGCTTATTGGATAGGTGAAGGGATGTTTTCTTACCCATCCTCTTCCTCCTATATAAACTTCGACCCAGCAGTCCCTATCCAAATATGAAATGAGTCTGTAACCTTGGACTACCCTGGCCGGTATGCCCTTAGCTCTGCACAAGGTCGCCATCAATTCTGCATAATGGATGTAGTCACCCTTTCCCTTTTTTAAAGCTTTCAACAACCCCCAGCGGTGCGAAGGTGCAGTCACATGGGTAAGGTTCTTAATTCCAAGTGCCATGATTTCATCCAAAAGGGTGTCAATAGCATTTGACTTCAATTGAGCTACCAGCTTTTGAATTTGTTTAGATCGATATGGGAATCTTTTGTCTTCCAGCAGATATTTAGCTATCTCTTCTTCTGCATTTTTAAAAATACTGTTTTTGTGCTGATTATTGGTTGAAACCAACATAGTTGTTTCAATAACAATTTCTTTGACAGATAAACTCTTTTTTAAAAACCACCTTGCATGCACATAGTCGCCTCGATCTTTTTGATCACTAGGTTCAATGTTAAACTTTCGGTCCAACAAAATTTGGTGTGGCCCCGATTTTGGCAGGTTGATGCTTATTTTTCCATCACAGGCCATGTCAGGGTTCCTTCCTGAAGATAAATCTTTGCCTTCCAGGGTAATTTTTTCTTTAACTAAAATCCGCGCCACCTGTGATGATAACGGCACTATAATGAAAAGGGATAAACAAAAAAGAAGTACATTTTTCATCCCACAAAAATAGCAATCCATTTTAACTCCGTCAACTGTATGTTAAAATGGGTTACTATCACTGCTTTGTTTTAACCAACAGATGATTAGATTTCTATTGCCTCTTCCGTTTGTTTGCCAGCTTCCTTGTGCCCTATATTCGTACTTTCTCCGGACCTCAATCAATTGTGCAAAAGCAAGGTCCCCCCTGCTTTAACACTCAAGGTGGCGCCATCCATCAGCAAAATGTTTTTACAATTTCCTGTTTTCCCATTGGCAATAATGGGATAGTTGGGACATAGGGGAGGGATGATCACATCGTCTTCTGCTGTAGGTTCAATGGCTGGCGACCAATTGTTTTTTTCTTTCCATGCGGTGCTTAACAGGCCTGTCCAATGTTTGCCAGCATACGGTTGCAGGATGCCCTGGGTAAGCATGTTACCGGAAATTTCCTGGGTTTTACTCACTACCTCGCCCAAAGAAAATTCCAACATGATGTCGTCTTCAAAATAATCTACGGTTGACCCCATTGCGTCCAATAAATAACTCCCACCGCCAAGATATACATCATTGATGTAAGGCACCTCATTGGTAGTGCCGGCATCGGGCTGAATGAAACCCTGGGTATATACAAAGGTGGGGGTGGTGATGGTAGAGATCTCCAGACTGCCAAGGTTGTCTTCTATCATCAAATTGCCATTGGTAAGGCTTCTGCCCATGCTGCAAATACCGGCAGGACTTAGGATTTGGGAGCTGCCTGAAATTGAATTAAGGCAGAAGATAACCAATAAAAATTTTTTCATTTTTTAGTACTTAATTTCAATAAATCCGTTGACATAATTTGAATTATTTAGGGCCGCCCCTGTACCGCTTTTGTTTTTTATACACATACCAATCTTGTAAGATCCTGCAGGAAGCTTAATGCTGCCACTCGCTGATAATTGAATTCTTGGCGCTGTTGAATTAATAGGAATGGCCGTTTCAACACCTTCATCCGAAGCAGGTGAATTAAAACTAGTTATATTACCTCCAGCAGTATTCTGATAGCACACAGCCGTAGACACTACAATATAACCAGAATAAGCATGTCCAAATCCTCCCACCAGGTGCGCAGTTATTCTCTCTGTACCATTTACTGAAATTGTAGGTGTTGCAGCATTATTACTAACCCATAACCAATCAGCATTTGGACCTCCAGCTGGATAAGATGGCAAAGTACTATGAATATTAATAACAGAGTCTTTTTTCACGGGAGTCCATGATGAACCATTCCACATCAACCTGCTGTTGGATATGGGCACTGTCACCGGATCAATGTATCTACCCGCTAAATTTATCACCTCAATGGCTGTTTTGGCACCAAAAGCAAAGGGAACAGTATTAAAAGGCTGAGTACCCATATCCGTAAATACATTGGTATTGTTCAGATCAATTTCCACTTTCAGCATTATGGCATTGGGTGTATTGGGCAGCCAACTAATAGCTGTGATATCTCCTGTAGTTGACAGCGCACCTGCACTGCCAATCTGGATGTTAAACAAACCCAATAAATTGGTGGTAACTTGTCTGGTTTCACTATACAAAGAGATGTTGTTTCTGAGCAGCGTCATCCTAACTTTGATGGTTTGATTGACAAGGGCAACGCCAGCATTGTTTCTGGCCACAGCCTGGTAATTAAGCGATTCCGGAACCTGTGCTTTTAGTGAAATGGTTGTGAAAAGCAAAAACATAATTTTTAAAATAGATTTCATGATAATGGTTTTGTTGTTAATGAATTTTCTAGGACAAAATTGAGGCAGTCAGAAAATCTGTTCAAATAATAAAATGCCTGAAGTCAAAAAAAATAGGTGAATGGTTGATAACACGGCTCCAAAGGTATTTTATCTTTCCCCCCCATCGGTTCAAGCACAAATCTCCTTTTTACAGCCCACCAACCTTTAAATGAAAAATAGATACCTTTCAATACCAGCTGGCTACTTTTCGGTACATTAGCATAAAAATGCTTCCGCTTTCTTTCTAATTTTGATGAAATGTGTTATCAACAAAGAAGTTAGGAAAAACAGGAAAATTAAACTAATTAGTTACAGATACAACCAATAAAACCATTTTGAGCTTTCCAACTCCATATCAATCCTATAAACACAAAATACTTTCCTGCTCAATTTGGTTGTTGTGTCTGATGGCATATTCATCAGCGTGTGGACAAACTGAAGATTTTATTTTTAAAAATTATACCGAAAGAGATGGCTTATGCGACAACATCGTTTTTTCCTTATTAAAGGATAAAAACAACATTTTATGGGTGGGCACCCAAAATGGACTTTCTAGATTCGACGGCAATAATTTTCACAATTTTAAACAGAAAAAGAATGGAAATTCTATTCCCAACAATACCATCCATAGTTTGTGCGAAGATTTAAATGGTAATATCTGGGGAGGCACTGAAGCCGGACTGTTTTGTTTCGATACACGCACAAATCAATTTTCGCATTATAATGCTCCCAAAGGATGTTTTAACAATCTTATCAATAATGTAATATGCGATCAAAAAGGAAATATTTATGCAACAACATATATTGAATTAGTTAGATTCGATAGAAAAAGTAATAAGCTTGAATTGATCGCTCCTTTGTCAAATGATTTAAGTAATCCAAATGCTATTAACACCAGCAAAAATTGTCTGGTAAAGGATGAAATAACAAATACACTTTGGATAACAACCAGTTCAGGGTTGCTATTTTTTGACTTAAATAAAAACAAACTACAACGGGTCGCTGGATCAGGAACCGATGATATATTTAAAAACAGGATTTGTAGGGCAATAACGCATTACAAAAACGGAAAAATTATGTTCGCAGATAATTCGAAAAATGAAATTGTCATTTTCGATCCTGTACAAAAAAAAATAGTAGAAATAATTCCGCTGGGCTGGTATCAGGAAAACGCATATGTTTCAACAATATTACTGGACAACCAGGATAAATTGTGGATAACTTGTTTTAACCATAAAATAGTCCTCATCGACTTAAAAAGAACCAAACACATTGACAACATAACACACCATAAGGATCGCAACTACAGTATCACTTCAGAGTTTTTCTGGGATGCGTTGATGGATAGCAATGGCAGTGTATGGTTGGGTACACTCAACGGAATCTCTGTTTGCAGTCCAAAAATACCAGCTTTCATGGCCTTAAGAATTCCGGAAGTGATCAAAGAACTGAAAACAGATATCCAGCTGATTAAAGAAGATCCCCAAACCCTGAATTTGTGGATGGTAACAAATGATAGGAAGGTCATACAATATGATGCAAAAACCAAAAACTATTCCATTTTTGATATTAACGATTTTGTACCAAATGACAACAAAGAAATACCCAACTTTATTGAATCTATTTATTTCCTAAATTCACGAATCCTTTTAACCTCCTACACTGGAGCCTGGGAATATGTAAGTAGACAAAACAAATGGATTCCCCTCAATTTGCTTCCTAAAAATCACAAGTCTTTTCCGATAAAAAACATCCTATCGATAGATTCATTGATTTATGTGTCTGATGGTTTAGATATTTTGCAGTACAACCCTTATAGTCAACTTGTCAAAATCATTTATGATAATGATAAAGATGGACCGAAAGAAGATACCCCAATACAAATCGAAAACCTTTATGCTGACAGCCATAAAAGATTGTACTGGGTTGGCTTTATGAAATATATTGGAAGTTATCACAAAGGTAAAGTCCGCCTCATTGAGTTGCTTGGCAATAATTCGGGTAAAAATGTTGGCTATTTCAGTACCTCCATTATGGATGAAAAGGATCGGCTATGGATCGGATTTAAAGGATTTGGCCTTGTGTGTTACAACACCAATACCCAAAAACTAAAATCATGGACAGAATTTGATGGTTGGATTAACAACCATGTTCACAAAATTATAATTGACAAGGCTGGTAATATCTGGACCATGTACTACAACAAGGTCTCATGTTTTGATCCAAATAAAGAGAGCTTTATCAACTTCTCTATTCCCTATTCAGAAAACAAGTTGTCCTATGCCAATTCATTAATTCAGCGAAAAGACGGTTCCATTCTTGGAGTTGTGGGAAATGACATTTTTAAATTAAATGCCCAACACCTAAGCCAATCGCCTTTGGTTAACTTTCCAGGTTTAACATCTGTATCCATCGCTGATCAAACCCACTTTATTTCATCGGACACCACATTGTATCTTGAACCCAATGAAAATTCCATCGTGTTTAAATATGGTCTGCTCACCGATCCGCTTGCCTATCCACACTACTTCGAGTATCGGCTTACAGGCTTTGAAAAAACTTGGAAAACGGCCGAATCTGTTTACCAGGCCGGATACAACCACCTTCCTCCCGGACAATATACCTTTGAAGTAGTGGCCCGGGGCCGTAACAATGATTGGGTCAGTCAACCAAACAAAATTTCTTTTGTCATTAAAACTCCTTTTTACAAAACAACTTTATTTTATATAGTTCTGGCTTCGACAATTTTAATTCTGTTGTTTCTTTTTTATAAGTACCGCATTGCCCAGTACAATAAGGTGATGAATCTTGAGTCAAAAGCCCAGCTATTGGAAAAAGAAAAGGCCCAGGTGATGTACGATGGATTGAAACAACAATTGAATCCCCACTTTCTTTTCAACTCCCTCACTTCACTCTCTGCCCTTATTGAAAATGATCAGGAGCTGGCTAGTCAGTTTTTAAGTCAGATGTCTGATATGTACCGATACATACTTAAAAATGCCAATGAAGAAGCTGTTCCTTTGCAGGATGAGCTCAACTTTGTAGACACCTACGTTGCTCTTCAAAAACCCGTTTTGGCAAAGGTCTGCTCGTCAATATTTCTGTTCCGCCACAATTGGGTACTAAAAAAATAGCTCCGGTTACCCTTCAAAACATGTTGGAAAATGCCATCAAACACAATGTCATTGACAGCGATTCTCCCCTTATAGTGGATATCTATGTAGAAGACAATTACCTGGTGGTGAAAAACAATGTACAGGCCAAAAACAATGTAGAGACGTCCAACAAACGAGGGCTGGTGCAATTTTTATCCCTCTACCGCTATCTAAGTCCAAGGCCCGTTGTCATTGATCAAACAGAAAGCCATTTTATCATTAAGATCCCTTTAATTTAATTTTAACCATGAAATCAGTTATTGTTGAAGACGAAGAAATGATTGCCAATCAACTAGTAGGCAAGATCAAAAAAGTAGCCCCGGATATTGAAATCGTCACCATTTTGTCTAGCCTGAAAAAGGCCAGGAAATGGTTTAGTGAAAATTCGGAACCGGATCTTTTATTTATGGACATCCAGTTAAGTGATGGGGTAAGCCTTGATATCTTTAATGATTTTCCATTAAAATGTCCCGTGGTTTTCACAACCGCCTATGACGAATATGCACTGCGAGCCTTTAAAGCCAATGGCATCGACTACATACTCAAGCCTGTCAAAGACGAGGAACTCAAAACGGCCATTAACAAGTGCAGGCAGTACAACCATAAGACCAAGGCACCCGACCTGGATATTCAAAAACTCATTGATTCTTTGTCTATCAATGAAAAATCAGAAAAGTACAAAGAAAAGTGGGTGGCAAACTTTCGCAATCAATGGATCCCTGTCAATACGCGTGAGATAGCCTGTTTTGCCAAAGAAGCCATGATCCACATCTACATGATGAATGGTGATAAGTTTACCATGGACATCACATCACTCGACGAACTCGAAGACCAACTCGACCCACAGCTTTTCTTTCGCGCCAACAGACAATACATCATCAACATCGACGCCATCGCATCTGTCAAACCCATTGAGAATTCAAAACTCATTATCCACCTCAAAGAACCCAATCACAAGTTAGATGTGGATACCAGCCGACAAAAAAGTCCGGAGTTTAAGAAGTGGTTGGAGCAGTAAATATTGTGCCAATATATCTATTTTTCCACATATAGACCTTTCACATTATAAAGAGATTCAGCAGCATGGAAACATTAAGTACATTTAGTAACATTAAGTTCTCTCAACAAAAATATCTCCCTAAACGCCTGTGCCTATGCAACGTAGTTTTGTGTGCATGAATAAAATGACAATCTCTTTATAATAACCTATGCCTCTTTCTGGACTTAGCCCTTCCAAGGGAACTCCAAAATAGTCCATTAATACAGCTCTTGTCAATTTTAAAGATTTGTGCTATTTTTTTAAACATGAAGGGAATGAAGAGAATTAAGACTGCTCTCTTCATTATACCCTTAATTTCCCTTAATTTTCTTAATGTTTAATTTAAATGCAGTATTTCTTACTATTGACAAATGTCTCTATGTGGGCTTGCCTTTTCCCTGGAATTTCCATAATAACCCTTTAAAACAACAACAGCCGTTTTGACAAAATTTTGCCAATTTTTAAACATGAAGTGAATGGAGAGAATTAAGACAATGCTCTTAAAAGCAAGCTTAATGCCTCTTAATTTTCTGAATGTTTAATTTAAATTCAGTATTTCTTACTAATGACAAATGTCTCTATGTGGGTTTACCTTTTTCATGAAATTTCCATAATAACCCTTTAAAACAACAACAGCCGTTTTGACAAAATTTTGCCAATTTTTAAACATGAAGTGAATGAAGAGAATTAAGACAGATTTCTTACTTCCCCAAAATCACTGCCCGGGTTAGTACCTGATTTTTATACCTTAGGCTTATATAATACAAGCCTTCTTTTTGCAAATCTTCGCCCTTGATTTGGAGGTAATTTCTGCCGCCATTGCCCTCGTGCATTTTGTCCCATAATACCTGACCACTGGCATTATATATTGTATATTGGACCTCACCTGGCGATGGTAAATAATACTTGATTTCTGTGGCATCAACAAAAGGATTGGGTATGCTCTCATCCACCTCAAATTGTCTCTCCTCCCTCGAAGAAAGATATAAAAGGTTAAGTTTGTTGGCTGCCACCTCCTTACCGGTATAGATGATGCTTCCTTCCTCTTTGTCAAGGCTTAAGAAAGAACTGAGTAAGCCATCTCTTTCTGCCCTACCCCTGACCCTTAACACCTCAACTTCTTTTTCTAAGTTAGTGGTTTCGGTTAAAACAGCATATGAAATAAAGGAGGAAACATCTTTTAATTCAACTCCTTCAAATCGGGCTTCTAACGGGGACTCTACCACAGCATTATTAAGGCCGTTGATCTGCCAGTTGATCTGCCAGCCATTCAGTTCGGTTTTTTCCTGAAACCAAAAAGACGCTACTACCTCTTCTCCTTTTTGAATCCATCTGTCATCCGTTGTTAAAGCAATCGTGTTTACTATTTCATCATCCTTAGGGTCGACTGTACTTTGATTGACATCACCCACCTTGATGCCAGTAAAATTCTGTTGCGTTTGTACAGCAATATCCACCAGGGCTGTCCTTTCAATGTCAAAAGGTTGGCTTTCATCCTTAAAGGAGTAAGGACTGGGCAAAAAGATCCAGCTGTCGTTATTGCTAAATGTATCTTGTATACCTATTCTTAAGCGATACAATTCATGAAAATCTTCCATGGTGATTTTGCCATCGGCATTGATGTCGGCAGCCAATAGTTTTTCAGGACTGTCCAACAATTCTTTTCCATTGATGTGTCTCAATAAAATAAATAAATCAGCACCGGTAATGCCATTGCTGAAATCATTTCTTTTTTTAAGTTTAACTTTGTACCAATCAATAAATAAGTTTACCCTGTATTCCTCAGAAAAGAAGAAGTACCGGTGCTCATCCCTGCCTATTCTTTCAATGGAGGCCAAGACGTGAGGAATACTTTGGTTTGACAAATTGGTAACCTTACCCGACAAACAATTTTCTACACAATCAAAACGGGATAAAAATATTTGTACGAAGGCGGTGTCTGTATTTAAGTATTCATCCCAAACCGAAATTTGCTGTCTTACCGTTTTATTTCCGCTGCCGTCACAAATCAACATTTTTGAAGAAGTGTTCAACGCCGGGTTCCAGTACTGAGCTATGCCCCGGTTATATTCATTTACATCCGCATTTATACCCTTGCCCTTAAAATAATGAAGCTTGTTTTGAAGGCTGCTCACCGGATACGCTCCGTCAAACGTAAACCACAGCTTATCATCTGTAGTACAATTGTCATGTGATGCTGCATTAAACTGAGCTGCCTTGATTTCCTTCCTTTCACCACCATTGGCATCAAGTGTGTCTGTCAAAATGAGGTCTATGGTTGGTGGGTCTAGGTCTTTTACTTTTACAATGGAATAACACATGGCACTGTTTCCACAACTATCCACGGCGATCCACATAATTTTGTGACTGTTAAACGAAGCCGGCCATTTCCATTCAGGAATAGAAGGAGCCTCTCCTTCCTTTGATGGTGAAAGGTAATAATCCACAATTCCATTGCCATTAGAATCAGTGGTGAGATCCACATCCGAAGGGTTCACAAAACTAGAAAATTCCAGGTCGACCACTCCGTTCCCGTCTTTGTCCACATACACAATCCAGGATATTAGAGCCGATGAAGTACATGTCAGGTCGTTGTAAGCTGTAGCTCTCAATTGAATGTCTGCCATACAATTGGGTTCGTTTACATCGGCATTCAGGCCAAAAACCTGATCTTCACATTGAATACTTATGGCATTGGTGGAAATAGTTTGAGCTACATTTGTCTGGGTCAACAACAAAGGGACCAGACCCATGGTGAGCAATATTCTGACACTGTTCATGGTGTTGGATTGGGGGGTAAGAAGCTAAATTACAAATTTTGTTATTATTTAGCTCAATTATTAACCAAAAAATCCTGTAACTGAGAAAATCTCTAACAATTTAAATGATACCTTGGACTTGACCAGAATATAAGAAAAATTTCCGTATCCATTATTCCTGTCAATAGTTTCATCTTTTGATCTTAATGAAATGTCCATAAGGTTGTTTTTTCTTTGTTACTAAAATCAAAAATTCAAAGAAAAATAATTAATGATTCCTCTTTCATCACACTGACCAAATTATCAAAAATATGTTGTCTTACTTCTTTTTTACTCCCTAAAGAACATTTATTTATGAATAGCAATGCTCTTATAAATTAAATCGCCCTTCTCCGAAATAACTTCTATGACTTTTATGCCATTAGAGAAGGCCGATAAATCTATGGCACCATTATTCAAATTCAACGTGGTTCTCCTGCCGTCTACTTCAAGTATTGTAGCTGTCAATAATTTCAAGCTGCTCTTGTAATACAAAATACTACCGGCAGGATTGGGGTAAATGAGCAATTGATTGGTGAATTCATGATGTTCACCTGAAATAATTTCAACCAACCCATCACAGTTTTCATCAATGGCATTGTTGATGATCTCTGTCGCTCCAGGATTAACCTCAATGTTGGTGTCATCACAATCCTGCGCTATGCCGTAGCCATCTCCATCCAGGTCGTCATCGAGGGTTGCCGTATTACAATCGTCATTGGTACCATTATAGGGTATTTCTGCTTTACCGGGATTTATTCCTGCATCTTGATCATCACAATCCACAGAGGCTTTATACCCATCTCCATCATTGTCAAAATTCAATGCGCAACCCACCATGGTAGGATTAAAATCTACTTTAATAGGTTTGATGCCAAGCGAATAATTGGACAGTGTGGCCCCATAAGCGGTTGAGTCATTAAAAACAGAAAAATTGATTTCTGCCTTGCCACAGTTGGTCGCTGTAAAAGTATGAAAGTAGTCATTGGAATAGTAAATAGTATTTAATTCATCTACAATCCAACCGGCTTTTTCAGAGGCGAGTTTTATGGATTTAATTTTAAGTGGCGTAGGTATCAAGGTGTAGGTAACTCCCCCGTCTGTTGTTTCATATAGCTTACCATCTTTTGTGCCATATCCGGTGTTTTGATCAAAAAAGTGAGTAGCGTAAATACCATGAGGGTAAGTTTTAAAGGTCCAGGTGACGCCATTATCCACTGATTTTGCCTGACAATAATACCCACTTGGCTGCAAGCCATAATATCCACTGCCGTACAAAACATTATTTCCCAAACTGGAAAAACCATATATCTGATAGCCGACAGCCAGGTTTATTTTTTCCCAAGTCTTTCCATAATCCAAGGTCCTGTAATACCAATATCTATAATTGCCTTCTGAAATCCAGGCTTCTCCATTTTTACCCGTGGCTCCATTAGATACATAATAGGATTCAGGAGCGCAAGCTACCCAGCTAAGGCCACCATCTTCTGACAACAAGATTGACCTCTGGTCAGATGTAGTATTTTCATGGTTGCATAGTGCCAGCAACCGATTTTCATCCCACCATATAAAGTGATTAACCCTTCGACGCTTTCCATCTTCTGCCTGAACATTCAAAACGGTGTATGACTTACCCCCGTCAATGGTTTTTAAAACACGGTATTCGTCAGAAATAATTTCTATTTGAGGGGTAATACGATATCTTCTAAAATAAAATGTCATACTGTCGTGTCCGCCGCCTTCGATCCACGCATTTTCAGAACATACATTCAAAGGCTTAGATGTTTCTTTTGGCGTAGTTGCACAGCCGTTGTAGGCTTTAAGCGTTGCAGAATAACATCCGGTCTTTAAAAACTGGTGGCTAAAATCCTTTGATACACTTTTTGTGCCGTCGCTCAATATCCATTCAAATATATTGGCATACTTGCTGATATTGGTAAATATTATAGTAGAATCGACCACCTCGTGCAAAAATTGTGGGTTGGGATGGATACACGTTGAAACGTCACATAAATTGGCAACATTTGGATTAACCCACAATTGTTCTGATCCCGCCTTTGCACATATAAAATAGGTAGAACCTTCGAATGACCTGAAAGGATAAAAACCATATCTCAGGTCTCCCAAACCGGGAACAAAATGGGTGATATCTCCCTGAAAATAGATGGACAAATTTCTCAATACATATTTTGGCCTCACTTCTCCATTTAACAATTGGATGGTCGTAATAGAGTCAATTACATTGTTAAAAAAAGTGCCCATTTTTATTGTGTCACCGGCATTCAGATTAAAATCAAAATATAGACTATTATCGTTAGGGGTGGCAGCTGAATAGATCTTATTTTCTTTAAACAAAAGCACCGATTCGAAGTGTGTTCTTGTACCTCTGAAATAAACCTTGACACCAGTAGTGTCGTCTTCCCTGCGATCAAAATAAACACCAGATTTAGTATCTACCTCGTATACATTGCCGTTACCCGAACCTACAACCAGCCCGGGGATGGTATAATAATCGATGATATTCTGAGAAAAACAGGGTTGAAAAAATAATAGGATGGGCAGAAAGAATACAAGTCTTTTCATGGCACATATTTTATATTCAATACAAATATAATGTGTAATGTGCTTATTTACAACAAAAATAATCCCAAATGCAGTTGTGATTTATCAAATGGAGACCTCCAATTGCTGAAACAAGTCTTCAAAAATATAAAGTACATCCTGCTTATTGGCCAAGAGACACAGGTTTTGCTGAAACAAATAAGTCTCCTCATTTTTCAACAACTTAGCCCAAAGTTGTCCTATTTCTTCTTTGCTGTAGCTGGATTTGATATCAGAAGGAATAATTACTTTTTGCTGCAAGCCGGCCAGAATCAGCTGGGAGGTCAGGTCTCGGATTTTTTGAATTTTGGCTTCCACTTCCTGTTTGTTGTATGTAAAGTAATCACACAACTCATTAATGATCCGGTAACAAATTTTTCTTATAAAGGTACTTTTGTAAAGTTTTACACTTTCAAGAGAGAGCGGATCTATGCCTTGTTGCGCCGTTTTTAAAGTAGACTGCAGCGACAATGCTTTTTTTAACATTTCCTGATCGTTGTACTCTCTGGCATGATTTGAAATTTTTAACAGCACCGACATTAGCGCGGCATCCAAACCCAATTTATGATTGTTGTACAGGTCAAACACATGGTCCAGGTCGCCGTCAACCGAATTCAAATAGTCTATTTTAAATATCAAAACTCTTTTATCATGAGGGCTGCTATTCAAATTCAACAATCTTTTTGATCTCATCTCCTTCTTTGACGCTGTGTACAAAAAGGCCCTCTTCATTGATTTTTGCCTTAATTTGAAAGACAGAAAATTCATTGGAACCCGCATGCACCTTGTGTGTTTCCGGATCTACCAACAGGTTTTTTAAATACATTATTTACTACGATGGTATCTTCCAACACCTTTGCTAAAATTTTACTTTCCAGCGTATCCAGAATTTCCTGGAGTTTGTGTTCTGGCTTTATCTGTGCCTCGGTGATCTGGTTGTCTTTCAAGTGTTCCAAAAAACAGATTTTCTGTATACACTTTAACAATGTTTTCGGGTTGACTCTGCACTGCATTATTAACGAGCTGCACATAAAATTCAGTCAATAAAGGTGAGATATCACGGGTGGATCCACCCGAAGGTCTGAAAATGCTGCTCCTGATTATGTCAATGTTAAGGCTGGGTTTCAACACTGTAATTCCTGCCCCTCCGCTTGCCTGTTTCTTCATTCTGATTTTCAGGTTTTGCAGTGCCAGGCTCAATTCACCCTTTATAAATTTATAAAAAAACTCCTGCTCAGTAGTAAATCTGATGGTAGTTTGATACTTGGCACCAGATATCATTACCGGTATGTTTAATTCCATTTCAGGAATCCTGAATCTTGCCACGGGAAAGTGTTTTAATATTTCGTCTTTGGCAAATTCCTGGGCCTGTTCAGCAACGTAATGGTCGAGGTTGATTCGTGCACGGGTAACCTCGGTATAAAGAAAACTCAGATAATCTGACAATGTAATCATACGCTGTTTTTTTAAATGGTAAATAAGGCCACAAGACATTCCTGTGGCCTTTAATCAAAATCGTCATCATTTTAGCATTCCCAGAATCTCTTCGAGGCCTCTTGGAATTTCATCCTGAACAGCCTTCATTTTGATATCAAGTGCGTACTCCTTTTCCACTTTGACACCCGATGTGGATTGTCGTTGATAAGAAGCGGATACCTTAAAACTAATTGGGCCCCATCCGCCTTTGGCGTCAACCGTAATACCCAGTTTGTCTGTTACCTCCTTTGATTCGACAGAATTGAGTTTGGCTTTAAAACTAATATCTACATATTCTATTCGAAGCGATGGAACCTGGACCATGGTCAAAAGAGGCACTTTGATGTATTTGGTCGTTTTCTTTTCAGTTGCTGCGGCTGTACTTCCTTCAGGAGGTGGCACAATTTCGATTTGTTCGTGGGTAAAATCAACGTATACCAATTCCTTTTTAGCATTGGCGCCCGTGCCCACTGTTTTAAAACCCACGTTATTGATGAAGTCAATGGAGGCCAAAGAGGAGGCCACCTGAGCATCCACTGCAGCCTGTAAAGGACCTCCCAGCATTTTTCGAAAATCGATGTTGGCCAGCTCTGAGGTCATAGCGGCAGAATTGGGGTCTCTACTGTTTCTTGATGCAGTGTTGTTCGTTCGCACTACTGATTTAATTTCCACCGAAGCGTCGGCGGCCTTTGGCAGGTCGCGCTTTTGGGGTGGTGCTGCGGGTCGCTTAACGGCAACCCTTTTTGTTGTCTTTGCCATTCCTTTTACTTTATATGTTATTGAAAAATATTTTGTTTGAATTCAGCAGAAACAGATTCTACCTGATTGGTCTGGTTTTGGCCAAAATTAAGGAGGGCTGTCTTCACTTGAGCATCCAGTTTTCTCCTGGTAATTATGCCACTGGTGGCACGCAATACCCTACAGAAACAATAGGTAAAATGTCCCCTTTGCATGCCTCCTATATTGCTTTCGTAGCTGAGTTGAGCATCTCTGCACGCCGCCCATAAAGTATGGTTCATGTTGGCTACCGGCACCAACGCCCTCATGGCAAGCGGCTCATCCATGTTCATACTATTTACGGCATAAAACTCGTCTTCCAGGCTTGGCGGAAGCATTCTTACTCTTAGATCTGAGGGTTCAACGGAGATGCCAAAAGGATTGAAATCTTTGGTTCCTGTACCGGAATGACAACAATCAAAAATTACTTCAAGGTTTACCTTGGGCTTAAGGTATTGATCAAACAGGCTTTTGAAATCGTCGTCTTTCAAATAACCCGCTACCGGATAATCATGGGGCACAATGGCTTCATCCACCCCGTCAATTTCCAGCTCTGGCCCAATATTAGCTACTTGAGTGCCATGTCCTGAGTAATAAAACACCAGCGAATCACCCGCCTTACAGCCCATCAGCAACCACTTCAGGTATTTCAGAATTTTGGCCTTGGTGGCATTCTGATTGGTCAGAATTCGGATGTTGGTCGGAGAAAATCCGCAAATGACCAGTGTATTGGCCATGTCTCTGGCATCATTTACACATCCCGCCAAATCAGGTCCACCGTCTCCAATTGGTGAATAATCGTTGATGCCTACTACAACTGCTTTTTTAGTTGCCATAAATATTTTTTTTGATGGTTAAATAATTGCTTTACCCGGCCTATGCCGACCTGACAAATGTATTTTCATCTTTAGAGTAGGGAACAAGGAAAATTCCGCTGCTGCGGGGGGGATTTTTCCGGATATGCTGACTAAAATAAATCTCTTGCTTTTCCCAAACCTATGAAACAAGTGTATAATTCTATAAATGGGGGTGGTCTTCTAAAATTTTGTAGTTACAATTTGTTTATTTTACATGAAAATAAAATTATATGTCACTCTTCCGACTCGCATTATGGGTGTGTATCTTCTCCTTCCTCGTTTCTTCGATGTCTGGTCAAAATCTTACGTCCGACACCATACAAGACTCTACTTTAAGAGATAAGATTCCTTTCTCAGAGTTTTCCTTCAGCCGCAAATTTGACCACGAGGTTGTAGCTGGTAATAAGCGCTATTATGATTTTGGCATCACCCTCAATGTCTTCAAAGTTGATATTAACGCAGCCACTACTTTCGGCATCAGTCCCTTCTTAGATATCCACGTGGTAGACAACAAAGGGTACAACAAATATGGCTTTCGTGTTTATACGGAAATTAAGTCTACCACAGAGTCAAGTTACAAACTGGCCCTTGGACCCGCCCGTTACAATGACTTTAGTTCCGGTTTTCCATCTAAAAAAGTTGAGCCCCTGGGCTTCACCAGTGAATTTAGTTATTTTATCAGTCCCCACTTTGGTCTTACCACTAGGTGGGATCTCCTTCAAATCACATCTCTCAACACCACTAAAACTATTTCAGATGTTTCTATTGGTATCAAGGTACGGCCCACCGGGCTGGTAAGTGTGCTCGGCTACTTATTTGGTCTGGGATCGATGGGTTTTAATGGGATTTTGAGAAGTCAGTGAGATAAGAACATTGGCAAAATGGGCGGTTCAACTCATCGTGATACGTTGATGCACTTCTTTATCTTGTCTAATTCACGATGAAGCGCACTTCTTTTTACTTATGTACTCAACTTCTGAATTAGAACAGACAAAGAGATCGATTGTGGTGGCTTAATACTTGGGGCTTAGATCTTTGTTTAGAATAAACCTTTGGTGTTGACAAAGTCAAAGATCTACCTCCAATAAAGATTATAGCTTGTAAAAGCAATATTTTAATTTGTAACCTGTAATAGTTGGTTTGTTTACTTTTTTCTGAAGTAACTCCAAAGGGTTAGACTACCCATATTGATATGCAGGTGGGTAAAGACTTATGTGATAGACATGCCTTTTAAAAAAAAGGTGCACTTGTGACGCGATTGATTTTCTGTTTTTACAATCGATTGTAAGATCAAGTCTCATCCATTGCAATTACATTGCAACTTTATTGCAACAGCATTTTCATTAGATCAGCTTTTTTTCTTCGTGACACATCGATTATTTTGCCATTAGCCAGTACTACCTGGCCACCTTCTCCTTTGATGTAACGAGTAATAAAACTAACATTGACCAGATGAGAATTATGCAATCTAATAAACCGTTCCTCTTCCAACTGATCTTCAAATTCCTTCAGTGTTCTGGATGCCAATATTTTACGGTTTTCGGTAAAATGCAATAATGTATAATTTGAGTCTGCATCTAAATGGATCAGTTCATTCAAATCAAAAAAACTAAAGCCGTCTAAAGTAGGGATGGCAATTTTGTTAAAATTTTTGATGCTTTTTTGTGAATTTAATGTGAGTACTTCTAGCTGTCCCGAGACATCAGCTGTCTTTAAATTGCGTATCCTGGAAATTGCAGCTTTAAGTTCTTCAATATCGATTGGTTTTAATAAATAGTCAAAGGCTGCAAATTTTATGGCTTTAATTGCATATTGGTTGTAAGCAGTGGTAAAGATTAAATGGAAGTTCTTCTCATTTAATTTATTAAGCATTTCAAAGCCATTTATTCCCGGCATTTCTATATCCAGAAAGACGACATCAGGACGCAAGGACTCAATCATTGATTTACCATTCTCACCACCATCTGCCTCTCCTATTACCACAACATCAGGGCAGTGATCAGCCAGTTTTTGTCGGAGTACCAATCTTCCCTTTTCCTCGTCATCAATTATTAAAGCAGTGAGCATATGGTTGTTGTATTTAATGATTGATTTTGACCTTAAGTTCTATTCTGGTGCCTGAGGGCAGACCATTGTTTGATAAGTCTGTTATTTTAATATTGCTGACTTCATTTTTATTAAATAAACTAAGTCTGTCTTCTGACAATTGCATTCCGTATGATCTCTGCTTATTCAGAGATGAGCTGCCAGCTGCGACTCTGCCCACACCATTGTCTTCAATAGTATAACAGAGGTAATTTTCATTTTGCTCAATTTTAATCATCAACGCGCCTACCCCTTCCCTTTTATTTCTGAGACCATGTATTATTGCGTTTTCAATGTATGGCTGTATTATCAAGGATGGAATTTTAATATCCATGTTGTTTATTTTCTCGTCGATTACAAATTGGGTCTTAAATTTTCCTTCAGAACGCATTTCTTCCAGTTGTGTATAAAGTTTCATTGTTTCTATGTCTTTTTCAAATGAAACCAAATTTTCCTTACTGCTATCTAATATGTTTCTAATAAGTTTTGCAAATTTATTAAGGTATAAGGATGCATTATATTTGTCATTCATGTGTATAAAAGCATCAATACTGTTAATGCAATTAAAAATGAAATGGGGGTTCATCTGTGCCTTTAAGGCCGCTATTTCTGTTTCGGCAATTTTGTTTTTTAAAACGGATTCATTTCTTATAATGTTAACCCTGTATCTATAAAGACCCACCATTATGAAAGCCAGCAAGCCTCCAAATAAAAGATAAAATATAGAAGTTTCGTACCAATGGGGTCTGACAATAATATCAAGTGAAGCAGGCTTATTTGACCACTGCATATTTGAGTTTGCAGCATATACTTGCAATGTATAACTACCCGGCTTCAGTTTTGTGTAATTTACAAAACTCCTTTGGCCGGTATAAACCCAACTGGTATCCAAGCCGGTCAGCCGGTGCCGGTAAACAATGTTATCGGTTTGTGAAAAATTGGGTGCCTGATATTCTATATTGATGAAATTTTGCCTGGCGAAAGTAATACTGTCTTCAGATAAGGGGAACTAATTGTCGAGGTGTAATCTTCATTATATAACTGAATTCTTGTAAACAACGGCATAGGCGAAATTTTTGCCACCGGCGTAAAGTCTTTATCAATTTTATTAATGCCCTCCAGCCCTCCAAACCATAGGTTGCCTTCAGGATCCTTTGTGCATGCGGCCGTATTAAATTCTGATCCCTGGAGCCCATCCTCCTCATTGTATTTATTAATAGTGTTGGTCTCTGGATTTATCATGTTGATTCCCCTGTTTGTACTTACCCAGATATTGCCATTTAGGTCTTCAAGTACGGCATATATCACACGATCAGACAATCCATCATCCTGCTTCCAGACTTTAATCAAACTCTGGTCTCTTGCATTAGCCTGGATCAGCCCTTCATTAGTGGCAAGCCACCAGTACCTGGGAGTAATTATAAAGTGGGAACAATGGTCTGAAATTTGAGTGAATTGGGGATAATTTGTGAAAATCCCTGTTGTCATATTGTATTTGGTCAACCCTCCGGTTTCTGGCCCGAAAAGCAGTTCTTCCCCATTGAGCTGATATATATGTCGAGCTCTATAAAGAGCGTGTTCATCCACACTCCTCGTTGGGTCCTTGATGTTTTCCCATTTTTTATTATCAATGTTAAAGTATTTGAACCCCATTTTATACCCCGCCACAAATAGTTTATTTTCATGCTTCAACTTTACAAGTGCAGATAGTTGTAGTGTTGTTCCGTCAGGTTCATTGTATAGTACAAATTTTTTTGTAATTGTATTAAAAGAACACAGACCACCCCAGGTGGCAAGCCATAAGGTATGATCGTCGCCCTTTACAATGGTGTACATATTGCGGGCGTCTGTTCTGAATTGTTTGCTCTCAGGTGGCAGATGGTAAGAATGTTCATTGGTTTTGACATTCAGGATCAATAGTCCTCCGGTCATAGTTGACAAGTAGAAATTGACTCCATCATCCGTGTACATAGCCGTTATAAAATTTTCAGGGATCTTTTCGGAGCCAGGAGAAGCTTTAATCCGCCATAGTGCAAATTGTTGACTTGCCGGATCATGCTTGGCTACACCGGCGCCACTGACCCCTATCCATGTAATGCCTTGTGAACTGGTATAGAAACTAAGAATAAAATTCTTTAAAAGGCTGTTTGGATCTGCCGAGGCTCTACCGTGCTGTAAATTATTCGAAGCCAGGTTTATTTTGAGTACTCCATCTGACCTGCTTCCCAACCAAACGGTCGAGGCATCACTTTGATGCACCCTTACCGGATCAGCAAGGATTTCTGCTTTCGATATGAGTTTGTCTGTATTACTTACTTCTCCTGAAACAGGATCTAAGATTTTAATTTCATTGTCTGTGGAAATTATCCAGAGACGATCATTCACGGTCCCAATTGATCTGATTCCAGTGCCCTGGACCAACAATGATATTTTTGATTTTATGGGTTTCCACTTATTGGCAGACTCCCATTGGTAAATTTTGGTTTTGGTTGCTGCATACAACTTTTTTTTGTCAAAACTCAAAGCCATGTCTACAATGTCCTCACCAAAAAATCCGGCATTAGTAACATATGCTTTTTGTGCGTTTTTATCAATAATGTTAATTATATTAGTTTGATGGATGAAGACCACTCCTTTTGTGTTTTCCAGAATTTTATACGTCCATAAGTCACTTTTAATACTTGCATAAGGGAATTTCTCCCTGACCGCAAAAATGCTATCCGTCTTATAATCCATTATAAAAACCTGCGATACAGACCCTGCCCAAAAAATGCTGTCTCGGTCCACATGCATGGCGGTGATCATCTCAGCCGGCCGAAATCCAGGGTTTCTAAATTTAAACCTGGTTTTTTTAAATGACTTGCCATCAAACCGGTTAATGCCGTGTTGCGTCCCAAACCACATAAAACCATCGGGTGTTTCTGTAATGCTGTACGGGCTATTTTGGCTTAAGCCGTCTTTGGTCGTATAGGTTTTAAAATGCAGGTTTTGTGCAAAACAAGGTGCAATCAACAATACAACGAAATATGTAATATATACTTTCAAATCAATGTAATCGGAAAAACCAATACAATTATATAAATTCTGTAGTTATTTCTGAGGGCGATTTTCCTTTTTCTGAGAATCCATGTGACCGCATTGCCTCATCATAAATGCATACTGATTGGCAAAATTAACCCAAATCTTCTTTAAATCTAATTCAAAATGGCCACTGTCATTATATACTTTAGTTTGAACAGATTTACCATTTAGAGAGCAATATTGCCTGACAGCCCCATACATATAGAGTTGCCAGGCAATAGCTCCGGGATAGGTTTGAGCCAGCGCATTTGCCTCAAACTTAAAAAATGAAGTAAGAATAAACTGTAACTTTAATACAAATGAAAACTGAGGGTTATAAATTTTACTCACTTCAATACATCAATTTAATAAAATCTTTGATTCATTTCATCCAGAAATAATTCCTGCCAATATAAGCAACTCTATTGATCCCATTATCTTTGAATGATAATTCGCCTGACAACAGTATCTGAATTTTCTATAGATATGGTGAGGTAATAGGCTCCAGATGGTTGAATTGATATATCTATTACTCTGTCATAGTACGTAGTCACCTTTATTCCGGTAGCGGTATACAATTCTACTTTCTTAATTTCAAATGGCGATTTAATGGTTATATAATCGAAAGAAGGATTTGGTGATACAGCAAATTGCTTCTGCAAGATATCATTGGTGTCAGTGATCTCATCAATTTGACCATTGCAATTGTCATCAATACCATTACCCGGCACTTCATCCACATTTGGATTGACATCTGAATTATTGTCGTCGCAGTCATCGGCCACGGTATATCCATCTTCATCCAGGTCATCGTCCGGGGTAAATGGATTGCAATCATCATCAATGCCATTGTAGGCAATTTCTATTTCTCCCGGGTTTATGCTTGCATTATTATCGTCGCAGTCATCGGCAATTTTATGACCATCGCCATCCAGGTCGTCGTCCAGGGTAAATGGGTTGCAGTCATCGTCAAATCCATTGTAGGTAATTTCTGTTTGGCCCGGGTTTATTCCGGCAATTTTGTCGTCACAATCATTGGCCAGGATAAACCCATCTCCATCCAGATCGTCGTCCGGAGTAAATGGATTGCAGTCATCGTCAATGCCATTGTAGGCAATTTCTATTTCTCCCGGGTTTATGTGTGGATCGTTGTCGTTGCAGTCATTAGCCAGTACATAACCATCGGCATCCAGATCGTCGTCTTTGGTAATTGGATTGCAGTCCTCATCAATGCCATTGTAAGTAATTTCTGTTGCACCCGGGTTTATGTTTGCATTGTTATCGTTACAGTCATTGGCCAGAATATAACCATCCGCATCCAGATCATCGTCTTTCGTAGATGGATTACAATCATCATCTAAGCCATTGTAAATAATTTCTGTCATGCCCGGGTTAATTCCGGCATTGTTGTCGTTGCAATCGTTGGCCATGACATACCCATCTCCATCCACGTCATCGTCTTGCGTATTCGGGTTGCAGTCATTATCAATTCCGTCATAAGGAATTTCAGTGGCTCCGGGGTTTACATCAGGATTCGTATCATTGCAGTCTTCGTTGGCGTAATAGCCGTCATTATCCAGATCTGTTACATCAGTAACAGAAATACAGCCCAATTTAAAATTGCCAAATGAATTTGAAAAGACAATATTTTCCAATGAATTAAAATTAGATTGTATTGGGCTTGTGTTTACAAAACTGCCATTCTCAAATTTATTGACAACATTGGCTTCAAAATCAATTATATATTTTAAATTAAATCCTGTCTGTACATCATCATAATGATCTTGATAAAAAATATCCGTACTGAAAAATTTAATTTCAAAGCCTGAGCCTATAGAAACATTCATTTCCACCGATATCTGCCCATTTACAGCATTGAGACCAACTCCTGCCTCAATATTGTCACCGCTAATAAATGAAAGATAAGCTTGATTAACATCGCTACTGCTGCACGCCGAAAATGAGCCTCCTGCCCAGGTTACATCGGCAGTGGCATTGCTTAGGTCCGTCCAACCGGAATTTTGACTGCTAATAGGACCTTGCGAATAAGATTCAAAATCATCATTCAACAAAATGGTCTGGCTATTCAGAAAGGCGCTACAGGTAAGTATTATGAGTAATAAAAATATAGGTTTCATGTTGTTAATTGTTAAAATCTATTTAGAATTGGAAGCCGTAAATATGGGCGATTTAACCTGGTTTGGATAAACAGCCTGGAGGCCGAAGTTGATTGCAGATTTTGTGCCCTTATAGAAATATCTTGTGTCTTCGGGCCCGGAATTTGCATGTTGAATCATTCCATTTCCTTCATCTTTGTATATAATATAATAAATAGGCTTGACTTTGGGGGCCACCCATTCTATTCCCTTTCCAGCCTCGTCTTCAATCTTTTTAACTTCCAGATCCTCACTAGTTTTATTAGTATAGGCCTTTATTGTTAAAGGAAAAGAAGGTTTGGATTCCAAACCAACTTCATCTGTTGCAATCACCGTATACTGGTAAATAATGTCCTTTAGAATGTTGTCATCTGTGAAACTAAGCTCATTTGATTTAATATCTCTTTTAACAATTTTAGATTCTTTCGTACTTTGGTTTTCCCGTTGAATTGAGTATGAAACCACGTCATCACTCGGGCTTTTTGTCCAGGTAAACCATACACTGCCATCTGTTAATTTGTAATCTACTATATTGGGTGGATAGGGTGGTACAATATCAGGTTTTAATAATTTTATTGGCTCTGACATTTTACCGTGATTATAACTCAGATCAATGGCACTAACCGCATAATAGACCTCTTTGGTAAGCGTTTTTAAATTTAATGAGTCCCGATAAATGGTGTCATTTAAATACCCTTCTTGCAGGCATACAAATTTGTGATCTACCGCGTTTTTTCGGTAAACTCTATACCCAATAAGTTCATCCAAAGTATCAAGTGACCACTTTAAAGTAACGATTCCTTTTGCATCTATTTGAGCCATAAATCCATTGGGCGCAAGCGGAGGTTCCGTATCTGGTAAAAAATATCTAACGGGATTAGAGGCTCTAACATTTCCAGCCTTATCAACCGCATGTACCTCGAAATAAGTAGACCTTACCTTGGCTTTATCCGGGTAATAATAGGTATTGGTGCCAGGTTGAATGGTTGTAATACTATCCGTTATGTGATTGACATAGTTACCCTTTTTAATTATAAAATGTTTTAGATCGGATGGTGCTTTCTCATTAAATGACCATTTCAACATAATACCATTACCATTTTCAGATTGTTCTTCTAATGACAATGGCCCAGGAGCGGTAAGATCTACTCCCATGCCTTCAACCACCTGGCTATATCCGGTCAAGTCACCAAATGGGTCAATGGCTTGAATTCTATAATAGTATTTTTGATAGTTTTGATTGAGGCTATCTACATAATTTGCATCATATTTGGTGTCATTTCTGAAAACTAAAAAAGGCTTTTCATTTACTCTTTTAAAATGAATCCCATCCTCAGATCTTTCAATGTAGAAGCCAGACCATCGGTACAGTTCTTTATTTACCGGCCAGGAAAGCTCTACGGCCATCTCTTTGTTTTTAATAAATAAAAAATCAGGAGTATTGGGTGTATTCCATTCCCCATAAGTAACAAAGGTCATTGTTGTATCAATTCTAAAAAGAGGATGGTTAAAATTATTGTAAATCCTGAAAAACAATTTTTCGTCTGGCTTAATTTTAGTCTTTATCACGTAGCGCAGCCCATAGCTGTTGGCAGCCATAACATTATAATCAGCAGAAAGCAGAGATAAATAAAAAAGATTGGCAAGCAACTCTGCTTGTTCTTTTACTCTGCCTATTTCATCGGTTTTAGAAGAAGGAATGTTTCCGTATAAGGCTTGAGCAACGAGTAGCATGTCTTTATTTTTTTTGTATGCCTCGGTATTGAATGCCTGCAAAGGCCATGGTTTTATGGCTTCCTTATTGACACTGGTCCATTCTGAAATTTGGTATGGAAACTTTCCTGTTACCACTTTTTGCTCAATGCTAACCCCATTCTCTATGTGTGCCGGTAGCGCATTGGTAGACATCGGGGCAAATCGCAAAACGATGCTATCCTCATAGGCCTTAGCCATGATTTGATACTTAACTTCTATTTTAGGTACTTCATTCTCAACATTTTGGGATAATATTTCAAAACAACAAAGTACTAATAAGGCACATAGAAAAAATGTTTTATTCACTAAATTTCTGTTCATAATTCTTTCATTTAAAATTGTATACATTTCTAATTGCTTATATACCATTCAATATGTTGGGCTTAAAATTTTTATATATTTTATTCTCAATATTCATGTTGAAATTATGCATGCCATCTGCCTTCATAGCGTTAATTATTACTCCATCGTTGTTGGGTTTAAAATCAATGACATCTTTCATAGAAATAATATAGGCTGGAAATACCTTACTGCCGCTTCCCAATGACTTTAAAAATTTTGATAACCTGTTTATAGAAAATAATAGTTTATCAGATCCTAGTCTTTGTATTTTGCCGTAGGTGCTGCTATATATCAAGTTGGGTGGCGTTTCATCCAAAAATGGAAGTACATTGTCGCTGACTACATTGTCACGTACAGCATCAAGCATCCTGTCTGTGATGTAGTTTTTAATAAATATTCTATGATTTAAAAGTTCATTGTCTCTATTTGCTTGATTTAATCCCAAGTATTTTTGCATTACTTCAAAATTATCAAAGTAGGTTTTTAAAAAGGAATCCACCACAATTTGCGAAGCGTTATCAAATGCATAACCTAAGTATCCATCTTCCAGCATCTTGTTGTATGGTTTATAACCAGCTGTACCGCTAAACATGTCTTGTAATCTAAAGTTATTCAAATCATGATAGTCAAAACACTCATTACCATAAAATCTATACATGCTTTCCTCAACTTCGTAATTTTCCCATTTTATTCCCGCCTTGTTTCCTTGTAAGTTAAACTTCTCTGTAGCAATGATTGGTTTGCCTTTTTCAATTCGCAATCCCCTCATTTTTTCCTTATAATTTACGAAATCACCTGTATTGAAATACCAGCTAAATAAGACGAGCTCAGATGTGTTGCTAGCCATCTTACTTGAGATAGGCACCACTCGGTTGTTTATTTTAACATCCCCATATTGTTTTCTGACTTGAAAATCAGAACCAAATAAATTTGCAGCCAAATTTGGGTTGTTTGAATTTACCTTTTTCTTTATGATTGGCTGAATAATTACATAGCTGTTTTGAGGTAGGTTTTTCGGCATCTGAAACCTGATTTCAGCTTTGTTGTTTTGATTTATATCTGTGTTATATACTTCTTTATGAAAAGATTCTCCATTCCCCCTCCTATCGTAGCTCATCACTCTTAATGCAAAATCAAAATTGCCTTTAAAATCATTGGGAATGCAAAGTACCGACTCATCAAACATAAAACTTCCGGTAATATTGCCACCGGTTGCAGCAGCCGACAGATATAGTATAGGGTATTCAGGATTTTCTTGATTGATAAAGTTAATATTGGTGTTAAATACTTTTGCATATTTCGAGGGTGCCTTATACACAACACTAAATGTATTGTCCTGACTGGCTTTCCTAAATTCACTATCATTGAGAGGCGTTGAGGAACCATACGGATTATTTTGAGTCCTGTGAAATGGATATAGATCAGAAACCCATTCTTCTTTGATTTCTTTGATTCCACAATTGGTAGTAAATGTAAATAACCGTTTATCTACATAAACATTGTCTTTTTCATCGCCTGCCAGCTTCCAGGCGTTTCTATCCTGGTTGGTATAGTTTTTATTTGCTCCTTTTGAGTTTATACCCAAATTAAAAATTCTTACTTTGGCAGTCAACTCAGCTCTAAATCTACTTTCTTTTTCAAAAAGTAAGTTGGCTTTGGGTATCAAAGAATAACCGTCATTCGAAACTTTGAAATTACCTATATGCAATGCCGTTTTTGATAGAATCGTATTTTCCCAAATGCCACCATATCGATTCAAAGCATTTTTTTCATGACCTCCCAACCACAAAGTTAGATCGGATGGGAGGATGTGGTAATACCGGTACTCAGTATAATTTTGACCTTCGTTATCCGGGTCAGGTACGGGTATCTTTATCAAAAAGGTTTCATCAATTTTATAGTTAAACGTGAAGGTAGGTTGTACATAGACTTCCTGCAGATCCTTTGCATCGTAGGTACTATCCAGTTTCTTAAGGTCAAAATCTGTTTCAGGAGTAACAGATGCAATAAGAGGAATTGCCTCTGATACAATATCAGTACATTTTTCACCAATAAAGAACGGAATGCTAAAATTGCCTGAAATCAATCCACCTAAAACACTAAAATAACCACCCAGTGCTCCTTTGAAATAGGTTGGACTAGGCATGCCCATTTCTAAGTATGCTGCTGCACCCGCTTCTACTATACTGATATCTGCCTCAATAAAAAATAAATCTATATGCACTCCTACATCCATTTGTGCTCCAATGTACGCTTGCCCTTTTGCATAAAATCCATTGATGCCTTTGGTTTGAGTCTGTCCATTCTCATTTCTGCACAAGGCGGCATTTGCTTGTAGTTTATAAAATCCTACATCAAATCCAACCATTATTCTGGCATATAGGTAAAAGATGGCAAATTTGACGTCCAATTTCTGGTCAAAATTGGCTCCAAAGGCCAGGCCACCCTCTATTGCTCCTCTCTGATATGAATTTAAATTATCGCTATTGGCATAACTACCCTCCTCCCCTTGATGGTTGCCATTGATGATGTTCATGATAAATGTAGGTATAGGGGGCATACGATCCACAGCCGCAATACCATTTACTTCTATACCATCTCTAAATGCATTGCCACTTCCTGAACCGCATTGCATATAGGCCTTAAATTTTGCAATTTCTAAGACATCAATGCGAATGGGATCGCCTCCTTCTAAATTTCCGGTTTTCCAGGGTCTGCCAACATGAATAAACCAGCCTGTAGGACCTGCAAAAAAATCCAATTTAGCGCTGGCTCCTAGCAATATTTTTTGCGAATGATTCGGTACTCCAAATTCTATTCCTGCATGGAAAATGAATGATTCTTCCACGAAGTTCATTTTCATTTTTACGTCCAGCTTTCCCATACAATCCTGATTTCGTCTAATAAGAGGATCATTTTCGTTCACAATAAACCTACCATCCATGCTAAAGGTAATGTACTTTACACCTCCTGTAAGGGTGTTGAACTCCATGGTTAAACCACCATCAGCATCAAATGTATTTCTGTTTTCTGCGCCCACTAAAACAGACGCCTTAATTCCAAATACATCAGGACTTGGGGTATATACAATTCCTGAAAGTGATTTAAAAGCTGAAACATCATTGGGATCATACTTTTGTGTTCCTGTAATCTTGTCACCGGAGTATGTCTGGGCAGCCTGCGTCATATTGTAATAAACACCACCGCCAAATCCATACATGGCCAAGCCTGTGCCCAAAGAAATTCTACCCGGAGAAAAATCAACCATGCCATCAATAAAAAAATAATTGTACCCTCCATTGCCTTCACTCTTATACCCAAATTGAGCCTTTGCATTAACATCAATTTTAATTATTTCCATGTGGAGTTCTCCCATAAAGCCATAGCTGCCTTTATTATCATTAAAATATCCGATCGTTCCATCTACTCCCACCGGCCCTATTTTAGACCCGGCATTTAACTTTATACTATTCAATTCTGCATCTATCCCTTGCCAATCAGGTCTGCCATTCTTCAGTCCTATTTTTCCATAAACCTTAAAAGCTACATCTGCTTTAGGCACAAAATCAGCGTCTGCCAATTTCAATAATGCTTTAAAGTTTATCCCTACTTTAAGCCTGTCTGCCTGATCTACATACAAAGAGATGCCCCTGCCTTGAGTGGGATCAAGATCAATGGTAAATCCTGCAATACTGTGTTGCGGAGACGCTGTCGCAAATTGCACATCATCGTAAGCAAAATACTCACTTTGACTTTGTACCCTCAAATTTTCAAACCTGAGACCGGCAAGTTTAATATTGGGTATATCTTTAATATCAGGTATGATGTCTAATTTGCCAAAAAGTGCTGCTTTCGCCAAAAAATCCTGTCCACCCCTTTTTTCTATCGTAATGCTGGTGCCTTGAATAAGCCTTGCTTTTGCCCAAAAAATATCAAAAGCTATATCTGCCTTAGGCTCAATTTCAAAACTGAACCCTAAATTTTGATTGGCTGGCTTTGACAACGTGCACGTATAATCCAATTGGTTGGATGTGTTTTCATAATCATGCGACAATGGCAACACGATCTTACCTTTGAGGCTACTGCTTTTGAATGTACTTTTCCACAAATCAATTTTAAACTGATCAATAGAGAAAAACCAACTATCTAGCGAGCCATCACCTACTGCCAAAATATTATTAACAGAAACATTTCCTGAAAGACCCTGGTCAAAAATTAATCTTTCGGCTAAGACTGTAGTGGGTGTTTTGGTAGTTGAATTATTAAAACAGCCCGGCAAATTGATTTGAATGGCCGGAATATAAAAACCTCTCCAGGTTAGTAAATCGGTAGCAATCGGAGGGTCATTTACATCGCTGCTTTTGTATGGACTTGGTATGTTTTGTGGATTTCTCAAATCAGAGTGGTCATAGTGCATTTTTGTACCATTTTTATCAGGCCCAAATGAAAATTCATCGAAGCCCGAAATATAAAATGTAGAAAATTCTACTTCTGCCACCCAATCGTTCCATCCTTCCTCTGTATCACTCTGCATCAATACAGTCGCCGGGCCATTGGTGTTTTTATCAATTAGACTGCCGGCAGGAAAAGTGTATTTAGCCCCAATGTGCAAATTCTTGAAGCCCTCTTTATCAATGGTTATCGAGGTTGCCTTATTATCATTAATTCCGCCCAACAGGGTGAGGCCTATGACAGGTATCTCAAAGTTTTTTGCCAGCATCAATTTTACATCTCCGCATAAATCATTTTTATCTATGCAGATTCCTTTGCCCAAGAGTGCAAATTTTGAATTGGCATCTAACACATCTACAACAGCTGCTGCCTCAAAATAACCTTGTTCAGGAGTAAATGTAATGTCTGTAATGATTACAGAAATGGCCTTTTCATCAAAGCCAATGGGCACCGAAAATGCAAAACTGTTTGCCGCATTCTTAATCCATGATATTTTCTGCTCTGCATTGTTTTTTACAAAATCAGAAAGATTCGCCATTTCATTTTGACCAATACTTATACCTCCCGGGTCATTTATATCTGGCTTAGGCAGAAATGGAGTGGCGCTGGGATTCACATTTGCTTTGATGATGCCAGAAGCATGGATTAAATTATTGCCCGATTTTTTAATTTCTATGTCTGTGAATACAACTTTTGCTTTAATGAGTTTGGCATTTACCAAAGGCAAGGGTATAAATCCTGTTCCACTATAAAGATTGCCATTTTTCTGAAATGATTGCACTTCCATATCGAAGTGGCTGGTCTTAATAATTGAGCCCACCGTGAGGTCAACTGCATTTACCATGTCTGCAGGTAAAGGAAGTTTGCAACTACAATCTACATTTGGTTCGTCATTCTGATTGATCTGATTATTTTGTTGGTTCTGGCTGGAAAGTGTAAAAGTACAAACGCTGCTCAAGCCATTATTGGCAATGGGATAGTTGCCATTTACAACCTTGGCAACAACGGCCCAGGCATAGTAACCCTCTGCCAAAACAGGGTGCTGCAGGTTGTAATTAATAGAATTAATGCTGATGTTTTTCACCCAAATCGCATTATTACCTCCATTGTCGATGGCATTTTCAATAACATCCTGCGGTACGTCTCCTTCAAGTAGTTTGACAATGTAAAGGTCGTATTTTATGGGCTTGTTATGATTGACCGGTGTCCAACTAAAGCTGTACGATTGAGGTATGCTAAACAATTGCTCACCATTATCGCACGATGGGTAAATGAGTTGAGGTGCATTGAGATATTGTATTATTATTTGACCGCACCCTACGTTGGCTACATTCAATTGCTGATCCGTTACAAAATCATATACATCTATACAGAGCGAATAACTACCTTCCGGCAAGATACCATCTGCCAATAATTCTGCTACTTCAAGATCCCCATTGTTTACTTCTATGTTTTCTTCATTAAAAAATTCATACAGTTCACCATTCGCAGGCAATTGATACATGGCGTTTGGACTCAGAATTATAGGGTTCAATGGCTTGTAGTTTTCCACCGTTTGGGCAAGAAAGCCATTGTCATTAAAAAATCTTGCCTTTAGATAAACCTGCTTCGTATTGTTTTGATTGTTGTTTAGTGTGATCACCACTTTATTTCTTAAATTGGTGTATTCGCTTAAATAGGGAGAATAGGGAGGATTGACAAGCGTATTTACACCAACGGCTTGTGTATAGGAGTACTTTGCTATAAACGATAAAAAAAGTACTAGAAACATTTTTAGAAATCTGCTTGTCATCATGATCTAAAAATTTTGGGTGATGTTTGCATTGATATAATTTTGTGTAATTCCTCGTTCAGATATGGTCATTCTGGAAGTGGTACCTGAGATCACCAAACTCGATTTTTTTGTTAAGGACAAAGAGACCGATAAACCCACCGAAAATGCTGGTTTTGATTTTTCTCCCTCTGCCCCGGCCAGGTTAAAAGAATTATTTAGGTTGATAGCAAGTTTTTCATGGATTAGATTCTTTGAGTATGCTGCATTAAAACCATAAGATTTTACATTCCCCTTTACGTTTTGTGAGGCTAAAAACAAAGAATAACTATTGTTATAATTGAAACCAATAGAATAAGAATGTTTTTTTATGTCATTATAATTATACGCCACAATAGCGTTAAGATTATTAAAACTTTTGTCAAACAAAGGATTGAACTCATAAATTTCCACAAGTCCTTGTCGTGAGAAGGATACATTCACGGCTTGAATGACTTCTATTGATTTTGAAAAAGCATAGTAAGCATTTATATTAAGGTTGTTGCTCACGTTTTGAATAGATATGCTGTCATATTTTTCGGGGTTGGCAGCATTCGTTAAAAGTCCAAAATTACTAAATACAACATTGGCATTGAACCTGTCATTGGGTATGTAAGTAGCATTAATGTTAAAAATGGTGTTGTTGTTACGGGTAATTAATTTTTGATTTAAATTATTGGTCTGTTTTCCAAATACTAAATTCAAAATTAAAGTTTGATTGTGCAGTTTAAAACCTGGCTCTATGCTCCATTGAGAAATATCTGTATTGATATTGGCCAAGCCCAGGGCCTTGTATTCGGGCTGGATATGTTTATACCTGAGATTGAGATATAGATTTTTACTTCCGTAAGATAATACATGATCGTGTGCAAAAGTCAGTTGTGTAGTGAGATTGGGGTTCTTCTCAAGGATGCCCGACCATTTAGGAAGTTCTTTTTCACCTGAATTCCGCAAAATAGAATCAACATGGATGCCATTCACATCTCTTGTGTATATAGACAATCCAGCATTAAAATGATAAAAAATATTTTTATGCAGGGTCACTAAAATCTCACTCCCTATGGTCTTGCTCCTTCGGGGCTTGATTTTAAATTTCGGATTGTAGTAGCTGATCGAACTTTTGTCATCATACGCACTTGCATAAGTCAAAAGAAAAGCATTTTTTCTGGTCTTTAATCCCGCTTTAATTACAAAACCACTGGTCTTATACTTAGGAGTTACTCTATTATAGGCAATGTCTGTACTGTCAATAAATACTGCCCTTTGGAACCTTCCAGCAAAGGCGCCCAAATAAAAAACAGAAGGATTTATTTCAAATCCCAGACCAAATACGTTGAATCCCGTAAAGGCATATCTGCTAAAGCTAATATTGTTGTTGCCCAAATAGAATTTTGCCCATTTGATCCTCGGTGCCAAACCAAATCTCAAAAAAGGGTAGCTTGCATTTCTGCCATTGTCAGAATAGCGAAAGCTAAAGGGCAATGTAAGGTATTTTGTTTTTAATGAAGTAGAGAAACTCACCCCATAGCTGTATGGGTTTATTACTACATTGGAATCAGAACTGTTTGATATTGATCCAAAGATATTGACATTTCCAGATACCTTAATGGCCCTGTTCAGTGCATTATCTTTCTGCCCAAAAGAATAGCTTGTTATGAAAACGATGATGAAGTATGTGTTAATATATTTCATTACATCTGACAGCTGGAGCAATCCTGGTTTCATCATTATGCAGTATTCTTGGTTCTGACAGTAATATCATCTGTTCCATTTTTGACGCTATCCAGTTTCAATTGCACAGCACTCAAGTCTCTGCAGCTGCAGTTGTCACAGGCAGAATTTAGATAGGAGTGGTTGACTCTCCCGTGCTGAGCACTCCTTATGTATAAGGTGGTGGCAGGTATCAAAAAAATGTACAATACGTTCATTGCTTATGCTTGTAGCTGATTTTAATCAAAGCTAAAGCGGAATGTCCTTACCCAAATTCAGGATTGAGTAGGTGGCGGACTTGGGTGAGTTGCCGGATGAATGGCCAAATAATTGGTCAAGCTGTTTTTTCCGTTTCTTCGATTTTACCCCCTTCTTTGTCTAGAATATTGAGCAATTGTCGCAATTTTATTGCGATACAGGAAGTAATTTATACAGGAGTACCTTTAATAACCCTTCAGCAAGGAGGGAATATGCTCTTGGCTCAGGGTTATTGAGGGTGGATTTGAGAGAAGTACCTTTTCGTGAGAATATGCTATTACAGCTGGTGTTTAATAGAAATTTATGAAACGGAGATAAAATATGAACACACCCTCAAACAACCCATTCGTTATTGAGTAAGTATTTTCTCGTAAAGATGTTCCTTAGTTCAATATGATATTCAAAATATTGCGAAATCAAAGGTCTATATGTCAGGTCGCCAATATAATAAAGACGTCGTATTTTAATATATTCTTCATCAAATTCAAATCCTTCATTGTTGACAAAATCCCCAATTTTGCTCCAAAATATATACTTTTTTACCCAACTAAAATCGAGGTAAAGCTTATTTTCGCACATATATTCAACTATCGTTCTATAAAAATAAAGCAATCCATATAAGTATTTATCACCAGTAAGTAATTTAAAATTTTTTTCTTTCAATTGTTCAATTAACTCTTCAAACATTGTGAAAAACAAGTGGCTGTTATATTCAACACCGTCAACATAAATGATCAAAGTAATATAGTCATAATCAGAATTTGCAATAATAAAACGCACAAACTGGTTTCCAAAATCGATAGCATATAAATGGCTACGCAAAACCTCTAAATCATACTTTAAACAAGTGTTTTGAAATGTATCAAAGAATTTAAGTTCTAAATCTATGTTTTTCATATAACCAAGATTACTTTGATTCAAATTTACAATAATGGCTAAATAGAATAACAAAAAATGATATTTTACCGAGCTAGGTTATTTAATAATCCAAATATTGTTTTGGCGACGGGCCACCTATATTTCTCTTTGCAATACTATGTTTTGCTACGAAATAATAAAACATAATTTTATTGTTTTTTTTAAAAATAACTCAAACAATAAATAAATACTATTATCTTTGTACAGGAAAATAGTACTCTATACACCGATTTAGACGCAATAGACATTTTTAAGGGGGATATTTAGAGAGTTCAATTTTATTAAACCAAATATTTGGACCTTTGAACTTTATTAATTTAATGAATATTAAATTATTGAAAAATTTGATTTCCTTTTCAAATCATATAGAGCCTGAGCAATTTTTTATTTTGTATCTATTGATAATAACGTAACAGCAAACCAAAGGTTAATACCTTTCATTGTTAACTCAATTTTTTTAGAATTTGACCTTCGCTTTTGGAAAACGGCTTTGTGATCAAAGATGATTCATTTAGGTGCAAAGAAAAATATATTATTAATATTAAATTTTTATTAAAATGAAAAAAAGTATATTTTTATTCTCACTTGTCATTGGATTTTCAACTTTGTTTCTTTTTAACTCTTGTAGTAAAGAAGAAATTCAAAGTAATGCAAAAACAGCAAACAATGATGGCAATGTTTCGTTATTAGGTTCAAGTAATTGTGATAAACCATTTTATGAAATTACAAGTTATTCAGATGGTGCTCACTTGATTGAGAACTTTCTTTATGTTGAAAAGGATTATGACCAGGTAAATCAATTAAATACAAAAGAAAGCTACTATAACCATTACAATAGTTATAACCCTATTAATGTGACCGCTACAGCTATATTTGATTTACATGGCCAAAAATATAGAGATCTTGGACATGAGGGCTATATAGATTATGTTACTTCTGAAGGTATTATATCGCATGAATTAAGCGACTATTTCAAAGGATTTAGAACTAATTTTGTAAATTTTATTAACACAAATAACCCTAACTATGAAGACTATAAAATATTTTTAGAAAACAAAGGCGTTGAACTAGAGTCCAATCTAACCCTTTGTGATTATGAAAAGTACGTGGCTAAAGTGTACCATGTTCTCCTATTAGGCGTGGGAAAATACATTTACAACAATCATTATAGTATTAGCATGGGTCAAAACATTTTAGACCAAAGATCGAGTTGTGAAACTTTATCTCAACAACTATTATGTGGCACTGGAGGGGTAATAGCTGGCACAATTGTTGGAGTTGTTGTTGGAGTTTTTGACTGGGCTAAAAGTATTTTCACGGGAAAAAAGGATGGAAAAGATGTGGAATTAATCAAAGCCTTGTATCAAGTATATAAGATTGGGACAGATATGTGGAAAACAGGTGTTTCATTTTATACTTGGTGTTGTGATGCTCTTTATGGAGAAGAAATTGCTGAGTGTGGCGATCCTACAGGGTGTTGGTATAATGAATTGGGGTGCAACTATTATAATATTAATGTTGTGGGTCCCGGATTATACACAATCACCAATTGGAACAATGATAACACAAATCCATCAACAGCAATAACACCAACTCCGCGCCTCAATGTATCAATACCTGACATTAATAAAGTTTCAATTATTCAAGGAAACGTACTTTGTACAGATGAAAACGGTAACAGCAATAAAAATTTTGCTTTTAAAAGGCAAATAGGCGGAAGTCAGCCTTTTCCTATTCCTCTTTGGGGAAATAGTCCACCAGCAAATGCAATAAAAAATCAGAGTTACCAAATTAGTGTACTCAATCCTCCTACAAATGGAAGTTTTTATACAATGGGTTTATCTACTAGTTGGGGTTATAATTTCACATTAATTACTGGAGGTATGTTTACCTTTACTGGATACGTTTCTGGTAATTATTGGCTTGAAGTAACTTATACACACATATGTACAGGTGAAACGCATAAAACAGGTCAATGGGTTAGTGTTTTAAATTAACTAAATTAGAATAAGGGTAGGCTTTAAAAACCTATCCTTATTTATTCAAAATGTTTAGAATATGATTCGCAAAATAATTATTTTAATGTCTGTTCTTTCTATCATTTCCTGCAATAAAACCTCAAAAGAAGAAGGAGAAGATAGTTACAAAGATCAGTTTCTAAAACTCGCAGAGTTTAATTGTGAAGGCATTACTTCTGATTATTATGTCAGCGCAAGTATCGACAACTTGGATTTTTGCAGGAATACAAATGATAGCGTAAAGAGTGTAATTCAGCTGTTCAACAATTTTACAACTTCAGGACCGTCAACCGGTGGCACCATTATTGGTACCCCATATAATTCAATTTGGTTTGGTATTTATGTGCCGTTTGAAAAAACAGACAGGATAAAACATCTGTATTTTGAATCAGATAAATATTCTGATACAGCTACTATGGAGGAGATTGCAACAGATGTGTTTGTGGAAGGTAAAAGATGGCCTATTAGTGGGAAAAACGTCATTGGGAAGACTGTCAATTGTTTTTACAGATTTTCTGACTTTAGACCCGGGTTTAATACATTTCATATTGTTAGCAGCCAATATGGTAATCAAAATAATAATTATCTGGAAATCAAAAAAGTTACCATCGAGAGGTTTGAAAACTACATTTTATATGATGTTGATCTTGCATTTGAAGCTGAATTGTACATGTCTGATTTAAGAACAGAAGCCGACAATCTCTGGGCAGAACTTAGAGATGGAAAAATGAAGGCATTATTTAAAGTACCAATCTAAAATATGAAAACGGTCATTCTTACTTTTTTGTGTTTTTTAGTCTGGCTAGAGTAAGCGCACAATACAACTATTCTCTTTCTTACTGCTTTGACAAAATTGACATTGGCCATAAGCACAGTGTCAAATGGACCATTGACAAAGCCGCCACTTTATACATGGCCGGCAACTATCGCTTTAAACACTTTAACGCAGGTGCCATATTGATTATAGGAAAGTATCACCTAAACAGGCCTAAATACGTATATGAACAAACTTATACCTTATTAGGCTTATCAATATCAAAAGATTTTAAGATTAAAAACAAGCTGTGCTACAACCTTCAATTATCCCCCTATGCCAGGGTGTTTGACACAGAATTTTATTCTGCTTCAATGATTGTAGATAGCTACAATCTTGGCTTAAGATTTGATGCCGACTTAAGATACCCAATATCCAAAAAAACATCAATAACCGTAGGGTATGCCATTGACAAAGACCTCTACAGGACAGCCATCCACTCAGACGAAATCACCAATTACGACAGATTTATAAATATGCTGGTTCATTCGTTGAAGGTGGGGTTGTTTTTTAAATTTGGGGATTAGATGTAAGCATCTAAATCCTTTACAATGGAGGGGAATTATTATAGGATTAAGAAGATCTGCTTTGATCTACCTGATGGCCTAAGCAGTGTCTATATTCACATGAGTAATATCGTTTGTCGTAGGCTTTGATGTAAACAAAGTTATCCACCTTTATTGCTTCCTTATTGCCTGTGCCCATAAACCGTTGTTTTTTAGTCATAATATTAAACCATTTCTTTCTTTCACATGACAAATGTCACTATGTGGGCATGCCCGTTCTAAGGAAATTCCTGGGTAGACCATAAAAATAACACTTGTCGTTTTAACCAACATTTTTCTCTTTTTTAAACATGAAGGGAATGAAGAGAATTAAGACAATACTCGTATTACCCCCTTAATGCCTCTTAATTTTCTAAATGTTTAATTTAAATTCAGTATCTCTTATTAATGACAAATGTCTCTATGTGGGCTTGCCTTTTCCATGGAATTTCCATAATAACCCTTTATAACAACACCGGCCGTTTTGACCAACTTTTGCCACTTTTTAAACATGAAGGGAATGAAGTGAATGAAGATGGCTCCCTCAATTATTCATATAGCTGCGCATAAAAATGCAGTTTTGAATTGTACCCCAAAACTTGACTGACGCTTCCTACAAAAAATACTATTGAATTGTCCCTGTAAATAAATCAGCCCACTCATAGACTTTACACATAATAAAGAGATTCCGCAGCATTGAAACATTTAGAGCATTTAGCAACATTAAGGTCTTCATAATAAATTTTGCAAATAATCTATATCTCTATGTCGTACCATGAATTTCTGTCAAATTTCACTTGTGGACTTCTTAACCGACAAATCCTTATGTAATTTCTTCTTAAGCTCCATAAACTTGAACCAGAAGCCTTTCAAAGGGATCAAACATAACAGATTTGTTGAAGTCTTCACTTTCATGAGGTTGATTGGTACATTTTCATGAGAAAGGTTCCTACCTCTTGACACTGGTGCGTTTTTGTATTATATTTGCACCAAACATATATCATGGCCAGACAAAGTATAACCCTTACCCAACCCAATGACGCCTGGTTGAAGGAACAAATAGACAGCCAGGAGTACACCAACAAGAGTGAAGTGGTCAATGATTTAATCCGCCAGGCACGAAAGCAGCAGGCGCAAATTGATTGGATCAGAGTAAAAATTGAAGCCGCAGAGAACAGTGGCTTTACCAGCAAATCAAAAGATCAGATCCTGGCTTTGGCAAAGAAATCCATTCATGGCAAAATATAGATTGTCCAATACTGCAGTAGATGATTTGATTCGAATTTATCAGTATGGTCTTACAATCTTTGGTGAAAAACAAGTGGATGAATACTATAATTCCTTTTTTGACCAGTTTGATGCCATAGCGAGCAGGCCCTATTCATTCGAAGCAGTTGACTATATAAAAAGTGGATATCGTCGATGCCCTTGCGGGGTTAATACCATCTATTTTAGAATCGCCGATGACGAGGTTGAAATTATAACTATTATTGGCATGCAGGATTTAAATGCACTGTGAGTCTTCCTTAAAGAAGACACTTACAAAAGTCAAGCATTTGTTTTAAGGCTTACTTGGCATGCACGACTGGTGGAGGTGGTTCGATATTTCCTGATTTTGGGAGTAAATTATTGTGGATTGGACTTAACCTTTGCCAATAAAAATTAGTTTTGCTGATCATGAAAAAAGTCGAAATCTCCTCCCTAGCCTTCTTTGATCGTAGAACCTATCTTCTAATGTACTTTACAATTTCAGCAGCCATTTTTTTCTTCATTAATTTATCACATTCACATTTAGTGGAAGTCGGCATGCCTCTTTCGCCCTTAAGGCAATTTTCATAAAAATAGGAAATGCACTTTAAAATGCGTTCATCACGTGGTGTATCTAAATAGCCTGAATTAGAAAGATAATCAACCGTTTCTTTGGGAAATTTTCCCGCCAGATAATAAAATATAGGGAAGCCTTGTATCCAAATATGTTCGGTTGAAAGTTCACAAAATCCATATGCCTTACCAATATAGGCTCGATCCAAAAAGAAAGCATAAGGGTCCTTCAAATAATTTTGTTTGATGACCACATCCACCAATTCCATAACGGTACAATAATTGGCTTCATTCGTTATGAAAGAATCCAAAAGGCGAATAATTTCTTTTTCAGCTGAATCCCGAACTCTAACGATCTTTTCAATTTTATTTAAATCAATTGAGTCTCTCTTATCGAAAGACAAACGAACCTGTCTATCCAAAGAATCAACTATGTGCCTAATATCGTCCTGGCCAGAGCAATGATAAATGTTTCCCAATAAAACCAGCACCAGAATTAGTATTTTCATGACAATAGAATTAATATAAAGATATCTGATTTTAAATAATAAAACACATTAAATCTTTATTCTCAGCATTGTAGCCATCTATTTAATATACTATATGTAACTATCGCGCATCTCGTCGGCATTTTTCTAATAGAAGCTTTTTAGTTCTTTTTGTGGGATATTATATTAAATAAGATATAGCACACCGGTTTTGGGATTGACCAGTTAATCAATAATATTTTAAACCTATTTGTGCTTTAGTAAATCACTAAATTTCCAAGATATTGGGTATACTTAATTTCTATAATTCACTGGTCTACACTTATAAATCATCCCACCGGTATTCTACTTCTTCATTATTACAAAATTTACAAGTAAAAAAGTGATAGTTTCCTACCTTTCCAATAAAAACACCCAATGAAGGATCCCACTCCCAATAGGGACTATCTTCTTCAGGCTGCAAACAGGGTTCATAAGATGAGATTTGTAAAAATTGACTCATTTTTTTGCCACAGCTACATTTTGGAATATCAATTGGATGCCAAACAAAAATGTCACCGTTGATCTTTGTTCCAATTTTAGCTGTAAACTCACCAATCAACTCTTCATACTTATTTACACCTAATAATTTAATGAGTCCCAGCTGCTCGATTGATTCGTATGTATCGTAGGGTATTTCTACGTCGAATATGGGTTCAAAATAAACTGTCGGAATATGGGATTCCATTGATTCCCTATTAGGACTTAGATCTAGAATTTTCCCAAACCCTAATTTAAAAACAATGTCGCTGATATCAATACATTGATCATTATAACAAGTTTTTACCTGAAGATAATCAGTGTTTGAAGGAAAAAATGTTTCAGGAAATTCATCTTTGTACAATTCAAGTATTAAAGTTCTTTTTTGCTGGCAGCTTGGGCAAATATCAATTTCAGGAATAAGATAGGTTTCGTCGCCACCCATCTTACTTCTCCCATTTGCTGGAGTAAGCCTGGATGGATTCAAATAGGTAACCGGCAGTCCAAAATTGGCCTTAATTTCATGGAGTGTCATTTAAAAACATATTTTGGTCATGTTAATAAAAGGTCTTTTGTTAAAGTAGCCTAAATCCTATATATAATTAGAAAACGCATATTATTTATCTTTTGTGACCAATCAGAAGATAAACTTAAAAGCGAATAATACAGTGACTAGCACCTAAACCTAAAGGGCTGAATTATCAGTTTTTGCCTCTTACGAAGTTAACAAAGAACGATGTATATTCAATCTAAGTAGTTCCTAATATCACTATAAAGTATGGCAAATATTCAACCTTCCAAATAAAATCTTCCCTCGAAGTCTTGTTTCTAGTCCTATCAAAATAATATTTGGATGTTTCGTGAGGATATAGTACTGATTGCAGATCAAGAACCAGATTGAATAAACTCAAATTATAGGAGATAACGGGTCAATTATCGTGGATTTTAATAAGCCATTGCTGGCTTTGTGTCAAGAAGGATAAAATTCAGGACTCCGCTTATTCCTTTTACTGTACTCCAATATTGACAAGCCGCTTTTCTCGCACGCATTCAAATGTCTTTGTCTCTCCTCTTCCGAATATCTTTAATTCATTTTTCTTTTGAGGTGAAGCTAAAGTGGCAGATCGGGCAGGTAAATATGGGGCGGATGTCTTCTCATTTATTAACTCCATCAATTAATTTCCTGAATGTTTAATTTCCGCTAAAACAAATTCTACTTTACTTGGTGTAGCCGGGCTGCCACCATTACGCCACATTCCAAGAAAATTTTGTCCATCTCCAACCAAAATGTTAGATCCTCGATTCTCAGGTTTTATACTAGAGTATTGGTCTAGTGCCTCATTCGTCCAACCCCCATACCACCATGTCGTACGACCATCATAATTTCCCCAAGCAGCTTTAGCACTTTTTGGCCGAGGTAGGGTATAACGCCATCCTTGAGATGCTAATATTAAGGCTTCTTCCTCTTCTTTAGGAGTCAAGCTATGCTTATGCGCTAAAATAGCTATTCTGTTTTTAAAAGTATATCATGAATTTACTCCCTTTTTCTTCCATGTCCCGTCTGTAAATAGAAGTACTGTGTCCCCAGATGGCGTTACCGCATACTCTTGAGATAATATGGAATTTCTAATAAATATTAAAAATGCACAAATCGCTATTCTAATAATGCTCATGAATATTTATATTCAAGTTTTAATTTTGCCTAAACTGCCTACAATTTCTTTAAAAAACTGAAGATAACACAACTCTTTTTTAAGTTGCTAGCACTTCTTATTTGTTTTTTTTGACTGCATAAATATATAATGTCTTCGGAAGAATATATTTCTGTCAATACCACATACTTGACAAACCAATTTTCACGCATAAATTCTTAATCCCTCCACTTCCTAAAATCTTTAATTTGATATATGGAGGTAGGGTTAAAAAATTAGATCTTTTAGAAAAATTTGGAATTGAGGGCAGGCTTATATATCCAAAGCCTTAAGGCAAATGTAAAATCTTTGATGTAAACCAAAATCAAACAATGAAGTATGGCCTTTGATACAGCAAGATCGGCAGTTGAGTACAGGTGAACTTTTGTTCCAGTTGGGTATTCTATTGTAAGTGCCCATTAAAGTCCAACTGACGAACGACCCTCTCTAATTTACCAACACTCTCCCAAGAAGGATAAAATACCCGGGCTCAGGATATTCCTTTTGCTGTACTCCAAAATTGACATGCCGCTTTTCTCGCATGCATTTTCTATATATCCAAATATTATTCCGCATTTCTACCATTTACCTCACCACCATCACACTTCCCACCAACACCTTCTCGGTATTGCCATCCTGCCACCTAATATCAGCCCTCCATGTGTAGGCTCCCTGGGGTACAATTTTACCCTTGTAGCTGCCATCCCACTCTCCAGTGGGTGATCCATCTTCATCCAGCTCGGTGGACTCCCATACTTTTTCGCCCCAGGGAGAGAAGATGGAGATGTGGTATTGGGCTATGCCCACACCCACGGGTTTAAATACTTTTACGAGATCATCTCCGTGATCGGGGGCAAGGGCAGAGGGGGCGTAAAAGGTTTTGATCCACTCGGGTTCAATGGTCTTGGGTAGGCTGTCTGTACAGGTATATAGGCCGTCATTGTGGTGGTAGGCGTAGAGCACTACGGTGATGGGGCGATTGATGTTGTACACGTGCATGGGGTTGAGCTCGGTGGAGGTAAAGTCATCTCCAAAATTCCAGAGCAGAGAGGTGAAGTCACGACAGAGGTGGTTAAATTGTACTTCTCCTTTGATCTGGTTGTTGTAGCCGGTGGTGTAGTCAAAATCAGCGGTGGGGCGGGTGAAGATGGTAATGGGTACGGCGGCATCGAGGGTGTCTTTGCACAGGGCATTGTACACGGCAATGAGGCGGATGTGGTATTGACCGGCTTCATCAAAGACGATGGTGGGTGAGTTTTGGGTAGTCTGGCCCTTGCCTTCAATGGTCCATTCGTAAGTCACGGCGTGTTGGCTTAGGTTGTCGAGGGTGATTTCTTCTCTTTCACAGGCCTGGTTCTCTACCTCAAAATTGGCGATGGGTTGGTGGTAGATGGGCACCAGGGCGGGCACGGTGTCTTTGCAACTGAATTCGTTTTCTACCAGCAGTTGTATGCTATAGGTCTTGTCTTCGGTAAATGTGTATACAAAATCCAGGTCCTGAGATACGGGGCTGCCGTTGATCAGCCATTGGGCATCGTTGTAGTCGGTAGAGGTATTGGTGAAGCTGACCCGCATGGGCACGCCACACTCGCGGTCTTTGGCAAAATCAAAGGCGGCCACAGGCTTGGGAAACACGGTGATCTCTGTGGTGAGGGTGTCATTGGGACAGCCATTGTCATTGATGGCAACGAGGCTGGCCATGTACGTACCGTGACTGCTATACAGGTAGCTGGTGTCGCGGTTGACGGAGCTCACGCCATTGCCAAAATACCAGATGTATCGATCGCTGTGCAGTGAGCTGTTGTTAAAATCTACTTGCAGGTCTTCGCAGCCGCTGACCTTGTTGGTGGTAAAGTCGGCCATGGCTGAGGGCAGGACGGTGATGGTTTTCACCATGGTGTCTTTGCAGCTGCGGTCTGAGGTGGCCATCAACTCGATGTCAAAGTTGCCAAAGGCGGCAGGCCAGAAAGTGGTATTGATCAATGTGTCACTTTGGTTTTGAAACTGCCATATATAGCCCACGGCTCCCGTAGAGGTGTTTTGCACATGGATCGAATCGTAGCCCAGACAGTATTTTTGATCAACAAAGCTAAAGTCGGCCACGGGCTTGGGGTGGATGATGACGTTGACCATAGCGGTATCGGCAAAACAATTGTTTTCATCGTAGACCGTGAGGCTTACCACAAAGGTGCCGCTCTTATGATAAGTGTGTTTAGGAGCTACATCTGCACTATGGCCACTGCCATCGCCAAAGTCCCAGTCGTACAAGAGGCCATTGATGCTTTGGTCGATGAATTGTACGGGCAGGGGCTGGCAACCATTCAGCACATCGGCCGCAAAGGAGGCGGTGGGCTTGCCTACTATTTTGATTTCTTTGGTGATGCTGTATTCACAATCATAGACCAGCGACCTGCCGGTGAGCCTTATCGTATAGGTACCCGGATTAACATAAGCGTGATGTGGGTTACTTTCATCAGAGGCGCTGCCATCCCCAAAGTCCCAGTGGCTGCCCGTCAGATCGGGCGAGGTATTGGTAAAACTTACGGTGTCTGCCATGCAGGCATAGTTGGGCAGGGTAAAGTCGACCACGGGTGCGGGTACTACATTGACAAAGGTGCTATCACTGTGGATGCCGCAGTTGGCAGCGTAGAGCAGGATCTTGTACCGACCACTTTCTTCAAAACGGATGGTGGCTGTATCTCCGGAGAGCCCGGCCTTATTTCCCTTGGGTGATACGATCTCCCAGGTATTGATAGCACCCGGTGTGCTGAAGGCCAGAAAGGTGAGGCTGTCGAACTGACACACCTCGTCATCGGGCGATTCTATAAAGGCTCTTACATTGGGGGGATAAACTTTTACCACGCGGTCCTGGGTATCGGTCCCACAGTCATTTCGGGCGATGAGGCGGATTGTGTATTCGGTTATGGTACTATCATTGGTGGTGTACGTCTGCACGGGCGGCATGCTGTCTGTAGAAAAGTTGCCATTGCCCAGGTCCCAATAAAAGGAGGTGGGTCGGCCGAGCGTTTTGTTACCAAATGTTATCTGTAAGGGTGAACAGCCCTGCACTTCGCTCAATCCAACTTCTACCCTTGGGTAGGGCCTTACGGTAAAGGTATCGCTCTTGGATACGGTGCCACATTCATTGGTGGTATATAGGGTAAGGGTATAATGTTTTACATCGAGCAGACTGTCTATGGTAAGGGGTCCAAAGTTTTGGGTGTCATATCGTTTTCCGTTGAGTATCCAATACGAGGTAAAGGCCCCGTCTGCATTGCTGAGGTTGAGGGAACTTAAGGTGAAGGGAGCACATGGACTGGGCGGCAACATGAGGTTGGAGCCAATGTTGGGTTTTGTGGTTACTCGAATGGTTTGTGAATAGGTGTTGGAGCAGCCGTTGTAGTTCTTCAGGGATAGGGTAACGGTATAGTTGTTTTTGGTTGCATAACTTGCGGTAACCGCCGGGTCGAGATGGGAAGTATTGCCATTGCCAAAGTTCCAGCTAACGGTTGCCGGGTCGTAGCTGCCCGGTGGGGTGGTATTTGTAAACGTGATTACTTCCCCAATGCAGTTGGTGCTGTCTTTCAGGAATGTGGGCTGTGGCAGGGAGTGTATGGTGATTTTTTTCTCTTTACATGCTTGACAGTTGCTAATCGCGTTGTCGTTGACGCAATATTGATAGGTATAAGTGGTATCCGTTTTTAGCTGGCTAAGGTCAATGATGCCAAAGCTGGGCTGGATGCCCTGCCCATTCCAGGTGCCATTGCCCGGACTGGCGGTGAGGGCCAGCGCAGTGGGGCCATAACAAAAGGCGGTATCGGCTCCAATGTTAAGATTATTGGCGGGGTCGTTTATTTTGATGTTGACACTGCCGCTTACCTCGCAGGATGTGCCTTTTTCAAAAACGTAATTATACATCTTCACACCTCCCTTGGCCATATTAAGGTCGATTACACCTGTGGCAGGATTCACACCCGGTCCGCTCCAGCTACCTCCTGCAGGTGATGCTGTTAATTGAAAGGTGCCGTCGTTGATGCACACGGTATCATTGGGGGGTAGGGACAAAGTTGTTTTGGCAATGATGTGGATGCGACCTGTATCGCTCACTGTACATTCGCCTTGCTGATGACTAGCCTCTACTAAATATGGGCCTGGGCTGAGTCCGCCAAGGTTGTAGTTGTTGGGCACGGCCATGTTGTTGATAAAAAACTTGGTGTTGGTGCTATAGGGTATCACCGTGTCTACAAGCTCACTGGTGAGCAGAATGGGGCCACCATTTGCACAAAATACGGAAGAGTCTTTGATGGAGAAGGCGGGTAACAGGTCTATTTGAATAGATACAGGAGTATTAGAAATGCAATTGCCATCATCATACTTGTATTGGATAGTGTTTAAGCCGCCATGTGCCATTGTAGGGTCAAAGATTCCTTTTATTGAATCAATTATTCCTAAACCCATCCAAATTCCTCCGGTGGGATTGGCAACTAGTGTATCAATATCTTCATCTTCACAATATTTTTTGGGTGAAATGTTAATAGCTACAGATTTAACTACCTTGATGTGTACTGTATCAGTAGATTGGCATTCGGGAGGGCCAATGGTATAAGTAATGATGTAACTACCTTCACCTGCTAAGCTTGGTGTAAATACACCTCCTGATGAAAGTCCTTGTCCATTCATTTTCCAAGATCCTCCTGTTCTATCTGCCAATAGAGTATCCTTTTCTGTTGAATTAAAACAATATGTTTTTTTATATTTGGTAATATTTACAGGGTCTCTGGAATAGACTGTTATCGTTTCATTCAATTTTATAGACCCACAAGAGTAGTATACTGTGGCTTCAATATTAAATGTACCTGGTTTTGAAAAAAATATTGAACCAGGATTTATGTTTTTCGATGTAGAAGGGCTGCCGCTTTGAAATTTCCACAATACGGAATCTATATTTGTAGTATTTGTCAGTGTTGGAAGGTAAGTTCCTGTTTCGCAAAATATTTTGTTTCCCTGAATATTTGTATTTGGTCTGTCAATTACATTTAATTCAAACATTTTGGAAACCGGAGGTCCGCATTCATTGTCTGCGGTAAGGGTAAACTTGAGTGGAGATCCTGGATTTGTGGGTCTAAGAACTACAAATTTAATCGTATCTAATTTCGCAATAGTATCTGCCGGAAATTTTTTTTCCTTTTTACGGATTGAAGAAATTAACTTCCAATTTAACGTGTCGGTGAAAACATTATTTGCTGGAAAGGTCCAAATGTTGATGTTCTTTGCCCATTGATTGCTCTTGTCTATTAGACATACTGTGTCACCAACACAGATTTTATTGTTGTTGACATTTGCAGAAACCGAAAAATCAGAATTGGGATAACCCACCACGTTGATGGTTTGGGGGTCTGACATGTGGCTCCCACAACTGTTTTTCACAGTTAGCTTTACTGTATAAACACCTGGTGTACTATATTTATGACTAGGGTTGGGGTTATTGCCTGATAACATATTTCCATCCCCAAAATCCCAAATATAGGCGTCAGCCAATGATGCATCCACATTACATGATTGGCTTTGGAAATTTGCCATTTGATCAATACAAACCTCGGGTTTGGTATTAAATATTGCTCTTGGACCATGTTTTATTTTTAAATTGACCCCTATTAACCTGCACGATGCTCCTTCTGTACAGTATTTTTTACCCCTAACCCAAATGAAATATTCGGTCACTGTTCTTTTACATATTTCCTCTTCCGGTATACTGTAAGAGTGTGTATAAATGTATTCGTTTTTTCCAAATCTTCCTATAGAGCCGTCACACCAATAAACAAAGAAACTATCAAAATCAGAAGTTTTTAACTTGTCTATTTCTATGGTTACATTTTCAGATTGACAAAAAATACTGTTATCATCAGTAGAAAGTCCTATCGAAACACCACCACATTTATCATCACACTCTGAGTCAGATGGTGGAGTACAGCTAACCTGACAAAATGAGTCAACTTGATAAGTTAACAGACACAATAATACACTAATCCTTATACCACACATTCTCATAGATCCTCCAATTTTCAGGTAAGGTTAAATCATAACAGTTCACATCGTAAATATTGTCGAGCTTACACAGCGTGCTTTTGTTGAGTCGGTAGGCAAAGCCCAGTCCCAAAATGGGTCCGATGGTGTTGCTCAGTCCGCCAATGTTGTGGCCATAGCTGAGGTTCATTTCTACCAGTCGACCCTGCCTTGGTTTAAACTTGTATTCCAGCATAAGATCTACCCATTTGGTATTGTTGGTGTATTGAGACAAGGGAGTAAAGTGCAGCGAAGACACCAGTCCCAGCCGATTGTTGATCACACCCACCCGGGTACCTATTTCCACATAGTCGATGCCGCCTTGGTTTTGGTACACCGCAAAAAATTTAATCTTGGATAGGTTGCTGTTGAGGTGGGCATAGTTTTTTTCATATAAAAAGTGCGCTGTAAGCCGCCATGGGTCCGCGGTAGCAATGCCCGTGAGTGAGTTGTACTGCAGCCACCGGGTATTGATGGTGCCATACGCCCGGTAAGCCGCCACACCCGTATTGATAACATAGCTGCGGTGGGTAGTGGCATTGGTATTTCGGATGTAGGAAACTCCAAAACCGGGGTTAAAATACCAGCTCTGATTGTTGCCCGGGGCTACAAAAGCCGTGGGGTTGAGGTTGCCGAACTTGTCAAAAATACCATATTTGGGGTCCAGCTGGTCAGAAAAAATCAGATTACTAAAATCGAGGCTGTTCCTGCCAAACGAAAAATCGCCCCCAATCCGGATGTTGTGCTGGATAAACTTAGTTTTAACAGGGGTAATGGTAATGCTGCTCAAAAAGCCCAACTCTGTGGTCTTGTACCTTGCCTTGCCCTCCTGATCGTGCAACAATTTAATGCCTATGTCCAACAAACGAGTACACGGCAGCGGCTCCTCAATCAACACACTCAAAGTCTGGTACCGGTCAGAGGCATCCCCAAAATTATTCCACTGCATTTTGGCATTCATCTGGATTGACTCTACCCCGGTAATGCCCACAAAAGAAGGATTGATCATCGCCCTTTGAGTCTGAAATGACATCCCAAATGGATCCTGGCCCTCTAGCCCAATCCGGGCCAATATGACCAATAGACAGCAGTACAGTACTTTCCTATTCATAGTATTACTGGTTTTAATCTAAAATCGGGTAAGCGCCTGGGTAGGGCAAAGATAGGGTATAATATTCATCGGCTACTACTATTTGGGTTATTTAGAATGGGTACTTATTATATCGTCTTGGTTTATAATTGTGTTACTTATAAAATCAGGTCTCAAAACCGGGTTGTTCTACCTATGGACAAAGTTGCTATGCCTCACCCTATCCAAGTACACATATTCAGATAAGGTTTGACCATCAAAAGCCAGCCCTGCCATCGGCTCCATGGCCCGTCCTGACTCAAAGACTGCAAATTACAACATGGGAAAATGCCTAAAAAACAGAAATTTTGCGGTTTTCCTGAAAAAAGGGGCTAGGGGTTGGGGGCTAGGGGATTGATTGAGAGGAAGTTATAGTTAATTTTTTCCTGTAAATGGGGGAGAATTAGGGATTAGGGATTAGGGACTAGGGGATAAGGGGGCGAAAAGTTATGTAACTAGACTTCTCCTCCACAGCGGACACAGGGAATGGTTTTTACGCAGCCAAATTTACAATCGCCCTTGTTGATTTTTTTTTGGCACCCATTTACATCTATGTGTTTTGGTGCTCAACTTAAAAAGTTAAATTTTACATAATTATTACCTTCATTCTTGACACCGGCACAATATCAGTACATATTTGCAGTGCCCGATTGAAGATAATTTTTATGTGTTTTATTACCAATAATCAAATCAGATCAATACTGGTTTTAGATCAAGGTCAATAAAATCTAATGCTTCTTTCTATTAGTTATTTTATTCATTTTTAAACGTTATGAAATCATGAAAATTCTAAAAGTTTTGCTATTTGCCTTGCTGGCAATATTTACCTCAGTGTCTTGCAGCAAAGAAGATATGTCGCCTCATTTAAACCATTCACCGGTTGCAACTCATTCAAATACCTCTTTGCCTAATTATAACCCCTGTCACTCCAGCAAATTCAGGTTCGATTATGATCGTTCGTATTTTCAAAAATATGTGGAACATCAAACTGAAATTGATGCTTACTTAAACACGTGCGATACTTTGCTGTACGCAAATAAAAGCATGCTGTTTACAATTAATGACATATATAGAAAAACCGAATCACCTCTTGATTCCAATTTTTTCAAACCATCGGATCTTTTTATCGATTTTCAATCTGATCCAAGAGTTTCAGACAACTTTCGGAATATTATAAATCAACTCTTATACATCATTGATCAATCTTCTTCTTATGAAGAGTATCTTCAACAACTAACCGCTTTAGCTGCCACGATTAATCTCGATACATTGAGTGCAGATGATAGAATAAAAATATCAACTTTATTCTTCATCGTTGAATGTGAATCTTATGATACATTTTGCACTCCTGAAATCAGAATGTGGGGAACGTCCTGGCCAAGAGGGCCAAACAGGAAAGAGATTAGATGTGGTGTAAGTATAATTGGTGGCGCCATTCTGGGTGGCTTGAGTGGTGCCTGGATCGGTGCCGTTGCCGGCGCAGCAACCGGTTGGGCTACTGGTCCGTGTGAATAAATCATTTTAATCTTGTCTAAGATGAAACCCAAACAACTAGCAGTTCTGATTCTGTTCCTGGCCATTTCAGTATATTATTTCAATAAAGAAAACACACAGCTGAACAGCATCAAGTCTATTGTTTTATTAATAGCTCTTCCGTTTCTTGTTATATCCTTTTACATTAAAAATAAAAAAGAAGGGGACAAATAAGCGGGCGCGTTAATCACACTATTTGCCTTAATCTATATTCACTAAAATGATCTTTGTTTCTTCTTTGTGGTGAATTTACCCACGCTTTTAACCACTAAGGGCACTAAGATTGCACCAAGGGCACTAGGAAGCTTTGTGGCCTTTGTGAGTCCTTTGTGGGCTTTGTGGTGAAACTATCCCTCGCATTTTACCACTAAGGACACTAAGATTGCACGAAGGGCACTATTTTCTTTGTGACCTTTGTGTACCCCTTGTGACCCTTGTGGTGAAAAACACCTCTCACTTCTAACCACTAAGTTCACTAAGATTGCACTATGGACACTACGGACTCTTTGTGACCTTTGTGTATCCCTTGTGTCCTTTGTGGTAAAAAACCAAGCTTTTAACCTATTATGATTCAAGGCACACTTGTGCCTGTGTATCCCTGGGGACCCCGTGGGGAAAAATTTCCCCTTCCTTTTCATGAAACAATTTTTCTATTCATCTCGAATCATTTTAAAAACAGCTCTATAACCTTTATTCATAAAATATCTTTGCAAAGTTAGACCCTATCCCCTAAAATAATGTAAATGAGGTCGTGAAAAAATCAAACCAAATAAAAAGACCTACCTTTGTCATTATTTGAATTTTGCAAAAATGAAAAACATAAGTATCCGGGAGTTTTACAAAGATATATTTGGGGATAACGCGAGCCAGCTTGATGCCTTGTTGGACAACATAGGTTCAAATGATCTGGGACACTTTAATGTTTTTGATACCAAGAAGTTTTACTTCAGCGGAACAAAAAATAAAGAGATGTCGTATAACAGAAGGTTGTACTACAAGATCAGTTTGATTAAAGGCAACAATCTGGTAGAGTTTGCCGGCAAATCAGTTCTTATTGAAAGGCAGGGCATTCTATTTGCAACGCCTAAGATTCCGTACAGATATATTCCACAAAACAATGAGCAGGCCGGCTTTTTCTGCGTGTTTACCAAAGAATTTATGTCCAAATCTAAAACAGGTGTGCAACTTGATGAACTGCCCATTTACATGCCGAACAGTGATTTTGTGTATCAGTTAAACGATCAACAGTACCAGGAAATAGAGCATATATTCAAAAAAATGGATGATGGGCTCTCTTCTGACTATGCTTATAAATATGATTTGCTTCGAACGTATGTGATGGAATTGATCCACACCGGGCAAAAACTAAAACCCATTGAAAGTTTGGAAAGCGTTACCAATGCTTCCAGTAGAATTACCTCCTTGTTTATTGAATTACTCGAAAGGCAATTCCCGATTGAAGGTGTCACACAGGCCATTCAACTTAAAGCTCCCGTTGACTTTGCCAAAACCCTGGGTGTACACATCAATCATCTCAACAAAGTATTGAAAGAAACAACCGGTAAAACCACCACCGAAATTACCAATGGCAGAATTGTGGAGGAAGCCAAATTGTTGCTGAAACAAACACCCTGGAGTATTTCAGAAATTGGCTTTACCCTGGGTTTTGAAGAAGTAGCTCATTTTTCCAATTTTTTCAAAAAGTACACCGGCTTTTCTCCCCTGCAATTTAGAAATGGATTGAAAATTACAAAAGTTTGATTGCTTTTTGCAAACAGTGTTGTCAATAGTTAAACGACTTTTGTATTTCAAATTAAACGATCACATGAATCAAACAACAACACTAGGAAACAGTACCCTCAACATAAACAGAATTGGATTAGGTTGTATGGGCATGTCGGAGTTCTATGGCGTTTTTGACGAAAACGAATCCATAAAAACCTTACACAAAGCCCTTGATTTGGGCGTTAACTTTTTTGACACTGCAGACATGTATGGTTGGGGTGCTAATGAAAAACTCATCGGCAGAGCGTTTAAGGATAAATGGAGCCAGGTGGTCATAGCTACCAAATTTGCGGTGGTGAGGGGCAAAAATGGCGAATGGCTGGGGCTCAATGGCCAACCGGAATACATCCAACAGGCTTGTGAGCAAAGTCTGACCCATTTAGGAGTGGAGGCCATTGATCTGTATTACATGCACCGCCAGGCGGCCGATGTCGAAATTGAAGAAATCGTTGGTGCCATGTCTGATTTGGTAAAACAGGGTAAGGTAAAATACCTGGGACTTTCGGAAGTAAATGCAGAAACAATCCGCAGGGCCCACAAAGTTCATCCGATTTCAGCCATTCAGTCGGAATATTCTCTATGGAGTCGGGAGCCTGAACAAGAGGTGTTTGAAGTTTGTAAAGAATTGGGAATCACTTTTGTTGCTTACAGTCCACTAGGCCGGGGCTTTTTAACAGGCGCCTATAAAAGTCGCGATGATTTTGAAGCAGGTGATTTTAGATTGAGTAATCCGCGATTTACAGAAGAGGCTATTAAAGAAAACATCCAATTTGTTGAGGTTATTGAAGAGCTCGCAAAAGAGAAGGGGGTAACAAAAGCACAAATTGCCCTGAATTGGATTCTGTGTCAAAACGATGAAATTACGGCCATACCCGGCACCAGAAAAATTCACCGTTTGCAAGAAAACCTAGGGGCATACCAGGTTATCTTGTCCCAATCTGATCTGGACCACATTGACGCCTCCATACCTAAAATCACCATTGGCAGTCGGTACTGATCATCAAGGTTATTTGTCACCACTACTTGTCAGGGCTTATAAAACCCAATCAACCAAATGAAGCTGGTCAAGTACAGCAACCTTTGGACAATGCCCTGGTAATTGTTCACAAGCCCAAAAGAAGCAGAGAGTCCAATTACTAAAATAAAAAATGTTAGGTGGATCCATTTTTCTCTTTTGTGTTTCGTAAAAAAACTTTGAACCAGGATGCCAATTGTAAAAGATACACCTGCCAACTGAGCCAAGGCAGAATGAATCATGGATTGTATTTCAGAATAATGGTCAAAATCAAAAAATGGTTTAGTACAAAAAACACCTGTCAATCCAACACACAGGCCATACATTAAAATAGGCATGGACCGCCAGGTTAAGCCCTTATACAGTACACCTGCTGTAAGTGTTAGCCCAAAAGCTAAAAACCCAAATTGCATAATCAATTTTCTATCATAGCACTGAGATCACAGATCGCTGATTGTGTTTTTTGTCCACTCATAGCCATGGGTCGCAAAAACATGCGCAACCACAATTGTCAACACAAAGATGGTTGTCGATATGGTAGGGTAATTGCCTGGAGCAAATTGTGGTGTTGTGAACTTCATGTATCCCATCTGTTCTTGCTTTGAAAAACCACACTTTTAACCACTAAGTTCACTAAGATTGTATTATTGCCGCTTTGTGACCTTTGTGTCTCCCTTGTGACCTTTGTGGTGAAAATTACCCCTCCCTTCTAACCACTAAGGGCACTAAGATGGCACTAAGGGCACTAGGAAGCTTTGTGACCTTTGTGTCTCCCTTTGTGTCCTTTGTGGTGAATTAAATCATGCTTTTAAACGCTAAGAGCACTCTGTTTTCTCAGTGCCTAATTATGCCTTTTCTTTAAAATAAATATGCCCTGCCCGGAAATAATATTGTGAAAGGAAGGTGATAATACCCGTTTAATCAAAATTTCGGCTTGTTAAATCCCGAGCTGAATGATGAATGGTAAGAATTGTAATTTCACGTTCGTTACGAATTTGGTAAATGATTCGATAATTACCTTCCACAATTTCTCTTATTATTGGAATGCCTATTTCTTCAACTACTTTTCCAAGGTATTTTGAAGACTTTAATACATTCGTCTTGTTTCGAATTTTAGTTACTTGCCTTTTCGCGTAGAGCTTTGAGTCCTGTGAAATGAAGTCATATATGTCTTTCAGATAAGTGAATACTTTTTTAAGGTAAAGTGTGTATTTACAGACACTTTCCAATTCAAAGATACCAACATTTTGTATTACTGTCAAGTGGATAATGGGTGTGATGTATTTCTTAGACAAAAACCAACAGGGCCTATTAAAATTTGTGACCTTTGTGTATCCCTTGTGTCCTTTGTGGTGAAAACACCCATCGCTTTTAACCACTAAGGGCACTAAGGGCACTAGGAAGCTTTGTGACCTTTGTGTATCCCTTGTGTCCTTTGTGGTGAAATCACCCATCGCTTTTAACCACTGTGGGCACTAAGATAGCACTATGGACACTAGGGCTCTTTGTGAATTTTGTGTACCCCTTGTGACCTTTGTGGTGAAATCATCCCGCTTTTCCCGTTTCACGAAGCTTTCTTTCACTTCGTCTGAAATGGCTTGTTGTCTATGACCCCATCCAATACCTTCGTAAATAAAAGAAAATGAAAAAGATCTTTTTAAGTGTCTTGTTTGTCCTCTCCATAGCAGGTATCTATAGTGTTTATTTTATAGCGGTAAATAGCATATTGAATCTGCCAACTGCGCAGGGACAACTTACCGATAATCAACTTTCTAAAAGTACCGTTTACTTTAAAACCGGCAATACAGACAGTTCACAAATAGAGGTATTCAAATATGTAGGCAAGCTGGAGGAGGGACAAAAACAAGTAATTTGTTATCAACCCCCGGTATCTCTCAAAGAATATGGCAACACCTTTGCAGCTGCTGTAGATAAAATAGGTAAGGAACAGGCGAAATTTCTGTTTGACTACAACCATCCGGTCAATAAACTCGCGCTTGATGCGCTAGCTGATTCTACGCTCACCCGATGGCGCACCGAAGGAAAAATCCTGTATCTCAGAGACGATGATTACAGAGATGACTTTTTTAGCCACAGCAATTTTTTAACAAAGGCACTTACCTTTTTTTACCTATATCCCTTTGGTCAGGTAGTGTGGATTATAGTGTTGGTATTTATCGTCCGCGGAGCAAGTCTTTCGCTAAACAGCCTGCCCGGTCAGTGGTCAAAGGCCATCATCACCATTGCCCTTTTGAGTGCAATATTCATTTTTATGGGCTATCTGGTGGCAAATGAGTTTTCGTTCCTCCTGGGAGTCCTTCAAACAATGATCATTGCCACGGTCTATTATGTACACCACATCATTCAGAAAAAATCTTTCGAATTTTTCAACAAAGAAATCCTGAAGTTTTATTCCATTATCCTGGTGCCCGTCATCATCAGCCTGGGTTTGGGTCTTATCCAGCTGTTTGGAGAAAGAGAAAATACCTTTATGGCCCACCTTTCCATCAATCTCCTGGGCGTGGGGCTAATCCTTTTTTCCTTGCTGGCCGGCATTCCCTTTGCTCTTGCCAATTTTATCAACAACCTGATCGACCACAACCTACAAAAAAAACAAGCCCTGCTCCAACTGGAATTGGATAAAAAAAATAACGAATACAAAGCGGCAGAGGTGGACAGTCTGATGTCGAGGATCAACCCCCATTTTTTGTTCAATGGTCTCAATTCCATTGCCAGCCTCACCAATACAGACGGCAAAAAAGCGGAAGCCATGGCCCTGCAACTGGCCGAATTCTATAAATACGCCAGCAATCGCGAAAACAAGATCTACGCTACCATTCAAGAGGAACTGGCCTTGTTGGATCAGTACCTCAAAGTAGAAAAAATGCGGTTTGGGGATATGATCGTTTTTCAAAGTGAGGTGGATGAAAATACCAGATCCCTTTATGTTCCTTACATGCTACTCCAACCACTGTTGGAAAACGCCATCAAATACGGCTACCATACAGCCACCGGAAAAACCGAAATTTCATTGCAGATCAAACACACCGGCACCCACCTGGTCATCAAGGTATATGACAGTGGTCGACCCTTCGATGAATCTTTACAGCACGGCTTCGGCATCCACAGCATCAACCGAAAACTGGAAATACTGTACGGCCATGATTATGAATTGCAATTTATCAATGGTCCCCAAAAACATGTATTTTTACAACTCCCCCTCAAAACGGTGTTATGATAACTGCATTAATCATTGAAGATGAAGCACCCGCAAGGAAACAATTGCTGCGCCTGTTATCAGCCCACAGTGATTTCATTTCGGTAAAAGGTGAAGCCAAAACGGGACACGAAGCGATCGCCCTGATTGCCTCCCTCAAACCCGACCTTCTCTTTCTCGACATCCACCTGCCCGACATGAATGCCTTCGATGTGCTTACTTCATTAGAAGGCCCAAGTCCTTACATCATTTTCACCACTGCCTACGATCAATATGCCCTCAAGGCCTTTGAAGTGTTTTCGGTAGAATACCTGTTGAAGCCCCTGGAAGAAAGCCGTTTCCATGCCGCCATCGAAAAATTAAAACAACTGATCTCCCGCCACCAGGCCTTTCACATGGATGTTGACCACCTCAAAACCATGTATGCACAGCAGCTCCAGGACAAAAAAATCCAGGCTTTAGCGGTTAAACAAGGTCAGGCCATTACCCTCCTCGACTTTAGCAAAATTGCTTACATGAAAGCGGAAGACAAATACGTATTTGTCTATCATCTCAATGGCAAAAAATACCTGTACGACAAAGCCCTCCATGTCCTTGCCGAACAATTACCCGCCCACTTCCTTCGTGTTCACCGATCGTACATCATCAACACCCAACAAATCAAACAAATCACCAAAGACCTGCGCAGCAGGTTTGTCTTACATTTGAATGATGAAGTTAGTACCCGCATTACCTGCTCAAATTCGTTTAAAGACGATATTAAAAAGGTGTTGGGGGTAAGATAGGGGTTAGGGACTAGGGGATAGGGACTAGGGGCTGGATAGGGGATAGGGGATAGGGATTAGGGGATAGGGGGGTAAAAATTTGTGAGCTTAGAGTGGGCTTTGTGGTGAAAAAAAATTTTCTACACCTTTTCTTGGTAAACATGTTCGTTTTTAAAATTAAACAGGAAGGCTTTTATTTACCTAAAACTAAGTGGTTTTATAGATCAAAAAATGATGCTTGAAAATTCGATTTATAATCGGATCAAACCTGTTTTTAATGGAATTTTTCCAAGTTTGATGTTAACACTCAATGATAGAAAAGGTGCTTTGCTAATCGCAGCGGTTTGATATTCTTTTGTCAGGTCCATGTGTTTATTTGTAAAGGATATTCCTGCATTAAAAACGGGTGCAAAATTGTATAAAAAACCGAGATTGTAGATTGGAAAAACACTTGATTTCCTGGAATTAATTTCATATAAATAATTGAGATCTAAATCAACATACCCGGATAATTTGTGAATCAACTTTTTTTTCCAACTGGCCGTTAACTCAAATGTTAGCAAGTCGTCAGTGCTGCTAAGGGTATACAAAGCCCATTGAGATAAATTTCTGTAAAAATTTTTCAACGGGTACAACTGAGGTCCAACAAATGTGCTATTTGGCCAATAATATTGTGGGAAGTCGCCATTGTAACCCAAATTAAAATTTTGAGAATAGTAACGCAGAGAAGAAATTAATTTTATATCAGCCCTGGTATAATTAAACCGCAGCCCACCCGCAAAAGAACCCGGCAGTTTGTTATTAATCCTTAGATCAACTTGCCCTTCCAACTTTGAATACGGTGAAAATGTTACTGCTGAATAATTAGCAATATTAACATCGGCTTTGGTTGGATGCAGCCCATTGGGATGTGTAACCAGTTCATTAATGGTGATTGAGGTTTCCGTGCGCAAAATCCCTGAATTGTATTCAGTAGAAAACTTATAAGTTTGATGAAGATCCAGCCCAACATTTCTTGATAAATCACCAATTGACATGAATCCAAAAGCGAACTTATTGATATATAATTTAGAGATCAGCCCTTGATAGTCTACATTATATATTCTCAGCATATCTCCTATATCTTCATTCCAAAGATCCCCACCTTTGATCAAATATCTGAACTTTCCGCTTTTAAAATCTTATCTTCTACTTTTATCAAACTTTTGGGATAAACTACAAGGTTGGAAAGGGTATTGTTCCCGTGAGAACTACTTCTTTCTTCCAAAAGAGTCCGGTCTCAATTGAATAGTTTTGTTAATAACCAAAAGATGACTAATACCGGTATAAATGCCTAAATGGAATAATGGATTATCTGCTACTTTACCTGTAACACAGTGGATACAATCATAATTGCTATTCAATGCCCCAAGATTATGTTGCCCTTTTGTTTCAATGGAAAGCACAGATTCAAGCATAATAGAATCCTGACCACATGCCACTCCAAGAAACAGCCCGCATAAAAACAGCATTAAGATGCCGCGCTTTCCACCTCTTTTAACATATATGTAGGTCTTACCCAAGCCATTTGGGGCTGAATGATTTTTTACAATATACGCTCGAATATCCATAAAATTTCCGAATTACTTTTACAACAGAACCTTAAAATCTTTTTTCAAAACCTATTATGATTTTTATTGGATTTTATCCAACCTTCAATTAGACGGTGGTTCTGTAGAGTATATTCCAAAGATACTATTTATGAGTCAATTCTGGAAAGTGGATTTGTGCACATTTTTTTTCAAATTCAAAATTTAAATATTTATAGAGCAATCAGGGTTGTGTGGGTGTTTTTCTCGCTTTTAACGTAAGCAACCACCACAGAAATATGACATTAATTTTTTGTGTGCACTTGTTGTGAGTGTGTCAATCTCGGTAAATTTTATGCTATTTATTATTCGGAGGTCCCTCAGGGCAAAATCTAGATTTTTTACTACCGGAACTTTATACGTCATTGCGAACCAGTACACAAAGGGTCCACACACCCCAACACATAACAATGGCCTGGCGGTAAATAAGAAATCTTTGATGTGAACCAAACCCTATTAAAGAAGTAATTCTTTTATTACTAATAGATCAGCGGCAGAGTCCAGATGAATTTTTTTTCCAGTGGGGTATTCAATGGTAAGTGCTCTTGATAAGACACCTGGCAGAATGACTTCTTCAAATTTACCAATACCCTGCCTTTGCTGCCTTGCCTCCAGAATGATATAATCCCCGGGCTCAGCTTATTCCCTTTGCTTTACTCCAAAATGGACAAACCGCATTTCTCGCACGCTTTGAAATTTCTTTCCACTTCCAAATATCTTTTGTTCATTTTTTTGAATTAAAGCAAATGTGTCAGCTTTGTAGGGAAGATGTGGGGTTGGGCGGCGCCTTACTCAATAATTGTACTATTCGTTTTACTGTTTCTAAATAATAGTACGATTATTAGGCAGGGGATCAGATTGATGCCACTGGAAGTTTGTTTCCACGAATCCTTGTTCTTGTGTTCTAAATAAACAATATAACTTCCGGGCTCTATATCTATGATTTTTGATGGGTAATTGCGAAAATTAATACTCACCAGGGTTTGATTCCGGTAAGTAAGGTTTTTGGTGTCCAGGATCGGTATCTGTACCAACAAAGTAAGCATAAATAAAAGTATTCCGCTTCTGGGTTTTATAAAGTATATTAAACAAGAGAAACATTGTATGATAAAATATACCAATTTCATAAATGTTATGTTTGATTCAGCACGGGCGTCATTCAAAAATAACGCTATTACACCCCACATGGAAGCAACAACAAACCACAATATACATAGTTCCGCAACGCTCTTCTCCTTCCTGCATTTTATATATCCTGCTGTTACAAATGCAATTATAAACACCAAAATGATCGCCCATATTATGTCTCCCATATACTCAATATATTATTATACCAAATTTTACCACATAAATTTACAACTGTGAATAGAAATATCTATTTGCCTCCTAAAATAAAGCGGTACTGCATCACTTGTCATTTTTGCAACTGCTTAAAACGTAACCTACAGTTAACTATATCTATTCATTAAAATATAAGAATTGAGTTGGTCCATTAATTCTTTTATAAGCTATGGCACTATTATTGTCCTCAGATACATAATAATAAATTAACCCTATGCTTTCTTTGCTTAGTGGTGTCAATTGTTGATTAATAAATTCATCAAAATCCACGTAAGTTTGTTCCGGTAAACTATAGTTCAACTTAAGCACGAAAACAACACCAATCGTTGGTGCAAAACCGGAACCAAGTATCTCTATGCCAGCTGCTTTTGCTTTATTTTTTCCTTGTTGAATGGCATTTTTGATTTCATCCCACTTAGGATATACCAATTCATGTTTTGGAATTACCTCGTTGATCATAAAATAATTATCAGTTACCTTGTCTGGAATTTCCGCTGTTCCCAAAAATGGTATCAGATCCATTTTCAACATTCTAACCTGTTGTCCATTATCCACCTTCAAAATAATGGCAAGAGTTCGCTGCATATTAATTTCTTCAATTTTAGTTATCTGTCCCATAAATACAACTTCATTCAAGAAATCTTCCATATATGCCCCACTGGCCTCCTCTTCTCCAGGATTTATTGCCGTAAAATGACCTCTTCCTGTAACTATCAGGCCCGTCTCCTCGCTGTAAAATGCAAACATTTCTGAATACATGGGTGATTTAAAATAGGTAGTTACCAAAGTGTTTATTTTTTCATTGATGACCCTCAATTGTGTCTGGGCAGGTATTGTCCCGCTGAATAGTACTAAATAAATCAAGACAGTAAACAAATACCGTCTGTTGTTTTTGAATATCTTCATTGTATTATCCATCATTTCAAATTATTTAAGGAATTGAAAATAAAGCTTATAGCCGCCCATAAAAATAGCATTTGCTTTTTTGCACATTATCCGGCATAATGATCTGACTCAATTATCTGAGAAAAATGTAATCCCAAAGCGTTGTAATTTCATTTAATGGGTGTGGTTTAATAAGTTATATTGTTTTTCTTTTTAGCAGGACTGTGCCAATCTATTGTTTCATAAGATGGTTGTTATCTTTTTACTTAATCAATTTCCATGCTTTTTGAGTTTTGATTTAACCTGTTAGTAAATTTGTATTGTTGATATTTACACGATAAAATTGATGAAAATAAAATCAGCCAAATGAACCACTCTTGAGAAAAATATTTCAGTAAACTGTACTTGTGTTTTCTGCGCTTTTTCATGTAATTAATTGAATTTTATTTTTGAGTGTATTACAAAACTTTTTAGCATTTAATCTAAACAAAGTATTGACTATAATCCGGTCTTCTATCATTGCAGTGGATCTGATTTTTTCACCTTATAAAGTGTCCCCACAGTCTCGCTCTGTAATCTTCTCCACCCTTTTATTTCAAGCATAATGCTGTCAAAAGACTGCCGCCCATTGATAAAGATAGACACTTCACCCTCATCCCCTCCCGCATCTATACGGCAGGGATAGATATAACCTTTTTGAAATCCCCTTACACCATACTCCCGGGAGCCAGATTCAGACGTTAAAGTTATAATTCCAGTAAACCAAATTTCTTTAACTTCATTTACCTGAAAAGTCACCTCGGTATTGCCTGTTATACCCTTCCAAGCATTTGTCTCCTTAAAATCAAATAAGCAAACTGTTCGTTTTGATGCGAAACATGAAATAATAAATAAACTTAAAATTAACCACTTTCCGTTGCTGCTTTTCATTTTCATAATTCTTTACAAAATTGTTGTCACATAACTCAAACCAAGCTCTATGTAAATATAGAACCCAATACTAAGCTTATAGATCATTTATTGCTTTTTGTCCATATATTGATTTTAGGATTTTCAAATCTGATGCTTTCGTTTTATTTATAATCACATTTGAGATTGTTACCACTTCACCCTCAATCCCGTCCATGCAATCGTTTCATTAAAATCTGTTGATTCCGTCAAATTATTGTAAATGTTACGCTGAACCCTGAGTTCCACATCTGCAAATTTGAACAAGGGACAGGAGGAAGTAAGCATGTATCCCGATTTGGATTCCAAACCGCTGACCGACAAAAACTGGATGCCTACACCATTCTGCCATTTATTAAATAAGAGGAATGATCCATTTGCATTGAAGGTAGCAACAGCCATGTTGACATTGCCAATAATCTGGTTTGGTGTGTAATTGGCGGCTATGTTAAGGGAAACCATATTATAGGTGATGGCTTGTACGATGCCATACATTTTCAGGTTGTAATCTATACCGGAAATATTGGAATTGAGGTTTTGTGCCAGATAGGTCAGTTGGGTGTAAGTGGATAATTGTTTGCTTAGATTGACTGCGTAACCCAGGTTGAGGTTTAGCATGGTGGCATTGGTATTCAAATCCTGATTTGTGGCTATGACTTCATTGTTTTGTGCATAAGGTGAGAAAGAGAGACTCAATGTAGGCAATTTTGGAATATTGATGTTTCCTGACAGACCGTACGACTTGGTGGTACTTCGCACGGAGGTAAGCAAAGGATCAAGTGCATTCGCATCCTGTCGGGCAAAGGCAGATAAAGTTATTTTATTTTGTAAAAAGGTCTGTCTTACTTCCGCTTTCCACCGCAGCATATCATTCAGGAGATTAGGAGCACCCAGTGAAAAATAGTTTGGTCCGACCCTTTCTATATTGGCCTTAATTTTTGTGGCATTTCCGATCACCCTGATTTCTGTGTGCGCCTTCCAGGCAAGGTCGAATGAAGAAGCATTGTTGACATTGCCAAATAAAGATGAAAGTGGAATTGCTTCTTTCCTGAAATCCTGGGTACCCTCTGTTACAATGGTATGGTCACGCGTGAGAAGGGAAGCCATCAATTCGCCTCCCATTTTGATCTTGTCTCCCAGCAAAGATACCTGTCCTTCGGTGCCAATGATCTTATTGGCTTGTGGCTTGGTATTATTGTTCAGCGATAGTTCATTAAAGCGATCAGAAATATTGATGTAGGTGAGATACAGGTGTGTGCTTTGTGGGCTACCATAACCAAGCTTTGTCGCCAGGATATTTTGAGCCAAAGTGAGTTGTGGCTTGGTAAAATCAGTATTTAAAGTTTGCCTTGCGGATTTTCCATACGTTGCAGCCAAATATAATTTGCCCGGATTCCACTCCACGTGTACACCATTAACAGGAAGGCTGCTCAGAGATAATCTGGAGTAGAATGGAAAGGATGTACCTACGGAAATTGCATCAAATCCACCGAGTAACTGTTCTGCTTTACTTAGGCCTCCCAATGATTTTAATCCATTTTTCAAAAATCCCGGGTCTTTAAACATATCCTTATCTGCATACTTTTTGGCTTGAGCTATCTTTTTACCGACGCCTTTGTATTGCTGATATTCTTTTGAAATGGAACGAATCTGCTCCGCTCTGGCTTTGATTTTTTCTATTTCCGCAGCATAGGAGATCAATTGTTTCATCTCTTCCTTTTCAACTTCGGTTAGGGATGATTTTCTTTCCAATGCAGATTTTCTGGATAAAGTTGATTTTACTTCCGGATCATTGATGATTTGGTCAAAAGATTCCAGTTGTTTGAGCTGGCCCAAACCTTCCTGTATTTTAGGGTCTTTTAGTTGTGCTTCCCATTCATTGAGTTTAGGAAATTGTTTTGACATTGTTTTATCCTTCAAAGAATTCAAATCATTGATATCGGTCAGGCTTCCAATGGCTTCGATACTTCTGACTTTGGATTGGAGGCGCTGTTGCATTTGTTGTTTGAATTGTTGCGCATCAAATCTCAAAGCTACCTGGTTGATACTTTGGCGAAAAGCGTTTTGTTCGGTTGAGTACAAAATATCCAGGCCTACAGGTATGCCTTTAAAGGTAAGGTCGGGATAGATTTCCGCCCTCAGAAAGTTTTGCGGTACGGCAGATCCGATGCCCTGCATGCTGGCCATTTGCCCATATATTGCAGCGTTTCCGGAAAATTGAAGGTCCAGGCTTTTTTTATCCTTACCCTCCGTATTCATATCCCTTCGCAAAGACTGAATTTGAAAACGATTGGCAAACAGGATTTGTTTGGTATTCACATCCAATACCTTTACATCCAATGTGTAGCTTCCCGATACCTGATCGACAAGGTTTCTGGTCACCTGTAAAGGTTGCAGCACACCTTCGTTGGTTTGACTCAGTGGCTGAACGATGGAGTATTGATTCGTGGTAACTTCATAGACTATTTTGTTGTCTTTTCTGAGTTCCATCAGAAATTGTATGGTGTATGGATTACCCGATGGGTTGTTGATCTCCATATTGTAGATGTCAGACAGGATAAGGATGTCCGGATTGGGCATGGAGACTTCTATTTGGGCATTGAGCCTAAACAATGCACTTAAACAGATCACTAAGCTTACAATTTTATGTTGATTCATTTACAATTCCATTTTAAACTTACACAAATTTCCGGCTTCAGTTCATTTCAATAAAATAACAATAATGCGATGCGAATAACAGTTCCAACAGTCTTCTTTTAAATTTTTCCGGGCAGCAAAACCCTTGACCCTTCATTGCACTATATTCTTATCCACGCCTTACTGTTTAGATTCTGCCTGATTTCCCCAAGTAAAGCATCCAGGTCTTGACCTTGTTTTGGCACAACCCCTACTCTGGTATAAACACCATATCTTTCTGTCTTGACACCATAGCCCAATTTTTCCAGCTTAGATTGCAACACTTTTACTCTGTTCAGGTCCGATAGCGATTCCACCACAATATAGGATTGGTCGCCCTTACTTCCCGGAGTAAAATTATTATCACTTTTTTTCTCCTTTGCCACCTCATTTTTATTGCTGTTTGCTTTAACATATATCTTAACAGATGGCAATTCTGAAAATTCCTTTACGGTAAATGACTTGACGACCGCACCTTTACTGCACTGTTCTATAATGGGTTCTGTAATCGTCCTTTGTTTGATCTTCGTGGCCAGTTCATATGCTTTTTCTTCCCTATTTGGAGCGGCTATGAAATACGAATATATACCGTTAACTTCTTCACTATAGACAGGCCCTAAATCTGCTAAAGAAATAAATGATTTATCAGGAATGGCTGACTCTCCCAATTTTACCCTAAAGTGTGGCTTAGTATTGGTCATAACAGGAGAGACTACTTTCGTTTCAGGAACAGGCTTATCTTCTACTTCCGTTGTACTTATCTTTGCAGTCTCACTGTTTTTGGTAGTCAAATTTAAGTTTCTTGATTTTCTGATTTTTGCTCTTGTAATATTTGCAGTGAAAGCAGGTGCGGATACCGGACTGACACATTCAACCATTTGACCCTCGGCCTTACCCCTCCAAAGATCATGGTTTAGTGAGCATGTATCGGACTTCTCCTGATTAAAAAACTGATTGGCCAGATCACAGTTTCCTTTTCTCTTTTCAACCAAGCCTTCAAAATAGGCTTGATGCTCTTTTAAAGGCGTACTCACATAAACCTGTGCTTTTAGATCAGGAATTAAAATTCCTGAAATAAAGGCCAATAAGATGTTTTTCCTCATGTTAATATATATTTATGCAGTACTTCACAAACAATGTAATTCATAATCTATTAATTTGCTGGTCTTGGAACTTGTCCACATATTATTTGCAAATAATTAAAAATCTTATCTGATAAATTCATTGTAAAACTCTTCCCTCATATTGAAATAAATGGTTAAGATCAACACCATCAATCCAATTAAAAAAATTAAACGGCCATGATTTCTTGCACTTTCATCATAGGCATACATTTTTCTTCCATCCGGCAACTTCTTTTTATCCCATATAAGTTGTACTCCTATCATCATACTGATCAGCCCTCCAAACAAAGCAAAAGTATATCCTGTAATGATCCAGGTTTTCGGATAAGGAAGATGGCGGGACAATTCAATTTCTCTTTGTTTTCTGATGGCATTAAGGATATCCATTGACACTTCTTTGCCCCTTTCTTTTAGTATTTTTTGAGCCAGAACGTAGTCAAAATCATTCCATTCTTCCTTTTTGACAATGACATCCATCAACTCATCATCCGTAAAACTAAATAGATAATACTCATTGTTGATGGTGTCAATGTCCATCAGTTGTGCTTCATCCAATACTTTGTTTGCTTTCAAAAATCACTTTCCCTAAGTTTTAATACTACAACTTCGTTGTCGGTGTTTCCCGCAAAAGCAGGGTCAAAAACCGGAGAGGCTTTTTCCAGGAAATACGCTATGTTATTCTTGTCCAACCCTTTTGTATATTCCTGAGCCTCATCTGCTGAAGTAAATTTTTTTATACTCTTTTAAAAATTCTGTCACAACTTGATTATTAAATGTCTTAAATAAAAAATCAAAATCACAAGCCCAACGGCTACCACATTGATACCAACCACTGACTTCATAACTCCACTCACATATATATTTGCATTGGAAAGAATCACAGATGTCGTAAAATATCCTTCATCCATATGATAATATTGTGTTACACCCAGTCCGCTGATGTATTTAAAAGATACACCAGCAAGGCTTAACTGCACCACCTGCAGGGCCTGATTGATCAATGAGTAAAACAAACCATTTTCATACGTTTCCATATACAACAGTACGCCGCAGTAGCCTGAGAATACAAATAGACCCACCAATACGAGGAAAAACACCAGCCCATATGTGGATTCCATCAACGGACCCAATTGTAACAAAGTGAAGATCACTCCTAATGCTCCGCCGACAATTTGATATCTGCTCAGCACGTCTATCCAAATTTTGTGTTTTGTGTTTGTTTTTTGCCTCATATTTTACAACTTATTATTTTATCAAAAATGATGCGCTTAACCATTATTTTTAAAACCTATTTCCAAACCGGTAAATGAAATTTAAAGCCAAATATCCCCGTTCGGTAGAAATGCCAGGGCGCACACCTGTCTCAATACCAAAGGACATTCCATTCGAGACTGCATTATACCCTGCACGAAATCCCAGCTTGTTGAACTCCGTAAGATCCGTATTCAAAGGGGAGGTCAAACTATAGTCGAGCGATCCGGCTTTTTTTTCATATCGATAAGCTACTTCGCCAGATTTTATCATAAGACCATACATGAAATCGCAATAGAGCTCAGAATAACCGAAAGTATTGCGTTTTCCTTTAAAGCGGGCATTGTTCAATAACTCGATTTTGTAGTCAAAGATTTTTTTTACGTCCAAAACCGATAGCCAGGCAGCTACTTTTAACCATGGGCATGGCATAACTCCACATAATCAGTGGGAACAGGTAGGTTCCCCGACGTTTCATCCTCATAGATGACACTTGTATTTGAAGAACCAACAGGGAGGCTGTTTTCGCTGTAATATATGGCATTTTCATAAGAAAATCCGCCGCGCACAACGTACGACATGCGTTGTTTGGCGTCAAATGTTCCTATATTTTTAACAGCCCGGCCTTCCATTACTTCATCACCCAAAAATACTTCATGTTTTTTTGTACTGGTTTTTCCCATTACCTCTACACTGACCAGCATACCGGTTCTCATGGCTTTTGCATAATCAGCAGCCGGAAACTGTTCACCAATAGAATTCTTATAATTGTTTTTATTGCTGCTGCGTGATAAGTTGTCTACCAGTGCCTTTTTAAAATCGGCACTGAAGCCCACTTTTGAACCTAGTTGTACGGTCATATCTGCAATAAGAAACATACTGAATCCACGATTATTAGCCGCTTCAAAGCCAAATGGAGAAATACCCAGACTCCAGAATCTTAGCGCTTCAGGATCATTCCGAAGCAACTCATATCCGACCTCCTCTTTATAATGTTCCGTAATGCCATCAAAAGGTTCTTTCGCGTCTTCTTTTAGTAATTTTCCCTTAACTATGGAATCGGTTTTTACTCCCATGACAGTATCCAATTGCGGCTTATAACAAAGCAGGTTGTACTTCTCCACAGAACTGCGCAGGTTGCCATTGATTTTATTTCTGTATTTACGAGATTTAGACCATCCAACTATAAAAGTGGTCAAACCCAATCCAACGCCGGCGCCAAATACAATTCCAGAACCTTTTTTACCGCCCTGATCAAGCGCTGCAGCACCCAGTAAACCTGCGAGTCCAATTCCACCGCCAATCAAAAATCCACCTAAAAAATAGTTGTTTGCCTTTTGTTTATTCTCCATATACAATTTTACCTCTTTCTTCGCTTGAGGACAGTCTTTAAAAAGGCGTAACATTTCCGGCCCATTGTAATCCTTTGGCTCTCCTCCGTTAATTCGAATACGGGGAATGCTGGTTTGGTAAGTGGAGGTACGGCCGGATGAAGAAGTACTGGTCACCTCAACATCTTTGTAGAGCAACTCTATTTTATCGAGATTAAATCCCACCCCGGTTGCCGGTTTTTTTGTTTCTGATTTGACTTCCTGCGCTTTTACCTGCAATGAGATAAAACAAATAAGCAAAACAGTGAAAATTAGTTTCGTAAATTGAAGAAGTGATGTATTTGCCATTATGTTTTGAATTTATTGTTAGCTAATTGGTGTCAAGGCTTTAGGTTATTTACATCAAGTAAGCAGATACATACCATACAGATGCCAGCAAAAATAAAATAACATGCCCCCATAAAATAGTCTTGCCTGCCATGAATATAACATGCTGGCTGCTTTTTTATCCTTATCAATTAATTCCATTAAAATATCATTGCCAATATTCATTTTGACAGGCTCATTTCCGGCTAATTCATCGTTTCCTTCAGCAACTATAAACTGTTGCATGTTTTTGTAGATTAGAGCAATGACTGTCTTTAAATATCTCAAGCCCAATGTTACACTCATTGCCCAACACAAAACTGCCAAACCAAGGGGGAACCATAGACCAGACAAACCCTTCACCATGTGTTTGATGGACGGCATATCCTATCGCAGCCACAGACAAGGCTATCAGGTAATAGGTGTAATTTTCCTGCTTTTGTGCATGTTGTTTGTACAATTCTATTTTTTCGCTCATCTTTTTATAATTTTTGTTTTGTGGCTGTCATTATTTTCATCCTATCTCGATATAAATTTTATAAATTATCTACCAATATTCTATCCCTTTGGGTTATATGAGATTTACATATTTACATGGGGTATAATCATAAAAAGCTTCTGATCCTTTCAAATTGTTAAAATCATGTTCGTGCAGCTTTCTTTTAATCATTCTTTCTAAATATCAGTCTATACCATTCGTTCTCCAATATTAATGTATCGGCACTCTCTTTTGAAATCTTCATTGTAAATTGGGTGTCGTATCTTCTAAATGTAATGGAATTTGCATCCCATTTTATATTTGAAAAAAGTGAATCAGCATTCAAAATATTCCAGGCAGTGGAACTTCCCTTACAAATTTTAAGTTGCAAGATGTCGCCAGACGCCATAACCCTGCCCATTATCTTGCGATGTAGGAAATGAGTATTGATGGAGTCACTTGCCACATAGACCCAGCCCTTACATTCAGAATCTACAGGAGAATTTTGGGCACAAGAGAAGTTTGTACTTAACATCATAATATACATAAACAAACCATTAATTTTAACTTTTTTATACATCCAATATTATCTTATATGTCAACTGATTTACTTCTTGTTTACTTTTCATTATTAACACGACTCGCCAAAGGCAGATAGGTTTATAGGATTTTAAGATTTATACGATTGATATATGACCTCACAAACCCCGATACGTCTGTCCATCTTTAAATTTTACAAAACCCTGCCCCGCAGCGCGGGACCTTGTTTAAAACTTTTCCTATTTAATCTACTTTTCACCAACATTTTTATCTACTAATTTATCAAATTGAAAATTTTAAAATACGGAACAGCAGATACAATCTGCGACCATCAGGTTGCCATCTATGTTTCTTTGATTTTAATCCTCCAACATTTTTAGCTCTGCAGCCGTATAGGTTTTTTGCGGCCTAAATTCTTTTAATCTTCGTTTTAGGTCATCATCACCCTTTGCTGTATATTCAACTACCTTTCCATTTTGGATGTACTTAATTATCATGGAATCATCATCAGTGTAGTCTATTTCACCAATTAACTTTAGGCTATCTCTCACTATTCTTAGATATTGTGTAGATACGCTCCCGGTATAGGTTTCTCCTTCAATGCAATCCAGCTTTTTATTATACTCAATATTGGGATAATCTTCTGAATTTACAATAGAAATGAGTACATCGTTTTCCACATTATATACAAATAATCTCTGGACCTCATTGCCACCTCGTGCTGCATCTCGAGATCTATAGGTTATATCGTTGTAGCCATCATTATTAAAGTCCTTAATGATTGGAGTTAAGCCATCCATCGAACTTCCTTCATAATAATACATATCTGATAGCAGCCATCTTCCTGCTGTTTTTCCTATTGTCTCTTTTACATAGAATTTGATAATCACAAAGTGGTCGTTATACACTCTATGAAGGATCAACTCCACTTTACTCTTGCCTTTATTGCCTATGTTGGTACTGTCCATAAAAAACTCTATTCTCTCTGTAGATGGGTATGTACTATCTTCATTAACACTTGACTTCTCGTATGCTTCTGTTGTACTTCCACCATTGTCCTTGTGATTAGTTGCTTTACTTTCATCTTGCTTACATGCATACAAAAAGAGTAGTAAGCTCATGGCTAAGAAAATTATATTCCATTTTTTAGAGCTTGGTATCATTTCCTATTATCTTTATTTTATTTAATTACTTAGACTTCAAATTACAAAACTCAACCCGCTTTTGCAGGATTTTAAAAATATCGGATCAGCAAATACACTTGTCCCCCCAATGATTTTATACTTGCGCAGTACATCAATCAGGTTATGGTTTTTTAATATCATGGCAACGACATATATTGGTCTTTAAACATACCGAGTGGAACATAAACAGATTTGTGGCTTTTATCCGGGTAAATGAACAAAAATAAAACCCTATCAAAATCTAAAAATTTTTGGAAGATGTCTGTTTTTTCATTTGTTTTTTCGTCTGTCACATAGCCATCGTAAATTCGTGCAATACAGACTTCGTCATTGCAGGTTGCAAAATTTATTCTCTTTGGATTATCTTTTTGCAATTCCATCTGTATTTCACCGGCTTCAGAAATTTCTGTAGTGGCAAAAGTTATAAAAATTCCATTACTTCTAACAATATTGTTTGGAATAATCACAGAAATAAATTCAGGCCTTTTCTCCGCCTTGTTTTTTCCAACAGTTATAGATAGGTACTCATCTTTGTCCTGGTTATCTCTCCTGAAAGAGACTTCGGTAAGCATTAAAGTCCTTTTGTCTGATGTTTCGATTTCCCATGAAAAAGCTTTGATCGCTTCGTCTATGATGGCGTTTATGCTGTCCTGATTCTGTGAATAGGTGGTAGCAGATAGTAGGAGAAAAATAATAATTAAAAGATTGTTTTTCATTTTTTATTTGATTTTATAGGTGATATATAATATTTTGCCTTCAGAAACTAACAATAATATCGAAACTAGTCACTGCCCCAATGATCTGATACTTGCTCCCTACATCAATACGCTTCTTGTGTATTGTGTCTATTTTAATTTTCATTTATTTTCTACATTTTCAACTCATCAAATTACAAATTTTAAAAATATAGGATCGTAGATACAATCTGCGACCATCAGGTTTTTAAATCAATCGCCTTCTGTGTCCCCGCCATCACTATGCCCACTGCCATCATCCCAGTTATCAAAGTTTCCGGACCTCCTGTAAAAAGTGCCATTTCCCTTCTTTATCGTAAAGTCCTTACTTGGATCGTAGTTAAAAACAATAAGTATTACAAAGACCAAGACGAATAACAATATTAGAGTTAAACCCAAATCATTTCCCACGTTTTAGATATTTTTTATTTTCGTTAATATTTGCTTTTATTTTACTATTCATTACTTAACTTTTTTTGTTTTGAACACGATCCGCCAAAGTTGGACAGGTTTTTAAGATTTTAAGAATAACACGATTAATGAATCCACACAAATAAAATCTTGACCATCCCTCTATCTTTCAAAAAACTTATCCCGCCTTAGCAGGATGCTATTCTTACACTTTTGCCATACTTCATCTATTTTGTATGTTTTTCAACTCATCAAATTACAAATTTTATAAATATCGGGTCAAAGATACAATATGCGAACATCGGGGTTAACATATCTTTTAGTCATTGTATGGCTTCGTCTTTCTTGTATGGTTAGGTGGTTCTACATTTGAGTTATAATTCTTAATTTCACTATTTGAATCTATTGTAATTATTTTATTTTGATTAATATTAAGATGCTTTGCAACATTAGAAATGATTTCAAATAATCCTTTAAGTTGAGAAAAATTTGTTATACCACCTTTTCCTGTTCCCAAAATATCATCTTTATAGTCATCATCCGGAACTGAATAAATTTCTATTACCTTTTATATTTTTAAACTCAAAATCTTTTATAACGATCAATAAGACCTAACAAGTGAAGAAACTCATGTGGAATTGTATTTCCATTTTCATCTTCAGTAGCTTTATTTGTTAAGAACATTTTATTTCCTGGACTGGTGGTAACAGTTACTTTATTATTCTCACTTTGTTCTCCTGATGTTTTAGAAAAAGGAGCTTCAGATCTGTCTTCTTGAAAGTTGAGAATAGCTTCATTGTCTCCTGGGTTCGGATTTGATTTCTCTTCTTTTCGTTTTATACTTATATTGAAGATCACGACTATTTGAATTCCTTGTTCTTCTCCATTTATTGTTTTACTATTTAAATGGCTATTAAGTTGAGCTTGCATTGTTTCTAAAACATTATCTGTAACAGAATTCTCTACCCAAATAGTGGATACAATTTCAACTTGAACCGTTTTATCTGAAATTTTAGTTATTGTTAATGTTCCGTTTTTGCCATCAGGATCAGAATATTTTAAAGGACTATTAAAAGAATAGTTATATGGGCTTAATGATGTATAACTCATAAAATATGGATCTTTTGATAACCATCTGCCTAGTCTTGGATCAAAAACCCTCGCCTCATAAAAGTAACTAATTCCAACTCCTTTTACTTCATCATCCTTCTCTTGCCCATTAAATCCATGTCTAAATTTTTCACTTGAATAATTCCTATTAGGCATTGGACTACCAAACGGATAATAATCCTGTGCCGTGATCACATGCGCAAACAAGCCCGTCTCTGTGGTAAATGCTTTTCTGATCAACTTCCGGTCGCTTACGGTAGCCAGTACATTGCCGAGATGGTTGGTGAGTTCGTATTGTTTTCTGCCGCGGTAGTATTGCAACTTCAGGGGTTTTGGTGCTTTGTACAATCGGGCAGACCCGGCTCCACCTGTGCCGCTGCCACCCGGCCCTGTATCCGGCTCTGACTCTGTCAGCAACGGATCGGTGAGCCAGGGTTTGAACTCTCCCAGGCGGGCGGAACCATAAAGGGTCCAGGAATGTACCTCCCATGACCTGGTAGTTACAGGTCCTGTGGGGCCGACCGTCGTTACCGGAATTCCCGTATTGCCATAATGGGCCATGGGATTGCCGCTGGCATCCCGTACATACCAGGTGAGGGTATCGTTGTGGCTTTTCATGATGCGGTTGCCCAGGGCATCGTAGCGGAAAGTGATGATGGTGCCATTGTCTTTGGTGATCTTACGCACCTTACCGCTGAGATTCCACTCGATGGTGAGCCCTTCGGCTTTGTCCCGGATGAGATTGCCGTTGCGGTCGTAATGGTAGTTGTTGGCGGCCTGATCGTCTATGTCTGTGGCGTAGTTGGATGCAGACACTACGTCACCCACATGGGTGAGCCGGTTGTTGCCTTCGGCATAGTGGTAGGTGAGATTGTCCATATCCAGGTTGACAGCCTGGGCACCTTTTCTGTCCAAGGTCTTGATATTGCCATTTGCATCATAGCTGTACCGGGTCTCATAGTCGTTTTGAACGGTGGCCGGCGCCCAGTCATTGTTGGCCATGCCGCTGTAGTAGTCCATGCCTTTGATGCGGTGGAGCTGGTCGTACCTATAATTGTATCCTGCCGGTGAGCCGGCTTGCATAAATGGCCTTATGGCCGTGACCATGGCCCTGATGTTGCCATTGTACAGGTTTTCTTTTGGCTTAAAAGCATAACTTCCGCCCATATTTCCTTCAAATTTTTCAAGCGGACCAGATTGTGCTATGTTTTGATAATCGCCATCAAAATAGTTGAGAACATAACCGGTCACATCCTGGCCGAAATATTTGTGTTCGCTGGCTTTCACTCCGTCGTGGCCCATGTCTGTATGGGTGCGGGCGATGCACTGTTGACCCCCTTGATCCATCCCTGCAGCGTGTAGGCATAGTCGATGCCCTGGATCTCGTCTTCGCCGATCTCTGTCCGGGCAAGTGGCCCGTGCGGATAGTATTGGTAATGGGCATCTTCATCCCAGTGGATGCCATTGGCTGAGGTACGGGCTATGATGAGGCGATTATCAGCATCGTACTGGTACTTGCGGATAAACTGGTCAGCCTTATTCCTTTGATAAAAAACGGTATTGACCTTGCCACTGATGAGGTCGTAGTCGTATTCCATCAGCTTAGCCGGCGTATTATTGCCATCCTGAATGACTGCTTCCACATTGCCGTGGATGTCGTAGCTGTAGTGGGTGATGTATTCCGGTTTTTTCAGTGTAAGATGCTGTTTCGTATCATATACTGCCGCCGCACTGACCCTGCCTCTCAGATGTTTGAGTTCCGTCAATGGAAATCCGGGAGGCAGACTTCCTCCGTAGAAATCCTCATCGTAGGTCGTGGAGGTGATCTGGGATTTGGCTCCGGTTAAGAAACTTATCCAATACGAATTTGAATTGGTATTCACCGGAGATTCAAAAACTGTCCCGGTATAAATCATGGCACCAACTTCCCTGATACGCCCCAATCCATCATAGATGGTATAACTATATTCATTCCTGGTTCTTTGCTCCGGGCTCTGGGAGCAGATGAGCCTGCCGAGATGGTCGTACCAGAATCTGGTATCTTCTTTGACAAAACTGGATGTGGCTGTAATGTAGTATCCCTGGTCAGGTATCTTTTGGGTGGTGATCTGATTGAGCGAATTAAAGGTATAGTTGCTCGTCCATTGGGATAGTATGCCATTGACCACGGGCACGGCATTGGGTGTAACATGGGTCCTGTTGTTTTCCCTGAAGACAGCCATGGCATCCATCTCAGTGGCATCCAGACCTTCCACCCCATTGGGCGGTATGGTTTGTACCAGATTGTTGCTTTGGTCGTAATAATACAGGGTAAAATGGTGCTGTGCAAAGCCGGATTCATCTCTCATTGCCTCTGTGGCCTGCAGGCATTTCATATTGTACGCATGCAGGAAGGCGATAGAGACACTATCCACAAAGGCTTCGTACAACATGTAGGCATTGGCAGCGGCGACGTTGTAGAGATGCTCAGCACAAGGGTTGGGTATGGAGTCCGGCTCGATGGTAGCCAAAAACGATGTATCGCACCAATGATCTGTACAAGGTGGGGAGATGAGTGTATCGAGAAGTGTTCCGCGCAAGTCAAGTGTGATGCAATCATCGCATAGCGGATCAAATGGGTTTGTCCTGGGGTTTGGGTAAGGATGGAAAAGGAATAGAATGTGGTGGTGTAATACCTCCGGAAGGTGAAATTTCCCTTAACTACGGGTAGATCTGACTTTGTTTTTGTTTTAGATGGCACAGGCAATTGAACTACCTTTCCATCTCTTTCCTTCTTACAGCATCTTCCCACCATCAGACATCCGTTGGTGCTGCCGGTCACCGTGGCCGATGTGCTATCCGCAAAATGAACGGTTATGGTAAAATCATCGGTATATCCATTGGCGTCAGGATCGGAATAGACCGGAGTTATATCTGCCAAATAGCTTTTAGGTAAGGCCGCCGAAGGTGCTTACTGTATGCCCCCATTTGCATGGTGATCCGCAGGCATTTCTTCCATTTGTAATAGTTACCGTTGTGTTATTGGTTTCGCTGGTGAATGGTGCCTGTTGGATGCTATCCCAGCCCATTACCTGGAAACTGTCCAGCAGAGATCCGGTAATGGATAGATCGCTGTAAGGCGTATTCTGAACAAGGGGATTGAAGATACTATCCTGATGATTTTGTCCATAATTCAGTTGGTTGATAAAGGTCTGCAGTTCGGGCAATACGCCTAAGGCCTCGCAATGCTCATTAAGGGGCACAGCTTCCTTGCAGGAAAAGACACAGGGTCCTGTAAAAGTAAATGAATGCGTAGTGGGATTTCCGTTAAAATCATAATACTCGACCTCAAGGGTTATACCGGCCGGGCTTGAAGGACTTATGTCAGTACAGTTTATATTGCCTATGGAATCTATTTTGAATAATTCCTGCAATGATAAATGGGTGTAGATGGTGCAGGCATCACCGGCTGGTAAAGTGCCAAATTTTATGAACACATGATTATGAAAGTCCAATCCAAAAATCAAATCGTCTCCACTCATTCCGGGCATATTTATAGCCTGGAATGCCAAAAAGAGATTGGACAAAGGAATGGACAGCAAAGAAAGTTCGGCTGCATACCCAGTCGAAGATGGCGGTGTTTGGGACATTTTATCGGCGATCTCATCCATCAGGATCAGATTAAAAAATCGCCCCAGTTCTTGATTGCAATCACAGGTGTCGCAAGGATAATCAGGAATCGAAGGCAATACATGCTCATGAATTTCCGCAACGGGTGTATCCCAGAAATCGACATCCATATTGGGCATGATGTCATAGTGGGAAGGGAAAACTTTGATCTTATCTTTAAAATACATATAGAATGTATTTCGGCAAGGCTCATCTGCATTGTAAAACTGTCCATCATAGTCGTATATAGGCGGGTTTCCACCGCTAGCGGGAATTAACAATTCTTTGGTTGAAAGCCATTGATGTAAGGATTGAATGATTCCTGCCCGATGCACTCGTTGTAACAATTACCGGGGTTCATGGCAAATGCAGATCTTTTCTTGTATTCGATCCTTTCCTTAAGTGTTATATATAACGACTTATATACTGCCCAAAAATAATTGGCTGCATTGCTATTTCCGGGAATAGTTAGAAAAGTCATATCTGCTGTGCTCATACATGTCAGGTCATTAATATTTCCATCACAGAAAGCCGCAGCCACAGCAATATCCCAGATAGAGTGTTGGGTGGTGGCATCGCCATTGGGGAAGTGCTCCATATACAATTGCATTTTGGCGATCGAATCTTCACCGGGCTTACCGGCATCAAAATATGGATCGAGATCCAGAATGCCATAGGGACTTACAAAACCTGCAGCGGATATAAAATCGGCCGCAACTGCTTCTGAAAATAAATTCGTCTCCGCCAATTGATTATTATAAGTATAAGATGTTGCCAAAGAATCAAAGCACCTGTTCAACATACAATATTCCGGGTGAAAAATGATATATTTTTCAGCCCACTCAGCTTCATAATTTTGGATAAATTCTTTGATGCTGAGTTGATTGGGATGAACCAATACATCGGCATTGTTTTCCACCCAAATATCGGTCCAGTCAATGCCGGAACTATTGTAATCGATCAAACGATTATAGGGATTGAAAATGGACAATGTTTTATTCCATCCATTATAGACGACCAAATTAAATTCTGCATACTGGCCTCCCGGCATGAAATCACCCAACATTCTTTCGCGTGCTATATCGCACGGATTGGACAAAACAGTATCGCACACCATTTCTGCCAGCTCCTCATCTGCAGTATCCGTTGAAGTCTGATCCACATCATCGCAATCGAGATAACAATCATCGGTATCCACAAGATCGAGTTGCTCATTGAGCATGTCTTCGAGTACATTGGTGCACACATTATTGGGGTCATTGAGATAGGGCTCGAGATAGGCATGGGCAGCGTCCTGGTTTACTTTGAGCCTTTTGATGACTGAGTAGGTGCCTACCGGCATGTCCAAAATAGTAAATGCATTGTTTTGTGGCAGCAAACCCGTATTAAAATGTACAGGTGTACCACACGAAGTATTCAGTCCAAAAGATAAAGAATCTATTGAAATCGCACCCAATGTCAATCTGGCGGCACCTCCGCCACCGGTGCTTGGCGTACTAGTGGTAGTTGGATCTACCGTAAAAAAAGTACCTATGGTTTTAGTGAAATGATAAAATGTATCCGGACATTCGTTGCTGACCACCAATAACTCCAGATCATACACACAGTCATAACACACATTGGATGGCATACAGCCATCACTCATAAATTGTTCAGCAGTGACTCCGTAATAAAACTGGTGATCTCCTCTGCTATCTACCGCAAGGGTAAAAGTGGCATCTAGGCTGTAGTCGATGGTATCAATGCGGTTGTATGCCAGCAAATTGACCGTCATCGGAAAAGGCAAATACGAGTCAAGTTGATGTAAGCTATCGGGTGCTTTACCCGCCAATGCTGTGACTATGGTATTTCCTTTGGCATCCATATAGCTGATGCTTACCTGGCCGTTTGGGTCCATCACCATATTTTTTTTATAGTGTGATGCCTGACCGACATTGGAGCCAAACAAATAATCCAGTTCTTCCTGCGCCGGAGTGGCATAAAAGTATTTGGTTTCATGTGTACTTTCCAATTGAAAAGTAGAACCGGCACCTCCCTGTCTTTGTATTCTTCCGGTATTGTCGGGCGTATATTCCGTCTGAATCATCGGATAACCATTGCTTTCAGGAACATAAGCCAGGTGGGTGTCCTTTTCATCATTGGTCAATCCCTGAAAAAATTGTGAAGAGTAGTAATGCGCTGCTCCACTGATGCTATTGAGTGGACTGACCATGCCACTGCACGGCAAAGTCGCGTCAAGGTCAAAATCCAGTTTGGAATAAGGCTGGTTGGCCAGATTGCGGTTGAAGTTGGCCCTGAATTTCAGTGCAGGATCATGAAGGACGGGCGCCGGCAGGATTTGCATGGCAGCCCTGCCCTGATGGTCGTATATGGTTTCTGCAACCAAAACGTTGTTGTCGGTATTATTGACGGTTACGGTTTGCCGGGTGCGCATGGTGCCATCCATATAATTGACCACATCTTTTCGCTTGCCTTCTTCCGCATAGGATGTGATCACCTGCCAGTTTTTATTGTCATTTTCATGGCCGTCTAAAAACCACATTCTGTGATGCCAGTTATTGAAACTAGGGCTGATCTCAGCATAATTGTTATTACAATTTCCGGCCCATTTGCCACACGACCAAACACCCAATACGGTATGCTCGCTATCTGGCAAGACTTTACCTCTTCCTCGTACCCGAAAGACCAATGCACCTTGTTCATATACGATGGGCAAGGTGTAGCTACTTGTGGTCAATGTTACTCTGGTTGAATTTTGGTTAAAGTCATGTGTACTTGTGGTCAGTGCTATTGAAGTAAAGGCAAACATCTGGTCCTATCGTTCTATGAAACCCCATTCCAGATCATAGACTTCCGCCCCTTCTATGACAGACCAACTTACATTCAATTGATTGTCAGTATTATCATAACTTAAAAAAATCTCATTCCATTGCAATGATCGCTGGTAGTCAAAATTGACAATTTTATCATACTCTTTGGTAACTCTTATCTTTACGACCTTTGATATGTCTTCCTTCTGTCCTGTTGTCAATGGACTATCCGCAAAAAACTGTATGGAAGGATCGTTGCCCTTCACTCTTACATTGATGGCAAAGACACCATCGAGTTGCCACATATCCAGTTGTCTGTGGTAAGAGCCTTCTACAGGGTCATAGTCCACTCTGAACTTATGGTTTAATGTAGTGAATGTGTGGTCTAATTTGTAATATGTAATCTCTACAGGCACTTCCAGTGCGTACTTAAAAAATAGCGGCTGTGCCGAGCCATCGATATATAATTCTACACGCCCTGTTGAAGAAATAATTTTGTAATTATTTTCCCAATCGACATTGCCTGGAGGATTAAAATCTGTCAATTCGCTGTATGCAAATGTATTGGGTACAGTGCTTCCTCCATGAATAGCATAATCCAGAAATGCGGTGCCATTGATATAAGATACCTGGGTCTCTATGCCTGCCAGAGCATAAAACTGAACGAAAAGTCCAACGATACAAAATAGGGCACGCATTGGGTTACATTTTTGTTTTTTCATTAATGAGTTGAAAGATTTCATTATAAACTTCGCTAAATTCTGCAGAATACTCTTGTAATCCCAACTCTTTCTTTTTCTGATTGTACAATTCCATCAGCTTGTATTTATGTAACAAGGGATATAAAAAATCATTCGTTAAAGGCTGAATCGCTCCATCTTTACCTTTGGTAAAATAATGCAGTGTAGGCGCATCTTCTCCAAAGTATTTTGATATAGTCATCAGGCTTCCATCCGGTCCCTCAACAAATGTGGTATAAGCGAAGTCCATGTAATAGCAGTATTTTCCTGACGCTAGGACAGCAAAATACTTTCCTTTATAATATCTGAGCAGCAATTTATTATTGTCAGAAAAAAATTTGCCCGGATAGTCTGCTGGTGTGATGAACCTCACTGTATTCTTGTCTTTCACTTTGAGGCTATCATAAAAATACCGCTTACCATGTGGGTTGAAATCAGGTATCACTTCATAGGTTTTTATTGGCTTCCCTTTTTTAAAATTCTGGAAAGATTTATAAAATGAAATGGTGGGTTGGCTATTTAGATTGTGGGATGTCTTACAACTGAATATACCTATCAAAAATATCAATACAATATATCTCATGCTATTGTCTCAGTCTGTTATCAATCAATTCATAATATTTATACTTTGATTTCAAAGCAATTCTGTCTTTAGTAAATGTAAAATAAGGGTTATCATCCACCGTGTAAAAATGCTTAGAAATAGTCTTTGGTGCAGTAAAGACAATTTTCAGCTTTTGTTTTACTAAAATAGTTTTGTTTTCGTCGTCAACATCTTCCTTTTCCGAATAATATAAAGTCATGTCTTTTAATAGGAAAGAAGATTTATCAATGGTTGTGATTATTTTTCAATTTCGCCTTCAGAAAAGTGGATTTCATATTGTTTTTCTGATATGTTATTTTTTAATACTTTTTCACTTGTGATAAATTCCCTCAGATAGTCTAAACTGATGTCAGGTGTATACGGGCTAAAGCCCTTGATTGATCTGTCAAAGACAATGATTTTTTCGTCATGGTCTACCATGGCCATATACTGGTCACTAACTATATGCTCTATCCGGTCAATCTTCTGGTATATGTTTTTTGCTTTACGGGCTACTACAGCTTGCGTGATTTCTGAGTGTTTAACTGCATTATGATTATCGTAGAGATAATAGCTTGAGCTCACTTCTTTTCCTTCCAGGCTGTTGTATTTGCGAATGACTGCCTGCCAATCATGAGCAAAACCAATTTGCTGACTCCAAAGTACATTGGTCCCAGTCAAGAGCATAAAAATGGTGATATATAATGGCAAGCCTTTCATTTTTGCAGTTCAGGTATTTTAAACGGCATAGTGACAGTTTCCTTTCCATCCGAAAATATCAGGTTTAAAATGGCCCCTGGTAAATAAGGCAATACAAAGCCGTTTTCAGCATGCCTGACGATATCTTTGGTGGTTTCAGCATTCAGGTCTTTGAAAACAAACGGTTCGATATTTTCAACGAAAATTTGAAAACAATCCTCATATGGCATACCACTACAGCTGATTGGATTAATGCTTATTTTCATATTCTTATATAATGTGGCAACGTTTCCAGATACCTCAATAATTTTTTCATTCTTCTGTATTTCAACCTTACCTAAAAAATCAAAATAATGCCTCTTTTCCTGCTCAAGATTGATTTCAAAACCAGCTGTGTCTGTAATGTAATATTCGGCATTAAGAATTCTCCCCTGTTTGAGCAGCAAGCCATTAAAGGTGAGGTTTATCTCACTGTTATTCCTTCTTTTAATTCCGATCACATACCCGGTAAAATCTTTTGAATTGACTTTTTTTGCTGGATAATAAATTTCCAAATTGGGATCATCACTTATGTCATTGAGGTTGAGTATTAAAGAATCTGTACTTTCCTCCAACTCCTGAAAGTTAATATTTTCATTCAGTTCTAACACCCTAAACAAAAATTCCTTTTCACACTTTTTGTGTTTGCAATAAAGAAGCATCTACAATGTTCCCATTTTTGTCAGCATATTCTTTGTTTTTGTGAAAGATCGTTCCTTCGGTGTCTACATATACATCATACTGCAAATAGGTGCGTACAGAGTCGCTAAATTCAATGGATCTTGGTTCTTGATTTTTATTTTCTTCATCTTGCATAAAGAAAAACGTCACCTCTTCAAAATCCAGACTAAACCTTGGAAACATATTCCCATCAGCAGATATATCTGCAAGTTTAGCCTTGATCTTCATTACTTTATTATGGTTTTCTTCCAAAAAATTTTTTACCGAACGCTTCCTTTAAATGATAATATTCAAAGGAATAAATCAGGGTGTTGTTCTCATTGGAATTTGTGCAAAATAATACTTTAGGGTCATCCTCCTTTGGGTATAAACAATTAAAACCATTTTCTTTGAATGTACGTCCCGGCATAATCAGTGTTTTACCATTATATACCATTGCTTTTTCAAGGCAGCCTTTTTAGTCAAATCTCCATCATTCATCCTCCCGGATATAGCAAGAATATGCATATAAGAAACAATGGAAGCCAAATCCTGAAAGCCGTCATCTTTTATACTTTTGATCAGTGCTTCACATTTTTTATCCAGTGCTTTCCAGTCCTTTTGATCCAGAGAGGTGAGAATAGACTCATATCCCACTCTAACTTCCTGTTCTGTCTGTGCAAACGAAGAAAATACGCATAAAACAGTTAAAAAAATCAGCATCCAAAATTTCATAATTCGCCATTATTTATTGCTAAACTTATCATTCTATAAATTAACATGTTATCAATCTACTTTTACAATTTTTCTGATTACCGAGCTGCCGCTTCTATCCATTATGCTAAGCAGGTACATTCCACTCTCAAACTTAAATAAATCTATTTCTTTCTTATATATTCCCTTCGCCAATGGTACCGATTTAATTAATCTTCCGTGAAGGTCTAAAATTGAAGCCCTTTCAAATGCTGCATTCCCATTATTAAAATCAAGAGTAATATGGCTGGAAGTAGGATTGGGGTAGATGGTAATATTATCGGCTTCTTCATTTGCAAGAGCCGAAATCAAGTCAAAACAAATGTTATCTATTTTATACATATTAGGTGGGAAGGTGTCTCTGCTATCCACTTTCATTGCCATAAATCTATATGGTAATTCCATTGTATTGTTAATTTCAAAAGAGAAATTTTCCCACCCTTTAATTCGATTTGATAAATTAATTGCGCTTAACTCAATTACTTGCCCTCCACATAATTCACTTTGATTTTGAAGAGTAATCATGGTATTAGTGTCAAGTTTATCAGTAAAATATTGTTTTAAAGCAAAATTCACAGACTTGAGTATTTTATTACTTTCCTTTCTATCCACTACAATTATTGCTGGTTTAGTCTTACTACCTGCCATCAAAAGTGAGCCCTGATCAAGATAGCCGTCTTCATGTATTATCACATTGTCATCACATGACTTCCAATCACTAATGCCCACATCTCTCAGAAGTCCTGTATTTCCATCATTGTTTAAACCACTATTTGGGACATTAGGACAACTTGGGTTAGATAAACAAAATATTTGCTGACAGAAAGTATCTCTACATGTAGTCGTACTTGACGGGCGAGTTACGATCATACAAACTTCATTCAATCCACTAATAAGTTGGAACGGTCCAACGGTAGAGTTATACCCACTATTATTAGCAACCACTACACCATTCACTTTCCAGGTAACCCGATCACAGACACTCAGTCTATGGGGTGTGAATTTTTTATCACAAGAATTGATGACATGATTGATTAAAAAACCTTGATTTACATCATTTTTAAATTGATTATCACAATCACAGTTCCTGAAACTAAACGAGTCCCCTCCTACACATTGAGTTAAAAATCCTGGAGCTGCCGGTGCTGTCCAGCAACTACCATGAATTAGTATGTGAATATTATTCCCAAATGTGGGATAAAGAATGTTATACGGGGGCAATGTTCTACTAAATGATGCTCCATGATCCCCAAATGGCCAATGGGCACCAGAATAGTACCCTAAGTCCATAAAAAGTTCGTGAAAGCAATCGTTGCTCGAAAAACATTGAAAATTTCCTTTGAAATCAATACTAACACCAGAAGGTGGTATTGGAACTGTTCCCGTTGTTAATAAATCAAACTCCCAACCATTGGTATATTTTAGTCTTAGATTTGAAAATGATGATGGACTATTATATCTGCATCCATTACAACAATTGTTTGTAATTTCCCTTTTTACTGTGTGCATAAAACAATTGCTTTCACCATCCTTCTCTACAAAATTTATCGAAATTAAATAAGTGCCACTAACTACATATTGATGCATCACATTTTCATGGCCTGGGTTATTTGTGATACTTCCATCTCCCCACTCTATACTTTGAACCTGGTCACAATCAAACAAACCATTTATATTTACGACCACTTTACAATCAATGCTTGGGTTAATGTTAATAGGATTGACTGCAACCGTAACCGATCCCTCAACCCGATCAATAAATTCCTGTTTATAAATACAGCAGATTGAATCACACCCCAATACAATGACTGTATCTCTGCAAAGTGACGTATTTCCGCATTGATCTGTAGCGGTCCAGGTAACGATGGTCGTACCCTCATTGTAGCTAGCTGTTCCATCATTTGTATTTGTATAAGAGTTAACAACAGATGGATTGCTGTCGCATTGGTCGGTAACCACAGGAGAAAGTAAGGCGACTTTTTCCTTGCACTTGCCGTTGGCGTCCTTCAGGCCCTGCACCACTATTTTTCTACCGCACAGGGAAATGACCGGTGCAATTTCATCTTTGATGGTGATGATTTGGGTACAAGTAGATTCATTTCCACAATCATCCTGAGCTTTCCAGTTTCGCACTATTTTCCTTAGGCACGGTATTTCTTCTATAAGGACATCTGTAGGGCCTGTCAAGGTCGGATTTGTGTCAAAATCATCAGTGACCGTGGGAAGTCCTGTATTGGTTGGGTCTGTACTTTCATTGCATTGAATGCTGATATTTGCAGGACAGATTAAAACGGGAGCTTGTGTATCTCCGTTGGCGACGATGGTTAACTCCTTTTCGATGACACACTCGTCGCCATCTATTACTTTTACGCAGAGTGGGTGACTTCCATTGTTAGAAAATATAAACTGTGCCTGAGTACCGGTAGCATCTATCATACCATCACAATTGAAATCCCAGGTGATGGTGTAGGGTGTGCTTCCATTAGTAATGATGATATTACAAAGAACATCATTACATTCCCGCTCCGTTGCACTTACAGTAAAATCCATCCCACAGGGTTCACCACAAAAATCGGTCCTGTTCCAATCGGTATTCATGTAATTGCCCTGAGTAGGAGATGGTAGTGTTATTGTGGTTGATGAAATTTCAATGTTGTTAAAACTAAGCTGAAAGGGATTTAAAAAAGTGGTGATACTATCCATGCATGGCAGTTGAAAATCATTGTTTGTCTTCAGATAGGTAAAATCAAGATTGGTGTTGATTAATCCCCTTCCATCTGTATAGAAGAGATCGCCGCTGAATGAGGAGGACAGTGCTAGACCTTTATAATTAGTGTTTGCAGAACTATTTTCAACGCTTTTCTGCCATGTTAAAGCCAAATTTGGCATAGCCGCACTACCCACAACAGACAACTTTTGTAAAGGAAACGTTGTGCTGTTGGTGTTCTGAGCAGGTTTATAAAATGAAGGCAGATAATAAGATCCGGCAACTTCAGATACTATATCGTAGTAACTTAAGGTGTTTTTATTTTCATATGCCGTTCCCAGTAAAGCAAGTTTGGAGTCCGTTACAAAAAGCAAACCTGACTGGATGCCGCTGTTGAACCGTGTTCCGCTGAAAACAATATTTGCATTTGGTAGTTCCACAGCATCCAAGACTTCCATATCCGATTGATACAATACCCCATTTGTAAAATTACCGGCTCCATTAAGCCTGACTACCATTCCAAATCCATTGTTTGTCTCATTTCCCATCAATAGGATTGAGCCATCACTTAATGCGGTCAAACCCCTCGAGAACTCCATATCGGATGGATTGGCAAAAAATGAAAACTCTTTTACGAAATTGACATTGGTGCCACTTGAGCAAAAGGGTCTGAGATTCACTAATACCACCTTATCCTGTGTAGCTGCTCCACCTTGAATTCCTTTTGTGCCCAAAATGTAGTATGGAAAATTGGGGTTGCTGGCATTGGCATGTCTTATGATCTTCCTGAAAGATTCCCGTCCGGTCTGATTAAATATATTGACACATTCAATCGCATTGGTCTCGGCATTGATCTGAATCATAAAAGAACCATTGTTGATGTCAAAAGGCAAGGTATGTCCCACGATGTATAGCGATGTTTTTCCTACAGGTCCTTGTGGCGGAATAAACACCATATCATTGATCTGTGAAGGAAAGTCAAGCTCCTTTTGCCATATGATATTTCCAGAATTGGCGTCAAGTTTAGTTATTGTTCCATATAAACTGCCATTATTATCCTCCTGCCCCAGGATATAAACATTGTTGCCATCATTCTTAATTAACGATGGGTAATTGTCTCTGCTATTGCCATATTTAAAGCTGGGTTGAGCTATGGCTGCTGACATGAAAAGACCAGCTAAAACTAAAATTACTACTTCTTTCATCTGTTTATTTCTATTCTTTTTATTGTGTTGATTTCTTATTGCTAAACCTGGTTTCCTGCACCGTCATCACGCCTCTTTCTGTCTCCTTTTTTACCCTTTCCAACTTACCCGATGCGTCGTATTCATACTTGGTAAAAAAATTGTTTTCATCCAGTTCGTAGGTAAAACGAAGCGTGATGTCATCATAGACAAATGATTTGAAACTGGCATCAAACGGATGGATTCTGATGTCATCAAAACCTGTCACCTCTGTAAGCGAAGCAATGAGTCCTATGGATATATTTCTGCTACCATCAGGAACTGTAAACTCTCCATATACCCTTTGCCATCCTTCTATGATCGGGCCTTTAGCCTTAAATTCAAAATAATTGCCATCCACCCCGACCATGCACTTACTGTCCTGATAGTCATGCTGCAGTGGATCATTGCCTTCCTTTACCCAGGCACTAAAGACATATTTGTCTGGTTGGGGATTAAACTCGTTGAGGCAATCGCAAGGTTTGGGTGTAGTATCATGTTCCATACTCTTGAATCTGGCCTGATCATTAGGGATTACAATTTCGCCGGGAGATTCTCCGGTATTGGTACTATCCCTGCTACATCTGTATAACTTATACTGTGCTAGGGAGCTTTGTCCCGCATTTAAGGATAAAAAATATTTACCGGAATGGCTTTGTGCGTGATCCATTTTTGGTTCTGCCTCAGAAAAACTAACATACTTGTATCGGCATAACTTATTATTCGCAGCGAGTCCAGTATCGTAGTGATAATCTTCAAAACCTTCAAACATACAGTCTCCATACTTTGCATTACCTGCTACGGCTATAACCATATGATCATTGTAGCCCAATAATTCTGATGAGTATCTTTCTAATGGATCCCTGCTCTCCAGTTCATTTCCATTCGGATGAATTTTGGTCACTTCAGCGGTCCACGTCCATTTGTCCAGGTTTCCGGGTTTCCAACTCGATCCCATAAGATTCCAGAATGGATAAAAATAATCCTGCCCGTTTTCGTCAACAAAAAAACCATCTGATTTTAAATCCGGGGGTGATACACCAATCGCAGAAGATTTTCTTTGTGCCAAAAAGGTGTAAGATTTTTTAGGCGTAAAGGTTCCTTTGTGATTTGTTGTATATGGGTTAATTTTTGAAAAGTCAAATTCGCTAGTATTATTTAACAGGATCGGCCCGCACGGAGAACAATTCTCGAATAACGGAACACAATCGGAAATGATGAGAGTGGTTTCTGACATTTGAATATCAGGGCCTGCTGTTTGGAAATATAACTGTGTTCCTGAAAAAGATGCTGCACAAGAATTGTATGGCTGACCTAAGTCGATATCATTGAGAATGATTTTCTTTAAGTTAGCATTCATTACACGAAATTTAATAAAACATTCGCAATCAATTGATGACTGTTTTTTAATATATAAGGTATAATAAAGTTGACCGTCTGATGCATCGACAGCCACATGTTTTTTATACAAGTACGAATTGATATCCGTTGATCCCAAATTGTTACAAGGACTCACATCTATGACTGCGTGAATTATTGATCCCAACAATGATGGCATTGGAGTATAGTAACTCTGAATTAAAGTAAAGTCAATTTCATTGATGAAAGATATCAATTTTATATAGTTCTTTTCGAATTTATATTCCGCAAATGAACAATCAAATCCAGCGTTGTTATCCCGACAGCAGGGAATATTTCTCTTATCATCAAACTCAATGGCACTAGCATTTACCACACGATTATTCCCATTATGGCTTAATCCTCCGTAGTTAACGGATTAACCAGGAAACAAAAGAGCCAATGCTTGTTGCTGCTTTATTGCGGTGGCCGGAGCGCATAATTTTAATCTGCACATCTGTAGCATCAACTACAGGGTTTCCACCAAAGCCTATAAGTTGAATGGTACTTCCTGTAATGGCTTTTACCCAGGCTTTGGTGCTGCCATCAAGAGATACTTCATCACCTTCTGTAAAGACGTGTCCTGAACCTACATATGCATTTCCTCCTGAAATAGTGGCTTGGTATCCTGCATTTATATTTTTATATGCATTCTGCATTCCTTTGTATGCCCAATGCGCAGGGTAGTTAAAATTGTAAATTGGGTCTTCAAATTCATTAAAGGTCTGTGTAGCCAATACTTCTCCTGTGATGCCATCCCAGGCCAGATTTCTGGTTTCTACGGTGGAGCCCAGGTCATAGGCGATGGTAGACGATAGTATGCCAGCTCTATGGATAATTTTATTTACAACCACAGAACGATATCTTATCTTTTCCGAACTAAAAAAAGGCAATGGAACGAAAGCAGGAACCGGGATAGGACCAATAAAGAAATTGTCATTATTCAAATTGACTCCTGCGCCTTTTGTCTTATTTCGTGCCTCTCTCTGATCTACTACAATGCTATAGTCTGTCCCTATAACTCCTTGAGATATATTTCCATCACTTAAAATTAAAGGAACCTGATTTGCACTAGACCCATAAACTGATTTGTACTTATATTCAATCCCACTAATTTTAGTGCCTGTTTCATTGTACACTGCTTTTGATTTTTCTTTGCCATGCATATCATTCAGTTCTATAGCATATCCCTGTGATGTGGTCATATAATCCTGATTTTTGATTTTTAAAATTTTTAGGAAGGCGAAAAGGATTATCTTCTGCCCCGATCAATGGTTCATAACTTGCCACACCTGAACTTATCTCAAAGGTATTTCCATTCATGGTCATATCCTTTGTCGTATAATAAAATTCCTGCCCGTATTCAGAATTCTGGTGCTGGTTTTGAGTCATTGTTGACCATTCGTCACTAATCACAATCTTTTTCACCCTATGTGTACCAGCCAATTTTTTCCAGAATGGATTATTCAGCCTAATCCAGGATTTCCCTTTTATAATACTTTTACCATAGTTTTTAATTTTCATTTTATTATTAATACCACCTTGGAAAATAGTAGAAAAATCCGAAAAAAGATTTTTGAATGATTGGCCAACGGAGATAAATCATCTGCATTTTCTGAAATATTTCCACTCGGACTCCCATACACCAGATTTGGCAGATACAGCCTGGCAAATTGCCAAATTGTTTTTGAAACAGGATTGGTTTCGTAGTTTAATAGACCATTACAAATTCCATTTGACGAAACTTCCCGATCTTTTGTACACGCAGTCTTCAACTTAATATATCCTTTATCAATTCCCGAAGCCCCCAAATCCTTTAACGCTCCCCAATCCTCTATCTCAGCATAACCTTGCACAAACTCGTAATCACTCACATCATTCACTTTTGCAAAAACCTTAAAAAACAAGTCCCCGGACTGAAACATTTGTCTCACATAGTGATTAAAAACGTGCATTCTGGGATCCTCACCCGTGGGAATATTTTTTCAAGGTTAAAAAACAAATAATTGTTGGGGGAAGAATCATACAAACTTAACTCTGATCCGGAACTCTGTATTTCGGTAGCCAAATTGGACGTTCCAATAATCTCAAATAACTGCATTGCTTCCTTATCCTGAACAAAACCATAATCGTCTGCCTCATACTCCACTTTAATCAATCCTCCTGATGGCAAAAAGATTTCTCTTAATGACCAGGCACTTGCAATATTATCAGCATATCCTTTTTCATCAAAAGCATCAGCATCAACCTGTTGGATAAAGGGAAAATCTGATGATGTCAATTTCGAATTATCCTGACAGGGAGATAGATGAATTATCTAACGTTTTTGCATTTACATGCATAAAAGTTCCCCAACGATTGTAACCTTTAATATGGTAGTCGGGATTAATACCCTTGTTTACTGAACTTATTGTAAGGTCACCACTGTATTTAAATTGATAGGGAGAAAATTGGCTTTTGTCCGATTTACCATATTTAAAATACACCTTTTTGAGTGTTAATTTGCCCTTGTTTTCATTGACATCGATAGTAGATAAAATCTTTCCATTGATATCAAAGGTGTTAACAATTTCTGATGTACCAACATTGGTCGGGACATTTTTACATAGAGAATAATCATATGAAAAATGCACCGATTTAATTGGAGTCCTTTGTGCAGGTATGTTATTATCCTTATCTGGCAAAGAATACAGCACAATTTTGTCCAACTTCTTTAATGCCATATTTTGTGCTAAACCTCCAGCATATCCTGTTACACCATGACTATCCTTTCTGTCACTATAATGAAACGAAGCTATCTGTGTTTTACTTTCAATAGAATGCAACAACCACAATTCCTTTTGTACCATATGTAAAGTTCGCTTTATTATCATCTGATTTTGAATTGAACCCAGGATTAAAATTTGCGTCCTGATATGGAATTCTCCATTTGTAATCATCATGAATTCTTGTATAATTAAATTTGGTGTAGGTACCTAAATCATCAGGAGTAGGACCGTCTCCTGTTTTATCAACATAATCTTCCGAAAGAATGGCAGTCAATAAATATGAATGTGCAAAGGCAGGCGTCTTTTCCTGATCTAAAAAATGGTCAAGTCCATGTTTATGGCTTGGCGTAATTTCGCCTGAATTTTGGGGTATGTATGGGAAAAGGCCGGAATTACAATCTCCATTGCCATCAACACTGTAACTAATTTCATATTGTTCTTTATTGTAAGCGGCAATACCATAGACATAACGAAGCCCATCAGGTCTGAGAGCTGTGATTTCTGAAATATGGTGCCCTTTTCTAAAAACGGTATCTCTGCCAAACGTACTGAAACTTTCACTATTTAAAATATAATTTTTATTCTCTTTTCAATAGCAAATTTCTTTGCTTCATCGACAGTCAAATAAGAAATACTCTGATTTCTCTTGGATCTATTCGTTCGCAAAATAGGACCAGAAATTGAGTTGGAATTCCCATTATTGCTTTTAGTACGGGTTGTAATGTAACTTCCAGATCCCGCTTTGTCTAATGAAAATTTAACGGCATTCCCTGGCCGGTAGCAGTAAAAACATTTTCTTCATTTAGCAAATACGGACTGGCTTCGCCGGCTGCTTTAAAGTAATGGGATTCATATTCAGCGCCATTAGAAGAACTAAAAAAACCAACATTCAAGTCCAAAGTTGGATTATAATCATCCCATTTGCCCGTATATGAATTTACTATATTCGTGTGAATATCGCCGCCTAATCTAAAAGCATTTCCAGCCCCTACTTCTACACCCAAACTATTTCCGGAACTAAAGTTTTTGGTTTTTTTATCATGAACAACACCCACATCTCCTCTGAAAAGTTGGTAGCTACCTCCAATTCCCTGGCCACTTACTGAAAATAAATCATGTGTTAAAAAGGGAATTGGTAGATTTGGCTTTTCTTTTGTAAATGAACCATCTTTCTCTCTGTTGAAATCCAAAAGGCCATTCTTGTCTTTACCTTTATCCAAATAAGCTATCCCATAGGAAGGAGTAGAAAATAAATTGGAAGCAAGTTTTTGATTGGAATGATAACCTGTAAAAGAAGCACCGGCAAAGGCCCCCATGCCTTCAGCAGCAACTGATGCTTGAAATGTGAAACTATGGGTATTCATTGGGTACTCAATTCTCGGAATGCAAGAAATTGAAGAATTATTTAGCAAAGTTGCTGACCCACTAAAAAAAGAATGTGATGAATTTGTTCGTAATGACGCTTCATTTCCGTTTTCATCTTTACCTTTAATTGTTCCATACCCTTTTGTCGAAAGTCCAACATTGTAAGTAAGTGCCTTAAACCCAGCTCTACTATTTATATTTGTCCCTAAGCCATTTGAAATAAGTGTAGAAAAACCTTTAGTTTCAGCTATTTTTTTTGAATAGGAAACAGAAGGAGAAAAACCAATTCCTTCTTTTGAATCGGCGGTAAGTCCCATACTTGCATTTAATCCTGGCAAACATTTATCACCTCCTGAAAAAGCAGGGTGATTCCAAATTCGAGACCAAACCCGTTATAATTATTATAGTTTGAGTCCTAGACTGGGACTTAATGAAACCTGTTTCCCTGTATAGTTCTTAGTATTAATACCAAATAGCTCAAATTTTGCTGAATAACTAAAGCCCCAAGTAATATTATCCCTAATATTTACCTTTTTTTCAATTTTATCACCCTTAAAATCATCAGGTATTCCCCTGACTGACCGGTTGATCACACCAGGATTGATGTTCCATCCAAGACCAACCATACTCGCCTCCTGATCCATGGTAATACCGGCATTATAGATCAGGTTGATGGGGTAACCGCCTACTTCCAGCAGCGGAATATTATAGGAAAAGTCGCCCGTAGCGGGGTCCACCATATCCGTCACTTCAATGGGTTTAAATGATTCTACTTCCGGTTGAGATGGACCTCCGGTCAATGCAAAAACCTGCTGAGGAATCAGGTTTAACACCATGATCATTAATAATCCATATGCATATATTTTTCTCCTTTTCATCTATATACCGCCATGTTTTCAAATTTTACAATCTCACTTTCCCGAAAATTAAAATTCAGCTTACCATCCGATAAATGTTCCCTAATGGTAACCAGGATATCTGAAGAAGTTACACGGGAAAAACCAAATAGAATTGTTTCCTTTTCTTTGAAGTGACTTGCTTCATGGTGATAATATGAGGGCATGCTATCCTGATTGACAGATAATTTTTCCTGAAATTCAGTCAAATAATACATGCTGGTAGATGGCCTTTTGAGCCGATCCGGATATTTATCTTGAATTTCCAGCAGAAAATGGTGCGTTTCAGCAAACTCTTTTGAAAGTTGATCAAAATTTGCTGCCGATACTGGAGCTCCTTTTAGAGCCATTAATGGGGTTGGGAGCAATTTAAGCGTATAATCAAAACTATCCGTTTCAATTTTTTGAACCAATCCACTTTTATTTAACAAATTCATGTAAGTAGCCCCATCCACATTGGATTTACATGCCATCACAAAAATTAGATATAAAAATATTCCTACCCTCATTGCTTTCTTTTAAATCTTAAATATTGTTTGGTTTTGGTATTGGAAACTACCAGAATAAAGGGTTGATCAAATAATATATTTGCAGGTAATTCAGCTACGTATTTGTTGTCCCCATAAAATTCATCTGTGGGTAGATCGGGCAAATCATTGGGTGTAACTTCATTATATACCGTTATGTTAGCAGACTCCAATTCCATTTTTTGATTATAAATAGCAAATTCTAGATTTGCCTTTTCTTTATAGGGAAACGTACAGGTAAATCTGATCAAATCTCCTTTGACTGTGACATAATTTCCACTATTTTCAATACTGGTTTTGTAATAAACCGGATTTACAAATGACTGGTTGTTGGGCTGTTCTCTGACACGCTCTTCTTCCAGACAAGGCGTACTGTATTCCCATAATTCCGATTCCTGCAAAAAATCAGGTGCTTTCCGGAACGGATTTCCGAAACCACCCTCGAGTTCATAAGTTACCCGCCAGGCATACTTTCTACAGGGAAGCATAGGCCTGGCACTGACAGGATACTGCATGATATTTGACCTAAGACCAGTCTTTTCATAGAAAATGGGATTGGCTCTGAAAGCATGATAAGGGGTTTGATTAGCCAAAACTTCAACGATTTGAATTCTGTACATTGCCTTCGCATTGAAGGGTGTCACTGCGGTCCATGTAAATAAAGGTAGGTCAACCCTGATTTCTTCTCCTTCAAAAGGAGAGACAAGCAGTAACTGACTGAGCATTTCCTTTTCTCTTGTGTAACATGTTTGAGTGAAATATTCACCTTGTGGCCCGGAAGAACCTGCGGGATATAAAGAGAGACATACATCATACTGCCCGGGTGGCAGACACTTGGTTCGAGATAATAAATCTTCTATTTCCTTATTATAAAATGTAATCTTCCGGTTTTTATAAATTGACTCATAAGAGGCATTGTCCACGATGGTCAATCCTGGTTTAAAATCTATAGACGGGTTACCGGTAATAATGCCATCGTCAACTTAGAAGTTACTCCCCCGGACTGGTATATTCTACTTCAATGAGGAGTTGGGTTTAAATGCTTCCTCTGTAAAATTGGTGACTGTTCCGGTGTAAAGTTTATAAAATTCAGTACACTCAAATGGGGCAAAAACAGGAGGTTGTATTATTATGTTTTGACCATACCCTATCGAGGCATAAAATATATAGATCACTAAGATGTTAAACCTACATTTCATAAATGGCTATTGTTTTATAAATGATAGGTTTTTGGTACTTCCATCGTGAAGGGTTAATGAAAGCCAATAAATTCCTGGTGAAAGAAATGAAACATCGATGATTTGGGAAGACATATCTTTAATAACAACCACGGTTCTTCCCGTTATATCATGGATAGTGCCCTTTTCAACCTTTGCTTCAGAATGAAGATAAAATTCATTATACACTGGATTGGGGGCCAAACTAATTTTCTGAAATAGGTTGTGGACAGTCCCTGAAACAATATTACAATCTTCATTTACACTTATCGTTTTACATATTTCACCTATGAAACACTTTCTATCTTTATCCTCCGTTATTCGAACACAAATATCATAGGTGCCAGGTTGAAAATATTCGTGGATAAAGTCGAGAGAATCCGGGAATAGGCCATTGGTAATGGTACCATCATCCCACATGAGTTGGGTTACAAACTGACATTCTTTTAGCTTAGGTGGATACAATTGCACAACACAGGCACCGCTTTGGTTTGTCTGAGCTTCTATGGTGATATCCTGCTCCAACAACAGCTGAAATTTTTCAGAATTTTTACAGCAATCTTCACAATCTATTACATTCACATAAAAAAATGATGAGGATGTATTTCCTGAAATATCTGTTGCCGTGCATTGAACGATATTTGTTCCACACGGAAATTGACTGCCCGAAGGCATGCTGCACGTCAACGTAGTTCCCGGGCAATTGTCTGCCATGTTTACGGAGTAGTTTACCACAGCCCCGCCGGTTTCATCTGCTGTGACCGTCGTATCCCTTACAAAAATTTGGGGTATAAAGGTATCTTTGACCAAAACCGGAAAGGAACATGAGGTAGTGTTTTCAGATTCATCCCTGATTTTAAAGTTAAATTTTGTCTCCTTATTTACATTGTCACAGGAAAAACTGGTTTTGACATTTTCGTATATCACCTTTCCGCAATTATCGTAAAATTGGCCTTTCAATTGATCCGTTTCTACAGCTGCCTTGCCTTGTCCGTTTAAGTACAATTCAATTATTTGACTGTTACATACTGGTGGCACGGTGTCCTTTACAAATATATCAACCACACAACTATCAGACAAGCCGGACAAAGTAGTAGCAAAAAAATATACCTTTGTCTGACCTAGGGGGTAGGGCTCATTAAAGTTTTTGAGATCGCTTCTTTTAAATGAAAATAAAAATGGACTGAAGTTTGTGCAGGGATCTATGGCTTCAACATTTAATTCATACTCCGCAGAACATCCAAATAATGTCACCTGATCCGGGCAATTTTTAAATACCGGCGGTCCTGGCTTTGTTATCCCAATTTTTTTACAAATGGTTTTGTTACAGTATTGCGAAATTGCAGTTAAGCAGATTTCATATTCACTCTGGCTTCCATCAAAAATAAAACTGGGGTTGGGTGAGTTGGAGGTAAATGAAAAGTCCTGGCCTTCCCAAAAATATTCTATGTTTTGATTGCCGGGATAATAATCTGCATTGGCCATAAAATTCACTGAGGTACAAGTAGTAACCTCAAAAGTAAAATCAAGTCGACATAAACTATCCTGACACAAGGTGTCCAGCTGCGTAGAGTCGGAACATACAAAATTTGATGTGTCCGTGTTTAAGGAAAAATTGGTCAGTCGCCCGCTATTATTTTTAATTGAGAAGTCTTTTAGTAAGCTGATGCCTGTATTGTTTCCTCCCGGAATACCATGTTCCATGGTATAATAAGCGATCAGATCTTTTTCATTACCAAAAAGCCTGCATTGATACTGTTTTCGTATTTCTTCACTACTCCTTTTGTAGTTCCAAATCCGGAATTCATCCACAGGGCCTTTCCAGTTTATACCTTGCTGGTCAAATTTGGAACCTATCCTGTAAAACTCTGAAAATGTCAATTGATTGTTTCCCAAAGACATCAACAGAGTGCCGTCAAACCATATAGTTCCGCCGGTTTGATTGTCATATCCAATGGCCAGGTGATGCCATTTTTGGTCATCTATTTTTTTAACCGGCAGGTTTTGTATAAAATGATTTCCTGCACCATTTAGCGGTTGATACACCAAAGCAAGTTTTCCATCACATTCGCCAACTCCGAGTAATTCCCCGACCCAACTGAACAGCCATTTAAAACCATTGAGATCCGTGGATGAACAAACAGTCGTACCAACGTTTTCTGATTTAAACCAAACTTCTATGGTGAAGGGTTTGTATCCTACCAGGGGTGAGTTGATGGCAACAAAGTCATTTAAGCCGTCCAAATGTAATACCCGGTTACACGGCAGCGTATCAAATGTCAGTTGTTTACCCTGCCATGTAAAATCTTGATATTTGCCTATGCCCTTGCCTAAAAAACAAGGTCTTGTGTATGCAATTTCAGTATTTCCACATAAGAAAATGAAAAAAGTATAAATAATATGAAACGATCGGCAAATCAAGGGCTTAAGTTTATTTTAGTGATTACATGCTGAAATATTATACCGAAAAGTTATAGGTTTTTGTGCATTAATTACAGTAATTTTTTCAAATATATAATATTGATTGTTAATTCAAAAATATATTTACTTTTTATTCTGTTAATAACAAAACCGTGTTATTTCCTTAAAACTCACTTTATCCTCACTTTTCAACAACAAACGGAAGGGTGTAGCTACCCGTTTGTGTGGTTAAGGTCATCATATATACTCCATAGGCTAAATTCTTAATATCCACCTGTAATTCATGATGGCCTGCCGGTTTGGTTTCATTTAATATTTCACTTACCAGCTTGCCGTCTAAACCAAACACCTCCAAAATTATTTCTTGTTTTTTATCCAAACTATACCTGACCGTCAGCTCATTCTGGGCGGGATTTCGGAAAAATCGAATACAATCCATCTGTCGTTCCATTTTCTATGACATCAATCACTGCCGTGCTTATATATTGGGCATTGGTCTCTATGTTGTAGAAACTCCTGTTAATTATTTCTCCATCTTCATCCAATAAAGTACAGGAAATTTTACTTTTTGTGTTTTTTATTGATTTTAAGAATACCCTAAGCAATTTATTTGAGTCTAACTCCGTAAAAGAGTGGGGTTCTGCAAATTCAAACAACACATTGTTTTTACCAACATAGGTTTGACTTACCGCAAACAAGTCGGTCGAAGATTTATCAATAGGGTGTGGGCTTGATGATGCACCTATGAACTCAAGCTGATTGATATCGATTTCCTCCTTATCGCTGAATCCAAGCGAAATATATTTGACCGGACAACAGATAATTTTGGTACTCCATCAACCTTTAACCCTACATGTAAGAAAGATGTTGGGGGAGAGTGTGTCATGGTGATTTTGCATATTTTCTCAGAAGGGTCGAGGTTGGTCACCAGAAATGTTCCGTGCTTAACTGTATTATCCGGCTCACACATTGAAAATTTGGAGGTTATTTTAGCACAGCAGTCTTTCGGCACAACAGTAGGACATTGCTTTCCATCAGATTTTGTACATACCGTGCCATCTTCAAATGTGATTTGAAAAGAAATGGCAGATGCTGCTGAAGTGAGGGCTTTTATGCAAACATTAAAGTTTAAAGCGCAACCTGCGACAGGCGTAAATGTATAATCATTGGCTCCAATATAGCCTGAGGGCAAAGTGCCACAATTCCAGGTTGCAGATTCAATGACACCGTTGGTGACCAGTACTTTAAAGGATTTTACTTTGCACTGTGTGGAAAAGCCACTGCAACAGGGGCCTGCATCGCTATGAATGTTAACCAGTTCACAACATGCGGGTGGGCATTCTTTTACAAAAATTTTTACAGACTTAAAACAGCCGTTTACACTGTAATAAACATCATAGTTTCCTGGAGCAACCGGGTTAAATTGCCCTGCATTAGTTACATAACTACTTCCTGTCCATGTCCCACCTGCTGGGCTGGCCTGCAATTGAATTGAAGGTCCGCCGGCACATAATTCAGTGATAGGGGCATTGATTGAAATATTTACATTTTCCGGAGAATAGTCAAAACAATCCATGTGGTCGGGTAGAAATAAGACATCGGATGTGGTTGGTATATTTGTTTCACCCGCAATAGATAAATCTACATCGCGTGGGTATAGATCTGATCCGGCCCACATTACATTGGGGTTAGGCAAGACAAATAACCGGTTGCTGGCCCTTTTTGTATAGTATAAATTGCCATCAACCGCAGATTCGATTCTTCCGATAAGATGGTCATTGTAAAAATTTGGGTCTGTGGATCCCGTCCATGTTAATCCCGCTCCAGAATTTCCGATGCTGACGGAGGTAATACCCGTTGTTGTCTGAACCTTCAATGCTACCACCGCACTTTGATTAGTGGGAGAATAGGTGTTCAAATCAATTTGTCCCAAATAGCTGATGTTGTTGAAGCCGGAGTTTACATAACCACCATGTGTAACATATAGAAAACTCCCATTTGGGCTATATTCAATGTCGCTCAATTTTTTATTGAAATTTACTAAATACCCAATACCAAAATTGGGTGAATTATCACCAATATTGGCCGCTGTCAACCATTGAGCTTGATTTGCAAATAATGGGTTGGTTAATAAATATGAAGTAGAAGTCCCTGGATACCCTGCTGGTATAGCAAAACTACCGTGAGGTTTTACTTTTAAATTTGAGGTTGTAATAATTTTAGGTGTTGGTATTGTACCGGCTGTGGGATTAAAAATAAATATATTATTATTGCTAGCTCTTTCGTCATAATTCAAATAGGCAAGTTCATCTCCTTTGCAATTTAACTCTAGCGGAGAACCCGGGCAGTTTTGATAATAATATGGAAGAGAAAACGTGGCAGATGAAATTCCATAGACGATCCCGGTGGCCGTTATATTATAGCGGTCTATTCTGGGGTCTTCATACCCGGCTTCAGAGGAGTAATTCAATTTCCTTCTAATGGCATACAAATGATTGCTAGTGCTTGCCTTGCCATGCTGGTAGGTACTATTTGGTAGATTAGGAGGAGTTAAAACGACATTCAATTTACCACCCACTATGTTCAGATTTCCTGTACTAGAATCATAACCTATGTGGGAATATAGTAATTTTTTAGTATTATAAATATTTTGTTGTAAAGTAATGGAGGGAGAAGGTTGTGTGTTTTCGAGATATACAATAAACCATTCATCACACTTTCCAGGTACCCTTATTATCTGCACGTCATAATCGCTCCTCACTCCATTAAGTCCAATAATATTACCCCCGCTTTTAAGTATTTCATCACCGTTTGGGCTCCTCACTTTTAGTTCATTATTTAAATCACTACCTGTATGTATTACATAAAATAGCATGTTCCCACAACAATCAAAAGCAGCGTTGGTAGGTCCGTGAGCTACATTCAGGGGTCCTCCTGAAATCTGACTACTGGATGGATTAGATGGATTGCTTAACCAACTCACCACTTCTGACTTTACCGGGTTGGTTACATCGTAATTATGGGGATTGGTGGCCAGTGGCCAAATGGGAGATTGAGACCATGCACTCCCAAAGTATAGAACGCAGCATATCCACAAAGTGGTAGTACTAATTGTGCTTTTCATTCTGTTTTTGATTTATTAAATAAATATAAATTTACTTTTCTGTTGAAATCACTCCGGTTTCCCTGTCATCGCTTTCAGTTTCCTAAATAGTATTTTATTAAACCCGGAATGAAAAACTATGCCCCCAGCATGCCCACCAAGTCCTCCTTTCTCGCCTTAGCTACTGGCACCTTACTGCCATCACTCAGCACAAGGAGACCTCCGTCCTCTTTGCGGTAGGCAAGCACAGTGTTGATGTTGATAACATGCGAAATGTGACTTCGAAAAAACAGGTCGTTGGGCAACAATTGTTCTATTTCGCGCAGCGGTTTGCTCACGGTTATGTGCTGGCCATTGAGCAGATACACCGTGCAGTAGGCGCGGTCGGCTTCTATGCGTATAATTTCGTTGATGCGTATCACTTCAAAACCCTCACTGGTAGGGATCATGATGGAATTGCTCTTCCTGGTTTGGTGTAAGTGCAATACAGAATCTACCCTGCCTGAAAGGTTTTGGTTTCGTTCGCCCTTCCTGATTTTCTCAATGGCTTTAAGCAGGCGCACCGCATCATAAGGGGCAGCCACAAGCGCATCTACTTCAAGGTCAAGTACCTCTTGTAAAAAAATGGGATTGGCCAGGGCCGCAATAACCCCGACACCCCTTTGTATAGCCTTTACCAGTTGATTTGCATCTTCTGAACTTGCAACTTCCACAATGACCAATTCTGCAGTCAGCCAGTCTTCGGGCGAGGGAATTCGTTTTTGAATGGCCCTAACGCCATGTCCGTTGGAATTCAACATTCTGGCCAATAAATCCAGGGAAGATAGCCTGGATTCGATGATCAATGTTTGAATGGATGCTGCCATGGTTTGTTTTTTTTGTCTTGTTTTATAGGAACCCTGAGAAAAGACCTGGCAATTCGTTGTCTTTATCGCCCAAAATTCAATACAAAGTTGTGGTGTCAAAAGCATAGTTTTTTAAGATATTTTGAGCTTTTTCCTAATTAACTAAAATATATATTTAAATTTATGTTTCTGTTTTACAGTTGTTTATGTCTTATTATTGTGCGTATTTTCCTAATATAGATTTAAATTTGTTTTTTATCCCAAAAAAAATATCGTTTCATGAATGATTCAAAACTGGTGTCTGTCTTACTCACATTTGACAAAGAGGACTGGTCTTCTTTTCAAAGATATTTAGGGTCTTATACCGCTGAAACTTCTCATCTTTTTAAGGTCTTCAATTATTTAAAATCTGTCAAAGACCAATTGTCCAACCTGCCCGAAGTGGACGAAGTGGTTGAAAGATCATTTCCGCACCTCACTGCAAAAGTTCTGCAAAATCATATGTCTGTTTTACTCCAGCACCTGGAAAAGTGGCTGTCTATCCAGGAAATGCAGCGGTCAAAGTTTGACGAAGACCTTTATCTGCTCAAAGCCTATAACAGAAGGAGTTTATACAAATTAGCCGACCAAATTCAATCGCGCCTGGAAAAAAAAATAGAAGCACATACAGCATTTGATTTTGAAACCGAAAGGTGTAAATCCCAAATGTTCTACCTTCAATATTTTAGCAACAATCCGATAAAAAACAGAGTGGGAATCTCCATGCTTCATCAGATGGTTCAATCTTTTCTTTATTCCTACAAAGAATATTGTCTGTTCTTTTTGATTGAGCTGCAAAACTGGGGTGAAATTAATAAATATGACTACAGTGAAACGATTCGCACCCTTGAACAAAGCCTTGTGGGCATTTCAGATTCACCACTAGCCGTAGATTTGGACCTGTTATGGAAAGTACATAAAAACAATGATGTTTATGCATTAAATACCATTACTGAAAATTTGCTGGCACACAAGTACATGCCTGGGGTTTTTGCACAACTTATACTTACTGAATATGCCATATTGAGAAATAACATCCTAAGCAACATGGGTTATGACATCAATAGATTCAACATGGCCGCCTTGTACGAATATGCCCTGGACACTGGCGTGCTTATGGAAAATGGGAAAGTAAGCCTTATAAGAATAACAAACGTCGTTGCAGCCGTGGCATGGTATAAACCTTATGAATGGGTAGAGGCCTTTATTCTCCGCTGGATGGATAATGTCTTAACCACAAATAAAGAAGGAAGTAAAAACCTGCTATTGGCTTTAAATTGCCTGCATCATGAAAAATACGATCAAATGCTTATGTTCACCAATGGCGCCAACTATGGCTCCCCGGACCAAAAAATCCGGGCCATGGGCCTGCACATCATTGCGCTTTTTATGCATAGAAAAGAAGATTATGAAACCTTTAAACACCAACTCCGGAATTTGAAACTTCTCTTAAAAAGAAATAAAGCTTCCCTGGCAATTAAACAGTTTCACGGCAATTATAACCTTCTGGATTTTTTAAAGCGTCTGGACCAGGATGACCGCAAAACAAGTCAGCTTGACTTAAGTAAATATCCGTATTTGATGTACGGTATTTCTCATATAAGAATGTCCGGTCTAAACTCCTTCATTATCTTCACCCACTATGGCTGTGGCGTTTAAACCAATGTTGCCCTGACTGATGTGTACCTGAATGCCATCCTCTTCATCCCCTGTGAGTGTTAAGGTATGCCTGTCGTCATAAATGGTTTGCCCCAAGCCAGGATCAATCACCACCTTCAACTGGTTCTGAGCTTCATAAATGGTGGCAGCTGTTGCATAATAACTTTGTTCGTTGGGCTTACCCGGATCTGCCGTCAGCAAAAATTCATTGCCATCCACATGTACCGCAAAAATTTTATCCGCATTAAGGGATACAGTATTGCGGTTTGTGAGCGTAATGGTAATGGCGAGGTTATTGTCGGTCCTGTCAGACGCTGTCAAATCTGGGTCCTTGGCAGATAAAATAAATGCATCATCACGGCATCAGGTCATCACAAAAAAACACACAGCCAATGCTGCATAATAAAATGTCTTCATCGTTTTAAATTTTGAATTGTTGAAATAATATGGTGCTCATCCATGCCTTGCCACATAGCAATGCATGGTCATTTCAGGCCGGGGCACAAAGTCCTCAACCCGATTTTTATCGACCTGGAGTTCCGGAACCGGTGTCAACAATTACCTATGATTTGGGCAGGGTAAAACGTTACCCCTGCCATAGGATTTTTTTAATTTATTTTTTGAGGCGTATCAATTATAAAATAGATACTGCGTGTAACCTATAGGATTTATATAAATAGTAAACCACTTAGGTCAACATTCATTATTGAAGTCAAATTTGATTTGCCATACCCTCAAACCATACTACACTCAGACTCATTACAAAAATTAATGCCTTTAAGTAATCGCCAATAAAAAAGGAGTACAAAACGAATTGCACTCCTGCCGAATATTTCGATTTGACGCTATCTTATAAATTCGTCTGAGACGCTAGCGAACAAAACTTTTGGTTTCTTTATATTCAGTATTTGTTAAAGTAAGATAATACATCCCTAATTGGTATTGCTTAGTTCAATTTTGTAATAATTTAAGCCTGAATAGGTTTCAAATTGACCAGACCAAACGATCTTGCCTGGTACATCAGAAATTTATATTTGAATGCCCTCTTCATTGACGGCTATAAATTCTATGGACAAATGATCTGAGCAATTATTTATTGCACTAATCTTTTCTCCGAACAGCTCTTTTCGAAATACAACTACGATTGCTGAATATTCGGTATGTCAATCAATATCCACATTTTTTATTCTGTAATATCTAAGGACCAATGGCTGATGATCCACCTTGCGATATGTATTTGGCTTCTGCGTGTTGCCGGCCCCTATTATTCTCCAAATTTCTTTCCAGTCGTCGATGCCTTTTGACAACCGTTCAACAATTTGTGCTTTTAAGACAAAAAATGAGGTCTACTGTTATTTTGTGTATATATTTCTCTATAACCTATAGTTAAAATTCTAGCTAAAGCTACATTCCAGAAGCCAAGCAATATTATCCGATTTCCCAGTCGCATATTTGGGTTTCCCGAAGTAGTGAAAAGGCGAAAAAAACCTGTCTAATTAAAACAACGCGTTTATAACTTATACAATTACATCTCAGTTTTAGGCTGAATTTTTTCCTAAAGTCAATGCTTTTGATAATGTGCATAAAAGGGTTATTCAAGTCAGACAGATACAAAAGAAAATTATTTCGCGGCGTAAATCATTATTACAAAGAATGAGCTTTTTCTATTAAAGAACATCTTATTTCATTTCAAATATAAATTCGGATTTCCCTCCAATACATAACATGCCCAGTAGTAAGGGTAGGGGTACTGCAGCTTGATGTTTTGTTTTGACAACCTTAACGCATCTCCCGCAGACATACCTGTCAACCAGTTATTATAAAACTGCACCATCAGCGCTTTAGACACTTTATCATCAATTTTCCATAAGGTCTTCAAGACTGCCTTTGTACCCTTACCCAGAAAATTTCGTGATAGCGAATAGGTGCCCTGCCCGGTGATGTGGCTACCAACGCCAGTTTCACAGGCGTTGAGACATACAAATTTGGGAAACCGTGTGGCATCTGGCAGATCGGAACCATAGTACTTCTCTGGCTCTTTTCCCTTTCTCATTAAAAAGTAACAATGCTGTCGCATATTCGGGGCCGTTTCGGCATGACTAGAAATATGGATGATATCATTTTGGAGTGCATTGTTAAAATTTTTTACAGAAAATCGTGAACCCTTATAGAGTTTAGAATCCTTACCCAACAACTTACTAATTAAATTACACTCTTCCAAACCACCAAATAGCTCTGGAAAATCAAGTTTGTGTTGATCCTTCACCGTGTTTTCATCGCTATAACTAAAAAAGCTTGCTTTGGCTTTTTGCAGTAACTCTGGCTTTAACTCTGTCGCCCCCCATAAATCATGGTGATAAAAAATGTTATCAGGCAAATTCGCTAAAACTTCAAATGGAAAATAAGCAAGGATTCCGTCCGGAAAAATGATAAGTGATTTGTTTCTATCAATGTCTAAAGGGAAAATTTGCCCTATCTTGTCTGTTTTTGGGCTAATCTTTGTTTTAGTAAGTACTCATGGACAAATTTGATCTTTGAATTGCAACGATGTGTCCACTTTACCCAGTTTGAAATTACCATTGTTTATAAATGTATAATAGCAATATTCCTTGTAAAACAAAAAGTCAAGTAGCTGATGCGTTTTACTTAGCTCCAAAATTTTTTGACTTTTATCTTCTGCCAAATGCATATTAGACATGCCCTGAATCAATGATTTATTTTGATCTCTTTCGCGGTACAATTGATGCAGCTCCATATACACTTCATTTCCATAATTACTCGTATCTTTAAAGTCATCAATCTTACTTAATCTTTTGTTTATTTCGTTTCTAATTTGCTGCAGAACTTTATTTTCATCTTTTCCAAAAAAAGGTCCAATATCTGCGCAGTGTTTTGCACATAAAAGTCATCCAGATGGTATTCTTCATCATCCAAAAAAAGTAATGAGGCTAATTGTCTTCTTTCTGATAAAATAGATATACCTCTTTCAATTTGCCAATCACTTAACAGACCCCTTCTTCTATTGGTTTCAATTTCATACAAACTTAACAGAGCATTAAATCTAACGGAGACTGCTTCACCTTTTTCACAACTTTCTAGTCTCATTGTTTCATTTAGGTAATATCTTGCTGAATCCAACTTGTTTAAGGCAATAAATGCATCGGCCAGAGCCAGCGAGTGAATTTTTTTAATACGATAACACTCTTGTGAATTTAGAATGTACATTCCTTTGCGAAAATAGTTTATCGCGTCCTGGTTTTCATTGCGATATAGGTAATAAAAGCCAAGGTGAATCGTGTTGTACATCGTCACAAAGCGGCTATTGTTAGCCATACCATTTACATCTTGCAATAATTTATAAGCACTGAGCGTGTCTAATAAGTTTAGTTTGATATTTGATAAATTAATCTTCGAAATGGCCTTCTTTTCTAATTGTCCTGTTTTGTTATAAATAGAAATAGCCTTGTTCAGACAATTTTCTGCGGTTTGAGCATAGGTCAAATTTTCATTAACAAGAATGTGTCCCTTCTCTGTTAAGTAATCTGCATAAAGTGATTTAAGTGATTCGTTTTCATATTTTGTTGACATTAAATACAAGCCGTAATGTATTTCAGCCATTGCCTCAAACTGCTTGTTTTTTGAAGCCTTAAACTCGGCACTTCGAAGAAGAAGTTTAAGAAAATAATAGTCACTTCCTTCTTTCAGTTGATGTGCCCTTTTCAAACCATTTTGTAATGTACTTCCAACTTCTTCCTTGTTGATATTTAACAGGATAAGTATGTCAAGTTTTGAGAGCATTGTTTCGAGTACAAAGTACGGATTGCATACAGTTTCTCTTTCAAGGATAGCATTCAGTTTGAATAGAGCCTCTTTGTATTTTAGATCTGCCTGACTCCTTTTGGCGTCAATTAATTGGCGGGTTTTAAAATCAAGTTTCAGGGAAGCATAATCCACTTCTGGAGCATAGGGAAGTACCCAAAAATACAAAGAAGTCATCGAGTCGCGCTTGATATCGCCAGGTGTAATATTCCCCAGGACGGAAGATGCGGCATGGTTTTCACAGTCCTGAATTATGGATGTGATGTTTCCTCTTTCTTTACACGAAACCAAAAACACCAATATAATCCATTGGTATTTCAACATAAATGCAGGATTTTAATTCAAATGTAATCAAAATAATATTACTTTTGTTTGCCTGTATCTTGGTAGTCCCAATTTACTACTGGAATCATCGCACCTGTTTATTGATTTATTGAAACACTTTAAAATTATCCCATGGAATTGAAAACTAACCCTTACCAGCTTCATTTATTTATACTATTAATTCTTTTTGTTGTTTATTTGAAAGTTGTAAAACCAAAAGAACAGGTGGTTCGGGGAAAACTTTGAATTGGTGGCTAGCAATGGAACTGGGCTTGTTTCTTTTAAGTTAAACGGTACTAAAACAGAACTAAGGGAATTCCCAAAAGCTTTTTTTGATGCTAAAAAAATTGACTTTTCTCAACCGTTCCAATTTAAATACTTCAAGAAAAATAAAAATGAATTTGCAAGTCATATAGGACTTGATATTAATTTTCCCATTTTTTCATTGTCTACTTTTCTTAATCCACAACCAGATCACACTCATAATAAATATCATACCTTTAATGAAATTACGCGTGAATTTGAACATTCATCTGACCAATTTGTTTGGGAATCAAATTTAACTGACGCTTCAGGAAATCCCATATCTGATATTATTGTATGTAACAACATCATAAGTGATGCAATAGGGAACCTAGGACCGGGTGTTGGTATATATTTTCATTTTGAAGAAACCCCTGTTTCGCTGAATAGAGGTAGTTCTGGTGTTCCCATTTCTCTCAAAAAGGTTGCTTTTTATTCCTTTTCACATTATCATATGCATCAAGCCCAATCTGCAGGTGGTGGTGGTTTTTAGAGTTTTTCTGCATCAGAAGATGGGTTAATTGAATTTGAATAAACCCTAAAAATCTCACGTTTTTTACTTAATGAAATTGTTCCAAGCTTTTTTAAAAATAAATACATCTGAAACCTCACGGTCAGCATTAATATCTTACATATATAACTCACCAGATCTAAGAGGCAATATAAACAAGTTTGTTTTAACCCATGGCGGCATACCTGAAGATGCAAATACCATCTTTAATGAAACCATCGTTCAATTCATTAAAACCGCTTTTGGCCTGCGCGATTACAGCCATTTAACGGGTGAACTCAAACCCTATCTCTTTGGCATTGCCCGTAATCTGTGGTATGCGGAGGTCAAAAGAAGAGGAAAACAAAATAGCCTTATTCAGGATTTGAGTGTTGAGGAAAAATTGGATCCTTGTCCCGAAGAAATCTTCATGACCAAAGAGCGAAATAACCTGCTTGCCTCCTTGTTATCCCAACTCCGGTCCAATTGCAGAGCTGTACTCATGCATTGGGCCAATGGCTTCTCCATGACCGAAATAGCCGAAAAACTGGGCTACCAGTCGGAAGGCATGGCCCGCAAAAAAAAGAGCCAATGCCTGGCCGAACTCAATGACTTCCTCTTTCAAAATCCCCACATAAAACTGCAACTGCAATGATTTCCTATTTTGATTGGCTGGATGATTACATGGAAGGTAAGCTCTCTCCTCAGCAACGGCTCGACTTTGAACAAGCCACAGAGCAGGATGAAAAACTGAGGCACGCGGTAGAAAACTACCCTTTGCTTAAGCAACTTTCAGCCTCGCTGATTGAAGACGAAACCCGTCAAATGCTCAAAGACCTCGAAAATAAAAGGTTGTACCCAACAATACCCGTCGCCTATCGTGGTGGCTCGCCGCCGCTGTATTTGTGGGTCTGTTAGCTTACATGGGTAAATCTGTTCTCTTCACTACCCCCAACAATGAGAAACTAAGAGCAGACCTATATATTAAACCGCAAGCAGAAGCCACAAGAGGCGCGATCTCTGATACCCTCACCCTCACCAAAGCCATCGACCTCTTCGATCGCAACCACCTTACTGAGGCCCTGCCCTTCTTCCAGGCACCGGCTTTCAATGATTCGCTACAAACTCTTTCCAATCGCTACCTTGCCCACATCTACCTACGCACCGAAAAACTCACACTGGCAGATTCTCTATTTACAAGCCTAGAAAACGCATCTAACTACCACACCGAAGCCCTCTACAACCGCATGCTCATCGCCCTCCTCCTCCACAAAAAAGAAGAGGCCAGACGGATCTTCAAGCTGCTGGATAAATCTCAGTTTTCAGAAGCACAGCTGAAGAAGGTGGAGGGGTATTTGAGGTAAATATGTGATGCTATTTGTACTTTCCGATTAAATGCCTTGTAAATGCTTCCTTCCTATTATAATTGTCTTGAAGCGTAATGATGCCGGAAAGGCTTCTTACCAATGGACTTATTTCCACTGCTGAGGGTGTCTCGTTGCATAGACGATTTAAATATGTTTCCACAAGTTGTGAAATGTTGGTGTCATGAGCGCTAGCGTATTTTTTAGCGCTTTCCGCCATGTCTTTATTAATTGTTATGGTTATTCTCTTCTTCATATTCAATCTGGTTTATTACTGTTTTTATTCTTGTTATCTCCGCCTCACCAAAACATAATCCTTGCTCTTAAAAGTCGATGGAAATAAGATCGTCCCCATTGTCCGGTTTCCCAAAAGGGTATCCTCATTGATGTAATGCAGCGAAGCAAAATTGTCGGCAAATAAAAATACAGTAAAAGCAGTACCAAAGGCAACGGTATCGTTTTTACCTATCAACTCCATCTCTATTTCTTCTTGCTCCAATAACCACTTCATCTTGTGGTCTTGGTCCCCTTCGCTGATTGTTGTCGTCCCTTTATAGGTGTCAGGATGTTTTTGATACAAATCATATGTTCCAAAAAACTTATCGCGTGGCAGGCTTTGATCTCCTTTGCCACAGGCCATTAAAAGGGTGGTCAGCAAAATCAGGGCTTGTGTCTTTTTCATCATGGTATACAAATATACAAAGGTTTTATGTGCGGCAATATATTGCCCCGCAACGAATTGTGATCTTGATAAATGTACAATTCCCCGGACCTGCCCCTGCATGCCTGACGGCATATAGGAACGAATAATGCCCCATTCCCTACGCTTAATAGTTGGTCAAAATGGCACCCCCGCTGTGCACCTACCTTTGTGATGTAATTATTTCACCACAAAAATCTAAACAATGAAAACCATTCATTTATTTTTGACAACAATGTTGCTTCTGGCTGTTTCTACCATTTTCGGTCAGTCTGAAACCAAAACGTTCAAAACAGAACAGCCCTATTTTCTTATTCAATCCGACAACCAGGAGCCGATCCGTTTACCCTTGAGAGGCACTTCGGTAAAAGCCAAAATAAGCGGAGTCATCGCGGATGTCACCGTTCTGCAGACGTACCACAACACTGGTAAAAAACCCATCGAAGCTCGTTACGTCTTTCCTTTGTCTGATAAAGCCGCCGTTTACAGCATGGAAATGTGCCTCAATACCCGTCGCATTGTGGCTCAAATCAGAGAACGCAATCAGGCGAGAGCCGAATATGAACAAGCCAGAAATGAGGGTCAACATGCCTCCTTACTGGAACAGAGCGCCCCAATGTTTTTACCATGAATGTGGCCAACATCATGCCCAATGAAATCATTGAAGTTGAGGTAAAATACACTGAATACATCCTGCCCAACGATGGCGTTTACAGCTTCATCTTTCCTACAACAGTAGGCCCAAGATACAATGCCAATGGTGCTAAATTTGCCTCCATGCCTTACCTGCGTCCCGGTAATCAGGGAACGGCCTCCTTTGACCTGTCTGTCGATCTCTTTTCTTCGGTCCCCGTGAGTCAGCTGTCTTGCCCTTCTCACAAGACCCGGGTTTTAAAAATCAATGACAGCCAATATTCAGTGTCATTGTCAACCGACGAGATCAATAGGGCCAACAAAGATTTTACCCTTGATTATGTGCTGAAAGGATCAACCATTTCAAGTGGCATTCAACTTTACAACCATGGCGACGAACAATTTTTTATGGCCATGATCCAGCCGCCTAAAAGGGTGATGTTAGATGAAATCCCAGCAAGAGAATATATTTTTGTGGTGGATGTTTCGGGTTCTATGAATGGCTTCCCACTGGAGGTAAGCAAGAACTTACTTAAAAACCTGATCGCTCGTTTGCGTTCTTCAGACTATTTTAATGTGGTTCTATTCGCCGGCGGTTCTGCCTCCATGTCTCCTTTTTCTTTGCCCGCTACTTCTGAAAATGTAGATAGAGCCCTTGCCTTGATCAATGAGCAAAATGGCGGCGGAAGCACGGACCTGTTGAGCGCACTCAACAAATGTATGGCCTTGCCACGCCCTACCTCAAATTTATCCAGGTCGGTGGTATTGGTAACCGATGGTTATATTACGGTTGAAAAAGAAGCCATCGCCATTATCAAAGAACACCTCAATGAATGCAATGTGTTTACTTTTGGCATAGGCAGCAGCGTCAACCATTACCTGATCAACAGCCTTGCACAAGTGGGAGGCGGCGAACCCTTTGTTGTTACCAATGAGGAAAAAGCGGATAGCATTGCCAATCAATTTAGAAAATACATCCAAACCCCGGTTTTGAGCAATGTATCTGTTAAATTTAATGGTATGCAGGTTTATGACCTGATTTATGAAAAAATTCCGGATGTCATGGGTGAAAGACCCATCATCATCTCTGGCAAATACACAGGAAAACCTGTGGGCAATATGACGATCTCTGGCCAAACCGGTAATGGTGTTTTTGAAAAAACTGTTTATGTGGCACCCCATTTGATTTCTTCCGATTTTAGCGCGCTGAGATACCTATGGGCAAGAGAAAAGATCAAACTTTCTGATGATTTCAGTGATGGAAATCATGGCCCGGAACATATTTCAAAAATAACAAACCTCGGTCTTAAATACAATCTGTTAACCGCCTACACTTCTTTTGTAGCCATTGATCAAAAAGAAATAGTCAACCCTGGCGGTGAATCCGATCTCACCCATCAACCCAACCTCCTGCCTGATGGTGTTTCGGAGCTGGCTATTGGCGCCGATTTTAATATGGTGGGTTGTTTTGTTGCAACCGCAGGCGGCCACTTTCATAAGATTATTACATCAATTGTTTTGGGTCTGCTCTTTTGTGTGCTCATCATTGTCTTGTACAATGCACTTAAACTTCCTTCACTACCACACCACAATAAGCAATCAAAATAATTTGACTGTCATGAAAAAAATGAATTTGTTTTTGATCATTTTTCTGTCATCAACCTTGTTGTTGGTGTTGTTGAAAGATCAATGGATGGCCACCCGTACAAAAAGTTACACAAAGCGGGTCTCTATAACCTTCATTTTGGGCAGCGATGAAAAAGCAACCAACTCCTTTTATTCCAATGCGAGTTATTTCTACAATATGAATGACGATCACAAAACCGACTACGTGGTTCACAGCTGCAAAACCTTAAACGATGTATTGATTTATTTGAAAAACCAACACGATGGCTTTGGTTACAGTACCATCAATTTGGTTGTGCACGGCAATCCGTGGCAAGGACTCAGACTACCCATTGACAAGGATCTGCCCCGCGCATCGGCGGTCCATTTGAAAAATGCCCTGGATACAGGTATTCTGCAACCCCTGTGTACTGCCAAAATTGACGAGGGCACAACCATCAATGTGGTGAGCTGTGCTGTAGGCAACAATGATTTGTTTGTTGAAATGTTGGAGCACTTGTTTTTCTGTCCTGAAAACAGTTCGAAGCCAACTATCCATTGCGAAAAATTTTATGTCAACTTTTCCAACAATCAACAATACGTTAGGTCCTCATTGTATTTCATTGTTTCAAAATTTGATCAGCGCGATCCTGTTGTGTTTATCTCCGGTCTCAAAAACAAGTATCCCGGTACCCCCATCAACTGGGAGGCCGCATATAGCAATAATTGCAATCGGGAAGCCGGTCTGCCATACCGCTACCATTTTAAAATGCTGGTTGATTGGAAGGTCTGTTTGGACCCTCACGACGACAAACCCAAACTCGACAATGATGCAAACATTATGGAGTGGCTAAAAACACAGGATTTTGCCTTAGATGAGTTAAATCAAATGCAATTAAATATTGAGGACCTTCATTGGTTTTGTGTGCCAGACTCCGATCATGCCAATCTTGTCAAAATCAAAGGATATTGCAATATTGAAGGTGTAATGGTTGACCACAAACCGGAAAACATATCCTCTGTTATGGCCGCTTTGTAATGAATTTGTTTTTCTTTTACCAATTGCTTACATTTAATTCATGAATAGGCTACTTTCTATACCGGGGAGAATGAAATATATAGTGGTTATGCTCCCTTACTGCTCTGTCCGTTTTAGGTTATGGTCAGTCAGCAAATGTACTCCTATTCGATCACAGAGGGCCTGCCACAGTCACAGGTTTTTGCCATATGCCAGGACAGCTTTGGTTATTTATGGGCAGGGACCCAGGGTGGTGGCCTGGCAAAATTTGATGGACAAAAATTTGACGTCTTTACAGAACAACACGGCTTGCCTTCCAATTACATCAATGCATTGTTGGTAACAACAGACAACACGCTTTGGGTTGGCACGCCCAAGGGACTCTGCTCTCTTTCGTCAAAGGCAACCACCTCGGTAAACCGCCTGGCACTGGCAAATCAGGAAGTAACCTGCCTGGCCGAACTCAATCAAATCATATATGCAGGTACTAAAGAAGGGCTGTATCAATACAATAAAAAATTAGACCGATGGCAAGATGTCACCATCAGTCAAAAATTGACACTCATCCAGGTCAATGACATTAAAGTGGTGAATGAGGAACTATGGGTGGCCACAGAAAAAGGACTTTGGATAAAACAAAGGCAGGCAAACGAAATGCTAAGAGTCCGGTCTCTACCCTATCCAAACATCCAGGCCCTGCTGTTTGATGGACACTCTTCGGTTTGGTTATCTGTACTGGGTTATGGCTTATTAGATATTGACCCAAAATCAAAAAAAATACGGCAAAGCCTTACCCAGCCTTTGTTGACCAAAACCAGGTGTATGGTGTTGGAGAATTCACAGCAACTTTGGCTGGGCACAGAAAACGAAGGGGTGTGCAGCTACGACGTACCTACTGGCAACCTAGTGCAACTCACAGAAGATGCAGGTCTTTCGACGAGCAAAATTAGGGCCCTTTTAAAAGACTCGTGGGGCAATCTCTGGATGGGGACGTCGGGAGCCGGCCTGTTGAAAAAATCAAACCAACTTTTTAAAAACTTCAACTTGTTTGATTATGAATTTGGCAGCAATCGTGTTTATGCCGTCTCAAAAGGAGGGGCTGACAAAATGTTTTTTGCCGTTAGTAAAGACAATCTTGGTTACGTAAAAAACAATGCCTTCCATGTAGTGGATATTGACTCTCTAAAAATCAATGCAAAGATCAAATCCCTTGCCTGCGATACTTTTTCACGTCTGTGGTTGGGAACGGAAGGCAAGGGGCTTTACTGTGTTGATTCTACTTCTGCTTTGCACTTTTCTTTCAGTGGTCATACTTTGTCTGATGATTTTATTACCCGCCTTTTGGTTGATGAAAAAAATCGAATCTGGCTTGCTACGCAATCTTCCGGTATTTCGGTTTACGAATTGGTGGCTTCTTCTTTGGTCCGGGTATTGCAGTTGGATGTAAAGCAGGGCCTTACTGATAAATACATCAACAGCCTGGCCAGAGACCCTCTCACACAAAAGACCTGGTTTGCCGGTAGAAACGGCAGCTGTGGTTTTATTTCTGATGATGGACAGGTCACCGTTTTTAATAAAGATGACGGGCTCCCAAACCAAAAACATCAAAACCTTGCCCTGTCCAAAGCAGGCCAATGTTGCGTTGCTGTGGAAGGCATGGGTGTGTATTGTAACAACAACCCAAATCCATCCAATGCTGCTTTTAAAAAGTTGGCTTCTCCAGATAAACCTTTTTCTTCCAACATTTATTCCATGTTGTTTGATTCAAACCAGTTTTTGTGGCTCGGCTCAGAAAATGGTGTTTACAAATTGACTCTGGAACCCACATCCCTTGCATTGAATGAGGTCACCTGGTACAGCCGTGATGACGGCTTTGGTGGCATTGAAAGCTGTCACAATAGTATATGTACCGACAATCAAAACAATATTTGGTTTGGCACCATGAATGGCCTGGTGCAGTACAATCCTGGATTTAAAACCGGCATTCAATCACCTCCTGCCTTGTTCATCAAAGATGTCTTCCTGTTTAATAAATCCATTGATCATACCGCTTATGCCTCTTGTTTTCAATCTTTGCCTGAAAACCTTTCAAAGACAGCTACCCCACCACCAAAACCACTTGAGTTTTCCTTTGATGCGGTCCATCTCAACTATCCCACAAATTGCAATACCGCTTTCAGTTGCAAGGTAGTTCCAACAAATGGTCTGAATGGAGCAATGAAAAAAGAATTAACTTTTCAGGCATAGCACCGGGCAATTATTGCTTCAGGGTTCAAGCTACTTTTGATCGCATCCACATAAGCGGCACCAAACAACTTTGTTTTGTGGTTTCAACCCCCTACTGGCAAAGGACCTGGTTTCGATTGCTTGCATTTGCTCTTGGCCTGTTCCTCCTGTTTTTCTGTTTTTATCTACCGCGAAAGAATTATTAAACAAAAGGCAGAAGCAAAAAACAGGAAACTCAAAATTCAAAACGAACTATTGTCTCTTGAGCAAAAATCGCTTCAACTCCAAATGAATCCACACTTCATTTTTAATGCACTCAACAGCATTCAATCTTTGGTAGTAACGGCAAAACCAGACGAAGCGAGGCATCAAATCCAAAATTTTGCGGTTTTGATGAGAAGTATTTTAAATAACGCAAGAAAAACGGAAGTCAGTTTGCACGAAGAAATGGATTTGCTCACTAAATACCTTACCATGGAACAGTTTTGTCAGCAAAATGTCTTTGACTTCCATTTTATCTGTGGATGCAGACTTGGATGCAGATGAAATCTTTCTTCCTTCCATGTTGATCCAGCCTTACATTGAAAATGCCGTCATCCATGGTATTTCTCACCTAAATGCGCCCGGTAAAATTGATGTATCTTTTTCTTTGAAAAACGACCATTTGTTATGTACGGTTGAAGACAATGGTGTAGGAAGAAAAAAAGCGGCTGAGCTCTCCGTAAATCGCAAGGAAGGACACGTTTCGGTGGGAATGCAAGTCACGGCTCAGCGATTACAGACCCTTAGCAGCGATAACCATAAGCCGGCTGTCACAATCGTTGATTTGTATGATGAACAGGGACATGCGTCCGGTACACGTGTTATTTTATGTATCCCCGTCAAAACTCAATTTTGATATGAAACTAACCAAAGCCCTTACAGCCATTATTGTTGAAGACATGCCTGAAGCCAAACAACTTTTGGAGGCCGATCTTGGACGGTATTGTCCAGAGGTAACCATCATCGGCACTGCGGGCAGTGTGGTAGGTGCTGCCAAAATTATCAGACAAAATACACCCGATATCCTTTTTTTGGATATTGCCCTAAGCGATGGTACCGGCTTTGATCTGTTGGAAATCCTCCCGGACCTTTCCTCCAATGTCATCTTTATCACCGCTTATGAAGAACACGCACTGAAAGCATTTCGTTATGCGGCAACCGATTATCTCTTAAAACCCATCGACGCCAATATGCTCAAAAGTGCAGTAGATAAAGTCAAACACGCACGCTTTAATTCATTGCCTTCCCTGGAATTGCTGCGGGAATCAATGAAAAACCCGGGTAAATCACCCAATAGAATTTCCTTGTGCACCTTAGACAAAATAAGTGTGGTTACAATCAGCGACATTGTAAGGTGTGAATCAGAAGGCAACAATACCTGGTTCTATATGAGTAATGGCGATCGATACTTCGTTACCAAGACCTTAAAACATTTTGATGATCTTTTAAACGACCACGATTTTTTAAGGGTCCATCAATCCCACCTCGTCAATTTTACTTTTATCAGCGAATTCTCAAAAAAGGATGGCGGCTTTCTTCGCTTAAAAAATGGCCATGAGGTCCCCGTATCCGTTCGCAAAAAATCAGAAATTGTCCAATTGTTGGAAAAAATGGGCTAAATAATATCTGCCGATTTCCACCCCATCCCCATAGGGGCGCGATTAATCGCGTCCCCACCTCGCCCATCTAACATTATACCGTTGTTCTAAACACAAACATGATTTGCAGGGGGCAATTTGTTTTTTGGGTGGCGGCAAAAATATTAGGGCGGCGCAAAACATGGGGGTGGCGGCGCAAAATCTTGCGCCGCTACAGGAATTCTAAACACAAACAGGCAAAAAGCCTGTTTGTGTTTAGAATTCCTCCTTCCCCCATACCTTCACCTTCTCACCTGTCACCGGGTGTTCAAATTCCAGGCCGATGGCCTGCAAATGCAAACGATCTCCGGCATTGCCGTAAAGATCATCTCCCACAATCGGACAGCCCAGGCCCTGATGATGGGCTGCATGGACCCTCAACTGGTGGGTCCTGCCCGTCATGGGAAAAAAATGAATGCGGGTCTTTCCTTTAATATTCCCGATTACTTTATACCGGCTTACGGCCGACTTCCCATAATCATAACATACAAGCTGGCGGGGCCGGTCATCCAAATCTACACGTAAGGGAAGGTCAATGGTGCCGTAATTTTCTTTGACTACTCCTTCCAGCAGGGCCAGGTAGGTCTTTTGGATGCGGTGGTGCAAAAATTGCTGCTGCAAATGGTGGTAGGCCTGCCAGGTTTTGGTGATGACCATTAGTCCGCTGGTATCCATGTCCAGTCGGTGTACCATCATGGGACCCTCTGCTTCTGGCCATCGAATTTTGACCTGGGCACTGACCGAGTCCCATTCGCCCTTACCGGGAACGGATAAGAGGCCATGGGGCTTGTGGATGATGGCCAGGTGCTCGTCTTCTCTGATCACGGTGATGGCAGGTCCCTGTGGTTGTTTTCTGGGGGCGACATTTAATCCTTGCAACATGTGTCCCAAAATGGGTTCGCACTTGCTTTTGCACGCGGGGTAAAACCTGCCATGGTGCCTCACTTCTGAAGGGATGGTTTTACCCCACCAAAACTCACCCATGGCCAGTGTCTGGTAGCCGTGGAGATAGGCATATTGCAATAGTTTTGGTGCTGCACATTCTCCGGCACCGGATGGTGGGGTGTTGTTTTCAGATACATCAAAAAGTTGACCCAGGCTTTTAACCTCACCCCTAGCGTTGAGAAAGGTATAGTGCTCAAATAATTTTTGCTGTAGCTGTGCGGAACGTTGCCTTCTCTCTTCTTTTAATAAAATGATGGGGGCTTCCTTTTCACGAAGTCTATTTTCAGCCAACTCCATTTCCTTTTTCCAAAACCGATTGGCATCTTTCCACTCATAGTGATGGCGGGCACTTTCGTTGTCGAGAGCAGTTAGTCTTAAAAGAGCATCCTCCTCTTTTTTAGGTTGGAGCAGGCTTCGTTCTTCATTTCTAGCTGTCTTGGCTGCCCTATGGGCTGTTTTTAATGCAGTCAATGCTGCAACTGAAGCTTGTTTGCACGATTCAAGTGCCGCCTTAACTTCCAGATACCCCTCTTCTTTTTCCAGGGCTATAACCCGATGGTTGATGGCCGTGATGGCGTCTTCTTCTTTGCGATAAAAACCCTCCTCATCCAGGATGTCAAAAACGGGAGGCACATAGCCATAATGTTGGTTGCCATCATCCAGTCTGCCGGAGTAGGCGGCCAGGTAGCCCAGTTGACCCTCCCTATCTTTAACTACCAAAACCCCATCATCTTACCAAGTCCGGTAGCTCCTTCCTTGAATCCAAAATCGTGGTCCAGTTCTATCGAAATTTTTTGCTGTAAATCACGTGCTGCTTGCAGCACCCATGGGTGGTCTACGTAGTCAAAAGGTTGGGTAAAAACATCCGGCGCTTCGCCCGTAAGTCCTATTAGTAACCTGAAATAGGGTTGCTGATCGTTTTTACCTTTTATTCTGCTCATGCCAACACAAAGATAGAAGTACGTGCCTTTTTATGTCACATAAAAATTGTGTTGGGGCCACTTTTTATAAAGACAGCCAAATTTTGTTTGTTTTGACTGTCATTAATTCTGTCGGTGCCAACAAATATTTGGAAAACAGGCGGTTTTGTGTCAAATAAAATTTGGCGACCCCAAAAAAAAAGGCCACTGTTTTGCAATGGCCTCTTTAATTTTCTTTGAAATTTATTATTTCTTCAGCTCTTTCAGCTTTTCTTCGAGTTCAAACTCGTCGCCGGCATTGTAGCCGCTGTGGGTATAAACGATGTTTCCTTCACCGTCCAACAGAAAGGTTTCTGGTACGGTTTGGAAGCCCAGGTTTTGCTGAAATTCTTGTTTGGTATCTGCCAGCACGGTAAAAGGCCATGATTTTGAGGTCACAATGCCAGGTACTTTGGCCAATCCTCTGCTGTCATCAATGGTAATGGCCAGCAGCTCTACTTTGTAATTGGCCTGCCATTCAGGGAAAATCTCTGTCATGGCATCCAGCTCTCTTTTGCAAGGTGAGCACCACGATGCCCAGAAACTAACGATCACCGGATTGCCCTTGCCAATGTAGTCTTGTACATTAACGGTCTTACCATCCAGTGTTTTCAGGCTGGCAGCTGGAAATTTTTTGTCTCCTGTAAAGGCTGTCAGCATCGTGAAAGCCATAAGAGTAAAAAGTGCAGTTTTCATGTTTACTTAAGTTGTTGTTGATTAGGATAACGAATGTAAGACGATTCTTATGTTGTAGTGTTACACCCACCCTTTTTTTTAAATATTTTTTAAGCTTTTGTCCCCCTCTTACCTTAGAACGCCATTTACAGTTCTTACTCCCCTTGTTTGATGGAAAATTTTTACTTTTACACCAATTTAACAACAATCTATGCTGCGTCAATTTGTTTTGCCCTTATTATTTTTTATTCCCCTTATAGTAAGTGGCCAGCAAGGTGCTGTCATCAGTGGTGCCTTACAGGTAAACGCCAATGTTTTCCTCAAGGATTCTGCCATCAATGCCTACCTCCAGCCCCAATACCAACATCAGTTTTTTGGGGGCGAAAGCTGGCTCAACCTCAACTACAGCTACCAGGGATTTACAGCAGGCCTGAGATACGATATGTTTCTCAACTCCAACCTTAGAGATCCAAATGCCTCCTACACCAATCAGGGTGTGGGCCGTTGGTTTGTGAAAAAAACCTTCGATAAGTTCACCGCTGAGGTAGGCTACCTCTACGACCAGGTGGGTAGCGGCATCATCTACCGGGCTTATGAGCAGCGTCCGCTCTTCATCGACAACTCCTTACTGGGCGCCAGCCTCAAGTACCAGTTCAGCGATGCCCTCACGGTAAAAGCCTTTGGCGGTCAGCAAAAAAATGCCTTCGATATTTATACCGGCAGTGTAAAAGGAATAGTGGCCGATGGTTTTTTAAGCTTCGGCAGTGAAGAAAATGCCGTAAACCTCATTCCGGGAATTGGCTTTATCCACAAAACCATTTCTGAAGAAACCATGGAAAAGGTGGTCAATGGTGTGAAAACCTACCTCGATGTCGACCGCTTTAAGCCCAAGTATAACTCTTATGCTGCTACCTTTTACAACACCCTTAATTACAAGGGCTTCAACTGGTATGTAGAAGCCGCCATTAAGTCGGATGATGTTTTTTTTAATCCGCGCGCTGAAAAGCAAGAGTTTGGTGGAGGTACCACTTTCGGAAAACTGGAGTTTAAGCCGGGCAGTGTTTATTACACCAGCCTCAGTTATGCCGCCGGTAAACTGGGCATCACCCTGGAAGCCAAAAGAACCAAAAACTTCAACTTTAGAATCGACCCCAATCTTCGTTTATTGCGCGGTCTGATCTCTTACATCCCACCTATGAACAGACAAAACACCTACCGACTCACAGCCCGTTACAGTCCTGCCACGCAAGACATCAGTGAACAGGCTTACCAGGCCGATGTGCGGTATAAGTTTACGGATAAATGGAGTACCCTGGTCAACTTCTCTCACATCAATACCCTTGAAGGAGAAAAGTTGTTCCGTGAATTTTGACAGAAGTTACCTACAAGCCCAGCACCAAAATGCAGGTCACCGGTGGTTTGCAATTGCTCAATTACAACCAGGAAATCTACGAACAAAAACCCGATGTGCCCATTGTTGAAACAGTAACCCCGTATATTGATGTTTTGTACAAATTCACCCGCAAAAAATCATTGCGCACAGAGGTACAATACATGAAAACCGATCAGGACTACGGCTCCTGGTTGTTCGGTCTGGCTGAATTTGGCATGGCTCCCAACTGGATATTTGAAGTTTCTGGCATGTACAACATCGTTCCTAAAAAATACTGGGCAACGATACAGAGCCAAAAAAAGTCCTGTACCCATCTCTTGGTGCCGTCTACGTCAAAGGGTCCAACCGCTACCAGCTTAGGTACGTCAAACAAGTAGAAGGCGTTGTGTGCAGTGGCGGTATTTGTCGTCTGGAACCCGCCTTTAGTGGGGTTCGTTTTTCTTTAAATTCAACTTTTTAATTCTTTTTATATGCGCGCTTATAATTTGATTCTTTTGGCTTTGCTGGCTGTTGTATGGACTTCGTGTACAGAAGAAGGCGTAATGATTCCTCCTTTTGAAGAACCAGACTCTAAGCGGGTTGTTTTGTTGGAAGATCTCACCGGAGTGCAGTGTCCCAATTGTCCGAAAGGGGCTGCTGCCATCGAAGACATCCTTACCCGACTGCCCAACAACGTAGTAGCAGTAGGTGTGCACGGCAATTTTTTGACCAAGCCTCTTCCTGAAAGTAAGTACGATTTCCGCACCCAAAAGTCCATCGCCCTCGAAGAATTTCTAAAGCCCTTTTTAGGCAAACCTTCTGCCCACATCAATCGAAAGTATTTTCAGGACGAATTGTACATCGCCGTTGATGCCACAGAACTTTGGCAGTCGTATGTGGAAAAAGAATTGAAGGCTCAGCACGTGATGGACCTGGCCATCAACAAAACCTATGATGCCACCAGTCGTCAGCTGTCCATCACTGTCAATGCAACACCCCTCATCGATGAAACCGGTACTTATAAAATCAGTGTTTACCTGACCGAAAGTGGCATTGTTGACTTGCAGGAAAACCAGGGCACCATCATTGAAGACTATGAACACAACCATGTTTTGAGAGATATGCTCACCAGTGCTACCGGCGACGATATTGCTACCTCCCTTGTAAAAAACAAGTTGTTGACACGCACCTATGCCTATACCCTTCCCGCCACCTTTAATGCCTCCAAGATGGAAATTGTGGCCATGGTTTCGAGAAACACCGGAGATGACAAGTCGGTACTCCAGGCCGCCGGGGTTAAAGTAACAGAATAATTAAATTATAAGCATTTTTTAAGTTTATCCGGTCGATGCCACTATGGTGTCGCCGGTTTAATGACTACTTTTGTGAAGACCAATCTTTCAAAAAGTGAGACAGCTCATTCTATTTATTGCTTTTTTTTCTTTGATCACCCTTTCGTGCAAACAAGACAACACAGACTATAAAAAATCAATGGCTCAGCCCTCGTGGTTGCACGATGTGATGGGGGCCTATACCAATATTTTGGTTCACGACATTTTTTCTCCCCCCGTTGCCAGCAGAAACTATGCCTATACCTCAATTGCAGCCTATGAAGCAGCTCGTCACCTCAACCCCGATTATGTGTCTCTCGGTGGCCAGCTCAATGGTTTGAGTGCCGTGCCCGAGCCAGAAAAAGGGAAGGAATATTGTTATGAGCTGGCGGCCCTAAAAGCCATGCTGACCACAGGTAAAAAATTTATTTTTTCAGAAAACGATTTTTCGGCATTTGAAAAATCAATGATGGAAAAAGTAGATCAACTGCAAATGCCTAAAGATGTGCACGACAGATCAATTGCCTACGGAGAAGCCGTTGCCAAACACATCCTGGCCTGGGCAGATGGCGACAATTACAAACAATCGCGTTCTTTTTCAAAATTTACCATCGACCTTAAAAATCCTTCGCGCTGGCGCACCACCCCACCTGCATTCATGGATGCTATTGAGCCCCATTGGAACCAGATCAGGCCCATGTCATTGGATTCAGCCGGACAATACAAACCCGTGCCGCACACGCCCTTTGATACCACTGCCAACAGCCCTTTTATGAAAGAGGCCATGGAGGTGTACAATACCGGAAAAAACCTTACCGAAGAACAAAACCTTATAGCCAATTACTGGGATTGCAACCCATATAAACTCAATGTTACAGGCCACGCCATGCACGCCACCAAAAAAATCACCCCGGGTGGACACTGGATGAGCATAACCCGTATTGCCGGCATCAAGGCGAATTCTGACTTTGTAACTACAGCCTATTCTTATGCCATCACTTCCATTGCCCTGTTCGATGGATTCATTTCCTGTTGGGATGAAAAATTCCGCTCCAACCTCATTCGTCCGGAAAGTGTGATCAACCAATACATCGACGAAGATTGGCAGCCCTTGTTGCAAACCCCTCCCTTCCCTGAATATACCAGTGGACACAGCGTTATTTCTGCCGCCTCTGCCGTTGCCCTTGCCTCGGTTTATGGCGAAAACTTTGCCTTTACCGACAGTACTGAGGTGCGCTTTGGCCTACCGGTAAGAGAGTTTCCTTCTTTTGAAGCCGCTTGTCAGGAAGCAGCCATCAGCCGACTTTACGGGGGTATCCACTACCAGCCAGCCATCACCAATGGGGTTGACCAGGGTAAAAAATTGGCAACCATATTTTGAATACCATCCGTTTTAAAAAATAAATAGCATCTGTAAAAGATTCAGCAACCTCTAAGTCGCCGGCTTTTACCTATCTTGCATCCAACCAATTTCAGTGCTGTGTATTCTCTGTTAAAGTTGTTTTTATTTCAAATGGATCCTGAAAAAGCCCATTACAGGATTATGGCCTTATTGATGTTTATCTGCAAACTTCCTTTCGGAGCGTGGATGCTGCGCACTTGTTTTTCTATTAAAAAAAATGAATTTAAAAAGGAATATTTAGGCCTGACCTTCCCCAACACGGTAGGCCTGGCTGCCGGCTTTGATAAAAATGGTGAATGGGTTGATGTGCTCGCCAACCTGGGCTTTGGGTTTATCGAAGTAGGCACTATCACACCCTGGCCACAGCCCGGCAATCCTTTGCCCCGTCTTTTCCGTCTCATCCCTCAAAGGGCTCTTATCAATCGAATGGGCTTTAACAACAAGGGTGTGGATGCTATGATCGAAAATCTGAAGAAGGTAAAAAATAAAAACATCATCATTGGCGGCAACATTGGAAAAAACAAAGACACCTCCAACGAGGATGCTATACACGATTATGTAATTGGCTTTGAAAAATTATATCCCTACGTGCATTACTTTGTGGTCAATGTGAGTTCTCCCAATACCCCCGGCTTACGGGCGCTGCAGGACAAGGAGCCTTTGATGGCCATCATCGAAAAACTGGTAAGTCTGCGTACCCACCAAGAGGTTTACAAACCCATCCTTTTAAAAATTGCCCCTGATCTTACCATTGGCCAACTAGACGACATCGCCTACATAGCCAATCATACGGGTCTGGATGGCCTGGTTTGTACCAATACCACCCTCGATCGGGAAAAGGTAGCTCAAAATCCATTGTCTGCGGAAAGCGGTGGCCTAAGTGGTGTGCCCGTGTATCAAAAATCAAACGAGGTGCTGGCTTATCTTCGCCCCAAAACAGAAAAAACAATCATAGGCGTGGGCGGTATTGCCTCAGTAGCTGATGCAAGAGAAAAAATGCGTTTGGGCGCTGATCTCATCCAGGTTTACACTGGCTTTGTGTATGAGGGGCCCGGTCTGATCAAAAAACTGGTGAGAGGCATCCACTAGCTAGCCCCTGCCATCCTTTGCAACAAATTGGCAAAAGGCTGAAAAATTGACCTTATCTTCGTGTTACTGTAATCAAATGCCTTTTACCCATGGATATGCTGCTGGCTAAAAACCCCTTGTTGCTTCTCTTCCTGGTAGCCGCCATAGGCTTTTTGGTGGGTCGCGTCAAGGTATTAGGGTGCCAGCCTGGGTACCGCTGCCGTCTTGTTTGTGGGCCTCGGCTTTGGTATGTTTAACCCCGATTTTGAAGTGCCCTCTGTTGTCTTTCAACTGGGACTCATCCTCTTTGTTTACAGTGTGGGCATCAGTTCTGGCCCTGCCTTTTTTGAAACCTTTAAAAAGAATGGCTTTCGCGACATTGGCTTTGTTTTGTTTAGCTTGTTCCTTTCGGCCCTCTTTGCTGTATTGATTTATTTTGGGCTTCATCTCGACAAGGCCACCATTGTAGGGGTTTACTGTGGCAGCACCACCAACACACCCGCATTGGCCGGGGTAACGGACCTCATCAACCGATTGGGCGATGCAGATAAGGGGCAATGGGTCAAAGACCTGGTAGTGGGTTATACTTATTCTTATCCGATGGGGGTGCTGGGCGTCATCCTGGTAATGAAATACACAGAAAAATGGCTGAAGGTAGATTATGTGGCTGAAAAAAACAGCCTTCGAAAACAATATCCGGTCGATGAAGAAATTGCCGGTAAGGCCGTTGAAATTACCCGCGATGTTGCCGAAGACAAAACTTTGCGCGACCTGGTAAAAGAAATGGGTCTTGTCTTAGGTTTTGGCCGGGTCTATCAAAACGGCAAGGTAAGCATTGCCAACTGGGACACCCGACTTCACAAAGGAGATATTCTCATGGTCATTGGTGGGGTCAACGACCTCGTGGCGGCCATCACTTTTTTGGGGTAGAATCGGATGAAAACATCCTCGACAATTATAGAAATTATGAGGTGAAAAGAATCTTTGTTTCGCGACCCGAAGTGGTGGGTCGAACCCTTTCATCGCTCAATCTTTCTGAAAAGTTTGATGCCGTCATCACCCGCATCCGCAGGGGAGATGTAGACATGCTCGCCCAATCTGATACGGTATTAGAAATTGGTGACCGCATCCGCTTCGTAGCCAGAAAACAAGACCTCAAAGCCTTGTCAAAATTTTTTGGCGATTCTTACTATGAAAGCAGCAAAGTCAATCTTTTTTCATTTGGCCTGGGTATCGCCCTGGGCTTGCTCATCGGCACCTTTGAATTCCATCTTCCGGGAGGTCTCCAATTTAAACTGGGTTTTGCAGGAGGTCCTTTGTTGGTTGGCCTGGTGATGAGTGCCTTAAGAAGAACAGGGCCCATTGTGTGGACCCTGCCTTATTCTTCCAACATTACCCTGCGACAGATCGGACTCACTCTGTTGTTGGCCGTTATCGGGCTGGAGAGTGGTCACAGCTTTATGGAAAGTCTTTCGCGTATCGACGGACTGACCATTTTTGCTGGAGGCGTTTTACTAAGCATGGTTACCGCTTTTGTCAGCATCATCGTTGGCTACAAGTTGTTCAAAATACCTTTTTCTGTATTACTCGGTTTTATGAGCAATCAACCTGCCATTCTTGAGTTTGCCACCGGCATGAGCAAAAACAGACTGCCCCAGATAGGATACGCGATTATGTTTCCCATCTCCATGATTATGAAAATCCTGTATGCCCAGGTCTTGTTTTTATTGCTTTGAGTTTAGATAAACTCTTCTTCTCCCCTTTCTTTTTTCAGGTCGTCATAAAACTTTGCCATGGTTACCTGCATGTAGGGAAACAACCACAAATAGCCTATTCCCAGGGTAAGTATACACAGCAATGACAAGCCAAAGAAACGAAGCATCATGCGGAAGTACTTCATTTTATAGCCATCCATCATTCGTTTGCTTTCGTTTAACACCTCCATCGGCCCTAAATGAGGTTGATCTGCCAGGATGTAATAACTCATGGCATAAGCAATGGCCCTGATGATGCCGGGTACGATTAAGAGAAGGGTAAATAAAAGAACAATTATGGCTTGTAAATAATACAGACCCAGGGCCGAGCCAAAATTTTTAAAGCCATTAAATATTTGCTCCAGTCTGGCATCTTCCTCCTCTCTTGCCAACGAAAGGGCAAAGGAAGCGTAACCCAGAAGCAGTGGACCCAACATAAAAAGTGCTGCAATCTGGCCCACAAAAGGTATTGCCATCGTAGCACATACTAAAATATAAACGGCTGAAGCGCCTACGGCAAGTCCCCACTTTCCGGATAAAGAGGTCCGTGCCATACTCATTAATTCTGCATTTGGTGTTCCCATTTCGTTGCTATTGTTTTGATTTGTCACACAATATACAAACAAACAATTATTACCAAATTAAAAAGCAAAATTTAATACCAGAAATGCCTTTTTTATCATCACAAAATGTGCATATGTCTCACCTTTAAAACCGTTTACTCTCTACCCGGATCAGGCCCCGTGTCTCTTGATTTCTATACCCATAAAATTGCGGTACATTTCAATGGCATAACCGTCTGTCATACCCGCTACATAATCAACTATGTTCAGTGCGGTTTCATAAGGTGTCTTGCCTACGCCAAATTGAGCCGGCAACAAATGCAGGGTTTTTCTATCGAGGGCTGATTTTTCAGGGCATAAGGCCGCAGAGATGTAAATATCCAGGATCTCCGATAATACCTTATAGCCGGCTATTTCCACCTGGATCACTGAGTGGTGGTCGTATATTTTTTCTACCGAAATGCGATTGACCTCTCTTAGGTTATGGCTTTGACTTACCGCATCGTCTATCAGGGTTTTGGTAAACCGACCCTGCAGAATGTCGTCAGCATTTTCCATAAACGACCTGCTGGCCGAGTTGACCATGGTACTTATGGTCTTAGCCCTTAAGTACGCAATTTTTTCGTTGGCATCCTCCAAACCCTTTAGGGTCTTCTTCACCTTCGATGTGTCGCCGTCCAGATCAGCAATTACTCCCAGAAAAGCATCAGAAACTTCTGCCGTACTCATGATACCAATGCGGTGGGCATCTTCCATATCGATAACCCGATAACAAATGTCGTCTGCTGCTTCAACCAGGTACACAAATGGGTGGCGAAGGTAGGCAACTTTTGATGTTGTATTGTCCCGTTGCATGTGGGTGTGGTGCACCACTTCTTCAAAACGTTGCAGGTCAATGGCAAAGAAGCCATATTTTTTACGGTGGGTGTACTTTTTATCTACGGCACCCGCCTCGCATGGGTATTTTAAAATAGATGCCAGGGTGGTGTAGGTAAGTTGCATGCCCATTTCTGCCTTTCCCTTGTATCCGTGGGTCAGCAGGTGGAAGGCATTCGCATTTCCCTCAAAATTGATGAGATCGGCCCATTGGGTCTCGTCAAACCAATCGATCAGGTTGCGATCGCCAATCGATTTCTGGCTGTTTTGCAAAAAGTAGTTGGAAATGGCTTTTTCTCCGCTGTGGCCAAAGGGTGGGTTTCCTACATCATGGGCCAAACATGCGGCAGCTACAACAGCCGAAAGGTCGTACTGGTAAAAATTCTCAGCTCTGCCAGACTCAACCTTGCCCGCCAGCATCTCTCCGGTGATGGCACCCAGGCTCCTGCCTACACTGGCCACCTCCAATGAGTGGGTCAGTCGGTTGTGGACAAAGGTATTGCCCGGCAAAGGAAAGACCTGGGTCTTGTTTTGAAGTCTTCTGAACGCAGAAGAAAAGATCAGTCGGTCGTAGTCTCGTTGAAAGTGGGTGCGGTGTACTTCGCCCGATGCAGATTTGCCGGGACGGGATTCTGATATACAGCTTTCCCAGCTCAGGCTTTCAGACATATCTCAAGATTTTGTGATGTATAGAGTTTTTTTATATATATTTGTGTCATAGAACTAACCTGAGAGGCTGTCAGACACAAGTATTTTTTTGACCAATCCTGAAAAGAGGGAATGATAAGACAAGTGAACAATCAGGAGTCTTCGATAATTTCGTCTTCTTCTTCGTTGTCTGACGGCCTTTGTTTTTTATCCAACGCATTAGCCCTGTAATGGTGATAATCCGCTCTGTTTTGGATCAAATCCTTGGTCACAAACAACGCCTTTAACATCGAAGAAGCGTCTGCTTCATTTTGTCCTGCTATGTCATAGGCCGTTCCGTGGTCCGGTGAAGTACGGATGCCTTTAATACCTGCTGTAAAGTTGGTACCTCCTCCAAAAGAAAGAGATTTCAATGCCACCAGGCCTTGGTCATGGTACATGGCCAAAATGCCATCAAATTTTTTATACTGCCCCGAACCAAAAAAGCCATCGGCCGGATAAGGTCCGTAAACCAGTAATCCTGCCTTTTTGAGCTCAATAATGGCCGGTCTAATAATCTTTTCTTCCTGATCACCCAGCGCTCCTTCATCACCGGCATGGGGGTTGAGACCCAAAACAGCAATGGTGGGCTTGTCGATACCGAATTCCACCCTCAGACTTTCTTCAAATACCTTTATCTTTTTCTGTACCCTTTCTTTGGTGATCTGTGCTGTTACTTCTGACAATGGAAGGTGGTTGGTTACCAGGCCTACCCTCAGGCTGTCGCTTACCATCAGCATCAGTCCCTGGTTGCCAAAAATCGATTCAAAATATTCGGTGTGGCCGGGAAATCCAAATCCCGCCAACTTCATCGCTGCCTTGTGGATGGGTGCCGTTACCAGACCGTCTATCAGCCCTGCCTTTAGATCCTGAGCCGCTTTTTCGATGGCCAACTTGGCGTAACGGCCACCTTCTTCGGTCACCTTGCCCAGGGTTATATTGACGGTGTCTTCCCAACAGTTCAGCACATTGATCTTTTTTTGAGAAGCCCTGTTGGCCTCACTTATGTGGTGAAATTGGATAGCACTGTCTTTTACAATGTTTTTGTGGTACGACATCACCTTTGAAGAACCATAAATAATGGGGGTAAAGTGATCTAGTACACGCTCATCGCTAAGTGCTTTTATGATTACTTCCGGCCCAATGCCATTGACATCACCTATCGTTATTCCTATCTTCAATGTATTCTTATTTTTATTTTGGCTAAGATACGTCTTTTACAAGACCTCAAGCAGTTCCACGTCAAAGATCAATACAGAGTTGGGCGGTATCGAACCTACTTGCTGGTCTCCATATCCAAGGCTCGGGGGTATGAGCAGCTTGCCCTTTCCTCCTTCCCCAAATAACACCATTCCCCTGCGCCAACCGGCAATTACGTTGGACAAATTGGTCTCAAAATCCTCATTTTCGTCAAACACGGTTCCATCCACCAGGGCGCCCTTGTACTTGACCCTGATATCACTGTTGACCTTGGGCTTAGTATCATTGCCGGGTACTTCGATGATATAATATAAGCCGTCGTCCGTTTTTTGAGCTACCAGGTTGTTCTTATCCAGATAGTCTTGAATCTCATCTTCAGCATCCTTGCCACAGGAAACCAGTAGTAGTGAAATCAGCGCTAAACAAAGTAGAAAAATGCGATTCATTATTAGATTTTGTGCCACAAAAATGGAAAAAAACAGGCACTTAACCGATACAAAATCAAAGCAGACTTTCAATTTCTTTTCCTAGCCTCTCCCATTCCTGGGTCAAACTTCGAAAATACTGGCTCCTTTCCAGGGCATTATCCCTGCTAATACTTACGCTATAGGCTTTTTGGTTGTAGATCTTTTCCCTGATCGTACTGGTATACCTCGGATCGTTGGTGTGGATAAAATCGGGGTATTCGGTGCTCAGAAAGGCCTTTTCATAACCATCGGTATTGTAATATACCTGGGACCCGCCAAAATAATACCTGTTGATCAGCAAATAGGCATCACCATAGGGCCGTCCACTTTCAAGGTTAAATTTGTAGCCCACTTCCGCCACCTTTTTTAAATGCTCCAACAGCTGGTTGAATTCCTGGTACAATTCCTCCGATTGTTGCCGGTCGATAATGCCAATTCGAACTCCCAGTTTCAATTTGTGAAAGGCCGCATTCATAATGCCCGGACCCCATATTTCGGTAGTGGGGTGGTTGTTGAATTCGTGGCTCAGGTAATTGGCCAGCTGTCTGTTTTCTGACGAAATTTCGAGGGTATCCAATCTTTTTTGCTGGTGTTGGTAGCCTCCTTTTTCGTGGTGCCACATATGGTGCAAAAACTTAAGCAATTTCGGAAAATCAAAGTAATACGGCAGTGAAAGTTCGTTTCCCAAAAAGATCAATTCGTTTTCTCGCCCCTTGCGCAGCGAATCAAAGGTCCTGCCAAATGCCAAAAGAAAGTCGCGCATCGTGCTGTTGGTAGCACTCACATGCTCGGTCACAAAGCTGATTTGATTGAGGCCCGAATGGGTTTCCAGCAGGGTGTCAAAAGAAATGTTGTAGTGCAAACACAGGGTCACAACTTCATCAATTTTTAAGGCCGTGTTGCCGCTGATGCGTTTGTAAGAAGCTCCTTTCTCGAGGTGAAGTACTTCACTGATCTCGTCTACCAGTGAAAAGGTTTCCTTCTTAAACAGGTTTTTGATGCTTTGAAATAGTGCTTTTTGTGTTGAATCCATAACCTTTAGATAAAACGTAAACAGGATGATAGTAAAACAAATATACCAAAGCCGTTAAAAAACACAACATTTTTATCCTGATTTTTTACTTTTTTTGTACTTTTTGTATAATCTCGGTCGTAATTAACCAATTTTTATTGGTCATTTTGGTTTATATGGCCACTAAAAACCCGTTTCATCCCTGTCAACAAATCTCAATATTTGGACAATTTGTAAAAATGCCCTCTTTTGATTTTACCAAAAAAGGGTGATTTTATTTTTTTTATAAAAATCGGGTTGGCACCCGTTTTTTTATTCTGTTTTTATCTGTTTTTAGAAAAATGGTAAAATAATTTTTTGGCATTGTCCAAATTGTGCACCTCACACCGCTTTTCTTGACCCTATCTTTGTCTTACACTCTACGCTCATGAAATCGACGCTATTGAAATGGTCATTTGACCAGGTATTCTATACTCATTTTCTGTTTTTATACAAGTTCATTTTTTCAGGGGGGCCGAACGCTGTTCCCCTGTTTTTTTTTATGCTCTGCCTGCCTTTGATCGGCTGTAGTCCCTCCTACTATGCCCCGGGTCCCCAGTGCCCACCGGGCTTTGTCAAAAAAAAAGAAAGCCGCTTGGCTCTCGCCTATATCCAAACCCAATCGGCCAGAGGTTATGAGGCCTGTTTTGCCCACACACCCCTGCCTCATTTAAGTGTAATGGGCAATCACCTTACCTATTCGGGTGAATACACCTCAAACCAAACCTCCCAATTTAGCCACGGCTTCCTCAACGAAATGGGTCTCGGATACTATACCGCGTTGGGTTCAAGACGACAACTCGTTATGGATCTTTGTTATTATTCTGCCTTTGGCAATGTGGCATTTCGAGGCTCGGGAAACCAATCTTCATCTCAAAATTTCTATGTTGAGTCAAAATTCAGAAAAAGAAGTGTGTTGGCCGGATTCACCTTTTTATCCAATCACCTGGAAGCCGCCTTTTCCCTTAAACTATCTCAATTATCCTATTACCATACCCGATTTTCCCGGTATAGTCCCGAATTTCTTTCCGCTTCCCTGGTGGAACCCCAAAAAAAGTACCTGGCAGAACCCTCTCTTGTTTTGCGAGCGGGTTGGCCACATGTGAAATTCTATTTAGGCCTTGAACTAGCCAACAACTTAGTTCCTTCTGCCCTGGCTATGGCTGACAAACGGCTTTCTGGTGGGCTTAGTTTTAAGTTCTAATTTCTGTATTTCGTGAAAAGACGGCTTATATTTATTTGTGGATTAGTTCCTGCTATCCAATCTATCAAAAAAAACAGCACCTGGGTTTAGCTACTTATTATCTTCCCTCGTTTTGATCTATCCTAAGTTGGCCTTATCTCATACTTCTAACTCCACACTAAATCCATCTTTATAGTAGATGTCTATGCTGCCCCCAATCTTTTTAGCACGCATCGCCATGTTGTCCATGCCCTGGCCATCAGAACGAGTGGATGGTTGCTTATTTCCATTGTCTTTTACAATTAACTTTAGTTTGCCTCTTTCTTCTGTAACTGTGATTACTACATGGCTGCCATCGCTGTGTTTCATTACGTTGGTTATAGCCTCTTTAAAAATGAGATAAATATTTTGGCGTCTTTCCGGGTCGATGAATTTTTTAGTGTCCCCAATCTGGGTTATAAAATCATGGGTCATCTTTTTCATATGCAAATTCTTTTCGGCATAGTCTCTCATTCTGTCAATCAGGTTTTCTACCTTGTCTTTTCTGCTATCTATGGCCCACACCGTGTCCCTCATTCTTTCCATGGCTTCTCTGCCCATGCTGCTAATTTCATTGAGCACTTCCTTGTTTTCTTCCGAGGCCTCTATGGCCAGGATCTGACTTTGCATGGCCAGACCCGAAAGCAGGGTGCCTACCTCATCGTGTAGGTCTGCACTGATCTTGGTTCGTAAGGTCGCCAGTTCTTTTTGTCTTCTTAGCTTTTGATTGAAGCGGTATCTAAGGAATACAAACACCAATGTGGTCAACAGCAGGGTGAAGATAACTATAACCCATGCCCTTTTGTACCACACTTGTTTTTTTAGGATGGTGATAACATACAGGCTTGCTTCTTTTTCCGAAATGCCGGTCGAAGCCCTTACTTCCAATGTGTGGGTGCCGGGCTCTAGTCCATACAGAAATATCTTATTGTCAAGTTTCGGAGCCGTCCACTGGTTGCTTTGTTCTTTAAGCCGGTAGCTGTAGTATACTTCGTTGGAATATTCGGGTACCGAAAACTGAAGCTCCAAACTACTTTCTGTTGGTTCGAGCACCAAATCTTTGAGGGTGTTGAGGTGGCGGTATTCGTATTTGAATTTTTCTTTTTGCAGATCAAAGATGGCGGTGCTAATCAGTTTTAAAGGCTTAATTTTGTTGGACGCCTGGACAAATTGCAGTTCTTCCGGCATAAAAGAAAAGAGACCGTCGGTGCTGCCAAAGTAATACCTGCCATCACTGCTTATAAGTGTCGACATTTTATTAAACTCAATTTCTGACAATGGGTGGCCCTTGGCTAGATTGTAAAATTGCTGTGCCTGGGTATCAAAATACAAGAGCCCATAACTACTGCCCAAATACAAATTACCTTGCTGGTCGGGTAAGATGGAAAAAATGGTGCGGTTTTGCATTACGTTTTCACCGGTAATCAATGGGTTTTTAAAAATGCTGACAGCTCCTGTCCTGGTATTGAGCCTTCCCAAACCAAGTGTACATCCGAACCACAGTTGATCGCCATCTACTTCTATTTCCTGAATATCGTTGTCTGCTGTATTGAGCGCTGTTTTGTCAAATTGTTTGAGGAGTTGTCCGCTTTTTGAAAGCAGCTGTATGCCCTTAAAGGTGCTGCTAATCCAGAAATTTTGACCCCCTTTATCCATTTTGATGTCGTTGATGGCAGAATAATAGGTACCCTCTCCGTTGATCTGAGTCTTAAGCCCTGTTTCGGTTTGTCGCTTTCGCTTTAAATCATAAAAATACAACTGCGGAGTATGCCAGATGTAAATCCACAAGGTGTCATTTTGTATCCATTGATTACAATGCCCTGCATTGTAAGGGGGACCCACATAGTTTGTGCTGTTGTCTTTTAAGTCTATGATGGTATTGTTCCATATAAGGTAGTTGTTCCAAACATTTAAAGAATAGGTGCCCTTGGCTTTGTTGATCAAATGTTGCCACTTGGCAACGGCTTCAAAGCTATTGTTCCCAGGTCTTTTTATGGCAATGCCTCCATAATAGCTCGCGTAGATGTTTTTGTCTTTGTCTTCTGCCAGGGCTCGAAAGCTTGTTGTGCTGGACACCAGTGCATTGTCTTTTATGGGCTGTTTAAACTGGGTTAGTTTAGGGAGTTTTTTTTTGATCTGTAACACTGTCCTCAAATTACTGACCCAAAGTGTACCATCCTTTCTTTTTGTAAATTTTAGAAAATTAACCCCCAGGCCACCATGCGCCTCATTTTTGATTATTCCTAAAAAGTCATTTGACAAATCCTGCTGGGTTCTTGTTTTTATATTTAATATATACAAATACAAATTATCAGCTATGTATACTTTGTCGCCTTCCACCCATAGACCCGATAAGCCGTCTTTGACCGTGGGAGGGATTTTTAAAAATGGCAATAATTCATCTGTCGACCGATCCCACTTAAATAGGGTATAGGTGAGTTGGTCTATAAAATAAAAAGAGGTGTCGTTGGTCCAAACACTAACGTGGTTGCTGATTTGAAACCGGGTGTTGTATTTTTTTATCTCTTTTCCTTCCTGGTTAAATCTTAAAAAGAATCCATTTTTGAATACCCAGATTTCTTTTCCCATCTTTTTTGCAAACATTCCGCTAAGATTCTCAATGGGTGCCGTAAACAAAGTTTGAATACTATTTCCGTCTCCTTTCCTGCTCAGTGCTATTGTTTTTTCTTGGCGGTGATGCGAAAGTATAAACAAGCTTCCTGTTTGATTTTTGTGGCTCGATAATAATTGTTGGTCCTCACCCGGAAACAAATTGACTACTTGTTCTACGGTTCTTTGTTGCGTGTTGATTTGCAACAATCGATTGCCAGATTGCTGAACCCACATCCTGTGCTTTCCGGCATTATTGAAAAAAATAAATGGCCGCGACACACTGTCTGTATTAAAACCAAATTGACCTTTGTCGCCCGTGTAGGTAACGGTTCTATTGCCATCAAAAACGTGTAAACCGGTGGCACTGCTAAACCAAACATAACCCTCGTCGTCTTCCATGATGTCATTAAACTGGCCGAGATCTTCAGTGGAATTGAGCCTTACCATTTTTAACTCGTATTCCGGGTTTATGATTTTAAAGCTTGCATTTTGCCCTGTGGCTGACATTATAGATAGCACGCCAAAACACACTACAACGATATATTGTTTAAAGGTCAATTCAATGCTGTTTGTACAAATTTAGCTGATTTAATGCACCCGGCCTTCAGAAAATACAATTGATTGACCATGTTTTCTAAAATCGTTTTTACGGTTGTCTTTCCTCTATACCTTTATTTGATGTAACCCAACATGTATTGGGTAATAGCCTCGGTCTTATTATTTACATGAAGGACCTTGTACATTTTTTTGACATGGGTTCTTACCGTTTCCACCGAAATAAATAGTTCTGCTGCAATGGTGTGGTAGCTTTTTCCATCCACCAGTCTCTCCAATATTTCTTTTTGTCGATCGCTCAGAATCGTGGCCTTGCTCACCCTGCCGCCCATAAGGTGGTTTACGATCTCACGGGCTATGGATGGCGACATATATGAACCTCCTTTGGCTACTATGCGCAATGCTTCTACAATGTCTTCAAGGGTGGCTTTTTTGGAAATATAACTGCAGGCCCCACTACAAAGGGCTTTTAAAATGAGGTCTTCTTCTTCATAGGTGGTCAGCATCACGATGTTGAGGTCCGGATATTTATCGAGGATCAGGGGTATGGCATCTATACCTGAGGTGCCCGGCAGCCCTATATCCAGCAGTAATATCTGAGTGATTTCTGTGGGATGTTGGATGGTTTTTAGCAAAAAGGCGTCAGCAGAAATGGCTATCTCTCCCATCTCAAATTCTTCGTGGAAGGAGATGAATTTACTGACACTGTCACGAATTACCTTGTTGTCTTCTACGATATGAATGATTACTTTTTCCACATCTTTATTTTATACAAACATAGGTGTTATTGGCTATAAATACAATCACCTTGCAGGGTGATTGACTTGGTTTTATTAAATAGTGACTTTTGTAATAATAAGATTTAACAAACAGACCCCCTTAAAATCAAAAAAAAATAAACGATGAAGTCTTTCTGGATGATTCTTGTTTTCACACTATGCTTTTCGAAACTAAACGGTCAAAGTCTGTATGAAAAACTCAATCAAAGATTAGTGGGTATTTCCAACTTTCATGAGACGATGAGAATTGTTGACTCTATATATGCCATTGGTGGTGAAAATTTGAGAGATAATGGCGGTGATGGGTTGCCAAAGTACAAACATTGGCAGCGCTGGGCATGGTATATCGGCAGAAGACTTGATGAAAATGGCAATATGGTTGACATTTTAAAAAGAAAATTGGAATTAGCAGAACAAATGGAAAGGGATAAGTCAAAAAATAAACACTCCCGGTCCTCCCTTCCCGGGCATTGGGAACCCATTGGCTGTGATACCAGCAGTTACAGTCCAAATACAACAAACTCCTATGCCAATGGTACTGGAAGATTGGATCGAATTGCTTTTCATCCTACAGACCCAAATACTTTTTATGTGGGTGCTCCCATTGGCGGCTTATGGAAAACGACAGATGGAGGCGCTCATTGGAAATGCCTTACAGATACCATTCCCTCTATTGGGGTATCTGGAATAGTAGTGAGTTATAATAATCCCAATACCATTTATATTCTCACTGGTCAGGGCGATGGTTCTGCAGGTAATGTTACCAATAATTGTCAGGGAGTTATGAAGTCAACCAATGCAGGCGTCAGCTGGGCTTTTGTTGGTGCCTTTCCTACCACACCCAATTTCACAACATTAGTAGGCTTTAAACTGGTGCAAAACCCTACCAACGCCAATATACTTTTGGCTGCTACCAATGATGGCATATTTCGCACCACCAATGGAGGTTCCTCGTGGACCAAAACAAGTGGGGGCCTACATTATGACATAGCATTTCAACCCAATAGCGGCACCAATGCATTAGCTGCTACAGACGATAGTCTTTTTTACAGCACGAATGGTGGAGTGACCTGGACCTTGAGCGCAAGAAACATTGCTCCCAGTCCGGGACCCGTCAGAATCAGTATTGCATTTTCTCTATCAGAACCTACTAAGGTCTATGCCTTTCATGGAAATGGAGGCGTGGCCAATCAATTTTCCGGAGTGTATTTGTCAACAGATAGCGGTGTAAATTTTACCCGTTTGGCCAATACACCCAACGTCTTGGGTTACGAATTAAATGGCAGTGATGCTGGTTCTCAAGCCAGTTATGATCTATGTATGGCCGTACATCCCGATAGTACATCAAGAGTAATGATCGGCGGGGTAAATATTTGGAGATCATCCAATGGCGGGGTAACATTTTCAAACAATACAGGGTGGACTGAGACGCAGGGGGCAATAGCATACGTACATTGTGATCAACATGCTTTGGCCTATAACCCACTCAATAATAATTTGTATTCTTGCAATGACGGGGGCATTTGGGTCTCCTCCAATTCGGGTAATACCTGGAGAAATATATCCAAAGGTTTGCAAACAAATATGTTTTATAATTTAAATCAATTTAAAACAAATTCAACCTATATCCTGGGTGGCGGTCTTCAGGACAATGGTGTAAAAATTAGGCCCGCCGGAACTAAAAATTTTACCCACATTTATGGCGCCGATGGAAACTGTGTTGCGTTTCAATCCAACAATCCTAATATCTTTTATGCAAGTTCCAATGCCACACTTATTAGGTTCGATTACATCACTGGCAATGGCGTGATTGTTACCCCTGTTGGCATGGGAGGTGGAAAATACACTGTCACTCATCCAATCGACACCAATTTGGTGATCTGCAGTGCCAATGGAGAAAACATTTATAGATCAACCAATAAAGGCATCAGCTGGACCAACGTTGGGGGTAATGGCAGGGTATTGACCATATCTCAAGTGGATCCTACTAAATTATTCGCTGCAGGTGACAGTTTGGTTTTTAGATCAACAGACACCGGCAACAACTGGCAACTGGATACTGCGGGCTTAGGCCCAAATTTAAATAACCTTACTTTGACAGATCTTGAGTCAGATCCTATAGATGCAAACTATGCATACCTCACTTTAGGGGGCTTTGCCAATGGGAGGAAAGTTTATCAAACCTCAAACGGAGGACTTACCTGGTCTAACATATCTTTTAATCTGCCCAATGTTGTAGTCAACTCTGTTGCTGTTACCACTTCCAAAATATACATAGGTACAGACATAACCGTTTACGCAATGGATTGGGGGGGCAACACCTGGATTGATATTGGCGATAACATTCCTCATGCTCCAGTGATTGATATTTTGGTAGATGAAAGCAAAGGAATCATTACCGTCGGGACCTGGGGTCGTGGCGTATGGCAAAGAAACTACTGCATAGACAACATTTCTTTGTTAGGTTCTTTAAAAGGTAAACTTGAATACAGTGCCAATACTATGATAAATGCAAGTGCACTAATCCCCGGGATAAATGATTTCGACAGCATCTTTATGACTTCTGGAAAGGTGTTATTACAGCCCGGGTTCAGAGCAAAGGAAGGATCTCACATGAAAGCATCTATCGGAAGCTGTGATGACGGACCACAGCCCTTTGGCCGAAAGAGAGGGGCTACAGAAGCAATGGTGAGAAAAGAAGAAGGTGGGGTAATTGAATTAAAACGGGATTAATAATTTTTTGATCCGCAGTATTGTGCAGAATCAACAGCTGACACTACAAAATCAAAATCTGAAAGTAAAAAACCTCGAAGATGAAATGGAAATAGAAAAATCAAAGGTGAAAAACCTCGAAGAAAAAATGGCCTTCCTGGAAGCACAGCTGAATAAGATTTTGGAACAGAAAAAAAAATGATCCTCTTTCAATATCTACCCTACCTCACCCCCCTCTCCTTCCACTTATATTCACCAGGAAAAATTGCGTGCCAGGAAGAATATAAAATTATATACAGGTAGATTATTTGGCCCTGTATAAAAAACCGGAGGGCCGGGCGGTTGTTTTGCCAGCCGGTGGCCTTCCACAATGCAATAAAATCAACCACCCATTTGGTGCTTAGTATTATTAAAGCACCCATACCTGCTTTTGGTAAAAAGAGGTCTATAAGCAACATCGACAATAAGGCTATGTTCGTAATAGCAACCATTGTCTGAACCATCCAAATGGCCCTACCGGCATAAGCCCTGGTCTTGGTCGCCCACCGCTTGCGCTGCTCAAGGAGTTGCCCCAATCCGGGCTGAGGGAGTGTGGTGACAATGGCCTCTTGATCTGCTACATAATCAATCCTTTTTTTCTGTCTTGCCGCTTCGGCATAAAAAAAGACATCATCGCCGGAGGCGTGGTGCATGTGGCTTTCATAACCCCCTATTTCTTCATAAGCCTTTTTGGTAAAAGCCAGGTTGGCTCCATTGGCTAAAAAATATAGTCTTTGTCGGATGCCAGCGGCGGTGACCTTCATCATGATCGCAGCATCCATGGCTTCAAAGGCACTAACCGTGCTATCACAAGGCGAAATCTTTACAGGGCCGGTGAGGAGTCTGCCCCGCTGTTTTGGAGTTGGCGGTTGAGGGCCGTTAGCCAATGGAGTCCAACCATACAATCTCCATCGGTGGTGGCACATGATTTCAAACTTTGCTTCTTTAATACCCAGTGCAAGGGCCGCTTTTTTGCCCTGCCCTTCGGTAAGAGAAAGGGCTCTGATCCCGGCTATTGATGATATTATCTCAAAGGTCCCGTCGGTGCTGTGGTCGTCAACCACAATGACTTCATATTGATGGATAGGATATTGTTGGTTGAGCAATGACTGCACACAGGCCGATATGTTTTGAGCTTCGTTTCGGGCTGCTACTACAATTGAAAATCGTTTGGACCCCAACGCGGATTTTGATTTTTTTTCAGCGGGCTCTACCGAAGCTAAAAATATACCGGTTATCATACCGGCATATACAATGGAAAGCAGGATGCTAAAAACAATCATGCCAGGGAAAGACAAAAGATTCGGAAAAGATCCTCGGCTATAATGGTATCGCTAAATACATCTACCGCCATTGACCGACCCCTGGCACCCATGGCCGACCTTTGTTCGGGACTGAGTTCACAAAACTTCTGCATGGCATTAATTAAGTCGTCAACACTTCTGGCCTCTGCCAAAAACCCGTTGATGCCCTCTTCAACGGTTTCTCTGCACCCTGCCGTGCGGGTGGTGATCACCGGCTTGCCCATGGCCATGGCTTCCAAAACGATGCGGGGCATGCCTTCTCTGTACGAGGGCAGCACTATACAAGTAGATTTTTCGAGAAAGGGTCGTACGTCGTTGACAAAACCTTTGTAGTCTACGGTGTCTTCACTGATCCATTCCAACAAAGGTATCCCTATCGATGGTAGAGGGATTTTCGGGATCAAAGTCGCCCAATACAACAAATGAAGCAGGCCATGCTTTTTCATGAAAATGGCGGGCTGCGGCGGCAAATTCAAGGATGCCCTTGTCTTTGAGCAACCTGCCTATAAAGGTAAACACAGGAGGATCGGGAGAAAAAGCGCTTTTGCTTGGGTAATAGGCGGTATTGACACCACAACCTTTAACGGCAAAAGCACGATCTTCGTTGACCAGTCGTTTTTGTATAAACAGCTCGCGGTCATCCTCGTTTTCAAAAATCATGCTGCTGCTGTACCTCGCCGTTCGTCTGTACAACCATTCGGCAACCACGTTGATAAAGCCCCTGTTGATAAACGAATAACCCAGACCCGTAATCACGCTTACGGATTTTACTCCGGCCAGTCTGGCGGCCAGGGTTCCAAAGATATTGGGCTTGTGGGTGTAATGTACCACCAGATCAGGCTTGATTTTTCGGTATTTTCTACGTAGCTCTTCTACCAACAAAAGGTCTTTGATGGGATTGGTGCTGTCGCGGTCTAGCGTAGTAAGATTGATGTGGGTTACTTCCGGAAAATTTTCTTTGTACTCTATGTAAGCATCAATGGGTGCCAACACATAAACCTTAAAGCCTTCTTCAATACATTTACGTATCACGTTCTGCCTGAAGTTATAAATGTTCCAGGTGCTGTTGGCCACGATGGCAATGCTTTTTGAAGACTTCAATTCCGGATTTTTTCTTTGTCGATGCAAATCAGGATTCAAACTTACTGCTTTTTGCACAAGTGTTGGTGATTTTGTGGGTGACATTGGGCTCCTGGTGGTCTTATTGGGCAAAAGTTTTTACCTTTGCACCCATGTCTACACCAAGTACCGTTGCCTTTCATACCCTGGGTTGTAAGCTCAATTTTTCTGAGACTTCTACCATTCGCCGCCAGTTTGAGGATGCGGGTTACGGGGTAGTGGGCTTTGAAGAGGGAGCCGATATTTATGTGCTGAATACCTGCAGCGTTACTGATTTTGCAGATAAAAAATGCCGGTACGAGGTGCGAAGGGCACAGCGTTACGCTCCCAATGCCAAAATCATCGTCATCGGCTGTTATGCCCAGTTAAAGCCGGAAGAAATTTCATCCATTCCCGGGGTTGATCTGGTGCTGGGTGCAGCAGAAAAGTTCAACATCCTCAAGTTTATCGATGAAATCAGCCATGCCGGCAAGGGCATGATTAAATCGGGTGATGTACACCAGGTCAACCAGTTTGTTGGCTCTTTTTCTTTTGGTGACCGCACTCGTTCTTTTCTGAAGGTACAAGATGGCTGCGACTATAAATGCAGTTTTTGCACCATTCCGCAGGCACGCGGCAGGAGCAGAAGTGATACCGTAGCCAATGTACTCAGCAATGCCAATGAAATTGCCCGTCTGGGTGTGAAAGAAGTGGTGCTGACCGGGGTTAACCTGGGCGACTTTGGCAATGGTACGGAGGTCATCGAGGGTCGCTTACCTAAAAAAGAGGCCTTGTTTTTTGATCTGGTCCAGGCCCTGGACCAAGAGTCGGCCATAGATCGATACCGCATCTCTTCCATCGAACCCAATCTGCTCACCGACGAAATCATTCGTTTTGTGGCAGAAAGTCGCAGCTTCATGCCCCATTTCCACATACCCCTCCAGTCGGGTAGCAACAAGGTTTTGAAGGCCATGCGAAGAAGGTACCAAAAAGAATTGTATGCCTCCAGGGTGGCCACCATCCGGGAAGTCATGCCCCATTGTGCCATCGGCGTTGATGTCATTGTAGGCTTCCCAGGTGAGAGCCACGAAGACTTTTTGGAAACCTATCATTTTTTGAACGACCTCGATGTGTCGTACCTCCATGTATTTACCTATTCTGAAAGAGCCAACACCGATGCGGCGGCAATGGAGGGTGCTGTTCCAATGGAAGTGCGAAGAGAAAGAAACGAAATGTTGCGCATCCTGTCTCAGAAAAAACAGCGCGATTTTTACAGTCGGTTTTTAGGTACTTCCCGACCGGTTTTGTTTGAATCCCATACGGGTGACGAAAGCCTTATGTCGGGCTTCACAGACAACTACATCAAAGTGGTATTGCCTAAAAGTGAGACCCTGATCAATACTTGTCAAAGGGTCCGTTTGATTGACTTTGATGCCAGCGGCGACTGTGTAACAGCCCTGCCGGTTTTGGACTCAGAGCACGCGGTACTTTAATTCAACCTTGTCGTCTTCCCATATTTCCTGCGGACTGATATAACTGTCTTTCATTTTAAAGACATAGCCCCCTCTTTTGAAACAATCTCTTACCAACTCGCTGCAGATGTAATTTCTGTTTTTTTCTCTTTTGCCTACCTTAAACAGAATGCGCAACATGATGCGCATGATTTCCCAATTGTCATATGGGCGGGTAAGTTCATCCAGGCCAAAGCCAATGATGTTTTTATGGCTATTTTCAGCCAGCTCCCCGGAAAATTCAGCAATGACGATCTGACCCATGTACGAACGTTTTTTACCCTTGTAATCTTTGAGGTATTTTGACAAGGGTATGAGTCTGATGCCAATGTAGGGTTCTGCCTCTAACACCAATACGCGTCCCAGCTCTTCATCTTTGTAAATGATGGCCACGTGACTCCACACACTGTTGGTCAGTTTTTGAATGGCCCCCGAAAACAGGTAAGACCCGCTACAAAAAACGATCTGACCTGTCTTGAGAAAGGGTCTGATTTTTTCATACGGAACCTTGTCGAGGTTTTTAATATCGCGCTTACTCAGTTTGTCCGCCATTGGGTTGAATTTTGATGAGCTGTTGCCAGAGTTTTTTAACCGATCGTGCTATCTTGTCGTAAGGCTCTTCTTCTTTGCCAATGTAGACCCACATCGCAGCGATGGAGGTAAGTGGCTGCTCCTCCGGCCGATGTAGTCTGTAGGCCTCTCTGATCCGCCTTTTTAAGGTGTTGCGGTCTGTGGCTTTTTTAAATTTTTTTTTGGGCACACTTACCCCCATTTGAATGGCAGGAGGCTGGTCTGGGGTCTGTATATAAAAAATTTTGATGGGATACTGAAACAGCTGGCCTTCTGAGCCAAAGAGGCTGGCAATGGTTTTACCCGATTTTAACCGTTCTTTTTTGGAATATCCCTTATCCATAGCGTAAAAATAAAAAATCCGGACCAGGATTTAACCCGATCCGGACTCTTATGTTTTTTGGTGTGTATCAGAATTACTTCAGACGCTTCTCGTCGGAAACGGTCAATTTGTACCTTCCTCTGGCCCTTCTGGCAGCCAACACCCTTCTTCCGTTTTTAGTAGCCATCCTGGCTCTGAACCCATGTTTGTTGGATCTTTTCCTTCTTGATGGTTGAAATGTCCTTTTCATCTTTTGATTTTTATTGCGCCAATATTAATCGACATTTTTAAAAAGAGTTGCAAAAGTACTGTCTTTCACTCAATTAACAAAAGGATTTATACAAAAAAAGAGAATTTAACCCGGTTTTTTAATATATATGGTTTTTTTCTTTTTTTAACTGCTTAGTTCTGAAACCAATGTACTTCCATCCATAAGATTCAAATATTCCATTGTAAATGAGTCTCTTGCCCTCAAAACCTGGGTCAGCGCTATGGTTTTAACCCCCGGCCTTTCCATCTGAAATTCGGTGGAAGCCTCCCCAAAGGGTTTACTCAGATGAAACTCCCTTAGTTTTGCTGGTATTAGCAATTCTTTCGATATAAAATTTTGAAAATACTTGTTTCTCCTTTCTTTTTGTTCGTCAGTGTAGAGGGTTGAGGAAGACCAAATATAGTTTTGGGCTGGATTCAGGTCCTGAATATGGCTTTCTTTTCCGTCCCACACCAGACTAAAAAAGGTTTTATCATCTTTCCAGATCAGGGTAAAGGGCTCAACACCTTCCAGGTCTAAGTTTTCCACAAATTCTACCTTGTTTTGGGCCCTAGCAGCGGTTAACACAATGATGCCCCTGCTGAAACGATAGGGAGGCCGGTGGGCATGTTTTATAAAAGCGCCATTCAACAGACAGATTACCCTGCCCGGTGTACTCATGGCAATCCAGGTGCCCCCCTTTTCATCGGGTGGATATAACAATCTGCTCCCTCCAGTCTCTTTTTTGATGAGGTGATACGATGCCCGCAGAGGGGTCTCGTCTCTGTTGTTGGTCAACATCCATCCTTCTTTTTGGGGTATGTAGGTAACTGTACACATCACACATACATTTTTAAAACTTCTCCTTCTGATTTTTTGGTAATATCCGGTACCGTAGCTCCTGCTGCAGGATAACCAACGGGCAAAAGCAAAAAGGCTTTTTCCTCTTCCGGTCGTTGAAGGATGGCTGATAAAAAGTTCATGGGCGAAGGCGTATGGGTCAGGGTTACCAGTCCCGCCTGGTGGATGGCCGTTATCAAAAAACCGGCAGCAATGCCGACAGACTCTTGCACATAGTAGTTCTTTTTCTTCTCTCCGTCTACTACATCGAAGGGCTTTTTAAACAAGATGATGAGCCAGGGGGCGATTTCGAGAAAGGGCTTAATGTGGTTGGTATCAAATTTTTTTAAGTCACTCAGCCACTCGTCACCCATTCGGCCGTGGTAGTTTTCGTACTCCTCTTTTTCAGCTGCTGCCCTTATTTGGGCTTTGATTGCTGTATTGCTCACCGCTGCAAAAAACCAGGGTTGTTTGTTGGCCCCTGATGGTGCTCCTGCCGCTGTCATGATGAGGTCTGTGATGATCGAAGCCGGTACTTCTTTGTCAGAAAAAAAACGGAGCGACCTTCTTTCGGCCATGCTTGTGCGAAAGTTTCGAGCCCGTTCTGCAATTTGGGCTTCTGTCCAGTCAGGTCCTTCGTAGAGTTTAAATCCCCGGGCTTCCATCTTATAAGTCTCCCTGCTGAGGTCTCAAAATCATTTCTTCCATGCACGCTGCAGGCGATAATTGTAAACAAGCCATCACTGCCTTGGCAACGTCGTCTGCCTGCATCAAACGATCATAGGGTAGGTCTACCCCCTTCCAGCTGTCCGACCAGGTGGCCCCCGGTAAGATGGCAGTAACTTTGATGCCCTGATCCTGTAATTCGGCCCTCAATGCTTTGTTGAAGCCCAGCAAGGCAAATTTAGAAATGCTGTAACTGCCCCCTCCCGGATAAGCCGACAGGCTGGCAATGGAACACATGTTGAAAATATGTCCACCCTGGCTTTGTTGAATGGCCGGCAACAGGTGGCGGGTCAGATGGTAGGCGCTGTAGAGATTTGTTTCTATTAATTTTTCAAGGCGACCCTCTTCTTCTGTGGATACATCGCCGGGCAGATAGGTGCCTGCATTATTGACCAAGACATTTACAGTCGATCCTCCGGCCAAAACCGCTTGGGCAAAAGAAAATACTTCCTTCTTTTTACTTAAGTCTGCCTGGGCAAATGATGTTTTGGTTTCGGGATAAACGCTGTTGAGCAAAGCCACTGTTGCTTCTAATTCTCCCATGTTTCGACCCCCAATAAAAACGTCATAGCCCGCTTGGGCCAGCTGATGGGCAATGGCAAGACCCAGGCCCTTGGTGGCTCCTGTTACAACGGCTCGTTTGTTTGCGGTACTTAAACTCATATTCAGTTATGATCTGATTTTTGGAAGTTTAAAAATACCCCAATTTTATTAAACCCTCTGTATTTTATGGTCGCACAACCAAAATCGGATGACTTTCGGTTACGGTCTGTGTTTTTAGTGCAACCGTATAAAAGCCCGGCATCAGATTTTTTACTTCAATGCTCTTCTCTGTAATCTCTGTTTCATACACCACCTCTCCGAGGGTGTTGAGCACGCACACTTTAATGACTTCTCCCGAACTCAACAGCTGATCTCCTGCCTCTATTCTGAAATACGATACAGCTGGTATAGGATAAATCTTACTTTCCTTTTGTTTCTGTTCTCCATTTCTGCTGACAAAAATTTCTTCTGAATAGGAGGTTGTGCCATCCTTGTCTATTTGGGCAATTCTGTAATAACGTCCCTGACTCAAATCGTATGCGTAGTGATTATATGTATACTTGTTTTGCGTTTTTTGGTTATTAGGTTCAATATGGGCCAAAGAAACATAGTCTTCATTTGGGTCCAGTTTGGTTTGTACATCAAAGTCTGCCATGTTTACTTCTGATTCGGTAATCCAGCGCAGTTCGTTGTACTTATCTCTGGCTACCCCACTAAAATGAATCCATTTTAATGGCAGTACGCCAAAACTCAATCCGGCATCAATGTTGTATACCTCCTCACCCGGATTCACAGAAAACATTCTTGTGGTGTTATATCCATTGCTGTGGTCAATATCACTGTCTTTGTCAGCAGTGGTGCTTCCTGCCTGGGTGGCAACCCAGCTTGACGATGGGGTGAATTTTAAGTAATAATTGCTCTTTTCGAGATAATCTATGTTGTAATACCCTGCTTCATCTGTAAGGGCTTCTCCTGTTTTCACATGATTGGCGTTAAATGCTTCTACCCTTACACCCATAATGCCGGCTTCGTTTTCGTCCTGAATTCCATCCTGATTTTCATCCAGCCAAACCAGATTGCCCACCTGGCCCATAGGATAAAAACCGGCACCGAGGTTCATCAAATTTTCTCCTTCGTATATGGTAAATGAAGGTGTGGTTCCTTGTCCGTATGTATGATTCACATCGCTGTCAATTTCTTCATAGTTGCCAATATTAGGCCTAGCATTGACCAGCCCGTATGGAGGCATGATCACTTTTACATAATAGTTTCCCGGAGGAACACAAAACGAGAAGTAGCCGTCGCCCGATGGGCTTCGCGGATCAGGGCCGGTAACCGTGGCGTCAAAGATTTGGTAAAGCCCGTTTTCATTTCTATATAGTTCTACATCTATGCCATTGATCCCGTTTTCAAACGGCTCAGCCAGGTCGTTTTTGTTGTAGTCATACCATACCAGGTCTCCTATGTATTGGCACTGATAAAATCCTGCATACACATTGGTTTTGGTGGTGAGGCCTTCTGTAAGATCGATCAAATCGGTGAAGCCGGGTTTTCGGTTTCCGGTCACATCTGAATCTGTGTCGTCATTGCCTTCATCGTACTTTGTAAACGACCAGTCTGCCGGCTCTTCAAATGCAACATAATATTTACCGGGCTCTCCATAGCTTAGCTGATAAGCCCCATCCTGATCTGTTTGTGTCGTTGATAAATATTCCAGTTTTGTTGGAAAAATATCTTTGTTGTATCTGTAAAGTTTTACCTCCAGATCACTCAATAATTTTTCTCCATTATCGTATTGACCATTAAAATTCTGGTCCTCAAAAGCCAGTCCTGACAGCACGATGCCACAGCCTGCGTTGGGTCTGAACGGACTACATTCGTCATTGGGGTCAGTAAACATCACCAATACTTCTTCTCCGTCTTCAAAACCATCTCCGTCTGTATCGTTGTTGTCCGGATTGGTCTCGTCTCCTGTTCCTGCTATGCCATCCTTACCCAATAATTCATAGCGCCTGTTTAAACCATCCCCATCGGCATCACAATTGTCGGCCAGAAGGCTGGGTATACATGCTTGGTCATCATTAGGGTCATAGAATCCATTGTTTTGATCCCTTGCCGGTGAATAACCATCCTGGTCGTTGTCTGTACAGCCATAAACATCTGTCTTATCTGTCTGGGGCGTTTCGGCACACTCGTCTTTTGCATCTATAACGCCGTCATTGTCATCATCTGGATCACAATTGTCTGCAATACCGTCCTGGTCCTGATCTGTTTCCCCGTCTACAATGCCGTCGCAGTTATTGTCTATGCCATCACATATTTCTGTGGCTCCCGGATAAACGTTTTTGTTGTTGTCATCACAGTCATCTACCGATAAATAGCCATCCTGATCCTGGTCATCAAAAAACAAGGTTTCTGCTTTTCTGAAAGCATTGGCTGCTATTCTGATCCCATTTTTTCTGGCCGGAATGTCGTCGATTGGAGGGTGGATGCCCCCCCATATTCTGGACAAGGCCGATTGGTCTGCTGCATCTCTGTAAGATGCCCACTGCATTTTGATGTCCATAGATGGGCCTTCTTCAAAAACCAAAAATTGATTTTTTTTCGCTTCAAATTCTCCCAGTCCTCCCGGAAAATAAGGGCTTCCGGTAATTTTTTCCAATAACTCCGCAGCCGTTCTTGAATAATTGGAGTGCCCAGACACATAGCCGGCAAAAGGTGGGGTGACAAAGGTTGGTCGTTGATAGGGCCACCAGTAATCGGCCAACATCCAATCAACACCGGCTACATCGGTTTGCGGATCGGCAATAAATGTTGGCCCCCTCCAGGCCTTTGCCTTGATTTTGTATGCATTTTCATTCTGTAAACCCGCTAAGGGATCTCCCGGATATATGAGCTCAACAAAACCGGGAATGAGCACAATGCCTTCCGGATGATAGGAGGGTAGGTTGGGATCAGAACACTGGCCCTTGTTTGCCATGTACCTGATCGCTGATACCGGTCTGACACCATCGTAATAACCTTTGATACTCCAGGTTGAAACCGCAGCATCTTGCATGGCTCCACCCAACATAAAGTAGGTTTTTACATCCCATTCCAGATCATCCACCACGGGACCGGTACCTCGGTATTTTTTTTCAAATAGCGGGTGATCGTTAATGTAGTTCAAGATGGTAAACCAGTGGCCGGGAGGCGTTTCTGATTCCGGACCATCGGCCCAAAATTCGGCAATCACCCTTGCATAGTCACCTCGTTTTACCATTTGTGTGGGATAGGGCTGTCCGGTTACCGGATTGGCTGCCCAGCCATTTTCCTGCTGGCCCCCGCTCATGTAGTTGTAAAAATTGCCAAATTCTGAAATATCATTGGGCAGCTCAGGGCTGTTCCCCAGTGTTTTTGGCGATATATCAATCATCACACCGTCTGCCGGGTCGAGGTGCGACGACCATTGAAGCACCATGCCAAAGGTGTTTTTGAAATCAGATGAGTTGGCTACCGATTGGGGATCCAAAACCGGTGGTGGCCCTGGATCGTGGTACACATTCCAGCTGTGGCCGTCTTTTTGGTAAACCTGTTTCACACTGTCGTCCAAAGCAAAGGGCACTACATTGCCCCATTCCGCTCCCATAAATGGAGGGGTATTGGTGGGGATCTGGTTTCCACTTTGATCTACAAACACATTGAGCGTCAATGGTTGCCAGGTATTGGGCGACACCAGATTGGGATTGCCCCTGTTATAAATTATGAGACCTCCGTTTTTAGGCTGGTAGTAAAGGTTTTGATAAAGATTTTGTTCATTACTGCCATCCTGTAGGCCAAAGGCAATGATTTTTGAAGCTATGTAGTTACCCAAGGCTGCTGCCGATCCTGTGGAATAGTCGATAGAAGTAATGTTGATGTTATACCCCAAACTATCCATCAGGTGGTTGTATCTCAATACCGCCCCGTTTCCTTCCGGCGAATTGGCAAAACGATGTTTTAACAGACGATACATGGCAAAGGAAATAGCTTCTTTTCGCTGCGCCTCGATATCGGGGCCCGGTGTAAATCCGTTGAAGGGTATGGGGAAGCCCTGGATGGTATTGCCTAAAAAGAAAGGCTTTGCCTCGTTGTCAAAAACCGCCCATGCGTCGTAACTGGCTGCTGACATGTGAAAAAGATTCCTGGCGTGAACCACCGGCCTGGCAAAATCTTTCCTGATCGATTTGAGGAGCTCTTCATTCCAGAGTCTGGCAACCGAGTGGTTTTGAGCTGTTATTGATGAAAGTAGTAACACAAAAAATACAACCCCATTGATTTTTTGGAAAGCAGACATTCGAATCATTTTGCTTTGTTTTGCGCAAAGTAACGAATTTTTTGTTGTAATTGTCTCATAATTAGCCATTATTATCTGCAAAAAAATAATAATATAATGAATTTTTAAGTTTTTTAACGATCACTTGCTGCAAACCAATGCTGTCATCTTACGTTTAATTGTTCTATTTTTGTGTCTTTCCTCTTTCCACCCACCCGGGTCTAAAAGGAGATCAATTTTTACCAGTGATCACACGATGTCCGTAATCCGTAGTTTTTTGCACCATTTCGGCAGCTATGTGCTGTGGAAGCGACAAATGTTTTCCAAACCGGAAAACCTAAGAATGTATTACAATGAGACCATCCGACAGATGTACGACATCGGCATTGGCTCTCTGCCCATCGTTTTTCTGATCTCCATTTTTATTGGTGCGGTAACCGCGGTTCAGTTTTATTACCAGATGGACGGCACCCTGATCCCTCCTTACTACATTGGTTACATCGTCAGAGACATGACCATCATCGAGCTGGCACCCACCATTACCTGCCTGGTTTTGGCTGGTAAGGTTGGCTCCAACATGGCCGCAGAGTTGGGGGGAATGCGACAAAAAGAACACATAGACGCCATGGAAATCATGGGAGTAAATACTTCTTCCTACCTGGTTATGCCCAAGATTGTGGCTGCCATCCTGGTCATTCCGCTCCTGGTCTGTGTAGCCGCGCTGGTGAGCATCATTGGTGCCTACCTTGCTGCCGTGCCTACCGGCCTGTTTTCTACGGCTGATTACATCAAGGGCATTCGTTCGTTTTTTGTGCCCTACAATGTATTTATGATGTTTGTTAAGGCCATTGTTTTTGCCTACATCCTTACCGGCGTGTCTTGTTACCAGGGCTACTACGTAAAAGGGGGCAGCATCGAACTCGGAGAGGCCAGTACCCGGGCCGTGGTGTACAGCGACATCCTCATCCTGTTGGCAGATTACATCATCGCCGTAGTGCTCACCGCTTAATTCCTCAGACATGATCAGGTGCGAAAACATAAGAAAAACATTTGGAGAACAAGAGGTGCTCAAAGGCATCACTTTTACCTTCGAGAAAGGAAAAACCAACCTCATCATCGGTAAGTCGGGTGCCGGAAAAACGGTCTTACTCAAGATCTTGGTGGGACTCATGCGACCGTCTGAAGGCAAGGTTTGGTATGACGACATCGACTTTTGCAACCTCAACAAGGCCCAGCTCCGGGAGCTGCGCATGAAGGTGGGCATGCTCTTTCAGGGCAATGCTTTGTTTGACTCCATGACCATCGAACAAAACATCCGTTTCCCGATGGACATGTTTACCCACAAGACCCTCAAAGAAAAAACCGACCGCGTCAACCTATGCCTCGAAAGGGTAAGTCTGACCGGTGTCAACAAAAAGTACCCCTCTGAAATCAGCGGGGGTATGCAAAAAAGGGTGGGCATTGCCCGCGCCATCGTGCTCAACCCGCTCTACCTGTTTTGCGATGAGCCCAACTCCGGCCTCGATCCGCAGACGTCCATTACCATTGATGAGCTCATTGCCGACATCACCAAAGACAACAACATCACTACCATTATCAATACCCACGACATGAACTCGGTGATGGAAATTGGTGAAAACATCTGTCTCATTGACAAGGGCTACCTTTCATGGAGCGGCAGCAAAGACCAGGTTTTATCGAGCGAAGACGAGCACCTGCACGACTTTATCTTTGCCTCTCCCTTCCTGCAGAAGCTGATCGACGGCTACAATGCACCCCATTGATTTTGAGGGAATAACAATCTTTTTTAGCCATTAACCTCACTTCAGGGCGCAATCCCTGAAAGGTCCCATCCTAACACAAGTGTGGCACAATTATATTCTGTGGTCGACTTTATTTAGGTCTATTTGTTTTATAAAATTTGGTGAGTAACGTTTGGGTTAAAAATTTTATTCGGTGGTAGGGCTTTTAAAAAACGATCCGTTATTAAACCCGTATGAGCAAATGTTTATATTTAAGCGTTTGATTTTTGTTTTGTTACATATTAAAATAAAAAGAAATTAAGCTTAAAAATATATGAATTTTTTAGTTGGAAATTTGTTTTGCTCAAAATTTGTCTTATTTTTGTTGTAACTCTTTAATAACCATAACATGCACAAACCCTACCTGTTGATCAGGATGCTGAGTCTTGTCTTGCCGTGTCTTTTGATTATGGCGGGCAGCATGTCGGTTAATGCCCAACGCAGTTCCGAAAAATACGCCACCATTGTTACGGGTCAGGCCACTGTGGTTGACCAAATCGTAGACCCCAATCTGGTGGGCAATCCTTCTGTTATTTCTCAGGTCGGCTCTGACTTTACCATTGTCACCAACCCTACTACCAAAGAGATTTCCATTGGTCTGGGCAGTACTTCCAAGGGCTATCGCTCATTTACCATTGAGTACATCATTGCCAATCCGACACCAAAATCCAACTACCGCGTCTATCACCTCAACTTTGTTACCTCCACAGTAAAGGCCAATGACGACCTGGTTATCTGGGATGGGACTGGTGCTTTATCGATCAGCCCGCTTGGCAACGATGAGTACTCCGGTCCTGTAACCATTCAGCTCAACCAGAATGATGGCAGTGCTTCGGTACTCAACAATGTAATCAATTATACCAATACCGGCTTCTCTGGCTCGTCCTACATCCAGTACACGGTCACTGACAGTCTTGGCACCGCAGATCAGGCCATCATTAAGATTGAAGAAGCGGCCGATGCACCCAATGAAGACGAGACCTATCACTTTGTAGTCAACTACCAGGAGACCAAACACATCACCGTACCCCAGGGTTTTACCCTCGATCAGTTTGCTTTCAACGGAGAAGTAGAAAGCATTGACGCTACCCACTTTGTGTACACCCCTGAAGAGTATTTTATTGGTCAGGATAGCTTCACCTTTGTTCATGCCAATGGCACCGTGCTGGATTACCATGCACGAGTGATTGATGCAGAAAGAGATCCGGGCTTTGTGCGCAATGATGTGGTATATACCCCAAAAAACACCCCCATAACCTTTGATGTCTTTGCCAATGATTTGGTGAAGTCCTTCCCTATCGTTGAGTTTTCTCCCCAGCTGGTACACGATACCCTGGGTGTATTTACCTATACCCCTGCTACCAACTTCAGCGGCACCAAAAGTTTTACCTACAAGGTAGATTCCGGTGTTAGTGTTGAAACGGGCAAGATCACCCTCGTAGTGGGCAACCACAACCCTCAGGCCGACATCATCTATCAATACGAAATACCAGGCAACAAAACCTTTGTCATAGAGTACGATGTACCCATCGATGGCTATTCGTTTACCATCGACCCCAATAAAGCACCCGAGCATGGTGAGGCTTATGCCTTCCAGGATTCTACTTCGGGTCTGAGCTGTGGCACTGCTTATGGCAAAGCACTCCTGGCCTATACACCAGATGCCGGCTTTACCGGAACTGACACCATGGAGCTGAAATACTGCGTGACCAACAATCCGGTTTGTGTTACCTATAAGTTGTACTTTAAGGTAATCGCCCCAACCAACGCCACCTGCCCTTGTATCGATGAATGTGTATGGAGCGGCGACCTCAATGGCGACGGCAGGGTTTCTGCCCACGATCTGCTTACCCTGGGCCGATTCCTTGGCTATGAGGGTCCCGCCAGAGATACCAGCAATACCTACACCTGGGGTGCCAATGAAGCGGCCGACTGGGGCGTAAAACTGCCCAACGGCAAAGACCTCAAACACGCCGATGCCAATGGAGATGGTCGACTCACCGCAGACGACATGCAGGGCATCCTCGACAACTTCAACAAGATAAGCTCCCTGGTACCCAATGAAAACCTGGGATATAAGGACTTTCCTTTTACCCTGTCTTCCAACTACAGCGAAGTGGAACCGGGCGATACCCTGGTTATTAATTTCCACCTGGGCAACGCTACCCTGCCAGCCAACGACATCCACGGCATTTCATTTGCCTTAAATATCGATGGCGACTTTGTAGACAGCTCCAGCCTCAGGGTTAAGTTTTTTGACAACACCTGGATGGCAGACCACTCACCCACCCTGCAAATGCACAAGCAGGTTTCTGACGGCAATGTACGCCTGGCCTTTACCCGCTCCAGCGGCCAAGGTGCCAGCGGCAATGGCATCATTGGTCAGGCAACCTGGATTGTGGGGGGAGAGGAAGGAGATGGGGTTCAGATCTGGAAATAATTATTTGTTAAGAAACATTAGTACAGAAAATGTTTTGTTGAAACGAAACCAGGGTGTAATTTATAGCTACAAGACCAAAAGTAAAAATATTAAAACAAATATTAAAAAAGACTGAGGTCAAACCAAGGTAAAACCATTTGTTTTCCAAATCCGACAACCTCCGGTTTTGTATCTGTATTTAGTTCCGATATAATCCATCAAATAGATGTTGTTTCTACTGGGGGTCGCTTTACAATGGTAAATCATCAATAAAACCAATGTTGATGTTGATTTAAGCTCTCTTGTTGAAGGCATCTACTTTTTAAAATGTCTAAGTTCTGCTGCTCAGAGATTCTAAGGTTGTTAAGCTTTGATAAGTTTTTCGTCTGTTTTATCCAGCAGCCAATTTTTGTTTACTATTGCTTCTTTCTTTTCGATTTCCATTTTAAGTTTACTCAACTTAACCTTATTTGAGCTTTGTATTTTTGTCAGCGCTCTTGTAAACTTTATCAAACTATAATATTGTTCTTTTCTTTGTTTGGTTAGGGTTTTTTCTCTATCCAAATATAGTTTAAAGCTGCTAAATAGTGACTCTAAACTTTCTGTTTCATTTAATTCATAATATGATAAAAGGAGGAGCGTTCGTGACAGCAAAGCTTGAAAAACTTCTTTGTAATCAGTATATGCCAATAATTGAATCACTTTTTTATAGTTTTTGTTATACCATTCAACCCTCGCCAAACTAAAATTTACATTGCTTTCCCTTACCGATGGATCAAGAAATTTTGCATATTCCTGAATGAATATTTCTGTCCATTCGATTTCACCTTCTCTCAGAGCGTATAGCACAATATTTCTAAAGGTGGTGGGAGAAATGTGTTCATCTCGGATAATAATATCTCTTTCCAATCCAATTTTATACCAAGCCAATGCTTCTCCTCCAAATTCAGGTAAATTCTTATTAGCAAGACCAATACAATAACCAATTACCAAATCCAGCAAATCTTTACCTTCCTTTTTATCAAAGTGGTGGAGGTTGGCGATGAGCAGGTCTTTGAGTTTATAATAATCCTCGGTATTGCCCTCGTGGCTTTTGATCACTGAGATGAGGTAGTAAATGGCAATGGGCGGGTAGTCTTTAAAAAAGGGTGATTGCGCCAGCTTAAGGATGACGTCGATGCCTATGATTTTTTTATTGAGTTTAAAGGTTTGATTCCACGATAAGAGGGTGCAGTACGAGCGCAGCTTTTCGGCAATAAAAAATACGTCGAGGTTGTACGACATTTCCTCTACGTTGAGCACTTTGTCCATCTCCACCTTACGGCTAATGGTATTGTCGTGAAAGTTGATGTCCATGATGGCCCGCTCAATGTTGTACATATTGAGGTAGTGCTCGGCGTTTTTGTTTTGGTGTAGCTTTTTGTTATACTCAATGTGGTGGATCAGCGAGCCAAAAAGATCGGATAGGTTTCGGTTGGTATAGGCCTTCATCAGCAGTCTCAGCTTTTCAGAGCCATCGTTGTCCAATTCTTTTTGGGTGATAAACTCTTCAAACAAAGCAAAGAGGTCGGATGATAGTTTTCGGAATTTAACATCGTTGTAGGGACTTTCTGCTCCGTAAATCCTGGCCCAAACATCCCTGCTCTCAATTTGGCCGGGGTCCTTGCCCGTTCTTTTGGCCTCATTGAGCATGTCAAAAAAGATAACAAAGGCCTCGTTTTGGTTAAAATAGGGAGAAAGCAAAAACTTGCGGAAGCTGTTGAGCTCGTAAACCGTGAGCTTTTCTAAGGCCTTGGTGATTTTGCGATCTTTCATGCCATGAAATTACAAAAAAACCGGAAAGAAGGTATTTACTCCTTCTTTCCGGCAAACAGAATTCCACAAAAATCATTCTTCAATGACCTGTACGGCCGCAGCGTTAAAACTGATGTTTCCCGGATTGAGGGTAACGTTGAATCCGGATGAAGCATCCTGGGCAGATAGCGCCGTTTTGCCGGTGTACACTACCTGGTTGGCACCCGGGTTTTTGATCACCTTCATATTGGATCCCCTGATTTCTATTTCTGTTACCGCCGTCAGGGTTTGTTCTCCGAGGGTGCCGGGGTCGAGAATGACCCTAAGTCCATCAACATCTTCTTCTCCTACAATTTCTCCGGCTGTGTAGGTCGCCGTACTTCTATTGGCAAAGGTCACTTGCAAGGTGAGGGCATCAGTTCGGATTTCGCTATCAGGGTTGGTAAGTCCCGAAGAAAATCCTGCATTATCGGGTGAGCAGCTGGTAAAGAGACCGGCCACCAGCAAAACAAATAAAAACAAAACATTTTTCATGTTATTAATTTTTAAGGTGAATAAAAAATCAGATCTGATCAAATCTTATATGATATCTCAACGTTATAAAAGGCAAACAACATTCCCCGATGCCTGTAAAATCAGGGTTTTTCACCTGCAATTCCTTGTTTTCCCTGGTTTTTGGCTGGCCGGAACCCCAGGCTTTTATAATGGTATTTACTAGTTTCTATCGTTTATTTACCCCCGGCACTTCATGCAGAAAAAATTGTTTTTTTACTATCTTGCATTAAAAACCAATGGAAGATTTCGCAAAAATGCAAAACACCTTGTCTGAGATGGCGGCCACCCGCCTCTTGTCTGCCGCACGCTGGGCCCGCATCTATGGCTTGATCATGTGTGTGTTTTCGGGCCTCGGCCTGGTGATGATGTTGGTCTCTCTTACTGCCCTAACTTCTTTTTCTTCTCTGATGGGCAGAGGGGAAATGGGCCTGGTTTATGGTATGTTTTTTATTTACCTGGTGGTTCTGGTATTTATGCTCTACCTCAACTACCAACTGGTAATCTTTGGCAGCGATATCAAAAACGGAGTGAGCTCCGCTGATGAACAATACCTGGAAAATGGCTTTGCCCGACTTTCGCGATATTTTAAAATAATAAGCATACTTATGATCGCTATGGTTGTAATGGTTATTCTTTCCTTCCTTATGATGTTAACCATTGGAGGAATGGGTGCGCTGATGACTCCCGATGCCCCAGCCTACCCTCAAAACGGATTTTGACCATGAGATATCTCTTTTTTACTCTTTGTTGTTGGGTGCTTTTTTCTTGCGGAGAAAAACCTCCCAAGGGCTATCACCAGGGCTACTTCTACCTTACCGCTCCAAAATCTGATATTTTCGGAAAGTCATTCAAGCCGTATGATCGAGAAATCCAATTCAACCAACAATACATCGTGGGCTTTAAGCGGGGCTTTGACCAAAAACAGGTGTTGCGAGAAGTGTATGAGGTTGCTACCCACAAACTCTATCGTTTTCTCACGCACAAAGACACCTGGCTGGTCTATGTTGAAGAACATCCCGAACAGCTCATTGACATAAAAACAGCGGTTCCAGATGACTACTATGACTCTCGCATAAGTGCCCGGGAAGATGGAGATAAAAACATTCGGGGCTTTGATACGAGGGAAATGCTTTTCCGCGACAAAGAGGGCAGGCCCAAAAAAATGTATGTATGTCCCCTAATACCTTTTTACTTGGGCCACATCCCTGCAATTGGCAAACACATCAAAGGTATGCCCATCGAAATCAGGGAAGATAGCGGTTTGGACAATGATTTGGTTAGATATACCATGACGTACTTTGACCCCACGGTAAATGAATCTGCCTTTAGCACCAGTGAGGGCGGATACATCAAAGTAGACAAAGCCCGCTTTGACGCAGCCCTTCAGGCCGTGATTGACGAAAATTCCTCTTATACCGACATTGGAGAGGCAGAGTTGGATGCATGGAAAATCAACTTTACCAGCTTGTTTATCTTTTAATCAAGCCATCCCTTTTACTTGCCTATCTTTGTATTAAAATAAGTATATATGTTGATTCTGCTTTTAAAGACTGTTCACATCATCGGTTTTGTGGCGTGGTTTGCCGCTATGTTTTACCTGGGCCGTCTTTTTGTTTACCATAAAGAAGCCCTCGAAGCCAATGACGATCGCACTGGCATCCTCACCGCCCAGTACAAGCTCATGGAGTGGCGGGTCTACAAAATCATCATGACACCGGCCATGATCCTCACCTGGGTCTGTGGCACCTGGATGGTGGTTTCGTACGGCATGGACTGGTTTAAACTCAATCCCTGGATGCATATCAAGTTGTTGTTCCTTTTGATTCTTAGCGGCTATCATGGCTATAGCAAGGGCATCATCAAAAAGCTGGAAAACAATGCGGTGAAGTTTACCTCAATGGGCTTTCGTTATTTCAACGAAGTGCCTACCCTCTTGTTGTTGGTCATTGTGGCCCTGGCTGTTTTCCGCAACCAGACGAGCCCGGTGTATCTGACAATGGTAATGTGTGGCACCATTGCCCTCATTATCTTTTTTACTTTGTTGTACAAAAAAATTCGTAGCCAATCATGATTGCACCCAATCCTCCTAAGTCGGGCATGAGCCTGAAAAAAAAGCTGGCCTACCTTTTTGGCGGCCTGTTGGTCTTTTACTTATAGCCGCCATCTTACTGCCCAAAGATATTTCTACCACGGTTAGCAGGGAGATCACGGCCGCTCCCCAGTATGTTTACAACCTGATCAACAACCAGCAAAACGTGATGAGCTGGAGCTCGTGGGCCATTGAAGACAAGGAGATGAAACTGGTGTACGACAAGCCCAACTCGGGTGTAGGCAGCGGCTATTCATGGACCAGTCCGTCTTCGGGTGATGGCAGCATCGTATATACCGCATTGGTGCCCAATCAAAAGCTGGAGGCAGAGTTGACCATGGGGGGCGATAAAAACCATTATACCATCACCCTTGAAAAAGTCAATGACCAAAAAACCAGGGTGAGTTGGACCTTCAACTCACACATGTCATTTCCTGTCAACCTGATGGGGCCGGTGCTGAAGTACATTGTCAACAAGCACAACCTGCAGAGCATAGAAAATATGGAACAGGAAATCGGACGCCGTGTAAAAGGAAGGTACAATGGTTATGAAGTAAAAGAAGGCACACAGAATCCAAGACACTTTGTGGCGGCCCGCAATACAGTTAGTTTTGAGCAGCTGAGCCAATTCTATAGTCAAAACCTCGGTGCCATCTACCAGAAACTCCAGGAAGAAGGACTCTCTTCGGTGGGTGCTCCCTGTGCCCTGTTTTATGATTACGATGAAAAAAATGCCAGGACCGATATGGCGGTGGCAGTACCTGTTTTAGCCCCAATTACCCTCAGCCAGTTGATGGCCATTTCGTTGCCCGTTCAAAATGCCGTTTACATCGACTACTATGGCGATCCGTCAAAAACAGCAGCAGCACATTATGCGCTGGATGACTACCTCAAAGACCGCCAATACACCCAGTCGGTACCCGTGGTCGAAGAATATATTACCGATCCTCTGAAGGAGAAAGACCAGAGCAAGTGGTTGACAAAAATTTACTATTACACAGCAGAAAAAAAATAGAAAACGCAGCACTAACGTTTAGCTTCTATGCAGGACATCTATCAACAGCGCAACACCTGGAAGTTTATCCTGGCTTTTGTCGGCGTTATCATTTTGGTCATCACCCTGGTGTATTCCAACTACCTGGCCCAAAACCTGATACAAAACGAGTTAAAGAATGCCGCCCTCTTTAAGGAGGCCATTGCCTTTTCGCAGCAGGACGAAAACTTTAATACCGATGTAGGCATCCACGATTCCATTGTCAACAACTTTGCCCTTCCGGTAATCATTCGCGATGAAAATGACTCTTTGTCGGCCTTCAATTTTCCGGAGGACCAAAACAACGATCCCGCCTTCCTCAAACAAAAGGTAAAAGAGTTTCTGGAGTCGGGTCAAAAGCCCCTGCCCGGAGTGGGTTATTCCAAAGAGTGGTATTTTTTCAACAGTAAGTTGCTGGACTACATTCGTTATTTTCCGCTGCTTCAAATCTTTTTGGTAGGCTTATTTGTAGGCCTGGGTTACTTTTTGTTCAACAGTTCCAAAAAAGCAGAACAAAACCGGGTATGGGCCGGCATGGCTAAGGAAACCGCCCACCAGCTGGGTACTCCCATCTCGGCCATCATGGGCTGGATTTCGCACCTCAAAGAACAACATGGAAGTGATGAATCTGTACAGGAAATTACCCTGGAACTGGAAAAAGACGTAGAACGCCTCAACCTGGTTGCCGATCGATTTTCGAAAATAGGATCTGCCCCAGAATTGCAGGGCAGAGACCTCACCCACATAGTGAGAAATGTAACCGAGTATATGAAACGCCGGGCCTCGAGGCACACCGTATTTCAGCTGCCGGCAGAAGAGTCTAACGTGTATTGGTCCGACATCAACACCCACCTCTTTGAATGGGTGGTCGAAAACCTGCTTCGCAACGCCCTCGACGCCATGGATGGTCGCGGCAGCATTACCATCCACTTTTACGAAGAAGAGGGCTTTAACTGCATTGATATCACCGATACCGGCAAGGGCATCCCTGCGTCTAAATTTAAAACGGTATTCAACCCTGGATATTCAACCAAACAAAGGGGTTGGGGGCTTGGCCTTTCTTTGGCCAAACGCATCATTGAAGAATACCACAAGGGTAAAATTTTTGTGAAATCATCCAAGCTGGATGTGGGCACCACGTTTTGCATCAAGCTGCGCAAATCGGGGCGCCCTCAGGCAGATTAGTGGTGGTGACCACCCGGACCATGTACATGGCCGTGGTCGAGCTCTGATTCGGTAGCAGGTCTTACACTTAATACCTCTCCGCTAAAATGCAATGATTTACCGGCCATCGGGTGGTTGAAATCAACCATTACCGTATTGAGTTTTACCTCAGCCAATATGCCTCTGTAGCGGTGTCCGTCTTCGTCAGTCATGTGGATGGGCGCTCCGGCTACCAGGTAGTCGCGGTCTACATTGCCACTTTCGTCGGCAAAATTTTCGATGGGTACTTCTACGATGGCTTCTGCATCGGTGGCTCCATAAGCTTCTTCAGGGCTTAACAAAAAACTATATGTATCTCCTGCCAATTTACCATTGAGGTTGGCTTCAAAGCCTGAAATCATCTGGCCATTGCCAAAGATAAAGGTAAGTGGCTCTTGACCAAAGGTTTCTTCGATTAGCTCTCCTTCTGCTGATCCTTCCCTTAGGCTGTAGTGAAGGGAAACCACCGTGTTTTGTTGAATGTTCATTGGTATTATTTGTCGTAAAGGTAGTGTTTTTGGGGCTTTTGGGCCGTCATTGGCCAAGAATAATGTTCAATTCTGTCTTCATTTGTGCGGGTGTAATAAAGTGAATGGTCTGTAAACCAAGACGTTGCGCTGCCTCAATGTTGCGGTGATTATCGTCAATAAAAAGGGTGCTTGCCGGTTCGAGTCCATAACGGTCGAAAATGGCCTGGTAGATGCGCACATCCGGCTTTTTCATGTTTTCTTTCCCCGACACCAGGATGCCGTCAAACCACGATAAAAACGCAAAACTTTCTTCTGCCTTCGGCCATGTTTCGGCCGACCAGTTGGTCAGGGCATACAGCCCGTGTTGTTGTTTTTCCTTTAGTTCCTTCAATACCTCAACCGTGGGCTGAATGGGCCCTCCCAACATTTCTGTCCACCTGCCATAAAAGGCCAGGATTTCTGACTTATAATAGGGAAACTGATCCAAGAGCAGACTTTCTGCCTCTCGGATGGGTCTGCCCCCATCTTGCTCCTCATTCCACTCAGAGGTACACACATGGGCCAGAAAGTATTCCATCGCCTCGCGGCTCTGAAATATTTGTTGGTATAAATACCGCGGATTCCAGTCAATCAGCACCGCCCCAAGATCAAAAATGATGTTTTGTATTTTCGCCGTCATGGCCACAAAATTAATGCTTGTATCATTACCGTGGTTGCACCAAATATTATTTGTTGGGTGCCCTTTTGGTTTTAAAAAATCCCAATTTTATTTGGGTCTTTGCAGCACGTCCGTATTCTTCTGCACTTCGGCTGTTTTTAATACCTTTGTTGTTTCAAACAGGATAAAATCATACCACGATGTCGAAAAAAAAGATCAAACAGGAACCGGTAGCTCCGGTATCGCAGGCTGCGGTTGTTAATTCTTCTTTTTGGTCATATATCCGGTGGATCCTGCCCGCTCTAGGCTTTCTGCTCTATGCCAACACCCTGGGTCACGATTACACCCAGGACGACGCCATCGTAATCTATGACAATATGTACACCACCCAGGGCCTGGCCGGTATACCGGGTCTGCTTTCCAAAGATACCTTCCACGGTTTCTTTAAAGAAGAAGGCAAGGCAAAGCTGGTTTCCGGTGGGCGTTATCGCCCTTTGACCCCGGTTATGTTTGCCATCGAATATCAGTTGTTTGGAAAAAATCCGTTTATCGGCCACCTCATCAATGCCCTCCTGTATGGCTTGCTTGGTTGGCTGGTCTTCCTCTTGCTTAGCGAAATCTTTTCCTTCCGCACTGATTTTAAAACCCATTTTCAATTTGTGGCCCTGGCAGCTGCTGTTTTGTTTTTGGTGCACCCCATCCACACCGAAGCGGTAGCTAATATCAAAGGTCGCGATGAAATTGTGAGCATGCTTGGTGCCATTGGTGCCACCCTGCTGGTCTTAAAAGAGGCCGCCAATAAAGGTAAGTATGCTCTCTGGGCTTTTTTGGTGTTTTTTCTGGCCCTGATGTCGAAAGAAAACGCCATTACTTTTTTAGCCGTACTGCCGCTGATCCTGGTTTATTTTTACAATACCAGCTGGGGCAAGGCCTTACAACTTACGTTGCCTTTGTTCGGAGGTGCCCTGCTCTTTATCCTCATCCGAACCGCCGTGTTGGGTTTTGATCTGGGTGGCACACCCATGGAGCTGATGAACAACCCCTTCCTCAAACTCAATGGTGAGGTTTATGTGCCTTTTACCGCCGGTGAAAAAATGGCTACCATTATTTATACCCTGGGCAAATACCTGCTGTTGTTGGTTTTTCCGCACCCTCTTACACACGACTACTACCCCAGACACATCGACATCATGCATTTCAGCGATGGTCCGGTAATCATCAGTCTTTTTAGTTACCTGGCCTGATCGGCCTGGCGGTGTATGGTTACAAAAAGATCGGGTGTTGAGCTTTGGCATCTTGTATTTTTTTAATCACGCTTAGCATCGTTTCCAATATTGTTTTCCCCATCGGAACCAATATGAGTGAACGCTTTTGTTTATGCCTTCACTCGGCTTCTGTTTACTGGTCCCGTATCTCATTTACAAATTGTCGGGCAGTGGTAAAACGGCAATGATGGCCATCGGCTTGATTTCACTTGCCTTTGCTGTCAAAACATTTACCAGAAACCAGGTGTGGGTCAATGACTTTACCTTGTTTACCACCGATGTAAAAACATCAAAAAACAGTGCCAAGGTGTTGAACGCTGCCGGTGGTGCCTTACAAACAGAGGCGCCCAAAGAAAAAGACGTCAACAAAAAAAATCAGATGTTGCAGCAGGCGGTAACCTACCTCAACGAGGCCATCAAAATCCACCCAACCTATAAAAATGCCTACCTGCTTTTGGGCAATAGTTACTACTTCCTCAATGATTTTGACAAGAGCATTGCTGCATATAAAAAATCACTGGCCCTGGATCCTGATTTTAAAGATGCCACCAATAACCTGGCGGTGGTTTACCGCGATGCCGGTAGAAACGCCGGTGAAAAACAAAACAACATTGGTTTGGCCGAAACCCTGCTGTTGCAGTCTTATCAACTCAATCCCAATGATGCTGAAACCAATCGTCTGTTGGGCATTGCCTACGGCATCAGTGGCAGGCACAGCCTGGCCATTCCCTATTTTGAAAAAGTGACACAGCTGGATCCCAAAAATGCCGCGGCTTACCAAAACCTAAGCAGTGCCTACAAGTACCTGGGTGATGAAGCCAATGCCGCCAAATACCGAAACATTGCCGTGTCTTTAGATCCCAACATAGGGCAGGCAAAATAAATCGTTTTATGCCTTCGTTATCCCACAAAACCGATATGCTCCCCAAGCCGAACCCTTTATGGGTACTGCTGCTCTGTCTTTGTTGTATGGCTCCGCTCAGGGCACAAATCAAAGATAAACGCACTGTGTTTTTAGACAGTGTAATGCAGTCTATGAGCCTTGACCAAAAACTCGGTCAGCTTTTTATGATCCGGGCCTTTTCCAGAAAGGATCAAATCGAAGACAAACGAATTTTTGAAATCATCCGCAAATACCACATTGGCGGTATTTGTTTTTTTCAGGGCAGCCCCAAACGACAAAAGGAATTAACCCTTATGTTTCAAGATAGCTCCTATACCCCGCTGTTGATTGGCATCGATGGTGAATGGGGCCTCGGCATGCGATTTCCGCAAAGCATTATGAAATTCCCCCGGCAACTCACGTTGGGTGCTATTGAAAACGATGAACTCATCTATCAAATGGGCCGCGAAATTGCCGATCAGTGCCGACAGATGGGGATTCACATGACCTTTGCCCCTGTTATCGACCTCAACAACAATTTCAGGAATCCTGTCATCAACGAGCGAGCCTTTGGTGAAGATGTAGACCTGGTGTCTGCCAAGGCCACTGCCTATATGCGCGGTCTGCAAGAAGGCGGCCTCATAGCTACTGCTAAACACTTTCCGGGCCATGGTGATGTTGAAACAGATTCTCACAAAGAACTTCCGGTGGTTCCTCACTCGTGGCTGCATTTGCACAACTGTGAACTAACCCCCTTTAAAAATCTGATCAACGAAGGAATCTCATCGATTATGGTGGGCCATCTCTCTGTGCCGGCCCTTGACAACAGGCCTTTCCGGGCAGCCACCACGTCGTACAACATTGTAACCGGTCTGCTGCGCGAAGAACTCTGTTACGAGGGACTCATTGTTTCAGACGCCATGGACATGAAAGGTGTGGCCTCTCATTTTGATGCCGGCATTGCCGAAGCAGAAGCCTTTGCCGCAGGTATCGACCTGTTGCTCTTGCCCAAAGACCTGGAAGCTTCTTTGCTGGCCATGAAACAATACATCTCCAATGGCAGTATTACCATTGAACGGGTCGATGAAAGCGTACGTCGCATCCTGACTGTAAAGTACGATGCCGGTTTGTTTTCTAAGTCCCGCCAGCCATCTGCTGCAGAACCGTTGCTCAACACTCCCAAGGCACGGGCCATTAAAAACAAGATGATTGCATCCGCGATTACCTTGGTCAGAGACGATGAAAAATTGCTGCCCCTGTCTATGGTGTCCAACCAAAAAAGAATGAGTCTTTCGATTGGTGCCGGCGATGTTACCTCTTTTCAACACCGCCTTGACGACTTTGCCAAATTTTCTCATTTTCAAATATCTGCCTCGCTGCCCACCAAACAAAAGTTGCGGGTCTTTACCAGTGCTACTCAGTTTGATCTGGTGGTGGTAGGCATTCACGGCATGAGCCGACAGACCAAGCGGAGCTTCGGCATTACGGCCGACATGGTTTCTTTTTTGCGCGATCTGTCCAATACTACGCGTGTTGTTGTATGCGTGTTTGGCAGTCCGTATGCCTTGCGCTTTTTTGATGACCTGCCTTGTGCCGTAGTGTCCTATGAAGACGATGCCTCATTTCAAGACATCACCGCTCAAATGTTGTTTGGCGTTAGTCCTTTTGTGGGCCATCTTCCGGTTGGTGCCTCCAATCGTTATCCGGCAGGATCTGGCCTTTCTCTGGCATCCACTGGTATCCTCGGTTATGATATTCCAGAAAGTTGTGGACTCAATAGCCGCAAACTCCTGGCCATCGACAGTCTTGCCAAACAAATTGTTCATACCGGTGTAGCGCCTGGTTGTGAAATTTTAGTTGCCAAAAACAATCGCATCGTTTACCACAAAAGTTTTGGCATTTACTCCAAAGAGATCAACCTCCCCCTTAAAAAGGGAGCCTTATTTGACGTGGCCTCGATGACCAAGATCCTGGCCGGGACCCTGGGCATCATGAAACTTTATGATGAAAAAAAAGTGAGCCTCGAAGGTACCCTGGGTCGCTATATTCCTGAAACAGCGGGCACCAACAAGGAGTCTTTGCGACTCGACAAAGTATTGACCCACGAAGCCCGCTTACAACCGTCGCTGGTGTTTTATAAAAAAACGATGGTCCGGGAAGCTGGTGGCCGGAAGGTGCCTTCTTCTTTGATCTATGCCAAACAACGCGTACCTGGCTTTACCACCGCCGTTGCACCTTATATGTTTATGAGAGACGATTATAAAGACACCATTTGGAATGACATCCTTTCTTCTTCCTTAAGGAGCACTGCCGGATACCGTTATAGCGATCTCGGTTTTTATTTTGTGAAAAAGATTGTTGAAAACCAATCCGGCCTTACCCTGGACAAATACCTGGATACTAAAATTTATGATTCTCTTGGCTTACATCGCACTCTTTTTAATCCGCTGGAGAAAATACCCATCGAAGATATTGTGCCCACCGAAAAAGACGATTATTGGAGAAATCAAATTGTAAGAGGAACGGTTCACGATATGGGAGCGGCCATGATGGGTGGTGTAAGTGGCCATGCAGGACTTTTCTCTACCGCTTATGAAACAGCTGTCCTAATGCAGATGTTGCTCAATGGCGGTAGCTATGGCGGTAAGTCTTTTCTTAGCCCGGCTACTGTTGATTTGTTCACCCGCCGCTACAACAAAAGTAGTCGCCGAGGCCTTGGCTTTGACATGAAAGAACTCAGCCCTGATCGCACAAAGAGCATGGGTGATCTGGCCTCTGACCGCACTTTTGGTCATACCGGCTTTACCGGCACCTGTGTATGGGCTGACCCTGAAAATAATCTCGTTTACGTATTTTTATCCAACAGAACCTATCCCAATTCTGAGCGCAATCTTTTGAACCGGTACAAATACCGGGAAAAAATCCAAGACCTTATTTACAAGGCCTTTGAAAAATAAGAGGCGCTCGTTTTTTTATTTTTTTAATATAAATCAGGAAGCCACTACCTGTTGAGCAGCCTCTTCTCCGCTTACAATGGCTCCTTCCATAAAGCCCTGCCAGTCTGCCAGGTGCTCTCCGGCAAAAAAACATTTATCATGGGCCTTAGCAAGGGTAAGGCGCGTTGTCAACCATTGATTTTTTCCATAAAAGGCATAAGCACCCTGGGTATAGGCATCGCTTCCCCAGTAATACATGAGGTCTTCTTTTAAGTAGGATGATACATCGCCAAAGGCCGGCCGGAGGGCGTCGAGGATGATTTTTTTTCTCTCTGATCTGTCAATGGAGGCCAGGGCTTCTGCCTTGTCGCCGGTGGCATAACATATAAGAACACCACCTTGTGTATTTTGATCTTTGGTGCCGTGGTAAAAATAATGGGCAGGTGTGTCGGTGATCATATCAAAGTCTTCTCGTTCCCAAAACTTTTGTGAAAACACCATTGGATATTTTCCTATCCGCGCATATTGTAATGAATTGGCGGCTTCAACCAGATCGTTGGGCAGGCCCGGCTTCCAGTTGATGCGCAACAGCGACCACACCGGTGCTGTACAGATCAGGCGATCTGCTTCCAAACGTTTGCCGTTGCTACAATACACCACCACTCCTTCTTTTTGTTCAATGGTATCTACAGCATGGCTGAGCAAGATGTTTTCTCTGCCCACAACATCTGCCAGTTTTTCTGCAAGCTGAGAATTGCCTCCTTTTATTTTGAGGTCCATTTCATTGTTTTCACTGCTCTCGGCATATTCTGCAAAGGCAGCAAAGGCAGAAACGTGGCGGATGCTTTCCCCAAAGTCAGTAGAGTCGAGCAGCTCTCGTATGGCCAGGTCGTTTTCGTCCATTTTTTGTTGTGACAAAAACCGCCACCAATCCGTTTTATCCAGTTTTCTTT
>JADKFC010000005.1 GCA_016717655.1 Saprospiraceae bacterium
CTGGAATATTAACTCTATTGGGAGAATAAAACTCAGGCGTACAGCCCATGATTGTAATTACGCTTAGAAGTAGGACTATTTTGTTCATTTTTACAACATTTTAAAAGGAGGGAGCACATGGCCCCCTCCCAAGGATTTATTTAATAATAATTAGTTTTTGCTCAAATACTTTTTGATAAGACTTGTTTTTAAACACCAATGAGTAAACACCATTGCTCAAAAATGACAAGTCTAGTTTTTGTTGGGTTCTCAAAGCAGTTACCATCCTGCCATACACATTGTAGATATACACCAGACCATAATCCTGTTCATTTGTAAATATCTACATTGAGATGGCCAGAGGATGGGTTGGGATACATGTACATCTTTGAAGTTAATTCCTGCACGCCTGTGGTGGTCGCGTCTGAATTTATCTGACCCGCTGCTTTGTTGCTGCTGCCTGCTGAAACAATGATTTCAACATCGTTGCAAACCTGACCGCAACCAGGAACATCCATGCAATAGGTAAGGGTGGTGCTGCATGGTTCTTCATCACCATTTGTTTCAATTTCTATTTCAGTGCCATTGAATAAAAATTCTACGCCACAACCTGGACTGCTTAAAGTACTGACACTATTCAGATCAAATGGGGTACAGAAATTTTGATTCTCTGGCTGTTCCACATAAAAGACGATGGGCTGGGTACCAAGACCTGTTTGATCTAAGATCAAACATTTGGTTTGATAAACAGGTACATAGTTCAGTTGTTCGAGTAAGAATGGTATTGAGCCTGGTTGTTGGTTATTCGAAAGATCATTGCGATCACTGTCTTTATCATCAAAATAAACAGCATCAAAGGGTGATCCAGGAAGTAAATACCCAATACCATTTGGTATCGCCTGGTTGAAGAAATTATCGAACGCTTGGTCTGGGCTCATACCTAATGCACTAAAAGTTGGAATAAAAGTGAAAGGTGCATTTTTTCAATATCATCAAATTATACCTTAAATCCATTTTCTTCATTCACAACAGTTCCTCTTTTAAAGCCTACTAGATATTTTTCCAGATTAAATGGTGATCCTGGACAACTATCAAAATTACCTTTTGGTTTTCTACTTTGTATTTGTGGAAATCGATCAAAAGCAGTTTGGCAAGATATTCCAAGGCCAGATAAAGTATTAAAATTTTTATCAATAATCATAACATTTTCACCGATTCCATTGATTTCTACACCAAATTTACATTCACTATAAATAACAGGATTACATGTGACAAAATTAAAATTGATAATACTTCCACCAGGTTGTACATTTGTCGATTGACCAGTACCTGAACCATCTGCGATTGAAATAATTTTTCTTAACACTTTGGGTTTAAATCCAATGAATTTAATTCTAGATCAAAAGCATCGTTTAAAAATATGTTGGTCTGCAAAATAAATCTCACCAATAACTTTTGCATACGTATGATGCAATAGCAATTGTCTTGCGGCAGGTGCATTGGCACTTAAATGTATGGCTCCTAATGTGTTTACGTGAATTGCGATTTTTATCTGCATAAGACTGGACAGCAGGAGATGCATTAGCTCCTGTCCATGGAGAGTCAGCAGAAACGAAAACCTGAAGATTGTGTTTTCCGTATTGAGAATTTAAGTTTTGCTCCCAATACCATAAGTGCATAACGAATAATCTGACCACCCATGCTTGGACCTATAGCTGCTTCAATTGACTCAACTCCTTGATCCTGCTCTTAGGGACCTCACTAATTCAATAAATGCAATGCATTCCGTTGAATAAAATCTGCACCTCCAGCAAAATCTGCAACAATCAGATCATATCCTCCATCCCAAACAGCGATATTAGTCATTTCCTCCAGCATGTTTAATAATTTCATTAATTCCTCGATTACTTAAAAATCGATACCATCAGTTAATATTATCGGTTTGGTCACTTTGGTGTGAAATGGATTTAAATAAACCGCAGTTCTAACTTGGCCATATGACCCATAAACTGCTCTATTTATGGTTGTTGTATAAAAATCATCTAAATCATATTCATTGACTCCCCAAATTTCTAAAAATTCACCATTTCCAAGGTGTATACTTTCAACTACTTCGTATACAACTAAATGTCTATAAGGCTCCGGATTCGCATACTCAATTGTTGCCGTGTAGGGTTGGCCACTACCCGGTTGGTTGTAATAGGTTGGCAGGATTAGGCATTCTTCGTCTAACTCGGGTAAGTTGGGACTTGGGCTGGTAGGTGGATTGGTGGGAGGGGTTGTTGGTTTGACAGGTGGTCTCATCCTTTTTATGGGAGGACCCATGATGGGGTCGTCGTATTTGTAGGTGAGTTTGAAGGTAGGACCATTTCTTAAGCCTATCTCCCAGTGATTGAGGGCCAGGTCGTAATCGCTCATAGTATAGGTAAGGTTGCCCTGACGGGGACTGAACTCTGCGATCAGCCTGCCTGTGCGATCGGTAATGCGGATAAAGCTGACATGGGTCATGATGGGCCCGCTCCAATCAACTGTAACGGGAACTGCTGATTCGTCTTCTATGTCATTAGGCATAACCATGCCAGCAAATAGAAGCTGTGCGTGGGTGAGATCATTTTGATATTTTCTAGCGCTCATAGGTCGGGTGGCCTCGGTTTCGGATAAAAAGTTTTCAATAACGTCTTCTCTGGTGCCTTCTTTAAAGACCAGGGTGTTTCTGAGGTCGAAATAAAGCTGGGCGGCTTTTTGCTCTTCAGCTTTACCCCTCAGTGAGGCAAAAAGGTCGATGGGGGCAAGTAGGTGGAGGGAGGTGTCGGTGTTGGAATGGTAGTACTGCATGTAGGTCTCGAGCCATTCTTCGGTAGCGTACGTCTTACCTTCTTCATAGTAGGTGGCCTTGTAGTCGTCTGATCCTTTAATGGTGGGAACCACAATTTCAGGTGTCTTTGTGTTCTGTGCACAGAGGGAGCCGGTCAGTACCACCAGCCATAGTAAAATAATTTTTTTCATCGTGTTTGAATTTTAGGTGATTAATAATGCAAATTTGCATCAGGTTTTTGACGCTTTTGTGTACAATTTTTCTAAATTGTATATTTATTTTTATAATATGTATATTCTTTTGCCTCTTGCCCAGCCGAAACTTACTAATTTGTACAATCGGTAAAACCCAAGGCGTTTTCTTCATTTTGAACACCAAGTCCCCAACTTTTCAAAATCAAAAGCATTTTTATATCGTCAGAGGCTACATCATGTCCAAATTTTAAACTAAATAATTGATAATGATATTTATACATATATAATAAGATAATAATATACCCATGTGTCAAAATTATCAGTAGCGGAAAACCACTTTTTGACAAGGGTGGGCAATGGAGAAGCTGGGGCAAAAATTGTAACTTTGGGGTTTTTAATACCAGCCGGTGACACAAAAAACTGAGATCAAACAGACGCCTCTGATGGCGCAGTACTACAAGCTGAAGGCCAAACACCCGGATGCCATCTTGCTGTACCGGGTGGGCGATTTTTATGAAACGTTTGGTGATGATGCCAAGGTCACCGCAGAGGTGCTGGGCATTGTACTTACCTCGCGCAACAATGGAGGATCTGATATGCCGCTAGCGGGCTTTCCCTTTCACTCTCTGGATGTGTACCTGCCCAAGCTGGTAAGAGCGGGCTATCGGGTTGCAATCTGCGAACAACTGGAAAAACCATCCAAAGAAAAAAAAGTGGTAGACCGGGGCATCACCGATGTAATCACTCCGGGACTTGCCATTGCGGATTCTATGCTCGATCGCAAGGCCAACAACTACCTGGCTTGTATTTATTATACCAATGCCAACCACCATGGCCTGGCCTTTATCGACATCTCTACCGGAGAATTTGTACTTACAGAAACGGATACCGAGGGACTCACCAAACTCATGGATGGCTTTCAACCTTCTGAAGTCATTTATGCACGGGGCTATGCCGCCTACACAGATGAATTGTTCGGAAACCGATATTATACCTATGCCCTCGACGACTGGATCTTTGGCTACGACTTTGCCAGGGAAAGATTGCTCGAGACTTTTAAAGTACAAAACCTCAAAGGATTTGGCGTAGAAGAATATGCCCTGGGTCAGGTAGCCGCAGGTGCCATTCTTTACTACCTCAGCGCAACGCAAAATAAAAATACAGGCCACATCAATTCCATCCAGCGACTGCCTTCGGATGAATATATGTGGCTGGACCGTTTTACCATTCGCAACCTGGAGCTGGTACAATGTATCCACGATTCAGGTCGCTCTCTATTGGACGTGCTGGACCACACTTCATCCGCCATGGGAGCCCGCATGCTGCGCAAGTGGATCCTGATGCCGCTGTTGGATGTAAGTCGCATCAGCGCCCGCCACGACATGGTAGCTTATTTTTTCCACCACGAAGCCCTGACGCTGGAGATCGACAGCTACATCAAACAGATAGGCGATCTTGAGCGCATCATTTCGAAGGTGAGCATGGAAAAGATCAATCCGAGAGAGGTGTTGCAATTGCGCAAGGCCCTTGAATTTACCCAGCCGATCCGCGAGCACCTGCTCTCTTCTGAGCTGGCTCCGATGGTGCGATTGGGTGAACAGATGAATCCCTGTGCCAGTGCGGTAGACCTGATCGTGCGTGCCATTGATGCAGATGCTCCGGCCCTGCTGGGCAAGGGAGATACCATCCAGGCAGGGTACGACAGCGAGCTGGATGAACTCCGGCACATCATCCGCAACTCCAAAGAATTGCTGCTGGAGGTGCAACAAAAAGAGATAGAACGCACGGGCATACCCACCCTCAAAATTGGCTTTAATAGTGTATTTGGTTACTATCTTGAAGTGACCAATAAGTACAAACATTTTGAAAACATACCCCCAGATTGGGTGCGCAAACAATCTTTGTCGAATGCCGAACGATATGTTACGGATGAATTAAAAAAGCTGGAAGACAAGATTCTGCATGCCGAAGAGCGTATCCTGGATCTCGAGACCCGCCTGTACAACGAGCTGGTGCAGGCCCTCAAAGAATATGTACCGCCCATCCAGTGGAATGCCCGACTGATAGCAGAGGCCGACTGTTTGATCTCTTATGCCAAGGCAGCATCCAAAAACAATTATGCCCGTCCGGAGGTCAACGAAGGGCTGGTGATCGACATACGCCAGGGCAGGCATCCGGTGATAGAACAACAACTTAGGTTGGATGAAAAGTACATTGCCAATGACACCGTGCTCGACAACGACGGCACCCAAATCATGATGATCACGGGTCCCAACATGTCGGGTAAGTCGGCTGTATTGCGACAAACGGCGCTCATCGTGCTCATGGCGCAGGCCGGTAGTTTTGTACCGGCGTCTGGTGCTACCCTGGGCATTGTAGATAAGTTATTTACGCGTGTAGGGGCTTCTGACAATATCTCCAGTGGCGAGTCTACCTTTATGCTCGAAATGAATGAGACCGCCAGCATTATGAACAACGTATCGAGCGATCGCTGATTTTATTGGACGAAATAGGCCGGGGTACCTCCACTTATGACGGCATCTCCATCGCCTGGTCGCTGGCAGAATTTTTGCACAACAACGGCAAGGCCAGACCCAAGACCTTGTTTGCTACGCACTACCACGAGCTCAACGAGCTGGCCACTACCCTGCCCCGCATTAAAAATTACCACGTAGCCACTCGTGAAGTGGGCAATAAGGTCATCTTTCTGCGAAAGTTGACAGAGGGAGGAAGCGAACACAGCTTTGGTATCCATGTGGCGGCCATGGCAGGCATGCCGTTGTCAATCATTGAAAGGGCCAACGAAATACTGACAGAGCTGGAGCACAAATCCATAGAGAGCCAGCCCCGCGACCTGCGCAAAAAAGTAAGCAAACTGCCGCCTTCAGCTTACCAGTTGTCGATCTTTGAAAGCCACGACCCCACTGCAGGGAAGATCAAAACCATGTTGCAAGCGCTCGATCTCACCACCATGACACCCATAGAATGTATGTTAAAGCTGAATGAGTTGAAAAAACTTATTGAACAAGGCTAAGCATACAATTGACATAACGCAGTTCGATTATTTTGGGCAAGTTTCCCTGCAAAAGCAGCACTTTTGGTGTTTTGTGTATCTTTAGTAATGAAAAACAAACTTTATCACCATGCGCCACTTGCTCCTCCTCTGTTTATTGAGTTTTACTTTGCTTTCTCCGGTGCAAGCCACAGAAAAACCCCAGGCCTGCAATTTGACCTCCTTTGTGGCAGAATATAATCTTTCCACTTGTGATGGAGAGTTGGTAGGCATTGACTTTAATTTTACCGGCACTGAATTTGGCTTAGGTGGATTTAAGGTTATAGGCCCGCAGGGCAACCAGACCTATCAACTGGGAGATGATTACATCTATTACGTCATTTCTTCCTGTAATGAGGTCATTGAACTTACCTTGCAAGACATCAACGAACCCAATTGCAGTCTTACCATAGAAGTGGAGGCCCAGTGCTGTGAATGCGTAATGCAAAATATTGTTACCGAAACCAGCCTTTGCAACAGCGGTCTATTTACCCTCTTTGCAGAAATTCAGGCCACATCCGGTTCGTGTGTTACCAATGGATGGACGGTAACGGTATGTGGCAATACCTATACCATGGAAGATGGTCCCGGCTATTATTTTGCTGAAGATATATTATGTTCGGATTCATTGATAGAATACGAGTTTTGCAGCATAGAAACGGGTGAGTGTTTTACCAAGCCCGGCGTGAACCCATGCTTTGGTGCCGGCCCATGCAACCTGACTTCATTTACAGCTGCTTATGTCAGCAATGGTTGTGCGGGAGAGATAAAGACCATAGAGTTTAATTATGTAGGCGCAGGTTTTGGCAGCAATGGCTATTATGTGCACAATGGCAGCCAGGAACAATTTTACGAACCGGGTGATCCGCATTTGTTTGAGACACCGGCCAATTGTAATGGCCCGGTTCAGCTCACCATAGTTGATGCAGAAGATCCTGCCTGTTCACTGACTACGACCCTTGATCCGGCCTGTTGTCCTTGTGAAGTCAACAATGTGGAGGCGGCCACCGGCAGCTGCAACAATGGCAGCTTTGCTGTGGAAGTAAGCATGGATATCATTTCAGGTTCCTGCCTGTTCGGCGACTGGACCCTAACCGTAGACAATGTCATCTATGCCCTCAATTTTGGGGGTACCAATTGGATTGCAACAGCCGTAAGTTGAAGCTATTCATTGGTAGTACTTGAAAAATGTAATCCGGGTGCTGCCTGGTGTGAGATCGTCATTGTCCCCAATCCTTGCTGGCAAGGTGGAGGCAGTAATTGCGAGATCACTTCCTTTTTGCAGGTTACGACACCACCCTTTGTAATGGAGAATTGGCGGGCATAATATTTGAATTTAATGCCATTAATTTTGGCACAGGCGGCTTTACCGTTAGCAGTGGCAATACTACTCAAACGTATATGCCAGGCGACGATTACGTATTTTTTGTACCGGCCAATTGTAGCAATAATGTGGTACTTACCCTTCAGGACATCAATGACCCATCTTGTAGTGCCACTGTGGTTTTGGCAGAGGCTTGCTGCCCTTGCGAAGCAGATGTGGTGCAGGTGTGGACCGGCCCATGTGTAAATGGTAGTTTTGACGTACTGGCCAACATTGAAATCAATAGTGGATCCTGTTACTTCGGTGACTGGAACCTCACCATCAATAATGATATTTACAATCTGGATTACAATACCAATTCCTGGGTAGCCAATGGTGTTACCAGCAGTGATTCCCTGATCCAGGCATTTATTTGCCATCCGGCCACCGCCTTTTGTGAGAGCGTTAGTTTTGTCAATCCTTGTTACAATGGCAATGCCGGTTGTTCGATTACCTCATTTACAGCTCAGTATTCTGAAAACCACTGTGACGGCGAATTGGCGGCATCCTGTTTAATGTACAGGGCAGCCAGTTTGGGCTCACGGGCTTTACGGTAAGCGCAGATTCCTTCAGCCAAAGTTATACCCTGGGCGACGACTTTATCTTTTTTGTGCCGGCCCTGTGCAGCGACTCGCTGGTATTGACCATCCGGGACAATGCAGACAGCAGTTGTACCGCCAGTGTTTTGCTCGGTCCAGCCTGTTGCCCCTGTATGGTAGACGACATCGTTGTAGAGCCTTTTGCATGCGTTAATGGCAGTTTTGCCATAGAAGTACTGATTGGTATAGAAAGTGGTTCTTGCTTTTTTGGACCATGGACAGCAACCGTCAGCAATGTAATTTATCCTCTCACCTACAATGGACTATCCTGGTATGCCGGAGGATTTACCTCAGCAGACTCGATCGTGTACATAGAAATATGTCACCCGGCAAGTGCCTTCTGTGAGGTTGTAGCCATCGCCAACCCATGCTGGACCGCGGCTTCCAATTGTGTGCTCAACAGCTTTACAGCGGCCTATAACGCCAATGGTTGTGAGGGAGAATTAGCTGCAGTTAGTTTTACCTTTAGTGGTAATTCATTTGGAAATAATGGTTACATCCTATCGTCCAACAATGCTACACAGGTATACAATTTGGGTGACAGCACCGTCTTTTATCTTCCTGCCTTGTGCGGAGATTCGGTTGTGCTTACCCTGAGTGATATGGCTAACCCTTCATGCAGCTTGTCAGCCTATCTGGGCCCTGCCTGTTGCCCATGCGTTGTTGATACCATTGAAGCCGAGTCAGGCCCATGTGTCAATGGCAGTTTTAACCTGGAAGTAGGCATTGGCATTGAAAGCGGCTCTTGTTATTTTGGCAGCTGGACCGCAACTGCGGAAGGCATTACCTACCCGCTAACACCCAACAACAATGGCGGATGGCAGGCCCAGCTCAGCCTGGTAGGCCAGTTTGTGCCCGTGATCATTTGTAATACACCTACCAATTACTGTGATACCCTGATAGTAAATAACCCTTGTTTTGCAGGCAACAACAGCTGTGGATTTGCCATTTCATCAATGGCCTTTACCTCAGGAAGCAATGGCATCAGTGCGTCTATCAAACTTGACACAACGGGCAGCTGCAATACCTTGTTTACCACGGCTGTCAATGGCAGTCAACCAGATACTACTACCCTGTTTGAAGACTATGTTTTTATCAATGGCTTGAGCAGTTTGGTTGCTATCTTCAATATTGAGCTTTGTCATTTGGCGGATCCTGCCTTGTGCAAAGACACCCTGGTAAATAATCCTTATTACATCAGCAAAACCGATGATCAGGAAAATGAAACAAAGATTTTCTGCCATCAAAATCAGGTAGAAATATGGAGCACCGATAACATTGGAGTTGACATCCTTGACCTCAATGGAAAAAAATTAGACAATTGGAAACAGCTCGCCGGAGAGCGACATAGCTGGACCAGTCCATATCCATCCGGAATTTACCTGATACACAGTACATCCTCAAAAGGGAAAAATATATACAAGTGTATTATTGGCCACTGACGATTTTTAGTAGGGGTCGACATCAATGTTGACCCTTACCATTTTTAGCTCTTTGATTTGAGAAAAAGTATCCTTCAATTGCAAAATGTATTGTTTGGTGCGGGTGATCAGGGCATCGTCTTTTTCCATTTTAATGACCACATTGCGGATGTATTGATTTCTCACCCTTGATATAGAGGGAACAATGGGTCCCTTTACCCTTTCTCCCAATCGGTCTTGGAGGGCCGTAGTCCACTCTTTGGCCACCAGCTGGGTATTTTCAAGCGAAGAGTGGCGGATGTCTAAGACAATAAGCCTGCAAAAAGGAGGGAACCAAAATTGTTTTCTTTCAGCCAATTCCCGGGCAACAAAGCCTTCAAAATTACCGCTTACCACTTCTTTAATAACAGGATGCTCTGCGCTGTAGGTTTGGATCATCACCTTTCCCATTTCCTGTCTGCGGCCCGCTCTGCCTGCCACCTGGGTCATCAGCTGATAGGCGCGCTCTACGGCCCTGAAATCGGGAAACCGGATGAGGGCATCGGCATCAATGACACCAACCAGGGCCACATGGTCAAAATCAAAGCCTTTGGTCACCATTTGAGTGCCAACCATTACATCGAGTTCACCCCTGGCAAAGGAGAGGATGAGTTTGTCTTGCGCTGCCTTGGTGCGGGTGGTATCAAAATCGAGTCGCCCTACCCTGGCGTTGGGAAAATATTGTTTGACCACATTTTCCAATTTTTCGGTACCCAGACCCAGCTCACCTATGTCCTGGCTGCCACAGTCGGGACAGTGGCTGGGATTCTTTTTGCGCTGCTGGCAATAGTGACAGGAAAGATCGTTAGCATATTTATGATAAGTGAGATTTACATCACAATTGGTGCACATGGCCGTCCAGCCGCAGTTTTTACATTGGATGGTGGGCACATAGCCCCTTCTGTTTTGGAACAAAATAACTTGTTTACCCCTTTCCAACACAGCTGCCATGGCCTTTTGTAAGGGCACACTGAGCACAGGCTTGTACCTCCCTGTCTTGCGTTCATACACCAGGTCAACAATTTCAATTTGAGGCAAGCTCACTTCGCCAAAGCGAGAGGTAAGACTCACTTTTTGAAACTTTTGGGCCTTTACATTGAAAGCAGATTCCAAAGAAGGAGTGGCAGAGCCCAGGATGATGTGGGCCTTGTACTTCATTGCCAGGTAGAGTGCCACATCTCTGGCATTGTAATGGGGGTTGGGACTTGTTTGTTTATAGGATGCATCGTGCTCTTCATCCACGATGATGAGGCCTGCTCTGTCAAAGGGTAAAAAGATGCCGGACCGGGCCGCGATGATCAATTTTGCCTTGCCTGCCGCTTCCTTCCACACTTCCACCCTTTCCATATCGGGCATCTTGCTGTGGTAGATGAGAACATTGTTGCCAAAAACTTCGAACAACCTTTCTACGATCTGAGAAGTAAGGGCAATCTCCGGCAGCAGGTACAATACCTGTTTATCATTTTGCAGTGCTTCGGTGATCAGCTCGATGTAGATCCTTGTTTTTCCGGAGCCCGTAACCCCATGCAATAAAACGGGCTGGAGTTGGTCAAAGGCCTGGTGAATGAGGTGGAGGGCCTGCTGTTGATCGTTGCTGAGGGCCGGGAGTTGTACTGCGTCATCATTGCCTTCCGAGATCCTGGCCACCTCTTTTTCGGAGAGGATAAAGATGCCCTTTTTTACCATGGCCGCTATCACGCTGTGGTCGACAGCTGCTCTTTGCATAAGCACCGCCAGCTCCATTTCGCCGATGTCATCGCGGTCAAAAAAAGTGATGAGGGCCTGGTATTGTTTTTTCGATCTTTCCACCCTGGAAAGGGCTTCGTGCTGTCCTCTTCGGTGGCAAAGGAAGGAGCGAGGGCAACAAAACGTTTTTTCCTTGGCTTAAATTTTTCAGTAAGTTCTTCCACCAAACGCAGCAACCTTTTTTCCTGGAGGCTCCTGATAATGGGCATGATGCTTTTTTTCTGCAGGATGTCTTTTACCTGGTCGATGGTGAGTTCACCCCTGATAGAAAGGGCTTCGGCGATGAGGTATTCTTCATTGGTCAATTGCTCTATGAGGTGGTCTTGTACCTCGTTTTCGAGGACGATCCTGGTTTCACTGTCCAATTTTAATCCTGCCGGGAGGGCTGCCTCCATAACTTCCCCGAGGGTGCAGCAATAGTACCTGGCCATCCAGGTCCAGAAGTCGATCTGTATGCTGCTCAAAAGGGGCTTGTCGTCGAGCAGAGAATAAAAGGGACGGGCGTTGACATCATCCTCTACATTTTCGTGCAGGGCCGATATCATACCCGCGTATATTTTGTTTCGAAGGGGAGCTTCTACGCGCATACCTACCTGCACCTGATCCAGGAGGTGATCTGGGATGCTATACGTATAGTTGGCCGGAAGGGCCAGGGGAAAAATTACCGTAACATACCGATACGATGCCATGGAGATTTATCTTATCACAGCCACCCTTTGCATGACCTTCTCTCCCTGTTGATTGGTCCAGTCTAAGTGGTAGATACCGGATACCAGGGCTTGCAGGTCGATGGTTTTTTGGTGTGAAGCTGAAACTGTAGAGACCCAAAGACCCTGGGCGTTGTAAACACGCACATGGGAGGCTGGCATTTCTGAAAAAGTAAATAAACCGCTTCCGGGATTGGGGTAAATATTCTGAGTTTGGCTTTCTTCTTCTTTCACCGAGGTGGTAATGGGTTTGAATGACAAGACCTGAACATCATCGATGTACCAGCCATCCAATTCCAAAAAGGCATCGGAGGTGATTTCAAAGTCGATAAAGACCTGTGATTCTCCTTCAAAATGGGAGAGGTCGATCACTTCTGTTATCCATTGTTCCTGGATGCCATCGTAAACCGGGTAGCTAAATTTTTGATCTTTGGTGCCGGGTCTGGTGTATTTGCCGCACAAAAAGAGGGTATCACCTGCTAAAGTATATGCGTATACCATGCCGTAATCATATCCACTCTCTATGCTCCAACGTGCATTAAAGGTGAGTAGCGGACTATTGGCGTCTGTAAGGTCAACAGGGTTGGCCATCCGCAGCGTGGTAGTAGCCAATCTGGCGTAAGATGAGGAGGGTGAATCTGTAATCGAGGTGGGCGCACTGGTATAAATGGCGGGAGTAACGCCCCAGTTACCATCCAACACCTGCCATTGGGCGGTATTAGAGCCCTTGTCTTCAAAGTGTTTTTTGATGTCTCCATAAAATACATCGACCTGGATGGAATCATGGTGGACAAAGCTCCCATAGTTTTTGTCGATGTGCATCCAAACCTGATTTCTGCCGGGTACCAGATCAGCGGTATCGAGGAGATAGGGAAAGGCCATGATGGTATCACCTCCCTGTGCCTTGTCAAAGGTAAATCTGAAAACGTCTTCATCCATTTCGGCATTCAGACTGATGGAAATATCAACCGGAGTATTGCCAAAGCCGGGGCGGATAAAATGCAGGTTAAACGTATCGTCTGCCATGTGCATGGTAGAAAGGTCGTAGATCTCATGGTCCACCCAGCCCAGGGCGAGGCGTGGCAGAGCGAGGTTCATTTCCAGACAACTTTTGTTGATGAGGTCGATGTCTGTTTTGGCGGGCCAAAATGAAGGGCCTACTTCGGGGGTATAGGAATAGATCTTGTTTTTTTCAACCTCATCGCCATAGAGGTAATCATCGCTGTCGCCATTGGTCGTATAGCCAACCGTTTCGGTGCCTGTTCCCATTTTAAAGGCATTGGTGCGGGTCATCACGGTGCCCATGGCCTTAAATATTTTATCTTCATCGGTAGGCTGATCATTGTAACCCCAGGGGTGGATGAGCAGGTTGCCAAAGGTGTGAAAGTTGAGGGCCAATAAAAACTGTCGCGATACACAAAACTCGCGGAGGGCAGAGGTTTCGGGTTCAGAAAATCCAGATTCTCCTCTGTAGGTCTCTGAGCCTGGATTGGGGGAAGAACCTTCATTGTCATAAGCCCACTCATAACCATAATTTCGGTTGAGGTCTACTCCTACCAGCTTGCCAGTATTGTCTTTTTTACCATTCTTGCGCCAAAGACCACCGCCATCGGGTTTGTTTTTTTCATTGATGATATATCCATCGGGATTGAGGCAGGGAATAAAATACATTTCTGTATGATCGACCAGGTATTTGATTTCCGGATCACGGGTATAATTTTCCATGAGGTACCAAAGATAAAATATCATCTGGCTCAATGAATTGGGTTCTCTGGCGTGGTGGAGGGCAGTGTAGAGCAGCTCGGGCTCGTTTTCATCTACCTCGGGAAAATCGCTGACTTTGACATAATGAATTACATTGCCATCGTGGGTGGTATATCCTTTGATGGTGTCGGGCTTGGTAACCATAAACGGATACAGATCTCCCATCCAATCGAGGATGAAGAGCATTTCATCATAGGTAAAATAACCGCCCATGCTGCCCTCAAAATAGTTGAAGGGGGTTTTGATTTCGGCAAGGGTCTGCTTACAATCAAAGTCTCTCAAAACCTGGGTATATTCGGTCAGTTCTGAAGGACGATTGGGATTGGCATAATAGGTTTCAACATCTCTGATCAGGACGTTGACTTTGAAACCCATCTTTTCGATGAGGTTTATTTCTTCGTTGGAAAAGTCGCTTTCGAAGTAACGGCCAACAGCCATTTTTCCGTGGTCAACAGGAATGCCGGCCCTCAGCAACAAGAGCGGGTTTTTGTCTTTTAAATCGATGCGTGCCCTGTGGTATTGGGTGTTTTGGGCATTGACAGCAGAAAAGGAATTGACTACAAGAATGAATAAAAAAAGAATGAAACGGTTCATACCCGGATTTTGTGATGTGTTTTGAGACCGGATTTACCGGAAAAATGCAAAAATAAGGAAAATTTATGAGCCCGTTGTTGTCCGAGATGACAGTTTAACTTTTCAAATAAAAAAAAAGGGACCCCGAGAGGTCCCTATCTTTTATCATCTGAATGGTGAGTTTAGAAGCCAAAGCCTCCCATTCCACCCATTTTTTGCTTAAATTCTTCCATGGTCATTTTGGTGTAACCAGAAGTTTGTGGTGTCAGTTTAGAAGTGTCTACTGTATCCTTGATGTCTACCGCACTCATAGTGAGTTTCATCATAGGCGTCTCTACTGTGTATTCAATCGGAAAGCCGGCAAATTTTAATGCCTGCAAGCCCTGGATGATATTGGCATCAGTCTTAATATCTTCTGCTACATAACCGGTTACCTTCATTTCTGCATTGTCCGGCATGATAACCGTCATGGCATAACAATCATAGCCCATGATTTTTTTCTTCTGGTCTTTGTTGTATTCCACTTTGGCATTGGCTGCTTTCTGCGCCTGCTCGTCTTTGGCTAAATCATCAAGGGTTGACTGGATCCAGTACTTTTGGCCCATCATGTCCATCAACATATCGAAAACCTTGGTTTCGTTGCTAACATAGGTTTTAACCTCAACCATTCCTCCCATCATTGACATCTTAGATGCATGGCTCGTGGTACTAAAGTTAATTTCTGTTTGAGAGCCTTTCATCATCTCCATCATAGATGCAGTCTGTGGATCCGGTGAGCTGATTTCTGTGATTTCCATTACCACCATGCCCTGGCTGATGGATTTTTGTGCAAACATATTTCCTGCCACAAAAATCAGGCAAAGGATAAATAAAAGTTTTTGTTTCATTGTACGAATTGATTTTAAAATATTAAACCCACGGAATGACAATTGGTTCCGGCGCGGGCGAAATTACGATGAATCGACGAAAAAAGGCGATAAATGTTACTTTGGAAACTGTAAATGACCCAAAATCATCAATACTTCCACATGTCGATGTACTTGATAAAGATTTTGGCCAGGTTTTCTGCGTCACTAATGGCGCGGTGGTGGATGCCTGTAAACTCCATGCCCTCGTGTTTGATGGTATTTTTGAGGCCGGTGAGCTTGTGTTCTCCCTTGATTTCGTGGTATTGGCCCTTGACATTGATGTTGTTGTCCAGCCAGTCGTACTCCAGCTTGTGGAGCTTGCAGTCATTTTTGAGCAACTGGATGTCAAACTTACCCCAGGAGCAAAGGTTATAATCTTCTTCCTGGACGTTGATCCAGTCTTGAAATTCCTGGATGATGTGTGGAAAGGTTTTTGACTTGTCAACATCGCTTTGAGAGATAGAGGTCAGCTGGCGGCAGAAATCAGAGAGGATGGGATTAACAGTGGGTTTGATAAATTTATTAAAAAACGTCCAATACTTCGCCCAACTGGTTGACTTTATAGGCACCTATTTCTATGACTTCGTTGACACCGTGAGGCGGTCTTCCTCTCCAGCAGGTAGCTTCCAGATCATATATGATAAAATTCACGCTTAATCTTCTTTTAATTTGTCAACGTATCTGAATTTTTCAGTGGGTATCCAAGGCAGCTGTGTTTCAAAATCGTAACCTTCGAGTCGGTTGGCATAAAAATACAACAACTTGATGTGTTGGGTAAAGAGCACCTTTTTTTCTTCATCCAGGCCCAGCACCTTTTCGATGTGGTAGGAGCCCAGCATTTCGATGCCGTGCAGGATGAGCTGATCCAAGGGTTTAAATATTTCATCCGAAAGCCTGAGTTTTCCTTCCACTTCCATGGTCTTCATGTAGTCGACCAATATTGACAGCTGCTGGTTAAAGTCATCGGCGTTGATGGAAAATTCTGAGGCATTGAGTCGCAGCATGGCAAAGAGGCTGAGGTCTTTGCGTTGGTTGAGCAACATGCGGAAGGCTACAAAGGCTACCAGGTGGCTGGACAAAACCACGTTGTTGCGGAAATAGCTGTCGAGCACCTTCTCTGCCAGGATGCGGGTGTACACCGATTCGCGTTGGGCACTTTCGGCCAGTTCGCCTTCGAGCATAAAATACTCGCGCAGACTGACATGGTTGCAGTTTTTATCCAGGCTGTGGCCTTCTTCGTCAACCCGATTGCCCAATACATCCATGGGTTCGCCAAATGACAAGACCATTTCTGATTGTTTGGAAAAAAAGAGCTTAAAGTAATTCCATTTAGAACCGATGTTTTTGCTTTCTCTTGAGCGCTGGTATTTTTCTTTGCCAATGGCCATCAGGTGTTGCTCGATCAGGCTTTTGGCTTCAAGTACAAAGTTGTAACTGATCACGAGCGGCACGATGTAAATCTTGTCTTGTTTGCCATTTTCCATCATCAATCGCTGCGCTTCGATGGCAGAGCCCAAAAGACCGTATTTCAGCTTGTTTTCAAGGGCACCACTGCGCGAGCGGGTACCTCCGGGGAAAAAGATATTGGGCACTCCTTTGTACAGGGCATAAGAGGCCATAGAGGTAAGGCATTCGAGGTAGACAGGATTCTTTTTCCTGCGGTCAACCTTGTAGGCACCAAGTCGGTTGATGAAGTAGGCCACAATTTCTACCTCAAAAAGGTTGAGTCCTGCCCCATACGATAAGGCAGGCATGCCGGCTACCATGTCAAGGGCATAACCGATGGTAATGGAATCGAGGTTACTAAAATGCGTAGGTACAATGACCACGGTGCCTTTGGTAAACAGAGACCGCGTCTCATCTACATAGCCCCTTAGTTTTATTTTGTTCAACAGATCATTTTTGGTGCCCCAAAACCAGCGCTGGCCGGGGGCTTTAAAACGATTGAAGATCCTTTTGAAAAAGACGGTGAGAAACTTTCGGGCAAACCTAAAGGTAGAAGGATTAAAATTGCCTACGATCTCTTCGTTGTAACGGTGCACAATTCTGCGCAGCATGTCTTTGAGGTGCAGCTCTTTATCTGAACTTTTGAGGGCCTCGGTGAGTGAATTGGCCATTGTGCGCCAGAATTCGGCGTCATCAGTGGGGTCTACCTTCCATGGATTGCTCTTAATGCGCTGACTTTCGAGGTAGATGGTTTTGGCGAGGATGTCTTCCAGGCCCTGGCTGCTGTTGCGCAAAATGCGGTCAAATACAAAATCATTGAGCTGATCGATAAATTCTTTCCGCTCCCTGGCAAACCGGTTGATGGGCCAGTCTTCGATTTTGGGGATAATATGCGGATAAATGTGTGTCATTGACTTTGCGATGCAAAAATTAAAAATTTTACATTAATTTTCCCATAAAATCCAAAATATCTTCTCTTCCCATGGCTGTTTCGGCGCTTGTTACAAACTCCTTTGGCATTTCTGCCCAGTCTTTGAGCATTTCTTTTCGGATGCTTTCGAGGTTTTGTTGTAATGCCTGCGGGCCCATCTTGTCGGCCTTGGTATAAATCATACAAAAGGCACGCCCTGGGTGGCACACCACTCCATAAACTGACTGTCTGCCTTTTGAAGGGGATGTCGGGCGTCGCTAAGAACAAAGGCTGTTACAAGGGTTTGTCGGTTTTTGAGGTAGTAATCGATCATTTTCCGCCAATTATCCCTGTTGGACAGAGAAGTACGAGCATAGCCATAGCCTGGAAGATCGACGATATACCATTTTTGGTCAACCATGTAAAAGTTGAGCGACTGTGTTTTGCCCGGCTCTTTTGAGACCCTGGCAAGGTCTTTTCTGCGGATCAGGCTATTGATCAGCGATGATTTACCCACGTTGGACCTGCCGATAAAAGCAAATTCGGGGAGGCCATCTTTCGGACAAAGGTCTTCGCGATGGAAACTGCCGCAGTATTCTACTTTGTTAATATTCATTGTTTTGGCTTGAAAAGACCCAAATAGTTTAATAATGACTATGGCACAATAATTGATATATTATAATTTATTTGCATATGATGCCAAAGTTCCATTTTTCAGCGTTAATCAAAGGTTAAAGAGAGGCAAAAATATGTTTTTTAGACCATAACCTCCGTCTAAGAGGGTAATAAGCAGACATTTCGTTTCTTATTTTAGCCGGAATTGTATTTTTTATTTTTTTATATTAAACATTAGTATAATGCGTAAATTATTGTTTTCATTGACTTTGCTTTTCTATTCTGCATTATCTTATGGTCAATTTGAGGTAGGTATCAAAGGTGGGCTCAATTCGCTCGACCTCATTTCAGATGGCATCGAGGTCAACAATGGCCTTAACAAGCTTAAAATAGATTTTAGAGACGCATCTTATGGTCACCACCTCGGACTTTACGCCAGAGTGAGCTTTTTGGGACTTTATGTAGAGCCATCGGCCCTTTTTAATTCCAATAGGGTCAACTACCAACTTACAGAGTACAGTGAGGGCCAGGTGATAACAAAGCTATTCAATGAAAAATACTACAGCCTTGACCTTCCAGTAATGGTGGGCATCAAAGCCGGCATCTTCCGACTCTATGGAGGCCCCGTAGCGCACTTACACATCAGCAGCACCTCAGACCTTACCAACTTTTCATCCTACCATCAAAAGTTTAAGGATGCCAGCTATGGATACCAGGCCGGTTTTGGTTTTGATATCTGGAAGCTAAGGCTGGATGTAGCCTATGAGGGCAATCTTACCGCCTTTGGCGACCACATTAACATCGATGGTCAGTCTTATAATTTTGGTCAAAGCGCCTCCAGAGTATTGGGTACAGTAGGTTATAAATTTTGAGTTCATAGAAGAAAGAAGTCCCTTTTAAAGGGCAATAAAAGCATATTTTGGTTACATTCGCATAAAAAACAATGAGCCAGGATATCAGAGAAGTCATCAGAAAACGCAGGTCCATTTTTCCTGCCTCGTACAACGGAAAGAAATATCACACGAGGTGTTATTATCCATACTGGAGGCGGCCAATTGGGCTCCTACCCACAAAAAAACCCAGCCCTGGCGGTTTGTGGTTTTTGAAAGCACAGAGTCGAGACAAAGTTTGAGTGATTACCTTGCCAATGCTTATCAACAAAGCGTTAGTGCTGAAAAATTCAGCGAAATTCAACAAAAAAAGATCAGCGAAAAGCCCGTTCAATCGGCCTGTGTCATTGCCATCTGTATGCAGCGTTCACCGGAGGAGACCCTGCCGGAATGGGAAGAAATAGCAGCGGTGTCGTGTGCGGTGCAAAACATGTGGCTGACATGCAGCTCAATGGGCATCGGCAGCTTTTGGGCTACACCCGGGCTGATCCTTAAGGCAGACGCCTTTCTTGGGCTGACCGAGGGCCAGCGTTTGTCTTGGCTTATTTTACATGGGATACACCGATGTGGATGGAGGAGAAGGTCAGAGAGACGACATATCCACTAAAATAACTTGGCGATGAGCAGACTGACCCTCATCACCCTATTGCTGTTGGCTGGTAGTGAATTGATGGCTCAGGCAGGGCAAGATCAGCATGCCCTGATGATCAGAAAAATCCATGAATACAGCTTAAAGGAAGGCCAATGTCACGACTGGCTATACACCCTGTGTAAGCAGGCAGGTCCCCGGTTGGCGGGTCACGACGCTTACAACAGGGCAGTTGAAATTACCCAGGAGCAATTGAAAACAATAACTGGTGTACATACCTATACCCAGGAAACGACTACCCAAAAATGGATGCGGGGGGTAAAGGAAGAAGTATATTTTACAGACACAAAGGGCCATAAGACTCAACTCACCGCCTTTGCCCTCGGCAATTCGATTGGAACCGCAGCCGAAGGATTGGAGGCAGAAGTAGTAGAAGTAGCCGGGCTAGATGAAGTAGAACAAATGGGTGCCCGGGTAGCCGGAAAGATCGTTTTTTACAATCGCCCCATGGACGAAGGAGCCATCCGTACTTTTAGTGCCTATGGTGGAGCCGTAGACCAGCGCGTATATGGAGCATCGAAGGCGGCCGAATATGGGGCGGTGGGAACACTGGTGCGATCAATGGGACTTGGTGTTGATGATTACGCCCATACCGGAACCCTGATTTACAAAGAAGGCATCAATAAAATACCTGCCATGGCCATTTCTACCCAGGATGCCAACTGGCTTTCTGCTCAATTAAGTTCCGGGGGGAAGGTGTACATGAAGGGATCGAGTCATTCTGCCGGTACTGTGCCTTGCGCCAATGTAATTGGAGAGATCAGAGGACACATCTCACCCGACACCATCCTTTTGGTTGGTGGACATCTCGAGTCCTGGGATGTAGGTGAAGGAGCCCACGACGACGGATCCGGTTGTGTACAATCGATGGAAGTATTGCATACCTTGGTAGGCCTCGGCTATAAGCCTAGGTACACCATTCGCTGCGTTTTATTTGCCAATGAAGAAAACGGGCTTGCAGGAGGTCTGGAATATGCCAAGAGGGCCAGGGAAGAAGGAAAGTTTCACCTGGCAGCCATCGAAAGCGATGCCGGAGGATTTTCGCCGCGTGGTTTTTCCTTTGATGCCGATACCTCGGTGCTTAAAAAATATTATCGCAGTGTAAGTTCCACCATGTTGCCCTTAATGGAATCGTATGGCCTGCAATTTGAGACCGGCGGTTCTGGTGCAGACATTGGTCCACTCAAACCCTTAAAGGGCTTGCTCATAGGCTTGCGACCCGATTCACAGCGGTATTTTGATTATCATCACACGGCCAGAGATGTTTTTGAAAATGTACATCCCAGAGAGTTGAAACTAGGAGCGGCCGCAATGACCAGCCTTATTTATTTAATCGATCAATATGGTCTTCAACCATGAGACAAGACATTATCCAGGTAAACCAACAAAATTTTAAACCCTACCTCAGCGAGTCCCAAATCAAAGGACGCATTACCGAAATGGCAGTTGAGATCAAGGCCCATTACAAAGACAGAGATCCTATTTTTCTGGTCTTGCTCAACGGAGCCTTTGTCTTTGCCTCCGACCTATTGCGGGCCTGGGATAAGCCTGTTGAAACCCGGTTTATCAAAGTAAGTTCGTATGAGGATATGGAGAGTACGGGCAAGATAGAATTTAACCGCGATGCCATCAACGACTTAAGCGGAAGAGACATTCTGATCATCGAAGACATCATTGATACAGGTCATACCCTTCACGATTTCACCCAATACCTCAGGTCCATTGGTGTAGCATCTATTGCCATAGCCTCCCTGCTGCTCAAACCTTCCAAGTTGAGGCACGACATCAGCGCAGATTTTTTGGGCTTTTCCATTTCAGATCTATTTGTTATTGGATATGGTCTTGATTACAATGAAAAGGCGCGCAATCTCAAGGCCATTTACATCCTGGATGAAGCCGAAGGCTAGAAGCTGATGGGATCAAGAAAGAGCCACTCCCCTATTTGGGCCATCGCCCCAAAAAGCCATGTCTACACAGCCTTGGTGATGGCCTTTACTGCCTTGACATCCCTGCTGAACGCCCAGCAAATTCCGCTTAAACATTTTACCATCAAAGATGGGCTGCCTTCCAACAATTGTTATCGATTGATCGATGATGCAGAGGGTAAGATTTGGGTGGCTACAGACAAGGGCATCGTTCGATACAATGGATATGAGTTTGAGAGCATCGCCAAAAAGCTCAATTTTAAGATCAAAGACATCTACAATTGTTTTCCCGATGATGGGGGCAGGATGTGGCTGGACACCAAAGACCAACGCAAAAAATTCATTCTGGGAGATTCACTCGTTTGGGTAGACCGGCCCGAGCTCCCCTCCAGAAAAGACCGATTTCCTGTGTACTATCCGGGCAATGGCTTGTTTTTTACAAGTCGCAATTATGAAAAAGATGAAATCATAGCGCTGCGCAAATACGATAATAACAACATATATTATTTTCCCATACAGAAGGAAGATCGCCTGATGATGGTAAAAGAAAATGATCACAACATCACCGTTGTTACCCTTCACTTTGGAGTGCAATTGCTCGATAAAAATACCGGCAAAGTAAGTACACTGTTGAAATTTGACAAGGATGAAAAACTACTGAGCGACAACCACAATTTTTATCACCCACGCTATTATGGCAGAGACCAATACATTTTTGCCACCAATAAGAATGTCTACCTGATTGGAAAGGATCGGATCCACACTTTATTTTCAAGCAAAGAAATCGAAGGCCACGAAATGGTGGGCTACGATGAGGGTTGGCTTATCCTGCATGAGCCTGTCACTGGAAAATTCAGCATGATGTCGGTCTTTGGAGTTAAAAAATCATTACATCTTCCTGCCATGCCGGGAGACGGCACCAGCCTGGTGGTAGACAAAGAAAAAAACTGGTGGATCAGCTCCAAGTACAGCGGTGTATTTTTTATTCCCCAAAAGTCATTCAAGAGCAGACAATATTTTGAAGACACCGATGAAATGGCTACCCCCAAGATCACCCAGGTAGGAAGTTTGCCCACTCATGGCTTGTACATGATCAATGACAACTTCAATTATTTTTATCTGCGCAAAGACAAACAGATCAAAACCGTATTTCGGGATTTATATTCACACCTATACAACCTGCAGGAAGACAAATTTGGACAAATCATAACGGGCAACTTTTCGTTTTTTACCAGATGGCCCATGCAGGTCAGCGGCTTAAACAGCATTCAACCTCAAACCAATTGCGAAAAAAACGGAGATTGGTACTATACCCGACCTTATATGATTCCCAAAAAACGCATAGTAAGCAAGGATACCAAAGGTTACTTTTCACCTAAATACGTTTGTCAGCTAACCGATACTACTTTTTTGCTGGGCGGTTGCCTGGCCATCATTGAGCTCACCACTCAAAAAGGAAAGATCAAAATGACCCGTTTTGATAAGCCCAAAGAGTGTATTTATTCCATACTCAAACTCAAGAATGGCCATATTTTATTGGGTACAACAGAAGGGATTTACCACTATGCCGATCAAAAAATGGGAGATAAATGGCTGCCGGGCTACGTGGGTGGTTTTATCCGATCCATGGCCCAGGACGATCGGGGCAGGATATGGCTGAGCAGCGATGAAAAAGGGTTGATGTACATCGATGAAGTCACACAGCAGCCCTACGTTTTTCCTGATTTTGAAAACAGCATCATCAATCAGCTCTATTTTCACAAAGAAACCAGCACCATGTGGGTTGCCTCGAGCAATGGTTTGTGGAGGGCCAAGCCCAATGGTGAAAAGGGACTTGTTTTTCAAAAATACACCTATTCAGACGGCATCCATGCCAACGACATCAACTCTGTTTTTTGTCTGCAGGATTCCATCTACATTGGCACGTCAGAAGGCCTCACCGCCATGCAGGACCTGAGTTATGAGCAATTGGTAGTACCTACCCTTGAAATCTCGGATGTAAGGATAGACGGGGTATCAAGAGACATTCAGTCATTTTATGAACTAGACTACCATGAAAACTCCATCCATATTCAACTCACCAATTTATCTTATGCCAGTCTGGGTGATAATACCTACGAATATGAATTGAATGGTGATGGCACCCATCAAACAGAAAAAACCAAGGACAGGACCATCCAATTCAACAACCTGGCGCCCGGCAGATACAGCTTTAAGGCCAGGGCTTACAATGTCTATGGGGTAATGTCCAAAAATGAAATCCTTATCCATTTCAACATCAAACCCATTTTTTACAATACCCTGTGGTTTCGATTGATCATGGCCATTGCCTTTGTTTCCGTTCCTTTCTTTTATTTTTATTATCGCAACAAAAGAAAGCTGCTGGCCAGTGAAAAAGAGTTGGCCCTTCAAAAAAAGATGGCCGAGATCAAGCTGGAAAGTTTGCAATCTCAACTCAACAGTCATTTTATTTTCAATTCTCTCAATGCCATCCAAAACTACATTTTTACCAATGAAGAGGTCAAGGCCAATGAATACCTAAGTAAGTTTTCAAGGCTGATCCGCGGCTATCTGGAAGCCTCTAAAAAACAATTTATTGGCTTATTTGAAGAAATTGACCTCTTGCAACTCTACCTATCACTCGAATCGCTTCGGTCGGGCGAGCACTTTGAGTATAGCATCTCTATTGAGGAGGACCTCGATAATTCGGTACAAATTCCTTCCAACATCATCCAGCCGTTTGTAGAAAATGCGATTGAACACGGGCTCAAAAATAAAGAAGGAAAGGGCCACCTCCGCATCACCTGGCGCAGAGACGGCAAATCATTGGTCTGTACCGTGGAAGACGACGGCATCGGCCGGGAATTAGCCCAGCAGATCAGGAAAAATCACCTCAAAAAACAATCGCTCGGCATTAAAATCATCCGTGAGCGCATCAACGCCATCAAGGAATTTGACCGCTCTGACATTGAGATCAACATTGCCGACCTCCACCCCGGAGTAAGCAATAAAGGCACCAAGGTAACGATTAAGATGCCGCTCAGGGTTTCGATCCCGCCGGGATAGCCGGGTAAAGGAATATCTAAACAGCTGTCCGGACTACAAGTGCTTCTTTAACCGAAAAAAAGGATTGGGTTTTGCGGCTTATGTATTATCTTGGTTGCTCATTGAGAATAATGGATCATGACCTGTGTAATCATAGATGACGAAGCGAAGAGCAGAGAGACCATAGTGAACATCCTTACCAAATATTGTCCGGATGTGGATATCATTGGGCAGGCTCAGAACGTGGAGGAGGGCTATACCGCCATTACCACCCTGAGGCCGGAGTTTATCTTTTTGGACATCCAGATGCCGGGGGGATCGGGCTTGAACCTTCTATCTTTTTTTAAAGATGCTGATTTTAAGGTCATTTTTACGACGGCGTATAAAGACTACGCCATTGATGCCATCAAGATGAATGCAGTAGACTATCTGTTGAAACCGATTGCCATCAATGAAGTGATCGATGCGGTGGACAAGATCAAAAGATTATTGGCCAAAAAGAGCCTTTCTACTGGGCCGGTGAGCCGATTTTTACACCTTAACAGCAAGACAACCATAGACTTAATACCGGTAGAGGCCATTGTGTACTGCGAGGCGGAGTCGACCTACACCAACATTTACCTCAATGATGGATCCAAAAAAGTGATGACCAAGACCATCAAGGATGTGGAAGAACAACTGCCCGTCAACGACTTTTTTAGGGTCCACAACTCCTATATTGTTCAAAAAAGGTACATTAAACAGTACATCAAAGGCGATGGAGGGTCGATTATTACCTCTTTTAACCACCATATTGACGTTTCCAGGAGGAATAAAAACGAGTTTATTGAGTGGTTATCGAGTTGAAAATTACCACTTACCCTTCCAAATCTACCACTTACGCCTTCCAGACAGTCATTTACTAAACAAGGTAAAAAGCGTCAGAAAATTGTCATTTCTTTGCATAGTCTTGCTGGTTATGAAGGATTTATAAATACCGCAACAGGCCACCAAGTTTTGAAGGATACACCTGAATGCTCTGAAAGAAAGCAGGATCGTATCCGAGAATTAATAACATTATGCGCCAGGTATGATGTTATTTTTTTTGTCATCAACCATTAGTTGGTTTAGCCGGTCTTTTTTGTATTTTGGTCTTATAAATTGGCTAAAATGAAAAAAAGACTACTTTTTTGGGCATCCCTGATTCTAAGTCTTACACTTACAGCGCAGAATTTAGACTACGATAATTCAATCCTAATCAATGCAAGGAATGAAGGGGATGACCTTTTTTTGGACTGGCCGTCCTATCCCAGTGCCACATCGTACTTTATCAAAAAGAGGGAAAAGGGTCAATCTGCCTATAAGGCCCTGGTTAACCTACCCGGTAATGCCTTATCCTACACCGACACGGCTGTCGTTAAAGGAAAAATTTACGAATACCACATCACCCGGCAAACCAGCACCAGCAACATCGGTGCTGCCATAGCAGCGGGCATCGAGGCAGCCCCCGTACACCAAAGGGGAGGGGTGGTACTCATCGTCGAAAATGGAATAGCCCAGGCGCTGCCGGATGAGTTGACCCGTTACCAAAATGATCTCACAGAAGAGGGCTGGGTGGTATGGAGACTCGCCGTTTTTAGTACTTCCGCACCTGATAGTATAAAGGCAGCCCTCAAAAGCCTGGTGGCAGGTGCAAGCCCCATAAAGATAGAAAGCATTGTCCTAATAGGTAAGGTGCCCGTGCCCTATGCCGGCAACCTGGCACCAGACGGGCATACTCCTGACCACGTGGGTGCCTGGCCGGCAGATGTGTATTATGCCGAACTGGATGGATCGTGGACAGACAATGTGGTCAACGTCACCGGGGCCACCGGTACCCGAAACGACAATGTACCCGGCGATGGCAAGTTCGACAATTCGTCCATTCCCGGCAAGGTTGAACTGGCTTGTGGAAGAATCGACCTATCAGACCTGCCTGCTTTTCCAGAAGGTGAGATTTCATTGATGCGAAAGTATTTTGACAAAAACCACCAATTCCGCAAAGGGCAGACGCCGTATGTGAGGAGGGGATTGATAGAAAACAACTTTGCCTCTTACCCAGAGGCCTTTGGCCAAAGTGGACTCAACAACTTTTGTCGTTTTTTCGGGAGGGACAGTGTTAAGTACCTACCTTATAAATCCACCCTGCAAAGCCAGTCGTACCTCTTTTCCTATGGCTGTGGATCTGGGCATTACCAGGGAGCCTCGGGCATTGGCACTACAGGAGAGCTGGTCAATGAAAACCACCTCACCACCTTTACCCTGGTCTTTGGCTCCTATTTTGGCGATTGGCACAATACCAACAACTACCTAAGGGCTGCTTTAACGTCCGGGCAGGTGCTTACCAATGCCTGGGCCGGCAGACCCGTATGGCACCTCCACCACATGGCCATGGGTGAAACCATTGGCTATGGCTGTCGGATAACCCAAAATAACAGCTCAGAATTCAATGCCGGCTTTGGCGCTACAGGAGTACACATAGCCCTGATGGGCGATCCTACGCTAACCCTGTTGCCCTTTCACGGGGTAGAAGAATTGACCGCAACGGTCAAGGAAGAAAGTGGGATGTTGAGTTGGTCAAATTCAATTGATACCGATCTTTCGTTTTACGTGTATCGAAAAAAAAAGGTGAATCTGCTTTTACCCTTGTTACTCCCATTGCTCAAATGCTTACCCAATTTATGGAAAGCTGTCTGATGCCGGGTGACTACGAATACCTGGTGAGACCGGTGCGACTCGAGACCACGGGCAGCGGTAGTTATTACAATGTAGGCCCGGGTCAAAAAACAGAGGTAACCATTATCCATAACTCAACGCCCGGAGTCAAACTCGACTACCAGGTTTATTTCGATAAATTATCTCTCAATGTCAGCATCGTCAATGGCAGCTTCGTTCAACTCAATACAGGGGATGGTCGCATTATACATGGAAGCCTACCCCCTACCCTACTTTTTAAGGAAGAAGGAAGTTATAAGGTCTGCCTGACCATGGCTAATCTCTGTGTCAGCATCGACAGCTGTTTTACTGTTGACGTCAAAAGCAGCTTGCCTGTACTGAATGTTGTGGTAAGCGAAGCAGCATGCAGCGATGATAGGGGAAGTATAAGCATCGAGGTGCAGGAAAACAGAGCCCCTTTTGAAGTAAGCTGGGCCCACCAGGATACGGGTCTGGTACTGACCGAGCTGGCAGCAGGTAACTATATGTTTACGGTAACCACTGTTACTGGCAGGTCGGCTGTTTATGGACCCTTTGTGGTGGAGATACCAAAGGAACTAAGCGCAGTTATCAATACCACAGATTGCGACATAGATCAAAACAATGGTTCTTTGGTCATTGCCCAAATCAATGGCGGCACACCACCCTATACCATAGCATGGATAGATGGTGTGTTTGGAGAGACCAGTCAATTCACCAATCTGGCCCCGGGTCAATACGTTGTACAAATTAAGGATAGTCATGGCTGCCTGTATGACACCACGGTAGTGATCAGCAGGCTTAGTGCAACAGGCGATGTAAGAAAAAATATAAACCTGGTTTACATCGATAAAAATGGTGACTTAATAACCGGGCCGGATGCCGGAAATACCTTACAGCTCAAGGTCTTTGATCTAAGTGGCAAACTGGTAGTGCAGGGCAGTTTTGAAAAGATCCAAAACTTTATCTCCAGAGAAATGACGGTGGCCGGCATGTACCTGATCATGGCCAGCAGCGAACAACAACAGCAGGTGATCAAGTGGATGAAAGGATCTAATTAATAGCCTGACGGCCAGGCGGAGTGCCAGGGTTGGGCGGCATACCTTACCTTTTTCGAAAGCTTACCCGCTTTGATGTCTTTTAACATTTGTTGCTGAAGCGGTGACAGATAGATGGTGGGTGACGTACCATTGCCCAGCGCGCTATTGATGCGGGTAGCCTGGATTGGACTCAGTGGCAGGGCAGCATACTCCGAATTTTTCAGATAGTAATGCAGGTCTTTGTCGACCGTGTAATTTTTTAAGGGAGCCTGTCTAATGCCCTCAACTGAAACCGGGCTTGTTCCATTTTTAATGTGGATGGCGTCTGCATTGCCCGACTTCCTTGCCTGGGCCGCTACCTTTTCAGCTGAAGTTGCTGTGTCATCAAAGACAACACGCACCACTTCCTTTCCATTGCTATAGCCCGGCTCTGTGTAAATGACACCCGGTTGGGCGCCTATGTTTTTTTCACCCGACCAGAAACAATACATCTCAAGGTAGAGCTCAGCGGGGTCAGCATTTAATTCAGTTTCCAGCAAGACAAGATATTCGGGGATGAGGCGGTTGCTTTTGATCAGGGTCGAGTTGATGGTTTTGACTACGGATGCCGGCTGGTATTGGCCGCTGTGTCTGGGCACCAGGTCTTTGCCCCCTTCATCTACAATTCTAATGACCGGGTTGTTCCAGGCGGGTTCTTTGTAAGCAGCAAGGACCTGTGCATCGTGGCCGTTTTTATTGTTAAATATGGCCACCGGTACAAAGTAGGTAGATATGGCTTCAACGATGAGGGGATGTGAAAGCACGTCCTCACCAAAGTTGCGACAGGTAGCACAGCCGGGCACCTCCTGGAAGAGCAGGAAGATGGGCTTGTGCTGGGCCAAGGCCACTTTTTTACCTTCGTCAAGGTTGCGCAGCCATTTGACATTGCCCAATTCTACCTGTTTTTGAGCCATCAATGAATGGCACCCCACAACGAGGATAAAGATTAAAATATGGGACCACCCTTTAGTAATCATGTTTATTTTTTCCATTCAAAAGTGGAAATGATCTTTTCGATGTCCTGACGGATAAATTGTAAGACCGGCGCTGTGGAATCGGGATTGACGGTGGCATTAAAATACAAGGAAGCCCTGAAAAAGTGGTGGGTAGAGTCGGTCAGGAAAAACTGAACAGGAGAGGCTACCGGACCATCGACTTCAAAAAAGATACCATTGACCCCCTTTTGTCCGGAGATCAGGGTTTCCTTTCTGGCATTGGCCTTTATGTTGTGTTTACCGGTAATGGTAAACGCGTCTTCTATGTGGCGGTCTAAGTCGGCCCTGCCATTGACCGGGTAGTAGCTGCAGTGCAAGCTCGCTCCCAGGGCCTGGCTGTTGAGGTCGAACCAACAATCGTTCACCGGTTTTTCACCAAAAAGAAAGAGTCTTGTCTGTACACCAAATACGAAGGAAAGGTAAATGTAAAGGGACATTCACCGTGGGTAAAGCTGGTGTCTTTTTTTAAAGGATAAGCAACGTGGGGAAACATCCTTTGTTTGGGCATCCTGGTGTCATCACCCGTACAGGCCATCAAAGTGAAACCAACCAACAAAACAAAATGGGTAAAATAATTGGACATCATGAGGGGCTTTGCATTACTTTGATATTTACTTTTTCTATCCGCCTGCTATTGGAAGAAATGACCTTTAGTTTTAATTCCTTTAATTGCAACTCCCTTTCCGGCTTGGGGATGTGTCCGACCAACTCGATCATGAGGCCACCCACAGAATCGGCATTGCCCTTGATGTCATCGAAGTACGATGTCTTTTCACCAATGATGCGACACACATCGTTGAGCAGGGCCTTGCCATCAAAAATATAATTGCCTTCCGACAACTTGATGTATTCGATGTCTTCATCGTCGTCAAACTCGTCCTTGATTTCTCCGATCACTTCTTCCATGATGTCTTCGAGGGTAACGATGCCGAGGGTACCGCCAAACTCATCCACCACAATGGCCATGTGGAGTCGTTTGATCTGAAAATCCCTGAGCAGGTCGTCGATCTTTTTATTTTCGGGGATGTACAGCATATTGGTACGAATCAGGCTGTTCCAATCAAAGTCGGGTCCCTGCTGGGTATGGCCAATCAGGTCTTTGACATAAAGGATGCCCAAAATTTTATCCACCTCTTCTTCGTACACGGGCAGGCGGGAGTAACCACTTTCTTTTACGATGTCGAGCAGAGAGCCGAAGTCGATGTCTTTTTCAACGGCCACTACGTCCACACGCGGACGCATCACTTGTCGGGCCGACATGTCGCCAAATTTTACGATGCCCTTGAGTAGCTCCGCTTCATGGGGTTCTTCTTCATTCTGATTGACGGTAAGTTCGATGGCCGCATCGATGTCTTCCCTGCTGGTGCCGGTCTGGTAATTTCTATTGGTGGAGATGCGATTTTCAATGGTTTGTCCCCATCGCACCAGGATGCTGCTAACCGGTGAAAAAACAAAGCCGAGTATATTAAGTGGTGTGGCCATGAGTCGGGCCACCTTGAGGTTGTTGACGTTGGCGTAGATCTTGGGACCCACCTCACCAAAAAGCAAGAGCATAAAGGTAACCAGGATGACGGTGATAAAAAAGTCGATGGCGGTAGCGATTTGATCGGGAGAAAACAAGCCCAAAAAGATGTATTCATGGAGCCACCAGCCGATGACCGCCAGGGTTTGATCGTTGAGCAGGCTATCGAGGATAATTTTGGATACAATAACGATGGCAATATTGACAAAGTTGTTGCCTATGAGGATGGTAGCCAGTAGTCGCTGTGGTGAGTTTCTGAGGTGAACGATGCGTTGACCGATGCCTTCCTCTTCTTCCAGGGCTCTTAGCTTGGAGGAAGTCAATGAAAAAAATGCTACCTCGCTGGCTGAAATGAGGCCAGAGCAGCAGATGAGGATGATCAGCAAAAGTAAGTAAGCGAGAAAGTACCAGTCGAGCTGGATAAAACCAAGGATAAACCCTAAAAGATTGGGAGGCTCTGTTTCCAAGATGGACATTTTAGTTAAACAATAGACCGTTTTTCATTAAAACGGCAAATCATCGGCCCCGTCGGCCAAAGGCGTAAAATCCTGTTGGGTGGTGTGGCCGGGATCGGTACCGTAGGTACTACCCTGAGATGGCAGGGGTGCGCTTGCTCCACCTTCGGTGCGCTCTCTTTTATCGAGGGAGCGCAGGATGGCTGCTTCCACTTCTGTGACGTATCTGTCAACCCCGTTGCTGTCTTTGTATTGGCGCGTTTTGAGTTTACCTTCCACGTAAACCAGGCTACCTTTTTTCAGTTCCTTTTCGGCCCTGTCGGCGAGGTTTCTCCAGGCAATGACGGTATGCCATTCGGTCTGGTTCTGCCAGTTGCCATCTTTGTCGCGGTACGATTCATTGGTAGCCAAGGTGATTCTGGCTACAGAGCCACCGTTTTCAAAATGTCTTACTTCAGGATCCTTGCCCAGGTTACCGATCAATGTTACCTTGTTTACCATCTCAGTTTGATTTACGCTTCTTATGTGATTGATTTGTTCCGGGTTCCCATAAGGCTGGGTTTTCCAACACCTTATGCAACAACCTGGGAAATGCAAAGTTCGACAATTTTCCCCGATCTACAAAAAAGATATGCTCATTCGAAATTTTTAATATGTTTTCATTCATATTAATCAAATAATATTGGGTATAAATCGATTGATGTGTCAAAATATGTGGCTTTTCAGTCCTTTCAATCGATTTTAGCGCCGTCTGTTCCAACGGAAAACCCAGTTTCTTCAAAAAAAGCCTGTACCTCGGTTTTTTTAAGGGATTTATCAGTATTAGTCTCCACCATCGGAAACTGGTACAAGCCTTGCCAGATGTCTTTTGAATTGCGCTGTTCAATGAGGATTTGTCCCGCTGGATGAATGATTAAGAAGTAGTGAAAAAACCGATCCTTCTTTTTTACCACCTTTGACTTCACCGGCAACAGACCTTGGAGTTCCTCTTTTTGTGCCACACAGTCCAACGCAACGGGACAAACATTACAAAGTGGATTTTGGGGCAAACAAACCGTTGCCCCCAGATCAAGCAGGGCCTGGTTAAAATCATCGGCCTTACTTTTTGGAATTTCGCCATTCAGCCATGCCATTATGGTCTTTTGGGTAGCCGGCAGATCGGCGGCTTCGTGGATGCCCAGATAGCGGGCCACCACCCTCTTCACATTGCCATCTAGCACCGGATACGCCTTGCCATATGCAAAACTCATGATGGCCGCCGCCGTATAAGCGCCGATGCCTTTGAGCGCCAACACCTCTTCATAGGTATCCGGAAACTTGCCATTATATTCATCCCTGATGAGCTGAGCCGTGTGGTGTAAGTTCCTCGCCCGTGAATAGTAGCCCAGACCTTCCCACAACTTCAGCACCTCATCCTGTGGCGCATTGGCCAGGGCAATGACATCCGGAAATCGTGTTATAAATTGCAGGTAGTAAGGCAGTCCCTGTGCCACCCGGGTCTGCTGTAAGATGATCTCACTGATCCAAATTTTATAGGGGTCCCTTGTTTCTTTCCATGGCAGATCTCTCTTTTCGGTATCGAACCAACGGAGGAGAGATTTGGAAAAGGGGGATGACATGGGGGGTATTTTTTTTTGCGAAGGTAAGGAAAAGGGATGTGTGGTTGAGGGGAGGGAAGTCATAAAGAGGTTTTCCCATATGTACTTTTTTGGCTTGACCCAAAAAAGTACCAAAAAAAGTCAAGGCTGATTATGTCTGCGCCTAAAATTGCTGCATAAATCCGCAATCCAAAAAACTCGCCGCTAGGCGGTGAGGTGTTTTTGGCAGTATCACAATCACGTCATCTTTTTGTCTGTTCACTTGGCTCATACAGTTTTGGATTTTTTTGCGGATTTACTACGCAATTTCTAAACGGCGCAGACATAAAGGCCGAGACAAGCCCCCGGCTGTGCCGCGGGCTTAATGTTTATGTGGGATTTGGGAGTTAGGTCCATTGCTGCGCTCGGAATGATTAGGTGGAATTTTACTTTTAGATTTATGCACTTCCCCTTGCTTTGCAGCCGGATTTGCAACAGTTAGCGCTTTACGCCAGTCGCTCTACGCTTGGCGCTCTGCCACTATACATCCTCCAACTCCAGAGGGGTGACACTATTCTAACGAGCCCTCACAATGCGGGCAAACCCGTTTTCCCTTCTTAAATTTTTGAAATTCATTTGAAAAGCCGGAGGCCAGGATGCCGGCGGGGAGGGCAAAGAGGCCGATGCCGAGGATGGAAATGCAGGCAGTTAAAAAGCGGCCGATGGCAGTAACGGGGTAAACATCGCCGTAGCCTACGGTGGTGAGGGTGGTGACACTCCACCACATAGCAGCGGGGATGCTGGAGAACTTATCGGGCTGGGCATCGTGCTCTACAAAGTACATGAAACTGGAGGCAACTATAATTAAACCGAGGGTCAACATAAAACACAAGACCAGCTCTTCTTTTTTGGAATAAAATACATTGGCAATTACCCTGGATGCGTTTAAATACCGGCCCAGTTTAAAGAGCCTGAGGAACCTGAATAAACGGAAGATCCGCACAAAACGAAGGTCGTAAAAAAGGGCTTTGGGTAGGTAAAAAGGCAAGATAGCCGCCAAATCTACCAAAGCACTTGGAGAAAAAATGAACTTCAGCCTGCCCATCACCGGGTGTTTGTACTTTTCCATACAGGTACAGGTCCAGACCCTGAGCAGGTACTCGATGGAAAAAATGATGACTGAGATGTATTCAAAAACCTCAAAAAAGGTTTGAAATGCCAGAAACAGTTCGTCTACCGACTCCAAAATGACCGCAATGACATTGAGTAAAACCAGGGTGATGAGAAAGGTATCTATCTTTTTGTCCCACTGACTATCACCCACAGAGGGACAGAGCAGGGAGTGAACCTTTTTTTGCAGATGTGAGGGCATGGCAGGTTTTGTTTTGTTTTGATCTAAAGTGGAAAAGGTTTTTGCCAAAAAAGCCCATTTTAGCTTAATTTTGGCAGTTTTCAACAGATAAAATTAAGATTCCTTTGGGAAAATTAAAATTTTATTGATGGTGGCCTTCAGGAAAAGTAATAAATATGGGTGAACCCTATCTCTAAAAACCTAGTAACAATATTTCACGCAAGTAATTCAGGAAATGTTTTATTTTCCTCAATTTGCATATGCCATTTAAACCAAAATTTGTAGGAACTTACTTTAAAAACTATCAGCTATAAATGCATAGAACTCAGTCTGAGATCTAAATACTTTTATGTATTTCAAAGCTTAAACAGGGATTTTTTGTAATATAAAATGTTTGATACTCATTGTCCAAATTCATAATCTTATTGGTTCCTGATAGTCTAAATTCAATATTTTTGATGGGCATAATTGAAATGCCTATGTCATAAATGGGATAGACAAATAAATTTTTATTCCTTAAATTGATGTTGGCATCCAGGTCTGTGACAAAGTAGACGCTTTTGTATATCTTAAACTTATTCGAAAAAGTAAACTCAAGATTCAAAATATTTGAGTTTTGGTTTTCAGTAAAAAAGGCCCACTGATTAAGAGGGCGAAAATAATTCTTTAGTGGATAAATTTGATTGCCTACATACGGAGAAGCATTGTTCCCTCTATAATTAACCCTTGATTTTTCAAAATAGCCCCTATTAAAACCTGCACTGTAATACCTAAGATTAATTCGGTAGTTTGCTAACTGGCCTTTGTATTTATAACCCAGAAATATGGATACAGGATATTTACCGGCTAACTGCTGATTGAGTCTATAGCTGATCTGCATTCTTAACTCACCCGGCAAATCATCTTTAACTGTCAATGAACTGGACAGATTATGGTCTCTTGAATTTAAGCCAAGCAGGTAATTACTCTCAAAAGCAGCTTCAACGTTATAATGCTTTTTATGCCAACCGATAAAAATTTTGTCAGCCTCTTCCAAATAGAGGCCTATATTATTAGACAAATCTCCGACCCTAAAATATCCAAGATAATAGTTCTTTCTTTTAAACTTTACGTTGAGCGCATTGTAGTCAATGTTATAGAATCTAAGATTGTCACCAATGTCTTCATCCCAAAAATCACCGGCCATTCCTGTAACTTCGATGTAATCATTAAACAATTGAAAGGAATCCAAAAAACTAAATGTGATTTTGGGAAACACTCTTAGATTTCCTATGAAATTATTACCACCAGACTGGCTTCTTTCTTCAGAGAGTAGTCGAATGTCGAAATGGTAAGCGTTATATTTTGCCTGATAATTCAAAGAACTGTAAATACCCATATGGGTGAACGGATTATCGGTAGTATATTTTCCGATTAAAGAATTGATGGTTTCCTTTTGATTGCCATAGATATTGTGCTTAGCTCGAGCTTCAAAATTAAAAAAATGTTGAAATTTGAGCGTATCCTTGGACATAGCACTAGCAAAAGCCATCCAAAGACATAGAATAAAGGAAAAATAAATTCTCTCAGGCACCATTCTTATTTCTCTAAACATCTTCCAAAAGCTAATCATTCATTGAAAAAGGTAATTAAGTACTTAAATCCGTCTCATCCCACCCCATTCCTTTGGATAGCATCCAGGTCAAAGCATGCCTTCTTTCGTGGATCACACCACCATTGGCCCTGGGGTCAAAACCTGGGGGTACCGTTTGCCCTCTCATTTGTGCACTTCTTACCGCATTGTGTAAACAATAAAATAAGTCTTCCTGCTTACGCAATTCCTCTTCTGATACCACTTCTTTTGTTTGCAGCCATTCTTCTATCTTACCGTTGAGCGGACAAGTGTACTTAAATACAATTTCCTGCATTTGTGCGCCTGTCATCATCTGCCCGGAAATTTCAGGACTAGGATAACCAAAGTACCACGCCAAAGGACAGGCATTTTCAAATTTCCAACCAATGGCATTTCTTAATGCCTCATCCTCTCTGGATGAATGGAAGATTTGTTTTTCACTCTCCGTTAAAAATAAATCCAATTCATTGCTTGCCACAAAGTGGAGAATAGCTTCATCTGCCAGGTCTTTGGCAGGAACCATCAGCCAAAGCACCATCGCTTTTATGGCGTTCAATCTTTTGGCAATTTCGATTTTTGCTCTTAGTTGCCTTTCCAATTGCGTTGGCAAAGATCTGGATGGAACAAACCCAGCATTTAAGCAGATGGTCACATTTTCCAGTCTGAGGTCTGTCATCCAGGGGATGGTTTTGTAGGAGTCTAAATGGTCAGTCTGGTGGGTGGAGTTGGATTGGGATTTGGGGGAGGTGGAGGTGAAGAGTTTTTTGAGGAAGTTCATTATTTTATGGGGAGGATTGATTATAATTTGTACCGTACAAAGCTATATGACGGCTACATTATAAGCAAGATGGTCACGTAGCCGTAGTTAAGGCTATTTTTTATTGATTTCATAATATTTTTCCAACTCGAGAGACTGTTCAATAAAGTGTGTCTACATATCTTTGTAAAATGAATAAAGAAGAAAAGGAAAAGGTAGAAAGCCAAGAACTGTATGAAAGAATGAAACAACGGCTATATTCCAAGGAGCCGCTGTTTGGAGATGGTAGTCCATTTAGTGAGCTTTTGCAGAGCATGGTCAATAAGATGTTAGAAGGTGAAGCTGACCATCATATTGACAATGAATTGCTTATGGGTAAAAAGAATAAGCGGAATGGCTACACAAAAAAGCAAGTAATCACTCAAAGTGGCCCAATTGAAGTACAAACGCCCAGGGATCGAAATTCAACATTTGAGCCAGAGTTAATAGGAAAGCGAGAAAAGGAGCTTCATAGTGGGTTAGATACTCAAATTATAGCCTTATATGCACAAGGTAACTCTGTAGAGGATGTACGTAGACTGATCCAGAAGATCTATGGGATAGAAATATCTGCTGGAAAGATATCTCAAATAACAGATAATGTGTTACCAGAGATAGAAGCCTGGAAAACAAGGGCTTTGCAATCATTTTACCCAATCGTATATCTTGACGCGATCCATTTTAAGGTTAGACATGAAGGAGTGTATAGCACAAGAGCCTTTTATACCGTGTATTCAGTAGACTGGGGAGGCAACAGGGATTTACTGGGCTTGTACATCAATCAGAGTGAAGGAGCTTACAATTGGGGGTTGGTATTACAGGACCTCAAGAAGCGTGGTGTTGAGGATATTCTTGTGATATGTACAGATAATTTGAAGGGTTTTTCAGAGACCATACAAGAGGAGTATCCAAGAGCCATTAAACAGAAATGTATTGTTCACCAAGTAAGAAATTCAATGAAATATGTGGATGATAAAGATGCAAAAAAGGTGGTGGTTGCACTAAGGAAAATATATAGTGCACCAACAGAACAAGCGGCATTATCGGCCTTGGAGTTGTTCAAACAACAGTGGGGTAAAACATACGGATACATAGTTGAAAATTGGGAGCATGCATGGGAAGAACTAATGGCTTATATGAACTTTGGATCTCACATTCGTAGGATGATCTACACGACAAATCCAGTGGAAGCACTGCATAGAATAATTAGAAAAATAGTAAAAGGTAAAGCGGCCTGGGTGTCGGAAACTGCATTGCTTAAACAGATATATCTGGCACTTATGCACAACGAAAAGTCATGGAAAAGAACAGCTTACAACTGGAAAACTATTCAAAGAGAGATCATGGAAAAGTACCCTGAATTAATCAATAAACACATCAGATAAGCCTGGCAGATGAGGGTAAATGAACAGATCTTGATGCATCAACTGGTAAACAAAGGTATCCTTTGTTCCGAATCAGTAAAGGCTAAAATGAATGGCTCCTGCGTCGCCAGCCTTGACAGATTCTCCACAAAGAATGGTGGAAGTTTACCAGTTGAAGCATCCGAACTCTATCCCGGCTGTTCGGTAAATTATTTTTTAACCCAGACACACTTTAATGAACTATCCCCAACTCGATTTTAAATATATTAACTATGTCCTCATGAATTTTTAAAATTTCATCTAAAACATATTTAAATTCTTCTACATTCTTTACAATTGGATTCATACATTCATAATCATCTATATCTCGAATCACTGTTTTGACAATTTGTCTAAAAGAAAATGAAATTGGTCTATCAATGTTTTCACCAAAAAATCTATATGAACTATCAATCATTCCGTATCGATATGAAATCATAAAACGAGAACATAGCCCATGAAAATCAAAATCCTTATATATTATTTTTTCTGTTGCTGAAATCTTAAAATTAAGTTCCTTTTCTTTTAGTATGGATATGATCTCACTTTTAACCAACTCCTTTGAATTGTCATAATCCCAAATATTTTTACAAATTTCAACATATTTTTCTTTCTGTTTAACCTGAGTGATAACAGATTCTGATATTTCGTTAAACTCAATATATGTCATTTTAAACAATATTTACTTAAGTTTTATCTCAAATTAGTTATAATCGAGTCACGCAGGGGAATCTCACCCCTACGTTCTCACGGAACCGTGCGTGAAAGTCTCCCTTCACACGGCTCTTCATGTTTATAAATCACACAAAGATATGAAGATACCTTTATGGATATACCAATCTCCAATGAGCAAAAAGGGCTGGATTTTCTTTATATTTAGCCTTTAACCATCGAATGGCTGCATACTTATATAATCCCTTCTCCCATTTTACCCATTTAAGAAGTCTGGCATTGAGCTGATTCCAAACGTATCGCATACTGCCATTCTCAAACTTATGAAAATAGTTAATGAGACCTCGTATCATTGGATTCAATTCTTTTGCTATGTGTTCAATGGGCCTTCGCCTTTTATGAATTTCCCAGCTTTTGAATTTCCTCAATATACCAACTCTAGATTTGATACTGACATATGTACCTGGTAGGCTCTTAACACCTTTTGTAGTTTTAACACCTACTGGCTTAATACTGAATCCCAGAAAATCATATTTCTTTGGGTATAACTTTTCAGCTATGCCCCTTAGATTAACAATTTTCGTCTTTAATGGATGCAATTCCAAGCGGCAAATAACCATTCTTGCCTTAAGAACTTTCAGCATAAATAATGCCTGCTTCTCCGTCTTGCAATGTACAACAATGTCATCTGCATATCTTTCAAATGGTTTTTCAGGATGGTTAATTTCCATCCACTTGTCAAATACCACATGTAAGAACAGATTTGCTAGCAGCGGACTAATGACACCACCTTGCGGCGTGCCTGTCAGAGTATCCGCGTACAAGCCCTCCTTATTCACTACACCTGCTTCAAGCCATCTAAGTACATACAAAAGTACCCATCTTTCTTTACAGTAATGTTCAATTGATTTCATCATCAGATTATGGTCTATGTTGTCAAAGAAGCCCTTGATGTCTATGTCAATTGCAAAATCATGATTTAATGTTCTTGCGTTTGATTGTCGAACTGCATCATGTGCACTCTTTTTGGGTCTATAACCATAGGAATCTGGATGAAACAATGGCTCCATTTTCTGTTCCAGATGCTTCTTTACTACCTGCTGTGCTATCCTGTCGAGTAATGTCGGAATGCCTAAATGGCGTTCGCCACCATCTCGTTTTGGTATAGCTACCTGTCTTACTGGCGATGGAAAGTATGTACCCGAAGTCAGCCTGTTCCACAGTTTGTAGAGCTCCTTACTTCGATTGGCATCTAAGTAATCCCAGCTCATTCTGTCAATGCCATAGCTTCCCCTATTGGCTCTTACTTCCTTGTACGCCTGCCAAACCATTAGTTTGGTGATTGGTTGTGATTTTGTCTCAAAATAATCAGTCATCCCTTTATATCGGTTGTCAATTGTTTTGTAAACTAAACATGCCAAATCCTTCGCTCCTATCCCATTACAGAATAATCAACACTACTACGATTTGGTCTGCCGCCAACATCTCAGACCAGCCTTTATCTGACTGCTTCCTCTCTCGATTTTACAGTACGATGTTGACTTCTCTTGTTCCATATGATAGCCTATATACAGTTCTTGCCAACTTTACCCCGGTTATCATGTACCCAGTAATCAGGTCTCCCGGTACACTCTGTCGCAAGCACAAACGTAACTGCCTGCTTTTGATAACATCTTTGCCCTATCGAGGCTTCATCATTGGTTCACTTTCGTTCAACTCCTGTACATTCACCTACAGCTATCAAGTAGCCGTTTTTCTTTATCGTTCAGCACATATGACTTTCGGCATATGCACCATAAAGTGGTTTGGTAGCTATTCCTGACAATCGCCACCGAGAGGCCTACTCTCATCTATCATATAGCATCAATCTATCTTCATAGATTGTTCAAGACACACACGTTTTGCGGCTTGGCGAAGGTGGCGATTTTACCGCTGAACTTTCATACGAAGCACACACTTCAAATTTACGAAAAACTGTCCTACGAAGCACAGAACCGCCACTTTTGCCAAACCGCTGTTATCAGCTGCCCTTCTGTCCGTCCGAAGTGTTGTCGGTCGTGTTTGCAGGGTCTGTCTGCGATGAACGGGTGCGGTTGCTTGCACTCTCTTTTGCTTTTGCTGCGTTTGCCTGTGTGTTGAGGCAAAAGCAAATGTGAGTGCAAATGCGTTGGCTTTAGATGCAGACGGTTTTGGGTTTGCAGGTCTCTCCATTTTATCCTTTGTAATTCATCAGTCGTAAACTCGTCAAAATTACTATTAGCGTTACTCCCACGTCTGCGGCAATTGCAAAAACTAAATTGCTGTAACCGATGAATGCAAGTGTTATGAATATCAATTTTACTGCTATTGCTCCGATGGTGTTGAATTTTATTCTGCGTAATGTTTTTTGACTTAACCGAATTAAAAACGGTATGAGTGAAAGTTTGTCGTTCATCAATGCAATATTTGCGGTTTCTATTGCTGTGTCGCTACCTGCTGCTCCCATTGCTATGCCTACGGTGGATTGTGCTAAAGCTGGTGCATCGTTTATGCCATCGCCTACCATTGCTACGAATTTATACTGCTGTAAAAGTTCTTTGATTTTGTCGGCTTTGTTTTCGGGTAACATATTTCCGAATATTTTTTTGATGCCTACTTGCTCGGCTATATAGTTTGCCGCTTTTTCGCTGTCGCCTGTGAGCATTATGGGTTCAATTTTCATTTCTTCCAACTCCTTTAAAGCTGCTGCACTGTCGGGTTTTATTTCGTCCATTAAACCTATAATTCCTGCCACACCGTCACCAAAACTTACGACTACACTTGTTTTTCCTTGTGATGAAAGTTGCTCTACAATTTTTTCGGTTTCGTTGTCGGTGTGTTGATGTTCTTTTATGAAATCAAGTTTACCAACATAAATTGTTTCGTCCTCACACACCAAACATTTTGCTGTTGCCCCTTTGCCCATAATGCTTTTGAAACCTTCGGTTTTGTGCGGTTCAAATCCTTCTTTTTTACTTGCATCAACTATGGCTTGTGCCAATGGATGTTCTGAAAATATTTCTGCTCCTGCGGTGCAAGCCAAAAGTTCTTCACGGCTTGTTCCGTTGAGTGGAAACACATCTGATACGATTGGATTTCCAAAAGTGATTGTTCTTGTTTTGTCTAATGCAATGGCTTTGATGCTTGCCAATGCTTCAATGTATTTTCCGCCTTTTACCAATGCTCCTTTTGCTGATGCGTTTCCGATTGCTGCATAGATGGCAACGGGTGTAGATATGACTAATGCACAAGGACAAGCAATAACCAAAAGTGTAATTGCCTGTTGCAACCAATGGTTAAAATCTAATTGCATTGCAAATACGGGAATAACAAAAACTAAAACAGCCATTACAATAATTGAAGGTGTGTAATACTTTGAAAATTGCTGAATGAATTTTTGTGTTTCGCTTTTGTTGCCCTGTGCCTCAAAAGTTAGGCGAATGATTTTTGAGAATGTGGTATCAACTGAAAGTTTGGTTGTTTCTATTTCTATGAAACCGTTTTTGTTTAGGGTTCCTGCAAAAAGATTGTCGCCTGTGTGTTTGTCTTTGGGAATTGGTTCGCCTGTAATTGCGGCTTCGTCCACTGCGGTTTCGCCTGAAATTATTTTGCCGTCAAGTGGTATCATTTCACCTGGCTTTACCTGAATGATTGTTCCGACTGCAATTTTATCTATTGGAACATTTTTGTTTTCTGCTTTTACAAAAGCTGTCTTGGGTGCTTTGCTTACTAATTCATCTAATGCAGATTTGCTGTTGGCAATTCCAATTTCCTCCAATCTTTCACCTAAAACAAACAGCACAACTAATACAGCAGCTTCGGGAAATTCTTTGAGATAAAATGCCCCAATAACAGCAATAAGCATCAGCAGATTGATGTTGCTGAATTTGAGTTTGAAGATTGCTTTTACTCCATTCCATAAAACATTGTAGCCAATTCCTAAAATGAATATGGCGAATACGAAGGGTGCATAAGGCATTGGAATATGAATGCCGATGATGGATAAAACTTCTAAGGCAACAACTATCGTGATTGCGAAAAGAAGAAAAAGAAATTTTTTGTCGTTGAGTGGTAGTTTCATTTTTTATGTGTTTCGATATGATGTTGAAGTTGTGCTTTTAGAGTTTCAAGATATTTCTTCAAATCATCGGTGCAGATTGTTTGCTCTTTTGTTTCGCAAATGGTGGTGGGTGTTTCATCCAAATACTTGTATAGTTCGGGATATTTGGTTTCTATTTCGGTTGTGAGCAGGGTAATTTCCTGCATGAGTTGATGGAGTTGTTTCATTGTTTGAATTAATTTTTAGTTCTTACCTGCTTTTCGATTTTGAAAAATGAAAGCACTGCCCAACACAGTCCGTGTTGAGCAATGCTTTAAGAGGTGCATTTTTTAACTGCCTTTTTTGTGCTCAAACGCTTCACACTCGGGATGCTCTTTGCAATCTTCGGCTTTAGGGCATTTTTCGTGTGCTTCGCATTTGGGATGCTCAGGACAGTTTTCTGCCTTGGGACAATTTTTTGCATGGTCTTCGCAAGCGGTTAAATCGAGTTTACTACTGCTGTTTCCGCAGGAAGAAAGAATAATGCTGCCAAGCAGCACGAGGGAGAAAATTGATTTTTTCATTTTGATTTGATTTTAATTGTGAATTGAATTGTTGTTTATTGAATTGAAATTTATTTACTTTTTATTGTCCACAAGCATCCATCTGTCCGCTTGTTTTGCTTTTTGATAAGAGGTAAAATGCTCCTTTTGTAATTATAGTTGCATCTTCGGGCACATCATCAATAAAACTTACTTCGGTGTAACCTAAATTGCTTACTCCTTTTTTTACTTCTTTCATGGTAAAATAAAACGCTTCTTCACTCTGAACTTCCTTACATTTTTCGTGTGCTTCACAATCGGGATGCTTTGTGCATACTTCTTTAAGCGGACTGTGTTCGTGCTGTTCGCAATCGGGATGTTCGGGGCAATTTTCGGAAGGGGCACAAAATTCGTGTGCCGCACACAGAGGATGTTTCGTGCATCCCGTCATTTTATTACGAACGAAAATGAACTCCTTTCCATCGGTGGTAAATACTGCTTCGCTTGGAACAACAGTGGTTTTATTTTCACCAATGTCAATAAAGGCACTTACATACATGCCCGGAATGAGTTCATGGTTTTCATTTTTAATGATGGCATGAACGCTTATGGCTTTTGAATTATCTTCAAATGATTTGTTGATACCAAAAATTTCGCCTTCCATTGCTTTACCATCATGCTCGCCCTGATGTTCAGGCATGTTGGTGATTACAAAATGTATTTTTTGCCCGACTTTTACTTTGAAAATATCTTTTTCATACACGAGCAAATCGCAATGTATCTTGCTATTGTCAATGATTTCAAAAAGCATTTTATTGGGTTCGGCATACGCACCAGTATTGGCATTAATTCGCCCGATGTAGCCGCTAATGGGTGCGGTAAGCACCATAGAGGAAGAAATATTTCCTTTTGCAAGTTCATTCAAATTTACTGAAAGTATTTTCAACTGGCTTTCGAGTGAATTCAATTTTGCTTTACCTGAATTGTATTCGCTTTCGGCTTTCTGAAAAATTTTGCCTGTCCCTGCATTTTGCTCATGCAATTCTTTTTGCCTAAGAAATTCCTGTTCGAGAAAAGAGAAATTGCTTTTGGCGGTGATGTATTCTTCCTGCAATTTTATAAAATCGGGATGTTCAAGAACTGCAAGTGTTTGTCCTTTTTGAACCTTACTGCCTTCCAACACCGCAATGGATTTTACAACCGCCCCGATAAAAGTAGAAACCTCCGCTTTATTTTGTGGCGGCACTTCTAAATGTCCGCTTGCCTTTACAGATGTTTTGATGTTCTGCTTTTCGATTTTACCGAGCTGGATGTCCACTGCTTCAAACTGTTCTTTGGTGAGTTCAACAAATGTTACCAATTCTTCTTTTGGAATTTCGGCTGGTTTGTTTTCCTCTGTTTTATTGCTGTTGCAAGCTGTGATTATTAATACACTGAGCATTGCTATAAATATGTTTCTCATTTTTATAATTATTTGTTGATGATGAAATTGATGTTGATGATGGATTGATTGATTTGAATGATGGATTGCAGATAATTTAACTGCACATCGGTTGCTGTTTGCAATGCCTGTAAATATTCAATGTAGCCAATGTCGCCACTTTTGAAACCAACTTTTGCCGTGCTGATTATTATTTCGGCATTGGGCAAAGCAGTTGATTTGTAATAATTGTATTGCGACAAATTTTGATTGTATTGCTGAAAGGCATTTTGCAGTTGGGTTTGTAAAATCAGTTTACCGTTGTCAGCTTCTTTTTGCAATGCTTGTTGTTTGTAGTTCAACGATTTTATTTTTGAAGCATTGCTGAAAAAGTCAGTGGAACACTAATCCCGACATTCAAGCCCTGAAAGCGTTTGCTTTGGTCAAAGTAAACATCTGCACCGTTTACTGTTTGCACTCCGATTAAAGATTGGTTGAAATACCCCACATTAAAATCGGGCAGCGTTGATGCGGTTTCTACTTTTTTGTTTTTCTCTGCAATTACAGCTTGCTGATACAAAACTTTTAAAGCAGCGTTGTTGGCAATCATTGATGTGTCCAATGAGTTGCTTAATACAAGCGGTTGGAAGTTTCCACCATTGTCAATCGTAAATTCTTCGCTTGTATTCATCAGGGTTTTCAGCGAATTGTAAGCAGTTGCATAGTCGGTTTGATTTTGTTGAAGTAAAAGCGAAAGCTGTCCCCGTTTGGTTTCGGCTGTGGTTTTCTCCAACAAATTTGTTTCGCCTGTTTTGTATCGCAAGGCAGAAGCACTTACAAAATCGTTATACAAACTGTCCAAAGATTGCAACTGTTTTTTTGCGTTTTGCAAATACAACAACTGATAAAACCAGTATTGAACCTGTGCTTTTATTTCGCTGGCTGTTGCCTGTTGCTGAAACTGGCTGCCCTGCAATTCGGCTTTGTATAAATTTGATTTTGCCGAATAGTAAGTAGGGAATGGAATAGATTGATTGATTTGGAATGCCTTGTCCTGATTGATGCTGTTGTATTGCCCGAACTGAAAATTGACATTGGTTTTGGGCAATTCAAACACCGATTTTTTCAACGTGACAGATGATTGCACATTGAGTTGCCGGGATTGCATTTCCAGATTATTTTTCAAAGCAGTGTTTATAGCATCATCAACCGAAATTTGTTTTGGAGTTGGTGATTGAGCATTAACATTATTGAAAGAAAACAGTGCAATGAGTAAAACAACAGATGCAACACTTCCTTTCACTTTTCTTTTACTGGAAAATAAAATGTAGAGTGCAGGCAAAACAATCAGTGTAAGTAAAGTGGCAGAAAGCAGTCCGCCAATAACAACTGTCGCCAATGGTTTTTGCACTTCGGCACCTGCACTTGTAGAAAACGCCATTGGAAAAAATCCGAAGGCAGCAACTGCCGCAGTCATTATCACAGGACGCAAACGATGTTTAGTGCCTTGCCTCACACGCTCATATATATCTTCAATGCCTTCTTTTTTTAGAAAATTAAATTCGCCAATTAAAACAATTCCGTTCAGCACTGCCACACCGAACAGGGCAATAAAACCAACGCCTGCCGAAATGCTGAAAGGCATATCTCTCAGCCATAAAGCAAACACACCGCCTATTGCTGAAAGCGGAATGGCAGTGAAGATTAGAAGTGTCTGTGAGAATGAATTAAAAGTAAAAAACAACAGAAGCAGAATAAGCCCCAATGCAATTGGCACTGATATGGACAAACGCTGATTTGCTTCTTTGAGATTTTGAAACTGTCCGCCATAAGTTATATAGTAACCCGAAGGCAGTTTTAAATTTTTGTCAAGTATGGTTTGAATTTCTTCCACCAAACTTTCTACATCTCTTCCCCGCACATTAAAACCGACAAACACTCTGCGTTTTCCGCCTTCTCTTGAAACCTGTGCAGGAGCATCAACAATTTTAATATCGGCTAACTGGCTCAAAGGAACTTTGCTGCCCGAAGGAAGCGGAATGAAAAGATTTTCGATATTGAGTATGTCTTCACGCAAATCACGCTTGAGGCGAACCACCATATCAAAACGCATTTCGCCTTCAAACACTACTCCAGCGACATTGCCCGCAAAGGCAGTGCTTAATACGGTATTGACATCGGAAATTGTTAAGCCATACTGTGCAATTTTATCGCGGTTGTATTCCACCAGTATCTGCGGTAAACCAGTTGATTTTTCAATGGTGGGTTCTGTAACTCCGTTTACAGGAGCTATCAACGCACCTACTATATTGGCTTGCCGTGCAAGTTCATCCAAATCATCGCCAAAAATTTTTATTGCCACATCCTGCCTTATGCCAGTCATCAGTTCATTGAAACGCATTTGCATGGGTTGGGTAACTTCCACCCTGATGCCTGGGATAACAGTCAATGCTTCTTCCATTGCTTCCTGCATTTCTTCACGGGTTTCGGCACTTGTCCATTCTTCCTTTGGCTTCATTTGCACCATCATATCGCCTCTTTCAATGGGCATGGGGTCGGTAGGAATTTCTGCACTGCCGATACGGGTAACGATTTGGCGTATTTCGGGAAATTGTTTCTTCAAAATCTTTTCGGCATGGCTGAATGTTTCAACCACTTTTGTAAGTGATGCTCCCTGCATCATGGTTATTTCAACTGTTAAATCGCCTTCCTCTAAGGTGGGGATAAATTCGCCCCCCATATTGCTGAACACCCACATGCTAAAAAGAAAGAGAGTAAAGAATATGAGCACCACCGATTTTTTGAACCGTAAAGCAAAGGTTAAGCACAGGCGTATAAATTCGCTGAAAGAAATCCATTATCCTGTCGGAGATATTTCTTTTATGTTCTGTATTTCTGCTCAGGCACAAAGCTGACATCATGGGAACATAAGTGAGTGAAAGAATGAATGCCCCTAAAATGGCGAATGCTACCGTTTGTGCCATCGGGATAAACATTTTGCCTTCTATGCCCGCCAACGCTAATATGGGCAAGTAAACAATCATAATAATGATTTCGCCAAAGGCGGCACTGGTTCTTATTTTTGAGGCAGCAGCATACACTTCGTTATCCATTTGCTCTCTACTAAGTTTTTTTATTCCTGCATAATTATGATGGCTCATGGTGATGCGATGCACAATTGCTTCCACTATAATCACTGCCCCGTCCACAATTAAACCAAAATCAATTGCACCTAAACTCATGAGGTTTCCCGATACACCAAACAAACGCATCATGCAAAGAGCAAAAAGCATTGCAAGCGGAATTACAGATGCGACCACCAACCCTGCTCTTAAATTGCCAAGCAGTAAAACAAGGATGAATATTACTATCAATCCACCTTCAAGCAGGTTTTTTTCTACTGTTCCCATAGCCCTTCCAACTAATTCAGAGCGGTCAATGAATGGCTCAATCACTACTCCTTCGGGAAGTGTTTTTTGTATCTGTGCTATCCGTTCCTTCACATTTTTACTTACCTCATTGAAATTTTCACCTTTGAGCATAAGCGTAATTCCTGCGACTGCTTCTCCTTCTCCGTTTCGGGTAATTGCACCATATCGTGTGGCACTACCAAACTGCACGGTCGCTACATCACGCACAAGAACGGGCAAACCATCAATAGTTTTCACCACAATTCTTTCTATATCCTCAATGGATTTTACCTGACCCATTCCTCTAATGAAATAGGCGTTGTCTTGTTGTTCTATGTATGAACCGCCTGTATTTTGATTGTTGTTTTCAAGGGCTTCAAAAATTTCGGAAATGGTCAGGTTCATGGCATTGAGCTTTTCATTGTCTAATGCAATTTCATATTGCTTTACATAGCCGCCCCATCCGCTTACTTCGGCTAAACCAATCACACCAGCCATTTGGCGTTTAATGACCCAATCCTGAATAGTGCGTAAATCGGTTGCCGAATATTTTTCTTCGTAACCGGGCTTTGTATGCACTACATAATGATAAATTTCTCCCAACCCTGTTGTGATTGGAGCAAGCTGTGGTTCACCCATACCTTTGGGAATTAGTGATTGCACATCTTTCAGCTTTTCGTTTACTTGCTGCCTTGCCCAGTAAACATCCGTTTTATCTTTAAAAACAATGGTGATTACAGAAAGCCCCGAACGGGAAATGGAACGCTTTTCGGTTACATGGGCAATGTTGCCTGTTGCCAATTCTATGGGTGCAGTGATGAACTGCTCAACTTCCTGTGCACCTAATGAAGGGGCAAGGGTAATAACCTGCACTTGGTTATTACTTATGTCTGGCACTACATCAATAGGCAGATTTATGGCACTCCAAACACCTGTTATGATTAGTGCAAGGGTCATCATGCCGATGATGAATTTATTTTTTATGCTGAACGCAATTATTTTATCTAACATTTTTTAAATCAGTTTAATGAATGAATACATGATTACTTGCGGTGCGTAAGCACTGCAAGTAGTTTTGTTTTGTTCTGCGTTAGCAGAACATCAGAAATTCATTAACTGATTTTAGGCGGTTGCCAGATGTTGCCTGAAAAGGCAGAAGAAAAGTTTTCGGAATAAGCAATCTGCTTGTCGGGTGAAACAGGTTGCGGTGAAGTGCATTTGCTGAAATGCAATAAAACAAAACCATGACAGCACGAGCATTGGCAAAAGGGAGAACAAATATCGGTGTCGGTGTCTTGGTTGGAATGGTCGGTAGTGATAAAGGTCGATTGGTCGGCACTCATATAATTACAGTCGTCCTTGTCGCTACAATACATGCAGGACAAAGCCAAAATGTAAAAACTGAATATGAGTGTAAAGAATTTCACGGGGCAAATATAGGGAAAAATACTTTCGGTTGTGCTGAAAATTGTCGGGTGGCGGTGGTGCGGCAAAATAAAATGTGCTGCAAAAAGTGGGTCGGCTTGTGGGTGGCTTTGCAGCTCTTTTTATTTTGCGAAGGGATAGCCAAACGGCTTTGCCGAAAATTGCATTGTCGGTCGGTTTATGTCTGTCGGTTAATGGTCGCACTGTCGGGTTTTAGGGTTGCTGATAACTTGTTTATTTCCGCAACTACCTTATAGGCGCAACTTTCAATAACTCCATAAACCACTGATTACCAATAACAATTTTCTTAATTAAACATATATACTCGTTTATTAACCTCCTACATACTTTCGTATTTAAACGTGTAAAAACATCTATTAAACGCCTATCAACTACAACCAGGAGCACACCTGGCCAAGAGTGTTGTGGTCTCTTAAACTTATTTACAAGAAGATTCGGCATTTACAGGTCAGATAGCACTTTTTCATACGGATACTTATTAACTCTGTAAATATAATAATAAAGTAATAATATGGTGAGAATTTGGCCCCACTTTTTTAGGTGCAGAATATTATTTGGTACAGGGTATGGAAATTTGGAGATTACAATACAATATTTTGTTTTTAGGGATTTGATTGTTGGGGTTGATGGGATATGGAAATTGGGGGAAGTTAAAGGGGTTGGATGCAATATTTTGCATCCCAGCTGGGGTTTGGATGCAATATATTGCATCCCAGCTGGGGTTTCAATAAGGAGAGTAGGCAAAATATAATCTTACCTCATGATGGCAATTCCAATTCCAGTAAACAGAGGCAGTAGTCAAGGCTTATCCCTTCAAAATAGACAGTCTTTCTTTCCTAATCCACCTTCACAAACCTTATGGTTTTGGTTTTGCCCGCCATATCGATCACCCTAGCAAAGTAAGAGCTGGGGGTGAAGGTGCTGCAATCAATGGTAGTGGTGATGTCTGCTACCTGCTGGTGGTAGATGGCCTGACCGGAGAGGTTAAAGATGGTGATCTGGTCGATGGCCCTATCGGATTGGGTATGGATGGTCAGCTTGTGGGAGACCAGGCTTGGATAGAGGTTGACATCACAGTCATTGTAAGGCAGGTCATCAACGGAGACAATGACGGTTTCGTTGTGGAAGGTAACAAAGCCGGTGTAGCCGAGGCCTACGGCGGCATAGTCTTGTTTGTTGTCCTGGTTAAAATCGCCTACGGTGAGGGAGATGGCGTTGGTAAGGGGATAAAAACCGTTGTTGTTGAATTGGGGCAGGCCCTGGGCATCATTTCCGGCGTTGGTGTACATCATTACGGCATTTTCAGTAGTTGTAGGCTACTAAGATGTCCATCCTGCCATCGTTTTGAAAGTCGATGAGTTCCACATCGCCGGGGGCATCAACGGCGGCATTGATGACCACCAAATCGTAGGTGTTGGAGGCATTGCTGACGTAGAGTTTAACCATGTCACCTACATACTCTGAAACCAGGAAGTCGGGCTTCTGGTCGTTGTTGAAGTCGTGCGTGGCCATTGAATTACAGATGTTGAGGTCGGCAATGAGGGTCTTTTTGGTAAATGTAAGGCTGCCATTGTTGGTATAAAGGGCCAGCTTTTTTCCCAGTCCTTCGGCGCTCACGATGTCGAGATCGCCATCTTTGTCATAATCCAGGGTGATGGTTTGTCGGGCATCCACACTATTGGAGCTGAGCACATTTTGGGTAAAAGAGCCACTGCCGTCGTTCTGCCAAAAAATAAGATCTCCCGGTGCGCTTACGGTAGAAAATTCCACCGAAATAAAGTCCAGATCCTCATCCTGATCGAGATCCACGGCCTCCAGACCAATAAATGCATTGGAGGTCGATTTCACCACCTCTTCAAATTGCCTGAAACCGCCGGTTTTATTGTTTTCAAGAAAAACGATCCTGTGGTTTCCGGCAACGGTACCACTGGCAATGATGTCTTCAAAACCATCGTTGTTGAAATCACCCTTGGTCAGATCAGCCGCCCCATCGAGGGCAGAGTACATGGGCACCACGCTGTATTTATTTTCTGTATTATTCTTCCTGTATAAAACCACTCTTTTGTCCTTCGAAAAGGCCACCACAAAGTCTGCATCTCCATCCTTTTCCACATCGAGGTGCACAATGCTCTCGGGTTGGTTGACATTGGTATTGAACCTCGACACATCAAAGATTACAAACTGAGCGTGGGCGGTATATAATGCCAAAACACCTAATACCAATAATGTTAATCTCTTTTTCATTTTTCTTTTTTACAGTGGATTATCCTTTTTAATATAATTCCAAGCAGCTTTGGCTACCCTGAACTGTCCCTACCCTTTTATAAATAAAACTGACGAATGTTGTGTCCGGCTTTTCATTTACCCTCGGCGCAAGATCAGCGGCAAAGATAGGTGTTGAGGGGGGAATGGCAAAATCGGGGGCCGGAGTCCCTACACCTCTTTCGAGGCGTAGGGATCCCTACACCAAGACACTGATGTAGGGATCCGGCACCTGTCCCTATGCTGGCAAGGCCAGTGTAGGGAACGGAGCTAATCATTAAAACAACGGGTTTTGATTTATAAATACAGCAATTGAATCATTGATATTGATTTTATTTGCCCACTCATGACCCAGGTCATTAACTTCAATTAATTTGGCTTTATGGTTTTCATTTTTATACTTACTTAGATCACCCCTTGCAATATTTATATCGAATATTGGATCTTTATCACCATGTATTAACAAAACAGGATATTTTCGAGTAGAGTTGATGCCTAAAATAAACTCTAATCCAATCATTCCACTACGTGCGGAAACAGAAGCAATTTTCTCACTGTTGGTTTTTGCTACTATATGACAAAAATAGGCTCCATTGCTAATGCCGGTTATATGTATGTTCTTTTCATCAATGGCATATTTGCTTTTTATATCCTTAAGTAAAACTTTAAAAAATTTTAAATCTTTGTCAGTCTGTTTTTGATTTAGACCCCAACTTCCATTTTGAGCATTGGGGTATACAATTATTGCATTTATATTTTCAGCTAAATCGTTTAGTTTTGAATAAATTGGCATTAAATCCTTACTGTCTATTCCTAAACCGTGAAAAGCGAAAATGATTTTGTTAGGATTTTGCAAGTTTAATTTTTCAGAAACAACTAGTCTGTAATTCCTTGTCTCTCCATCTACCGTTATTGCATTGTTTTCAAATGTACCGGCTTTGCCATTCAATTCAGAAAGATCTTTGTCTTTATTACAGGAAGAAAGCGTAAATAAAAAAAATAAAAAGGAATAAATTATTAAACTATTGTTTTTATATGCACTACACATCATCGTGTTGTAATTTATTGGCTTATGGAATTAAATGTATAAGGTCAAGGTGTCTTAAAAACGCCTTAAATCAAAATTTATTTTACTTAAACCATCTAATTTAAGTGTTTAGAAATAGTTGATAATAGTGGGTTCGGATACTGGCCGTGTTATTTTGTTCTCTGCTGTAATGTGAACACCAAAAGAAGCCTCTTCGCTAAAAGTTTATAAAGCTATCATCGCTCCTGTTATCATTTTCATTTTTTGAAAAGTAAAAATAATATCTTTTAACAGAATTGGAAGGTGTAGGTGCACTACCTATAACGCTCGAGTCTTTGTGACGTGGCTGCGATAGCAGCCATGTACATCAAAGACTATGTTAGGCAATCGTATTTCAATTTGTATGCCTATTCACAATAATGTTCATTTATATTAGAATAATCAAAACATGCTTTGTCATTAATTTTTGAAATTCGCAAATATTCACAAGGCAATATTTCATAAGGTTTCAAAACGTTTTTATCGAAAATATGTACATCAGCAATTTGATTTAAGCTGTCATGATAAACTTTATAAAAATAATTTAAGAAGTATTTTTTCTCCTCTAAACTCAAATTTTGATATTTATTAATATATAAATAGATTTCTTTGTATTTTGAATTTTGCTTGTGAACCCCCATAATATTGTATACGTAATTTTCAAATCGACTAACTTTATTAACAGAAGTTGGGGTTTGGATATGGCTCCAAATAATTAAAATTAAAATACAGACCATAAGGATAAAAAGCAATAGACCTTTAAATAGATTCTTCATTCCAGTAATTAATAAGTACAAAATGTAAACTTTCTTGAAAACTCGATTTTATGATTAATTACTGGCGAGAATGCTTTATCATCGCAACAATAATTATTACGGTAGTGCTGCAATGTCCACTGTTCTGGAATTCCTCGAATATTCCATTTTTCATCTTGGCCCAATCCAAAATTGTCAATTAGTGTTAGAATGAATTCACATTCATATCTTTTTTGAGTTTGTGTTGAAGTTGAATTGCAGCCATAATTTGATCCTAATTTCTTGAAACTTACTATTTTTACTGCCCTTCCCTGAAGACCACCAAACATTTGGTATGCCCATATATTTGACAAGGATGACAAATCAGGTGTATTTGTCACATTTCTGATTTTTTGCATCAAAGAATCATTGTTATAAAATCCCTTTCCTAAGTTCTTGTGAACAATAAAATGAGACCGTATACTTTCCTCTATATCATCAAGCATCGATTTTATTTCACTTTTAGCAGAAAGCTCCTTTGAGACATTTGAAGTTGGTGTCCAAACTACTTTGTTTCCTTTCCCATAAACAAAAGAATTGAATAGTTGATCTTTATTTGCTTTCATGAATTCAAATTTTGAGTAATTATAATAAAATATTTTCATTAAAGTTTCTGTGGAAGTTGACCATTTTTTTCCTTCAGTATAATCATAACACAATCCACAAGGTTTATATTCATAAAAACTACCAACTAGTGCTCCATTTCCGCCAATTAAAGGAATTGCTTGGGTTTTTAAAGTTTTTGAGGCGGATTTTTTTCCAATCGAATATTGATCAGGATCAAATGGTGTAGGATAAACGGAATTGAACATAACCAAATCCTTTTTTACCCAATTACAATTTTCTAATTTATATGAATAATAAACATCTTCATCAATGTTTTTTGTAACTTCTAACAATGTATCTGCACTCGTACAATTATTAACAGATGTTAAAATACTTTCAATTTGTGTTTCTTTATAAGGTGCAACACCAGTTGGACTAAGTTCTAAATTGCTTGACTCTAAAATACCTTTATATGCATATAGGTAATTTCTATACAGTTTATCTGGTTTTGATCCATCTTCTTCGTCAAATAAATGAAAAACAAGTCGTGTATCTACTCCATTAATTTCAAATCCAGAATTAAAAAGTGCTACTGCTTCATTACCTGTTGAAGATGACCTAAAAGAAGGTTGTGTTGGGTCTGCACACAAAGAACTGTTATCTATAATTATCCCTTTAGCTCTTCCATCACTATTCATACTTTCAATTAGCGACTCCACTTGAGCTTGTGGATCTGTAGTGTTTCCTTCAAAATTATATATTAAGTTGCTAAAATTTAATACATTAGTAGATTGCGAAGGTACTCTTTGTAAGGCTAATCCATTCTCCTTTATTATTTTTATTTCATCGACTTCAAAACCATTAGAGCTATAGAATAATTCAATATCTTGATTGCTAGGGCATGTTGAACATACCGAACGATTAATATTTGAAGAGCAACATTCTATCATTGATAAAATTCTTGTTTTCAATTTGTTCAATACTTCTAATTCTGATTCATAGAAATTGATACCATTACTTAACTTATTATTACCAATTGCCGATAAAGTGTTTTCTAGAAGATTAAATTGTGTGGTTGTAAAACAATTGAAAGATCCTTCATTTGGCAAATTAGTTTTAACCCAAAGTTTGGATTTGCCCTTACTATCATGTAATTGCTTGCCAAATAGCAAGTAGTATTTTGATCGGATTGTAGTTTCTGGTATAACTTTATTGTCCCAAACTGTTTGAAATCCTCCTTGCATGTTTTCTGATAGGCTATAAAAGCCAAAATCGAAAACCTTGAAGTCATTTTGGAATTCTGTTGGTAATGCATTTTTAAGTTCACAAGATGCCGTTTCGATTTGACTTACATAAGATGAGTTATCAAGTCCTGTGAAGTCGGCAATTACACTATAACAGGTTTGACTGATGCCAATTTGATAAAATGAAAATGTGATCAAAAAAAAAAGTACATGTTTTCTCATTTTTAACTATTTTATATTTCAAACAAAGATATGGTATTATTATTTAATATGTTGCACAACTTATTTATATCCACAACACCCTTTCTCCCCAATTTTAAAAAAATCACAAAATCCAGCTTTTCAAAAGCAGTATCCTCAATCAACTATTTATACTCGTTTATTACAGGCTTACCAACTTTTGTAATTAAACGTTTATTAAACTGTTACCATAACTGACTAAAATGAAAACTGACCTCCATTCAATTGGTGTCTTAATTTAATTTACAGGAAGTTTTGGCATTTACAGGTTGGATGCTCTTTTCATATGGATACTTATTAACTCTGTAAATATAATAATAAATTTATTTTATGGTTACCAACAGGATAAATATTTTGGGAACAAAATATTATTTGGTCTACTGTGTGGAAATTTAGGGGTTGCCATATAATATTTTGATTTTAGGGAGATAGCACCTTGGGGGTGGTGGGAGATGGGGATGGATGGGCGTTGGGGTGCATCCATGTGAATATGTTCATATTTTCATATGGTGCCCCTACATCAGTATACTGACGTAGGGACTATGTTCATATACTTTTTACCATTTTCGTTGTAACGAATGATCCCTCCGAAGTTGGTTTGGGAGTGTTTGTCTCATCTTTTACCTATTTTCCTTTCATGTGAACATTTGAACATAGCGACGAACAAAGTGAGGAGTACCATGTGAATATGTTCATATTTTCATATGGTGTCCCTACTTCAGTAAACTGCTGTTGGGACTATGTTCATATACTTTTTACCATTTTCGTTGTATCGAATCGTTTTTCGGCACAGGCATGTGAATATATGAACATATCTAGCTTTTTGCCTTGTAGATGGATTTTTCAGACACCATTATGACAGCTAAATCTCAACAAAAACATTGGTTCCCTTCTCTCCTGGTCTTGATGCCCATTCAAAATGCTCAATGAGAATAATCCTATTGTTTTCATCGCGAGAGAGTTCGCAAGAAGATGTTCCATAATCCAATTTGTCATCTATTTGGAGTTGGCAATAACTGAACGTGAGCTTATTATTAACGATCAGACCTATCAAGTATCCCTTTCTGATTTGACCGCCACCATACTCTGCACTGACTTGACTTCCATTTTGACGAAAATAAAATAGGGTGTCTTGATTTACAACTCCCTGTTCGGCTGTTTGCAAAACATGCATTCTAATATTATCGAGTGAAATATCCATTACTTACTCTTACCTTTAGCATAGCCCATAACATGTATATCTGCTACTCCCAAAAACGCAATTCTCATTAATTTTATAAACATCTGATTATTAGTAAAAATATCCTCCGTTATGTGGATTGGTATGTTCAATGATGATTTCAATTTGTTACAGAAAGTTAATTTGTCATTCTACCTTTATTTCAGTCATTCACCCAATTTCACTGAATCTCTACTTGAGATGTAGTCTTATTATCTGATTCTGGCTTTCCCTGTGAAAATAATTTTTTAGTGTCGTAAAACCATATTTCTCATAAAAGGCTCTGCCAATAGTGTTTTTTGCAAAAACTTCTTCTTCCAATTCTTTATGAAATTCTTTTACCCAATTTATCAGTTGAGTTCCTATTCCCAGGTAATGATAACTTGGCAGTACAAAAAGACCTCCAATTTCATTGCCCCTCATGCTAATAAAGCCAACTACCCAATTATTGTCTTCGAAAACCCAAGTCTCAGTATTGGGTAGATAAATATCTATCAAATCATTTTTTGTTTTTTCAACAAATTCAGTTTCTAAAAATGGATGAGCCAGGGATGATGCCTGGTACCATATATTCACTATCTGTTCAATTTCTTTTTCCTCCCGTTTCCTAATTTTACCCATTGGATTTTTGTTGTTTGTTTATAAGATTTGAATTCAACTCAATGATTTGCCTTTCGTTACCACCAGACAAAGATCAACGAACGGATTATATCGCTACCTTCTGTTATTTGTTTGCTCAAAACCTTAGCACTTCTTTTGATTTTAAATGGAGGTCAATGTCTTCTTCGTAATACCAAATGTCGCGCAGCTGGCGGGACAGGAGTAGTTCGATCTGGTTGTTTTTGAAGGGTGATTGATCTTGTGAGGCATTGCCATAACTTAAAAGGCCCTTGGCCCTGATCCTGGGCCCCCACTCTACTACAGAGGTAAAGGCTGTGCCACCCTGGAGGCCGTAGGTGGTCTTGGATAAGGGGCGATAAAAGCCGGCGTTGAAACTGCCCAGCTCATTGAGGCCGAGGCCTCCGTCATAGCTTTGGTTGTGGAGCATGGTTTTGTAAACTTCGGCCCAGCTTACATCCAGTTGGTTGTACTTTGTAAGGGTTTGTTTAACGGCATCCATTAACTTGGCTTTGGCCGGCTCTGTCAGTAAATGTGGTGTTTGTAGAGGGTTCATAAGGTCGGTAGTATCTAAAAAGACCTGGATTTTTCTGCTAGCAAAGTACCAATTGGCAAAAAGCACCGCTCCCTTGCTTTGGCCATCCATTTTTTTATCCCATCGTTGTAAGATGTTGGCTGCAGCATGGAGCTGGGTGTCCGCTGAGCTCGCGGCATATTGGATCAAGGCATCTAGGGTTCTGTCTGAGAGTTCTGAGTGGGTAGAGGCTTGCATGGTTACTAAATCATCAAAGCTGAGTTGCGACTTGCTGAGCATCATTTTTAATGACTGCCTGCTTCTGCTGTCAAAATTGGCAAGGGGTGGGCCGGCAATATAAGATGGATAGGTTTTCGGCGGCTGGATAAAGGGATAGGTGGTGGTCCAGGGACTGTTGTTGGAATTGGCCAGGAAGCCTGAGGGAGGGTTCTTGATTTGGGGCAGATCGGTAAAAGGAAGGTAGTCGTGCACGAAGACACCCGCTGTGTTAGAGGGGAGGATGGTCGCCCAATCCTGTAGGGTACCTCCCGGGCGTTTGGGAATGATGCCATTGTACAGGTAAAACAGGTCGCCATATTTATCGGCGTAAATGATGTTTTGCAATGGCATTTGCAGCATGGCCACTGCATTTTCAAAATCTTTGAGGTTTTTTGCTTTTGCCATCCTATCCATCTGCTGGAGAAAGAAGGGACGGTCCAGGCCAGAAAGTCGGAGAGCCAGGGCTTTGTTGCCTTTTTCTTCGATGATAAAACCGTAATCCGACTTTTTTACCTGGATGGTTTTTATGTGTGTGGCATCTCCTTCTTTCATTTTGATTTGCTCTGAGTGCATTTCAAAATTTTTCCATTGGCCATCTATGAGGTATTGATCCTCTTTTGTATCGAGTTGAATAAGATCCATGGCATCGGCCTGATTGAAGGTGAGCCCCCATCCTACATTCTGATTAAAACCCATGGCAATGACAGGATTGCCCAGTAGGGTAATGCCGTAGATATCGAGCTCCTCACTTTTTAAATGGGTTTCAAAAAACATAAAATCTTCAGACCAGACCGGATGCGGCTGTACCAGCAAAAGAGCATGGCCACTTGTTGATTTTGCAGGTGCAATGGCCCATGCATTTGAGCCTGCATTTTTCCATTGACTTGCTTGCGGATCAAGGGCAAATGCGCCTACTTTGAGGTGGTAACTTTGTTGCAACCTAGCCAAAGGATCGGTAGCTTCGATGGGCAGTACACATTTTAATTCTTCACTAATGACTTCAGGATGGGCCAAACAAAAATCGTTCATCCCTGCTGTAAAAGATAGCAAGTTTTTTTTAATATCATCTGGCTGGCATTGGAACCATTGACCGGCTCTGTCAGGGATGCCTATTTTTCTGACCAAAACATCGTTCTCCCAGTTTTCAGCGCCGCCCCAGTATTCAGCAGCCCTGCCCCGTGATTTGCCATAACCCTTTAAAATTAAGTTGGCATGGGCTTCCATCTGGGCCCAGCCCAAAGCATAATAAACTGCGGCATCATTTTTAGCCGTGATGTGGGGAACGCCCCAGTCATCCCATTTTATGATGGCTTTTTGTTTTTCCTGCCCTAATAGAATGCTGCAAACCAAGGTGTAGATGATCAGCATGCCCCATTGCAGTAGTTTTATTGTTTTCATTTTTCACTATTTTATCGGGCAATATTATGGCAATCAGCGACGGTGATGGTTCGGATTCGGGATTTCGAACACAATTGTGGATTTATTGGTGGTATTTTTGATATTCGGAAGGCGTTAAACCAGTTTTCTTTTTAAAAGCTGTGTTAAAAACAGAGCGCGAATTGAATCCTGCCTCGTACATTACTTCTTTAATAGACATCGATCTGTCCTTGTCTTCTTCCAACTTCTGTCTGACAAATTCGATCCTGTAGGAGTTGATGTAATCAGAAAAATTGGCACCCATGATGGAATTGATGGTTTGGCTGAGTGTTTTTTCTGTCACTCCCAGGTTAAAGGCCAGGGTGTTGATGTTGAGATCGGGATTTAAGTAAGGCCGGGTTTCTGTCATAAATTGATCCAGGCTGGCAGCCAGATCCTGGAGTGCCTGTTTGTCGGTTTTTGCCATTGGTACTTTTAATTCAGAAGCCTTGCTCAGGGCAATGTCTGATTCAGAAATTTGTTGGTAAGGGCGTGGATTTTTGAGTCCCTGGTAATTGATCAAACTGACAAAAAGTAAGATACCGGATTGAACGACTACTTCGACTTTGACATTTATATTAAAAATATTAATAATATGTATTTGAGCCGCAAGCAAGTCCAGTAAAACAATTACCAGCATAAAAACCGACAAGGTCTTTAACCACTTGATTTCAGAACTAACACTTTTTGAAGATACATGGGGTATGGTTCTGGAGTAGAGGGCCAGCTCTCTAAATGAAAAAAAGGCATAGGCCAGCATGGCCGGAAAAATAAAAAAGCCTGCCCATTTGCAAATTTTATATCCAAAGGCTGTGACCACCAGGATGCCAAAAAAAGGGACAAAATGCAGCCAACGCCACTTGTCCAGCTTAGCATCTTTTTCCAGGTAAAATTGAATGTACAGATAAAACAAGGGTCCATAGAGAAAGCCGTAGGAGCAGCTATAACGCGGCAAGACATCCAAAAAAAGACCATTGGTATAAAGAAGATTATAGCTAAAGTGAACTGCCAGGGTCAACAACAAGAGAGATAAAAAAAGATTGCTTTTGTTTTTGTTGTAAGCAGGTGTGGCCAGCACCACTGCAAATAAAAGGCTCTGCCAGATGATTAAAATGTGAATGATATTGACAGGAGAAAAGTTCATATTAATCCAAAATAAGGCTCAAAAAAAGGTAGATTCAATTTGTTGTTTTCATAAATGAGGAAATCTATAACTTAACCACAAAATACACAAATGATTCGGCATATTACAGTGCAAACAAAAGGGTGATAAAAAATAAATGAAGACCATTTTAATCTGGCACATTATGAGAAAATTTCCAAGACTCCCACTTTGGGATCACCCTCCTTTTTGTATCAAAAATGACTTCTTAAAAATAGCGCCATCAACAGATAGCACAGCCACGTACCAGCCATTGTCCCATGACTGACAATCTACTCGGATTGAGCATGGTCCTTCTGCTCTTTCTTCTTCTGTGGTGGCTAACACCAGCTGCCCAGCATTGGTGAATATTTGAAAACTCACTTTAGCATTCCGCCTCAAGCGCAGATCAAGGGTAACTTGTTCACTGGTGGGATTGGGAACAAGCTGGAAAGAAAAGGTGGATAAGGGGTTTTCTGCATTGGCTGTAATCGTTGATAAGTCTATTTTTTGAAAATAGGAGGTACTGGCCAGGCCTTTGGCCACCCATAATATCTTGCCATCCGGAGAAAGACAGAGGCCATCCGGGTTTGAAAACCGGGCTTCGAGTAAGGGCCCCCCTAGATGACCACCGATACCAGATCCCGCAAAAACACTCACCTGACCAATGGTGTCTACCTTAAAAATCCTATTGCCTGAAAGTGAATTGACATATAGTAATCCTGCATGGTATTTAATGTGTGCCGTCTTCCAGGTTCCGGAAACCGGAATGGTGGCCAGCAGAGAAGCCTGTCCGGTAGGACTTATCGCGATTATGTTGCCATTGTTAAAATTGGCAACGTACAGCTTGCCCAATTCATCAAAGTCGATACCCCCAGGATTGTTTAAGGGAGGGCCTGAATAAAAGGGATGGGCATTACCTGCGGTATCGATCCTTGTGATGCTTCCTGATCCATTGTTGATGTTGTGGGTGACATAGATATTATCCTCTTTGTCCAGGGCCATGGGGCCAGGACCCGGTGATACGGAGATATAAGAGGAGACTATGCCCATTGGCGTAATTTCTGCGATGCGACCCGAGTTCCACTCAGAAACGTAAAAATTACCCTGGGATTTCCTCACCACATCAATGGGACCATCGAGGTTAGTACAAAAGATAGTTACCTCACCGTCTGGCAAAATTTTGAAAACTCGGGAACCCGACCAACCTTCTGCCACATACAAGGTATCATTGTCAAAAAACAAACCATCGGTTTTAATGGAGCTACTGAGGGTAAAATCACTTACCTGGGCAATTGAAGCAATGGTGCTCAAAATAAAAATCAACAATAAATTACAACGTTTCATAAGTCATCAATAACAAGGGTTGAGTTCAAAAAAGGGCAAAGTGAACACAGGCAGCGTGTTCCTTTGCCACTGGGGTTATGTAACCAAACTTCAAGAATTGCCGTTTTTTGAATTGAATTTCAATCGTCCATCCAAAGAGGTATGGACCCTCCAATACCATTTTCAAATATCATTTAAAGTAAAAGTTTCAGTCCGTCAAAAACCAGGGTTGATTGATTTAGGGCTAAAAATGAAAATGGTCATTCAAAAAACGGTTTTACGGTTGGGTCACCAAAAATTGGAAACTCTGCGAATTTTCATCACTCATTAATATACACACATAGATACCTGGTGAAAATGGAGTGGTATCAAGTTGATAGTTGTATACCCCTTTGTTTTGTGGGCCGGAAACCAAGGTTTGAAATAATTCACCCTTTGTATTAAAAATTTGCAGCCTGGTAAAACAAGCTTCTTTTACCTCATAACTGATTTGAGTGGAATGGATGGCAGGATTGGGAAAACAGGACAGTGATGAAATCAACTTTTGATTTTCTACCTCATGGGTAGCCGTAACATCGAGGATGCCGGTAATTTCCCTAACCGTGCTTGTTATTAACTCAGAGACATAGAGTCGGTCCTGGGCGGCATTGGTAGTGATGCCATTGGGTCTGTTGAACTTAGCTACATTTCCGGCACCATTGGTCGAACCGGTAGATCCCGTTCCTGCAATGAGGCTTACCTCTCCGGTCAGGCTAATTTTAAATACTTTATGGACGCCAATTCCTGTAGCATATAAGCTACCGGAGGCAAAGGTCAGAAAGCCAATGCCCCAATTGGTGGTAAAAGGGATGGCAGCCAGCAAAGAGATAGAGTCGCCATTATTGTGTATGCGATAAATATTACCATTGTTAAAATTGGCCACATACATATTGTGGTTGTGGTCAAATGCCATGCCTACGGGTCCGTTTAAGCCCGGTTGATTACAAAACAAACTTACCTTGCCATCGGGACTCAACTTTGAAATGCGATTTCCCTGCGAGCTGGAGTATTGGCTCACAAAAAAAGTATCGCTCTGGGGATCCAAAACGATGCCCGATGCTCCCGGGATTTTAGGGCCATAGGCGGTTTTATTACCCAAGCTATCCAACTGGTAAACCCTGCTATTGTTAACATTGCCCCCGAATTCAACCACGTGCAATTTACCCTGGTGATCAAAGGCCAGTCCATTGCAGGAACTAAAACCCGAGGCAAAAGCGGTTTTATTACCACTTGTGTCCAATTTGTAGACCACCCCAGTGCCGGTACCTGGTGTGCCAAAATGAGAGCCATAGATATTGCCATGTTTGTCAATTGCCAGGGCATCTTCGATACCACTATTGGGTCCAACAAGGGTGCTTACCATAATTTGGCTAAATACCTGAAGATGTAAAAAAACAGCTGCGCTTAGTGTCAAAAATTTAGTGTTCATACATTTACGTTTATTTGGTTTAACATGGGCGCAAATCTATGTACACACAAATCCAATGTCGTCCGAACACTTACTTTCAGACCTATTTATACCAAAAAAGGAAGAGGCTATGGCCTCGGCATTTGATTAATATACTCGCTTGGAGTGAGTTGCGTTATTTTTTTAAACGCAGAATTGAAAGTAGCTTTTGAATTAAATCCTGATTCGTAAGCGAGAGAAAGAATGGTAAATGTTCGGTTTTCCGGTATTAGAACGAGCTCCTTAAATTTTTGGATCCGGAAGGCATTTACAAATTCATAAAAATTTTGCTGGTACAGTTCGTTGATGACCCTAGACAGGTCTCTTTGGTTTTTGCCCATGGTTCGTGCGAGTTCACTTAATGTCAATTTTGGGTTTAAGTATGGCTTTTCATTTTCCATGAACTTTTCCAGTTCCTCTTTGAGCTGTAAGTAATAATCATTGGCAAAGTACCCTTGTTCATATTTTGTTGGCTTTTCAGGAATAGAAAGGATGTCTGAATCAAAATAACTAAAATAGGCAAATAAAAAGGTTAAAAAGGAAATCAACAACCACACAAAATTATAGGTAAATACGGTGGCAAAATGAAGGCTCTCAATGTACTTGGACACAAAGCCAAAAAACCACAATAAGATGATAAGTGAAATGAAGGCAACAAAAACTTTAACGTATTTAAGTTGTGGTAAAAAAGAAAGTTCCTTTTCCAGTCTGTTTTCATAAGCGCTCGCCATTTTATATCCAATAATGGTATAGACGGCATTCTGGAGGATGGCCAACAATTCGAGAAAAAAGTAGACCCGTCCTAAATAGGTAAAAAAGACTGACCCTTCAAAATGTTGGGGAAATAGCAGACGGTAAAAAAAATAAAGCAAATAAATGGCCAGGGGTAAAAAGTGCGGATAATCCCTCCAGCTCAACAAATATTTGCCATCAAAAAGGGTTTTAAGGTAAAAAAATGAAAGGGGGCCATAACAGAAAATAATAATGTCCACCAGTCCCCCCGGCAGGAAATCTTCTTCAGAAACCGAAAAGTAATAGGACAACCTACCTATCAGCGAAAGGGCTATCAAAAATACAAACAAGCTCAAAAGCTTATTGGCCACATTTTTTTCTTTCGATTTAAATAAAATGGCAATTGAGAGTATAAAGCCCTGAAAGATGGTCAGGATGGCTATCATCAACCAAACATTGAATTCATTTATAAAAGCCATATAAAATTGAAGTGTTTTTGAAGCCAAGACTTGAATTCGCTTTTAGGGTTAAACTGAAATTAATCTTGACAAATATAAAGGAATGAATAAGATCACACTTGGTACTGCCGATAAAATAAGACCAAGTGTCTGCTGGCATCTACAAATTAGAAACTAAGCATTGGGTCTCAAGGGCAACCGATCCCTACGATTGCGAAGTTGGTGTGGCAACGGAGCCCCTACACAAGTAAACTTGCATAGGGGCAAGCATCCGGGTGAATATGTTCATATTTTCATATGGTGCCCCTACATCAGCATACGGGGACGTAGGGACTATGTTCATATACTTTTACCATTTTCGTGTTACGGCTCTTTGTTGGGAGGGTTGCCTATTTTGGTTTGGGGGGGCTCGGAACATTGGAACATCGCGGGGGAGGAGTACCATGTGAACATATGAAAATGTGAATATCAGATTCCTTCAAATATCTCCGACTACCGGGAAACTACAGTCCCGGAAAAAAGGCATCCTTAAAATGCTCCAGGTTGAAATTTTGGGGGGAGTAGTAGTTGACAGTGATGATGTCAAAACGGATGGCCCAGTTGTGGTCGATGAGTTCCTGGTATTGGGAAGCGGCGGAGGCGATGAGTTGTTGTTTGCGGAGAGTGACAGCGCGCTCTGGGGCGGTGGGACTGGTGCGGGTTTTTACTTCTATAAAAATGAGGGTATCGGCTTCTTTGGCGATGATGTCAATTTCGGCTTTGTGGGCAGACCAGTTGGTCTCCAGGATGGTGTAGCCGGAAGAAATAAGGTATTCTAGGGCGATGGTTTCACCCCGGTCTCCTTTTTGCCGTGTAGATGGATTTTTCAGATGCCCAACCAGGACTCATATTCTTTGCCCTGTGGGATGGAGACAATCTTTTTGGATTTTTTGAATAATCCGGTGATGGCAGCTTTCAAAAATTTTAAAACCTTACTCATGAGACACTATTTGGGGGGTAAATTAATACGGTTACAAATTTAATGTAAGTTGGTTAAATATTACGATTTTTTTACATATTTAATTTTCGTTAACAAGGGGGTTTTTGTATTATGACAAATTTTAATGGTTGTACCCCTACCCGGTGAACGGAGCATCCGGGATCGGAGCAACGGAGCATCCGGGGGGGGGGGGGGGGGGGGGGGGGGGGGGGGGGGGGGGATCGGAGCAACGGAGCACTTGTCCCTATGCAGGCAAAGCCGGCGTAGGGATCCGGCACCTGTCCCTATGCCGGGCACCGGTGTAGGGATCGGAGCACTTGTCCCTATAGCTGCGAAGCAGATGTAGGGATCCGGGATCGGAGTCCCTACACAAGTAAACTTGTATAGGGACAGGCACCTTTACAAATACCTGGGCTCCGGTTTAGGGATTGGGGGAGGTTATTGGCCGCTACGCGGCCTGTGGTTGGGCTGCTATGCAGCCGAGGGATTATCCTCCAGGAAGAGATTGGTTGTCATAAAGAGGTTTCCCATATGTCTTTTTTTGTCTTGACTCCCTACATACCTGCGGTACGTAGGGATAAACCCAGTATAATATGGAAAATCCGCAATCCAAAAAACTCGCCGCCAGGCAGTGAGCAATTTTTGGCTTCATCACAATCACGTCTTCTGTTTGGCAATTTGTGTGGCTCATACAGTTTTGGATTTTTTTGCGGATTTACTACACAATTTCTATACGGCGCACACATAAAGGCCGAAACAAGCCCCCGGCCTGCCGCGGGCTTTATGTTTGGAGCACATCGATGAGCTCGGACTGAGAAAGCATTTCAAAAACTGTAAATAGTCATCCGCAATAGTCGCTTGCTACTCTTTTACAAAGGGACAAGAACGCTGTACGCTTGGCGCTCTGCGCTCTGCGCTCCGCCTGACCCTCTACTGCCAATTTCAAAGATTGTCACATTTTCAATTGACCATTCGTAATCCGTAATTGACCAATTCGTAATTATACCATTCGTAATTCGTCATTGCCCCATTCGTAATTGCCTCCCATAGCCCCTAACCCCTGTGACCTACCCAAAGGATTAAACGCATTGATCAAATGGATAGAATGATATTTAGGAAGATCATCCACAGAAATATCGATCGGCTGAATGATTCCACTATCAATCAATTTTTGACGCATGGTGCCGGAGAGTAAGGGTATTTTGGGTGTGAACAGGCCTTTGTCGTTTTGGAAAACAAGGTTGTAGTAGTAGGCATCGGTGAAGAGGCCGTTCCGGAGGATGAGGATTTCATCGGCGGAGCCACGGCGGGAGAAGAGGGTGTCTAACTCGGGGCGGTGGAGGGACTTGTAGGGGTAGGTGATGGTGTTTTGCTCTACGATGGCGAGGGTGCGGATGGGGCGCCACTCATAGGGACTGTATTGGATGTCGAGGATGGTATCTGTGTAGATGATGCGACATTTGATATGGGCGGAGGGGTGATGCCGGGAGATCAGGGGTGAGAGGGATATGGGTGGTACAGACTCATAGTGGGCTCGACGGGTGGCGTCGAAGCGGGCCTGGTGGTAGCGGAGGTTTTGTACCCGGCCATGGCGGATCCATATGGTTTCAACCCAGGGGGACATAGACTTTTTGGATCATTTCTTGGTATTCTGATTGGGCATCGCTCATGGCGGTGATGCCGCCGCCGCTGCGGTAGACCAGGCCGTTGGGGGTGGACTCTATGAATCGGATGGCTACGGCGCTGTCGAGGTGGTGGCCATCGAAGTAGCCAAAAACACCGGTGTAGTAACCGCGGTTATCGATTTCGGCTTGGGTAATGATGTCTAAGGTTTCTGCTTTGGGGGCGCCGCTGATGGACCCGGCGGGGAGCAGGGTATCAAAGAGGGTGCCCAGGTGGTGGTGGTAGTCGGGAGGCAGCTGGCCGGTGATCTCACTGCTGGTCTGGAGCAGGGTCTTGTGGTGGGTATGGATGGTATCGATGTGGCGGAATTTGGTGAGGCGCACTTCCGTTGCAACCTGAGAAAGATCGTTGCGGATGAGGTCAACGATGGTATAGTGTTCAGCTTGTTCCTTTTCGTCATTCAATAGGCTGGCTTCTGCTTCTGGAATGGAGGCATCAATGGTGCCCTTCATGGGGTAGGAGTAGATGTGTTGGTTTTCGATGCGGATGAAACACTCGGGTGAAAAGACCACAAACCGATCCGGTAATAGTAGCTTGTATTTGGCGTGGGCATGGCCATAGATCTGCCTTAGGTTGAGATTGGTAGCTATGGGTGTGGGAAAGGTGAGGTTGACGAGGTAGGAATCGCCGTAGTTGATTCTGTCGATGACGGTCTGGAACCGTGAGGTATAGGCTGCCTGAGAGATAGGTGTGGTAGTAAAATATTGCAGCGCATCGATGACGGCGCCATCGTGGACCTCATGCCGGTGACCTCTGATTTTATACCTGAGTCCGGGAGGGAGGGCATCGGCCGGATAGACCTCTCCCCTGCTCTTATCGAAGCTGATGAGAAAAAAGAAGGGCTTTCTTGCTGCACCAAGGGCATTCATGTGGCTGATCCACGACACGATCAAAGTTTTTGCAATGATAGGGAATATTTTGCAATACGCTTCGCTTAGTGCAATGCGCGCTGCGCGCTTAGGTCAATACGGCTGCGCCTTAGTGCAATCCTAGGTGCGGTGCACCTTGGGCAATACGCGCTGAGCGCTTAGGATGACTGAAGGGTTTTAAAAAGAAATTTCTGTTATATCTATTGTTTAGAATTTGGACCCGCATTTTCAGTGAATCCGAGTTTGGCGAAATCGTTTTTGAGGATGGAGCGGCTCAATTCCCAGAGGTCGGTGCGGTTCATGGCATGATAAAAGGTGGTTTCCTGGTGGGCAAGGGCCTGCAATTTGTGCTGAAGGGCATTCAGGTCTAGCTCATCTTTTTTATACATGGCAAGGTAATACATCCAGGGGAGAGATGGGGCATAGTTGGGACTGTGTGTGTATTGGCTGTCGCGATCGCCGAGTTTATAGATTGACCAGGCTTTTATGACGCCCCGGTAGTTGGCGTTGACGAGCATGGCTTTGAAGTAGGCTGTAAAAAAGAGGTGCCAGCGGTGTTCGAAGACTTCTTTTTTAAAGGCCGTGATAAAGACAAAGGCGTGGTTTTCTGCCTGTTTGGCCTTATCGGTGTCGATGAGGGCAAAGATGGTGTAGGCGGCGTGGCCGATGCGGTTGTGTTGATTGAGAGCCGTCTTGGCCAGGGCTGCCGATGTTTTGAGAATAGACAAGGCCTCGTCTGCTCTGCCGGAACGAAGCAGGACGGCGGCCAGATTGTTGATGTAGTACAGGTAGTCGTTGTTGACTTCTTTGATGGACAGAAAGCCGCAGGCAGCTGCTTTGTCAAAGTCCTGGATCGAAGCGTAGTAGAGCAGGTATTGGCTGTAAAAATTGGTAACGATTCTCCTCGAATACAGCTTGCCTTCTTTGACCAGTTGTTCGAAGTATTCAAACATGCCACTGAGCATATCGTAAGCGCGTTTGTTATGCGCAATAAAGACCATGCGGATCCATGCCAGGAGGCGGTTATAACCATCGAGGTTTTCATTGTAAAACAGCGACCTGAGCCAGGGAAAGGAATCGGAGTAATTGGCCTTTTGTTTCTGGCTGTAATCTGAGATGATCTCGTGGGTAGTCTCGTGGAGCTTGTCGTTGACCAATCGCGAAAATTCGTAGTCGGTTCGGTACTTATTGAGAAACTGGTTGATGAGCTGATAATCTTTGTACCGCAGTCGGATCTGCAGGTAGTGGCGGTACGATCTGCCTGTTTCGTAAATTTTGATAAAGTTAAAGTCAGACGGCTCGGTTCTGAGGATGCGTTTGATCAGGGCTTTTTCATCGGCCAGTGAAATGCGGTCGGTGAGGATGAGGTGTTCCCATTCCATGAGTTTTTCGAGGTTCTCATCCACATCGAGGCTTTGCAGCAGGTCTTCGCACCAGTTTTTCACATAGCTGTATTTTCGCTTGTCAACAGCAGGGTCAAAACAATCGGTATGGGCGAGGCCCTTAGCCACAGCCACCAGCTGGTCGAGGATGGCTTTTTTTTCCCCATCTTCAAAACGCTGGTGCCCTTCGAGGAAGCTGGCCTCAAGGGGGAGCAGACTCTGCGCAAAGTCTGAGAAACGCGTGAGTTTGACCTTCAACGCAGGAGCTTATAGGGTAATGCCACCGTCGACACTGATCACGGCACCGTTGATGTAATCGGCTTCATCGGATGCCAGGAAGGCATTGATGTTGGCAATTTCCTCGGGTCTGCCAAGTCGTTGGAGGGGCACCTTGGCCTTCATCTTATCGAGGACCTCCTGGGGCATGGCATCAAGGATTTCGGTATGGATAAAGCCGGGGGCTACTGCATTGGCATTGATGCCCTTGCGACCCAGTTCCTTGGCCCAGGTCTGGGTCATGCCGATGACACCCGCCTTGGCAGCGGCGTAGTTGGTCTGGCCAAAGTTGCCGTAAAGGCCCACTACAGAAGAGATGCTGATGATCCTGCCAAAGCCTTTTTCTACCATGTAGGGTGCTACGGCACGGGTACAGTTGTACACACCGGTGAGGTTTATATTGATGACCTGCTGCCACTGATCGTCGGTCATCTTGAGGAGGGTGGCATCGCGGGTGATGCCGGCATTGTTGACAAGGATGTCGATTTTTCCATACTTGGCAATGACCTGGAAGGCGGCATCTCTGACCGAGTCGGCATTGGATGTATCTACCATAAAAAAGGCAGCTGATGTCCATTCTGGGTCAATTCTGCTTCAAGAGCCTGGCCCCTTTCCTGGTTGACATCCCAGTTGACTACGGTAGCTCCGAGGGCGGCAAATTTGAGTAAGGTTGCTTTTCCCAAACCGGATGATGCTCCTGTGACTATGGCAACTTTTCCTTCTAATGATTTCATCATGATAAAATTTAATGTGGGTTATAGCGATATTTTGGACAAAAATAGGTAGAACAATGACTTAAATCACTATAAAATAATGAAAAATCTTCAAAAATGGCTAATTGTCATATAGTTAAAATCTATTTATTTACTTGTATTACAATTATTTAGACTAATTAATACCTACATTGTCGTATTAATTTTAATATTTTTTCAATTTTAAATCTGGCAATTCTGTAAGATATTAGCCTTGAAAATGGATTAAACCATCACAGCATGGATTTTGCACAAGCCACATTGACCCTCTTGGTGCTGTACATGGCCTTAACGATATACATTGTGTATCGCGGTGCCAGACAGACCAAAAACATACAAGACTTTGCCGTTGGCAAGGGCTTCTCCCCTCTCATGGTTGGCTTATCGCTGGCGGCCAGTATCACCAGTGCGGCAACCTTCATTATCAATCCCGGCTTTGTAGCCTTTTTTGGCTGGAGTGCTTTTCTGGCTATGTCGATCGTACTGCCCATTGGCTTGTTTTTATCACTCATCGTACTCAGCAAGAGCTTTCGAAAGTTTGGTACCAGTGTCAAGGCCCTCACCCTGGCGCAATGGATGGGTAACCGATACAACAGCAAGGTAATGTCGTACTTGATGGCGTTTGTCGCTCTTACTCATCACGTTTATCGTTTTGATTTGTGTAGGACTGACCAAAGTAATAGCCAGTGCCTTGCAGGCCGATGAAACCCTGATTCTGGTATGCATCGTAGTCTTTGTTTTTGGGTACACCCTTTTTGGGGGTGCCAATTCGATGGTGTACACTAATACCATCCAGGCCATTCTGATGATTGTAGTAGCCATCATCCTCATCGGATCGGGTAGTTCTCATTTTGAGGAGGGCCTCACCGGCTTTTGGGATAAGATCAACACCCTCGATCCCCAGCTGAGCAAAAGTTTTAATCCCACGAGTCCGCTGTTCAGAGATTTTTTTGAAGTAGTGATTTGCAATTTTATTGTGGGCATCGCCATTGTGTGTCAGCCCCACATCATCACCCGATCACTGATGCTCAAATCGGATGAAGATGTCAACAAATACCTCACGGTAGCCATCGTAGTAGAAACCCTGTTTTTTACCGTCTTGTTTGCCGGCTTTTATGCGAGACTCATGTTTCCGGATCTCACCCTCGATGGACAGGCAATCAAAATGGATGGCATCTTATCTACCTATGTGGTTAAAAAATTCTCTGTTGGTGTTGGAATCCTGGTTGTGCTTGGCCTTATTTCAGCCGGACTCTCTACCCTGGAAGGAATTGTTCAATCGCTTTCAACCACCATCAGCAATGACATCATTGCTCCCCTTGCCGGTTGGAAAGAGGATGTAGTAAAAGTAAAGACTACCAATCGCCTGGTGATTGCAGGACTGGCAGTGGTGGCCATCTTAATGAGTCGTTACCAGCTGCTTTATCCCAACTTAAGCGTTGGCATCCTGGCTCAAAACGGAGTGTATGCTTATTTTTCTGCGGCCTTTGTGCCTGTGCTTTTTGGCATCTTTTATAAAAACACCCCCGTACAGGCGGCTATGGGAGCGGCCATTACCGCTTTTGTGGTGCACTTTTCGGTGTATTACGGATCCCTGACCCCTTATACCACAGGACAAGTAAAAAACCCGGCGGTTGCGTCGGCACTGGCCATTGTATCCGCACTTACTGTTGGGACCCTTCTCTATCATATATACAAAAAAAAGCCTGTTACCCAAAACTGATCCTTATATGAAACCACATGCCATAGACCCTCAATTAAGCAATGCATGCATCAAAGCCACTGGTTCTTTTGTGCCGGAAAAAGTAGTACCCAATGCCTACTTTAATGAATTGCTGGGAGAAGACGTAGATACCTGGCTGCGCGAAAATGTGCAGATCTATGAAAGGCGTTGGTGTTCCGAAACCGAGAGTACCGCAGATCTGGTGGAAAAGGCTTGTATCCGGGTGCTGGACAATGCAGGCTTAAAACCAGAGGACATCGATCTTTTTATTGTGGCAACCGACACCCCGGAATTTATCTCCCCCTCAACCGCCTCGGTGGTGCAGGATCGGTTAAAAATGATAAACGCGGGTACCTTTGATGTCAACACCGCATGTGCCGGCTTTGTGACGGCTCTTGACATAGCCACAAGGTACATTCACAGTGATGAACACTATCAACACATACTGGTGGTAGGAGCTTATGCCATGAGCAAGTACCTCAACATGAGCGATAAAAAAACCGTAACCCTTTTTGCCGACGGGGCCGGGGCCGTTATAGTGGGTCGGACCGGATTTGATACCGGGTATCGTCAGAGCAAGTTGCTTACCCGCGGAGAGTTCAACAGTTGGATGGGCATCTATGCCGGTGGCAGTCACCAGCCCATGACCCATGAGGCCATTGACCACAAAGACCACCAGCTCAAATTTGTACAAAAAATACCTACCCACATCAATCCTGAAATCTGGACCGGGCTCGTACAACAAATGTGCGAACGGGAAAACATAAAGCCTGCTGACATCCATCACTACTTTTTTACCCAAATCAATGTAAATAGCATATACCAGACCATGGATAAGCTGGGGGTTGACAGGGCAAAAGCTGCCACCATCATGCACTACTATGGTTACACCGGCTCTGCCTGCATACCAATGGCATTGGATGAGTGGATGAAACAGGGCAAGATCAAAAAAGGAGAATTGCTGTGTTTTGTAGGATCCGGTGGTGGACTGGCCTTTGGAGCATCATTGTTTAAAATGTAAAACCACAACCGTGAAACAAGAAGTATGGCAACAAGACTGGCTGGAACGATGGGCCTTGTACAGGCCTGAGAAGGCGGCGCTTCAGGAGCACGAAGGAGGCAGGATGATCAATTACCGCGACCTCAATGCCCTTGCCAATGGCATGGCTGCCTATTTGTCGGAACGCCATGGTGTGAAGGCGGGAGAACGAGTAGCTGTTATTGCCGAATATTCCATTACCTATGTGGCCTTGTTTGGGGCTGCACAGAAACTGGGCTTTGCCCTGGTGCCCATCAATTACCGCCTGGCAGCTCCTGAGATCAGGGAAATTACCCTGGACGCAGGGCCGGGTCTGATCTTTTATGAAGACCATTTTGCCCACCTGGTGCCCAAGCTAGATGGTATACCCGCATACGAAATGAAAGACCTTGAGGCTGCTGTGCCCCAATCTCGCTTTGAGATACAACCGGTAGAGGAAGATGATTCCATCTTTATCATCTATACCTCCGGCACTACGGGCAAGCCCAAAGGTGTGAGGTACAGCCATAAGATGGCGTTTTGGAACAGCATCAATACCGCCTTGTCGCTCAGTCTTTCGTCAGAAAACAGAACGGTCAACGTAATGCCTCCCTTCCATACGGGGGGATGGAATGTACTCTTGCTTCCCTTTTTGCACCACGGTGGTTTTACCTATCTGTTTAAAAAGTTTGAAGCCGATCAGGTCTTGGCCAAGCTGGCAGAAATGAAGTGCAATATATTTATGGGAGTGCCCACCATGCTGGCCATGATGGCCCAGGATAAAAGTTTTGAAAGCACTCCACTTCATCACCTCGATTACATTATAGTCGGTGGTGAATCGATGCCAGTGCCTCTAATTGAAAAATATGCCCAAAAAGGTGTTGCCATTCGCCAGGGATATGGCATGACGGAGGTAGGACCCAACCTCACCTCCTTGCACCAGGACGACGCCATACGCAAGATAGGCAGCATAGGCAGGCCCAACTTTTATGTGCAGCACCGCATTGTAAAAGAAGACGGCAGTGCCGCGGCAGCCAACGAAGCGGGAGAGCTGTGGCTGCGTGGTCCCATGGTAACACCCGGCTACTGGAACAATGCCGAAGCAGGTAAAAATGCCTTTAGCGAAGACGGTCTGTGGTTTAAGACCGGCGACATAGTAAAAGAAGACGAAGATAAGTACCTCTACATTGTAGATCGTTTGAAAAACATGTACATCAGCGGGGCTGAAAATGTTTATCCAGCTGAAATAGAGCGGGTACTCAAACAAAGCACCAACATCAGAGAATGTGCAGTAGTGGGAGTCAAAGACGAAAAATGGGGAGAGGTGGGCAAGGCCTTTGTGGTCTTGCACCAGCCAGAAGAGGAAGCCTCACTGCGTGCCTTTTGTGTGGAACGATTGGCCAGGTTTAAGGTGCCCAAATACTTTGTTGTGCTGGATGCCATGCCCCTGACCGATAGTGGAAAAATAGATCGTAAAAAATTAAAACAACAATAATATTTTCACAACATTTAAAAATCAATGAAATGAAGTCGATGAAATTTTTAATTATGATGCTTTTTGCCGGATCCCTTTTTATGGTAAGCTGCGGTGACGAAGAAGACAAGGGTACTTGCAGTGATGGCATTAAAAACCAGGATGAGACAGCTATTGACTGTGGTGGTGTATGTACAGCATGCAGAGAAGGAGCACAAGGCACCTGGAAATCATTCCCGGTAGCTCCGATTTTGACCAGCTTTGCAGATTCCATCATCGCTGATTTTAAAGCCAACAACACTTATACCGTTGACCAGTGGAAAGGAGGTGCCAAAGTGGTATTGACAGGAACCTATACCCAGACCAAATCAGGTACAGGCAACATCTACAACATTGTACTCAACCAAAGCTCACCAACCGCTTTGACTGCTCAGGGTATTTTTGAAGTATCTTCAGATGACAAATCAATGAAGTATGAGGTGGCCCAGGTGAATCCTGCTATTCCGAGTGTAACCCCTCCTACCGCAACTGGTGGATTTGGAAGCACTTCTGGTGGAATATTTGGTCAAAACAACGTACAAAACTACGTTAGAAAGTAATCAGGTATATTTTACCTTGTGGGAAGAGAAATGTGGCTCTCTTCCCACTATTTTTTTTAAAACACAATAAAGGACAAATCAATGGCAAAGTGGAAATGGTCAATGTGGATATTCATGTTACCTCTTTGGCTGGCAGCACAGGAGTCGGGCGACACCGGATTTAAAGGGTTTGACAAGGCAGTGCCTGCCAAAGCCAATAAACAATTTCAAGCCTTCGTGTATTTTTACCAGCAAAACGTAGCCATGAACATGGCACCAGAAAACGACTTTCTGAAAGGACAAATCGTAGGGCGTTTGTTTGGTAGCAATACCACAACAACCAGCAATGATTTTACAGCTCTTTATGCAGAGCAGCGGGCCATTCCCTTTTTTGTGTATTCTCCCGCCATCTTTGATGGAAAGGCAACCCTGAGGGCTTCGTTTGAAATAGACTGGACCTGGGGTGATGTGGCCTATGGAACAGGAGGTAACTTTGGTTCTGCCATCTCGGCCGATCAGGTGAACCTGCAGACCCAGAACCTGGCGGTTGAATTTATTCCTGCCAAATACTGGACCATCAATGTAGGTCTTCAGCGCATGTACGATACACCGCACGACCTCTACCGCACCTTTTTCGAAAAATTTACCACCACCGGCTACCGCCTCGCCTACTTTGGCACCGATGGTGTAGGCATCAGTGTAAGGCGACAAACCGATAAGCAAAAAATCAAGGCAGGCTTTTACAAGCTTTATGAAAACAATGTAGAACTCAATGACGATGTAACCCTCTTTGAACTAAATTCGCAATACAATGTAGCCCCCAAATGGAATGTGGGTGCCTCAGTGTATTGGGTCAAAGACAATTCCTCCGGTAAGGGCGGGGTGAGCATACTAGGCCAGGGCTATGCAAGTCCGCTTACCTCCTACAACGGTACCTTCCGCTTCCCAATAGGCGCCGATCCTTACCAGTAGGATGTATTCTGGCTGGGTACCTACTTTGCCCGCAACGAAGAAATGATGATGGACCGATTTATCCTCTCCGGCTTCCTCAATTACAACCTGGGCTCGATCCGACAAAAACCCGCAGGCAGTGAAAGTTTCAATAAAAAAACAACCATCAGCGGGCTGGCAGCCAACCTCAGGGCCGGCTATCGTTATGGTCAAACGCCAGGCGACGCCATCATAGCAGATATGTTGTTTACCTCGGGCGACAACAATGGTGTATCCGACAGCAAGTACACAGGCGTGATTACTTCCAATACCTGGGGCAGCCCGGGTGGCATCTTTATTGGTCATGGCGGCTACCTGTTGTTTCCGCATGGCAATGTTGTCAACCGTTTCCTGGCTGCGGTGACCGATATTTCGAACATAGGTTATGGCATCGCAGGCGGTACGCTCAATTTTTCAAAAGACCTCATCCCCAACAAGCTACACTCCAAGATAGGGGGGGCCGGTGGATTTTCAGTGATTGCTCCCAACGGAGGTGGCAACTTTATGGGCTGGGAGGCCAATGCTAAACTCGGTTACGATTTTGGAGCCTACCTCACCGTCGAAGCCCACGGCGCCTATATGGGACTCGGCGATTTTTACGACAGCAGGTTGACCAATGGAGGCGTTGATACCCGACCCGTCAACCCCTGGGTAGGTTTTGTTTGTCTCAAATGGTTGATGTTTTAAATCCCCAAATCCAAAGAAATGAAAACAATTTTAAGCATCGCATTTACCATCCTGTTGGCCTTTTCTGCAGGATCACAAAACAAGGTCAATAGCATGAAAGACCTGGACTATGGGGTAGAAGTAAAAACCCTGAAGGTTAAGGGGGATATCTCCCTGGCCTATACCGATGAAGGCGCCGGAGACGAAACCATTGTGTTTATCCACGGACTTGCTTCGTATATACCGGCGTGGAAAAAAAATACGGCTGTTTTAAAAAACAACTTCCGCTGCATCGCCATCGACTTACCTGGCTACGGTCAATCGGATAAAGGTAACTATGAAGTTTCAATGGAATTTTATGCCGATGTGGTAGTTGAATTGTGTACTCAGCTAAAATTAAAAAATGTGGTGTTGGCAGGGCACAGCATGGGAGGTCAGGTAGCCATAACGGCCGCACTGAAATATCCCACTATCGTCCATAAACTCATTTTGATTGCCCCTGCCGGCTTTGAAACTTTTAACAAGGGCCAGCGGCAATGGTTCAGGGATGTGATGACGGCAGATGGGGTAAGGCTCACCACCGCAGAACAAATCAGAATCAACTACGCCTACAACTTTTACAATATGCCGGATGATGCTGAGTTTATGATAGATGACCGCCTTGCCATTCGCTCTGCCAGTGATTTTGGAGATTATTGTTACCACATCACGCAGGGTGTCAATGCCATGGTTAATACGCCCATATACGATTTTTTACCTCAGGTTCAGCAGGCTACTTTGTGTATCTATGGTGCCAATGACAATTTGATTCCCAATCGTTACCTCAATGGCGGCAAAACGGAAAAGTATGCCAAGGCGGGTGCCTCTCGTATGCCCAATTGTAAGTTGGAGATGATTCAGGATTGTGGGCACTTTGTGATGTTTGAAAAGCCGGATGAGGTAAATGCCTTCATAGCTAATTTTTTGGCAGGCATGTAGGGGGGATTTTCCCATGTATAGACCTATCTAATCATAAAGAGATTCAGCAGGATTTAAACATTAAGGGAATTGACAGAATTAAGGGTTTATATCTTAATTACCTTCATTCTCTTAATGATTTAAAAAATCCCCAATCTCTTTCTCAGGGAAAAAGTCTATGTGTGGTACCTACTCAAGACATTACCCACATATAGACCTATCTCATCATAAAGAGATTCAGCAGCATTTAAACATTAAGGGCATTTAGTGACATTAAGGCTTAATTTTCCTTGTTTCATCTTAATGCAACTTAATTTACTTAATGTTTCAAAAAAAATCCTAATCTCTTCCTTTGGGAACTGTCTCTATGTGGCAATTACACACATATAGAACTATCTCATCATAAAGAAGTTCAGCAGGATTTAAACATTAAGGGAATTGAGAGAATTAAGGGCTTATATCTTAATTACCTTCATTCTCTTAATGATTTAAAAAATCCCCAATCTCTTTCTCAGGGAAAAAGTCTATGTGTGGTACCTACTCAAGACATTACCCACATATAGACCTATCTCATCATAAAGAGATTCTGCAGCATTTAAACATTAAGGGCATTTAGTGACATTAAGGCTTAATTTTCCTTGTTTCATCTTAATGCAACTTAATTTACTTAATGTTTCAAAAAAAATCCTAAACTCTTCCTTTGGGAACTGTCTCTATGTGGCAATTACACACATAGAGACCTATCTCATCATAAAGAAGTTCAGCAGGATTTAAACATTAAGGGAATTGAGAGAATTAAGGGCAGATACTTTCATTTTCTTAATGCCTGTGCCTATAAAACGTAGTATTGTAGTGCATTTCAAATAGAATAAAGATCTTTAATAACGGAGTCCAGCAGTTTTTTTTCCTTGTCTGTTTTGGCCAACTTAATTGCTTTTTGGAAACAAACCATGGATTTTGCTACATCAGAATCGAAGTAAAGATTACCCAAGAGGGCCCATTTGAATTGAGAATCGGGTATATTATAATGGGATAATTGTAATAGTGCAGCATCATTGCCGTGGACACGGGCATAGGCATACATTTTGTTGAGCAAAATGAGGTCAGAGGGCATTAATTGGTAGAGCAAATCATAGAGATGAAGGATGGTGGTCCACTTAGCCAGTGATGGATCCGGTTGACAATACATAGCAGCGATGGTAGCTTCGAGGTGAAAGCGAGAATAGGTATCACCAGTGGAGGATTGGTGCAAAAGCCTGGTCCCTTCCGAAATGTGAAAAGTGTCCCATTGGTTGATGTCCTGGTCTTTGTAGAGAATCAATTCACCCATCCTGCCGGTCCTGGCTTTGATTCGTGCATACTGGAAATGCATGAGGGCCATCAACGCCTTGACCTTAGGATATTGATCATTAAAAGCTTCTATCAACATCTGATTAAGGCGCATGGCTTCCCGGCACAGGTCTTCGCGGATGACATCGGGGTGGTGTTCAGAATAGTAACCCTCGCTGTACAAGAGGTAGAGTGTAGTAAGCACATTGTCGATGCGTGATCCCAGTGCGGTGTCATCGGGTAATGCAAGGTGTTGACCGGCATCGCGGAGTTGGAGGCGGGCCCTGTACAGCCGTTTGTTGATGACTTCCTTATTGGTGATAAAAGCAGTGGCAATCTCATCGATGCCAAAGCCACAGAGGGTGCGCAGTGCCAGGGCAATTTGTGCCTCCGGCGGATTACAGGGATGACAGCAAACAAAAATCATTTGCAGTTGACTGTCAGAAATGAGTTGGGAGAGGTCCTGCTCCTGTTCATCGACTTGGGGTACGGTCATGAGCTCTGCCCTACCCTTTTCTTTCCAGTGTTTGTTTCTGTTGATCAGATTGAGGGCTTTGTTGATGGCCACCTTGTACAACCAGCCGGCAGGATTGTCGGGGACACCGTTGTAGGGCCATGATTCAAGGGCAGCCACAAAGGTATCAGAGGTGATATCATCTGCATCCGCCATAAATTCCACACCGAATTTGTTGCACAACAAGGCACTGATCTTCGCAAATTCGGTGCGGAAAAGATGTGGAATGAGGGCTGCTTCCATCAATGCACGCCGTCGTTGGAAGCAATCAACCTTACTTCAACGCTATTGCCTTCCCCCTGTAAAACCGGGCAGCCCTTTGCAAATTCTACGGCTTCTTCTACCGATTCGGCCTTAACCACAATCAGTCCTCCGATGGTTTCCTTGATGTCGCCAAAAGGGCCATTGGTTACTACTGCCTTGCTATCCCTGGTTTCCTGTGCCACTGACAAATTTGTTTTGGGCAGCGATGCCATTGATCCAGTTCATGGTCTGCTGCATCCATTCCTGCATTTGTTCGGGTGAAGCAATTTTGCCACCATCTTCATGGCGCATGATAAGTGCATATTGTTGCATTGGTTTCTAATTTGGAGTAAATAAAAGTAATATCGATGATATGACAAATGAGAAAGAGGAAATTGGACAAGGAGGAAGAAGAAAAAATGCGATGGGGTTGGGCATATTCCTATTTAACGCCTTCGGCGTTATTTGTTTCTGTCAATGATCACAGTTACAGTTGTCGGACACCTCAGATTCCCGGTACCCCTGGCCTCATTTCAAATAGGCATCAATCCAGGTGGTGAGTTCTTCACCATGCAGGTTTTTGGCCAAAATGCGACCCTCTTTATCCAGAAGATAGTTGGCAGGGATGGTGGAGATGCCCAGGGTTTGAAAGAGGGGCGACTCATCACCCAACAGGTGGGAGGCGTGGAGCCATCTATCTGCTGCATCTTTGGAAATGGCATTTTTCCAGGAGCGATCATCGGAGTCGAGGGCATAGCCAATGATTTGTAAGCCTGCTTCGTGGTACTTTTCCCAGATGGGGCCCAGCACTTTTTTGTTTTCAATTCTGCAAGGACCACACCATGAGGCCCAGAGATCGATGATGGTGAGCCGGGAACCCAAAAGGGAGAACACTTTTTTTTCGGTGCCATCATCCATGGGCAGTGGGAAGTCGGGGAAGAGGTCGCCCTTTTTAGCGGCAAGGCCACCGGTTTTGACTTTACTACACAATTGGGCGATCATGGGATGGGAAGCTGCTTGATTCTCCCACTTTTTACAAAAGCCAAACAGTTCATCGGAGCTCCTTTCGAAGTCGCCCTCGGGCGTTGCCCAACGCATGGCAAGGAGGGCCACCGAAACATGGGGCGTGGCCAGGGCAAAGTCGAAAAGTGCTTTTTTGAATTCGTGGTGTGCCTTGTGTTGTTCAATAAGATTTTCTTCATTGACTGCTTCGAGCTTGGCCAGGTGTTGGTTAAATGCATTATTACGCAGTACTATGAGTTCGCTGATTTGTGCATTGATCTCATCGAGATGTGTCCACTGTGCTGTTTTCTGGAATTGACCGGCATTGGCGGTAAGGACCATGGCTTTACCACTATAAACGAAGGGCAGGTAGTTGGATAGGTTGGGATCTTCATGGGTAAGTTTGTTGTTGTACTTTTCGCTGGTTGACTGGATGGCGAGGGCATAAAATCCGTTACCGGGTATTTTGGTAAATGCAAAGCTGCCCGCCTGATCTACCTTGGCAGAATCAAGTATTGTGCCCTGATAGGGAGATACCAGTGATTCGTAGGTAGGAAAGGAAAGAAGATAAACCACTTTTTTCAAGTCGGCCCTCTCCCACTCTATTTTGCCTGATACAGGTGACTTGGTGCAAGCGGTGCTTGTGATAAAAAGAGATAAAGTGATGAAGAGCAACAATCGGGAAAATGCAGTTGCGTATAGCATGAAAAGGAATTTTGAACAAAGATAGGGAAAATAGGGGTTAGGGGCTAGGGGCTAAGGGTTATGAATGGTACCTGTAGTTTACATTTCCCACCAATAGACCTTTTATATCATAAAGAGATGCAGCAGGATTTAAACATTAAGGGAATTGAGAGAATTTAGGGCTTATATCTTAATTACCTTCATTCTCTTAATGATAAAAAAAATACCCAATCTCTTTATTTGGGGAAAAGTCTATGTGTGGTACCTACTCCATGCAGTATCCACACATAGACCTTTCTCATCATAAAGAGAATCGGCAACATTTAAACATTAAGGGAATTGAGGGAATTAAGGGCTTATATCTTAATTACCTTCATTCTCTTAATGATAAAAAAAATCCCCAATCTCTTTCTTTGGGAATAAGTCTATGTGTGGTACTTACTCAAGACATTAACCTCATATAGACCTACCTCATTATAAAGAGATTCAGCAGGATTTAAACATTAAGGGAATTGAGGGAATTAAGGGCTGATATCTTAATTACCTTCATTCTCTTAATGATAAAAAAAATCCCCATTCTCTTTCTTTGGGAATAAGTCTATGTGTGGTACTTACTCAAGACATTACCCTCATATAGACCTACCTCATTTTAAAGAGATTCAGCAGGATTTAAACATTTAGGGAATTGAGGGAATTAAGGGTTTATATCTTAATACTGTCAAGGTATCAAAATAAATTTAAACTAATCTAAATTTTTTGTTTAGTTTTGTATAAAATATTATTTCATGCTTTCTTTTACCGAGGAAAACTACCTCAAGGCCATCTTTAAGATATCAGAAAAGGAAAAAAAGTCGGCTTCGACCAATTCACTGGCGAGGCATTTGGATACTACACCGGCATCTGTGACAGACATGCTGAAGCGGTTGGCAGAGAAGGAGATGATCCATTATGAGCGGTATAAGGGAGTGACCCTGACCGCAGAGGGTAATCGAATAGCAACTTCCCTGATCCGCAGACACCGGCTTTGGGAGGTGTTTTTAGTGGAAAAGCTACGCTTTGATTGGGAGCATGTACACGATTTGGCAGAAGAGCTGGAGCACATTTATTCCGAAGAGCTGATTTCGAGGCTGGATGCCTTTTTGAATTACCCGAAGTTTGATCCCCATGGAGATTCGATACCCAATGCAGAAGGAAAGTTTACCATACGCAACCAGATGCCATTGTCGGATTTGATGACGGGACAGAGCTGCCAGGTTTTGGGCGTCAAGGAGCACAGCAATGCCTTTTTGAGGTACCTCAACCAGATTAAGGTAAAACCCGGTACCCAGATCAAAATTGAAGAACGCATAGAATTTGACGCCTCACTGCGCGTATTGATTGACCAGAAAGAAAGAAGTACCATCTCGGATTCGGTAGCACAAAGTCTGCTGGTAAAAAGAATATGAGATTATTATTTTGGACATTGGCCATATTGGGGACGCTTACCCTCCAGGCAGAAAAACCGCTGGTGGTGGCTTCGGCCTCCATCTTTGCCGATATGGCGCGCAACATTGGTGGGGATAAGATTGAGGTCCGCTCCATCGTACCCATTGGAGGCGATCCGCACCGCTACGAAGCGACTCCTGACGATGCTGCCCTGCTGGCCAAAGCCGATCTCATCCTCATCAATGGTCTCACCTTTGAGGGATGGATCAACGAGGTTATAGCCAACTCCGGTAGCAAGGCAATGGTAAAACTAATTACTACCGGTATCACACCCATCAGCAGTCAGATCCACTCGGGGGCCACCGATCCCCATGCCTGGATGGACGCGGAAAACGGGTTGATCTACATACGCAATATCCGCGACGGCCTCATTGCCATTGACCCGCAAAATGCCAATTTTTATGAGCAACAGCACGCCCGGTACAGCCAACAACTGCAGGAGCTCCACCAATACATAAAGCTGCGCATGGCGAGCATACCGCCCCAGCACCGCATCCTCATTACTTCGCACGATGCGTTTTCTTATTTTGGGAATAAGTACGGTCTCACCATCAGTGCCATGATGGGAGTATCTACCGAGGCCGATGCCCAGACCTCTGACATGGCCCGGGTGGTGGAGGCCCTCGAAAAAAACAAGGTGCCTGCCATTTTTATCGAAAGCACCATCAATCCCAAGATGCTGCAGCAAATAGCGCGCGACCACAAGGTGGTCATTGGAGGCAGCCTGTACGCCGACTCTGTGGGTGAGCCGGGCACACCGGGTGAAAGCTACGTGGGCATGTTGCGCCACAATGCCGATGTGATCTCCAATGCCCTGGGTCAAAGTCTGCCCGCCGATAAGATGGCCGGACAAACACTGAACTGGCCGCTCTATGGCATCCTCATTCTTTTACTGGCCCTTAGCTGGGTAGTGTTCATTAAATTTCTGAAAAAATGAAAGCAACAACATTGCCCATCCAGGTAGAAGGACTGTCGGTTTCGTACGGCAACAAACGCATCCTCAGCAATGTCTTTCTCGAGGTGGAAGCAGGACACATCTATGGTTTGATTGGTCCCAATGGGGCCGGAAAATCTACCCTCTTTAAATCCATCCTCGGTCTGATCGAAGTCCACGCCGGACAGATCCGCGTTTTTGGTGGCGATGTCAATGATTACCGTCCCCAACTCTCTTACGTACCCCAAAAAGATGAGATCGACTGGGACTTCCCCGCTACAGTAAAAGACATTGTACTGATGGGTCGTTATCCGCACAAGCGCCTGCTACAGTCGCTCAATAAAGACGACCACCGCATCGCCCGCGAAGCCATGGAAGAACTGGGCATCTTCGATCTGGCAGACCGACAGATAGGCCAGTTGTCCGGCGGTCAGCAGCAGCGCGTATTCATAGCCCGTGCCCTCTGCCAGCAAGCCGACCTCCTCTTTTTTGATGAACCCTTTGTGGGCGTTGACATGGCCACAGAATCCAAAATAATCGCGATTATGAAACGCCTGGCCGCTGAAGGAAAAACCCTTTTGGTAGTTCACCACGATCTTACTACAGTACCTCAATATTTCAGCAAGGTCATACTGATCAATCAACGACTCATTGCCGCCGGAAACACAGATGCTGTTTTTACACAAGACAACATAGCCATGTGTTATGGTGGACAGATGGGTATGTTGCAAAGGGTGAGGTAGGTTGGGCAATGCTCGGTGCTTTGCACCTCGCGCAATACGCTTCGCTTAGAGCAATGCGCCTTCGGCTTAGTGCAATGCGGCTACGCCTTAGTTCAATGCGGCTGCGCCTTAGTATAACTGAGTGGTTTCAGCAAAGCTGAAAAAATTGATCCCTACATGCCGCTGGTATGTAGGGATCAATTTAACGAAGGCACCACGCGCTAATCGCGTGGCATCGACTAAACTTATTTAGATTGCTATTTGCTGCTGGCAGGTGCTAGCAGTTCAGGCCTAAATTGGTTCACTGAATCAAATTTTTACGGCCTTCATTCGATTTAACAAATCAAGATTTGCAATCTCATGGAGAACCACGCGCTAATCGCGTGGCATCGACTAAACCTTTTAATCTTAGAGCATTAACTGTGCAAGGAAGAAGGTGTACAGTACAGATAAGCCAAAATTAAATGGAGTGACTAAGCGAACTTTGTATTATATCATTGTTTTATGAATTTTTTGGCCTCTAGAAATCCATTATTTTGATCCCGAAGTTCCACGAAGTAAATGCCAGAAGGGAGGGAGGATATGTCTAATTGAACTGATTTATGAGAAATATCGGGAAGAGAGAAGGTAGTATAAATTTTGCCGGAGGCATCTAGTATTAGAATTGAACTGACAATGCTAAAATCAGCGTACTTGATTGTAACAAAGTTGTCTGCAGGATTAGGAAAGAGCAACAACAAGTTTTTTTTAGGATCCATTTGATCAAAAACAAGATTGAGATCTGTCTTTTTAACATTGCCGTTTTTATCAGTTTTTAACAACCAAGAATAACGATGTTTGTAATAGGCCTCACCATAACAAAGTATGTCACCATCTGCAGTTTCTTCAATATCAGAAATCCAGGTATCATTATACTCCCCTATACTATCCACTTTAAAATGCAAATAGGAGTTGTAAAACAGAAGATTGCCATTGCTGTCCATCTTGCCTAATGAGCCAGCCAGATAATCTTCTTCTTCTGTAATTCCTTTTATTAAAGATTGACCACCCCCAAATAAAATGAAATTATCATGCGTCTTTTTAAGCATTGAATGAGGAAATGGGTTCTCATTCTCATAAGCTTTGGGAAACAATACGCGCTTTAATATTTTGTCATTCTTGATGTCGTAAATCAACATCACTTTGGTAAAAAAAATATAAGGATACTCATTTGCGTTCATATTGTATTTCAAACCCGAAATAAATAATATACTATCGTTTAACGTACAAATATTTCCATTATTTAAAACCAACTTTTCTGAATCAAATAAGTTTTTGCCCTTCCATATAACATCCCCCTTCTTATTGATTTTAACAAAATAGACAGAAGAGGGAAGGTTATACTTTCTTCGCAGCTCATACTCAGAAAAACCTACAAGTATCATTTCATCAGATGTAATTGCGGCCTTCGAACCTAATACATATTCATTTGAAATATTATCGCCATAGAACCTGTATACAAAAGAGAAATCATCATTTAATATTAATATACCCGGCAATGCATTAAAATCATCAGGATTTCCAAAACGAGAGGAAAAATATATATAATACTTGTTTTCAATTTTTTCAATATCATTGAGAAATCCTACTCTTCCAGGAATACTTTTAAGGGATATCTTTCTTTGTGTAATTCTCTTTAATCCTACATCATATTCAAGGACTATAAGAGACTCCAGCTCATATGCATATGTTATATATTTAACTACATTTTTCTCAACCCAAGTTTCTTGGTGGTAATAAAAATAATAACTCACAGTACTATCAAGAAACGAATTTTGCCTAATTAAATCGCCTGTTTTCTTATCATACTCGCTTACAATAACTTTTGGAATTCCAAAATTGGGTCCACCAAGGTTAAAACCTATATAAAAGCTATCTGTTTCAACTATAGCAGCCCCCAACTTTGAGATGTATTAAAATCATATACTTTGTTATAGTTCTGCCCCAATAAATACCTATGGACAAATATCAAGAATACAAAAATCAATAATATTGTATTATACTTCATATCAGGCATTTCTTCAATTTAACCAGTTTTGATGACTTTAATAAATTTTATTCATTTTCGCTGTTCTCAATATACTTTAATCTTGCTACTACTCTAAACTTAATATAAGCTGAGAATTCAAATTCACCTCTTTCAGCCATTGATAATATTTTCCGCAATCTATCTTTTAAAGGAAAAATTTGATGCGCTTCACCAACAATGTACTCAAGATCTATTTTATTATATGCATCTTGTCTTTCTCTCTTTAATTCGTAAAAATTAAGATTCAATATATCGTCAATATCATGCTGAAAAATCATCACTTCAGAAGTCAATGACGCATCTTCAGAATAGGACAATGTATCTATATGATCATTTTTACGTGGATCAATATTTAAATTTACATTCCCTTTCTTTGTATCACAATGTTCAATTTTATTGCCTTTCAGTTTGTCTGTATAATAGTTACCCGAACAAACAGCTAAAAAATTGTCAAACTCAAGACCTGAGCCTGCAGATTGTGGTATAAAGTGTTCAATAAAAACTGTATCCAGTTTTCTTTCACAGTAAGCACAGTGATTCATTTGGAGTACCCTGAGTGTACTCTTTGTCTCCTGCATGCAGTCTCCTTGCAAATGACTATAGTTGTTGGTTACTTTGCGCAACTCTTTCAAACATTCAGGTTAATATTCATTCGGGATTACTATTAATTTCATGTTTTAGCGAAAGCAATTCTTTTTTCATAGTTAATAATCCATTCTGCATTCGAGTCAATTCTTTGCTTTAGTTGCTTTAATTTTTTTTCAGCCTCGTCTAACTGAAAATTATTGTATAAGATGTCCAATTCTTGTTTCTCGGAATCAAAATCCATCATATATGGCTTTACATTCATTAACTCTTCCAAAACTTCGTCGGCTGTGCCGCTAAAGACCTTAGGCAGATTTTCTTTTGATATGACATTTCCATCTGACAATGCAAGTATATTTTCAGGTCTCAATGTAGACAAGATCAAAGGTGCGTGTGTTGTAACAATAAACTGAACATTTGGAAAAGTATTTTTTAATGCTTGCACAATGGTCTTTTGCCAGGCAGGGTGCAAATGGAGATCAAGTTCATCTATTAAAACAATACCAGAGCCATTGATTGTATTTTCATCATTTTGTGCGGAAAATGTGAGCCGTCTGGCAATATCGCTGACTAAATACATGACCATGCGCTCACCAGATGACAGTTGGTTGAACCTCAGCCGATCTCCATTTTTGATAACTACCGCATAAGGCTCGTTGTCAAGATTAAAATCTGTCGACTTAGCATCTCTGTCAATACGAATATCTGTTATGCTATTTTCTCCTACGATAGAAAGAAAATTTTTAAATGCATTACGAACATTGCGCAAAGAATCAAGTTCATAAAGATGATCTGCTTTGCTAACCTTGTATTCGTTTTCCAGGTTTAATTCATTGATGAACCAACCTTCAAATTTTGAAAAAGCAGATACATTTGCTTCTAAAGCACTACTGTACATAGCACTGACCCTATCGCTGATCATACTCTTGGCAAAAACGGGTATCGAACTGGTTCTGTTCACTCTATAATAAACCATCAAAGGCAATCGGTTTTTTATAAACTCTCCTGTATTGTCAACGGTATTCTCTCCCTGCCCGTCAATGCTCCAATTGCAATTCACGTTAATAGTTTCTCCATCCAGTGAAAAAGATGCTTCTATAGTGGTGTTCGTCTCTCCTTTTAATATATCTGAGTTGCTCAGAAAATCCTGCCCGTGCGTTTGCAAATTTTCATCCGACATAATGCTGCTGAGTGCTTTGGAAATGGCATCAAGAATACTGGTTTTCCCGGCACCGTTAATACCTATGCTTGCTGTAATATTTGAATTACCAAAATCAATTACCAGATCTTGAAACAATCTGAAATTTTTAAGTCGCAATTTATTGATTCTCATACTACAAAAATAAGGAATCCTCAACAATAATGAGCTTTTTTTTTCGCGCGGGGCTTACACCTGTATGTTGGGAGAAGCGCCACGTGGGCTGTAGCCTCTGCCTGGTTATCAAGTTACGACGCAAAATATTGCATGTTACGACGCTATATGCAGTGTTTCAAAATTTTGCGCGCTACGATTCGATGATGATGACCAATCAAAACATTGTTAAACTTTTATATTGGATTACGACGCAAAATATTGCGTCGCTACGGGGTTTCAAAAATGGGTCAATACCTTTCATCCTTAACAAACGGTAACTTTTCCATTTCGGTGACTTCCATGCTGGGGAAATCAAAATCATCTACGATTTTGCCTTTGATGCGGTAGAGGCCGCGGCCTTTGAAGGGGTAGCGGGCAAGGGCGGGTGGGAAGTGGGTGGTATCAAAGAAGTGGCCTTTTTCGTCGATCCAGGTGCCGAAGTTCATGAGTTTGCGGTTGGAGGTGGTGACGTCTTTGCGGGTGACGTAATAACCAACCATGGTTACGATTCGGCCCATGTGTTTTTTCATATCGGCGGCGAGGATGTCGGCTTTGATGGTGGCATCCATGAGGTCGAAGGGAGAGCAGAGGGGGAAGCCGAGGAGTTCAAATTCATCGTATGCTTGTTCGTACCTGCCTTCTACCATGGCGGGCAGCTCAAAGTTTTCGGTTTCGGTATCAAAGAGGGCGCTGTACTGCACCTGTTTGATGGCGGGACTGTAGACGGCATTTTTTTCCCACATGAGCTGGTACTTGTTCATGCCGGTGAAGCGGAAGGCGCCGATGCGAATGAGGATTTCGAGTTGCTCTCTGCCGATGTCTACTCTGTTGACAAAGTCTTTGAGGCTGCGGAAATCGCCCCTGGCACAACGCTCTTCGATGATGTGGTGGGCTGTCTTTTGTTCGAGCTGGGCAATGTGGATGAAGCCTACGTAGATGTCTTTGCCGTAGATGTGGGTGAGGTAGCGACTCTGGTTAATGCAGGGGGCGTGGACATTGGCACCACACATGCGGGCTTCGTGGAGGTAGAGCTCGGCGTTGTAAAAGCCGCCAAAGTTGTTGACCACGGCGGTCATAAACTCAAGGGGGTAATAGGTCTTGAGGTAGAGGCTCTGGAACGACTCGACGGCAAAACTCGCGGAGTGGGCTTTGCAGAAGGAGTAGCCACTGAAGCTCTCCACCTGCCGCCATACTTCCATAGACAATTCATCTGAGTAGCCCCGTTCTTTACAATTTCTGAAAAATTTTTCCTGTAGCTGCCGGAAGGTATCAGAGTTCTTTTTCTTGCCCGTCATGATGCGCCGCAGGATGTCGGACTCATCCATGTCGAGGCCGGCAAAGTGGTGGACGATCTTCATGACGTCTTCCTGATAGACCATGACGCCAAAGGTTTCGCCGAGGTGTTCTTCAAAAACAGGGTGGAGGTAGGTATAGCTATCGGGCTTGTGAAAACGCTGGATGTATTCTCGCATCATGCCCGACTTGGCCACACCGGGGCGGATGATGGAACTGGCGGCCACGAGGTGGACGTAGTTGTCGCACCGCAGCTTGGTGAGCAGGCCGCGCATGGCGGGAGACTCGATGTAAAAACAGCCGATGCAGTGTCCGGAGCGCAGCTGGGCCTTTACTTTGGGGTCTTCTTTGATGGCTGCCACATCGTGGATGTCGATGGCCTTGCCCTGGTTGTACCGCACCAATTCTACCGCATCTTTGATGTGGCCGAGACCACGTTGGCTGAGCACGTCGTACTTGTGAAAGCCGAGGTCTTCGGCGCCGTACATGTCGAATTGTACGATGGGAAAGCCCTTGGGCATGAGCTGCAGGGCGGTGTGGTAGTTGAGAGGTCGCTCTGAGATGATGATGCCGCCCGCGTGGATGGAGAGGTAGTTGGGGAATGACTCGATCATCTTGCCGTAACGAAAGATGTGTTTGGCATAGGGGTGGTGTTTTTCGGTGGCGAGGGGCTCATCTACAATGGCGTCGATGTCGGCCTTGGGCAGACCCAGTACCTTGCCCAGCTCGCGGATGATGGACTTACCCTTGAAGGTATTGTAGGTAGCAAGCAGGGCGGTGTGTTCTTTTCCGTAACGTTTGAAAATATAATCGGTCACATCATCTCTTTCGTCCCAGGAGAAGTCGATGTCGAAATCGGGTGGCGAGCTGCGGTAGGGATTGATGAATCGTTCGAAGTAGAGGTCGAGTTCGAGCGGATCTACGTCGGTGATGCCCAGGTTGTACGCTACGATGGAGTTGGCCCCACTACCCCGCCCCACGTGGTGGTAGCCCGCAGAGGTGGCATAGCGGATGATGTCCCAGGTGATGAGAAAGTAAGCACAAAAGCCCATTTTCTGGATGACCTTTAATTCCTTTTGGGTGCGTTCAGTGGCCTTTTTGTGGCGGGGTCCGTACCTGCGTTCGCAGCCCGAAACGGCGAGTTTGGTGAGCAGGTCCATATCGTCTTTGACATCACCGGTGAAGGTGAGTCGATTGTGCTGGATGCTGCTGTCCATGGCGGTGTGGCAGGCAGAGAGGAGGCGCTGGGTGTTTTGCAGGATGACGGGATAACGTTCGTAGAGTTGGTTGATTTCTCCGGGCCCTCTGAAGTATTCTCCCTGGCGGGCACAGTTTTCGGGCTTGAGTCGACTGATTACGATGTTGAGGTCGATGCAGCGCAGCAGCTTGTGCACCTTAAATCCATCTTCATCCCGAAAGGTAACGGGGGCGAAGACCACCAGTTTGTGGAGGTGTTCTTTGAGGTAAGAAGAAAAGAGCTGGTTGACCTCTTCCGGTCTGACGCCTATGTATTCATTGTCGCGCAGACTGTTGATGGCCTTGGGCAGCTTGCGAAAGACGATGTAACAGTTGGGCAACATAGGAGACTCCTTTGGCAGGGCTTCCTGGCGCAGTGAGTATTCGGTGAGCAGGGCACACAGCTCCCGCCAGCCCTCGTCATTGCGGGCGATGCCCAGGTAAAGAAATTCCTCTTCATTGCGAAACTCGATGCCCAAAATGGGTTTGATGCCATTCTTACGACAAGCCGTAATAAACTGGAAAGCACACGAGGTGTTGTTGATGTCGCTGAGCACCAATGCCGAAATTCCCGATTGAACGGCCAGGTCTACCAGTTCTTCCGGTGAGAGCACTCCGTATCGGAGGGAGTAGTAGGTGTGGCAGTTGAGGTACAAGGTGGGGGATAGGTTATAGGGGTTAGGGGTTAGATTAGGGGTTAGGTTTTAGGGGTTAGGGGTTAGGGGTTATAAAAATTGTGTATCTGCGAAGACCGAGCATTGCACTAAGCGCGTAGCGCGTATTGAACTAAGCACGAAGTGCGTATTGACCTAAGCACGAAGTGCGTATTGACCTAAGCACGAAGTGCGTATTGACCTAAGCGCGAAGCGCGTATTGCCAAAGTGCGAAGCAAAAATACATCATTTCGACAAATTAGTTGTCATTATTTTGATATTTTATGACAAATTATTTGTCTATTTGATAAAAAGGGACAAAAAAGGGAGAGAAATAAGGAAGGTGGGTATATCGTTTTATAAGAAACGGGCTGAATATTTGAAAATACAAAAAGAAGATTCTTCTCTTTTTTTCATATATTTGCCTCTCAATTTCATTTGATTATCAATCATTGCCCCTATGAGCAAAGTAAAAAAGAGCAGCGAGCTGGAACCTACCAAGTCAAGGACAGAACCTTCGGTTAGTCAGAATATCATGTCTTCATTGACTTTTGGTAAAAAGAACTATTACTATATGCTGGGAGGACTGGCTTTGATTTTCCTGGGTCTGATGTTGATGGCAGGTGGTCACATGCCTTCTGCAGATGTATGGGATGAGTCGCTGATTTATTCTACGCGCCGCACCCTGATTGCACCGATCCTGATCCTTGCGGGTTTGTCGCTCCAGATAGTGGCTATTTTCACTAAAAAACAATAATGGCAGATTTTCTGTATGGGCTGGTTCTGGGCATAGTACAGGGCCTGGCTGAATTTTTACCGGTGAGCAGCAGTGGACACCTGGAACTGGCCAAGTATATTTTTGGCGATCGCAGTCTGGGGGAAGAGAGCCTCTTGCTTTCGGTCATCCTACACGTAGGCACCATGCTTTCTACCGTAGTGGTGTTCAGGAAAGAGATCCTGGAATTGCTCCGCGGCATATTTAAGCCGGTGAACAACGAAGAAAAGCAGTATGCCCTAAAAATCATTGTATCGATGATTCCTGCTGCCGTCATTGGCGTAGGCTTTGAAGATGTACTGGAAACCTTTTTTGAATCCAAGATCCACCTGGTTTCGTTTTTCCTGATCTGTACTGCCGGCCTGCTTTGGCTTTCAGGCAGGGCATCGAGGGCCAACCAGCCATTGGACTATAAAAATGCATTTATCATAGGCGTAGCGCAAGCAGTAGCCATCTTACCGGGCATTTCCCGCTCCGGATCGACCATTGCCACTTCTGTGTTGCTGGGCATCGATAAGGCACAGGCGGCGCGTTTTTCCTTCCTTATGGTGCTGCCCCTGATTTTGGGAAAGGTAGCCAAAGACATTATGGATGGGGCCTTTGCAGAAACAACCCTCTCCCCTACTGTGGCCATAACCGGCGTCATTACTTCTTTTGTAGTGGGTATTTTTGCCTGTACGGTGATGATCAATCTGGTGAAAAAAAGCAAACTCGATTATTTTGCCTATTACTGCCTTGTCGTAGGCAGTTTCGGTCTTATCTATTATTTCACCCAATCAGCATAAGCGGATTGTGGAAAAAAACACCATCGACCCCAATACCCTGGTAACCTTATCGCGGAGCAAGCCCGAATTACCCGCCGATTTCTCGGCCGGCTGTCTGATTCTGGTCAACAAGCCTCTGGAATGGACCTCCTTTGATGTGGTCAATCGCATCAAGTATGCCATCAAACACAACCATGGCCTGCCCGGTATCAAAGTGGGGCACGCCGGTACCCTCGATCCCATGGCCGATGGCCTGCTCATCGTATGCACGGGCAAGTACACCAAGTTGCTGGAAGGTTTGAGCAGTGACCACAAATCTTACCAGGCTCAGATCAAGTTGGGAGTGACAACCGCTTCTTTCGACCGCGAAAGTGAAGAAATCAATGCCACCGACATCGCCCATCTTACCCCCGATCGAATTGCGGAGGTGATCGGTGGATTTTCTGGTTGGATAGATCAGGTACCCCCTATCTTTTCTGCTGTTAAAATCAAGGGAAAGAATGCCTATACGCTGGCAAGACGCGGGGCGGACATCGAGCTCAAATCGCGCAGGGTAGAAATCAGGAAATATGAGCTCACGTCTGTATCTTTGCCCTTTGTTTCCTTTGATGTGGAGGTGAGCAAGGGTACGTACATCAGATCACTGGCCAATGACATTGGCAAAGAGCTGGGTGTGGGTGCCTACCTTTACGGCCTTACCCGCACCACCATAGGAGACTTTTCTCTTGAAAACGCGCTTTCTATTGAAGAGGTAGTAAGCATCATCAAAAGAGAACACCCGGGCGACTGACAAAACAACAACAATTCCATGACGAATAAAAAAATGACAACATGGTAACGGTAGAAGGACTGACCAAGTGGTACGGCAGCCAGTGCGCGGTTGACCATATTAATTTTACCGCCAGACCCGGTGAGATCCTGGGTTTTCTGGGTCCCAACGGCGCTGGTAAGTCGACCACCATGAAGATGATAACCTCGTATATCGGACAAGATGAGGGTAAGGTAAATGTGTGTGGCTTTGACACCCGCGAAAATGCCCTGGAAAGTCGCAGTCGTATTGGCTACCTGCCAGAGCACAATCCCCTGTACAAAGACATGTATGTCAAAGAATTTCTCGGCTTTGCAGCGGGCATCCACCACGTACCGAATGCGGACAACCGCATTGCTGAGGTCATTGGTCTTACAGGACTGGGAAAAGAGCAACACAAGCCCATCAACGCCTTGTCAAAAGGTTACCGCCAACGCGTAGGACTGGCGCAGGCCATGCTCCACAATCCGGAGGTACTCATCCTCGATGAGCCTACCTCGGGACTTGATATGAACCAGCTGGCCGACATCCGAACCCTGATCCGCGATCTGGGCAAAGAAAAAACAGTGATCCTTTCTACCCACATCATGCAGGAAGTTCAGGCCCTGTGCGACCGGGTCATCATCATCAATGAAGGAAAACTGGTAGCAGACGACCCCATCGGTGAATTGCAGAACCGCATCAAGGGTGAACACCTGATTACCGTTAAATTTCTCAATACCTCTTTTCAGCTGTCGGAGCTCAAATCCATCAACGGGGTTGACCGTGTTGAAGCCAAGGAGGGTGAAGTAAAAATATACGCCGATGCCGGCACCGATGTGCGACCTGATATTTTCAGGCTTTGCGCTGCAAAAGGCTGGGTCATTATTGAAATGGTACAGGAAAAGTTAAGTGTAGAGTACATCTTTCAAAAACTTACAAAAAATAAGCATGATTAGTATTTTCTGGAAAGAGATCCATACCTTTTTCAGTTCGCTGATCGCGTACATGGTCATTGCGGTCTTTTTGGTGCTCAACGGATTGTTTATGTGGGTATTTACAGACAGCAGTGTGTTGGACTACAACTACGCTTCGATGGATCCCCTGTTTTCGCTGGCACCGTTTATCTTACTCATCCTCATCCCTGCCATCACCATGCGCAGTTTTGCTGAAGAGCGACAAAGAGGCACCATAGAATTTTTGTTTACCAAGCCTCTCTCCGATTACGACATCATCTGGGGAAAGTTCCTGGCCAATTTTTGTCTGGTCTTGTTTGCCTTGTTGCCTACCGCTGTTTACTACTATTCTGTCTATCAACTCGGATCGCCTGTGGGCAACCTTGACAGTGGGGCCATTGCCGGATCGTATATTGGATTGTTTTTCTTGTCTGCTTCTTTTGTGGCGCTGGGAATGTTGGCCAGTGCGCTAACCGACAATCAGATTGTAGCCTTTATCCTCGGAGCGTTTTTGTGTTTTGTGGTCCATTGGGCCTTTGACTACCTGGCATCGCTGCCCGTTTTCATTGGCAATGCCGATGCTTTTATCGACGGACTTGGCATCCAGTCGCACTACGATGCCATGAGCAAGGGGGCCATAGATACCAAAGACCTGGTGTACTTTGCCGGACTGATAGCCATTTGTATTACGGCCTGCCACGCCATCATCACTTCAAAAAAATAAGCCATGAAAAAGAAGATATCTCCTGCGTGGTTCAATTTTTTTATGGTTGCCGGAATCGCCATTTTGGCCAATTTTGTTTCATCGTACTTCAGCACTTATATTGACCTCACCCAGGATAAGCGGTATACCCTTACCCCGGCCACCGAAGAGGCGGTGGAAAAAATCGACGAAATCATCTACATCAAAGTTTTGCTTGAAGGAGAGTTTCCTGCGGGTTTTAAGAGATTACAGGCCTCTACCCGTGAAATGCTAAACCAGCGTAAGGCCATCAATCCCCGTATCCAATTTGAATTTGAGAACCCGGTGCAGGGTACCCAGGATGAAATCATTAAAACCCGTGATGCCCAGGCCAAAGATGGCGTTGTGCCCACTTCATTAAAATACTATGACGGAACGCAGCTGGTTCAAAAAGCCATCTATCCCTATGCCTTAATCAACATAGGTACCAAAAGAGCCATTGTCAACCTGCTGGAAGAGCAGCAGCCCGGCAGTGATGAAGAAGTAATCCTCAACAATTCCATCTCCCTTTGGAATACAAGTTTGCCCATACTTTTCAGAAGATGTTGATGCGCGAAAAAACAAAACATCGCCTTCACCGATGGAGCAGGGGGAATTGGACTCAAGGTTTACATATCGTCTTGAAAAAGAGTTGCGTCGCTTCTATGATACCGGCAGAATTGTTCTGGACAGCGTAGTGCAAATAGATTCGTCTGTGCATCTGCTGATTGTGGCTGCACCTAAACAACAAATTTTCATTGCCCAATCAATTTAAAATTGATCAGTACATCATGCGGGGTGGCAAAGTCATTTGGTTGGTAGAAAAGTTGTCAGCAAGTCTGGACAGCATTGCCAAATACCAGTTTTATGTGCCCAAAGACATCATTACCGGTGTGGATGATATGTTGTTTAAATACGGTGCCAAGGTGCAACCCAACCTGATCATCGACCTTGAATGTTCGGCCATTCCGCAGATTGTGGGTATGGCAGGTGATAAGCCACAGACCATGATGTTCCCGTGGTACTATCACCTGAGTCTGCAAACCAAAAACGACCACGTCATTGTGCGGAACATTGACAGGGTAAATATGTTCTTTCCGTCGAGCATCGATACCGTGGCAACGGCGACACCCATAAAAAGACGGTATTGTTGTCCAGTAGCCCGTATTCTCGCACCCAGTTTAATCCGGTTCGTCTGAATTTTGAAATCCTCAAATCAGAGCCCGATCCAGCCAAATTCAACGATGGCAACAAAGCCGTTGCTGTTTTGCTGGAAGGAAGGTTTGAGTCTTTTTTCAAAAATAGGGTAAGTGCGTCTTTTCAGCAAACCCTCAATCAGTTGAACACCCGTTTTGTAGAAGAGAGTGTGCCTACGGCCCAGGTAGTGTTTAGCGATGTGGACTTTATGCAAAATTTGCTCAACACCAGGACCAATGAAACCGAAGAGATCGGTTTCAACAAATGGGAAATCAAATATTACAAGGGCAACAAAGACCTTATATTAAATACAGTAGAGTATTTGCTGGATGAAGGTGGGGTCTTGAGTGCGAGGTCGAAAGAATTAAAGCTGAGGCTACTTGACAAGGTAAAGGCCAAAAAAGAAAAGACAAAGTGGCAGCTGATCAATATTGTACTTCCTCTTTTATTTTTAGCATTGAGCGGTTTGATATATACTTATTGGAGAAGAAAAAAATATACCCAACATTAAATAAATGGCGATGAACAAAAAATACATCTTATCTCTGATATTGACAGTTTTGGTAATTGTAAGCGGTTTGCTCTACTGGATCAAAGGTTCGCCTGAAGAGGCTGGCATGGATGTGTCAGACCGAAGGTTTAAGATAGACAATATCCAAGATGTAGGCATCATAGCTATTCAGCGCAAAAATTATCCCAAGGTCATTTTTACAAAAAAAGGTAATAAGTGGTTTATGAATAATGGGCGTGAAGCCAGAAATGAAGCCACCGGCTACCTGCTCCATACCATGAATAAGCTGACCTTAAAATACATTCCCAATCAGCTGGGCAGTGAGCGCATCATCAGGGCTATTAACGATAATGGCATCAAGGTTCAAATTTATGATACCGATGAAAAATTGATGAAGTCATTCTTTCTCGGTCCAGACCTTGGCGATGGTACGGGTACTGCCTTTTTGATGGAAGGTGCCAAACAACCTTATGTATTATTTACTCAGGGCTCTCAAACCTCCATTCGCACCCACTTTGAATTTGAAATGAATGAATATGAAACCAAAGATATCTATGTAGAAAAAGCAGAAGACATCAAATTGGTAGAAATTAAATATCCTTATGACAGGCCCTCCTCTTTTAAGCTGGAGAAAAAATTACTGGGCTGGGAACTTACCAATCCTTACACCGGTACCCGCTTACCCAAGTTTAATGAAAAGCTGGTGGACCCTTATCTCAGTGGCTTTGGCAATATAATAGCAGAGTACAATGATTCAAACAATCCCAACCGAACCATGATCTTGCAAAAGCCCGTATTCTGTGAAGTGAAAGTAGTGCACAAAGATGGCAGTTCGCGCAGTGTAACTTTTTTCTCACTGGCCAATATAGAGTTTAATGAAAGTAAGTACAGTCCCAAAGAAATAGGGCCTGACAATCGGTTTATGGTGCATACCGATAAGGATGAATTTTTTCTGATCCAGCACAGAGTAACCCAAAAAATCCTGGTTGCTTTTGACTCTTTTGCGCTGAGGTAGTCTTTTTTCACACATTTTTAAAAAGGGGTTGCATGAATTCGTTCCCCTTGTCCCTTATTTAATTGTTAAGTTCCGTTATAGGGATGTTAAATTCAAGCTATTCGTCGAAGTAGGTGGGTAGTTCGTCTATGTCCGTGCAACCTGCTGGAGGGTCCCTGCGTCTGTAGAGTATTAATTCACACAATACAATCAAATTTAAATTTTTACCCATGAAAGTTACCAAGTTTTTAGTTGCCGGTTTGTTGACATTTTCTGCCTTTATCACCAATGCTAAAGACATTGATCCAAGCCTTACAGAAAGAGTAAGAAATGAAGTTGCCAAACACCTTTTGAAAGCAGAATGGCAAAACACCGAAAAAAAGAGTTTCCTTATCACTTTTGTTGTTAACAGCAACGGAGAGGTTTTGGTGAGCAGCACCAGCGATAGAGAGCTGGACGGAAAGATCAAAGATCTTTTGAACTACAAAAAAATCAGCACAGATGGTCTTAAGCCATTTGAAGTTTATACGCTTCCAGTGACCCTTCAATAGGTCCCTAAAGCATCGTTTAAGAGAATAAGTGAGAGTTTCTATTAAGTTAGGCCTGGTTTTGTGACCAGGCCTTTTTATTTTGATAAAATCCCATACACTTCAAAAAATATCCATAAAAATGCGTTACGCTTACTTTTTGTATGCCAGCATCTGAAAAAAGGCTGCCAAATTTTATTTGCCATATAAAAATTTTGTGCCTAATAATCAACAACTTACGTCCAAATAATGACCAAAATCATCGAAAAAAGGGGCAAAAAATGACCTTTTGGGCATTAACTAAAAATTAATTCCTTAAAAATTGGAGATTATTAAAATTTTATTTTAATTTGCAATCGTTTTATTAAAACCCTTTACTAAAATAAAATTTCATAAATCCAATGTCAGATTACAAATTAGACAAGATAGATCTTAAAATTCTAAAATTATTACAGGAAAATAGTAAGATTACCAATCTTGATTTGTCCCGCAAGATAGGTCTTTCGCCTGCCCCCACCCTCGAAAGGGTAAAAAAACTGGAACAAGCCGGAATCATCCTCAGCTATCACGCAAAAGTTGATTCTACCGCTATAGGCCTGAATGTAAAAACCTATGTACTTGTATCACTTGCATGGCAGAAACCCAATGCCCTGGAAAACTTCATTAAGAAGGTTAAACAGGTGGATGAGATCACTGAGTGTTACATCATCACGGGCGATGCAGACTTCCTGTTGAAGATTGTTTGCAAAGACATTCCAACTTACGAAAAACTGTTGTTCAAGACCTTGTCTCAGATTGAAGAAATCGAAAGGTTGAAAACGTTGATGACCTTGTCTAAAGTTAAAAAAGAGAAGGTATTGCCATATGACTACGACAATGACCCAGATGCTGAAGACGCTCCTGAAACAGCGGACCAGGCACAGGCCCAGTAATAAAAAACAAAGAAAAGGCTGATTCCAAGAATCGGCCTTTTTTTTTACCATGATCTTTTCCATCACACATCCACAAAGTGGCAAGACTTCTTACCTGATGGGCACCATGCACAGCCAGGATGGCAGGGCTTTTCGATATTTTGAAACCGCCCAAAACCTTATTTCTGCCTGTGAGATGTATGCCCCGGAAATGAACCTCCTGGAAGTTGACACTAATCGATTAAAAGAAGCTTTTACGCTGCCCCCAGAACTATACCTCGATCAGGTATGGCGTCCTAAAAAGTACCAGCGCTACAGAGACATCTGTTTAAAATGTTTTGGCATCGACCTGGCAGCTTTAAATGACAGTGCCCCCATTTACATCCAGGGCATGATGATGGCCTCCAGCCTGGGACGAGAAAACAACATTTCGCTCGATCAGGCCCTGCTTTTTTATGCGAGGGACTGCGGACTATTGCTGCAAGGAGTTGAAACCCCTGAAGAGCAATACCACATTGCCCGCCAATTGGATGCCGAAGAACAAATCCGACAGTTGGCGCAGGTATTATCTCGTCCTGATCGTTTCAGACAGCAGGCCAACCGGCTTTGTGAACTGTACGCCCAAAATGAACTGGCTGCCTTGTACCAAATGGGTAAACGCAGCCTGGGCGCCTTTCGGCAGATTTTGTTGTACGACAGAAACCAGGTTATGGTTCAACGCATCTTTGAAAAAATAGCCGATAAAAAAGTTTTTGTTGCCATTGGAGCTGCCCACCTGCCGGGAGAAAAAGGTGTACTCCGCGGTTTAAAGCAGCTGGGCTGCAAGATTAGCCCCGCTTTTTCCTATTAAACCGAACGAACCATTAACTTCTGATCTGCCAGTTTAAAATCAAAACGATTGCCAGACCTGAGCTCACCATCGAGTTGATAGGGTATTGGACCAGCTGCCTCTATCCTTACCCGGGTAATGGGGTAGGTTTCTACTCCTTTGACTGCAAGGTGTTTGCCCCTCTCTACCTTGGGCAAAAAAAGCAATCTTCTTAATAATGACATTGCTCCGCAAAAAGTAAGATTCAACAGACCATCATCGATCTTGGCATGGGGAGCTACCATAAAGCCACCCCCGGTGCGAGAAGAATTGGATACCTGGCAGAGCAAACAGGGCTGGCTTTTTTGGTGGTTGTCCCAGGTGAGGGTAAGATTGTTTTCCACAAAAGAAAAAATAAGCCTTATCACCACTGATAGATAACCAAGGTGTCCACCGATCCATCGAATAGCCTTCATTTTTTTCAGCACCTCCCCATCAAAGCCAATACCTACCATATTGACAAAATATTCACTGTTGCAGACACCGACATCGATGGCCTTTGTCTTGAATTGGGGCCAGGTGTGAATTTGTTTTTCTGCGTCTAAATCACCAAATAGTTTCCAGTGTACATCATTACCAGTACCTCCTGGAAATAAGGTAAGAGGCAATGATAAGACACCGTAGCGGTTGACAAAGTAGTTGAGGGTACCATCACCCCCAAAGAGGAGGACCTCTGAGTAGAGGTTAAGGTCAGCAGGCCATTGGTTTTCAAAAGCATCGAAGGCCAGTCCCCTGGAGAGGAGGCTGGCCTTCATTTTTTCTGCTAATTGTTTTCCTTTGCCGTTGCCGGAAAAAGAATTATAGAGGAGAACAAGCTTCATGCTGGTGACTTTAAGAAGCGGAAAGATACAAAATATCAAATGCCCTTAAAGCGTCAGCTAAAAAAGTTACTCGTGTTCAAAATTTTTAAAAGTAAATACCCTTGATACATTAAATCCAAAGTGGATATCTCCATCCAGCCAGTTGCCCGAGGTTTCAGTCACAAATCCTTTTTCGATCATTGAAGTAGAATTGGTAAAATGGAGCTGGAAGACGTGGCCTCCGGTTTCGATGTCAAAGCCCAGTGAAAGTGAATTTCGGTACCTTGAGGCGATCTGATCGGGCAATACATAAATGTATTCTGCATTCAATGCGATCCTCTTGCTCAGCTTGATTCTACCCGCACCTGCCACAGCATACACGTCATTTTTTTCAGCCACTGTAGCTGTGAGGTTCCTGTGCACCAATGTGGGTGATACTTGTAGTGAAAATCCTTCAGAAAACTTCCGTCCGAGGATGAGCTGCCAGGTATAATAAAGACGCGAAGAAAAGTAATTATCTCTTTCAGGGTCTGAAAAAGGAGTAGTCTTAATCGCTGCACTGGCAAATAAAGCAGCGGTGATGGGCATGGTTTTTTTGCCAGAACTTTGACGCAGGAGTTTGTACTTTCCAAATACATCATAGGTCTTTTCATAGCTGCTTCGGCCAAAGCCAACCATGAGTCGGTTGGTGATACCATAATCACCTCCAATGCGGATGGTGCTGGCATCGAGACCAAAAAGTTCCTGAACCCCTCCGCTGATGAAACCAAAGCGGTGAGAAATTTTGAAATCAAATACACCGGCAGCTGTATTTTCCAATGAATGAAGGTTGATCACCCTGTTGGTTTTGAAAGCCGCATTGGCATAGTCAGTTGTTTCTTCTTCACCCAGGAGTGACAAAAGATCATCTTCCTGAGCATAGGTAACAGGAATAAATGCAAGGGCACAGATAAATGCCAGCAGAACTTTTTTCATGTACATTATTTAAAAACCGAATAATCAGCGGAAATTGAAATTTCCACTTCTTTAGAAATATTATCTTTCACAACGGCTGGTACTGTAATGTTGTGGTCAGCCAGCAACACTTTTAATTTTGAAGTACCTGAGATGGCGCCACCTTTGACCACAAATGTAGCATTGGCAGTAACTGGTTTTGATACCCCATGCATGTCAAGCGTACCCTTTATGACAACAGGATAGCTTCCATCTTTGCCAAGCTGGATCGAAGATACATTTTCTATTTTACCCTTAAAAGTAGATTTTGGAAATTTGTTGCTTTCCAAATAATTTTCATTAAAGTGTTCCTGCATCAGGGCCTTTTCAAATTTAAAAGCCTTGACCAAAACACCCCACTCTATGGCACCGGTAGAAAAGTCAATTACGGAGGTAGCCTTTGAATTGGTGGCTTCAATCTTTTCCATCTGGGTTTTAGAATGGAAATACACCTTGCCCTCTTTGGTAAAATATTTCTGGGCGCTAACCGAGAAAACAGTAAATATAAGCGAAGCAAGAATGATCGATTTTTTCATATAACTATTTTTATTTTTTAACAACACTTTGCACGAGGACAACATCCATAAGATATCCTGTACATTTTCCTTTCACCACAACCTTACTACCTGCGGCCAATCCCTCTGTGGAGGACGCTGATTCCATTTCACAAATCACAGAAGACATTTCATTACCCGTGCTGAGATAGATTGATTTTTTCTCTCCGTCTTCTTCGATCCTGGATATTTGGCCGCTCACTTCTATGACCTTATCCAGGTATTGGGTATTGGCTGTCGTTTCATTTGTTTCAAATGCTTTTAGCAATGCAGGCGCTTCCAGCACCACATCGGCATTGGCACTTTCAAGGCTGGCCACGGGGCGGTTGTACTGATAATAGCCATAAGCGCCTCCGGCAAGCACAGCCATCAAAAGATACCAGATGTATTTTTTCATAAAATGCTTATTTACTATGTTCAATTAATTGTCTTTTGCTCCCTGGCTTATCCAGGCATCAATTTTAGCAATCTGACATACAGACATTTTACCTGCATCTTTGGGCATGGCACTATAACCTGACTCGTGTTTGATGCTTTTTAACAAAGAACCACTTTCAAGATAAGGGGTAAGCAATTCATAGTTGGAAATATCAATTCCTCCCTGCACGGCAACTGAATTGTGGCAGCCCAGACAGTTGTTGTTGATGATGGGATAAATATCTGCCTGATAACTCATGCTATCTGTTACACATGCTCCTACATCGGGGTAGAGTTCTTCCTCATTGTCATAATAACAAGCATTTAAAAACAAGAGGGAAATAAATAAATATTTAATCGTTTTTCGCTCCATTAGTAATCCAGTTTTTTATTTTATTAACAGTGCAAGTATCTAAAGGGTTCGCATTAAATGGCATTCTTACAAAAGTTGGCTTACTTTCTATTGTACCCATAAAACTACCATTCTGAACAGAGGTGAAAACAGCATCATATGTGTCCAATCTCACATTTCCTGACTGATTACTTGCTTTGTGACAAGCAACACATTGATTGTCGATTATTTTTTTTACGAAGCCGCTATAAGTCACTCCCTGATCGTTGCAAGCGATGGGCTGACCGTAATTGGGATTACAAATTTCATTTTTAGCACCCTGGTTGATCCACTTCGCAACAAGGTTGATTTGATCAGTTGTTAATTTAGCGTTTGGAGCCGGCGGCATTCTTTCGCTCTGCTTGTTGGTTACAAGCACTTCATACAATTCGCTGTTGTTGGGATTGAAGGCCCTGACCTTACCGGTTGTAATGGTTTTCTGATAAGTTTCCAGATTTACTCCATCCTCATAAGTGCCCCCTCCGTGGCAGCCACTGTAGGCGCAGTTTTGTCTTAAAATGGGCAGGATGTCTTTTTCAAAATAAACCACATTGCTGTCACATTTTACACCTGAGCTGTCTATTTGAGGTCCCGGATCAATGGGTGTGGTATCAATACTCATAGTGTCTTCCGGATCAGAAGGTATGACTCCCGGCAGGTGCTTGCAGGCAGGAAGGCACAATACCAAAATCCATGCTGTCAGTATGGAAGTAAGAAAGATTTTTTGCATTGATTTCATGGTGTAAATATCATTAATAATACGTTGTTCAACTCAAAAGGTGTACAATCACATTGCTCAATGGGAAAAAAGAGAACCTGAATCGGTTGATACAAAACTTAAAAATACCGGTCTTTATCTGGTGCTTCCCAGCCATTCTTTAAATTCCGGGGTTTTTTCTGTGCTGATGATGATGTCTTCTTTAAACTCGGGGTTGAGCCTTAAGTTGATCCTGGCTTTTGAGTAGGTATTCATCGATGCGATGGAATCGATGTGCACAATGAACTGGCGATTGACCCTGAAAAAATATTTGGGATCCAGCTGGGACTCAAGGTCCTGCAATTTGTAGTCAGATGCTACCTTATGTCCGTTGCGTTGAACAAAATAACCAATTTTATTTTCAGAATACACATAGGCCATATCAGCTGTATTAACCACCGTCAGCTTACTGCCAAATTTGATTAAAAATCTGTTTTTAAATTCATTGAAGTGTTCGGTCAGTTCTTTGTTTTTGACAGGATCAAACCACGACAATTTTTCAAGCGCCATTTTCAGCTCTTCGCCATTGATGGGTTTCATCAAATAATCAACAGCATTGTGTCTGAAGGCATTGACTGCAAATTCTGAATAGGCGGTAGTAAAAATAATTTTGCTCTTCACTTCGATGACATTGAAAAGCTCAAAACTATTGCCATCTGCTACCTGAATATCCATAAACAGTACATCTGGTTGTCCGTTGGACAAGAGGTGACCTGCCAATTCTTCAACCGATTCAAACACACCAGTTTGCTGCCACTCGGGATAAATTTCTTTGACCATGCGAGCCAGTCTTTGTGCCGCTATCATTTCATCTTCTAAAATAATAAATGTCATAACCCGTGTTTTTTAATGAGAGGTAAATAAAAGTGGTACTCTGTATTGTTTTCAACTATATAAGGCTTGGGTAAGCCCATCAATCTGTATCTTTCATAAATATTGTTGTTGCCTATGCCCAAAGAGGCTACACCTCCATTTTTAGGTTGTTTTTCATTGCTGATAATGAGAAATTCTTTTTCCCATCTGATCTTGACGGTAAGAGGTTTAGAGCGACTCACTTCATTGTGTTTGACTGCATTTTCTATCAACATCTGAACAGAAACAGGTGGTACCAAATAAGATTCAGCTTCCTGATGTGCAAGGGGTTCTATGACCACCGAAATATTATTGCCAAATCTTTCTTTGAGAATGACAATATAGGTTTCTACCAGATGCAGTTCTTCTGATAAGGCAATAAGTTCTTTTTGACTGCTTTGTGACAGCCTTCGGAAAAACTGGGTAAGATTTTCGGTAAAACGCACTCCCCTCTTAGGATCCTCTTCTATCAGTCCGATAAGGGTATTTAAGGTATTAAAGAGGAAATGTGGATCCAATTGACTTTTCAGGTTAATCAACTCGGCCTCTGTTTTGATCCTCGATAATTCTGATTTGAGTAACTCCACATTTTTTCGTCTTCTCACAAAGGCCTGTAAAGCCAGGATAATCATCAGCACAATCGCCAGGTAAAACCACCACGTATTATAAAATGCTCTGTGAATTTCAAACTCATAGGTGGTAATGGGTTCATCAAAAAATGCCTGGTTTTCTGTGGCTTTTACTTTAAACACATACTTGTTGGGTGATAAATGCGGATATGAAACTACCCTATCACCGGTGTACCTCCAGTCAACATCAAAACCCTCCAGTTTGTAGGCATATTGTACTGCTCCCGGATTGCCCAACCATCCGGCGGTAAAGCTAAATCTCAGATTGTTTTCGTGCTGCCTGAAAGAATGTTGGTGGGACAGTATGGTTTCGAGATTGACTTCCACTTTGTCCAGCCGGGTAACGGGGTGTTTTTTGGACAAGGCCCCTCCCGGACTAAACCTCACCAGGGCATTGGCAATGGCAAAATAACAGTTTTTTCCGCTGGTTATAAAATTGTTTAGGTAAGAGATACCTGCCTCTCCTTGCTTGTTGAAAGGAAAGGGCAACAAATGCAGGGTGGAGAGTTCGAGGACATCAATGGAGTTGTTTCTTATGACCAGGAGGTGGTTCTCATCGTATTTGGACAAGCCCACAATTTGATTTTTTACAAAAAAGGAGTGGGGTACTAAATCCCATAGGCCATCTTTATACCTCACCAGGCCCAGGTTTGAGGATGCCATGTAAATCTCACCCGGCAAGCCTTCCATCAATGAAAAAACAGAACCCAACTTGTAAGGTTTATTGTCTTTCCGATTGATGATTTCTTTCCACTCTGTGGTTTTGACCGATCTGACAAGGGTAAGTCCATTTCTGTCTTTACCATACCATACACCACCATAAGCATCGGCATAAATGTCATACACATAGGCTTTAAGCACATGGTCATTGTTATTTTGTTTTTGACTTAGGCCTCCATTTATATCAATGCGCTGATGAATCACTCCGGCAAGGGTAGAAACTTCCACAGAAGTATCGTTCGTTTTTTCGATATCTAAAATGGTATTGTCGTGCGTATCAAATAATCGACCTACATGTGAAAGCGCTTTTGACTCGAGGTCGTATAGGTACAAGCCATTTGAAAATGTTCCAATCCAGATTTTTTTATGGATAACTCTAATAACGGTGATATTCTCATTCTTCAAGATCCACCGCCCTTTCTTACCGGTGGGATCAGGACTGGCAAAAACGCCTGCACTGGTGCCCAGGTAAAAATTACTGCCATCAAAGGCAGAACATTGGATATCACTTAATCCGCTTAGCGTATAATGAACAAAGTGATTGCTGGTCCGCAGCAAGGATGCCTTGTTGTCAGAAATCCAAATTTGATTTTCTTTATCTACAAAAACATAAGAAATATTTTCTCTGCTTTGGGGCAATTGAATGGTTTGTAAGGTATTGCCCCTCCATTCGTACAACTCATTTCCACTGTGGAAAATCAAACTCTGATCAGCACAGTATATGTTGTGGTTTCTCGACCTTGTAGTGTTTTTAAAAAGTGTGGTGATCTTTTTATTGTCTGCTATTTCAATGATTTCTTTGTCGTAAGTAGCAGCAATGATGGAGCCATTTTTACTAAGACAGAGACTTACGATAATGTAATCTGGAAGCCCTGAAATTTCTTCCGTTTTAAATGTCTTGCCCTTATCTGGTCTGACCACTGTGATGCCCTGATCAGAGGCTACGAACATCCTGCCTTTGCCATCGGACTGCAGCGCATAGATGTCTTTTGATTTCAGCGAATTGCATTTATGGAGCAAGCTGTCATTGTTGAAAATATAAACTCCGTCGCCATAGGAAGAAGCCCACCATTGGTGGTTGTCTAAAAATTCAATATCGCTGATTTTTGATCTGGTAAACGGGCTTACTTTTGAAATGAGTTGATGGTTGCTGCCATCAATGATATAAATGGATCCTGCAGCCGTTCCCACATAGATCTTATTACCCTGCGACTTTAGAGTAGTAATATCCATATTTTGAAGAGAAGGGATGATAATTTCATCATAGCCGTTGTAGATAACGATGCCCTGGCTGGTTCCCAACCACAGAAAACCAAAGGCATCCTGGGCCATAGCATTCACTTTGTATTCTGCAGAAAGGGGGATTTCTCTGTAATAAGCAACCTGCGCCTGTACCTGCACAAGTGTCACAAAGGCAATCAGCCAAATGACCAAAACATTTATAATTCTAGACTTCCTCTGCATTTGACCTTTATTTCTTTGGCAATTTTCTGACTTACTATTCTGGGTACATGGATGTTGTAGTCATCGAGGAGGACAGTAAATTCGCTTGAAAAGGTTAGCCCTGTTTTACTGACTTCAATATTGACATCTATAAGGACTTCGTTGGATACACCATGGACGGTAAGCATGCCCTTGGCCCTAACCTTTTGTTTGCCGAGATTACCTAGGGGTTCTATGATTTTACCAGAAAAGGCAGCTTCCGGAAAAACGTCAGATTCCATGTAGTTCTCAAAAAAATGTTCTTTTTGGAGTGGGTTATTAAAGCCTTCAAAAAATTTCATATTGGCCTTAAAGGAGAATTGCTGGCTTTTGACATCCAGTACCCCTAATACGTGGGCATTGCTGGCTTTGATGGTTTCGAGTGGGGCTTCAGAAATAAAACTAATTTTTGCCTTTGAAGTCTTATACACCTGACCGGAAACCTCTGTTAACAGCAGGGATAAAAAACAAAAACCAAAAAAAAATCTCCCAATCATGCTTCAAAATTAAAGATTCCAACACGAGGATGTAAAAACAAGACCTGAAACTGTAAAATTGTTCGGTGAATCAGCAGGCTTAGCCAATTAATGGACCTTTACCTTATCAAACACCGCAGGCACAATATGGTTTGAAAGGAAACAGGGCTCGCTAAATAACGCAACAACCCCCAGATGAAGTGCGGGGTCAAAAGCAATTTCTGCCCTATAATGGCTTACCTGCCCCCCATGAAACATGAGGGTTCTGTTGTTTAGTGTGAGGATTCTCCAGCCAAGTCCATATTTTGAGTCAGTCACCCCTGGCCAGAAATTAAAGTACTTGTCATCATAGGCGGTTGAAACCCTGGGCTCAAATGCCAGCCCTAAGGCGGAGGCGGAAATCTGATCGGTTTTGAATCCCATCATGGCAGAGAGCCAGAACTCCATATCTGTAAGGCTGGCATTAATGCCTCCTGCCGAGGGCGTATTGTAATAGGTGGTATCCAGGTCTCTCAAAGCACCCCCGGCGTGCTGTGGCCACACAAAGTGGTCGTTGTGGGCTACACTGGCAAAATCAGAACTGGCATGGTGCATCTGAAGTCTTTTAAAAATAAAGGCATCCAAGGCATCACTGTAAGAAAGTCCGGTGACAGAGGAAATCACCTCTTCAATTAAGGAAAATGCTGCATTTTGGTAGGCATAGTCCTGACCGGTGATGTCTCTTGGCTTCAATTCGTTGAGTGCTTTGATCAAAAGGTCCTTGGATTTTCCCATTTCAATCAGATTGCTGTAGGCATGTTCTGTGAGTCCAGTGGTGTGGGCCAGGATGTGCCAGAGCCTCAGAGAATCGCCCGGCACAGAAGAACCTAAGGTCAGCTGAGGAATGTACTTAGCTACCGGATCATTGAGGTGGATCAAGCCCTTATCTGCCAGCATAGCAGCCAGGATGCCTGAAAAGCCCTTTGAAAGGCTACCAAGTCTAAAAATGCTTTCTCCATTTACCTTGCCCCCACCCTTGTTTCCGTGGAGCTGCCCATTAAACCTTCGGTAGATGGTTTTGTCTTTGTACACCACGGCAATGGCATAGGCCGGTTGGCTTGCCAGCCGGTGTTGGTCTATCAAAAAAGAATCCAATTGACCCACAGATATTTGGGGTGAAAAAACCGGACTTTGGCTTTTGATACCCTGGACAGGGGCTCCTTCTTTGCAAGACCAACTGATGGATAAAACCAGGAGGACGACATAAAGAAAGGCAGTATTTAGCTTGTTTGGCATCATTGATTTGGCCGGCGAAAATAAGGAATAGGAAGATTTTAAAAGAACAAAGAACTAAAAACAGCGACCAATAAAAATCTAAAACCAAATTTTATTTTGTCGATTGAGGAAAGTTTTTTGTCTAAAAACCAAATTAATTAGACCAAATACGCCAACCTTCCATCATTTTTATCGTTTCTCTACTTATATAGTGCTACAATCAAAATTTTATTTTTCCGAACAAAAAATCAAGGAATTACATTTATGAAATCCACACTCATTCTTTTTTTTACGCTCGCCTTGTTTTCTGTTACAGCCCAAACCCAATTTACCCTAAGCGGATATGTAAAAGATGGAGGTACGGGTGAAACCCTGATTGGTGCCAACGTATTTAATTTGGCCAATGCCGAACAGGGAACGGCCAGCAATGCTTATGGTTTTTCTTCTTTGACCCTACCCAAAGGCAGCTATAAAATTGTTTTTAGCTACCTGGGCTTCCAGGAACAGGCTTTTGAAGTGGCAATGGACAAAGATCTGAAGCTGAATGTGGACATGACGGAAGGTATTACCATTGAAGAAATTGTGGTGTCTGCTGACAAAGAAGAGAGGGCTAAAAATGTAGAGGGCACCCAGATGGGGACTGTGAGCCTGCCTGTAGAAAACATAAAAAAACTGCCTGCTATTTTTGGTGAGGTAGATTTATTAAAGGCCATCCAATTGTTGCCGGGAGTACGTTCATCGGGTGAAGGCAACGCTGGCTTTTATGTAAGAGGTGGAGGGCCTGACCAAAACCTGGTTTTGCTGGATGAGGCGGTGGTATATAATTCTGGCCACATGTTGGGTTTCTTTTCGGTATTTAATGCCGATGCCATCAAGAATACAACTCTGATCAAAGGAGGAATGCCCGCCAACTATGGAGGCAGGCTTTCGAGTGTATTGGACATCCAGATGAAAGAGGGCAATCAAAAAGAATACAGTGCAGAAGGAGGAGTAGGATTGATTTCTTCGAGGCTTACCATTCAGGGGCCCATCGTCAAAGATAAAACCTCCTTTATTGTATCAGGCAGAAGGACCTATATTGGTGACCTTGCACAGGCAGCCTTAAAAGGCTCAACATTTGAGGGTACCAATTATTATTTTTACGACCTCAATGCCAAAATCAACCACAAATTTTCTGATTCCGACCGACTTTTTTTCAGCGCTTATTTCGGGAGGGATGTACTAAAGTTCAGGCAGCCCAAAAGAGATTTCAGGTTTGACCTGCCCTACGGAAATTCAACCGCCACCTTGCGTTGGAATCACTTGTTTACCAATAAGCTGTTTTTTAATCTCTCTGCTGTTTACAACGACTATCAGTTTCAGTTCGGTGGAGGCCAGGACGAATTTGAGTTTAAACTTTTTTCTGGGGTTAAAGACTGGAACCTCAAGCTGGATTTTGATTATTTTGCCGGTACCAAACACAATATCAAGTATGGTTTAAACTATACTTACCACACACTGACACCCAATACAGCCTCTGCAACTTCTGGTGATGTAGAATTTAACACCGGCTTTCTGCCCAAATATGCCAACGAATATGCCCTTTACTTTATGGACGACATCAAGGTAAACAACGACCTGGCCATTAATGCAGGTATTCGATATTCCATTTTCTCTCAGCTGGGACCTTATACATCTAAGCTGGACAGCACGCAATATGGCACTTTTCAACCCGCCATTACTTATACAGGTATTGAGCCAAGGGTCAATTTTAAATACAAAACCAGTGATGAATCGAGCATAAAGGGGGGAATTACTTTTACCAACCAATACCTCCATCTGGTGAGCAACTCAAGCAGTACCCTGCCAACAGACATCTGGGTACCTTCAACAGAAATAGTGAAACCGCAAAGAGGAGTGCAGTATGCACTTGGCTTTTTCAAAAACTTTAAAAATGACACCTACGAGACTTCTGTTGAAGTGTATTACCGCGATCTGAAAAATCAAATCGACTATGCTGATGATTATGTTAACGACATAACACAGGAAGTGGAAGATGGCTTTGTATATGGCAAAGGCCGCGCTTATGGTGCTGAGTTTTTTCTCAAAAAATCAGTAGGTAAATTAAATGGTTGGATTGGTTATACCTTAAGCAGGACCGAGCGCTCATTTGAAAGGATAGAAAATGGAAGGTGGTATCCGGCAGTTTATGACAGAACCCACGATCTGTCTGTGGTTGTCAATTATCAGTTGTCAAAAAAATGGGAGTTTGGCGGCATCTTTATTTATGGTACCGGAAAATTATTCACCCCAATCAACGGTTTTTTCTTTACCGAACAAAACCTCAATCTTTTTTATGGTCCCAGAAACAGTCAACGATTGGATGACTACCACCGTATGGATATTTCCTTTACTTATACCCCAAATCCTGATTCCAAGAAAAAATGGAGGGGGTCATGGAATTTCTCTGTCTACAATCTTTACAATAGAAAAAATCCATTTTTTATCAACTACGACATCAACACCGACTTTGAGAAAGGAACTACTTCTATAGAAGGAACCAAGATTACGATCTTCCCTTTTATTCCTTCTATTACCTATAACTTTAAATTCAATTGATGCCATGAAATTACATTTTTATCTATTTAGTATCCTGGTTTCAGGAATGTTGTTGACTTCATGTGAAGAGCCTTACACCCCTCCAACTACCGATGCAGACCAGCAATTTGTGATTGAAGGGTATGTAGAAGAAGGAGAGGGCAGTCTGCCCACTTATGTCATGGTTACCCGAAGTATTCCCTACATCACCACCATTGGTCCTGACCAACTGGCCAACATCTTTGTCAAGGATGCCAAGGTAACTGTTTATGATGGTGAAAAGACGGTAGCACTGACCCAGCTCTGCCTGGGAGACCTTCCTGAAGAGTTAAGAGCGCAGGCAGCGGCTATCCTGGGTATCAATGCCGATAGCACTTCTCTTAATATATGTCTGTATGTAGATTTATTACAACAAATCAATAAAAAACAAGGAGGTAAATATGATCTTACGGTAGATATTGATGGCTATGTAATGACATCTACTACAACGATTCCCAACTTTGTACCACTTTTTGATGCCCATTTTGAAGAACCACCAGGAGAGCCTTCAGATACACTGGCAGCTCTGTGGTTTAAAATCAAAGATCCTGTTGGACCCAATTACTATCGTTACTTTACCACCGACGATGAAGGAGATCAGCTGATTGCTCCTTTCCAATCGACCACAGATGATGCTTTTTTTGATGGCAAAGAATTTGACTTCCCGCTGAATCAAGCCGAAAGAAGAGGTGGTGGAGGAGACGACAATAATAATTTTGATGACTTTGGACTCTTCACAAGAGGAGATAGTCTTACTGTAAAGTGGATGTGTCTGGACAAGGTACATTTTGACTTTTGGAAAACGCGAGACTTTGCAGCCAATAGCGGAGGCCCATTCTCAAGCTATACCCGGATCAAAACCAATATTAATGGTGGTTTGGGTATCTGGGGTGGGTACTCTGTACAAAACTATCGACTGTATTGTCCGCCCAAATAAAAAACTCCTATCTACAAATAAAAAAGGCTCCACAATTGCGGAGCCTTTTTTTTATCTGGCTATAATTAGTTTCTGCCGTTTGACTTGTTGATTGGCCCCTATTTCCAAGTAATAAATACCGGAGATAAAATGACTTACATCCAGGTAGTATGCGTGCTTATTAAAGATATCTGTCGCAAACACCTTCCTGCCCAAAGCATCCATCAATTTGACGGAGGTTAAAGCAAAACTGCCTTGCTGCCTGATCCATACACTGCTGGAAGCAGGATTGGGAGCAATTTCCAGTTTGTCAAAAATATCGGGCTGTGATGTAGATGAGATGACAAAACAATCAGAAGTATCAGTACAGATGCCATCTGAAATGACAACCGCAAAACTACCGGGTTCCAAAGCAGAAATCGTCTGACCGACTGCACCGTCAATGTTTTCGCCCGATCCGCAATCTATCCATTGGTAATTGGCATCGCTTGTGGTCGCTTTTAAGAAATCTTCGTCGCGAACAATGGCAGCTTCCAGATTGGAAACAATCAATTGGAGTCTAATGGTACTATCGCAACCGGCACTGTTTTGAAAAACCTGAATGTAATTGCCGGACTTGTTGTATTCTACTCCATTGAGGATAAAGGTTCCACACGATTCTGCAGCCAGAGAAGTCTCAGAACCTTTATTGATAATCAACTGGATGGTTAAAAGGCTGTCGCAACCGGCAGCCGAGGTCAGTTGCTGGGTATAAACGCCGGTAGCAAAGTAAACCGAGTCATTCAACACAAAGGCATTGCAGGCAGTGGCAAATATGGTATCATAAACAGCCTCTAAAATGGTGAGACTAATGATAACCACACTATCACAACCCGTAGAAGAGATCAGGTTGTGGGTATACCTTCCTGATTCAGTATAAGTATTGGATAAATACTCATAGGGACCACAAGAGCTCACATTAAATACATTTAACGTGTTCTGACCATCAAGAATGGTAAGTTCAAGGGTGATCGTACTGTCGCAACCTACGCTGTTGAACAAAAGTTGGGTATAGGTGCCTGAAGCCGTATAATCTTTTCCGTTGTAAGTAAAGGACTCACAAACTGAGACTGCAATAGTAGTATCAGTGCTGTGTAAAACTTCAACATTGTAGTGTAGAATACTGTCGCATCCCAAAACGCTTTGAAGGGTTTGGGTATAGGTACCACTCTCAAAATACGAAATGCTATCTATGACAAAGGAATCACAAACTACCCCATAAATAGTATCTTCATAAATAGGAAAAACAACCAGGCTAAGGGTGAGCGTACTATCGCAGCCTGCAACATTGGTTAGTTTTTGGGTATAGGTACCAGAAGTAGTATATACTTCTCCATTGAGGGTATAACTGCCACATACCGTATCTTCAATCAATTCTGTGGTATTGAACCCCGGATTAATAACCACATTTACAGTCAACGTGCTATCACAACCCTGGGTGGTCAATAGAAATTGGGTATAGGTACCAGAGTTAAAATAAGGTACATTGTTGACTACTACCATTTCACAGGCTTCAACGCTGATGGTATCTCTGTCACTTTTATAAATGGTAAGGTTTAGAACAACAGTAGAGTCACAACCAAACTGATTGATAAGATCTGCCTGATAGGTGCCTGATTCCAGGTAATATTCTCCATTGAACAAGTATAATTCGCAGGCAGAATCTGTAATTTCAGAATAAGAGTTGGAACCTTCTTTGATGGTAAGATTAAGCGTAATGATGCTATCACAACCCACAGCATTGGTGAGTACCTGGGTAAAGGTACCACTTTCAAAATACTCTATACCGTTGAGGATATAGCTTTGACACACTTCTGCAGTAACGGTTGATGAACTGGGTTGGGCAATTTCTACTTCAATGGTCAGTATGCTGTCACAACCAAAACCATTGGTGAGTAGTTGCTCATAGCTTCCGGATTGAAAATAAACAAGGCTATTGACTACTACGCTGTCACACCCTTTGATTTGCAGGGTATCATACGTAGGTGTGCCCGGAATGATGGTTAAATCCAGCACGATGATGCTATCACAGCCTGTTGATGCCACCAGGGTGTCTGCATAAATTCCTGACTCGGTGTACAGATTACCCTGCCAATTAAACTCAACACAAGTGCTTATTGCCAGGTTGGAGGTAATGGTATTGTTGAGGGTAAGATTGAGAACAATGGTACTGTCGCAACCAAAGGCATTTACCAGATCAAAGACATAGGTACCTGAATCATGAAGAACCTCTGAGAGGTAGGTAAAACTATCGCATGCTGCAATGTTCAACTCTGTGGTATCTTTTTGGTAAACTGTCAACTGGATCAAAATGCTGCTATCACAGGCCTCAGGATTTTGAGACGGAAGGGTTTGAAAGAAGTATCCGCTTTCATAATAGGTAATACCATTTAGTGAAAAGCTATCACAGGCAGTAGACTGAACAGATGATGAGGTGACTGCCAGATTGCAGGCAGCCTGCACGCTAGCCAGGTCTTCACAATCACCACTGTTTCTAAAGATCACTGCGGGTTGGCAATTGGCCAAATAAGCGCAAATATTTTCAATATTACAAATTGATAAATTTCTATTGAGAAAAACTTCCAGCATATCTACCTGTGTCATGTCCACACTATCGAGGCCTACGAGGCTTATAAGGTTGTTGTTGCCGCTTATGGAAATGTTACCGCCAATTTCTTTGATATTTTCGAGTCCGGCAATGTCCTGGAGGGCAGGGTTAAAAAACAGGTTTAAATTTTCTTTGATGGTGGTCAAAGCGTCGAAGCCATCGAGGTAAACCAGGCTATTGTTTCCATATACAGACAAGTAACCACCAATAGAAGTTAACTCTCCCATGGCGTAGAGGTCAGAGAGTAAAGGATTATTACCAATATCCAGAAAACCTGCAATGGTATTGATGGAATCCAAGCCATCCAAAGAAAAAAGTTCGTTGTTGTTACTAATCATCATGCCACTGCCCACAAATTTTAGTGGCCCAAAGCCTGAAAAATTGAGGAGCTGATTGTTATTGGCTATCTGAAAATTACCTCTGATGGTGTCGAGATTACCAAAACCACTGATGGTCTCCAGTCTGGCATTTTGAGAAATAATAAAATCTCTTCCCAAGAGTGCAACCTTGCTAAAAGCATTGATGACAACAATAGAATCATTTTTTGCCAACCTAAAAGTGCCATCGAGAATGTCAAGGTTGTTAAAGGATCCTACATCTCTTAGCCGCGGATTGGAGGCAATATTGATGTCTCCTCCTACAAAATTGAGGTCATCGAAGCCAAGTAGGGTAACCAGTTTGGTGTTGTTTTCTACCACCAACGAACCCGTTACGATCAAGAGTCCGGAAGGTGCATTGAGGTTGCCAAGGCTGCTGTTTTTGGAAAGGGTAAAATCACCTCCAATAACAGCGAGGTCATTTAAGCCACTCAACTGGCTAAGATTGCCGGTAGAAATCGTAAAATTGCCTTCAATGGTTTCAACACCGGCTAAGCCATCAAGGTTTGTGATGTCATTTCCCGTTATTAGCACATCACCTAAAATAGTGATACAACCCGGATATTTAATTGGAAAAGAGTCAATTTGCTCCTGGAGTGAAAAAACAGCTCCATCATTCAAACAACTTTGTGCCTGCATATTGAATGCCAAGGCAATAAACAAAAGGGTAACTATTTTTTTCACTTAACCACATTTTTAGGTAAAAGAATCGGTTTGTCTAAACCTTTGGTTTAGTTAACGGATTGGGGCAATAAAAACCTCTTTTGTACCAAATAATAAATGCCAAACATAGTCCCGGTATATAGCAGATCACCAGCCAGTGAGGCTGGATAAAAAGGAAGGGCACTTGTATAACAGGCCATCAGTCCCGTCAGGTCTTTGGTATAAAAAAGTCCGCTTGTCCAATATCCGAAATTGGAAATTATAAAAAAGATAAAAGATGAACTCAATGCTGCCGAACCCAATCTAAATGCAGAGGCTTGGCCTTTTAACATTTTCCAGCCTACAAAGGTGGTGAGGGCATAGGCAAGGCATTGCCAAAAAATGTTGTAATCAAACCATGTAAAATCAGGGAACATGCCTGCATACAGAGTATTGTTAAGAATTACACCACTGATCCAGGCAGCGATACATGGCCATAGGACAGCTGCATAACGGTTGTGGATCAAAGCTCCGCTAAACAGTGCTATGGCACCAAACGGAGCAAAATTGTAGGGATGCGGTATCAATCGGCTGATAACAGCCAAAACGATGATACTAATTACGGTTATTTTACTATTGAAGTTAAATGAATTCATTTCAGAAAAAGATTAATTAAAATTTAAATGTGGTACCAATCATGTAGATTTTGTAATCGTATTTGAGATTGGACTCAAAAAAGTTAGATAAATTGTATTGGGCAAATACATCAAAACCGCCAATGCCTATTCCTCCTCTTACCCCATACATCCATTTGTTGATGCCATAGGCTCCGCTGCGGTTTTCAGAAATTTCTTCATCACCCACTTTTAACGCCAGTTTTTGCTGTGCGCCTACGTTGTAACCTGCATACCCACCCAGATGGATGTGTAATGACTTGGATAATTTGATTTCAAAAGAAATGGGCAGGGTAAAATAGTGGGCTATCAATTTGGGATCTTCAGCCGCATTGCCTACGCCTACAAAAGTAGGGATGGCTGAGTCAGCTGACAACCTGGTGTCATTGGAAAAACGAAAACGGTTTCTCAGGTAGGTGATTCCTGCATCGAGTCTTATCTTTCTAGAAAGCGGGATTTCTTTGATCAAGCCAAAATTCCAGAACCATGAACTACCTGTATTGACTATTGGTTCATTGGCCACTGTAGAGAGCTGCATGAAAAAATTATTGATACCCGTTTCGATGATAAATTTAGACTTCATCTTTTTAAATGGGTTGTACTTGTCAATGAAGGGATTTCCAGAGCCTGTATTTTCGGGCTGGTCGTAAACATCTGGAAACTCCTCACTGGTAGTTTCTGGGTATTCCGGAAATTCCTGCTCTACGGGAGTGGTATCTGTAGCCAATTCTTCCATAGGGACTTCCTCGACCAACATTTCTTCTGACATTGTTTCAACCGGAATGGCTTCGATGTATGCAATGAGTTTATTGATGGTCATATCCATAGAATCAAGCAAGGTATTGACATACGCCGAATCGGCGTAGTTTCTGGTATATGACAAATTGGCTCTTGCCTCCTGGAGGTAGTACAACTGGGTAGAAATTTTTTCCTGTTGTTCCTGACTTATTGCTGATGTTAAATAAAAACCGGTCAGCATCAAACAAATTAAATTACGCATGCATTCATTATTTATTACAAAAATAGTAAAATAGGGCCTAAGCTTTTCAATTGCGGATAAATATTTGGCCCGGAGCTATGGCAGCTGGGTATTTTTCCGATTTCTGGCTTTCCAGATTTATGGAAAACACAGTTCCCTGACTGGCATAATCTTTAGGGTCTGAATAGTACAAAATATTATTTGGTGCATCCAGGGCGAGACCATAAATTGAGCTTGTTTCTGCCGGCAAGGTGAGTGTAATCAATGCGTGTTCTCCAAAATGATATTGATAGATATCAGAAAAACTGTTAAAAAAAAAGGATTGGCTAGTAGGGTTGAAACACAAATTGCCACTGCCCTGGGGAACGGAAATCAGTTTAATAGCACTGCCATCGGGGGCAAGTACATACAAACCACCTGGAATGCTGATGTTGTTAAGCCAGTCAAAATATCCTTCACACAATACAATTGTTCTGCCCAGATTGTCGACTGCAAAGGAATTGGGACCTTTGTCGACAGTGGTCAATTTTTTAAGGGTGCCTGTTGGCAGGTCGTATCGGGCAACCAATGAGTCAACCCCAAAACCATTGGACAGGCTCACCCAAACGTCGGAGCCGATGACCAACATCTTTTCAGGGGCCCCTTCTACTTCAATGGTACGTTCGATCTCAAGTGCTTCGTTGATGACATACAATTTTCCTTTTTCCGTACCGGCACCCCAGGCTGAGACCACCACCTTGTTTCCCCACGCTGCAAAATATCGGGTAAACCCCAACTGGTTAAAAGTTTTTACCCTTTTAAAAGTTTTATCTACTACCTCTACCGAAGCTGCATTATTGACAGCAATGAAATAATGACCGGCATTGAAAAAAATAGATTGGACCGTGTTGCCCAATGTGGCGGCATTTATTTTACTGTAAAGGTCGGTTTCATGGGTGGCATTGTCTTTGATCCAGGTTATGGCACCTCCTCCATCCGGAAACTTGCCCTGGTTGGCCACAAAAACTCCCTGGTCTATGATATTGTTAAATGGATTTGGCTCTTCTTTTTCACATGCAGTCAAAAAGAGCAGGCTTAAGAAAACAAAAGAAAACGTAAACTTCATTTTGGCAGGTATTTAATTTGAATAAAAAATGTATGATATCTGAGTGGCATAGGAAAAGACCTTACCAACTCATATTGAGCCTGGACCAGGTTTTCAACTCTGTAATCCACCGTCATTTGGATGTTTTTGTAATTGACATTTATTCCAAGAGTAGCGCCTGTGATCCAGGCAGCAGGAAGTGACAGAAAATTGTCGGTTGTATCATAACGTTTACCCAGGTAAACCAGATCGGCGTCAAAATGCAGGAAAGAAAATTGACTTTTGAAGCTCAAACCAGCTTTGTGCAAAGGAACGTAGATGAGCTGTTTTCCTCTGCTTGCAACAGAGGCATCATCAAGATGGGTTGCCTTGGTTAAGCTGTAGTGGGCATTAATAATAGATGAGAAAGGAAGCCAGTCGGGGCGATAATCCAGGTTGATCTCTCCACCTCGCGACCATATTTTTTTTTGATTCACCGGCGTCCATGTACTATTTCCGGCAGGGACCCATTGAATGAGGTCATTGATGTGATAACTGAATAGTGACGATTTAATTTGAACTGCCGCACTTGGTTGCCAGAGCTGATGGGCACTCAATTGAAATGATTTTTCTGTTTTGAGATTAGGATTGCCCCCTGACGGCCAATAAAGATCATTAAAACCGGGTAGATTATAATTACGTATAGCAATAAATTGAAAACTTCGATAATCCACTCTGAGGTCAGCATGAAGGGGCATCCACTTATCGTTGACCAGGTGGGGTGCCAGGGAAAGATGGATCCAGCCATGTTGCAACTTCCAATTTCTGGTCATTGACAGGAGCATGCTGTTTCTAGTCCTAGATAACGTATAAAAGTTGGCCGTTACATTTTCAGATTGAAGGGCGATGGCTAGCTGCCAAAGCCTTTTGAAGTTGGCGGTAGTTTTAATATTGAGCAGGTTGGTTTTTGCCCTTGAATCAACACCGGGAGATTGGTAGTTGAGCGTTTCATCAAAATATACAAGGCGTGAATCTAATTGCCAGCTGGCCTTTTGCCAGGAGTGGGTGAGTGCACTTCTCAGGTTTTTGTCCTGTTGAAACTGATTGACCCGCAAATAAAAGGGTCCTGGTATTTCACGGTCAAAGTCCTGCCACCAGACTTTGGCGGTAAGCCTATGGCTATTGCCAAGGTCAATGCTGAGCTCACCATTGAGGTTGTGCCCATCTCTTAAGAATGATGGGCTTGTTAATAGCTGAAGGTCTTTGTAAAATTGTTGCTGGTTGAGATGGTGGATCCTCTCCCACCCTACTGTCCAGCGCACCTTATTGAAAGCCCCGTTCCAAAGCTGATGAAGGGTAAGATTATGTGTACTGGTATAGTGAGCAGATGACACCAATTCGTTAAGCCCCGAATGCTGATGACCAAGGGAAAGTGCCCCACCCATGGCTTGGTTTCCGGTATAAGATGTCAGGCCTTCTTTGAACAAATGCGACCTGTTAAAAAAATGGATGGGAAGGAGAGAAACATCAAATACACCGGTTGTCAGCCCATTGAGTGGTACCCCTTCATATAAAATGGCGGTATGCCTGGAAGACATGCCCCTGTTGGAAAGGGTTGACAAACCAGATGAGCCAATAGAGTTGATGGATAGACCCGGCAGTCGCAGCCATGTGATTAGCTGAAGTGTGGAGGTATCTGCTGGTGCCGCAAAACGGGAAGAAGGAAGGTATTTGGGGGCAATAATTTCAATAGAGTCCAAATTGGCAGACAGGTCCTGTGCTTCGGCAACTGCCAGGAACAACAGTAAAACAAAAAGATAATAACATCTTAAGCTTGTCATGTCAAAAAAGGACAGACAGCAATACAAAACAAAGCCCACGGACCCAAGGGGGTATCAATGTATTGTACCACTGCTTTTCGCCCGAAAGTTGATGGTTATGTCTCCGCACGGCAGGTCTTCTGGCTCGCCCGACACCTTTCCCCTTCCCACCTAAATAGGCAGTGATTTTAGAAATACCCAATTTTTCATGCATTGATCTTTAGCAGGGGCAAAAAAAAAAGACAGCCGGGAGGAAACCAACCGGCTGTCTTGTGTTTATGGGATTTCTGCGCTTTATTTGTTCATCATAATCATCTTCTTGGTAGAAGTGAATCCGTTGGTTTCCAACTGGTAGTATAAAACTCCAGCTGCACCCAATTGATCGCTTGTCAAGACTATTTGATTATTTCCTTTTACAAACTCACCTGTTTTGGTGAAGACTGTTTTACCAGTGATGTCAAATACTTTGAGTGTTGCTTTTTGTGCATCCGGCATTACAAACTGGATGGTAGTCTGACTAACAAATGGGTTAGGCACGTTTTGCATCAAGGTTACACCAGCGATCTGCTCTGCATTTCTGAATGACAGGTCAACTTTAACGATGTCCAGATTGTCATCATATGCTTCTGCTTTTACAACATCAGATGAAAGACTCAGACTTTGGCTCATTGATCCTGTAGCATTAGCTTCAAATACCAGGGCAAAAAGTTCGTCGTTTTTCACTACTTCCATTGTTGTATTGCTTGCCCAAGAGGCAGCCAGCTTACCGTTATTGGCGTGGAAGTTATTTTCATCCATGTCAATTACTCCCGGTACTACACCTATAAATTTGAGGCCTGCTTCATTGTAGTTCATGGTAAATTGCATACCAGTGATATCCACCTCATTGCCTGCATACACAGGAACAATGATTCTTGAACCTTGCTCGTACACTTGCTGACCCAATTCCAACTTAATGGCTTTGTTTGATCGTGGCTCTGCAACAATACCCGTCAGATTCACCGCAGCGCTTTCATGTACGTCTCCGATTTTAATACCTTTCAGGTTGTTGTTGAGGACAGAAGTACCCTGGAAATTAACCTTTACGATCTCGCTGAATGGGAATGGCTTGCTTGGATCTGCAAAACTCTGGTTGGCGTCTACAAATCTCCAAGACTTGTTGTTGTCAAGTTTATCTTTCACCCCAAGGATGATTTTTCTCAACTCAACAAGGTCAGATGCTGAAACCTTAGTATCTGCGTTGGCGTCTGCTGCAATGATTTGGTAAGGTGAATTGAGTTTCTGAGAACCCAGGATGTGCCTTTGAATCATTACAAGGTCAAGTGTTGATACTCCATTGTCGTACTTGTCAGTATGGTCAGCTGAAAGGCTGTATTCCTGATTGTTGTTCATTCCCTGGAAGCTAAACTGTCCCTCTGTATTGGTTTTTACCAGCATGGTTTCAGAAGAGGCCAGAGCCACTGTTACATTGTTGACTTTTCTTCCCTGCTCAGTACCAATGTTACCAGAGATGGTAGAAATGTTACCCGAAGTTCCACATGCACCAGGGTTGGCCTGGATGTTGATTTTCACACTGCAGAATTCTTTGTTGCCAGCCACATCTGTTACCCACATTTGCAGGTTGTTGATACCAAGTTCGTTACAAGTAAAGGTTCTCTTTGTATCGTTTACGTTGGTAGAGAAGGAAATCTTCAATGCACCTGGACAGTTGTCAAAACTTCCTTTGTCAAAGTCTGTTGCCCATATATCGATGCTACCTGAGGATGGCATGATAACCGTGGTAATTTCACTCAAACAGTATGGAGTTGGTTTCTTACAGTCATTTACAGTGAAGAGGTATGAACATGTTGAAACGTTGCCACACTTGTCTTCTACAGTCCAGGTAATCTTATGTTTACCTACTACATAGATGGCACTTGCATTGTTGGTTGTACCCGTATTGTTGATACTTCCGTCATTGTTTAAGTCGATGGCATATTTCCAAACCAGTTTTTCTTCTGGTGTACAATCGTCTGTTGCAGTTGATTTCAAGTCAACAAATCCTGAACAGTTTTCACCGTAAGCACATACTGTTACATCTGCACATGCTGCAAATACAGGCTTAACAGTATTGTTCAACTTGATTACTTGTGTGTATTGCCAGATACCACCCTGGTAAGGGTTGTTTTGGTCAAATGTACACCAGTCAATTACTGTCCATGTTCTCAATATTTTGAAACATGCGCTGTCAACGATGGTAAAAACCTGATCACTATAGGTTGAGGCAATAAGGTCACACTGATCTGAAGTCCAGGTTGGTTTTCCTGTTTTAGATGGATCTGTGTCGATATCAATACAACCATTCAATGTTTTGTTAGCAACCGGATTCCAGTTGATATCGCTGCCTGTAAATGGTTTTTCGTTTCTTACAGTTATGGTTTGGTTACAGGTAGCAAATCTATTGCCTGCATCTGTAGCCCTCCAAGTTCTTACTATGGTTCCAATTCCACACTGGTTCAATGATCCACTGTCAGTAGAAGTTACAGTAGGCGTACCACAGTTGTCAGTAGCTACCGGTTTTCCAGTGATATTGGTGTCTTTATAGTCTTTATCACAATTGATGGTAATGTTGGCTGGACATACAATTTTTGGATCGATTTTGTCCTGAACCCTTACAGTAACCATACATGTGTTGAAATTGTCTGAACGTTTGCCTACAATTTTGTCTGCAATACCCTGAACAACGTCTCCCAATATACCACTTGCGTTGGTATCTTCATAGATATTGATTTCATCTCCGAATACGCCTGTTCCGTTGCCGTCATCATACACTCTCATTTGTACCATGATGTCTTTTCCCACATCATCACAACAGAAGTTTACAGCTTTGGTATAGTTTACAGTGCTTGCGCTGCAACCAGCAGTCATTCTGCGGGCATCAAAAGATACATCGGTACAGTTGTCATGAGAACCATCGTCAAAAGTAGGTGCAAATATTTGAGCAACACCACCCGTAGTTAATGTTACAACAGTAAACTCATCACATACAGCAACCGGAGGTACATTGTCAACTACATCTACCTCCGTAAAACAGTAGGTGAAGTTGTTACACTGATCGTAAACTGTATACCTGATCCAAGTTCTTCCAACCGGAAGGTCACGGATGATGTATCTATTATTTACCAGAACAACGTTGTCGTTGATGTAAACACCATTCAAAGGAGCATTTCCATTGGCATCTGCCAAAAGGTAGTCTACTTTGTAAGTTGTCTGTGAACAATCGTAAATCACGATGGGTGCAGGTACTTCCCAGTCTGCCTGGCAATCATATGGATCGCTGAATATGGAGAATCCACCCACCTGGTCAGGAGAGCAAGTCACAATTGGACCTTCTCTATCCACCACCTTAATGATTTGGAAGTCTTCAACCAAGGCACCGGTACACCAGTCAAGCACAGTCCACTTTCTCAGCACTTTAAAGCTGGCAGGACAAATGTCTAACTTCTGGTCAGTGAAGGTTGCATTTAGTTCACATAATGATTTGTTGGGATAGATTGGATAGCCATCAATAGTAGGCACACCTGTCTCCTGGTAGTCAGGGTATCCATTATTGTTGGTATCCCACTCTGGAATGTCGTCGCATTCGAGAGCATCGTCCTCTACATCGTCTCTGTTAAGAGGAAATTCCAATTCTTCAAAGTCCACTCTGTAGTAAAAGATCTGTCTGATACAAAGAGCAGATTTGTTTCCACTCTTATCAGTAGCCTGATACGTCAAAGTTCTGACCGCTGACCAGTCGTCATCACAGCCCTGATCATCGAGGATATCGGAGATCAACTTCACTGTAACCGTACCACCACAATTGTCTGTGGCTGTAGGTAGAGGGAAGGTTTGGTTGTCATAACAGCTGATGGTGAGGTCATCAGGACAGTTAATAACAGGTGCAAGTTTGTCTTCCACCTTAATGCTTCCCCAACATGAGTTAAGACCCAGATTCACTTTTACAGTGAGGGTCATACCAATGTGGGAGCCTGTTACAAACGGCGTACCTGCAATTGGAAGGCCATTGGCACCCAATACGGTCACCTGGTAAGTACAGGCGGGATCAGTACCTTGTCCTTCAAGCATCATGTCTGGAGTCACCTCCACTCTACAATCATCGTCAAGTGATACTTGCACCAAATTGTTACATGCTAATGGACAAGACTGTGCGTTAGCGTTTCTTCCAAATGCCAGGAACATCAGGAAGAAAAAACACATCAAGACCGTTCGGCCGCGAAGTGTTTTGTAGTCATGTGTAAAATTCTCCAGTTTCATGAGATTTAATCGGTTTTTAGTTTGCAACATAGTTTAAACATTACTAAATAATATTTACTCAGCATGATTAAGGTTCTGTTAAGCTTTTGTTGTATGTATGAGGGCATAAGTAAACCGGGGGAACGGTTTGGGCTACCTATACCAATTCATTTTCTAAGGCATATTTGATCAGCGTCATGGTACTTTTCATACCCAGTTTTCGCATGATGTTTTTTTTGTGAACACCTACTGTCTGGTGACTGATAAACAGTTGGTCTCCTATCTCATCGTTGGTCTTAGCTTGAATGATGAGTCTCAAAATCTCTAATTCTCTTTTGGTGAGCTTTTGTTTGATCTGAAACCTGTCTTCATTCATCACCCTCCTCGCGGATGAGTTAAATTCTCTTTTGTACACGGTAACCGGAGGAGTCAGATAAACACCACTGCCTAGAAACGTTTTTCCCTGCATGATGTCAATGATACAATTTCCAAACTCAGAATAATCTGCTGTTTTTAAAATGTATCCGTCGGCTCCCTTTTTCATTGCATCCTTTACAAATTTGTACTCTGCATAGGATGAAAGAACCATTACTTTCTGGTTCGGAAAATCAGATCTCAGTTGCGCAATAAAATCTATTCCATCTGAATCTTCCAAGTTGAGGTCTACTGCGATGATATCTGCACCACCATCATAGTCCTCCAAAAAGTATTTTGTCACACTGTACTGTCCTGCAATCTTTATTACAGGATATTTTATTTTATCGGCCAAGGCCATTATTCCCTGAACAAACATCTTTTGTCGATCAATGAATATCACCTTTACCGGGTTCATAATAGTTGGTCGCTTTTATGTTTACACATTATGGAAACAAAATGTATGCCAAACTCAATTAAATTAAATTTCGAAAACATATTTGCTATCCATAACATACTCATTATCAATACTTTTTACCGCACATAAAAAACCTTTCCTCACACCAAAATATCCAATGTTTCCTTTGGTGTTGAAGGCGATCAAACCTACCTGATAGGCTTCTGTAGCATTTTTATTTTTCTCAATGATCCTTTTTATAGCCTTTTCACATGCCTTTTGTGGTGACATGCCCTGTCGCATGAACTCAACAACCAAAAAGCTGGAAAGGGATCTCAAAACATATTCTCCATGACCGGTGCCAACACAGGCCCCGTATTGCTGATCTACAAAAAGGCCAGCTCCTATAACAGGAGAGTCTCCTACCCTACCTTCCATTTTATAGGCCATGCCACTGGTCGAACAGCCCCCCGCCATGGTGCCTTTGGAGTCAATTACCAACAAACCGATGGTGTCATGACGCTCAATATTAATGACCGGCTCGTATTTTTTAGTTTTTAACCAATCTTCGTACTCTCTCCTGCTCTCCTCTGTCAACAGGTCTTCCTCTGGAAAACCAATGGATCGGGCAAACATTTCAGCTCCATCTCCCGACAACATTACATGCGGGGTTAATTCCATGACTTTTCTTGCTAAATCAATGGGGTGCTTGATTTTTTGGACATAGGTGACACTTCCGGCCTTGCCCTGATGGTCCATGATACAGGCATCGAGGGTAACCCTCCCCAACCTGTCTGGCCTTCCACCGTATCCAACAGATCTGTCTTTGGGATCTGATTCCGGTACATTGATGCCCGCCACTACCGCATCCAGGGCACTTCCGCCATCTTTGAGCACCTGCATAGCTGCACTATTGGCTTTTCTATTGTCCCATGTGCTGATAATCAATGGAAAACGATATTTTACACCAGCCGCCATTGGCAGAAATGAAGATGCCAATCCCGCTCCTAAGCCCAGTGATAAAAAATTCCGCCTATCCATTAACCAGCTCATGCTTGTTTTTTAAAGTCAATATTATTTTAACTTTGATCGGAAAAAATCAAACTTTCCGACAGTACTCTGTGATAAAAGATTATATGATAAATAAAACAATATATAATTTATTGATATTCATATCAAAATTTTTACCACTTGGGTACCACGGTGTTATACACAAATTCTGTACCTATCTTTTGTCTGAGGTGCTTTCCTATCGAAAAAAAGTAATAATCGACAATCTCCAACTGGCCTTTCCCCAATGGGATGGGGCTCATCGCACAAAAATCATGAAAGGCTATTATCACCAGTTAAGCGCCTATGTGTTGGAGACCCTCGTTTTGTTTTCAAAAGATGCAAGGTGGTTCAACCATAAAATGAACTACGTCCTGCCTGAAAAAATGAAACTACAATTGGAAAGCAAAAGTGTCATTGTAATGGGCAGCCATCAGGGCCACTGGGAATGGGCAGCTGTTTTGTTTCCTCTATTTACCGGTATCAATGCACATGCTGTTTACAAGCCCCTATCCAACAAAGCCCTCGATGTATTGGTTAAAAAGTCGAGATAACGATTTGGCCTGGGCCTGCTTTCCATGAAAGAGGTGGTGCGATACATGGCCACCCACCAACAAGCCGCAGTTTATTTTTTTGTGGCAGACCAGAGTCCCGGAGATGCCCATTCTGGCAGATGGTTTCCATTTCTGGGACAAGAAACACTTTTTCTCAATGGAGCTGAACAACTTGCCAAAAAATACCAGCTGCCAGTGTGGGTGCAGACCATTCGCCGCAAAGAAGGCTCTGCTTATGAAGTTTCCTTTACAGAGCTACCAGAAGAGGCCATCACTGCTACCTATGTGGAGCACCTTGAAGCCGACATCCAGCGTGAACCAGAGAGTTGGCTTTGGTCTCACAAAAGGTGGAAACATAAAAATCAGCAGAACCATTAAATGTAAAACAGCCTTTCTGTTTTGGGTTATAATTCCAAGCAACTGTATGATTTTTCCGACACTTCTTTATTGATCAGCCATGTTCAAATTTTAGATTTGGCCAGGCAGGGTGATTGAATGAATACAACCTACTGGTTTGTAAAAATGAACAAAATCATTTTTGGTCTATTGCAATGAGCCATAGGATATCCGGGGTAGATGACCTGATTGCCTCTTGTGGAAGTATAAAAACGGGGAGTTTTGCCCCTTTCAGGTGACCAGCAAGCAAGCAAAAGCTACATTCTAGGCTTTAAAGCCAATGATATCCGCAAAGGTCCTCTTAAAAGCCTGTTAAATTGATAATATTGGTCCGCTGTAACACATTATTCACGTTAGAATTGTGGTCAAATAAAGTTATTTTTGTCCAAAATAATTCAACAGTTAATGAGGTATACACTAATCATTTGTACATTTTTTGCTTTCCACTTATCATCCCAGGCGCAGGGTTTATGGAAAAAAGTGGAAAGATTTGATCAGGCTGACAGAAAAGAAGCAGCGATCACTTATTTACCAAAAGCCTATTCCTCTTTTGAACTTAACTTCAAAAGTATACAAACTGAACTGGCCACAGCTCCTGTTGAGAGAAGCGGCATTGGATCCGGTCAAAGAATTGATTTGCCTTTTCCAGATGGATCAACCCAATCTTTTGTTACAGTTTCATCACCTGTTATGGAGGCTCAATTGGCAGCCAAATACCCTGCCATCCAGTCTTATAAAGCTTGGACAAAAGATAAAAAATACGTAGCTAGGTTTGATGTGAGTCCGGCCGGTTTCCATGCCTCCATCAGAGGCCCCGAGGGAGAGATTTACATTGACCCTATATTTAAAGACGATCTGGAATCCTACATTGTGTACTTTGTTCAGGATCATACAGAGCCGATGGATTTGGTACCAGGTTGTGGTGTAATTCATAATGAAGAAAATGACCGCACCAAAAACGTGGCGGATGCAGGCAGAACCGATAAAATTGATCTTCACGAATTTAAGATGGCTTTGGCCTGTACTGGTGAATGGGGCAGGGTTCGTGGAACCGTAGAATTGTGTCTGGCTGATATGGTTACATCCGTTAACAGATTGAACCAAATTTATGAAAATGAGTTTGCCTCCAGATTTATCCTCATCAACGACAACGATAAGTTGATTCACCTGGATCCTGATACTGATCCATATACCAAGGCCAATGAAGGCCGCTCATTATTGCTTCAAAATACAGAAGTGATCAATAATTTGTTGGGCAACAGCAATTCATATGATCTTGGCCACATCTATACCTTATCCTGCACAGATGTGGGTGGAGTTGCCCTTCGGACCTCACTTTGTACTCCCGTTAAAGGTGCCGGTGTGACTTGTCACTATACCAATTTATTGGTAATCACCGTACAGGTGGCAGCCCACGAAATTGGCCACCAGCTGGGTGCACAACATACATTCAACAACTGTGGCGATAATGAAAGTTTCGACAATGGCTTTGAACCGGGCAGTGGCAGTACCATCATGTCGTATGGTGGCTTGTGCGGAGCACAAAACGTACAAGGAAATAACAACGACTATTATCACAACGCGTCACTTATTGAGATCTACGATCATTCGAGATATACCTCAGGAGCAGCTTACGGTTGCTCTGACAAAGTAATGATTGAAAACCATCTTCCTGAAGTGGGCATTGACTTCCCAGCCGGACTTTATCTACCAATAGGAACTCCCTTTGTTTTAGATGGACATGGCATGGACCAGGACAACGATGCCCTTACCTATAACTGGGAGCAAAAAGATGCAGCCGGCGCCAGATGTACTCTTGGGCAGCCAACCGGTGATTGTCCATCATTTAGATCATTTGCCCCAACTGTAAATCCTTATAGAATATTTCCAACACCATCCAGGTTGCTGGCAGGTCAATCTTCAACTACAGAAGTACTGCCAACTTATACAAGAGATTTACATTTTGCACTTACCGTAAGAGACAATAACCCATCAGGTGGAATAGCGGTTTGGAAAGAAATTGAAATGTTTGTAGACGGCAATTCTGGCCCCTTCAGGTAGTTTCACCCAACATTGGTGAAGTATACAAGGCCGGTGAAATTATCAATGTAGTGTGGAACGTCAACAATACGGATAAGGCCCCTGTCAATTGTAAGTACGTTGATATTTACCTTTCAAAGTCCAATGCCGTGCATAAAAGCGACCCCAACCTTACCTTACGGGAAGGAAGGGTCCCCAATAATTGATCTGCTTTCATCCAACTACCCGATATCAGCGGTGCCGATGCAAGGATATTAATTAAGGCCCAGGACAACGTTTTCTTTGATATCAGTAATTTTAGGTTTACTGTCAATCAGGCAACCGAGCCCACTGCCTACTTTACGGCCAATAAATATTATGAGAAACTATGTCTTCCAGCTACAAGCACTGTAGCCATAACAAGTGATGCCTTAGCCGGATACTCTGGTGAATTGAAATTTGGTGTAACTCAACTTCCAGATGGGGTAAATTTTGCACCCGAAAAAGAAAAAATAACTGCTGGCGACAACACTGAATTAAATTTTCAGATTTCCAATTCCGTACCCAGTGGTATTTATAGTTTTGTATATTATGCAGTAACGGACAATAATGATACATTGTGGAAAAAGTTGGATCTAGAAATGACATCTACTGACTTTTCATCATTACAGGCGCTAACGCCGGTCAATGGAGAAATGGATGCAGAACTCCCAACCTTTACCTGGAATAAAAGTGTCAATGCAACCAGTTACATTATTGAAGTTTCTAAAGATCCTACATTCACAACGATTGAATTTTCAGAAGAGACATCTGATACTTTCTATCGTCACTTCAAAACATTTGATAAAAAATCAGTCTACTTCTGGCGTTTAAAGGCTGTTGGCTGTAGGGGAGGTGACTGGACTGAACTTAAGAGTTTTGGTACCCTGGTGGCAGATTGTAAAAATTATAATGCCACCGGCTTGCCTATCAATATTTCTGCTTCAGGCCTGCCCACGATCCAATCTAAGATCAATGTGCCTCCCGGCAAAAATATTTCTGATGTCAATGTTTCCAAATTAAAAATCAACCACAACAACTTTAAGGATCTTACAGGCACTCTTATTTCGCCCGTGGGAAGCAAGGTCATTTTATGGGAAGGCATTTGCGAAAAAATATTAAACATCGAAGTATTGATAGACGATCAGGCTCCTGCTCCGTTTTCATGCTCCAATACAGCTTCAGGTCAATATCGACCTAAAGAAAAGTTAGAAGGATTCAATGGTCAGGATGCAACAGGTGTGTGGACCCTTGAAATCAAAGATGGTAAATCAGGAAACGGTGGAAAACTGGAAGGTTTTGAGATTGAAATTTGTGCATCGGTGCAAGTTGAAAACCCATATCAGGTCAATGATGTTTTGTTGGAGACTACCCCTACCGAGGTAGCCACCATTTCTAAAAACTACCTCTCTGTAGAAGATAAAAACAATACCGCATCACAGCTCTCATTTATTGTCACCAAACTTCCGGTATATGGTAATCTTTTGCTGAACAACCTGCCGCTGACCATTGGAAGTCAGTTTACCCAAGAGGATATTGACAATGGCAAAATATCGTATGCATTTACTGCCAATGGCATTTCATTACCTGCAGACGATGGCTTTAATTACATGGTCAAGGACACAGAAGGAGGCTGGTTGGGCATCAATCGTTTCAATATCCGCATCAACACCTCAACTGCAACCCAAGAAGAAACAGATGCTGCCGGCTTACAATTGTTCCCCAATCCAGCCAATCAGCGCCTGCACTTTAGTCTGAGTACTAATTTATCGGGCTTTAATAAATATAAATTATGCACGCTGACCGGCACTAAAATGGTGGACGGCACTCTTTTTGAAACCAATGGATCCATTGATCTCAGTCAATTTGAGGCCGGCATGTACATCTTTACCCTATCCAACGGACAAAGACAAATCAGCCAAAAAGTAGTCATTCAGCACTAAAAGGAAAATAAAAAAGGCAACCTAAATGGTTGCCTTTTTTTTATTTAAATTGGGATAGCGCGGTTTGAATCAGGTCATCATACAAATCCTTCTCCAGTTGATTGAGTCTCGCCAGGGTCCAGCCTTGTAGGCCCCATTTATTGGGAACCGCAAATATCTTGCCCTTTGCCACCAGCTCAAAACTCTGCTGATCTTCGGGTTTAAGTTTAACACAGATCAAATCTTCTGCAGCGTTGTAGGTCAAAAATATTTTTTTATTTTTCCTGAACGATGTCTTTTCAAAATGGGGCTGCTCCTGGAGGCCCAGTCTGCCAATCATGTCTTTTTGAACAAATTCAAAAGTGATCATTGTGATTACTTTTGTATCAGCAGCTTACAAGAAGTAATGCCATCTGTAACAATATAAATTCCCTCTTGCCAATCCTGTGTAGAAACAAAGGTGTTGGCTGGGGCAGCACCCTTCCAAATGGGCTGTCCCAATAGATTGGTAATGCTCAGTTGACTGTCATTTGTTTGTTTGACAATAAAACCGGTACTTGCCGGATTGGGGTATATAAGTAGGGCGGTTGCACCATCCACTTCATAAATGGCCGTCGGCGTATTATTGGCGTTAAAAGTGTGACTGCCTTCCTTAAAAGTTCCTGTGCCATTGGGTATTCTGGCAATAGAAAGGTCTTCAGAGGCATTGCTATAACTAATAGAATCAACTATGGCACCTGCTTTATCGGCCAGGTAGATGGTTTCTCCTGAGGCCGATAATTTAAAATTGGTATGCAGAACACCTTCTTCCTGGTCTTCATCACACCAAAAAATGAGATAGCCATTGGCAGCAATGTTTGTGCCCGCAGGTATTTCCCACTTTTTGATATTGGCTGGATTGTCGCTAAGAAAAAAACCACTCAAGTTGATTGCAGCGTTCGATTTGTTGTACAATTCAATCCAATCTTCGTTTTGATCGTTTTCATCTTTTGGACCATTGGCATTTGACGCCATAAATTCATTGATGACCACTTCGTTGACCTGGCTGGCAACAGCCTCCACCTGGTACATCAATACATCGTGATCAGCTCCTTTTGGGTAGTAAGACAAGGTGCCGGCTGCATTGGCAGTAGCTGCTTCCACATAAAACCTCACATAAGTACCCACTTCGTAACCCGGTAATTCTGCTGAAAATACACCATCATTGGCGGCACCATCACCATGGTTCCCATCATCATACATGGTAGCAGCAACAAAACCTCCATACAGACCAGTTGCGTGGTATAGTTTTACAGCACTTACCCCATTGGCGTGTTGTGCTTTGGCTGTTACACGCACTGCTTCATTGCTCACAGGAGTTTTCCAGGCTTCTGTAGTCATAAAACTTACCTCCGTGATGGTGGGGCCTGTTAATTTATATTCTGCATTGCTCTGCAGTGTGGTTTTTCTGTTTTTGATGAAATTTTTAAGGTTTTGTTGTTCCGAAATGAACTGTGCATAGGTAGTTCTCTTTTTAGGATCTGCCTGCACCATATCATTGATCCGGGCAGCATACTGGTCGATGAGGGCCGCTGCCCTTGTGTCATCAAAATATTCTTCTGTTAGTACCCGCAAATGAGCTAAATATCGCTGACGAAGGTGCGAGTTGGCCAGCAATCTGTTCATCAGCGGATAGTTTAACTTGCCTTCATTAAAAAGGACTCCAACTAACATTTTGTGTTTTCATTACACTATTGCCGTCGTAATCATAGACCGTTATGCGGCCTGTTTCGGCATCGCGGTATAGGTAGTAATCCATTTTGCCCTTATAAATATAGCTGTCATCATCTGCAAATAATACTTCACTTGCCAAGTGCCACAGAGTTCTGTCGAGGTCGAAATAAGATGACAAGACATTGTGAAGATCCGCTATTGGAGTTTGGTTGAGCACCATACAGGCTTCGATCAACTCATCCCAGGCGTAGGCACTTTCGGTGCTTTTTAGCGTGTAATATTTTTGGTATAAGGTGGTATCCTCTCCGAGGTAATTCATGGCTGCCGTACCATCGCCCCATTGGGCTCCCCCACCACCTCCCGGGCCTCCACCAAAGGTGCTGGTAGGTGAGTCGGCCCTGAAATTAGACCCATCGTTGGAAAACCACCATTCTTCTAAAAAATCTTTGTTGAGTTGTTGAACATTCTGATAAATGCCCCAGTCCTGATCATTGATGTACAACCTTACAAAATTGGCCTGGGCAGAAGGTGCATGTTTTCTTATATTGTGGTAATAAAACACCTCTCTCATAAAAGAGGCATCTTCAAAAGAATTGTTGAGGTTGAGGGTTTTATATCCTCCCAGTTTTTGATCCGGGCGAACCAGGTCCATAGTAATATTGAACGATTTTTTCTGGCTATTGCCCCCCATTCCATAAGAGGTCTGACCTTTGAATCTCACCCCAATGCTGTCAAAAGTTTCTCCGCTATAAGACAAAGACGCCAGCAAATCTGTTTTTGATGCATAGTTTTGGGTAAGCAATGTCCAATAATTGGCTTGTGGAAAGTACAATCTAATCTCTTTTACCTCAATCTCATCATATAAGCCTGATGCTACTCTTGTGCCGGTGGTTAAAAGATGACTCTCTTTATCAAAATTCCATTGTTTTGGCAAATTTTGACCTGTAGCCATTTGACTACACAACAATCCCAATAAACTTATGGTAATGGACCATCTCACTTTCATACTGCTAATTTTATGAAAGATACGTCAAATCAGGGGCTTTGTACCCAATAAACACAGCAAATTGTCTGCTTTTACCTCACATTTAGCAAGCCTGTCAGTTCTTTTACTTCCCTAATGGTTTCCTGGGCTCGTTTTCTGATTTGTTCAGAAGAAGCTTTGATCTGGTCTTTAATGGCCCTCTTGTCTTCGTTGATGGCTGCTTTATTATTCTTGAATACCTGCAATAAATCAACAATTACGTTGGCTGTTGCTTCTTTCAGCTCAGCATATTTGAGGCTGCCTTTCTGATATTCTCCCATTAACGAGTTGTGGACATCAATAGCGCCGCTAGCCTTGATCATTTCAAATAAATTGGCTACCCCCTCACTCATTGCATCGGAAGCTTCACCAGTGTCGGTAACAGCTGATTTGATTTGTTTTCTCACCACCGTTTCTTCTGCAAAAAGAGAAATATAGTGTTTCTCCCCAGCAGATTTACTCATTTTACGACTTGGATCGGCTGTAGATTTGATTTTAGGTGTTTCGGTGTACAAGCCCTCCGGTAAAACAAAATATTCTTTTTTCGCCTGGGTATTAAATCGTTGGGCAATGTCTCTCGACAATTCCAGGTGTTGCTCCTGGTCTTTGCCAACAGGAACATAATCTGCCTTATAGATCAGGATATCCGCCGCTTGCAAAACCGGATAGTCTAATAAACCTACAGAAATGAAGTCATCTTTCGACATTTCGCCCAATTGACTGCTTTTATCTTTGAACTGTGTCATTCGAGTAAGCTGACCATAAGAACAAAAGCAATTAAATATCCAGGTGAGTTCTGTATGCTCAGGAATAAGCGATTGGACAAAGAGGTTTTCAGGTTTTATCCCTACCGCCATCAGATTGATTATGAGTTCCCAGGTATTATTCCTCAATTTAACAGGATCGTAAGGCATGGTCATAGCGTGGTAGTCTACAACACCATAAATGCAACGATAATCTTGTTGTAGGCGGACCCAATTGGCTACAGCTCCAAAATAATTACCTAAGTGGATGTCTCCTGTAGGCTGAATAGCCGATAATACGGTCTTCATATGGTGAAAAGATTTGAGGGGCAAAAATAAGTTGAATAATGGTAGGCATGGTCAGGGTAAGGTAAAAAAAAAGTCCCGGTAAAAACCGGGACTTCTCTTAGCTAAGTGTATACTATATCTTTACGTATAGTTCTTAGTCTGTTTCTGATTACTGTTGAGCAGGAGCTGGTGCTGCAGTAGTGTCAGTAGCTGCTGGAGCTTCAGCAGGTGCTGCTTCAGCTGGTGCTGCTTCAACTGGTGCTTCAGCAGGTGCAGTTTCTGCAGCTTGGTTTCTACAAGAAGTTGCGATAGCCATAGCAGCTACGAAGAATACAAAAAGAACTTTTTTCATTTTAAAAATATTTTTAAGTTTAATACAATTATAACGCAAAGATATACGTCGGGTATCAATCTGTTTATATCATTTTAGCTAATGGTTATTTAATGATTTGTTAATGGCAGTTTTGAAAAGAGATTGTTTGGTCAAAACCTGCCTAAAATCGAATACCTCCGGTCAAATTGTAAAAATTCAAGGTTGAGTGGTGTCGGGCATAATAGATGTTGTAAAAGCCATATTCGTATTCAAAATCGATGTCAAAGATGCCCAAAGTCAGTCCTAAACCTGTGCTCAAGCCGCCAATGGCCTCATTCAATTCACTGTAACCGGATTCCTTTAATGCCTGAGTAGCACCTACCTGGCTATCCTTGTATTTTTGAACATACAGCAGGTTTCCCTGAAACTTGGACCTCAGCTTTATGTTTTTGGTCAAGTGGAAAAGATCGAAGCCCAGGCCCACCTTTCCCTTCAAATAGGTCAATTTCTCACCCTTGAAGTATGATTTTTCTTCGGAGGCTAAGAGGTTAAAGGTACCGTATTCACCAGTAAACAAAAAACATAGTCCGTCATCCAACATCCTAAGGTTCAGGCCGGTAACATAACCTGAGTGACTGGTAGATTTGGGAGTAACAAGTAGATCTCTGGAAATCACCGTGCTGATACCACCATAAACTGAAAATTGAGCGTTGGCCCAATTTGAAAACAGTAACAGCGCAAATACCTTTATTACTAATATATGTTTAGGTTTCATAATCTATTATTTACCAAAAAATGTGCCTTATCTCTTAACGTGACAATTTTAGTTTCCCATAACCCTGTTTCAATCTTACAATCCGGTCAACCTGGCAAATTAGTGACTGAATGACGGCTAGTTAAGGCTTATCTCAGGTTTATAACCTATATACGCAAAAATTATTTTCTTAACTTAGAGTTAATTTTTTAATTTAGTCCTAAATTTGTATTTTTAAGCCACAATTGTTTTAGCCATGTCATTCAGAATTAAAAAAGCAACTGTCCTGGGATCGGGCATTATGGGTTCAGGAATTGCCTGTCATCTGGCGAATATAGGGGTACAAGTTCATTTGCTTGACCTCCCGGGTAAAGATGAAAAGAACAGAAATGCCCCGGCTGCAGAAGCGCTGGCTAAGGCATAAAGTCAAGTCCTGCCCTTTTATACGATAAAAAATTTGCCTCCAACATCACGGTTGGCAATTTTGAAGACAATCTCCCATCTCTATCTGAAAGCGACTGGATCATTGAGGTGGTGGTAGAAAAAGCTGAGATCAAACAAGCCTTGTATGAGCAGGTAGAAAAGTACCGGACACCGGGCACCTTGATCACCACCAACACATCCGGCATTCCCATTTCATTATTGGCAGAGGGCAGATCCACAGATTTTAAAAAACACTTTTGTGGCACCCACTTCTTTAATCCGGTGAGGTATATGGCCTTATTGGAAATTATTCCCCACGCAGAAACGGATCAGACCATTGTGGACTTTTTTATGTCATATGGGGCCACCTATATGGGAAAAAAGACCGTATTGTGCAAAGATACACCTGCCTTTATCGCCAATCGTATTGGCTTTTTTTCAGGCAATAAAATCAACGAGCTCACTGAAAAATATGAATTGAAGATTTCGGAGGTAGATAAGCTCACTTCTGATCCCATAGCTTGGCCTTCTACCGGCAGCTACCGTTTGTTGGATTTGGTAGGCCTCGATACATCCGTTAAAGTGACCCAGGGTGTTATTGCTACTTGTCCGAATGATGAATATGTAAAAATCCTCGCCCAGAAGGACATGCCCGCCCACACCCGTTTTTTGCTCGACAACCAATTTTTGGGCAATAAATCAGGACAGGGCTACTATAAAAAGACCAAAGAAAAGGATGAAAATGGCAGAACTATCGTTTTAGAGTTGGATCTGAATACCCTCGAATACATTAAGACCGAAAAACCCAAACTTCAGTCTTTGTCGATGGGCAAAAAAATTGAGCTCATTGATAAGCGGATCAAGGAAATGATTCATTTTGACGATGCCGGTGGTCGCTTTCTTGAAGAATACTTTGCCGGCCTGTTTTCCTATGCAGCCAACAGGGTACCAGAAATATCAGACAACATTTATAGCATTGACGATGCCATGAAATCTGGATATGCCTGGGGTTTTGGACCATTTGAGTACTGGGACATGTTTGGCCTGCAAAAAGGGGCGCAAATGGCTCAAAAATTGGGTCATACCTTACCAGCTTGGGTCCAAAGCATGATAGACGCAGGTTTGGAGAAGTTTTATAAAATCGAAAATGGCATTAAAAAGTATTACGACCTGGCAACAGCTGGATACCTTTCTTTACCCAATGCACAAAATACCATCCACCTCGATTTTATCAGAGATAAAAATGCTGTGTACAAAAATAGCGAGTGCATTTTACACGATCTTGGTGATGGTGTACTCTGTCTGGAATTCACCAGTAAAGCCAATGCCATAGGTGAAGGTATTGGAATGGGTGTGATGGAAGCTCTTAAACTGGCAGAGCAAGGAAGTTGGAAAGGACTTGTTATTGGCAACAATGCCAAAAATTTTACGGTTGGCGCCAACCTGATGGCAGTGGGCATGGAAGCCATGCAAAAAAACTTTGACAAGCTGGAGACCATGGTAGACGGCTTTCAACAAATCAATATGGCCATGCGATATGCCAAGATCCCTGTAGTTGTGGCCACCCAGGGCTATTGCTTTGGTGGTGGTGTAGAAATGCTGGTGCATGCTGATGCCGGCGTCTGTGCCGCAGAAACCTATATGGGCCTGGTAGAAGTAGGCGTGGGACTAATACCCGGAGGAGGAGGTACCAAAGAATTTGCCCTTAGGGCATCTGATTCCTTTTTTGAGGGTGATACCCAAATTCCGACCCTGATTGAAAAACTCAGGACCATAGCCACGGCGGCAGTAGCTACCTCTGCCCATGAAGGCTTTAATTTGGGTTATTTGCTCAAAAACAGAGATAGCGTATGCCTAAGTACAGAACAAGTGCTGTATCAGGCTAAAGCTAAAGTGCTTGCCCTGGCAGAAAACTATACAGCACCTGCACCCAAAGCAGTTACTGTATTGGGAAGAACAGGACTCGCCACCCTCTATACAGCCATCAATGAATTTTACCTTGGAAAATATATGTCAGATTACGATGTTGAAATCAGTAGAAAGGTAGCCTATGTACTCTGCGGAGGAGATCTTACCGGCCAACAAAAAGTAAGTGAACAATATTTACTGGATATTGAAAGAGAAGCCTTCCTGCAATTGTTGGGCAACCAAAAAACATTGGATAGGATTCAGTACATGTTGATCAACAACAAACCGTTGAGGAATTAGGGACTAGGGGCTAGGGATTAGGGGCTAGGGACTAGGAATTATAAATTGAAAATTAAAATAACATGGAAGCATATATCATAGATGGACTTCGATCAGCTGTTACCAAATCTAAGAGGGGTGGATTCAGGAATTTCAGGTCGGACGATCTTGCAGTTTTGGTGATCAAAGCGCTCATGGCTAAGTATCCTATGATTGAGTCATCACTTATTGATGACGTAATTGTGGGTTGTGCCAATCCGGAAGGAGAACAGGGACTGCAAATAGGCAGGAACATTTCGAGCAGGGCATTGGGAAAAGAAGTTGCAGGAATGACGGTCAATCGATATTGTGCTTCCGGGCTTGAAACCATAGCCATTGCCACTGCCAAGATTAAGGCTGGCATGGGTCATATGTACATAGCCGGTGGCGGAGAGTATGAGTTTGATACCTATGACCGGGTATAAAATGGCCCCCTCGTATCAGGCAGCCATGGAAAATGTCAATTATCATGTGAGCATGGGAGCCACGGCAGAGGCAGTTGCTGCAAAATACGGTGTGAGCAGGGAAGAGTCCGATGCCTTTGCCTTCCGGTCTCATCAATTGGCAGGTAAGGCCATTGCAGATGGGAAGTTCAGTGCTTCGATCCTTCCGGTGGAAGTTACAGAAGTGACCGTTGAAAATAACAAAAGAAAAGAATCCACGATTACTGTTGCCGTTGATGATGGGGTACGAATGGACACATCAGTAGAAGCACTGGCCAAGTTACCGGCTGTTTTTAAAAATGGGGGTGTAGTCACAGCAGGCAATTCATCACAGACTTCTGACGGGGCTGCATTTACCTTGGTGGTAAGTGAGGAGATTGTAAAAAGGTATAATTTGCAACCCATTGCCCGTCTGGCATCTTGCAGTGTAGGAGGTGTTGATCCACTCTACATGGGTATTGGGCCTTGTGTGGCAATTCCCAAAGCGCTACAACAGGCAGGACTAACCTTGTCTGACATTCATTTGATTGAACTCAACGAAGCTTTTGCAACTCAAAGTCTGGCGTTCATTAAGGAAGCCGGACTCAATCCTGAAATCGTAAATGTCAATGGAGGGGCCATCGCTTTGGGACACCCACTTGGTTGTACAGGAGCAAAGCTGACCATCCAATTGATGGATGAGTTGAAAAGAAGGAATCAAAAATATGGCATTGTTACTGCATGCGTTGGCGGTGGCCAGGGCATTGCAGGCGTTATCGAAAGGCTGTAATAGGTTTTTGAATGTAAGGTACACTAAAGCCTCATCCCACATCCAACTGTATAGAGTATGGGGTTGAATGATATTCCACTTTGGGAAATTCCATTTTCTGATTGATTATAAAAGGTCCCACTTCGACCTCTCCCGTGTAGTGATACCTCAAATTTATTTTGCCATACACCATCCCCTCAGGAGGATAAATAGCTGTTATTTCTGCCAAGAAACCGAATGTGGCAAAGGCATTTGTCACCACCACATCAGAAATCTCATCGTTCGAAAACCTTACCCTCATGTCATGGTAAGATGGTCCTACACCGAGCATCAAGTAGTCCTGCATGGAGAAATGAACAATCGGTGCAATGGTTAAAATCCTGTTTCCCACAGAAGCCGTGATTCCATTGTTAAATCCCTCAACCCCAAAAATAATACTGCGAGTTGCCGCAATGCCTAAAGAAATTTTATTTGAAATATCTCGTGTTAATGCTACTGTAAACCCCACCGCCAGATTGTCTTTTGGATAACACTCTTGTCCAAAAAAAGTGTCATAACAACCCAGTAAGCCGAGATCTTTCAATACGTCTTTTAATTGAGTAACGTAGGGACCACTTATGAGACCTCCACCGATATCCAACATCCAATTCTTATGGATTACTCCTGCATTTTCAGGTAGGTTTAGACTCTGAGCTTTGCCAAAATCGTATTCATTAAATATCTGCTTATCATAAAGTATTGACTGTGACAAGATTTTTTTTTCAGTCACAATAAATAAAACACAACCCATCAAAAATGTCCATATACTGACTTTCATCCCTTTTAATTAATAATTTAAAGTTTAACCCCTTACAACAATCCCAATAAAGTAAACTCAATTTGCAAACGTATTTAGCACAAACGGAATGACGGGCATCATTCAAATTGGTTTAGTTAATCTAACCATCATCGATACTCAGGTATTGTCATTTTGATTTGGCTGTTGTCAAAATAAATCAAAGTCTAAATCCAAAACCGAGAGTGATCATAAATTGATTAAAAGATATGCTAGTGGATGGAATTGTCGTTTTCACACCCGACACTAAGTCTGTGATCTCATAATTCCCAGTTTTAATTTCACCTAAATAAAGATAACTGAGATTTAGTTTACCAAAAATCACACCCCGAGAAGGCACAGCCATACCCGCATCCATTAAAAAGCCCATTTTTTTATGATTAACTGCTTCAACCAGGCTGCCAAAATCAGAAAATTTAATATTAAAGTTGTGATACGAAGGTCCTACTCCTATAGACCACCAAGTTTTTGGAATTTGAACTATTACAATGGGTGCAACACTAAAACCATCGCCACTAAACTTTTTCCCATGTGTCCCTCAACTCCTCCAATTAAACTCTTTTTTAAAGTAGCGCCAATGGCGACGTTTTTCAAAACATCCCTGCTGATGGATGCCATAAATGCTACATCTGAATCCTTTTTCGGATAACATTCCTGGCCAAAAAAAAGTATCATAACAACCCTTTAAGCCGATAGCTTTAAATACATCTTTCAATTGGGTCACATAAGGTCCACTAATAAACCCTGCTCCGATTTCGAGGTTCCACTTTTTCTGGTTTATTGAATGTTCATTAACTATCTCGATACTTTGATTGGTTTCAGGGTAATTGATTTGAAACCCCTTATTTTCAAGGGAAAGATTTTGTGCAAAAGAATTCTTTGAAAAAAATAATAATAAACCAAAAATAAAATAACCAATCAAAATTCTCCCTTTCATTTTATTTGATTTTAAATGAGTAAAATGATTTGCGAACGTTTTTCTTAAAGAACTTCTCCATCTTTGTGATTTTAGTACAAGTTATAGAATAACTACTGTCTTTTACCTGTGATTGATCAAAAACTGAAGTATATCAAGTGAAATTTACTTCCGCAGAAATACAGCTGGATTGATTTGGATATCAATAAGATTAAACTCTGCATAGGTAAAATCACCCTCTGGATAGTGCCAAATGGCATCTGCAGATTTTACAACATTAATGCCGTTGATCCGCGTGTAAGCAGTGACAGGTGTAGAAAACCTAAATTTTTTACCCTTGGCCACATCGTACCTGTCTTCAGAAATAAAATTGACCAGTTTCCCTTCCGGATCAAAAAACAAAACAGCAGAGATTTCCCCTCCGGGATAGGGAAAAAATACTCTTACTTGTAGTTCATTGATCGATTGCCATTTTAATATTGGATCCAATAAAGCAGCGGGAGCCAACAGGCATATATCATTTAACAATGTGACAGCATCTGATTGGTCCATCATTTGGCCTTCATAATGAATAACTGGAATAAGCCCAAACACACTAACATCCATACTACCTTTGCCATCTGACCATCTATGATAGCCCGGCACTTTGAGGCCTTTCATCTTTCCTTCCATGAAAAACAACCTTGCATAAGGCTTGAAAAAATCGTATTGTTCAGAGGTGAAGTCAAACCACCCACCTTTGCCATCCTGCATTCTTCCATACATTTTAAAGAAAACATGGGTGGGCATGTGACCTTTGTTTACGCTGCAAAAGTTGAGGTATTTTTGCACCGGAAGGGGTAGTTCATTCATTTGCCTTGTTGGCAAATTACTTTTTCTCAACGCTAAGTTTGATTTAACGTCTTGTTGATACATATGAGAATAGTGATAATGCCCCCAGCCAATCACAATGGCCAATACTAAAAGAATATTGGGAATCCACCCAAATTTTGCTGGTTCGCCATAATCATAAATGAGCCATGACGACAATAGTACCCCAAACAAGGCTATCATCCACCAAAAATCAATATTTTTCCATAGAAGGATAGCTGCAAAAAATAATACCAGAGCAGTCACTAGCCAAAAAATACCTTTGAAAAGAGAAATGGGAAATGGTAAGGCCGGTAAACTTTCAGGGTTCATGGCTTTTACAAAGCCCATGAGATGGATCAAAGCATGTAGGCTGAGAAATGCTAAAATGAAGTATTTGCCTGTCATTGTTTTTTTTCAATTTAAGCAAAAATTCTTTCATTCTTCAATGATTCGTGACATCAAGGTCGCTGATAACTTGGACTTGGCATCAAACATCCGGGCAGCTTTTGCGGGAATTGATTACTTTTGCAAAAAAATTATATATGACGTTGTTTGCCAACCTGATGGCATTTGACATGCCTGACTTTGGAAATTCAGCCATTTGGTTGAGTTTACTAACCCTGACCTTTCTTGAAATCGTGTTGGGGGTGGATAATATCATCTTTATTTCCATTGCTTCTTCCAAATTGAAGACCGAAGATCAAAAGAAAGCCACCAATATTGGGTTGTTGCTGGCTATGGTTTTGCGTATTATTTTATTGTTTGGAGTCTCATCACTGATTGCCATGTCAGAGCCTTTTTGGCACATCGATGCGGGCTGGATCACAGCAGGCATATCCTACCAGAGTCTGATTCTGGCAGGGGGTGGACTCTTTCTATTGTACAAATCGGTCACTGAGATCCACCACAAGCTAGAAGGATTTGATGAAGACCATTCAAAAGACCATGGTAAAAAACAGACTTTACAATCAGCTGTTATCCAAATTACACTTATCAATATCATATTTTCTTTAGACTCTATCCTTACCGCTGTTGGAATGACCAACGGCTTGCACGGGGCGCTGATAGTTATGATCATTGCAGTGGTTGCTTCGGTTATCATCATGATGGCCTTTGCGGTACCGGTTGGGCAGTTTGTCAATCGCAATCCCACCATTCAGATGTTGGGGCTTGCCTTCCTGATCCTAATTGGCTTTATGTTGATTATAGAAGGCGGTCCACCTAGCCCACTTAAGAATATTGGGTTCAGAAATCGGAGCGGTGCCAAAAGGCTACCTGTATTTTGCCATAGCTTTTTCACTACTGGTAGAATTCCTGAATATGAAGCTGCGCAAGAAAGAATCTCCTGTAAAATTGCATACCTATACCGAAGAGGCAGAAGACTCAGGGTTATTAAAATAATTTGAGATGAAAAACCTGGTTTTAAGTGCTATTGTTCTGTTTATTTTCATCATTTCCTGCAAAGATAAAAATCAGGAGGTAGTAGTAAGTTATGATGTACTGACAGGCAAGGCCATGGGTACTACCTACACTATTAAGTACAAAGGCAAGATTGATGGTGCCGGTAAACAAGTTGATTCACTTTTGGCCGATTTCAACCGGTCCCTTTCCACCTATGACCCCAGCTCTACCATCTCCAGAATCAACCAGAGTGCAGACAAATATTGTTATGCCATAAGCGATGACCGCTTTTTTGAATATTCACTTACCAAGGCTATCGATTTGAGTAAAAAATCAGGAGGTGCCTTTGACCCAACGGTGATGCCCGCGGTCAATTATTTTGGGTTTGGGTATGAAAAAAAAGCTAAGCCTGAAACGTTATCCGCACATACTATTGATTCCTTAAAGTCTCTCATTGGCATCGATAAAATTAAAATATATCGCAACACAAAGGAGACAGTGTTTGTATTGAAAAAAGAGTAACGGTGTAAAAATAGATTTAAATGCCTCAGCCCCCGGTCATGGAGTAGATGAAATTGCCACCTTTTTTGAAGAGAAGGGTGTCTTAGACTACATGATAGAAATTGGTGGTGAGGTACGTACTGCAGGTGTCAATGCAGAAGGAAAGCCTTGGACCATTGGCATAAGCCGTCCAGAGAGTGGTGCAGGGGTATCGGATGTGGTAATGCCTGTGTCCATATCAAACAAATCATTGGCCACCAGTGGCAACTATCGTAATTTCTTTGAAAAAGGCAATATCAAACTGGCCCACATCATTGATCCCCGGAGCTGCAGCGCCAGACCCTCAGACATTTTGAGTGCAACTTTGATAACGGATCTTTGTATAGATGCAGATGCCTATGCTACAACTTGTATGGTGCTGGGACTTGAAGGCGCCAAAAAATTTGTGGCTGCCGATACAACCATTGCCGCCTTTTTTATCTACAAAGAACCCAAAGCAGATACCCTCAGTTTTTATTTCAGTCCCGGATTTTCAAATCACCTAATAGCCAAGTAATGTTTCAACTTAAGAAGGACCTGATTTTTTTTGATATCGAATCAACAGGTTTAAATGTAATCAGGGACCGAATTGTGCAAATAGCCCTCATCAAGTATCCCAAAGACGGAGGAGACCCTGTCGAACTCGAAATGCTAATCAATCCTGGCATTCCCATTTCAGAAGAGGCAATGGCCGTACACGGCATTACCCCTGATATGTTGCGCAACAAGCCTAGTTTTGCCCAGGTAGGGGCCCAAATTTTCCAATTTATTGGTGACGCTGACCTGGCCGGATATAATTCAGACCGCTTTGATGTTCCTATGCTAATGGAGGAGTTTGCCAGAATAGGGATAGACTTTCGGATCGATAAAAGAAACCTGATCGATGTACAAAAGATCTTTTACAAGATGGAGCCCCGAACCCTTAAAGCGGCCTATGCCCTGTATTGTAACAAGGAATTGCAGGATGCCCACGATGCTTTGTCAGATGTGAGGGCTACGGCTGATGTCCTGAAAGGGCAAATCCAAAGGTATGAAGGAATTGATCACATTGATGGTGATGGAAAGGTAACACCTGCTCCTATTAGTGCAGATGTAGCACAAATTGCCGGTTTCCTGGCAGACCATGGTACGCTGGATGTTACCCAGAGACTGCGTTATGACCCCAATGGCGAAATTGTATTTAATTTTGGTAAATACATTGGCAGACCTGCAGCAAAAACATTGTACGAAGACAAACAATATTACCATTGGATTTTGGAAAAAGAATTTTCTGCCCAGGTAAAACAAATAGTAAAAGACCTCGTTTCGGATTATGAGAAGAAAATAAAATCGCAAACCTAAGTGGCGTCAAAATTACTCTATGGCTGGCTGGCAATGATGACAATTGTATCCCTAGCATCTTGCTACGAGGAACAAGATGGATGTCTTGATTTATTGGCTGCCAATTATAATGCAGCTGCCGACAAGGAATGCGAGGGTTGCTGTACATATCCTTCTTTAAGAGTTAGTCTGGTAAACCAGTGGAACGACCGGAATTTTATTCTCAACGACACCTTCACCAACTTGCAGGGTCAGTCATTTATCATTCTCCAGCAAAAGTTTTTTCTGGCAGGCATAGGCATGGCAGACGAAAAGAGCTCGCCCATTCCTTTTGAATTATTGACATCTTACACCTGGCTTGATGGAAAAGAAGCAGAAGTGGCTAACAATTTCAAACTAATATCCGGCACCTTGGCAGAAGTAGTAATCAATACCTTTAGAAAAGAAGGAGGAGTAACAAGCTTTGAATACGGAGTAGGACCAGATGTCAAGTTCAATGGGCTGGACACCCTGGCTCTGGCCAATACAAGTGATTTTACACCTGCTGCAGGAATGCTCACCAAAGACAATAAATACCTTGCCTATAAGGCCAAAATTGTGGCTGGCCCCTCACTAAAAGATACCCTGGATGTAGCCTTCGAAGGAGAATGGCGGTTTAGCAATGTGCTCAACCCCCAAGCTACGCTGGTTCCCGGCAAGGACATCAAATTTATCATTCGTATTCAATACCACAATCTGTTTGACCAGGTCCCTTTTGCCAATGCAGACCCCATTGCTATAGGAGAAGCCATTCGTAATAATGTAGAAGCCGCTTTTAAACAATAGAAAACTACCAGCTCATCTCGGTTTCTTCACCGGTTGAATCTGAAGGTTTATATTCCCTGTATTGTTTATCATAGCCATTGAAATCAAAGTCTGGCATCAATTTTTTCATGCCATCACTAGCCTGCTGAAGAGCTTTCAAAAACTTATTCAAGTCTTCTTTGTAAATAAAGATTTTGTGCCTTTCGGTTGTCCCATCCAGTTTTTTAACGCACTCGGTCAGTACCAAATAGTGGTCAGTAGTCCTGCTTTGTTTTACATCGAGGTAATATGTTCTTTTTTTACCACCTTCTACCTTGTAAGTAAGTACACTTTCGGTATTGTTTTTAAATGACATATTGTTGGTTTTCCGTTGTTATTAAGCCGGAATTGGGAATGGGTACCAACAAAGGTATAAAATTGATTGTGAACGGCAAAGAATGGGCTGGTTCCACCCGTTTTATCCTAATTAAGCAGCCGGTATGTTTTCGTTGTTGTGTTGCGACTTTTGATACAGCTCGGTGTAGGCTCCATTCATGGCCATCAACTCTTCATGGCTGCCTTGCTCGATGATTTGGCCGTGATCCAGAAAGTAGATTCGATCAAAATCAGCCAGACTTGAAAGTCGGTGGGTGATTATGATGGCCGTCTTACCTGCCAGGGCTGTGTTTAAGTAATTGAGTATTCTTTGTTCTGTTTCTGTGTCTACCGCGCTCAAACAATCGTCTAGAATTACTATTTCGGGGCCTTTGATCAATGCCCTTGCGATGGAAATTCTCTGTTTTTGGCCGCCTGACAAGGTGACTCCCCTCTCCCCTACGATGGTATCAAATTGCTGAGGTAACCTAAGTATGTCTTCCTTTACAGACGCGTGTTCTGCAAATAAGGCAGCCTCTTCCTGATCTTTGGCCGGGTTGCCAAATGTGATGTTGTGGGTCACTGTATCTGAAAACAAAAAAACATCTTGTGGTACATAGCCGATGAAATTGCGGAGATCCTTTTTATTGATGTCTCTCAGATCGTTGCCGTCAATAGAAATATGGCCAGACCCTGGAAGATACATTCCAAGCAACAGCTCTGCTAAGGTACTTTTGCCCGATGCTGTTCTACCAACAATGGCCACCCGTTCGCCAGATTTGATATCGAGGTTAATGTTTTTGAGGGCTTGGATGCCTGTATCCGGATAAGTAAATGAAACGTTGTCAAACCTGATGTCACCAACACAATTTTTCAAGTTGATGTTTCCTGTTGGCAGACCTGGTTTAACAGCCAAAAGTTGATTGATTCTGGCCTGAGAAGCCTCTGCTTCCTGAATGATGGATGCAATCCAACCAATGCTTGTCACGGGCCACGTAAGCATGTTGACATAAATGATAAACTCAGCTATATTACCTGCTGTCACGCCGCCTTTGCCGACCTGAAAGCCACCTACCAGCAAAACAATTAAGGTACTCAGATTGATCAGCAAGATCATGAGTGGAAAAAAGTAAGCATTTATTTTGGCCAGGTTCATTGACTTGGCTTTGAAGTCTTCACTCTCTGAAGCAAAATATTCATTGAACTGGTCTTCCTTGCCATAACTTTTTACTACCCTGATGCCAGAAAATACTTCCTGAGAGATGGAAGTCAGTTTTGACAGCTGTTGTTGGATTACCGTGCTTTTTCATTGATCAGAGAGCTTACATAATAGATAGAAAGTGATAAAATGGGCAGGGGTATCAAGGTATAGATGGCCAACTGGGGAATTGACTGAGAACATGGCATAGATGGTCATGGCAAATAGAGATCAGGTTGATGCCATATAAGATGCCAGGGCCGAGGTAGTTTCTGACCTTGGATACATCCTCTGAGATCCGGGCCATAAGGTCACCGGTTTTACTCATCTTGTAGTAAGCAGTGTCGAGGGTCTGAAGGTGATCATACACCTCCTTGCGCATATCGTATTCGATCAATCTGGAAGTAACAATAATGGTCTGGCGCATCAGGAACATAAAAATTCCCTTGATGATCATAAAGGAAATGACTGTTAGTCCAAAAATCAGCAGTGTTTTTTGCAGTTGGTCATCATTGGCTTGCAGACCTTCGTTTTTGATTTCAAATACCTTGCCGTGGACAAAATCCAGGGCATCTCTAATTTTCTGAGGAATGAGGATGCCAAAGTAATTGGATGCGGTTACAAAGAGGATGCCCAATAGAAGTCTCCACTTGTACCGGATAAAAAACTTGTTTAAATATTGAAGCTCTTTCAAATAAAAAAGGGATTATATAACAAATATAACCCCATTTCTTGTTTGTGGTTTAAAGTTTCTCCCTTCAACGCATCGGCACATGGCCACATCGTTGTAAGAAAAAGCCTTTCAGTCCAGCTTAATCTTTGATCTTCAGCTTTTTTTCACCAATAAGTACAATCAACCCACGTTGGATTTCTTTCAATTCCAGCAGGTATTCGCCTTTGGTTGGGTAGTTGTGGGTAAAATTGGGAGAGGTGAGGATCATTCTTCTACCATCGCCCATTTCCATTACATACCTTTTTCTTTCAGGTTGAGGTTGATTTCAAAACTGAGTTCACTGCCAATTTTTTTATCACCTGATATTTTGACAAACTTGTCAAAATCAGATTTTTTAGCCTCATACCCTACAATTTGCCTGTAATGGTCATTACCAGGCAGCCCTGCATTGTTTGACAACGCAAAAGCGGAGCACAACAGTCCCGTAGCTGCCACCAGAAACAGCAGGATGTATTCAAAATATTTGAATATAAAAGAATGGGAACTGGTAAAAATAGACTGGTTTTGTGTGTAGATTTTTACATCCATATAATCGAAATTTGGGATAAAATGTTAATCGGTCTCACAAAATTAATAGGTCGGCAGAATAAAAACAAGGTTTGGTGAATAATATTTTAAATAAAATTTAAATATATAAAACTGTTGCTTTTCAGAAGATTGATAAACAAATATAAGTTAATGATGATGTATAAGATATATAATAAATATCTGTATATACAAATATTTTAAATATGAGTAAAGGTTAACAGAAATATAAATATGGGAACCAAAATGCCCGTAACAGGGTTATTATTTATCTTTACACTAAATAGAAATCATGTCTCAGGAAAATCAGAATTCCAACCAGCTTAATATAGAATTGTCAGAAGATGTGGCAGAAGGCACTTATTCCAATTTGGCCATCATTTCACACAATCAATCAGAATTTGTGGTAGATTTTATCAGAATGGTGCCCAACGTACCCAAGGCTAAGGTAAAATCAAGGATCATCCTTACACCCCAGCATGCTAAAAGACTGCTTCATGCTTTAGCGGAAAACGTTAAAAAATATGAGGGACAGTTTGGAGATATTGAGCACCAACAGGAACAGCCCTACCCTCCCATTAATTTTACCCCCACAGCAATGGCCTAACCATTTGGCCAGGTAAGTAAAAACGGGGATTTGAATAGAATCAATTAAGAATCGAACAAATCAAATTGAACATTTTGTGAATACCTGGACACTCCCAGGTGTTTATAGGCTTTATCTGTGGCTTCTCTACCCCTGGGTGTTCGTTGAAGATACCCTTCCATTATTAAAAAAGGCTCGTGTACTTCTTCTATGGTACCTGGTTCTTCGCCTACCGCTGTGGCTATGGTGGTAATGCCAACAGGACCTCCTTTGAATTTGACCACTATGGTCTGTAGGATTCGATTATCCATCTCATCGAGGCCCCCTTCATCCACGTTCAGAGCCTTAAGTCCAAATTGAGCGATTTCCTGGTCGATTACTCCAGTACCTTTGATCTGGGCAAAATCCCTGATTCTTCTCAGTAAGGCATTGGCAATTCTTGGAGTGCCTCTGCTTCTGCGGGCTATTTCGCTGGCACCTTCTTCGTCAATGGTAATGCCCAGAATGTCGGCGCTTCTGAATAATATCTTTTTTAAGGTGGGATAATCGTAATAATCCAACAAACAGTTGATGCCAAATCGGGCCCTCATAGGAGAGGTCAGCAGGCCCATTCTGGTTGTAGCTCCAATCAGTGTAAAAGGATTGAGTCCTATCTGAATACTTCTGGCATTGGGTCCGGAGTCAATCATAATGTCGATCCGGTAGTCTTCCATAGCGGAATAGAGGTATTCTTCAACGACGGTATTTAGTCGGTGGATTTCATCAATAAAAAGTACGTCGCCTGTATCCAGGTTGGTAAGCAGGCCTGCAAGATCGCCCGGCTTCTCCAGAACAGGACCTGATGTCATTTTAAGGCTGGCCCCTAGTTCGTTGGCTATGATGTGAGAAAGAGTAGTCTTTCCCAAGCCAGGAGGGCCGTGTAAGAGCACGTGGTCAAGGGCTTCTTCTCTGAGTTTGGCCGCTTGAATGAAGACACTAAGATTTTCGACAATCTTAGGTTGGCCTGAAAAATCGTCCAGCATTTTGGGACGGAGGGCCTTCTCCATCTGTTTGTCATCCGGAGTAAAACCTGCTTGTGATGGATCTAGATTAGGATTCATGCTTTATTTGATACAAATATAACGGTATTCACACAGAGGAAGTATAAAAAACAAAAGGGTGCCGTTTGTGAAAACAGCACCCTTTGTACATTTTAATTTACTGCTGAAATTATTTCTTTTGAAGAGGCTTAGCTGAATAGTTAATTTTCAGCTGATTGGCCTTCCTCAAAGCAGTTTTAATATCTCCAACGATACCCATGGTTACATCGCCATCAATTCTAAGAGAGGATGTAATTTGGGTTTGCTGTTTTTCCGGAATCTGCAGCTTGTGTTTTTCAAGAAAAAGAGGAATGTCTTCCATATTTGCAAATTTATCACCCAGTTGAATTCTTGGCTTGGTACCATAAACTTGCATGTATTTGACGGTTGGACGTCCAACATAAATAAAATTTACGAGTGACTTATTTTCCAATTTAGTCAACTGAGATGCTTCTGGTGTTCTCACATTCACTTTTAGTTCTGTATCTCTTAACTTGGTTACAACCATGAAGAAAAACAAAAGCATGAACACAATATCCGGAAGTGAAGCCGTATTTAAGGCTGGTGCCCCTTTAGAAGCTGCGCTTTCTTTAAATTTAGACATCTTTTGAAGTTGTCGTAGTTAATAAATTATTTTTCATCACCAAAAGCCGTAGGCTCTGCTTCTGACAAGATAAGAGGAATCAGTTCCCTAATTTCCTTTTTCTGGGAATCAGTAACGAACTCAAAATCTTTACCATACTTCTTTAATGCCATCTCATTACGCAATTCTGTATAAGCGGCCTGAAGTTCATTATAGACCCTCAAGTAGGTGCTATATTTTGTGCCTCTGTCGTTTTTCAAGGAAACAATTGCATCTGCAGGATTTGTTGCTTTATCGCTTTCCTGTCGAGGGTTTGATATGAAAAGTTTGGTGTTTTCTCTGAGTTTTTCGATGTCCATAGCTTGGCCACGCACCAAAAGTTGGTTTTGGGCATTTACCAGTACGGAATACAGGTTCCTGGAATTGGCTTTAAAATCTGGGGGTGGTTCAGTAGACCAGGGTGGTAATTTTACCAAGAGCCCTTTATCCTCAGAAATTTGTGTTGTAACCAGGAAGAAAATCAACAAGAGGAACGCGATATCCGCCATGGAACCGGCGTTTATCTCATTACTCATCCTGTGGTTTTTTTTCTTTTTTAACATGATAAGTCTTATTTGAACATGTTTCTCACTTCCATGGCTACCATGATAAGAACTGCGCCAAGGCTCATTATTATCATTGACCAAAGTCCAGCTGTGACAAAACTATTTACACTATCTGAAATTTGAAATTCTTCTAAAGCCCGACCTAGTTTGCCAGTCGATTCTTTAGTTGCGGTTGCATATAAAGCAAAGAATAGACCTAAAAGTAAGCCAGAAAATATGATTGTTGACTTGAGCGCCTTTGGAAACTTTATCAATGTCCAAACTCCAAAAATTACGAGTAAAATTAAAGATGAAACAAGTAAAAAAATAGTCAAAGACAACCCGATATCAAAATATCCCATCTGAGCCACTTTTTCTTTGCCCATTCCAGCCAGATCAGTTCCAACAGCATAACCATCACTTGACATACCAGTTACTGCTGATATTATGAAAATCAGCGTAACTGCCAATGCAGTTAACATGGCTACAGTTGTGCCGTTTTTAGCAAAAAAATTATACATATTCGTTATAATTAAATTATTTGAAAATGTTGTTTCTGGACATAACCTCAACAAGTCCGATTGAAGCATCTTCCATTTTATTGGTAATACCATCAATCTTAGAGACAATATAGTTATAAAAAATCTGCAGAATAATGGCAACAACAAGACCAAATACTGTAGTCAAAAGCGCCACTTTAATACCACCCGCAACAACTGAAGGTGAAAGGTCTCCGGCAGCTTCAATCCTGTCAAATGCCTGAATCATACCTACAACCGTACCCAAGAAACCAAGCATTGGTGCAAGGGCAATGAACAATGAAATCCAAATAAGGCCTTTTTCTAAAAGTCCCATTTGAACAGAACCATAGTTAACAATAGCTTTTTCAACTGCATCAGGGCCACTTGAAGCATTGCGTAAACCTTCAAAAAGGATGCTTGCTGTAGGACCAGGAGTGGCTTTGGTAACTTCTTTTGCACCTTCCATATCACCTTGAGCCAGTTTTTCTTCAATACCGGAGATCAACTTATCGGTATTAACTGTGGCAATGTTCAAAGTAATGATCCTTTCGATACAAAATGCAAGACCAAAGATGAAAGCAATCAATACTGGACTCATCCAAATCCAGTCTCCTTCGATAAAATACCTTTTCAATGTTTGAAAGGCACCTCCTTCGCCGGCTGCAGCCGCAGCCTGTGCTGCCTCTTGGGCAAACCCTTGTTGGCTGCTAAAAAGTGCAACCACCAGTATTCCAAAAATTAAATTAAACTTTCGCATAATTTCTCAGATTTACAATTTTTTAGTTGATGAATTTCTTTTAAAATAATAAATGTATGAACAAATATGAAATTAACAAAATAAATTGCGAGAGTTAGGGATTCGAACCATAGGTACGCTTTTGGCGTACACACACTTTCCATGCGTGCCTCTTCAACCACTCGAGCAACTCTCCCTCGCAAGCCGTGCAAATTTTGAAAATTTTAACAACTATTCAAAATTAAATTATTGGTTTGCCGCATTATTTTTCAAATGCAGTTTATTTGCACTATGTATTAGATTACAGATCAATTTATTTTGGTGCGAGACCAAATAAATTAATTGCATTGGATGTCGTTAGGGCGCCAACTTCTTCTTTTGAAAGTTGAAACACTTCACTCAACTTATCTAAAACATGAAACAATAAAGCCTGGCTCATTTTTTTACCCTATGAGGTACAGGAGGCAGATAAGGTGCATCGGTCTCCAAAACCACATTTGAGGGTCCTGTTTTTGACAAAACCCCGGGCAAATCAGCGTTTTTGTAGGTTACCACCCCTCCAATGCCCATGTAAAAATTTAAATCCATGATTTCTTTAGCCTGGTCTTCTGTACCCGTAAAGCAATGAAAAATGCCTTTGAGGTTTCCATCTTGTCTTTCCCTTATCATGGCAATGGTGATTTCAAGGGAATCCCTGGAGTGGATGATTACCGGGATCTGGTGTTCTTTGGCGAGGGCGATCTGAAAATCAAAGCTGATTTTTTGCTCTTCGATCCAGGTCTTATCCCAATAAAGGTCGATGCCGGTCTCTCCTACTCCAACAAATTTTCTTTGTACAAACCATTTTTCTACCTCTTGCAGGGCTTGTCTGTATTCTCCATTTACGGAACAGGGATGCAAACCCATCATTGACAGGCAATTGGGGTACTTTTTTTCTACCTCCAACATGGCATCAATGGTAGTGCCATCCACGTTGGGCATCAATACATAGTCTACAGAGGCCTCTGCGGATCGATCCATTATCTCAGTAAAATGATCAGCCAGCTCAGTGGAGTAAATGTGGCAATGGGTATCTATTATGCTTATCTTTGACATTTAATCTTACATTTTGAAGGAGCAAAAATACTATGTTGTTTGGAAGGGAGTGAATCCTGGCATCTATCGATCGTGGGAAGAAGCAAAAAAACAAATCCATGGGGTGGAGGGGGCCCGTTACAAATCATTTACCAGCGCTGCCGAAGCCAAGGCGGCTTTTGAACAAGGCTATGTCAATACAGGGGGCTCTCCAGCCAAAAAAGCAAGCACCTACCCCAAAAGTAAGGATGCTCTTTTAAAATCAGGCATTATTGCTGTTAACAGCATTTGTGTAGATGCAGCTTGCTCAGGCAATCCGGGTGACCTGGAATACAGGGGAGTAGAAACCGTATCTGGCAATCAACTCTTCCATATTGGCCCATTGAGCCTGGGTACCAACAACATAGGTGAATTTCTGGCCTTGGTGCACGCCGCAGCAGGATTTCAAAAATCAGGACGAACGGATGTGGTTATTTACACGGATTCCATCACTGCCATGGCCTGGGTCAGGGACAAAAAGATCAAAAGTAAGTTGCCCCGCACCCATGAAAACAAGGAGTTATTTGAATTGGTTGACAGGGCCTTACACTGGTTGCAAAAAAACAACATTAAAAACCCTATCCGGCATTGGAATACCCCTGAATGGGGAGAAATCCCCGCAGATTTCGGTCGTAAGTAATTAAATAGATGCAAATCGCATCCTATAATCAGCATTCACCTTGCCCTTGCGGATGTTTTCCAGTTTTCTTTGGATGAGCTTTTTCTTTAGTGGGTTGAGTTTTTCGGTAAACAGCCTACCTTCGATGTGGTCGTATTCATGCTGAATCACCCTAGCATTCATGCCTTCATATTTCTCTTCTTGTGGAAGGAAGTTTTCATCTAAATAACGAATGTGGATGTTCTTTTTCGCTCTACGTCGCCCGTGATGTTAGTTATGCTGAGGCACCCTTCTTCGTAGGTCCATAAATCACCGGTTTCTTCCATGATTTGGGCATTGATAAATACTTTTTTAATGCCTTGCTCTTCTTCTCCTTCTTCCTGGATTTGAATGGTATCCACTACAAACAAACGAATGGCGTGACCGACCTGAGGAGCGGCCAGACCTACTCCCTTGGCATAATACATGGTCTCCCACATATCTTCAATAAGGGCATCTAGTCCATCAAATGATGGATCAATCTCTGATCCCATTTTTTTCAAAACGGGATGTCCATAAGCATAAACTGGTAATATCATTAAATGTGTCCTAAATATTTTTGTAATATTAAAATAGCGCTAACCTTATCCACCAGGGCTTTGTCCTGTCTTTTGGACTTCTTTTAACTCCGGCTCTTAAGATTATTTCTTTCGATTGCACTGAGGTAAAAGATTCATCCGCAAAATCTACCGCTGTAGAAGGATAACTTTTCACTATAAATGCTGCCAGTTCGTCAATGGCAGGTTTCAGATAGGTAAAATTGCCATCCTTGTGGGTAGGCATTCCAATCACTATCTTCTCTACAACCTCGGTTTTTAAATATTGGTTCAAAAAGTTTTTCAGCTGACTAGTTTCTATGGTATCCAGACCGTTTACAACTATCTGCAACGGATCTGTTACGGCGATTCCGGTTCTTTTGCCGCCATAATCCAAGCCCATGATTCTTGCCATGGTGCAAAGATAGCATTTCGATGGGTATAAAAAAAAAGACCCCCTCTGCGGTGGCAGAAGGGGGTCCCATCCCAAAAACAGTAAACTTTACGCTTTACATTTTATTCTATAACCACCATCTTTCTGGTAGCATTGAATTCGCCTGCTTCAAGTTGATAATACAGCACTCCACTTTGTCCCAACTGGGCTTTGTCGAGTGAAATGGTATTGATACCGGCTGCAAAATCTCTATTGATTTGTTTCAATATTTTTCCTGTTACATCGTAAACCTTAAAGGTTACATTGCTCGCTTTAGGTAAACGGAACTGAACGAGGGTGTTGGCAGAGAATGGGTTTGGTGTGTTTTGATACAGTTCAAAGCCTGCAATCTCACCAGCTGTTCTCAGATTCACATTCATCAATTCCATTTCAGCATTGTATGCCTCCGCATTGGTAACATCTGAAGTTACGCTGAACAATTCAGCTGTATTTCCAGCTCTGTTGGCCACAAATTGGATGGTCATTACCTCACTTACATCTTGAGCATTGTCTTTATTCCAGCTAAAGGTAAGGATGCCTTCTGCAGCCCTGTTCCAGCCGATGTTGTTTTCGTTGATGCTCAAGTCCGCTCCTTCGATGTTTTTAATATCGATGGTTGAAGGATCATATTTTAAGGTAAATTGCATACCAGATACGGTAGCTACTTCTTCAGTATTAAAGGTCATGGTAACCAGGTCTCCTTTCGCAAATTCTTTCGCCTCTGCGATCATATTGAGATTCTTGTTACTTCTTGATTCAGATACTTTGTTGGTAGCATTGGCCACCACTGAAGCGTTTACATCTCCCACTTTAACCGCCATGAAGTCGATATTCATATCGGTAGTCAAACCATTGATCTCATAAGTTTCTTTGATTTCTCCGGCATGAGCATTGAATGGATCTGCAAAAGTGAAGGTCTTATCGATGAATCTCCATGAGTTGTTGTTTGCCAACTTGTCACTGATACCAAGGATTAATTTCCTCAACTCTACAAGGTCAGAAGCGGTGATCTTTTTGTCCTTATTTACATCTGCAGCAATCAACAGATAAGGAGAAGTCAATTTCTCAATACCCAGGATGTGACGCTGAATCAAAACAAGGTCTAAAGTAGATACGCCATTCATGTAATCGTCATTTTTAATACCTGAAAGTGTATAAGTTCCACCAACCGGCATGTCTGCGAATGCAAATGCACCTTCGTTGTTAGATACCTGCAACATTTCTTCATTGCTCTGCAGCAACAGGGTTGCATTTTCTACACCTTCCTGAGTTTCTGTCATTACTTTACCATTGATGGCTACTCTGTTTCCTGTTGTGGTTGGACAAGCATGCATGTTGTCCTGAACATCGATGAAGGTAGTTGCCCAGCTTCTGATGGTATCACCCATTGGGGTAATAACAGATGCATAAATGGTTACGTTGTTTCTTCCTTTGTTGGCACAAGTGTAAACTTTACTTCTGTCGTTCACATTTGGTGAGAATGACAACAATACTTTGTATCCACATGGGTGGCTTGATCCTCTGTCAAAGTCACTGGCCCAAATTTCAACCATACCATTGTCAATATCTCCATCATCATCCGTATCCACCGGCATCAGATCTACTGAAAGACCATTCAACAAGTAAGGAGTAGGTGCTTTACAGTTAACAATAGAGAAATACTGCTCGCATGTTGTAAGGTTTCCACACTTATCTTCAAATGTCCACAATACTTTGTGTGAACCTACCGGATATGTTCCTGAAGCATTAGCAACAGTTGGATTTGCAGTTGTGGCAGTTGTACCTGTGCCTGATTTTGAGAGACCTGATTCGAAAGAGCCGTCATTGTTTAAGTCAATTTTGGCATACCATTTTAGGCCACGGGTACAATCATCTGTTGCAGAAGCTGTCAATTCAATATATCCATCTGTACATGTGTTGTCATAAGTACAAACTTCTTTGGCTGCACAGCTGCTTCTGATAATAGGCGCTACTGTGTTGTGAACTTTAATAACTTGGGTATAACTTACAGTATAGTATTGTCCATTGATGAATTGACACCAGTCAATTACTGTCCAAGTTCTCAATATTTTGAAACATGCATTTCCTGTAGCATTGTTGAATGTGAAGATCTGATCATCGTAGTCCAAACCTACCAGTTGACAAACACCATCGTGAATTACCGGTCTGCCTGTGTTAGCAGGAAGAAATTCATCAGAATTAGGATCATCACAACCTTCCAGGGTTACATCTATCGGCCAATCGATATCATCTCTGGTATCAAATGGGTTGTAAACGTTTACATAGAATGGCTCTGTTTGCTGGAAGTACACTGTTTGTATACAAGATGCAGTTCTCTGACCTGCGTCAGTAGCTGTAAATGTCCTTACAATCTTACCTACGTTACACTGATTGATGGTATCCGCATAAGTTTCTCTCATTGTTACACTACAGTTGTCGTAGGCAATTGCTGTTCCAAAACTAGCAGCAAGGTTGCTCAAGGTATAAGGTGCATCACAATCAACTGTCATGTTGTCTGGACAAGTAATAGTAGGAGGCAATTTATCCTGGATGGTTGCATTAACCATACAATCATTCCAGTTGCAGTTTGAATCGATCACTCTGAATTGTACCATAACATTGTTAGGAATGTCGGCACAACAGAATTTCACATAAGAGCTAAATCCACATGGATCCGTAATTTCAACGATGTACTTATTAGGTGTATCATTTCTTACAAATCCTAGGGAAGGATTGCCTGTTAAACATACATAAGCATCGTTTGGATCTACAAAGGCTTGCATTTCCAAAGCGCTATTTGTATAAGCATTAGGATTAAATGGAGCACCACTTTCCCAACGCAATGTTTGAGTCTGGAAGTCGATATTTAAACCCAGGGTATAACACTCATCTGTGTGGTGCACTTCCAATTGGTTGGCCAACCGCAGTCCTTCATCCAGTGTTTCGAGAGATGCGGCATATCCTCCCATTGCTTTGGCGTGCTTAAAGCCCAATCTTCCAATCAAAGGATGGCTTGAAACATAATAGTAGTGGCCATCTCTGCTTCCCAAATAGTGGAAACCAGGAAATTCAGGCTCCTTACACTCACCACAAGGTGTATCCATTCTTCTTACCAACATTTTGGCAAGTTGGCATTCGTCATAAGATCCGTTGTCGAAAGATGATGCATGAACCCATGCTGTTCCATCCGAGGTAAGACCTACTGTTGTATTTTGATCGCAAACAGCAACCGGAGGAGTAAGGTCTTCCACCCAAACGCTTATTTCTTTTTCGGTAACATTACCACAAGCATCAGCAGCACGATAAACCAAGGTATGGTAACCAATTTCCAGGGTAGTGATACCACCATTTCCATTAATTAGGGGTGTTCCACCTGAAATAGTTACTGTAATTTGATTAGCTGCAGAACAATTGTCAACTGCGCTAATTGCAGGTACGTTTACAACTGCTTCACATTTGTGAGGAGTAGTAGATACGGTAATGTCTTTTGCTCCAGTGATAACTGGACCTTTGGTGTCAGCAATTTCTATCATTTGTAGGATAGTCCTTGTTCTTTGAGGAGTAATACATGTCCATTCGATGATGGTCCAGGTCCTCATAATTTTTGTAACACAACCTATAGCAGGCAATCTTTGGTCTTTGTAATCAACCAGGATATTGCAGTCTATGTATGGGTTTGGCCACAGTTTTACTCCATCCAATTCAGGAACTCCTGTGTAAGATGGGTGTGGGTTGCCATTGGCGTCTTTTGGCCAGTTGCCATCACACTGTAGGTTAAAATTGGGATACAAAAGTTATTTGGTGCATCAATGTCAGACAAGTCGTCAATAGCCAATACATCAAATTCGATGGTACATGGAAGAGATCTGTTACCTGATTTGTCAATGGCAACATAGGTTCTTGAAATTACTTTCAATACATTGGGATCCAATCCTACATTACAATTGTTGTTGGTAATTGATTCTGCAGTAATTTCCAGTGTGTAAGTTCCACAGTTTTCGATTACTGTAGGTTCGTAGTTGTCGAGTTCAAAACAATAAATATCATCTGGATCATCACACAAAATTACAGGAGGCAATTTGTCCTCTATGTGTAGATAACCCCAGCATGAATTTCCGGAATTCAAATCGATTACCTTAGCTTCCAAAACTTTACCAACGTGGTCGTGAGTAACGGTAGCATTAGGTACTAAAATACCATTGTGTCTTACCTCAACGATAAATGAGCCGTTGGGACAAGAACTAGGTGGAAGTGTGCCAAGCATCATTTGAGGCGTAATTACAGCTTCACAGTTGGCATTATCTAAAGATACCTGAACATGGCTGTTACACCCCAAAGAACATTGGCCGTAAGATGATGCGGAGTACACCAGCATCACCGTCGCAATCAAAAGCATGCTTCTGATTGCCTTTTGTAAAAACGTAAGTTGCGTTTTCTTCATGAGATCCAATTTTTTTGAGTTTGTTTAAAAATTATACTGTTATGGAATTTTGAATTCCTTGAAAAACAAAGTCATGTAGCATAGAGCATATGCTATTGGATCTAAAATCAATACCAGGGTGGTAAAACCGAAATGTTATTAGGTAATATTATTGTATCTCAGGTAGGAAAGAAGGTGGTCTATTAAATCGAAATACAAATTCAGACACAAATATAGAAATAATCTAATATGTTAACCAAATAAATATTAAAAAAAAATTACATATTTTTTAAATAATATTTATAATTAATTGATAATCTTGTTTTTATGCATATTTTATTGTTTTATAATTATTTTTAGCCAATGTCTTCCATTTGGTAATAAGTTGGGTTGAGGAGCTGAAATGGCTTAATATGGATGTGCTATAAAAGAAAAGCCCCCCTCCAATTGCTTGAAGAGAGGCCATCCCAAAAACCGATTATCGTTAAACAGAGTGGGTTGCCCCACTCTGTTATCAAATGATTACTCGATTACAATCATCGCTTTGGTAGCTGTGAAGTCACCGCTTTCGATGGTGTAGTATACAACGCCGCTTACTGGTACGTCGGTTCTGCTGAACTCAACTTTATTCATACCTTTTACTGCGTTTACTGTTCTAGTGTGTACCAATTTGCCGGTTACATCAGTTACAGTGAAGGTTGCTTCTCCTGCCGCTGGCATGTTGAAGTTAACCACTGTATTTGTTCTGAATGGGTTAGGCTCGTTTTGGAACATTGCATATCCTGAAACTTCTGAGTCATTTGTTCTGAAGCTCAAATCCAACTTGTTGGTTTCCATTTCGCTTCCTGCATATGATTCGCTTCTTGTTACATCAGATCCAACACTCATCATGTTGCTCAATCTTCCGTTTTCTGTCGCTTTCATTACTACTGTGAACAATACTTCTCCTTCTGCTGCATTTACTGCTTTGTCACTTGACCAGCTCATTGTCATGGTGCCTGCTGTTGGTACGCCATAGTTGCTTTCATCTACTGTGATTGCGCCTGACTTAACTTCCATCAATTCCATGCCATTCATCTTAGCTGTAAACTGGTATCCGAAGATTTCGCTGAAGTTATTTGCTGTTACATCGATCGTTACGATTTCTCCTGCATTTACTGTCTTATCTTCTGCTACAAATTTCAACACTTTGCTGCTTCTGTTGTCTGCTGCTACTCCTGTTGCTGCTACTGCATCGTTGTTAACGTCTCCCACTTTGATACCTGTGAAGTCTTTTCCAGTTACATCCTGATCTAGAACGTTTACTGTCAAGTTTCTTGGTGCACTGTATGGATTCGTTGCATCTGCATATACGTGTGACTTAGGTACGAAGATCCAGCTGTCGTTGTTGCTCAACTTGCTGCTCAAGCCAAGGATCAATTTCCTCAACTCTACCAGGTCGCTTGCTGTTACCTTTCCGTCTTTGTTTACATCGGCTGCCAACAGTTTTTCTGGGCTATCCAATTTCGCAAGACCTAAGATATGACGCTGTATCAACACAAGGTCAAATGTACTTACTCCGTTGCTGTAGTCATCAGTTTTTGATGCGCTTACTGTGAATTCTCCGTTTGGTAATGACAAGAAGTTATAGCTTCCGTTCGCTACCTGGTATTTTGGAAACTCTGGCAATGATGCTTCCAACTTAACGTTTACGTTGTTGATTGCTTCGTTTGCTTTTGTTGTCAAGTTACCAGCTACGCGGCTTCCACCACATGCTCCCTGGTTGTCTACCAATGTCAATTCTACTGAACAGAAATCTGTGTTTTGTCTGCTATCCCATACACTCATGTTCAAAGTGATTGGGGATGCTTCTACATCGTCACAGTTGAAGATCATTGCTGAACTTCTGTAGGATGGTACCCATCTCTGTGCGTTGCCTGCATTGTATTCTGCTACTGTGGCACTTAAGCCTGCTCCTTTGAAGTAGTGCTCCTCTGTGATTCTTGACCATACTGGGAACTCTCCATTGAATGTGAACATTAACGCATTCCTTGGTGTACAGTTGTCAAATGATCCTTTGTCGAAGTCTATCGCCCACAATTCTACCTGACCGTTCTGCATTACTGCTGAACTCAAGCTGATACAGTATGGTGTTGGTGCTTTTTTGTCTACTACCATGAATGTGCTGTAGCAGTCTGTTACGTTGCCGCAACCGTCTGTTACTTTCCACTGTACTTTGTGTACACTGTTCTCTGCATCCAATACAAATGCTGGTACTTTCAAGGTTGCTCCACTTGCTGTTGGTGCTACATATCTGTCATTGATACCATTCTGGTTGGTGTCGTTGCCTAAGTTGTTGTCTGTTGATGGTAAGAAACTTGAGAACTCATAGTCTGTTGTTCCGTTGCCCCATAGGTCAACAAATACTTGCCATTTCAACCAGCCATTTGCTGTACAGCCACCTTCGTCTGTTGCACTTGCTTCCAAGTTTACAGTGCCTTCACAGTTGCCATTTGGATTCTGTGGATTTGGATTCGCTGCAAACATTTGATCTTGACATGTCAACACTGGTTTAACATCGTCTTTGTATTTGTAGTATTTTACATATGGACCTTTTTGCTCATTAGTACACCAGTTGATGTAGTTATAAGTTACTCTCCATTTTTTACATACTCCATCTTCAAATAAGAATGTATCGATGTGGATGTTCTCGCCGATTACATCACATGGACCTCCCTGTACTTTTGGTTTGTCGCTGTCTTTGATGTCGCCTTCGTTGAAATCACATGGTGCATCCAATACGCTGCTGCTTGGTGGGGTTACCACAAAGGTGCTTGGTAAGGCTGATACTGTGATGTTCTGGTAACAGTTTACGGTCTTGTCGCCTTTTACTGCTCTGAACTCTCTTCTGATCCTTCCTACGTTTTCACATGTGTTGGTCCAGCTTGGAGTGTCTTTGTACTCTACTGAGATTCCGTTACATAGGTCAAATGCTGTAGCTGGTCCACCTGTCATTGTCAGGTTTACGCTGTCTACACTTGTCCATGTGGTAGCTAAGTTCAACTCCATATCACATGTAATGGTTGCATCCAATGGACATACCAATACTGGTGGAATTTTGTTCTCTACTCTGATGTCTGCCCATGTCTCGTTGTAGTTATCCTGCATGCCGTCGATGATCAGGTTATCCCCGATTACGCCGTTCATGTTGCCATCATCCCATACTCGCATGATTACCTGGTGTACTACACTGATTTCTGATCCCAAGTCATCACAACAGAATTTAACGTACGCTCCGTTGTCGGTGTCGTCTCTGTCATCTTGTGGGTGTGCCCATCTTACTTGTGGTGATGCTGAATCATCATCGTCAAATGTTACGTTGTTGTTGTGGTCATCAATTCCTAAGTTTCCACAATCAGGTGCTCCGTCAGGTCTTCTCAACTCTAACTTCACTGCTGTACAGTGATCGTAGCTGCCATTGTCTACATGCCATGTATACAATTTCGCTGCTCCGTCTCCGCCTGTGCCTGATCCTGTCAAACTGATTACGATGTTCTGCTTAGCTACTGCTACCGGTGCGCTTCTGTCGAATACTGTTACGTATGCTACTGCACTTCCGATGTTTCCGCAACAGTCTACTGCTTTGTATGTAAATGCGTGCGTGCCTTTAGGTGCGCCTGTTACAAAGTATCCATCTGTTGAATTACCTGTAATTACTACTCCTGCTGGGCCTTCTAACCACCATACTGGGTGTGCATCGCAGTTATCCTGCAATTCCCATGGCATTGGTGCCTGGAAGTTTGCTACACAGCCCCATGGGTTTACACTCACGGTTACATCTTTTACGATGAAGGTTGGTGCTTTGGTATCTACTGCTTTGATGATCTGTACGTACGTTGCTGTTTCCAGTGTACACCAGTCTAACAATGTCCATGTTCTGATCACTTTGCTGTTTCCGCCACATCCAATGCCACATGCACTCAATGTTTGGTCAGTATAAGTAGCGTAGATGCTACATACGTTGTTGTCGATTTTCTGTGCGTGTAAGTTACCGTCTCTTCCTACTGCATAGTAGTGTGGGTATGCATATGCATAACCTTCGTTCAATTCAACTACGCCTGCTGGTGATCCTTGTGCTTCTGTCCAGTCATCCTGGAAGCCGCCTACACCTGCTCCGCTTCTTGAATCTACATCATAGTATGCTGCTACGTCTGCTGGTGTTACGCCTGCTCCGCAGTTTTCAATCAATACCAATGATGGTGGCAACAATACATCTTCCAATCCGATGTTTTCTACTGTTATGGTTTGTACGCAATTTGCTGCATTGTTTGATGCATCTTTTGCTGTCCATGTTCTTGTGATTACATCACCGTCACATCCGTTGTTTGATACTTGATCAGCAAATGTCCATGTGTAGTCTTCTCCACAAGGGCCTTGTGGGAAGAAGCCTGCCTGCTGACATCCGTTGAATCTGAATTCTGCTCCTCTTACGATTCCATCTACACCTGCATCATCAAATGCATCTGTGATTTTGATCGTCCAAGTTCCTACCAATGGCTCTCCGTCAAATGCAGTGAACGCTGGTGTTGGTACTAAACCTGGGAAGTTGTGGTTGTTTCCTGACTGGTAATCAACACAAAGGTCAGTTACTACTCCTTCGTCATCGCATACAAAGTTTACACCTGTATCGTTTGGCTGAAGTCCGCAGAAGCCTCCCCAAATAGTTGAGGTTGTTCCTGATGGTGATGTTACGGTAATGGTCATATCGCCCATCCACTCGTTTCCTACGTTGATCAATACATCTAAGTCAGTTACATCACATGTAACGTGAGCTGGTACTGTATAAGTCAATGTTACTGCATTGGCAGCTCCTCCTTCGAATGGAATTGGGGCTGTTACCAATGGAATTCTGTTTCCGTTGAAAGGTGGAACCGGTACTGCTGGGATTGGGTCGATACATGTTACTGTAAAGTCGCCACATGTGATAACTGGAGGCAATTTGTCTTCAGCTACGATATTTCCCCAACAAGAGTTTCCTGTTTCTGGGTCTGTTACGGTTACTCCGTAAGCGCCTGGTGTTGAGATTACATTGCCACCGCCTGTAACGGTTACAATATACTCATCATAACAGCCATATGGGCCGCCTTCCAATACCATGTCTGCATTTACTACTACCTGACAGTCATCGCCCAATGAAATGTTCACTAGGTCATTACATGCCAATGCTGTTGTTGCAAATGGGTATTCCTGTACTGTTACGCTGAACGTACATGTTGCCATGTTGCCCGCTACGTCTGTCAATTTGAACGCGTTGGTAGTTGTTCCAATTACAAACTCTGCTCCACTTGGCAAACCTGCTGTTTGCATTACCGGTGCTGATGTTGTGCCAGCCTGGTATACAATTGCTCCGTTGAATACACGTGGTGTGAATACCGCATTCCATGGTGCGTTGTTGGTTGCTCCCAAGTTCAATGTGATGTTTGCATCTGAGTAAGTCTGGTTACCTCCGTTTCCGTTGGTATAGTTGCTTGATGCTGACAAGGTGGTCAACGCGATACCTGTTGTGGTTCCTGGGGCTAGGATCATTGGTGTTGCCAATACGGCATTTGTCAATGTTCCGTTTCCTGGGAATGGGCCAGAGAATGGTCCTGTCATCGCATTTGCTTGTCCGTGTAACGTCCATGCCGCTGCGTTGGTCTCTGAGCCTACGTGGGTTCCTACTTTTCTGTAAACATTTACCATTGTTGCTCCTGTGATGTTCATCTTGATGCCTGAAGTGATTGTATTCAGGGTAGTTAATGGTCCTACAAATGGACAGTTGTCTGTTCCGGTTACTGTATAAGTTACCAATTGTGAACATTCTCCTGGTTTCAAGCTATAAGTAATGTCTGCAGGACAAACCAAAGTTGGTGCCTCTGTATCATTTACTGTGATGTTCTGTGTTGCTGTTACTGCTGGGTTTGCTCCTACGATGCTGTAAGTTACAGTTGTAGTTCCTACTGGGTAAGTTCCACTTGCGTTGGCACCACCTGCTGTCCATGAGTTAGCAATGATTGCTGGTACTACTGTCAATTCATTTACTGCGAAGTTGTCAATTCCAACTCCCCATGCCCATGAATCCAACAAGTCATCGTGGATAAATCTCACTTTGAAGCCTGCATTCATCTCTGCTGTTACGTTCAATGCCAATATTCCACCAGCATCTGCTGTTCCTGTACTGGTGTGCTTGTTGATCCATGCACTTCCGTTCCATACATCAACTCTGAACTGTGCGCTCAGGTTGTCAAAGAAATAGCCAAATCTTACTTCGTAAGTCTTACCTACTGCTGGGGCTACACCTGATACTGGTGATTCGATCCATGCAATACCGTCGAATGCACTTCCTGCATCGTCGTCACTGATTACTGCTATACAGCCAGAAAATCCTGCTGCTGCAGATGTTCCAGTTAGTGCTGTTCCTGTATCTGTACAGTTCCAGTGGAATAAACCAACTCCGCCACATGCTGCTGCGTTTCCTGTTGATCCTACTCCGTCTGCTGCGTTTTCTTCAATGAAACCTGTGGTCCAGCCGCCTGGTTGGGCACAGCCATTGAAGTTCTGCGAGCCTAATGCTACTGTGGTTACACTCTGACACGCTGTTCCAGCTACTGCTGAAGCCAACGTTACATTTGCTCCACATATGCCAGTCGTGTTACTCACCGTAACGTTCGCTGGTGCTGTTAATGTACATGCCTGTGACATCACCTCTGATACCACGGCCAATACTGCCAGCATAATTAATATTGTATTCTTTATCTGTCTCATATTATTGATTGGTTTTTACTTTACGCGATTCCATTATCCTTTTAACAATGACTTTATATGCGATTTGATCGCATAGTATATGTCAAAATTGCCTACCTGGTACTTCTTATTGTACTCCACCATTGTCGCATGATATTCACTCATACGGTCTGTCTTTCCACTCATTGTAGCAAATACTGATTCTACAGCATCTGCAACAGTTGTGTTGCTGTCTTGGATCTTCTCATAGATCGCTTTGTAAGTAAAAATCTGGAACTGTCCATAACGGTAGTCCACGTGCTGGGTAGGTAGGTTGCTAATTGCCTGGCTGACTGATGTCGCTTTCGCTTCCAGTACCGATATCGCCTGCTGTTTGCCCATGTACTGAGCGCTAAGCGTATTGAATACTGTTGCTCCAACAAACACCAAACATACCATCACTAGCTTGCCTAATCCTGCCATCCTGAAAACTTTGACAAAATTGTCCTTCATGATAATGAGTTTTGGTTTTAAAATATGAATAATAATTTGAGCCATAATAAAGCTACACACCATCCTTGCGGATATGCGCATTTGTAGTAATCTTATCTTGTTGAGGAGTAATTAGCTCTGAAGGGACGTTGAGTTTTGGTCCTAATGAGTAAATCTATCCTCAGGTTAAGGTATAAAGCGCAAAAATAAGAAAATTTTAACGAAAACGAAAAAATATCTATTTTTTTTTATGGATAGGTCTTAAATTAAAATGCTGTTAACCAGTAATTTACAAATTTGAAAGAAAGTTATTTACAACACAGTGAGCCTAAAGTAAAAAGACCACCAGAAAAACAGATGGTCTTTTTATTAATTTATTACCTCTTAATTATCACAATATTGGAGAAATGGGTCTTATTCCATTTTTAAGAGGGCTTTGCTAATTTGCTGTCCCTGGAACCTCATTGTATAATAATATACACCTGAAACAGGAGCATCTGCTGCAGAAAGCTCAAGGCTGTTTTTACCTTTCTGACCCTTCCATGACTTCTGCATCACAAGCTTGCCATCAATAGTCTGCAATTCAAAGACTACTTCTCCATTTTCAGGCAATTGGTATTGTATGCTGGTAAGTTGCTTAAATGGATTGGGCTCATTCTGATAAAGTGCAAAACTGCCAACTTCATCTTCTTTTCCTATCCTCAATTCTACCTTACTTACCTCAAATTCTTCGCCGCTATAACTTTCAGCCCTTGTGGTCCATGATCCCAGCTCTATCATTTCACTGATTTTGCCGCCCTGCTCTGACCTCAGAATTAGGGTAAACAACACTTCATCGCTGCCTGCTCTTACTCCGTTTTCATCAGACCAGCTAAAGGTCATTTCTCCTGCTGCAGGACTGCCGTAATTGCTTCCATCTACCGTTAGCTTGCCGGACTCTATGCCTTCTACTACAAAGCCTTGCATTCTCAGGGTAAACTGCATGCCATTGACATTGTCCATTTGATCGGCCCTGATGTCCATTCTTACCAGCTCACCGGCTTTCACTTCTCTATCTTCTGCCTGCAATATCAATCTGGATGATGTTCTGGTCTCTGCCTGAATGCCGTCTGCACTCGCATCCTGACTCACGTCTCCTACTTTCACACCCATAAAGTGTTGCTGCATCATGTCGTGGTCTACACCTTCAATTACTATCTCTTCATCCAATGGCCATGGATTCTGTACATCTACAATCGGACTGGCTGCATCCAGGAAGCGCCAGCTATCGTTGTTTGGCAACTCAGCTATCAATCCCAGGATCATCTTTCTCAATATCACCAGGTCGCTCGCTGTTACCTTGCCATCGTTGTTCACATCGGCAGCTACCATCTTATAACCATTGTTAAAAGGCGCTACTCCCAATATGTGACGTTGGATCATCACCAGGTCTAAGGTACTTACTCCATTCATCCAGTCGTCTCGTTTCTCACCCGTGATGTGGTAGTCTACCATGACCGGTAAGTCTCCAAACATATAGTCTCCGCTTACATCTGTCAGTCGTTGTTTTTCCATGCCTGCCTGATTGCTCCTCAGTTTTACGGCTACATTTTTGATGCCCAGTCCTTTTCAGTTTTGATGTCTCCACCTACACTCATGCGGCTTCCTCCACATGCTCCCTGGTTGTCTACCAATGTCAATTCTACTGAACAGAAATCTGTGTTTTGTCTGCTATCCCATACACTCATGTTCAAAGTGATTGGTGATGCTTCTACATCGTCACAGTTGAAGATCATTGCTGAACTTCTGTATGATGGTACCCATTTCTGTGCATTACCTGCGTTGTATTGTGCTACTGTTGCACTTACGCCTGCTCCTGTAAAGTAGTGCTCCTCTGTGATTCTTGACCATACTGGGAACTCGCCATTGAATGTGTACATTAACGCATTCCTTGGGGTACAGTTGTCAAATGATCCTTTGTCGAAGTCTATCGCCCACAATTCTACCTGACCGTTCTGCATTACTGCTGAACTCAAGCTGATACAGTATGGGGTTGGTGCTTTTTTGTCTACTACCATGAATGTGCTGTAGCAGTCTGTTACGTTTCCACAACCGTCTGTTACTTTCCACTGTACTTTGTGTACACTGTTCTCTGCATCCAATACGAATGCTGGTACTTTCAACGTTGCTCCACTTGCTGTTGGTGCTACATATCTGTCATTGATGCCATTCTGGTTGGTATCGTTGCCTAAGTTGTTGTCTGTTGATGGTAAGAAACTTGAGAACTCATAGTCTGTTGTTCCGTTACCCCATAGGTCAACAAATACTTGCCACTTCAACCAGCCATTTGCTGTACATCCGCCTTCGTCTGTTGCACTTGCTTCCAGGTTTACAGTTCCTTCACAGTTGCCATTTGGATTCTGTGGATTTGGATTCGCTGCAAACATTTGATCCTGACATGTCAACACTGGTTTAACATCGTCTTTGTATTTGTAGTATTTTGTATATGGTCCTTTTTGCTCATTTGTACACCAGTTGATGTAGTTATAAGTTACTTTCCATTTTTTACATACTCCGTCTTCAAACAAGAATGTATCGATGTGGATGTTCTCCCCGATTACATCACATGGACCTCCCTGTACTTTTGGTTTGTCGCTTGCTTTGATGTCATCTTGGTTGAAATCACATGGTGCATCTAATACGCTGCTGCTTGGTGGGGTTACCACAAATGTGCTTGGCAATGCTTCTACTGTGATGTTCTGGTAACAGTTTACGGTCTTGTCGCCTTTTACTGCTCTGAACTCTCTTCTGATTCTTCCTACGTTTTCACATGTATTGGTCCAGCTTGGAGTGTCTTTGTATTCTACTGCGATTCCGTTACATAGGTCATATGCTGTTGCTGGGCCTCCTGTCATTGTCAGGTTTACACTGTCTACACTTGTCCATGTGGTTGCTAAGTTCAACTCCATATCACATGTAATGGTCGCATCCAATGGACATACCAATACCGGTGGTATTTTGTTCTCTACTCTGATGTCTGCCCATGTCTCGTTGTAGTTATCCTGCATTCCGTTGATGATCAGGTTATCTCCGATTACGCCGTTCATGTTGCCATCATCCCATACTCGCATGATTACCTGGTGTACTACACTGATTTCTGAGCCCAAGTCTGCACAACAGAATTTTACATATTCTCCGTTGTCTGTGTCGTCTCTGTCATCTTGTGGGTGTGCCCATCTTGCTTGTGGTGATGCTGAATCATCATCGTCAAATGTTACGTTGTTGTTGTGGTCATCTATTCCTAAGTTGCCACAATCAGGTGCTCCGTCAGGTCTTCTCAACTCTAACTTCACTGCTGTACAGTGATCGTAGCTACCATTGTCTACATGCCATGTGTACAATTTCGCTGCTCCGTCTCCGCCTGTGCCTGACCCTGTCAAGCTGATTACGATGTTCTGCTTAGCTACTGCTACCGGTGCGCTTCTGTCGAATACTGTTACGTATGCTACTGCACTTCCGATGTTTCCACAACAGTCTACTGCTTTGTATGTAAATGCGTGCGTGCCTTTAGGTGCGCCTGTTACAAAGTATCCATCTGTTGAATTACCTGTAATTACTACTCCTGCTGGGCCTTCTAACCACCATACTGGGTGTGCATCGCAGTTATCCTGCAATTCCCATGGCATTGGTGCCTGGAAGTTTGCTACACAGCCCCATGGGTTTACACTCACGGTTACATCTTTTACGATGAAGGTTGGTGCTTTCGTATCTACTGCTTTGATGATCTGTACGTACGTTGCTGTTTCTAGTGTACACCAGTTCAACAATGTCCATGTTCTGATCACTTTGCTGTTTCCGCCACATCCAATGCCACATGCGGCTATGGTTGCATCCTGATAAGCGGCATATACATTACAGCTGGAGTTATCAAGCGGGTGTACGTCTCCAAGGAAGTTGTACACATGCGGGTATCCATAACTTACATCCTCAAAATAATTGCTGATTTCTTCAGGACTTACCCCTGAATTGCATGAAAGCACCACTGGATTAACAGGGAAAATTACATCATCAATTTCCAGAGGTAGGATTGCGATGGTCTGTGTACACCTGGCTTTTGAACCCAAAAGATCGGTTACTATATATTCAATTATTATGTTTTCCTGGGTGCACTCATCACCTGTAATTCTAACTGTGTGTTGCAGGGTATAGTCAGAACATTCAAATACTTCAGGTTCGGGTATTTCTATATCGCCATTGATAATTCCTTCTTTATCAAGGCAGGTAAATTCACATGGAGTTTGCAGAGCTGCAGGACCACTGAAGGTCCAGTTGTATACTCCTATTTGACCTGTGGTCCAGGTACTGCTCACCAGATAGTAGGTGCCCGGTGTAAGGTTAATGGTGAACGATGGTTCTGTTTCAAAGATGCCATTGATGTCATCGTCGCCTCCAATTAGATTAGCACAAGGATCATTGGCATCAAAGCTACCGGCAAAGATACCGGCAATACCATCGTAATTGGGTGAATCATCCATGGTGAAAGTATAATCACCTCCAACCGCAACTGTAAATTGAAGCACATCGTACAATACATTTGGATTGGGTGTGAAGCCATCAAAGGCCCAACACTGACCAGGAGAGAAAGCATTGTCTGAGCTGTCCCATTCACCGCTGAGGGTCAACAGGTCGCACATAGGTTGTTCACACCTGATAATGGGTGGCAGTTTATCTTCTGCATAAATAACGCCCCAGCAGCTGTTGCCGGTTTGCGGGTCAGAAACCGTAACGTTGTAAATGCCAGGAGTTGTAATTTCATTTCCTGTGATACCGGCTATGGTAACTACATAGTCATCATAACATCCATAAGGTCCACCTTCCAATACCATGTCTGCTCCTACAATAGCAGAGCAGTTTTCATCTAAAGAAAGGTTGATTCTATTATTACAAGCAAGTGCTGTTGTAGGATAAGGGTATTCCAAAATAAAGACCTGGTAAGAACAGTTAACAGGGCCATTGCCATAGTAGTCAAACACTTCAAAGGTCACGGTTACAGGAGAGTCGTCTTTATGAACGAAAGTACCTGGAAGTGGGCCTCCTGTTTGATTGATAACAGGATCTCCGCCACAATTGTCTGTAACCTGTGGCAATGGGAATTGGGCAAAAAGTCCGCAATCTCCCGGAGGCAGGATGATGGTTTGATTGGGCGGACAAACAACTGTTGGCAGTCTGTTGTCACCAATCAAGATTGCCTGACTAAAGGTATTGGGTGGACAAACAGGATTAGCCGTAGTTGTAAATGTTCCTACCGGGAATGGGTTGGTAGCATTTGCATTGGTTGTTGAGTTGTCTAATACATTAACTCCGCCATAAATCCAATCATTGACGTTAAAATAATTGCCGGTAATGTTGGCATTGTTTTTTCTATATACCCAGCCATCCATGTATTCCCACGCGAGGCCGGTTCCACTTTGATTGATTTCACCAAACACGTCAATCACATCGCCGTTGCAAAATAATTCCACAGCATCGTCTCCGTTGACCTGAAAGTCAAAGGCCAGATAATCAGCCGGAAAGCCGAAATAGGTTTGAAAGTCTATACCATTGGCAGTTGCATAAATATAGGTTCCTTTGGCAACAAAGTCTGGTGGAAAATTAAATTCGATGCCATCGCTGCCACCTCCGTTGTTGGCTACTCCAATGCCGTATACACTGAGGTCAGCGATATCAGCAAGGGCGTACAATTCGATGGCTTTGGGTTGACCACCGGTAAGTGGACCATCGATGATACCCGTGATTATCAAGTTGCCACATGCATACACCGTGTTGGTGATGGTATAATTGCCCACCTGGGTATTGGTCAAATCAATTTCACCGGATAAATTATCCAGATCTACATTGGCAGCATTGCCCTGGGTAACGCTGTAAATACCATCTACACCTGTTGTGTGAGATACCACAGGGTTTTCTCCTTCAGGACAAAACTCGGTGGCCTGATAAGTAAATTGTGCTGATAGTGGAGGTTGGATAAAGGTAATTGAAGTGCTGTCCTTAACAGATCCACATATGGCGTCTGTTGCAGAATAATAAAGATATACACTTCCACCTACTTCTGCCGCTGTTGGCGTATAGTTGGATGTTGGTGAATTGACATTGGAAAAAGTGCCAAGTCCGCCGCTCCATACTCCTATGCCCGTGGCAGAAAGTCCAACGGTCATTACTCCGCATGTTACCCTGCCCGGACCTGCATCCACAACTGGTGCCTGTCTGATGGTAACAGTATCCATAAACATAAATGCACAAGCTCCTGATCCACCACAAAGACCGGGTGAAAAGTTGGCCGTTGGGTATGGCGGGGTTGCGGTCGTATTGGTTCCTGTTGTTACGTTTGAATCATCAAGGGCATCTATTCCACTATAACTCCACTGAGATGGAATATAAACAGAACTGGGACAGCTGCCTGAGTTTCTGTGGCCCCAACCATCCAGTGTTTCCCATGACTGGCCGGTACCATCCACTCCAACAACGCCATAAGCATCTACGACGGCGCCATTCTGATATAACAATACAGCATCGTCGCCATTGTTATTGGCTACCCCATTCACAAAATCTGGAGCAAAACCCATCCATTGTGTAAAGCCGGGAGTTTCTGACGCTACATAAAAGAAGTCACCTGCCGGAATGGCAACTGCTGGAAATACATAATCTGGCACACCTGCAGAAGCAGCTCCGTTGCTCGCATTTTCGAGTCCAAAAACACTTAAGTTGGGGATTGCCTGAATTGCATACAATTCGATGAACTTAGGCAGTCCACCAGTGAGGGGGCCATCTAAGATACCTGTGATAATAAGTGAGGGTCCTGTTGTTGAGGCAGGAATCGTATTGGTAATTTTATATACACCTGCACCACTGGTAGCCGGAGTAATAACCCCGCTTACTGTGTTGATAGAAAGGGTGCCACTGCCGGTAATGGGTGTATAAGAATAGGTTCCATTTCTTCCAAAGGTGTTGTGACTTGGAGACAAAGGTGCGCTGTTGGTACACAAAACATTGGGATTGTACTGGAATTGAGCCTGATTGGCAGGATAAGTAACGCTCACTGCATCGTTGGTGGCTCCGCAAGAATTGGAAACGGTATAAGTAAGATTAAATGTGGTTCCTTCTTCAGCAGCTGTTGGAGTATACATCGTCATAGGACTGGAAGCATTGGCGAAGGAACCGCTGCCCCCCGACCAGGTGCCGGGCACATTGGCCATGGCAGAAAGATTTACCGGTCCAAAACAGGCAGAGATATCAGACCCTGCATTGACGGTAGGCAATGCGATAACTGAAACCCATACGGTATCAAAATTAGGTTGGCAAGCTCCTGCAACTGTCCAAGTGAGAATTACGGTTGTACCTACCTCGGCAGGTGCCGGGGTATAGGTAGCATTGGGTAAGGCCGAGTTGTTGAAATTTCCGGCGCCTCCTGACCAGATCCCTGTTTCCGTTGCATTTAACTGGAAGGCACTGTTGGCACATACGCTACCCCCTTGTCCTTCGTTGACCGGGGCACCATTGTTGATGATAAACTGTGCGGTATCTGTTTGAATACAACCCGGATAGGCAGGTGTGATGCCATCCAAAGAAATATTGCCAATGTCTTCTCCCTGATAGGCTAGGGTAATGGTAGTAGGTCCTGCCGGCAGACCGGAAGGATTGAATGAACCACCGGTTACTCCGGATCCTGACCAGTTATAGGTACCCATTCCACCGTCTCCGGAAATGTCAGCTGTAAGCGTTACAGCACCCTGACCGGTACAGTTGAGGAAGGGGCCCAGATTGTCTACAAAAACATCGGGATAGGCGCAGATATTGGTAATGGAATCTTCCAGCAAGCCATCAATGCTGATGTAGGCTTTATATCCTACATTGTCAAGATGGGTAAAGCTACTTACATAAGTGCCTGGTGTAACTTCGATGAATGATAAATTTGGCAGGCCAATACATCCTGTACAAACTGCGGTAACCAAAGCACCGACAGGTCCTGTAACTGTTATCTCTTCACCAAAGGTACCGTCATTTCCGGCCAGTGATGCATCGTTGTTACAAGAACAGGGGTCGGTGATGGTAACGGTTACTGTAGGCTCTTGTTGTGAACAAGCCCCTGGATCTTCCACTACTTCCACGACGGTACATGCAGAGCCATTTTGTGAATCCGTAACTGTCAGCGCCACATTACCGGCTCCGGCTGATCCAGCCTGAAGTCGGAAAAATGATGGACTGCCATAAGGAACATTGGTGGCCGGTGTATTACCATTTAATAAAACCGTACCGGATGAAACCGATACATTGTAACCCTGATTACCTAAATTAACACCTGTTGGATCCAGCGTAAACCAAATATAATCATCAGTATTGGATGAAGATTCGTTGTTGTTTTCACAGTGTACATCGAGCAAGCCGGTTGAACTGAGGTCGCAAGGTCCACAGGTAGTGATGGTAACTACTGCAGCTCCTGTAAGGTTGGCGGGAGTAACAGGGCATCCATTGCTGTCTTTGACCGACACCAGTGTAAAGGTTGTTGTTGAGGTAACCACCAATGAAATGGGGCTTCCACTCATATAAGAATTGAAGGCAAAATTGGTGATGCCGTCTGTGATGATCACAGAATCAGGTGCCACACCGCCGGTAATTGTCACAATCAAAGGAATGTCTGCCGTATTGCCTTCTCCACAAAAACTACCATCTCCTGAAATTACAGCGGCTGTTGGTCCTGTAGCAGTACCTGTGATATTGATGTTGTCTATGCCAACCCATTCGTCATTGCCTACAGCATTCGATGTGATAATCCTTACCTGAACCAAGGCCTGGTTGTCGCAGGCAGGAGGCAGGGTCGCTGAAACCGCAGTTACAAGTACTGCAAGTGAGGGTCCTGTTGTGGCATCCGCTATAAAGGCAGCTGGAATATTGGTAAAATTACCGGTATTGCCAATTCTGTACTGAAGTGCTACTGCCTGAATGGCATTGTCTGTAGAACCATCAATGTCTCTTATGTCATAGTTTACCTGAATGGAAGCCATACAGGTGGTGTTCAAAGAAATAACAATGTTAGGGGCATCGGCTGTTCCTGAACCCTGAAGGGCAACAACGGGATCAGCAATCTCGTATTCAGCCACACCACCTGCTGTATTGGTGTTGGGGTTGGTCTGGTTGGCTGTAACGTTGACCGTAATGGTACCTTCTCCCAACAGTGTCTGAGGGTCTACGCCTGTTGTGGTAGTTATGTCATCGCCTCTGTAGCCTATGATGCCGGGAACTCCGGTCCAAACATTGTTGGTGGTGATCAGAGATGTAGTACCCCAGTTTTGGGAAAATGGAAGGGTTTGGGGAGTTTGTGCCTTGATATTCAACGAATAAATCAAACACAATAGCCCAGCCAATAGAATTTTGGTCCTGCTCATGAGTCGGTTGGTTAATAAACGAACACAAAAATAACCAAATTACCCCGTTTTACCTAACGATCCGGCGTAAATTCAATGTTAAATCTTATTAATTATGAAAGACTTACGATAAAAAATACATTATTAATAGTTGTATTTCTTACAGCTTGTAAATTACATGGTTATGGTCAGCATCAAGCATCGCCCTGGCATCCATCGGCAAAGTTACCATGTCAGGAATATGACCGATGGGAAAACCGTAAATGGAAGGAAGTTTTACTTTTTCAACAAAATCCTGTATTGTTTCCATTAAGGTAAGAGAATTTTCTTCTGTTTTTGGTTGACAATCATGAAATATACCAAATATTATTCCGTTAGCCTTTCTAATATCCGTGGCCTGCAGCAATTGGGTAAACATGCGGTCGATGCGGTAGGGCTTTTCGCCAATTTCTTCAATGAATACAATCTTGTTCTTATAACTGGGTGCAAATGGAGTGCCCGCCATGGCAGCCAAAAGGGTCAGGTTTCCGCCTGTAAGTTTGCCTTCTGCCTGCCCGCTGTAGAGTGTAAGTGCTGGTTGGCGATAGTTTGCCTCTTCTTGTTCATAAGGCAAAACTTCAATCTCTTTTTGGCCGCTGAAAAAAACTTGCTGGAGATTTTTAGAAGTAAACGCACTAAAGACCTGACTGGAAGCTACCGGGCCATGATAGGTTTTAAGACCCGCTTCTTTGCAAAAGGCATGGTGCAGGGCAGTAATGTCGCTATAACCAACAAATACCTTCGGGTTTTTTCGAATCAAATCATATTTGATAAACGGGAGGATCCGGGTGCAGCCATAGCCCCCTCTCAGGCTCCAGATGCCCTTGATTTCTTTATTGGCAAACATTTGGTGGAGGTCGTCGAGTCGCTCTTGATCACTGGCAGAAAAATAGCCATGTTTTTTCAGGGCAATTTCATTGTAAACCGGCTCTAGTCCCAAGTTTTGCATATTGGTGATGGCATTGGCTACCTTTTCAGGGGCTACGGGACCCGCGGGTGCAATTAAGCCCACTTTATCTCCTGGATTCAATGCTGCCGGTGTTTTCAGGGAATAGGTTGTTGCTTGCATAGACTGTATTGGTGCCAAACCCAAACTTAGTAAGGAGGCTTGTAATCCCTTGTTGAATGTCCTTCTTTTCATGGTGCTGATCTACATCGTTGCTACCACAATATTAAGCAAATATATTCTGGAACCGGCTATGGTTTATTCGTAACGAAGAGCTTCGATGGGATCCAACTTAGCCGCTTTGAGGGCCGGGTAAAGTCCTGACACAATACCTACCACAATACACACTATAATGCCAAGGGTGATCCAAGCCCAGGGTATGAAAAACCGGCCTTTAATGATGAGTGTTATGCCATAACCCATGCCTATACCCAGGACAATGCCTACCACTCCACCCAACAGACAGATCACGATGGCCTCGGTCAGAAACTGGATGAGGATGTTGTTGCTGGTTGCTCCCAGGGCCTTTCGCACGCCAATTTCTTTCGTCCGCTCGGTTACGGAAACCAGCATGATGTTCATCAAACCGATGGAGGCTCCAAGCAAGGTAAGCATGGCAATGATGACCGTACTCAACCTTAGGGTAGATGTCATTTCCTTTAATTTCTGAAGGATGGAGTCACTCTTTCGAATCTCAAAATCGTTTTGATCCAGAGCACTTAGTTTTCGGATGTTGCGCATTATACCGGTGGCCTTGTTGATGGCTGCATCGACCATGGTGGCATTCGACATAGCGATGCTCACGCTATAGTTTTTATCGGCAAAGCCATACCGGAATTTGGCAGGAAGCAGCGGTATATAAACTACCCTATCGCCTCCACCCCCGGAGCCACTTCCTTTTTTCTTAAGTACACCTATGACTTCATAACGGTCTGAATTAACGGAAATGGATTTTCCTAGTGCTTTTTCAGGCTTGTCATCAAAAAGCTTTTTTACGATATCGGCCCCCAGAATCACTTTGTTGTTTTCATTGATCGAAAAGTTCCTACCCATTTCCAATTCGAGAGAGGATGTGGTAAAGTAATTTTCGTCGATGCCAAAAACATTCACGTTGGGGTTTGTCTTTTCTTCTCCCCACTTTATAGTGGCGCCTGATTCACATCTGGTTTCAATAGATACATGGGCCCCACTGTACCTGAACTTGTCTTTAAATTCAACTGCCTGATCAAAGGTTATGGCAGGAGATTCAACCTGTTTTTTACCATCTTTGGTAGTTTTGATGGTCTCATCGGCCGGCCTTATTCTAAAAGTATTGGCTCCCATCCGGTTGAAATTGTCGCTCATTGAAAACAGGATGGCGTCAATAGCGGTCAAAATGCCTACCAGACAGGTTATACCCACTGCAATGATGAGCAGGGTGAGCAGCGACCTCAATAAATTGTTTTTGATCGATGTAAGCGCCTCCTTGATGTTTTCTGTAAATTCCACGGCAACAAATTTCAACACTAAGGTAAGTGAAATTTAGGCTCTGTCTGTTAAATTCAGATAAGTGTCAATTTTATTTTCGACCAGCGTAAGGGTTTTATCTATCAGTCTTCAACCGATTCAGGGCTGTTGCCATCTGCAGCTCCGGGATAAACCCAGAAATTATTGATGCCTTCACCCTGCAATATTTGAACTTGCTGGAGGTTGAGCAATTCCAATAAAGCCAAAAAAGTCACCAGCGCATGGATTCTGTTTTCAGCATTTTCAAATAGTCCGGCAAAGTCGACCCTTTCTTTGGTTTTGATGGAGTCGAGGATGTAAAGCTGTTGGTTTTCGATGGTATAGCCATACTTTACGATGGTGTGTATCGGCTTGTTTTGTTGTTGCTCAAACCGCTCCATAATTTTTTGGAAGGTTAGCAGCAGCTTGTATAATGATAAAGACTCCAGTTCCAAATCAACCAGGGCCTTTCCGGCAATCAACTTCAATTCGGTAGCTGCGTCTCCGCGATGGTGCCTAGACAATCGAATGTCTTCCAGGGAGGCAAAGTCGTCGACCACCTCTTTAAAGCGCTTGTATTCCAGTAAGCGTTGAGCCAGTTCCTCTCTGGGGTCAATCTCATTGCCCAACTCATCCAGCTCCTTGCGCGGTATCAGCATCTTTGCCTTGATTCGCATCAAGGTGGCTGCAACCAGAATAAATTCACTGGCTACATCAATGTTGAGGGTCTCCAGTTCTTTGATATAAGATAAAAAATCGTTGGTGATTTTGGCAATAGGAATGTCATTGATGTCCAATTCATCTCTTTCGATGAAGAACAACAAAAGATCAAATGGACCTTCGAATCGTTCGGTTTTAATGGTATACGTTTGCAATCGCAGTTATTTTATACGTACATTTCATCAGCGGCAGCCATAGCGGCCCCAATGACCCCGGCAGCATTCTGCAAAGAAGCAGGTTCAACCGGTGTTTTGAGGGTGAGATAATTTTTATAAGAAATAAAATCCTTGCTCACACCCCCGCCAATGATAAACATATCGGGAGAAAGATAAAAATCAAGCATTTTTAGGTATTCATTGAGTTCGGCACCCCATACCTTCCACGACAGTTTTTTGGTCTCCCTGGCACTGTTGGAAGCATACTTTTCAGCTACTGATGTTTTGTATTTCAAGTGGCCAAACTCCGTATTTGCCAACAGCTTTCCATCTTTAAATGGGGCTGAACCAATGCCGGTACCCAGGGTTAAAAAGATAACAAAACCTTTTTTCTTCTTCCCCCTGCCAAACTTCATTTCATCAAGGCCGGCCGCATCTGCATCGTTGATCACAAATACGTGTTTTCTAAAAGCTTTGCTGTACCTGTCAACAATGGGATATGCCAACCACGATTTGTCGATGTTGGCAGCACTGAGCACACAACCATCCTTTACAACAGATGGAAAGCCGATGCCAATCTTTTCTCCTCCATACTTCAGCTTTCTTTTGAGTTCTTTGATGACCAAAAGTACTGCTTCCGGGGTTGCCGGTTTGGGAGTTTTGATTTTCATCCTTTCCGTCAGTAATTTGCCCGTTTTTGGATCTACAATAGCACCTTTGATGCCTGTTGCTCCTACGTCAATACCAAGGATACCTTCTGTTATCATGGTCAGTTTATTTTATTACCCTTACTTTTATAATCTTTACATCTTCCAATGGTCGGTCAGCGCCATCGGTTTGCACACCGGCCACCTTATCAATGATGTCCAGGCCCTTTACAACCTGACCAAATACGGTATAATCTTTGTCCAAAAAGGGGGTACCGCCTTGCGTGGTCAGAATTTCGCGTTGCTCTGCTGTGTATTTATAGCCTTTCTGCCATTCCATTTGGTCCAATTGACCAGCACTGAGTGGCTTGCCCTGGACCAGGTAAAATTGAGAGCCGGATGATCTTTTTTCCGGGTTGACTGCATCGCCTTGTCTGGCAGCCGACAAAGCTCCCTTGATGTGAATCAGTCCATCTACAAATTCAGCAGGCACGGTGTATCCCGGTCCTCCCACACCCAATCGCTGACCCTTTTTTGCATTCTTGCTGTCGGGATCACCTCCCTGGATCATAAAACCATTGATTACGCGGTGAAACAGCATGTTGTCGTAGTATTCTGTTTCTGCCAGCTTTATGAAGTTATCCCTGTGTTGGGGTGTGCTGTCGTGTAATTTTATGGTGATAGAACCCAATGTAGTTTCCATCTCTACCAGACAGTCGTGTGGGGCTTCAAATATCAGTTCTTTTTCCATTGTATGTGTTTTCTTGCCCTTGGTGGCTGTTAATTTTACAGTATATTTTCCTGAAGTAATGTATTTGTGTTTAGGTGAAATATCGGTAGAAGTGGTTCCATCTCCAAAATCCCATAAATACGTTTCTGCCTTTTTCGACTGGTTGTCAAAATCCACCTTGGCCGGTGCCGTATTGTCCTTGGTGTTGACCATAAAACTGGCCATAGGCTTGGCACAGGATGTAAGAAAGACCAGCAGAAAAAACAGGTAAGTATTTACTTTTTTAAACATGGGCTAAATCTGATTGATATTTATTTTCTATGAGTTATATTTATTGCCTATCGCTATCCAAAATAGGTTGTCTTTCCTTCATTAGATCCCGATAAGGCAGGCAAAATTAAATATTTCCAACGCAGCCTGCACAAGAGAGGCTGTATTTAAAATATTATATCATTTAACCTGTTTCAGATCAATGATTTAAGTAATTTTTTGGCCTTCATTATGTCGTAGTGAAGCACCCTGTCAGCATTAAGACTCGGTATGTGGGTCCGCAGTTGGTTATAAAGCTCCCTGGTTTTTTTACCAGCCTTTGATACCTCCCTGAAGTCAAGAGCCTGACACGCAACCAAGGCTTCAATGGCCATAACCGTATTTACGTTTTCACAAACCCTGATCAATCGGGTAGCTCCATTAGCTGCCATGCTTACGTGGTCTTCCTGTCCCCTGCTCGACACAATGCTGTCAACCGAACTGGGTGAACACAGTTGTTTGTTCTGGCTAACCACTGAGGCTGCCGTATATTGGGCAATCATCATACCTGAAGAGAGTCCTGGATTGGGTGTAAGGTAGGGTGGCAGGCCCCTTTCGCCGTGGATGAGTTGAAAGATCCTTCTTTCAGCAATATTTCCCAACTCGGCCAAAGCAATGCAAAGGTAGTCTATGACCAGGCCCAGGTTTTGGGCATGAAAATTTCCCGCAGAAAGTATGAGATCTTCTTCGTGGGCCACATTGGGATTATCGGTAATGGCGTTTAATTCATTTTCAACCACTTGTTCTACATGGGCAATGGCCGTATGAGAGGCCCCATGCACTTGCGGAATACATCGGAATGAATAAGGATCCTGAACGCTGTATTTTTTATTGCCTGTTAGTTTGCTTCCCTTGAGCAGGCTTAACACCTCAGCGGCTACGGTCGATTGACCCAGGTGGTTTCTGATTTTACCAATCAGTGGGTGAAATGGATCGGTGCTGCATCCAAAGGCTTCGAGTGAAATGGCGGCAATTCGATTGCCATAATTAATTGCCTTTACGGCTGCATCCACTCCGGTGATGGCATGGGCCAGGGTAAATTGAGTACCATTGAGCAGGGCCAATCCCTCTTTGGCACCCAGGGTGAAAGGATTGACATCAATGGCTTTAAAAGCCTTAGGAGTATCCATCATTTTGCCCTTAAAATAGCATTGGCCTTCCCCTATCAGCATTAGACTCAAATGAGCCAACGGAGCTAAATCTCCGGATGCACCTAGTGAACCCTGCTCGTAGATAACGGGTATCATGCCTTCATTGAAGAGGTGAATCATGTGTAATACCAATGATTTGCGCACCCCGGAATAAGCCTTGCTTAGATTAATGATTTTTAATAAAAAAATGAGTTTACATATAGCCGGATCAACTAGAGGGCCTGTGCCGCATGCATGAGACCGCACAAGGTTCAATTGAAGCTCAGACAATTCGTGAGGTCCAATTTTAATATTACAAAGAGAGCCAAAACCCGTATTGATGCCATAATAAACGGCATCTTTTTGGCTGATCTTATGTTCCAGAAATTTGCGATTGGCATCCAGTTTTTTGGCCAAAGCCCCATCCAGTTTTAATTGCAATTCGGGATTTTCCAATGCTGTCAAGACTTGATGGATGGAATAACTGACATCTTTAATGGTGAATAATGCGGCCATTGTTTGAAATTTGCCGCAAATATAGCCCGCTTTTGTGGAAAAGAGTTTACCGAAGTGAAATGGCTTGTTTGTTCAATTCAATGGAGGCGTTGTATCTTAGGCTTATGAAATTCAATCTTCCTACCTCACTCAAACCCGGACCCGGCGTTGTCATCACTGGTGCTTTCATTGGTCCTGGCACAGTAACCCTGTGTTTAATGGCCGGTGTAACCAGCGGGGTTTCCCTGCTTTGGGCTCTCTTGTTTTCGACTTTTGCCACCATTTTATTGCAAGACATGGTGGTAAGGTTGGCCCTTCAAAGTCAGCAAACCCTGGAGACTTTGATTCTTCGCCAAATTAAAAACCCGGTGATTCAATGGATGATGGCCTTATTTATATTTTTTGCCATAATTGTTGGAAACTCAGCTTATCAAAGCGGCAATCTGGCAGGCACCAGCCTGGGCATCAGCTTTATCTTTCCATCGTGGAAGATGGCCTGGGTGAGCTTTTTTGTGGCCTTGTTTTGTATTTTGGTCTTACTGACCAGTAACAGCAAGGCATTTAAAAATATGTTGGGAATGATGGTATTGGCTATGAGTCTTTCATTTTTAGCCATGGCCGTATATTTTTGTCCAAATGCCATACCCCTTATCAAAGGTCTATTTCTGCCAACTCTTGAAGACGGCCAACTCATGCTGGCCCTGGGTTTGGTGGGAACAACAGTAGTGCCCTATAATTTGTTTTTGCACTCCTCCCTTGTTTTTAATGCACCGGTTGCAGACCTGCCTGCTCTCAGAAAAGAAGGGGCCTTCTCTATCTTTGTGGGTGGCTTAATAAGTATGGCTATTGTAATTGTAGGCAATAAGGCCCTGGGCATGGCCATCAATAATGCTGCCGATATGGCGGCCGTTTTGCAAAATGCCATCGGCAGTTGGTCGCTCATTCTGCTGGGCATTGGGCTTTTTGCTGCGGGACTCAGTTCAGCCCTCACTGCCCCTATGGCCGCAGGCAGTGTCGCATCCGGGCTTTGGAATTGTTTTTTCAGGCCTCAAAATAAAGTAAATGCGGGCATCTCTGTGTTGGTTGTTATGATTGGGGCCTACGTTGCCATCACTCAGGTAAACAACCTTTGGGTTATCAAAACGGCACAAGTGATCAATGGTTTATTGCTCCCTGTTTTTATATCCTTTATTCTTTGGTTGCTCAATGACCGAAGTCACATGAAAAGCGGCAGAAACACCATGCTTTACAATCTCGGAGGATTTTTTGTTCTTTTGGTAAGTTTGGCATTGGCTATAAAAACCATAATAAGTTTGATCTCATGAAAACCATACCCATCAACATAGATTGCGGAGAAAACTTCGGTCGTTACCGCTTATTTGAGGAACAGCCTATTACACGTTTGGCTTCTTTTGCCAATGTGGCATGTGGGTTTCATGCTGGTGATTATACCTCCATCATTGCCACCTTAGAGCTGATGAAAAGCAATGGCATTAAAGTAGGTGCCCATCCCTCCTTTCCTGACCTTCAGGGTTTTGGCAGGCGGTATATGCCATTGGAGTTTGAAGATTTGGTTTCTTGTATCTTTTACCAGATCGCAACTTTAAAAGGACTGTGTGAAGCAATGGGTCTTACGCTGAATCACGTCAAAGCCCATGGTGCCTGTACAATGCCAGCTGTGTGCAGGAAAAAGAAGCAATGGCCCTGGTGCAAGCCGTCAAAAAAATATCTGATGAGCTCACCGTATTGACTATGCCCGGCTCAGTATTGGAAAAAATCTGTGTAGCAGAATATCTGCCCGTTCTGCGTGAAAGTTTTGCTGACAGGGCCTACCAACCTGATTTGAACCTGGTTGCCCGCAATGAAGTCGGATCGGTATTGAGAGACCCTGAGCAGGTTAAAAAACAATATGAAGATTTGTGCATGGGTCAAGTGACCGATATTCATGGCAACAAGCATACTTTGGTATCCGATACGGTTTGTATACATGGTGATCATCCGGGTTTGGGCGAGATAGGGAAAATAATTTTTTAAACAAGTTAGAGGCCAAGGTATAAAATTACCTTATTCCGTTTTTAAATTCTTTAATAGAATACAACCTTGGCAAATCAACCATAAAAGTGGATGCCCCTATTGAAGAATTAATTCATGTTTCAGAAATAAATTAAAAAATACTTGTCAATTTTTCGGTTGTTGGGACAATAGCTGCCAACTTACCTTTGCTTTAAATAGTCAAGGCTATGACCTCATTTTCCGCATTTACCCAATTTCATCAGCAAGACAGACCTTTACTTATTGGCAATGTTTGGAACGTACAAAGCGTTCGGGTTTTTGAAAAAATTGGATTTCAGGCCCTTGCTACATCGAGTGCCGCTATGGCTCATGCTCTTGGATATGAAGATGGTCAACAGCCTTTTTCTGAACTTATATATCTTATAAATAGAATTGTCAAATGTACCCACCTTCCTCTATCCCTTGATCTGGAAAGCGGTTATGGGGAAACTTCAGAAGAAATTATAGAAAATATAAGGGTGCTTCACAAAATGGGAGTAGTGGGTATCAACCTCGAAGATTCAAAGGTTGAAAATGGAGAGCGAAAACTATTGGATGGGATTTCTTTTTCTATCTTGCTTAAAAAAATCACATCTAGTTTGAAAAATGAAAACATAAATGTGTTTGTAAATGCAAGGTGTGATGCATTTTTGATACCTCATGACAAAGCTCTGACAATGGCTATTCAGAGAATTGATCTCTATGAGAAAGCTGGCGCTGATGGCATTTTTTTGCCAGGCATTATCAGTGATGATGACATTCGTGCCGTAGTTTCAAGCACTCAATTACCTATTAATGTGATGTGTATGCCTGCATTGCCTGATTTTAAAGTTCTTACTCGTTTGGGGGTAAAACGCATCAGCATGGGCAATTGGGTTCACGACAAAATCTACGAAACCATGGAAAAAATCGTGGATCAAATTAAAAACCAGCAATCCTTTCAACCTCTATTTTAAAAATGGAACTAACTCCGGAAATCATGTATAGGGCCATCGTCAATAAGGATGTTTCTTTTGAAGGTCTATTTTTTACAGCCGTAAAAACAACCGGCATTTTTTGCAGACCTTCCTGTACCGCCCGAAAGCCCAAGTTTGAAAATGTTGAATTTCTAAAGACAACCAAAGATTGTATCTTAAAAGGCTACAGACCCTGTAAAGTATGTTATCCTCTTGAAAAACTAAACCAAACTCCCACCCATTATCAGCAAATAATAGAGGAGCTTTCTCTTAATCCTTCCATAAAAATAAAGGATCAGGATTTAAGAATCAGAGGCATTGACCCTCATCAAATCAGAAGGTGGTTTTTAAAAAATCATGGTATTACTTTTCAAGCTTATCAAAGAATGTATAGAATCAATACGGCATTCAAAAAAATTCATGGTGGTGAGTCTGTTACAGATACTGCGTTTGATAGTGGTTTTGAATCCCTTAGTGGTTTTGGTGACAGTTTTAAGGCTGTTTTTGGTGTTTCACCTAAGAAAGGAAAGGACAAAACCATCATTGACCTCACAAGGATAGAAACCCCTCTCGGCACTATGATCGCCTGCGCTACAAGTCAGGGCATCTGCTTATTGGAGTTTTCTGACAGAAAAATGCTGGAAACAGAATTAAAAACACTCGCCAGATTGTTAAATGCCACTATCTTGTTGGGTCAAAACCCGCACTTCGTCACCCTTGAAAAAGAACTCAACAAGTATTTTCAAAAACAACTAAAAGTATTTACTACTCCTGTGTTTAGTCCTGGAAGTGTATTTCAAAACAAGGTGTGGACTGCTTTACAAGCCATTCCTTATGGTACAACCAGATCCTACAAAGAACAGGCTCTTTCACTCGGCAGTCCGGAAAGTGTGCGAGCTGTGGCCAACGCCAATGGCATGAATCGAATTTCAATTCTTATTCCTTGTCACCGAGTCATTGGTTCTGACGGACATTTAACCGGCTATGGAGGCGGTTTATGGAGAAAAAAATATTTATTGGATTTAGAAACATCAAATACTGATTCGTAATCATCCTTTTATAGATTTTTAAAGTCGTTAACACATAAAAACATTTGTTTTTGTTTAAACTGTCTTACCACGAAGCACATCCAAACTTCTATAATTGATAAAAAGAGGATTTTTTAAACCATTGAGGGAATTGAGGGAAAAAAGACAAACTTTCCTTGTAAGAACATTACTTATTCAAATTTGGATACTGCTTAATTACACTTTCCTTTCAAAGACGCAGGCCAAACAATATTCTGTTTTTCTGGTCCACTTTGTTAGATTCCATACAATATTTTGTGGTCTGTGAAATTGTGTTAATTAAAGTTTAAAAATCGATTTTGAAAATTTCATCCAGGTCAATTGAGGTAATTTTGGGAAGCAGAAAAGTAGATGTCTTCAATAATGTGAAACTTTACAAGTGAAAACTTTAAAACTATCATTGCTTAATTAACGGGACGGAGGGTCTCGGTATATAAAAAATGTAAAGTAATTGGCCTTATTATCATACCAACCTAAATTACACATCATGAACTTTTTGAAAAAACTTCTAGGTATTTCCAAAGCTGAAGAAAGCCAGCCCATTGAAAATTTTATTGTGGCAACCCTTAATGATAAGGTCATGCCTATTGACAGAGGAGAAATATATGGAGACCCCCTTGACGAAATGCTACAATTGGAGGGCATCGGTGAGGTGACGGGTGGGGGCACGATGCAACATGCATCAGGTGAAATTGAATACTGCGATTTAGAAATCTGTATAAATACTGATTCCTTGAATGATCGTCAAATAAAAATGATCATAGAAAAGCTCGAAAGTAATGGAGCTCCCAAAGGGTCGGTACTAACCATAGAAAAAACCGGGGAGAAGTTGCCTTTTGGTCTCAAGGAAGGGCTGGCTCTTTATATAGATGGTGTGAATTTGGAGGATGAAGTATATAAAAATTGTGATTCTAATTTTGTGGTAGAAGAAATAAAACGTTTGATCAAAGACAACTCAGAGCTTGTAAGATATTGGCAAGGTGAAAAAGAAACCGGTCTTTATTTTTATGGAGACTCATTTGATTCTATGTACAAATCTATAGAACCATTCATTAACGAATATCCTTTGTGTAAGGGTGCCAGAGTTGTGAAAATTGCATAGGCATTACACACTTAGAATCATGCAGTGTTTAAACATCTAATTTTAATTGGTACAAGTATTAGGAACCCTTGCTTATGACCCATTAAAAAAGTAATCCCCAGCTCCAGAATAACAATATATTTCAAAAAAGCAATTCAATGTCATCAATATACTTTTTACTTTTTTTTATCCTAACTGCCTGCAACAATCCAGTGGATAAAAAGCTGCCTCTTGACAATATCAATTCTTATCCGTTAATAGATTCTAATGAATATCCAATCACAAAAGCCGCAAATGGTTCGTCCGCAAAGGATCCTGACCTCAAACAACTTTATCCCAAAGCCATTGCTGAATTCATAAAAGCGGCTTATCAGCTGGACAAACCCTTATTCGATACACTGTTTTTTGGAAAACATGTTTATGGGCAGGAAGATGATTTTCCAGATATTGAACTGCCTAATATCATTGAAAATACTCCCATCAGACTTATTAGTCCTGAACTTGGACAAAAGAAACAGAAGGAACAAAAATCAATGATTTATATCAACTTAATGTCCTGGCTTGAAAATAACAAAGCTGTATTTTTATTTGTGGTTTTCTCTAATGATAGTGAACATCAATATGATTTTAGCCTCTACTTCTCAAAAAATACACCTTCTGAAAAATACGAGCTGGATAAAATAGAATACGAAAATTATTTGCATCTCAATGGTAAAACACCCGAACGAAGGGTCATTTACAACAAAGGAAAGTAAACGGAGAGGAAATAACAAAACAGGCTTCTTCCTTACTTTCTTTGACTCGTTCGACTCAATTTAATTTATGCAAATTATTGTTTAAATAGTTAACCCTTTCATGTCTCACAATCCTCATTTATAATTTGGATTTTTTTCTTAGCTTTAATTTCGTGTTTTTCAAAACATTGAGGAAAATAAGATATTGAGAAAAGCCAATCACAAGAAGTTCCTCCCTATAGTGTCTTTAGAGTAACACACAATGACCTTTGTAGTAAAAAACTTGTAATGATTCTAACCACAAAAGGCACAATATCCCATCAATTGTATCAAAAAAGCTTACAGCTCATTTTGATTTCATTGGACTCAGAAGAATTAAGAATGTAGCACGCTAAGCATGAATCCATTTAATAAATCAATGCTTCCTGTAATTAGCCATTAGTTCAACCGAAATAACATTCTTTTTTAGAAAGGCTGTGTCCAGTGCAAAACTGCCTTTACTAGGAAAATAAACCTCAACCGCGGCTACAAACCAACCCGGTTCCTTATCAAAAACTTGTTTTAAACCCGCCTCGCCATTGCCCTTGATATCAGACCCAGTTTTTGTCATCGTTATTTTTTCTTCAAATAAAAACTGCCAGCTGATATTGGCCCTGGCACTAATACCCGTAGTGGTTTCATCCAGCAAGGCAACTCTTGCATTGGCTTTTACATGTTCTTCAGCGCAAACATTTTCTACCAACTCACTCCATTGAAACACAATATTGCCACCTTCAGTGTAATGATTAAAAACACCGCCTGCTGTATCAACAATTGAACTGCCAAGTAGGTATATGTCCAAGGTTTCCTTGGGCCCACAGGGAGAATCGTCCAACAAGTCGCAGCCCGAGATAAAAAGACTGATAAAGAGGGAAATTGTAAAGTATAAATATTTCATTTATTAAATTTAAAAAGTTAAAATATTAATTGACAGCTCCATCATATCCGCATACCATTTGTTTTATAAGCTGCTCACAACAGTTTATATGTGATCTTCCTTCTGACTTCCCCTCAATTGGGGCAGCCCAATGTAAAATTCCACGAGGTATCGGATTGGTCCTGGTCACATTTTGGATCTACGATGATGGTAAAAATACTGGAAGCTCCATTTAAGTTAAGGGTCTGAGAACCATTGGCACCTACACAGCCGCTGTCAAAAACTTTTATTCCTCCGTGATAGATGTGAATTCTATCTTTGACCGAATAAGTCTCATAGGCAAAATTTAAGCTGCCGAGGTTTCTCTTTACGTCAATGGTATATTGTTCCGCTTCGTTGGCTCCACTTTTGTACTGGATGTTGCACTCCCCATTCTTTTTTTGCTGCGGATTTACCACCGGCTCATCCTGGTTGCCGCCACTGGGGATGCACTCGGTCCTTGCCGCATTCCAAACATAGCCTGTATTGCAATAACATAGATATTGGTTGCTGCCATTGTCCCATGCTGCATATGAATTTTTGTAAAATGAGTTGCAATCTGGCAGTTGATTGCTGATGCATTCAGTTCTTGTCTGATTCCACACATAGCCCTGTGGACAATTGCACAGATATTGCATGGTGGCCGCATCCCAGACAGCAATTGAGTTTTTATAGTACAAATTGCAATCTGGTATCTGATTCAAAACACATTCGGTTCTTGCCTGATTCCACACATAACCCTGTGGACAATTGCACAGATATTGCATGGTGGCCGCATCCCAGACAGCAACCGAGTTTTTATAGTATAAATTACAATCCGGCAAGGTTGTGATACAGGCAGTTTTAGTTTCATTCCACACATAACCCGATTTACAGTAACAAAGGTATTGGTTGCTTACATTGTCCCAAAGCGCTTCCGAATTGGCATATATATTGGGGCAATCCGGCACATTGGGAATACAGGCTGTCTTGTCTGCATTCCATACCAGTCCGGGATTGCAAAAGCACTCTGTCCGCTGGGTTTGTGCATTCCACGCAGCGTAGCTCCCGGGCCAGCATTGTAAATTTCCAGCGCCACTGCAAGCATTGGATATGCCTGACAATGCTTCTGCCTCTTCACAGCAAAGGTCCGTTTTCAATAAGATCCAACCCAAGCCCGCTGTACCAAATTTACCTACTACCACACTTCTGGCTCTGGTTTGTGTATTTTCCCAAACGGAATAATCGCGGCAACAATAATTAAAAAATTCATCCATTACCTTAAGGCCGTTGGCTATACTGGTTGCGTCTGAAAACGAGCAACCGAAGGTAGTACATGGTGTTTGTGGAAAAATCACATTTGCCAACTCATAATAACTCAGGCCATAGGAAGTTGGGTTTTCTTTCGCCACAGAGACCCAATCGTGTCTGCCAGAGCAGGGACTGGTCTTTACCCAAACCTTCCACTGATCGGTAGGTTGTCCGAATAAAGCAGCCGTGAGTAATAAACACAGGATCGTTACTATCTTCTTGTGCACTTAGTTTATATTTTTTGTGAGAGGGCTATTAATAAGTAAGGGGTTTCATCCACCTATAGCGATTCCTTGTATTGAAATTCTATTGAGCAATGTTTTACGTGTTCATGAAACCATTCCTTGTCTTTAGCCAAAGAGCCCTGGGTAGGAAATTCAAAGATGATTTGCAAGCCAATCCATCCCGGCTCCCCTTTAAAGGCTTGTTTCAAACCTATGTCTTCCATGTGCGTATCATAAGGTCCCAGCTCCATCATTTTTTCAAAAAAATTCCAATACGCTTTGCCATAAGCTTTAGTGCCCGCGGGCATTTTGTTGTCTTTCAAACCTAAATTAAAAACCGCTTTTACATGCTCTTCGGTGCAAATATTTTCCGGAGTGCTCAGGTCTTCAAATTGAAAGATTCTGTTGCCGGTAAGTGCGTCAAGACTTTCATAACTGGGCTCATTGCCCAGATTAGAATGCCAGGTCTTACTGACACCGCAAAGTGATTCAGAATCAGATACAAGCCCGCAACCGGGCAAAAAGATGATTCCAGAGAACAAAACAAAATAGAGAAGGGAATTCATTTTCATTTTTACCAATTTTTGTTGGGTAAAAATAGAGGCTGCCTGCCTTGGTCATTCGGTAAAGATCACAACCGTTAAGAAAAGGGTGATAAGCGTATTATTTTGGCCCCGATTTGAACAAGTTTTTGATAAAATCAAACTTTCCTTCACTCAATAGTTGTTTTTGATTGGATAGTAAAAATCTGTGGAGCTCTCGGCTAAACCTATGCGAAACAATGAGGGACTGGTCCGTTTTTAATTTCAACGACTTATCCTGGTGGTTGTATTGGCGAATATGGGCTACATTGACCAAATAACTTTTACTAATCTGAATAAAATCAAGATTGTCTGAGAGTAAACTCAGATAGTGACCAAAATTTTTATTGGAATGAAGACATTGTCCGTCTGCCAGATATACCATAGATATATTTTCATCGGCTTCTATGTATGTAATTAAATGCAGATCTACCAATTCTATTATGCCTCTACTCAGTTGAATGGCCATCGATTTGGGCGTGTGCATGTCATTTTTCAGCAACTGCAAAAGCAAGCCAATTTCAGGCTGTTGATTGGTAGTTGAATTTTGTTTTTTGGCAAGATATCGCTGAAGGCTATTTTCAATGTCAGTGGTATGGAAGGGCTTGGTTACAAAATCAAGGCAGGCATATTGGATGGCCTTTACGGCATTTTCAAAGCTGCCATGCGCCGTAAGAAAGACTAACTCGGGTGAAATGGGTCCTTCTTTAAAAGCTCTTTCCAAAACACTGAAAATGGTGGTATTGCGGAGCTGAATATCCAGAAAGACAAGTTCAATGCCGGGATGGGTCAAAATGGAGAAAGCGCCTACTTCATCGCTGGCCACTGCCGCCAGGTGGACAGGAGTGGTGAGCTGGGAAACCACGTACTGAAAGGTCTCAATGTTGTCGGCATTGTCTTCTACAATGGCTATTTGAATGGGTGATGTCATTCTTTAAAAGTGATTTGAATGGTGGTGCCTTGAGGCAATCTGGACAATGATTGAATGGTAATCTGATATCCCATTTCGTTCAACAATTGGATTCTCTCTTTCACAATTTTGGACCCAAGCGAATCGTGGGTGGCATACCTCTCCTTGTGGATCTCTTTTGACTGTTCCATGCCCACACCATCATCTTCTATGATGCAATAAAGATCCTGGTTGGAAGCGCCAAACTTCAACCACAAATTACCCTTTTTTTCTTGCAACAACAAACCATGTTGGATGGCATTTTCTACAAAGGGCTGCAGCAACATTGGGGGTAGGGTGTGGTTATCGGGATGAAAATTGGTCGCGTACTCTATGCTAAATTCAAAGTGGCCATTGGACTTGTCTTGCTCAAATTCAATGTAGGCCTTCAATAGTTCTATTTCGGTTGACAATAAGATTTCAGACTCGGAGGTCACCGGATGGATGGTATTGCCCTTGTAAGAAACCTGTAAAAAGTTCCTCAGCAGTTTTGATAAACTCACAATAGCGTTGCTTGCTTCTTCCTTTCGGTTAAAAATAATTTTGTTCTGGATGTTGGCCAGAACATTGAAAATAAAATGTGGATTCAATTGAGATAACAGGAGCTGCGACCTTAAATATCGGGCCTCATTGAGTTGTTTTTTGTAACGGTTTTCAGCCCTGCGCTGGCGGATAAAATACAAAACACTGAGGAGAATAAAAAACAGGGTAAGGCCAATAGCCAGTGGCGGAAACCACCCACGTTTGTAAAAAGGCAGTTGGATAACGAAAAGGAATTCATCCGTAAATGAGGCATCGGCCTCTTCGTCTGAAGGTCCCGCTCTCACTTCAAAAAGATACGACCCGTCCCTGAGGTCGTTGAGGATGGCTTCATTTTGTTCCATCCAGTTGGTCCAAGGACCTTTATTTAGCCTGTACTGAAACTTTGTGTGAAGGGGTCTGGTAAAACCAATGGCATCAAATCTGATCACTACATTGGATACCCCTTTGGGCATGGTCCACGATTTAATTTTGTGTTGAAAAGGAAGTGGCCGGCTATTGACATGTGTGATATTGACCTTTAAGCCCTGACCCTTTAATTTTAACCTGGCCGGATCCAATTGCTCTACCGATAAAGAGGAACAAATCCATATCTTGCCCAACGCATCTTTGCAGAAAGCATTAAAGCCGGGATCAATGCCAGGATAGCCATTGGATATGTTAATAATGCTGAACGCTGTTTGACCCTCGTCCAGATATTTTAATTTGTCAAACAGGAAGAGACCATCTTTTGTGGCGATCAAAAGTTGTTTAGTATCGAGATCTATGATGGATTTTACCATGCTTTGTACCACATGGCTGCTGACCAGGTGAATGGAGTCTTTTGTATCATCGTACCACATCAGGCCATTGTCACCACCCATCCACAAACGTCCATCGGCATCTAAAAAACTACAGTAGACACCCTGGCTTGGCAGCTTTTGGCTGGCCTTTGTATAATTTCGAATCTCACCGGATTCAAGGTCCAGGCGGCTCAAGCCGGAGTAACTGCCCAACCAAAACCGACCCTTTTTGTCCATGCCAATGCTTTGGATGTAATGATTGGGGTGAAGGCCCTCCTTCAAGCCATAATATTGGATGGAGCCCTTTGCATTCATAACTCCCACTCCTTCGAGGGTACCAAATACCATTAGGTCCCTTTTTTTATCGTAAAAGAGGCTAAATACCGCCTTGTTTTGCCAAACAAAGCTCGATTTGTTACCATCAATGATTTCAAGTCCGAGGCTGGTTCCAAAATACAACCTGCTTTTTTTATCCATGGCAGAGGCTGCAAAATAATGAAGGGCCTTTCCCTCTTTGGCCCTGAAAATGCGGTTGCCTGTTTTCGATTTTTTAAAAAGTCCATTGCCATAGGTGCCCATCCACAGATCCTTGTTTTGATCCTCAATAATGGTCCATACATTGGTAATTTCGGAAACAGGTATAGACGAAAAAGCATTGTTGAAAACCTGCCCCAAGCCATTTTCTGAGCCAATCCAAAATTGATCAGCTGCATCCTTTACCACATCATTGGTAATCGGAAATTCATTGCGAAAAATCACCCTGCCATTGCCTATATCGGGGAGATCCAGCTGATTTCGCACAGAATTCCATATATAATTGTCGGCCAGATCTCTAATTTCAGGCTTGGTGTCAACCTCTTGACTGATAGCCACCGGTACCAGCGAATCTTGATCCGTGTAATACAACAATCTTTTGCCCGGGCCATCATTGTGGTCCTTCACAAAGTAGGGCCTTTGTAAAACATCGCCTGAGGTAGGGTAAAAAAAGTAACCGCCATCTGACACCAGGTCTAAGGAGTCATCAGACAAACGGAAAACCTTGCCTCCATTGGTTATCCATTTTTGCCGGTTTGTTTTGTCGTACTGAAACCGGAGGCTGCCCTTGTTTTTTATTACAGGTTTATAAATTCCCTTTCTAAATGCATAAAGTGTCGGGTTGGCATATCGTTCACAGATCCAGATCGTATTGGTGTGATCCACCGCCAGATCAAACAAAACGCTGGTGAAAGGTTGGGGATAGGATGAAAATTTTTGACCGTTATAAAGGGAGAGTCCATTGTACGTTAAGATTACCAAATTGCCCGAGGTATCTTCATCGATGCCATGGATGCGGTTGTGCAGCAAGCCATCCTGTTCGGTAAAAACCGTAAATTTTTCCCCATCAAATTTATTGAGTCCATTTCTGGTACCAATCCACAGATAGCCCCTTTTATCGATATGCAGAGCCGTAATTTTCATCTGGCTGAGTCCTTCGCGCATGGTAAATAAACGAAAGGCCTGGGCAGTGGCTTGACCACTACAACCCAATATCATCAGACAAATAAAGAGGACTTTCATTTTGGAGTTAACCAACCAAAAGTAAGCAATCAAGTACAAACTGCATTAAAATATTATAAATCGTCCAATTGGGAGTACCTGGATGTTTTTTGAAACATTGACATAATGGAGGAAATTTAGATTTGGCATTCTGAATAAAAAAACGGAATCCACATCTTTATGAACTTTGTGGTGAAAAACATCTTGTGATTTATTTAAAATATCAAACCCATTCTATAATGATCGTGGATAGAAAAATTCAAAATCAAGACAACATTCGATTAAAAAGCTGCATCACTCATTTCCTATCTAACCTGGACAAAAAAAACCAAATTCCAACAGAAAAATAGCACTTGGGAACCAAAATTGGGGAAAAATTTGTTTTGATGTGGTAATTAATTATACCCCGAATATGAGGATCTGGAAAACACCACATTCCCTCAGCCAAATTGTAGAATGAAAAATTATAAACTATGAAAAATTACAACCCAAACTTACACCACAGACGATCCATACGATTAAAAAGATATGATTATTCACAGGCCGGATTGTACTTTATTACATTGTGCATCCAAAATCGGAATTTGATTTTTGGACACATTGAAAATGCCGAACTGAAATTGAATCCTTTTGGCGAAATCGCCTTTAAAGAATGGCAAAACACTGCCGAAATCAGAGATAATATTAAGCTTCACGAATTTATCATCATGCCAGATCACATGCACGGCATTATTGAAATCATTTTTTCAAAAGGCCAAGAAAACGATAGAACAATCCATCCATTTCAATCTCCATCTCAAACAATAGGCTCCATCATAAGAGGCTATAAAATATCTACCATTAAAAAAATAAAAGATCTTATCCTTTCAATAGAAGAACCCCGTACGGGCGAATTGCAATTCGCCCCGATCCTGCCCAAAATAAATAATGACGCCCCCGATCCAGCCCCAAAAAGATCATCTGGCCCCAATCCTGCCCCAAAAAGATCAACTCACCCAAATTACGGGCGAATTGCAATTCGCCCCAATCCAGCCCAAAATAAATAATGACGCCCCGATCCAGCCCCAAAAAGATCTTCTCTCCCCAATTGAAAAAATCAAATCTTTAAATTATAAAATTTGGCAACGCAATTATTACGAAAGCATCATCCGAAACGATCAAGCATACCACCGGATTTCCAATTACATTATCAATAATCCCTTAAAATGGGCAGAAGATAAATTGAAAAGATAGGCCGATAATCCATTAGATGGCGAATTGCAATTCGCCCCAATCCTGCCCCAATAAGATCATCTCACCCAAATTGAAAAAATCAAATCTTTAAATTATAAAATTTGGCAACGCAATTATTACGAAAGCATCATCCACAAGCACGGGCGAAATGCAATTCGCCCCGATCCAGCCCCACAAAGATAAACCTGCCTATTCCTACCCGAAAAGGATCATTTCAATAGAATCCCTCTTATGATCACCCTCACCATTCTCTTTGCCATTTCTTTCTATCTTTATCTTTTGGCTAACTATTGACAAAAAAGGGTTCACCCCATTCAATATCATGACAGATAAACACAAAGAACCACTGGCCGAAAACATGGGCTTTGGCAATAAGGTATCAGCCAGAGCGAGGTTGGTGAAAGAGGATGGCAGCTTTAACATAGAGAGAGTGGGCGGTGAGGCGGTAAAGCCCTTTGAGCATCTGGTAAACCTGCCATGGCATACGTTTATCCTGGAGCTGATAGGGGTTTTTCTGCTGCTCAACGGGGTATTTGCCTCGCTGTATTTCAGCCATGGCATCGAACACCTGAGTGGCAAGCCCGCAGGGGGCTGGGAAAATTTTATGCACTGCTATTATTTCAGCATCCAGACGTTTACCACTGTGGGCTATGGCTACCTCAATCCGCAAGACCACTTTACCAATGTGGTTTCTTCGTTTAATTCTCTTATTGGGCTAACTTGTTATGCATTGGGAACGGGCCTTCTCATTTTTCGGTTTTCCAAGGCACCGGTGAAGATCCGTTATGCTGATAAGGTGGTATTGGCACCCTATGGCGACCAAAAATCACTACAATTGAGGCTGGTGAATGCAGGGGTGAATACACTTATCAACATGGAAGCCTCACTCAACATGACATGGCTGGAGGAAGTAGAGGGGCAACGCAGGCGCAAATTTCAGCGGCTGCACCTAGAGCTAGACTTTATTTACCTGTTTCCGCTCAACTGGACCCTCATCCACATCATTGATGAAAAGAGTCCGTTTTACCACAAGAGCCTTGAAGAGCTACGAGAGCAGACTGCAGAACTGCTGGTGATGGTAAGGGGCTACGACGATACATACGATCAGTTTATTTACAAAAATCATTCATACTGCATTGAAAATGTGTGCGAAAATGAGATATTTTTGCCCATGTATGAGAGCCGGGAGGAAAAGACCCTGCTTTTTATTCAAAAACTTAGTGATACGCGTAAGGTGTAGATTAAACCTTTGGCCAAATTAGGGGTCAAAATACCACAATCCAGAAGTAAATGGTGCATGCTGAAGACGACAAAATCGTAGAATTGCTACGAAACGGAGCTACCCTCGAGCAGGGTTTCCGGTTGTTGATGCATAAGTACCAGGAAAAAGTGTACTGGCACATTCGCCGCATTGTGGAAAGCCACGAGGATACCGATGATGTGCTGCAAAATACCTTCATCAAGGCCTACCGTGGCTTTGACAACTTTGAGGGCAGGTCGAGCCTGTTTACATGGCTGTACCGCATAGCTACCAACGAAGCGCTGACCCACCTCAAAAACAAGAAAAGCAAAAGTACCCTGGTGCTGGAGGAGTTTCACACCGGCAACTCATCAGCCCTTGACCACGACTTTGACGAGGACAAGGCGCTTCAAAAGTTGGCAATAGCTTTGGAAGGCTTGCCCGAAAAACAGAGGATTGTATTTAATATGAGGTATTACGACGAGTTGAGTTATCAAGACATGTCGCAAATTTTGGATACCTCGGTGGGTGCGTTAAAGGCTTCGTACCACCACGCCGTAAAAAAAATAGAAGCTGTGTTGTTGGCCTAAAAAGGTAGATGATGGAAGAAAGAGAACAATTGGACAAAAAACTAGAGTTATTGCGGCACAAAAACCGCTTTGATGCCCCACCTGTCGGCTATTTTAGCCAACTGGAAGATGAGGTAATGGCTCAGATCAGGGTGTCCGAGGCCCTGGGCAAAAAAAGTCAGGCAAGTGTGCCTGATGGCTATTTTGATGGTTTGTCGGCCGCGGTGATGGAAAAAATCGAAGTGAGGCCGGCATCCGGAAAGATGGTGATTATGCGCAACCTTCGATGGTTATCTGTAGCCGCCGTTATGGTGCTTGCCCTTGCCGTGATGTTGAAGTTTGTACTTCCGGCAGGTGTTATGGGAGAAGAAAAAAACAATTATGCCTCAATGAGCCAAAAATTTGGCACCGAGCTGAGTCACGATGATGTCAACCATTTGATCCAGTCGTTTAATTCAGAAGAAGACTTGTGGCTGCTACAAGAGTTGGAGGCTGTCAATACCGGAGAGCTGCCCGAGATCGAAGGCCTGGGAGAAGAAGAACAGTTGTTACAAGACATCATGACCGATGAAGAATTGGAGTACCTCAATGAAATTATGTAAAGAATCATTTTAGTTTTATAGAAATGAAAAAGACCTCAATAGTATTAAGTTTTTTGCTGATCGGCTCAATGGTTTTTGGCCAGGTGGGCAAACGCCGAGAGGCGCTGGAAGAGCGGGTAAAGTCGCTCAAGATTGCCTTTGTCACCGAGAAGCTGGCGCTTACACCCGATGAGTCAGAAAAATTCTGGCCCGTTTACAACCAAATGGAAGCCGAGAGGGCCAGCCTGATGGCAGAGAAAAAATCGGATTTTGGAGACGACATCACCGACAAAGAAGCCCAACTCTACATTACAAGGCACTTTGATATCCGCGAGAAAGAAATTCAGCTGGAGCGCAGGTACATCGATAAGTTCAAAACCCTCTTGCCCGACCGTAAGGTGGCAAAACTACTTTGGGTAGAAAAACAATTCAGGCAGGAGGTGATGAGCAACATCATCAACAAGGCCCGAAATCGCAACCGATAGAATGGTCTGTCCCGAGGGGCTATGGAGTACCCAAAGAGCTGGTGTCGGATAAAAAAGTTGTGGCCTTGAAAACCAAAGTTTTAACAAACTGTTGTGATAATATGGCGGCATAAAAGGTATTTTATTTTCTACCTTTGCGGCCTGAAAAAAGTTAAAAATTATCAAATGACAACAGCTGAAAAACAACTGAGTTATAAAGTAAAAGACATCAACCTGGCCGCATGGGGCAGGAAAGAAATTGAACTGGCAGAGGCAGAGATGCCGGGCCTGATGGCACTTAGGGCAGAGTACGGAGAGATCAAGCCCCTAAAAGGAGCAAGAATTGCAGGCTGCCTTCACATGACCATCCAGACAGCGGTATTGATCGAAACCCTGGTAGAACTGGGAGCTCAGGTATCGTGGTCATCATGTAATATATTTTCAACCCAGGACCACGCTGCTGCGGCCATCGCTGCGGCCGGCATTCCGGTATTTGCGTGGAAGGGCATGAACGAAGAAGAATTTGACTGGTGCATTGAGCAGACCCTCCATGCCTTCGAAGGAGGTCAGCCCCTCAATATGATCCTTGACGATGGTGGTGATTTGACCAACATGGTTTTTGATCGTTTCCCTGTGTTGATAGCCGACATCAAAGGTTTGTCAGAAGAAACCACCACCGGTGTTCACCGTTTGTATGAGCGCATGAAAAATGGCACCTTGCCCATGCCTGCGATCAACGTAAACGACTCTGTGACCAAATCTAAGTTTGACAACAAGTACGGATGTAAAGAATCACTTGGTAGACTCTATCAGGAAGGGCCACCGACATCATGATGGCCGGTAAGGTAGCTGTAGTTTGTGGCTATGGCGACGTAGGCAAGGGTTCTGCAGCTTCATTGAGAGGAGCGGGCTGTAGAGTCATTGTTACTGAAATCGACCCCATCTGTGCCCTTCAGGCAGCCATGGACGGCTTTGCTGTAAAAAGATTGGAAAACGCCTTGTCCGAAGCAGATATCGTTGTTACCGCAACTGGTAATAAGTCGATTGTAAGGGGAGAACACTTCCTGAAAATGAAAGACAAGGCCATCGTGTGTAACATCGGCCACTTCGACAATGAGATCGACATGGCGTGGTTGAAAGAAAATTATGCCGACACCAAGGTAGAGATCAAGCCACAGGTTGATAAGTATACCTTGAATGGCAAAGACATCATCATCCTGGCAGAAGGCCGTTTGGTCAACCTGGGTTGTGCCACCGGTCACCCATCCTTTGTAATGTCCAACAGCTTTACCAACCAAACCCTGGCCCAATTGGAGCTGTGGTCCAACAGTGCAAGCTACAAAAACGAGGTTTACACCCTGCCTAAGCACCTGGATGAAAAAGTAGCCAGACTCCACCTTGCCAAAATTGGTGTGGAGTTGGAGACCTTATCAGACGAGCAGGCCAACTACATCGGGGTAAAAGTAGAAGGACCATTTAAACCAGAATACTACAGGTATTAATGGCCCTCTCCACCCTCTTTCTTTTGGTCAGTCAACTTTGGGTGTCAGTGGCACCCGGAGTTGCCGTAAGTTCAAAGCTACACGACATCCATGTGAGTCGCACAGAGGTCAATTACGACACCCAAACCTCGTCTGTTCAGGTCACCGTTCACCTGTTTATTGACGATTTGGAGAAGTCGCTGGTAAAATCGGGTCACAAGGCTTTAAAACTGGGTCAACACAATGAAGCGGTGCAGGCAGATGAGGCGGTAGCGCACTATCTGGAGCAGCACTGTACCCTGGTAGCGGCTGGCAAAAGTCTCAAGCCCACCTTCATCGGAAAGGAGCTGTCGGACGATCAAATTGCCTTTTATTGCTACCTTGAGTACCCGATCAGTGGTTCGGTACAGGAGTTGAGCATCAAAAATAATATTTTGACTGAATTGTATTCAGACCAAAAAAACATGGTATTTATTACAAAAAATAAAAAAAGAGTAGCGAGTTTTCTGTTTGATTCAGAACAGTATTCGGATAAGGTAAGATTGTAATGCGTTTTTTTGCATAAAATTTTGGTTTAGTGCGTATTTACACCTATCTTTGCGCTCCAATTTATAAATTTAAGATCAATGGCAAACCATAAGTCATCTAAGAAGAGAATCAGGCAAGACCTTGTTATCCGATTGAGGAACAGGTATTACAAAAAATCTGCGAGGACCGCAATTGCAAAATTAAGGTCTTTGGAAGATAAGGCGGAAGCCGTAAAGTATCTACCTAAGGTAGTTGCCATGGTCGATAAGCTGGCAAAGAAAAACACTTGGCACAAAAACAAAGCTTCTAACTTGAAGAGCAAGTTGATGAAGTATGTAAACGCCATCGGATAATTACCAGTAACCGATAGAGAAAAAAAGGGATCAAGCTTAGCTTGGTCCCTTTTTTTTGTGGTAACCGGGCTTCGGAGCATCCGGGGTCGGAGCATCCGGGGTCGGAGCATCCGGGGTCGGAGCATCCGGGGTCGGAGCATCCGGGGTCGGAGCATCCGGGCAACCTTAGTATCAGAATTATAGATCTTGTTCCTACCAGCGGTTGCCGGATGCTTTGTTGCCGGTTGCCGGTTGCTGGTTGCCGGATCCCTACACCAGTGTACTGGCAGAGAGACAGCTAGTTTGTTCCCAGAAGAGAATTGAAGTCGCCACTCGCAGAGCTCGTGGTTCCTTCGCTTTTGATTGCCACTGGCAATCAAATTGCTACTTCGTAGCAAATGCTCAGTCATTCCGTTCCCGGTTTTCTTCAAAAAAAAAGCCGTCTCTTTTGCAAAAGACAGCTTTTAATCTAACAACTAAAAAACTATGATAAAAACTTATACGCCTGAGCGTTGCTTTCCTAGAATTGGATCAACTTAGCGTTGATGTTTTTTAAAGATCTGTGCCTCGCCGTTTTAGGATTGTAATCGGCTTGCAAAGAATCCTTTTCAATGATCTCTCCCAATAGGTTTTTCTGGTGAATCATATCTACTTTAGACCTTACATTTTTTTCCACCAGAAGCTGGTATAATAAACTTTTCATTACTCAAAATTTTAAATCAGTTTTATGAATAATACAGAATAAAATTTCAATTGCTTTATTTAATTGCGGATTAATCAGAATTAAATACGGTAATTAGAAACAATTTATTAAGCTGTAGTTTTCTTTTAATTTTTCACAATGCAAATTTAAACGAATTAAATATGTTTTGCAAGGCTTTAATATCATATTAACAAAATTTTATTCTTTTATTTTTGATTTAACTTATTTTGGTCGGGAATGCGACACTACATCTATGGGAGCGACTGGATTTCGCGCTTCTTTTAGACTTTTGTTGCTACTTACTTTCATTTTCCGGGACTTTGTTTCAGGTCTTTGAGTAGGGAAGATTGTCAGTATATCGTAAGTACTATATCCATTGTGTTTTAATTCTTGAAAATATTGTTAATTTAGACTTTATGAAAAGACTTCTCACTCTCTGTTCCTTCATACTGCTGTGTTTAATTCAGGTGACGGCTCAGACTTCATCTGCAACAGAATTGAAAAAAAAGGTAGAGCAACCGAAGGTTCATGCCATTGAACTCACAGCCCAGCCTTTGTTTTTCGACAACCACCAGACCGCTGTTTTTTCGGCTGAGTGTCAGCAGCTGTTGTTTGGGCAGAAGCCCAGACTGGCAGACCTAAGCCTGACTCTAGAAGGCCAGACCTTTCACCTGCTGCTGGAGCGTTTTGAGCTTTTTTCCCGAGATGCCAAAATGGAACTCGCCACGGGTGAGATCTTAGACCTACCGACCATCGTCACCTACAGGGGTAAGGTTAAGTCGGCAGAAGATTCACACGTAACGCTGTGTATAGGCGAAGATCAAATGACCCTTTTTGTATCAGACGAAGATCAACAGTTTGAAGTACACAAGGATAAAAACTCCATGGCCTTAAGGCTGGTTGTGGCTCCTCAAAAGGTCAGGGCACTTTGTCATACAGACGATGATGAGGACATGAGAGAACACCACCAGGAACAGCGCAACTCATACGCCGATTGTTTGGAACTCTATGTAGAGTGTGATTATTCATCTTACCTTGACAATGGCTCCAGCACCCCCAATACCCAAAGTTGGATGACCAATATTTTTAGCAATGTAGCTACTATATACAACGATTACAATGTGCCCATCATCGTGTCACAGGTATTTATCTGGAACACCAATGATGTATACACCGCAGCCACAGGAGTTTCCTCCATGCGCACGGCCTTTGTCAACAGACTCATCAGCATCGGTCTTTCGGGCAAGGTGGGCTACCTGCTGAGCACCAAAGACTTTGCTGGTGGTATCAGTTACGGCATAGGTGGATTTTGTAATCCCATTACTACTTATCCAGGACCAGCAGCCCTTACCTGTGGCATGGCAGGAAGTATAATGAACTACCCATACAACATCCAAAACGTATCGCATGAATTAGGACATGTTCTCGGTCTTCGCCACACCCACGCCTGCGTGTGGAATGGGGTCAACACTCAAATCGACGATTGCGGCAATGTGATAGCCGCCAACACCGGTAAGACGCCGGAAGGTAGCAACTGCTTTAATGCATCATCTCCCATCTTGCCAGGGGCCAATGGCACCATCATGAGCTTCTGCAGCGACCTCGCAGGCCAGGGAATCAACCTTACCACTGGTTTTGGTCCTATTGTGGGCAATCAGCTGTTTTTAAACTTTGTCAATGCTACCTGTTTTACCGGCACCAGCTGCAGCACCCTGGGTCCCAACAACGACGAATGTGTGGATGCCATTCCCCTTACGCTGGGTCAGGGTTGTAATCCCAGGACCTTTGACAACGACTACGGCACCCAGTCTGCTAATACACCCGGTTTTTCTTGTGTGAGCCAGGCATATAGCACCGACGTTTGGTTTTCGGCCATCGTACCATCTTCTGGCTCACTGACCATCGAAACCATCCAGGTATCTGGAGGTTTTACCGACATGGTAATCCAAGCCTATGCCGGCAGCTGTGGCGCATTGACCGCCATTGGCTGCGATGATAATACCGGTGCAGGCAACCATGCCTTGCTCTTACTAACGGGTCGCACTCCCGGTGAGACCATCCTCATCAGAGTAACACCCAAAGATGTTCCCGCTACCAACGACTACGGAGAATTTGGTATCTGCGCTTACGATGCATCGGTACCATGTCATCCGGACTATCCGGCCCTGGTCAGTTTTTATAACAGTACCAATGGCGCCTCATGGACCAATAAAACGGGCTGGGTCAACTACGCCTCCAACTGCAATGTATGCACCTGGTTTGGCGTAGTGTGTACCAGCGCCGGCAGGGTTAGTGCCATCAACCTGGGTTCCAACAACCTGAGTGGTACCATACCTTCTGCCATTACTGCTTTGACCCAGTTGACCCGCCTGAATTTATACAGCAACAATTTTTCGGGCATCTTGCCCAACTTTTTGGACGACCTGCCTTTGCTTGAGTACGTAGATCTGGGCAATAACAATTATAGTGGCGCCATTCCCTCTACTTTAGGTGATGCGCCTAACCTCAGAACCCTGTACCTCGACAACAATAACTTTTCGGGTACCCTGCCCGCCTTCCTGGTGATTCCACCTATCTCTGTGCTGTGGCTCAACGACAACAACTTCAGCGGCTGCATACCCAATGCCTACAACGATTTTTGCCTGAGAGGAGCATCATTGCGATTGGAACTCAATCCTCTTTTACCTGGCGGTGGCAACTATACAGATTACTGCCTGACTGGCTATGGTGGCGACTTTGACAACGACGGATTTTGTGCCGGCAGCCAAGACTGTCTCGACAATGACAACATGAGTTATCCGGGCGCACCGGAGCTGTGTGATGGCAAAGACAATGACTGTGACAGCAGTGTGGATGAAAATATACCCGATGTCACCAACACATGGATTGGTACCAATGGAAGCTGGAACGTGGCTACCAACTGGAGCACCGGCATCGTACCCCAGCCCTGCCACAACGTGGTCATCAATCCTGCATTGGCTTATACCATTACCATTACCAACGGTACCACAGCAAGGGCTTCGTCAATCAATCTAGGAGCCAATGTAACCCTATTGATTCAAAACAATGGCAACTTAAATCTTCAAGACAAGGGAGAGTTGACCAACGCCGGTGATATTTTGTGTTATGGCAACATCAGCATCGCCAACCCGCTCAATACTTCGGGTACGGCCTTTACCAATAGTGGCAGTGTGTTGATCAACAGTTCATCGATGCTAACCATAACCAATAGTGGCAGCACTGCCATCAGAAACCAGGCGGTAGGTGAGATTACCAACAATGGCATCATTTCTATATTGAACAACCACGCCACCAATGGCTTGTACGGCATTGACAACCTGGGTATGTTCAGTAACTCGGGTCAGATTACCATTGAGAACATCCAAGGTAAAGAAATACGATTGGCTAGTAGTGGCATGCTTGAAAACAGCGATGCCGGCACCATCGATTTAAAGTAAGCGCAATTACAGTTTTTTGATGATAATAGCACTGGCTCCTCCGCCCCCATTGCAAAGGGTTGCGAGGCCGTAAGTACCATTGTTTTCTGCCAAAACGTGGTAAAGGGTTGTAATGATCCTGGCTCCTGAAGCGCCCAGTGGATGGCCCAAGGCTACTGCACCTCCATTGACATTGACCTTTGATTCATCCACACCCATGGTTTGGTTAAAAGCCATGGTTACCACCGCAAAAGCTTCGTTGACTTCAAAAAGTCAATGTCACCGATGGATAATCCAGCTCTTTTAGGGCTATAGGAGCTGCCAGTGTAGGTGCAGTAGTAAACCATTCTGGTTCTTGTGCTGCATCTGCGTAAGAAACGATTTCCGCAAGTGGTGTAAGCCCGTTTTTGGTCACATATTCTTCGCTGGCCAAAACCAAAGCAGCAGCACCGTCGTTCATGGTAGAAGCGTTGGCCGCTGTTACCGTTCCGTCTTTTGAGAAGGCGGGTCTGAGTCCCGGAATCTTATCAAACATGACGTTTTTGTATTCTTCATCTTCCGCCATCAAAATCGGATCTCCTTTTTTCTGTGGAATGGCTACCGGGCAGATTTCATTTTTGAATTTGCCGGCCTTGGTAGCATCTGCAGCGCGTTGGTATGATTGTATAGCGAACCGATCCTGTTCTTCTCTGCTGATGTTAAACTTGGTGGCAGTGGCATCTGCGCAAGTGCCCATGGCCTGGTGGTTGTACGCATCGGTAAGGCCATCTTTTTGAAGTCCGTCTACCAACTCGCCGCCACCATATTTCAATCCCCATCTCACCTTTGGCAGGTAGTAAGGGATATTGCTCATGCTTTCCATACCTCCAGCTACGACTACCTGGTTTTGTCCCAATTGGATAGATTGGGCGCCAAACATGACTGATTTCATACCCGAGGCACAAACCTTATTGACCGTGGTACAGGGTACTTTTTTATCCAGGCCAGCTCCAAGTGCTGCTTGTCTGGCAGGGGCCTGACCGTTGTTGGCCTGGCAAACATTGCCAAAAAACACTTCATCAACATCTGATGGGTTGATGCCCGATTTTTCAACCGATGCCTTGATGGCTACTGATCCCAACTGGGTGGCAGAGAAAGAAGAAAGTGCACCACCAAAACTGCCCATGGGTGTTCTCAACGCGGATAAAATATATACCTTTTGCATTTGATCTAAAGTTTATGAACCACGAAGTTACGCCTTCTTCATGAAATGTTTCACGCCCAATGACCCAGGTCAACCGAATAATTGCGGTAGTTTGATTAATTTACATCTTGTAATTCAATCTCCAAATTTTAGTGAAGATGATGAACATAGAAGGAAACATTGTAGATGTAATTAAGCGCCAAATTTTTTATGGGCATTTGTGGTGGGATGAAGGTAAAATAGTAAGGATCGACGCCCTTGAGCAGGAAAAGAAAAACAAGCCCTATATTATGCCCGGCTTTGTAGATGCACACGTCCACATCGAAAGTTCGATGCTGACACCGGCTCATTTTGCCCGTTTAGCGGTTGTGCATGGCACCGTAGGCACAGTCTCTGATCCCCACGAAATTGGCAATGTATTGGGCCAGGCAGGTGTGGAATACATGCTGGAAGATGCGGCCCAAAGTCCCTTTCATTTTGCCTTTGGGGCCCCTTCCTGTGTACCGGCTACTGCTTTTGAAGCGGCAGGAGCCACCATAGACAGCGAACAGATTGCCCAATTAATGGCACGGCCCGACATCTATTACCTGGCAGAAATGATGAATTACCCGGGTGTGATTTATGAAGATGAAGAGGTAATCAAAAAGCTGGTGGCAGCTACTAAAAGCGGCAAGCCCATTGATGGCCATGCTCCCGGTCTCCGGGGTGTTGATGCTCAAAAATACTTTGGTCACGGCATCTCTACCGATCACGAATGTTACCAAACCGACGAGGCGGCGGAAAAGCTGGGGCTCGGTGTTAAAATTTTGGTTAGAGAGGGCAGTGCTGCCAAAAACTTCAATGCACTGATGCCATTGGCGAGGGATCATAGCCAACAGATGATGTTTTGTTCTGATGACAAACACCCGGATGAGTTGGTACTGGGTCATATCAATGTGCTGGTCAAAAGAGCAATCAAAGAATTTGACCTGCCCTTGTTTGATGCCCTTTTTATGGCTTGTGTCCACCCGGTAATGCACTATCGCCTGCCCATTGGCTTATTAAAAGAAGGTGACAATGCTGACTTTATTGTTGTTAAAGATCTGATCGACCTTGAGGTTGAGGCCACTTACCTCAGTGGTGGCTGTGTGGCCCGTGATGGTGTTAGTCTGCTACCCCTGCCCCAAAGCAAGGTAGCCAACTGTTTTAATGCCAAAACCATTTCCATAGACCAGATTGGTCTTCCTGTGCCTGAAGGTACTGCTCAGTTGCGCGTGATTCATGCCACTGGGGGCCAGCTTATAACCCAGGAACTGCTGGCAGACTGGCATGGAAAACCATCTGATTTCAAAAGTGATACCCAAAACGACTTGCTCAAACTAGTGGTGTACAATAGATATACCCAGGCCACGCCAGCTGTGGCCATCATCCATGGCTTTGGCCTTCAACGAGGTGCTATTGCCTCTTCTGTAGCCCATGATTCTCACAACATCATTGCAGTGGGTGTAAACGATGAAGACCTGGTAGACGCCATCAATGCGGTGGTCAACTGCAAAGGGGGTGTGGTGGCCTGTCATAACAAGGATGTCCATCAATTGGCCCTACCGGTGGCGGGTTTGATGAGCAATGAAGATGGCTACAAGGTAGCTACCAACTACCAGGCCATTGATGGCTTTGCCAAAAAAGAGCTTGGCTCGGTCTTGGCCGCTCCGTTTATGACACTCTCGTTTATGGCCTTACTGGTAATTCCCCGACTCAAACTCTCTGACAAAGGTCTGTTTGACGGAACAGCTTTTACTTTTACCTCACCCTGGCTGCCATGATCTAATTAGCGGGAAAGCAAGGCACAGGAGTCGTTGTTTTTAATAACCAGGTACTGCGTCTTGCCATTGACTTGAATAGGCAGAATTTTTTTAATCGCCCCTTTCAGCAATAGTCCCTGAAGGTGCTGGTACTTTGGCTCCTTACCCGTTGTTGTAAGGATGCCCCCAAAATCGGCATCGTACCGGCCAATCTGCACATTGCTATTGTACTTGTTCATGCCAATCAGCCATTCATTTTTACCAAGGTTGACAGCCGCTGTCAAAGGTGCATATTGCATATTGGAAGGCAGGGCAGAAGCGCTGTATTGACCCTTGGCTTGCTGATAAATAATCATATTGGCAAATTGATCCGCTTCCATTTTTTGTGCCTTTTTGAGGTCGTAAAATGAAAGGATATCTTCGAGATCTGCCTTGGCAAAATCGCTGGCCTTCAGGAATTTTTTTCTTTACCGGAGGCAACTTCTTTTCCAATTCTGTCTTGTTGGCTAGGGGAATCTCTCTATCACCAATATAATAGGTTACGATCTGCTCCTTGGTGCCGTTGTTGTCCATGTCGGCATAGTACATGCGCACTGGTTTTTCGGGGCTCGCCTTCATTCGGGTATTGAGTCCCTGATTGCCCGCCAATACATCGGGGTCGCCATCGCCATCCAAATCTGAGATCATAAGTGACGACCACCAGCCGTGCCCGCTGTATAGCATAGAAGACTTCCATTTACCACCTTCGTTGGTAAACAGTTTAATATCATCCCACTCGCAAGCTGCTACAATGTCAAGGTCTTTATCTCCATCCATGTCTGTCAATTCTGCGGCGGTGACAAGGCCCAGGTCTTTGAACTCAGGCGCCAATTGGGCTGTCTTGTCTTCAAAAGTACCATTGCCCTTATTGATCAAAATATAAGACGAGGCGAAAGCGCCGTATTGATATGGAACGGACCTGCCAAAGAAAATCAAATCGGCATGGCCATCGTTGTTGAGGTCGCCGGTTTTAACGGCTGAGGCATTCAGTTTTACCTGGCCCAGTGCATCGGCTGCCTTAGTAAAGTTGCCCTTGCCATCATTTAGGTAAAGCCGCGGCCTCATGTAATCGTTTTTAAGCGAGTATTCATTGCCCCCACTGGCCACTACCAAATCCATGTACCCATCTTTGTTGACATCCACCAACAGAGCATCTGTGTCTTCATAGATAGAATCTGCATCAAGGGCTTTTTGTGGGCTTTTAACAAATTTGCCATTGGCCTGCTGGAGATAGAGCTCGGGCTTAAAGGTTTTAGAGGCTCCAAAAAATATGTCATCGCGCTTATCACCATTGACATCTCCTACACAAGCTGCAGGGCCGTCTTCGCCACAGCTAAAGGGCACCAGGGGCTCACGGTGAAATTCTATATAGGGATTCTCCCGGTGGTGGTAATTTAGTCCTGCATTGGCTGCACCCTCGGTCCATACATTTTTTGCAGAATCGTTTGTTTTGTTTAGCTGGCTGTAATCAAACTTCGGCAAGCCACTTTGGTAAGCAAGCTTAAAGAGGCTGTCTTTGCCTACAGCTGCCAGTGTGTATGTTTGATCGGGCCAAATCACCCATAGTGAATCGGCTTTCAGTTGGCCGGTAGCTATGATTACATCTTCCTGGCTGCTAGACTGAAAGCCACGCACCGCATATTGTTCTGCAAAAATTGAGTGGATCCCGCCTTTACGATGAGTCGGCTGCCGATGGCATTGATATTGGCTAGCCGGGCCCTTGAGTTGAATCCTTAAAGCCGCTGTATTTTGGGGAGACCTGCGATTCTCATTTTTATAGACAAAGGGTTTTTCATTGATGTTGTTGACCACTACATCGAGGTCGCCATCGTTGTCAAAGTCGGCATATGCAGCCCCGCTGCTGTACGAAGGTAGTACATTGTTTACTGCGTTGCTCTTATCCAAAAATTGCAGAGCACCGGATTGAAGGTAAATTTTGTTTTCCAGCTTGAGCTCCGGTATCTTGGCAATGAGGTCGAGTTCCTTCTGACTGAGTACATTGTGGCTTGTCTTCCACTGCCAGTCCTGGTCGGAAACAAAGTTGATATAATCCAGGTCATTCATGCGTTTGGGAATGCCATTGGAAATAAACAAATCTTGTTTACCATCTTGGTCCATGTCAAAAAACAGGGGTGACCAAGACCAGTCGGTGGCGTGTATGCCACTGTACATGGCGATCTCGCTATAGCTGCCGTTGCCGTTGTTGAGTTGAAGGGCGTTGCGCGAGTATTGATAGTTGTAGCCGTAGTCGAGTTTAAACTTAAAGAGGCTAATGTCTTCATCGTTTTCTGACCTCTTAAGAATGTCGGGTCTTTCGGGCAACATGTCGAGGGAAATGATTTCATTGAAGCCATCGTTGTTAAGGTCAGCCGCATCTACGCCCATAGAGAACCGGCTCGTGTGCATGAGTTGCTCCTCGGTGACATCTTTGAAAGTACCGTTTTTTTGGTTGATGTACAAGTAGTCATTTTCATGAAAGTCGTTGCCAATGTACAAATCGGGATAACCATCAAGATTGACATCACTGGCCACAACACCAAGACCATAGCCGATAACGGAAGAATGGATGCCCGAGGTTTTGGTCACATCGGTAAAGTGATTGTTATCGTTTCTCATCAACTTATCACCCGACTGCTCGTGAAAGGTACCCAGGAAAGAAGACCGTTGGCCAAAGGTGCCATTGTTGTGGGTGGAGTGGTTGAGTTGGTACATATCAAGGTCGCCATCCAGGTCGTAGTCAAAAAACACGGCTTGCGTGCCATACCCTATAAGGTCGAGTCCATACTGGGCCGATCGTTCTTCATATACAGGTATACCATTTTCTATGGCCTTGCACACATAGAGCTGGTTGTGGCCTTTGAACATATCAAAGGAGCCCACCTGGCTGATGTAGAGATCCATCATGCCATCGTTGTTGATGTCTACTACGCTCACCCCATTTGACCAGGCAGCATCCTTTTTGATGCCCGTTTTATTGGTTACATCTTTAAATTTAAAATCACCTTCGTTAAGAAACATTTCATTTTCTACCATGTTGCCGGTGAAAAAGATGTCTTTTTTGCCGTCGTTGTTGAAGTCGGCAATACCTACACCCCCACCGTTGTAAAAATACATGTACTTAAATATGTTCATTTGGGTAGTAAGGTCGAGCTTGTTTTCAAAGTCGAGCCCTGTTTGATCACCTGTGAGCAGGGTGAACATGGCTTCGGTCTTTTGCTCTTTTTTGCATGAAAAAAGAATCAATAAAAAAAACAAGCCCCAATATTTTTTCAATGGGTGTTTATTATCGTTGCGCATACAATTTGGCTTGGCTGTTGTTGAAAGAGACCATAAACGTTGGGGTTTTTTTGCCTTTGATCAGGTAGGCTGCACGGGCGTCTCCTCTGAGGTCCAAACCTGCATCGCTGGCCGATAGGTGGGCAAAGGAAGCTCCCTTGTCATTGATGATAACATCGCCACAGTAGCCGTCCAGACGGCCAAACTGCGGTGCAAATTCTGATCTGTTGCCAATGGGTACAATGTCGGTAAAACCATCTTTATTGACATCCAACAGTACCGCGCTGCTCATATAAGAGGTTTGGAACTTCTTGGGCAGGGGCCTTACTTCAAACTGCATTTTTCCTTTGTTGATTATTACCACCGAACCAAAGTAGTCAGCCTTCCAGGTCTGTGCCTTACTTCTGGTATCGGCCGGGAGCAGATCCTCAATGGTTTTATGAGCATATTCTTCGTGCTTTAGGCTGTTTTTTTTGAGAGAAGGCAGTTGTTCCATAAACTCTCTTTTCATCATCACCGGACAGTTTCGATCATTAATTTTGCGACTGATGATTTTGTCTACCGTTTTATTGGCATCAAAATCGCCTACCCATAAGGTCAAAGGGTAATGAGATAAGCCAGAATTTAAGCCCATGTTGCCACAGACCAGGTCTTCGTCGCCATCATTGTCGAGGTCTGCATGCGATACATAAGACCACATGCCCGAGTATCCCGCCGGCAGGAGTGAAGGGAGTTTGTTTACTTTTTTTCCTTTGAAGGAGAAAGCCTGAATCTCTCCCCAAGCACATGCCACTACCAATTCACTTTTTTTGTCACCATCCAGGTCAACCAGGGAAGCGCTGGTAACAAAGCCAGCTTTGGCCAGATCCGGACAAACTGTTTTTGCCACATTCTGGAAGCTACCCTTGCCATTGTTTTCGTAGAGATAATTGTCTGGAGCAGCACCGTATTGTTGAGGAAAGGAGCGGCTGCCCACAAATAAATCCATATCGCCATCCATGTCGTAATCAAAAGGCAGGCAGACCGAGGTATTCATGCCATTGACGGGTAGCGCCCTAGTAGACAGGGTAAATTGATTGGCATTGTTGAGGTAGATCCTATCCTGCATTTCACGGGTCAGGGGTGGATGGTGATTGCCCCCCGATCCTACAAATAAGTCGAGATCACCGTCGCCATCGGCATCAAAAAAGGCCGCTGCAGTATCTTCAAAATCGGTGTATGAAAAAGTGGTGGTATCAGCCCTATAGTTTGATCCGGCAGACCAATACATTAACAGGTCTTTGTCCGCTGGCCCCAACAAAGATGTCAGTCTGCCATCTTTGTTGAGGTCGGCTGCTGCAATCGGCGGCCCTTCCTTGCTGAGCATCTCGTGCAAGCCTCTTTCGTAATAAAAATCTACGTGTTCATCTTCTTTGTGTTTCCATTTACCCGGCAAGGCCACTTGCTGGAAAATAGCCTGTGCTTTTGGAGTCGGCTTAGAAATTTTGGTTCGTTGGGCCGACATCTCTGCTACCAGCAACTGGTTCATCGCAGGCTGGATCCAAACCTGTCTGGTAGCATCCGGCCAGTAGACCACCATTGAATCCACCACTGTATTTTTACCAAGGCCAAATACCTGGGTATAATCAACCGAAGATTGAAAGCCACGGGAAGGCATGATTTCTTTGGTATAGCTTTGATCTTTGGCATAGACCACTACCCTGGCTCCTATAGCAAAGGTATTGGGACTTTGACCTTTTAATCTTACTGAAAAATGTTGAGCTGATTTATTGTTGTTGGTATTGTTTTGATAGACAAAACAAGGAGCATTGACATTGCTAACGATGAGGTCCAGGTCACCGTCATTGTCGAGGTCACCATAGGCGGCACCATTGGAAAAACCGGGCTGATCAAGGCCCCAATCAGATGCTACATCCTGGTATTGCAGGTCTCCCATATTGCGAAACATCTTATTGGGTATGGGTGTAGAAGGCATCAGGCCTACAATGGTATCCAGCTTCTGTTTTTTACCGCTTAATACCATTTTTTGCATTACTTCATTGGCAAAAAAGTCAATAAAATCCTGATCGATGACATCTTTGTAAATACCGTTACAAACCAGAAGGTCTTGCCAGCCATCGTTGTCTGCATCAAAGATGAGGGCTCCCCAACTCCAGTCTGATGCTTCGGTGCCGGCCATGTTGGCTATATCGGTAAACTGACCATCGCCATTGTTGAGTTGCAGGGTGTTTTGGATATATTGGTAGTAAAATCCTTTAGAAAGTTTCAGGTTAAAAAGGTCATTGCTTTCAAAGGCGGTTGTTCTTTTGAGTCGAAAATCTTCTGAAGGCAACATATCGGTGGCAAAAATATCGAGCTTGCCGTCGTTATTGATGTCTGCCATGTCTGAGCCCATAGAAGAGAGACTTATGTGACCCATTCTTTGTTCGAGTTCTTCTTTGAAGCTGCCATTTTTCTGGTTGATGTACAGGTAGTCTTTTTCATAAAAGTCATTGCTGATGTAGATATCAGGCCATAAATCGCCGTTGACATCGCCTACAGAGATGCCCAGGCCAAAGCCAATCAGACTGCCGTAGATGCCGGCTTTTTGGCTGACATCGGTAAACTTACCATTGTCATTGCGAAGCAATTTATCACCCCCTCCTTTCAGAAAGTCTTTTACCGCCCAGTCTTCGGCTCTCAGCTCACGTTTGTTGGAGTAGTTGAGGGTATTGACCGGGATAAAACTATTGTTGAGGATATAGGCATCGAGGTCTCCGTCTTTATCATAGTCAAAAAAAGCAGCATGGGTGGTATACCCTTTGTCATCAAGGCCATAGGCAGCGGCCTGCTCTGTGAAGGTGAGGTCTTTGTTGTTGATAAAAAGTTGGTTAGCCGTTTCTACACCCGACTGGAAGCCTGCATTGCACACATAAATATCCAGCCAGCCATCGCTGTTGATGTCTACCATTACCACGCCAGTGCTCCAATGCACAGTGGTATCAGCAAAGGCCTTGGAAGAAATATCTTCAAATTTCATATCACCCTTGTTGAGGTAGAGCTTATTGACGGCCCTATTGGCAGTCATAAAAACATCAGAAAGTCCGTCGTTATTGATGTCGCCGATGGCCACACCCCCGCCATTGTAAAAATTGCGGTAGTTAAAAATGTTGAACTTATCGGTGTTTTCCACCTGGTTGGTAAAATCTATGCCTGTCTGGCTGCTATCGAGAAGAGAGAACAGGGTGTTGCCGGTAGATTTTGATGAATGTTGTTGATCATTGTTACAGGACAACAGCAAGGCAACGGGTGCGAGGAATAAAAAAAGCCGTTTCAATGTATAGGGTTTAAACAAAAAAGGGGAGCAAAACGCTCCCCCGTAAAATTAGAATTTTTAACCATTAATAGCCAGGATTCTGCTGCAAATTTGGATTTGAAGCAAGAGATTGAGTTGGAATTGGGAACAATAGTCTTTCTTTGCCGGAAGCTGATTTTTCTTCCCACGCTGCTAAGTACTTACCGAAACGGATCAGGTCTGTTCTCCTGTGTCCTTCCCAATACAATTCTCTACCTCTTTCCGCTAATAAGTTATCTGTCGTGAGAGCAGCAAGCGGAGATGCACCTCTCTTCGTTCTAATTTGGTTTACGATGTCAAGGGCACCGGCAGCGTTGCCTGTGCGCAACATAGCTTCTGCTTTCATCAACAATACGTCTGCATACCTGTAGTATACATAGTCATTGTCGCAGTTGTCACCACTCTTGTAATCGATAGGGTATTTGATAACCCTGATACCTGTGATTTCAAGATTGTCGCCAGATTCTTTGATGGCTACTTCTTTGGTGAAAGAAAGAGGGTTGCCTTTTCTATCTTTAAGTGCCTCTCCTTTTTCGTTGAACTGCTGTCCAAAAAGGAAACCTGCATTGATACCTGATACATCAGTCATACCAGTGTATGAACTTTTTTTCCTCATATCACTGTCTTCGAATGAAGCATAAAGGTCACCTAAAGTAGTAAAGCCATTCCAACCTGAAGGATTTTGGTTGTAGTGCAGGGTACAGAACCATCTTGACCTTACGTTGCCTGAAGAAACACCGCCTACGTTTTCAGCAGTCCAGATGTTTTCTTTACCCACAACATCGTTGTTTGGAGCGAAGTTATCAAAATAGTTGTCTGCCAACTGATATTTGCCTGAACCAATGATCTGATCTGCAATGGTAGCTACTGCATTCATGTCAGCAGCAGCAAAGGTAGGTGTCTCTCTGTTGAGGAAAGCTCCTTTGTTAAGCAGGGCCTTCATTTTCAAAACACGTGCAGCATCTTTGTTGGCACGGTTTGCAGGAGCTGCAGGCAAGTCATTGATGATGGCGTCCATTTCTGAAACCACAAAGTCAACTACTTCCTGAGGACCCAAAACCCGAGCATCTTCAAGCAGAGATGAACCAGCTTCGCGGAAAGGCACCTGGCCCCATCCGTCCAATACTGACAACATTACATAAGCTCTCAGGTACCTTGCTTCCGCAGCTTGCTGTGGAGTAGGGTCAAACTGAAGCAAATTGGTAGTTGAATAAACTACCTGCAACAATTCACTGAATGTGCTGGTCAAAAAGGAGTGGTCTGCTGTCCATGTGTGGGCGTGCAGTGACCTCCAAATACCATTGTCATCCCAGTCTGGTCCACGGGTTGGGCCCATGGCAGCATCTGTAGTGTGCTCCTGTGCTGCCCAGAACCTGGATTGATCCTGATACGGTAACTTTAAACCATCGTAGGCAGCCTGTAATAAGGCGTCTACTTTAACAAGCTCAGAGGCTTGATCTTTTGTCAGGTCTTCCCTCAGTTCTTCTTTCAGATCTGTACAGGTCTGAAAGCTGAAGCCCACCATCAACAATAAGATTATTTTGTATTTCATGATGATATGATTTTTTTATTAGAATGAAACATTAAGTCCAAAAATGAATGATTTTGCAGATGGATACGGAATGTATTCGATACCTGATGATGGTACACCATTTCTCAAGTTAACTGTGTTTACTTCCGGATCAAAGCCGCTATAGTCAGTTATGATCAAAAGGTTTTGACCTGTCAATGACAATCTAACGTTTGAAAGTTTGGAAACCTTACCTAAATTATAAGAAAGTGTAGCATTGGCCAATTTGATAAAGTCACCATCTTCAATGTATCTTGAAGAAGAAGTGATTGGGTTGGCAATGCTTTCTTTAATATCACCTTCCAACAAGCTAGCATCGATGTTTCTGCTACCTAAGTTACCAATAGGCAATACCGACATAGCTGTGTTGTTGAACAATTGGTGGCCATAAGCACCATTCCAATTCATGTTAAAGCTCAATTTACCTAAGTCTAGACCTGTTGAAATACCTACAATTACATTGGCATTTGGATCTCCTCCTGCTACAAAAGTATCTCCACCATCGGTGTATTCACTGTTGCCAGTTTCATCCAAACCAAGATATTCTCTAACAAAGAAGGTATTCAAAGGATATCCGTTTTTCATTTCCTGTACGTAGGCTCCTGAAGATCCTTGTCCGAAAAGGTCACCGGTAAGGATGGGGGGACCAGTGTAATTTCTGAATTCATTGTTAAGGAATGAGATGTTTCCACCTAAGGTCCAAACCAGGTTTTCTTTGTTGATGATCTGTGCATTCAAGCCAATTTCCACACCTGTGTTGGCAACTTCGCCATTGATGTTTTTCCATGCTCTAACGGCAGGACCAGGCTCAGATACAGAAGGATCCAATAACAAATCATTGGTTACCCTATTGTAGTAATCAATACTACCTGTAACTCTGTTATTCAAAATACCGAAATCCAAACCAAAGTTGAGGGTTGTAGATGACTCCCACTTCAAGTCAGGGTTGGCTACGTTTTCAAGAATTGAACCGCCGTTTTCTGTGAGGGTATATCTTTCCTGAGCAGAACCTGCAGGGAATTCCTGGTTGCCGGTTTTACCCCAACCCAAACGAAGTTTCAAGTCGCTGATGTTGTCGTTGTCAGCCAAAAAGTCTTCTGACTTGATGTTCCATGAAGCACCAATGGATGGGAAAATTCCGTATTTGTTGTTTTCTCCAAATTTTGAAGAACCATCTGCTCTCAAAGTAGCTGTCAGATTGTACTTGCCTTTGTATCCAAAGGTGGCTCTTCCAAAATAAGATTGAAGTTCACTGATGGGATCAGCATAAGAAATAAAACGTTTGTTGGCATTGCTTGCATTCTGGATTGCGTTGGTATTGTCGTTATCTGGAACGGCAAAACCTCTACCTGCCAAAGCGTAACCACTGAAGTCAAACTTTTGATACTCATAACCTCCAACAAAATCAAAAGCCAAATCTTCTGAAATGGGTTTGTTGTAAGTCAGTGTATGTGAATGAATGGTAGAAAGTAGTTCGTTATTGGCAAATCCAGCCCAACCTAGGTCTGTAATACCTTGTACGTTTACATTTCCTGAAATATTACCTCTGGTATTACCTACACCATAATTGATACCTAAACGGTAACGGTAAATGAGGTTGTCAGTAATGTTCCAGTAAGGTGAGATATTGGCAAGTGTAGTTGTTGTTTTAGCCAATTCATATTGACCATCTAAAAGATTTAGAGGGTTGATGGTTGTTTCACCTACCAAAGAATTGTTTTTGGCTGTAGTGAATTCGCCAGTCGCTGTAGTAAGTGGAACGGTTGGGTTCCACTGTAATGCCTGCGCAATCAAATTGCCTGTAAAACCTGCATTGGTTGAAATTGGTGCAATGTCTTCAATGGTCTGGCTGGCAATCAACAAGGCATCAATTCCTATTTTGCCATCCAACATTTTGAAGTTAGAGTTGAAAGAGGCGGTATACCTTTTCAAACCTGAATCTTTAATAATACCTTCAATATCCTGGTATCCACCTGAAAAGCGATAAGTTGCTGTCTCAGATCCACCACCAATTGAAACGTTATAATTTTGGGTAATACCACTTCTGGTAATTTGGTCAAAAGCATCCACATTTCCTTTACCATCTCCAGATGTAAGACCATATTTGGTCAAAGCACCTCTGTATTCATCAGCTGTTAATACATCGTACTTTTTAAGTACTGAGCTGGTACCGAGACTAACACCAAAATCTACTTTAGGTGTCCCTGCTTTTGCTTTTTTTGTTGTAATCAAAATTACACCATTGGAAGCCCTTGATCCATAAATGGCGGCTGATGATGCATCTTTTAACACATCAATGTTGGCAATGTCTGAAGGGTTAAGGAAGTTCAATGGGTTGGAACTTGCAATAGCACCTATGTCTGTTGCCAAAAGGCCTGCTTTGGCGGTACGACCGTCCAAAGGCACACCATCGATAACATACAATGGATTGGCACCAGCTCTGATGGAGTTGTTACCACGGATTTTAACAGTTGCCTGACCTCCCGGCTGACCGCTGTTGTTAATAATGTTTACACCCGCAACCCTGTTTTGCAACAACTGGTCGGCGGATGTTACGATTCCCTGGTTGAAGTCTTTTTCTTTGAGTGAAGCCACCGAACCGGTAACGTCTCTCTTTTTCTGTGAACCGTAACCTACGATCACAACTTCATCCAAAACAGAACCTTCTGCTAGGGAAATGTCGATATTGCCGGATGTTCCAACAACAACTTCCTGGTTGGCATATCCTGTGTAAGAAAAAACGAGGGTAGATCCTTCAGCTACGCTGAGCGAATACATACCATCGAGGTCGGTAATGGTACCATTAGAGGTGCCCTTTACCAAGATGTTGGCCCCAATTAAAGGGTCACCGGTTTTGTCGTCGGTTACCTTACCTGATACAGTACGCTGCGCGTACGTAGAGGAAGCCCCTAGGACAAATACCAAAAGAAACATAAGTTGTGTTAATGTTCTCTTCATGTGGCTTTGACGATTTTGATTTAGTTAATTAGAAAGTTATTCATAAAACACTTGCGTGTTGGTAATGCCTCTCGTAATATTTTGTTTTCCAAAAAGTTATAGAAAATATTGTCGGTCAGACATCAATTTTAACATAACGTTATAAAATTAATATTCGCTTCCTGACTGTTTTAATAATATTAATTTTCTAATATTCTTGTTTTTATGATATTTCCTATCCCTACTATTGGATTAGCAATGATAGGTATTATTTAAATGTTAACAAATTAAAAATAAGTGCAAACGTTTGCGCAAACGTTTGCTGTTAATAAAATGAGACTTACCTTTGGGATATGAACAAGATCACCATTAAGGACATTGCCAAAATGTTGTCTGTCTCGGTTTCAACCGTTTCCAGGGCCCTGGCAGACCACCCTGATATCAGCGATGAAACCAAAACAAGGGTCAAGGAGGTAGCCCAAAAATTCAACTACCTGCCCAACCTCCATGCGCGCTTTTTCCGCAAAAAAAATACCCGGATGATCGCCCTCATCCTGCCGGAATTCAACCGCTTTTTTATCCCGGATCTCATCAAAGGAATCCAGCAATATGCTGACGTTCAAGGGTATAAACTGATCATTTTCCAGTCGGGCAACCAATATGAAACCGAAGCCGAAATCATCAAGTACTGTCTGAGCTGGGTGGTAGAAGGCGTACTCATTTCACTCAGCGATGATACCGGCTCCCTGGACCATCTCAAGATCCTGAAGGACAGTAAAATTCCCGTTGTCTTGCTCGATAAGGTCATGACCAGCAAAGAGTACCCCACGGTTACCATCGATGGTTTTGATGCTGCTTATACAGCCACCAGTGCTATTCTGCAAAGGGGTAGAAAAAATATTTTGGGTGTTTTTGGCCACGAAAACCTGTCTATTACCAAAGACCGTTTTAAAGGCTTTATTGCAGCCCTTGAAGACCACGGTGTGCCTGAAACAGAACATGCCTATCTCAAAATCAGAAACATCCAGCACGCCCGCTCGCTACTTACCGAAAAAACAAGCTGCACCCACTACGACGGTCTCTTTTTTATGACCGATGAGCTCCTGGTCCACGGCATGAACCACTTCCTTAAAATGGGCTTACAGATTCCGAAAGACCTCAGCATTGTTGCCATCAGCGACGGTACCTCTCCCCATTTCCTCTTTCCGCCAGTAAGCCACATCTTTCATTCAGGCTACCAGATTGGAAAAGCGGCTTGTCAGCTGTTGATCCACCACATCCAGGACGAAGATCTTGAGGTAAGACACTTGTTAGAAGGCACAAATTTGATAGATTTGGGCTCAATTTGATTTTTATACAACTTTGCTCTATGCCGTTTAAGCCTTTTGCCCTTTATAGTTTTTTTGTTGTATGGTATTTATCGTCGGGTCTTGGCTTGAACGCTCAAAATGATTCCACCCTTGTAATGACCGCTGATACGGTAGTATTTATCTCTAAAAAAAGCATCGGCAGCCAGCTCATCAATCTAAAAACCGCTGATTTTAAACGTCTTCCCGGCGGCTTCGATGACCCTTCCAGGGTACTGTTGCATTTTCCGGGCATCGCCCTGGCCAATGACCAGGCCAATGGTATACTTTATCACGGACTTCCCTCCCATCTTACCAATTGGCGTTTGAATGGCCTCGACATTGTCAATCCCAACCACCTCAGCAATGCAGGTACCCTCAGCGACCTGGCCAGTCCGTCGGCAGGAGGTGTCAATATGTTTAGTGCCAATGTGCTCGATGGCTTTCAGTTTATTTCACCTGCTTTGACCGGTCAACGCTCCTGGGCCCTGGGTGGTATTGCAGACCTGCAAGCCTCATCAGAACGACAAAATTATCTCCAGCTCAGTGTGTTGGGCCTCGAAGCCGGCCTCCATAAAAAATGGAAAGACGAAACTCATGCCTTTGTCAACTACCGGTATTCCTTTACCGGCCTGCTCGACGATTTGGGTGTAGCACTCGGCAATGAAGCCATTCGTTTTGATGATCTGGTAGCAGGTATATCCAGCCGAAGCAAAAATTTTAGATCTACCGTTTTGGTGGCGGCCGGTAGAAGTGACAACCAACACAGTCCGCAGGAAGAACCTTATCTTACCTTTAAAGACGGACAAAACATCCATTATACCTCCAATAACATTACCAGTCAATGGCTGATGGCTCAGGACTTCGATGGTGGTTATCAATTGGATTTTGGCCTTTCATTCTCCCAACGCAGTGATAAAAGAACCGCATTTGGCAATGTGTCACTTCCCGACGGCAGCAGGGTATTTGTTGATGACCGATTTGACAACGTAAATCGAAAATTTACAGCAAAATCAACCCTTCATACACCACAAGGCTACCAAATAGAAGCCAGATTTATGTATGACCACCTCAACTTTGAACAAGTTACCGCTGCTTTCAGCCCCGTCTACCAAAATCAAACGACCCATTCTATACTGATCAATGCATACAAAAGCCTGGACCTTACAAGCCGACTGCGATTCAGCCCTGAGTTGGGTATCCTCTATCAGAATATGCTGGATCTCTTGCCCGGTATGGGCTTAGAATATTTGCTGGGCAGCCATAGCATTAAAGCCTCATTTACTAAAAATGCCGGTTTCAACTTACAGCAAGGCCCCAATGAATTAAAGGGAGCCAGAAGTTTAAATTATATGCTGGATTACAAAATCACCACACCCAGATTCAGGTCCAGCCTTTCTGCTTTTTATCACGGCCTCTACCATTTGGCGGCAGATTCGCTGCAATACAACTACCTCCATGGCTTTGATTTTAATGTTAGCGGCACTTTAAACAGCTCGGGCCTAGGCAAGTCAGAAGGCATCAGTTTGATGGTAGATTTTGATGCAGGCAAAGGATGGTGGTTGAACCTCAATCACAGCTGGCTGAGCACTAAGTACAAAAACAGTGAAGCTGAAAGCTGGCAACACGCCGAAAATGATTTTAGCTGGATGGGCAATGGCAATATGGGTAAAAAAATGACCCTTGGATCCGGAACGCTCAGCCTTTCATTGTCTTGCCATTACAGGGGTGGTCAGTACTATTTTAACATTAAAAACGATACCCACCTCAATACCAGAGACTATTCAACGGCACCCTTGCAGCGCTTTTCTCCCTATATCAGATGGGATGCCAGGGTCAATTACTCCCGGAAAAAATCTATGCTGTCACTCGACATCCAAAATGTGACCAACAGACAGAACGATGGATACCTAAGGCAGGGTCCTAGTGGCCCATACATCGAAGCCCAGCTGGGTCTGATCCCGGTATTGAGTTACAAAAGAAATTGGTAAAATATTACTTAACTTCTTGCATTAGCTTTCTCACAAAAGGAGAAATGACCAGCAGTACTATGCCTGCTATAAGGGCGTATAAGGCCAGCTGTCGGTAGCCCTGGGTATAAGTCACCAATTGCTCCATGTTGCTCGCATTGGCCGAAGCCTCTGCTATGTTGGCCCCCAGGATGCCGGCAAAATATTGACCATAAGCACTGGCCAGAAACCACATGCCCATCATGATGGCCTGCAATTTGACAGGCGACAATTTGGTCATGATAGACATGCCTATGGGTGAAAGACAAAGCTCACCAAAAGTGATGACCAACCAGCCCAATGTAAACACATTTAAAGAAGTAACTCCCTGGTCATTGGCAAAAAACTGGGTGGTATAAAACACATAAAATCCCGCAGCAAGAAAAAGAAAGCCAAGTCCAAATTTTACCAGGGTATTGGGTTCCCAGCCTTTTTTGGCAAGGGCTATCCAAAGCACACCTAAGAGCGCTGCAAACAAAATGACAAAGAGGGAGTTGGCCGAGTTATTGACCCCGTTGGGATCCAAGCTCATACCTACCAGGTTCTTATCCAGGTTTTTTTCTGCAAAGAGGCTGAGTGATCCGCCGCTTTGTTCAAAGAAGGCCCAAAAAATAATGGAGAAAAAGATAAATACCAGAGCAGCCAACAATTTTTTCCGCTCAGATACCGAAAAACCGCGCATTTCATAGGCCAGGTAAACAAGGGTTGCCGGACCGATGATGTACATAAACAGGTCTGTATAAGCCGTTTTGGCCACCATGGTCATGATAAGGGGAATGATGAGCAGAGAGCCAACATAGGTCAGTATTTCTATGTTCCTTCGTTTTACCTGGGGCAGATGTAAGAGAGGAGAAATGCCTATTTCGCCCATACTCTTTTGGGTGAACATAAAGGTAAGCAAGCTGATGATCATAACCACGGCTGCAAAACCAAAGGCCACGTTCCAGGTAAGATGGGCAGGAACAAGGGAAGAAAGCATTTCACCTTTGCCTACTGCCACACAAAGGTAGCCGCCAATGAGGGCTCCCAGGTTGATACCTGCATAAAACAGTGAAAAACCGGCATCTCGCCTTGGGTCTCCTTCGTGGTACAGCGTACCTACCATGGTAGAAATATTGGGTTTGAAAAAACCGGTGCCAACGATGGTAAAACTAATGCCAAAAAAGAAAAATTTTATTGGGTCGATGGCCAGGATCAAACTGCCCACTATCATCAGCAAACCACCCCAGTAGAGTGATTTTCGGTAGCCCAGAATCTTATCCGCAAACAAGCCTCCGATAAAGGTAAACGCATATACAAAAGCCTGTGTGGCACCATATTGCAGATTGGCTTGAGTAGCATCGAGCATGAGCTGGTTGACCATAAAAATGACCAGCATACCCCGCATGCCGTAGAAGCAAAAGCGCTCCCACATTTCTGAAAAAAACAGGTACCAGAGCTGTTTGGGATATTGGCCCTTAAAATTGCGGATTTGGTTTAAAGTCGTTTCCGCTGTCTGACTTATATCATTTGACGCCATGCATCAGTTTTTTAAACACAGGGTGAAGTACCGCCACCAACACTGCTGCTCCCAAAGGAACCACCGTGAAGATCCAAAAGAAATGACCCATGCCGCTTTCTTGTGAGATGGTATCCATTTCACCCCCCATTTTTCCGGCAATTTTATTGCCAATGGCGATGGAGAGGTACCAGACACCAAACATAATCGATATCATTCTGGCAGGTGCCAGCTTGCTTACATTGGCCAGGCCTACCGGTGAGATACAGAGCTCTCCCATGGTGTGAAACAAATAAGCCGCTACCAGCCAGATCATGCTCACCGATGCCGTCTGCGCACCAGCTGGTATTGCAGAGGCCCCGTAAGACAAAGAGTAAAATCCGATGCCCAAAAACGACAGACCCATAGCATATTTGATGGCTACCGGTGGATTGAATTTGCTCTCCCAAAGTTTGGTAAACATGGGGGCCAGGGTAATGATAAAAAAGGAATTGAGAATTTGGAACCATGAAGCCTGAACCTCTGTACCTTCTATGCTGTATTCTCTATTCAGCATCCAGATAACAATGGCCCACACCACACCAAAGCTGGTGAGTAAGACGATATTGGCGATGCCATATTTGGCAAACGTGATGCGCGATAACTTGGTGAGCACCCAGGTTATAATGGCCAGTGGCACAACTGTAAGTAGGGTATTAATAACTTTAAATGTAGTGGCAAAACCTCCCGTCAAACTGCGGTCTACATAATCTTTGGCAAAGATGTTCATAGACCCCCCGGCCTGTTCAAAGGCAGCCCAAAAGAGCATGTAAAAGAAGGCAATCATACAGAGCGCTACCAGCTTGTCTCTGGTGATTTCGCTGTACCTCACCAGTCTGGAAAAAAGAATGACAACAAATAAAATAACACCCCCGAGAATCACATAATCTGCAGTCTCAGAACTGCCAAATACATTGTATCCATAGATCTTTGACATAGGGTCATTGATCACCCATACCAGGGCTATGACAGCAGCCAGGGCTATCAAGACCAAATCAACCTTTAAGAATGGATTTCGTTTGTCTCCGTCACCGGTAAGGGTGGCATCTGTTTTATTGACTTCGTTGGCGGCCACAAGCGGTTTTAAGCCCACATCGCCAAAGATGCCCTGGAAGTAATAAAACATGATCAAGCCCAAAAACATAAAGATACCTGCCAGACCAAAGCCGTAACTCCAATCTACTTTTTCACCAATATAACCACACAGCATCATGCCCAGAAAAGCACCTGAATTGACCCCCATGTAAAATATAGTATACGCGGCGTCTTTTTTCTCGCTGTGGTCTTTGTACAATTGTGAAACAATAGAAGTCATATTGGGCTTAAAAAAGCCGTTTCCAAAAACGAGGCAGAGCAAACCAATGTACATAAAGGCTGGTGTCTCCAACGCCATCGATGCATGACCCAGGGCCATGATAAAGGCCCCGAGTAAGACCGTATTGCGCGAGCCCAAAAAACGATCGGCTACAAAGCCACCAATGATGGGCGTGAGGTAAACCATGGAGGTATAGGTGCCGTAAAGGGCTAAGGCCGTTTTTCTTTCCCAGGCCCATCCGCCATCAACCAATGATGAAGTAAGGAAGAGCACCAGCAAAGAGCGCATACCGTAATATGAAAAACGCTCCCACATCTCTGTGAAAAACAAAACAAATAGTCCTGCCGGGTGTCCTAATACCTTACTTTTAAAAAAATCATTTGTTTCCGCTGCCATTATTCATTGGATTTTGCAATAGTAATTCTGTATATTAAAAAAGGTATGTACTCTTACATCAGTTTAAGCCGTGCATCATTTTTTTGAGGATTGGGCTCACCAGGAATAAAATAACAGAAGCCAGACCTGCAAAACCAACAAATACCAAAAAGTAGGTATTCAGATTATCAATGGTAATGCCGAAGATGGATGGTGGTGTTGCCTGATTGGCAGGATCAGGATAGAGCGAGCTCATGTATCCCGCGAGCTTGTTTCCTGTAGCAATGGCTAGGAAAAATACACCCATCATCAGAGAGGTAAACCTGCCCGGAGTAAGTTTGTTGACCATAGAAAGACCAATAGGGCTCAGGAACAACTCACCGATGGTGTGGAGCAGGTACAAGCCGCCCAACCAAATGATGCTGGCTCCGGCTGCCGGTATATTGTTGGTGCCAAATGATATGAAAAAAAAGCCGAGGGCTAGTAAACCAAGGCCAATGGCTTGCTTATATGGAATGGCAATGTCTTTGCCACTATTGCCCAGCTTGGTCCACATATTGGAAAAAAACGGAGCCAATAAAATGATAAATCCTGCATTAAAACTTTGGAACCAGGAAGCCGGCATTTCCCACCCCATGATGTTTCTGTTGGTCTGCTCGTTGGCAAAAAAGGTAAGTGAGGCTCCTGCCTGTTCAAAGCACATCCAGAAAAAGATCACAAACATCATGATGATGATGATCACCCATAGTCTGTCTTTTTCAACCTTGGTCAGTGAACTGTCTGTAATTACAGTCATAGGGGCTACCACTGTCATACCATAAATCAATGAACCCCAGATGTCGAGGTGCAAGCCAAAATAAAAGATGCTGAACATCAGTGCAATGCCGCCAAATAAAACGCCAAGCTGGGTACCTGTAAACCCTGATCCGGTGTCCTTACTTTCAGAATCGTTTTGTTTATTTGGGTTCACACCCAGCTGTACGCCGGTGGGACCTACTACGTGTTTGTCTTTTTGAAAATAAAAAATAACCAAACTCAACAACATACCAATGCCCGCAGCCAGGAAGCCCCATTTGAAATCAATGTTTTCACCGAGGTAACCACAAATGAGGGGTGACAAAAAGGCACCCGCATTGATACCCATGTAAAAGATGGTATAGGCAGAATCTTTTCTGGCATCTGTAGCTACATAAAGTTGACCTACCATGGTGGAAATATTAGGTTTGAAAAAACCGTTTCCAAAAATCAGGAAGGCAAGACCCGACCACATAAAGGTGATGGCGAGCCCATTGTTGGTAGTGGCAAATGAGGCGCTGAAAAACATAAGAAACTGTCCAAGTGCCATGAGTAAGCCCCCTATAAAGATTGACTTTCGGTTGCCCCAATACCGGTCTGCTACATAACCACCTATCAGTGGAGTAAGATAAACCAGTCCTGTATAACTACCGTAAATTTCAGAGGCAATTTCTTTGTTGCCATTAAATAACATTGTAGTCATATACAGAATAAATATGGCTCGCATTCCGTAATAGGAAAATCTTTCCCAAAATTCGGTCGCAAATAGCACATATAATCCTTTAGGGTGATCGCCAAAAACTTTAGAAAGTAGACTCATGTTTGTTTTTTTATTTGGGGCTAAAAATATATTAATTAAGCCAAACTTGACTTTTTAAAACATTAAATTTTGATTTTACCCAAAGGCATGAATTTTCATAGCTTGTTCAATATCCCTGATAATTAGACATATAGCAGCATAATACGTTGCCATGACCTTGATTAGCCCGGTCATAATTCATCAATTCTTTACTTCCCCCTCTACCTTTTAGTAATTTCAGTATATTATTTGGTTGGGCACAATGATTTGTTGCTCAACAAAATTTTTTTATTGCTAGGGTATAATCAACAAAATATTGTTCTTAAATCGCTTTTATGCCGGGCTAGACGAAACCTTCTTTGATGAGATCGTGCATATGGATTATACCACAATAACCCTGCTCATCAGTTACCAAAAGCTGGGAAATGGACTGGGCCCTCATTTGTTCCATTGCCCTTGCGGCGAGGGCTGTTTTTTCGATGGTTTTAGGTGCTTTGGTCATAATATGGGCAGCTGTGATGTTTTCCTGGAAATTTTGGTTCATCAGCATGCGTCTCAGGTCGCCATCTGTGATAATGCCTATCACTTGATTATGGTCATCAACTACGGCGGTAGCACCCAGTCGGCCCGAGGTCATGGTAATAATAACATCTTTGATAAGTGCTGATGCTGTAACTTTTGGGCTGGCATTTTTGTAAGCCAGATCGGCAACGGTAGTATATAGCATCTTGCCTAAATTGCCTCCCGGGTGGAGCAGAGCAAAGTCCTGAGATGAAAAGCCCCTCAGGTTGAGCAATGCCATGGCCAGGGCATCCCCCATGGCCAGTTGCGCAATGGTACTGGCCGTGGGAGCCAGGTTGTTGGGGTCTGCTTCTTTTTCTACGGGCAGCATCAGGCACAGATCGCTTTGGCTGGCCAGAAAAGAAGCTTCGTTTGACACCATTGCTATGGTGAGATTTCCCATTGATTTTAAGATGGGCAGCAGCACCTTGAGCTCTGTCGTTTCACCACTTTTTGAGAGACAGATAACCAGATCATCTTTGTCGATCTGGCCCAGATCTCCGTGAACAGCATCGGCAGCATGCATAAATACCGATTTGCTGCCCGTTGAATTGAGGGTTGCCACCAGCTTTTGGCCTATGATGGCACTCTTGCCTACTCCTGTAACCACTATTTTGCCTTTGCAGGCAAAAAGCAATTCTACCGCTTTCACATGGGTGCTTCCGATCGATTGGGTCAGGGCAGCCAGGGTAGCGGTTTCAATTTCGAGGGTGGTGGTCAAACTATTTAAAATCTGTGCTTCCAATTATTGGCGGTATTTTAGTATCAGTGTGGGCTTTAATAATGAATTTTATTCTTATTGTCCCTAGGAATGGTCAAAGATAGGCAGTGTGGCTCCGATATCTAAAATAAAAATTCATTATTTTATTTGCTGCTTTGCTTAAAATTTTTGATAACTTTAGACGGCATTTGTAAAAAACCGCTTTTGGGTTTTTGAAAAATCATACATAGCCATGCCGTTTAAACAGCATTGGTTTTACAAATAATAGCAGTTGATAATTGAATTAAGAGATGCACAGCCTCGAAAAATCACTTAAAGAATACTTTGGCTTTGACACATTTAAAGGAGAGCAGAAGGCAATCATAGAAAGCGTCATGGCTGGCAAAGACACTTTTGTGATCATGCCTACAGGAGGTGGTAAATCATTGTGTTACCAGCTGCCCGCTCTATTGTTGCCGGGTACAGCGCTGATTATCTCTCCCCTCATTGCCCTGATGAAAAACCAGGTTGACAGCATTCGGGGGTATAGCCAAAGCGACGAATTGGCGGCCTTTCTCAACTCTTCTCTTACAAGGACTCAAATGAGAGAGGTCAAGGAAGGCATCACCAATGGCACTACAAAAATGCTGTTTGTAGCCCCTGAAACCCTCACCAAAGACGAAAATATTGAATTTTTTCAGCAAACCAATGTCTCATTTGTTGCCATAGACGAGGCCCACTGTATCTCAGAATGGGGTCACGACTTTAGACCGGAGTACAGGCGGATCCGCACCATGATCAGTGCCATTGGCACCGACATTCCGCTGGTTGCCCTTACAGCCACCGCTACCCCAAAAGTTCAGACAGACATCATCAAAAACCTCAATATGAGGGAGGTCAACATCTTTGTTTCTTCCTTCAATAGAGACAATCTTTTTTATGAAATAAGGCCCAAAATCAATAGAGATCAAACCGTTAGAGAGATTGTTCAGTTCGTTAAGTCAATGCCCGGTAAATCGGGTATTATTTATGTACAAGCACGAAAACCACTGAAGAGCTCGCAAAAATTCTGCAGGTCAACGGAGTTAAAGCCTCGCCTTACCACGCGGGCCTGGATGCCAAGGTGAGAACCAAGGTACAGGACGACTTTTTGATGGAAGAAATTGAGGTGATTGTGGCCACCATCGCCTTTGGCATGGGCATTGACAAGCCCGATGTGCGGTTTGTGATCCACTATGACATTCCCAAAAGTATTGAAAACTACTACCAGGAAACTGGCAGAGGCGGCAGGGATGGCCTGGAGGGCAAGTGCCTGGCCTTTTATTCTTACAAAGATATTCTCAAGCTGGAAAAGTTCCTTAGAGACAAACCTGTTTCAGAAAGAGAGCTGGGTGCCCAACTCATGGATGAAATCATCGCCTACTCCGAGACCAGTGCCTGCAGAAGAAAGTTTTTGTTGCACTACTTTGGTGAACCCTACGATGAATCCAAGTGTGATAAAAAGTGCGACAATTGTCGCAGCCCCAAAGACAAGGTGGAGGTCAACAAAGACATGGTGCTTGTGATCAAAGCCATTCTTGAAATCAACGAAAAGTTTCTCATCAAAACGGTGGTTGAGTTTGTTACCGGAAAGGCTACCAAAGAAATGAAAGACTTCCGTTTTGATAAGCTTCCACTATTTGGCGCCGGACAGCACCAGGAAGATTTATACTGGCACTCTATCATCAGGCATGGCATCTTAAACAACCTGATTGAAAAAGACATAGAACTTTACGGTCTGCTCAGAATAACAGAAACCGGCCATCAGTTTATTGAAAAACCATGGTCCATCACCATACCCCTCAATCGCGACTTTAGTGATGCAGAAGGCGATGATATTGCTATGGGTGATGGTGCCGGCACCGTGCTGGACGAGACCCTGATGAAGATGTTGGTGGAGCTCAGAAAAAAAGAAGCCAAAAAACACGCCGTACAACCCTGGATTATTTTCCAGGAGCCTTCGCTCCAGGACATGGCTACCTTTTATCCGGTCAGCCTCGAAGACATGCTCAAAATTACAGGGGTCAACCAGGGCAAGGCCGGTAAGTATGGCAAACCTTTTATAGCCCTTATCCAAAAATATGTAGACGACAATGAGATAGAGAGACCCGATGAAATACTCATTCGTCAGGTAGCCAATAAAAGTAAAGACAAGGTCACCATCATTCAGGGCATTGATAAAAAACTACCCCTGGAAGACATCGCTTACAATGTGGGCAAATCCATGGATGAGTTGCTGGAAGAGCTAAACCTGATCGTTGATGGCGGTACTAAAATTGACCTCGATTATTATATCGAAGAAGAGGTGGATCAGGACATCATAGAAGAAATTTATGAATATTATCAGGATGCCGAATCCGATTCTATCACAGATGCCTATAAAGCCCTTAAAGATGAAGACATAACCATGGAAGAAATATGTCTGGTTAGAATTAAGTTCATGTCTGAATTTGCCAACTGATCTATGTCAGACCTTGTCATCATCAATGGACCCAACTTGAACCTGGTGGGGATAAGACAGCCGGAAGTCTATGGTTATCAGTCGTTTGATAACTTTTTACCGGAGCTTAGGCAGCAATTTTTGCCGCTGCAAATACACTATCTCCAAAGCAATCATGAAGGTTTACTCATAGATTGGTTGCATGAATTTGGCTTTAGTGCAAAGGGCATTGTATTGAATGCAGGTGGCTTGACCCATACTTCAGTGGCATTGGCAGATGCGGTGGCTTCCATAACTACTCCGGTGGCTGAAGTTCATTTAAGCAACATTTATGAACGGGAGCCATTCAGACACCATTCCTATTTATATCCGGTTTGTGCATTTAGTGTGGTTGGAAAAGGCATGGAGGGCTATCGCGAAGCTTTGATCAAACTCTTGGAAATCAATACCCAAAAGTAGCCTTACTCGCTGCCCTATACGAATAGTCACAGCTGGGATAACATTGAAAAAGTATAATTGACATCAAAAATTAATATATTTGTCTGTCAAATCTTAATTATTAACTAAAAATGATTGTATACATGAAAACACTTAGACTTCTTTTCGCTACTCTTTTTGTAGTGGCATTTCTTAGCGGAACCAACGCGCAGGATTACAAGTCTGCCATTGGTGCCAAATTGGGATATGGTTTGGTAGCCAGCTACAAAACATTTCTGAATGAAAAAAGCGCTGTGGATATCTTTGGTGGTATCAGATGGGGAGGAATCGCTGCTGGTGCCTACTATGAAATCCACAAACCAATCAAATCAGTTGAAAGATTGAAATGGTACTGGGGTGGTGGTGCTTCATTCACAACCTGGGATTATGGATATGCAGATTATGATTCATACTATGAATTGGGGGTTTCCGGAGTTCTGGGCTTGGACTACACTTTTGATGATTATCCGGTAAACGTGAGTGTTGACTGGGCTCCAACCATCGTTTTGGTTGATTCATGGGACTATCCATATGGATCTCTTAGCAGATTCAGATCAGGCTACGGTGCCTTCTCTGTAAGATACATTTTGGGTAAATAATTCTTACCTACAAATTAAGTTAAGCCGGTTCTCCTTCTCAGGGGACCGGCTTTTTTATTTCACCTTTCACTACATTGAGAAAAAAGGGACATGAATGAAAGATTGGCTTTTATGGTTATCCTGCTTTTTAGTGTTCTTTTATTTACTTTGTCAACTTTGAGTGCTGAAAAGTATGAGTTTTTCGGAGCCATCAAATTGTATGGAAAGGACGAAGCCTCAATCACTTATAAGCTGGTTATCACGGAAACCAATGGCAAATTGACGGGTTATTCTCTTACAGATGTGGCCGGACCCCATGAAACTAAAAATATCATCGAAGGAAGCTTTGATAGCAAGACCAATATGCTGGTATTCAAGGAGAAAGACATCGTATATACCAAAAGTCCCGTTTCCGGCGATTTATTTTGTTTTGTCAACTTTGAAGGAAAGGTCAAATTGAGATCGAGCAAGCCCAAAATTGATGGCAATTTCAAAGGAATGTTTAAAAACAAGTCCAAATGTATAGATGGCACTATCACTTTGGTAGGTTCTGAGAGAGTGCAAAAACTTTTGGGAAAGGTCAATAACAAAATCCAAAAGTCGAATGAAGTGCCGGATAGTATGAAAGTAAAATACAATCCTGTTACCGTATTTGACAGTATGCAGATCAACCACCTCATGCCTACTCAAAACATCAGCATTTTTGATTTGTCAAGCACAGTAAGTTTTGAAATCTGGGATAAAGAAAAAGAGGATGGCGACATTATCAACCTTTATCACAACGGAAAGACTATTTTGACCAATTTTGCTGTAACCAAGCAAAAGAAAAAAATTGATGTTATCCTCAGCAGTGAAAACAACGTATTTATGATTGAGGCCGTTAATGAGGGAAAATTTGCCCCCAATACAGCCATGATTCTATTTACAGGTAACAATCCTGTAGAAATGCAGTCAAATCTTAGGAAGGGGGAAACCACTTCTATTTCAATTGTAAAAAGGCAGGAGTAATTTTTTTCAGCTTGGTTTATAAAGCTTGGGCTTAACTCTTAATGATTTTCAGCCGGGAAACAAACACTGTTTCTGGGTGTTTCCCACAACCTTACCCTAATATCGTACTCACTTTCGATGTGTTGTCGCAACCATGTGTAGATTACAAAACATATGTGCTCTGCTGAAGGAATCAGGGTTTGGAATTCCGCCACCTGAAGATTGAGGTTTTTATGGTCTAGTTTTTTCTCCACTTCCAGCTCAATGATTTGTTGAAGTTTTCCCAGATCATAAACATAGCCGGTTTGAGGGTCTACTTCACCCGTAACACATACTTCGAGCTCGTAATTGTGTCCATGAAAATAGGGATTGTTGCAAAGTCCAAACACTGCTTCGGTTTTAGCATCATCCAAGGCTGGATTATAGATGCGGTGCGCAGCATTAAAATGGGCTCTTCTATAGACCGAAAGTCGCATGGTGATGGGTTTATATCTGATAATTAAACAAATACCATTGAAATTGTTGCCGAATTTTGTTTGGCTTTTTCAACAAGGGCTTATATATGTTGTTAATATTCAATAAGATATAATGTTTTTGATGTCTTAAAAATGACTTATCTTTGGGGTTCAGATGAAAAATGCCATTGAATTATTACTTCGTTTTGGCTACCATTTGCTGTTTCTGGCAATGGAATTCCTCTGCTTTTATATTATTATCAACTACAACCGCGAGCAAAAGGGCATCTTTTTGCATTCTGCCAATCTTTTTTCCACTTCCATAGACGCACGGGTTGATAAGGTCAACCAATACCTCCGTCTGGACATGGAAAATGACAGTCTGCATAAACAAAATGCAAGGTTGATTAAAAAATTTATCGATTACGACCTCAATTCGAGTCTCCACGACAATGATACCCTGGCTGTTGATTCTTCCAAATACCAACTCCTTGCGGTAGATATTTGTAATTCCAATTTCAGACTCCGCGACAACTATCTTACCCTTTGTGCCGGAGAAAACTTGGGCATCACGCCGGATATGGGAGTAGTAAGTCAAAATGGCATTGTTGGCATTGTCAAAAAAGTAAGCCAAAATTTTAGTGTTGTTATGAGCATCCTCCATAGTCAGAGCAATATTAGCTGTTTGATCAAAAGAAACAACAGCAACGGTATGCTCACATGGGAAATGGGCAACCCTAAAATCATGCACCTTGAGTCCATACCCAAACACAAAACAGTGTTGGTTGGCGATACTGTAATAACCAGTGGTTATTCTACCATCTTCCCTAAAGGTATCCAGGTGGGTAAGGTAAAAACAGTTGTGCTCGAACCCGGCAGCAACAGTTATACCATAGAAGTTGAATTGTTTAACGATCCCACGGCCTGGGATGCTCTTTATGTCATTGCCAATCGTCTTTCAGGAGAACAAAAAAGACTAGAAGCAGAAATTCTACAAAATGAATAGTTCGGTAGTATATGCCAATTTGTGGAGATTTCTCCTCTATTTTCTTTTTCAGATCATAGTCTGCAGAAGGGTGGATCTTTCCATTGGAACGTTTGATTACATTCATCTTTTGGTGTATCCCTTGCCCATATTGATGCTACCCATGAAAACACCCCGCGCGCTCACACTGATTTTGGCTTTTGTCTACGGCATGTTGATCGATGGTTTTTATAATTCTCCCGGTGTACATGCATCAGCTCTTGTTTTTACGGCCTACATCAAAAGCATCATCTTACGTTTTCTGGAACCCTTTGAAGGATACAATGCAGACGATTATCCAACCATTCAAAAAATGGGTTTGGGCTGGTTTATGAGTTTTGTCAGCTTACTTTTGCTGCTACACTGTTTTTTCTATTTTAGTGTTGAAGCTTTCTCTTTCGTTTACTTTTTTCATATTTTTATGAACACCATTTTTAGTTTCATAACCTCAATGGCGGTCATCGTTTTGTTCCAACTCATTTTCAGACCTAAGTATTAATGATCAATCTGGCCAACAGAAGAAATAACATCATCATTTTTGTTGCCCTTTGCGGAAGCATGCTTTTATTCAAAGCGGCTCACCTGCAATTGTTAGATGTCAAATACAAGGAGAAAGCAAAAAAAGCTGCACTCTACAAAAACGTATTGTATCCTTCGAGGGGAATGGTCATGGACAGGAATGAAAAACTACTGGTAACCAATGCCCCTCTTTACGATCTCAATGTTATATACAGAAACATTGACCCAAAGATGGATACCGCAGAGTTTTGTACTTTGCTGGGCATCAACAAAACAACCTTTATCAAAAACCTAGAAAAAGACTGGAAAAATCCCCTATATCACAAATCGGTCCCCTTTCCCTTTCTTACTAAGATAAGGCCAGAACAATTTGCCCGCTTCTTTGAACACCTCCATAAATTCCCTGGCTTTTATCCGGTATTAAAAAGCATTCGTTCCTATCCCCACCACAATGCTGCCCATGTGCTGGGTTATCTGGGTGAAGTAAACTGGAATGTCATCAATAAATCTGCTGGTGAATACAGCCTGGGTGATTATATTGGTATTTCGGGTCTGGAAAAGGGAATGGAAAAAAAACTGAAAGGTAAAAAGGGCATCAGTTATGTACTGAAAGACAATCTTGGCAGGCAGGTAGGATTGTTTGACAATGGCCGATTGGATTCCATGGCCCTATCTGGTTTTGACATGATGTCTGGCCTCGACCTGGAGCTGCAGGAATATGGAGAAGCCCTTATGAAAGGCCGAAGAGGTGCCATTGTAGCTATAGAACCCTCTACTGGCGAAATCCTGGCCATGGTCAGTGCCCCTTCTTATGATCCCAACAGCATAGCCCTTGATAAAAACAGAAGTATTGCCTTTGACAGCCTGCTTTCTGATACCATCAATCGTCCCTTCCTGGATAGAAGCCTCATTGCCAACTATCCTCCTGGATCGATTTTTAAGCCGGTATTTTCATTGATTGCCTTGCAAAAAGGCATTGTTCAGCCCAACACTTCCTTTTATTGCGATGGCGCTTATGAAATTTCATCATCCAAGGCACAAAAATGCCATTCCCATCCGCCTATTAGCAATATCGGTTCGGCCATTCAATATTCGTGCAACTCTTATTACTATCACCTGATGCGCCAGTTTGTGAATCAATACGGATTTAAAAGACCCGGGCTGGGACTTGACACCCTGGTTTCTTATTTAAAAGAATTTGGACTGGGACAAAAACTGGGAGTTGAGAACCCGTCAGAAATTGCTGGCTTTGTTGCCCGATTCGAAATACTACGATCGCTTATACCGAAGAGAAGTCAATGGCTGGAAAGCTACCTATATGCTCTCCATTGGCATTGGTCAGGGAGAACTTCAAGTATCAACTCTTCAGATGGCCAATCTTGCTACCGTGATTGCTAATCGGGGTTATTATTATCCGCCCCATCTCATCAAAAAATACCACAACACTTCCGAGCCCATTGACATCAAATTCAGGACAAAAAGAAAGGTACGGATTGATTACAAGTATTTTGATCCCGTCATTGATGGCATGCAGTTGGCCGTTGAAGCAGGTACCGCCAGGGCGGCTATTCTTCCTGGAATCACAGTCTGTGGCAAGACCGGAACTTCCCAAAACAGGGGCAAAGACCACTCGGTATTTTTTGGTTTTGCGCCCCGCGAAAATCCCAAAATTGCCATTGCCGTTTATGTTGAACACGGCGGCTGGGGAGGTGAAACAGCCACTCCTATTGCCGGCCTGATGATTGAGAAATTTATCAAAAGAGAAATCTCTCCTGAAAAAAAACAGTGGGAAGAAAGAATGATGGACAAGACGGCCATCAAGGTACTGGCTGACAATTCTTATCAAGATTAAAATGAAGATCTCCTGTATTGTGGCAATGAATCACCAAAGAGTGATAGGTGCTGGTAACCAAATACCCTGGTATCTGCCCGCAGACTTAAAATATTTTAAAAAAACCACCGTCGGTCATGCCGTAATCATGGGTAGAAACTGTTTTGAATCCATTGGCAGGCCCCTGCCCAATAGAACCAACATAGTTATTTCCCGCGATGCCTTTTTTATTGCTTCTTCTTGTCTCGTTGTAAGATCAATTGAGGAAGCACTAGAAGCGGCTCACAACATGGGGGAATCAGAGGTTTTTGTTACCGGCGGGGGTCAGATCTATGATCAAACCCAAGATCTTTGGGACAAGCTATATCTTACCCAGGTAGACTGCAATTGTGAGGGTGACGTTTTTTTCCCGGACTTAGACCTCACAAAATGGAAGTTAGATGAAGAAATTAAAGGCCAAAAGGATGACAAAAATGTATATGACCATTCTTTTTTGACCTATCACCGTTGATGGTTTTTTGAAAAAGGAAGGCATAATAAAAAGCTATTGATTATCTTAGTTTTTTATTTCAATAAACACTACCATGAAAAAAATTGCCACTATAGTAATTGTACTGCTGATTGTCATACAATTTTTTAAACCGGAAAGAAATCTATCTGACGACCAAAGTCACCACATTTCCACAAAGTATGATTTTCCTGAAGAAATAGCGGCCATTTCCAAAGCGGCTTGTGATGATTGTCACTCTAACAAAACCACTTATCCATGGTATGCCAATGTACAACCTGCTGCCTGGTGGCTAAGTCAACATGTCAATGATGGTAAAAAGCACTTGAATTTTTCGGAATTTACCAAAAGAAGGATTGCCGTGCAAAATCACAAACTGGAGGAAATAGTAGAAATGGTGGAAGAAGGAGAAATGCCATTAAAATCTTATACCTGGCTGGGACTTCACCCTGATGCCAAACTTACCCAGGATCAGAGATCACAACTCATTTCATGGGCAAAAGCACAAATGGATACCATCAAAACCCACTACCCTGCAGATTCATTGATTTTAAAAAGATAAGCACAAATATTAAAACCGGGTGCCAATGTGGAGGTTAAAAAACCGACCCAACATAAGAGCCTGATTGCCTGTTATCATGGGCTGCATATTTTTGTCATCAAACTCACCTGTCTGTTGTAAAATTTGACATTGGTATGATTGGTGAGGTTGGCTAAGCTTATACCAAAATTGATCATCCACTTGTTAAAGTCCACCTCTTAATTTGCGCCAGCATCCCAACTGAAATAAGGGGTCAGGTAAGCAATAATCTCTTGTCGCGATGCCTTGTCTTTGGGACCTTTATCCCTGCTTTTTTCAAAACTCAGATAAGGTACTCCTGATAAATAAGAAAGTGAGGTGTTGAGGGTCCACTGTTTCTTTTTATAATCACAGCCCACCGTCAATTGGTGGCGTCTGTCATCTGGAGAGGGTACAATTAAATTTCTATAGATTCCATCAAATTTTTGGGTAGCCTTGCTGAGGGTATAGGCCAATGAATATTTAAGTGATGCTGTGCTATAAGCGGCTGCTACGTCTACACCTTTTACCAGGGTTTCACCATTAAAAAAAGTATACATTGGTGGTGCAGGCGGTCCGCCCGGCTTTACTCCATTGACCAAGGTAGTAAACAGCTGGCTGCCTGAAGATTGATTTTGCCAAAATTCAACATCTAACATAAATTGGGAACGCGAAAATCGGGCACCCACCATACAAGAGGTGTTGTATTGTAGTGGTAAAAAATCTTTTTCACTGATGTAATAGTATTTCAGGTTTTGGGCAAATCTTGTCTCAAAATCAAATTGATTAAAGTTCTGTACCCTCCTGGAAATACTAGACTTCACTTCTAAACCAGGAACCACTTTGTACGACGCCGAAAGTTGAGGTTGAAGGTAGAAGTCATTAAACCCGGAAGGACGGTTGACTCTGATGCCTGCTGCAAAATTCCATTTTTGGTTTTGGTACAACAGGTCTGAGAAAAAAGCAAGCTGGCTGCCATTCTGGTCTAGTAAAAGGGGGGTGTTGGTGTTTTCAGAAGTATTTAACTGTACTTCCATCTGTGCAAAATCCAGGCCGGTATTGAGATTAATATTATCTGAAAACAAGATTTGAAGAGCAGACTTTATCCCATTCAATCCTACATTTTGTCGATGAACATAGTCAGTTCTGATGGTGTTTTCGGAGCCATTAAAATAATCAATGTTGGTGTTGGACAAATGAAATGAATCCAAAAACCGATAAGCATATACATCAGTTACCAGATTGATCTTTTCGGTAAGTGCTGCCTTATGTTTGACAGAAAGACCTGTGTTGGTCAGCTCCCTGAAATTGGAAAAAGTCTGCGTCAGTATTACACTTTGATTCTGGATAAAAAACTGTCTGTTGTTGAGCCAGTCCAAAAGTGTGTTGTCATTGCTCAGCAGACCATTGATTTCTATATAAGAATTTTTGTTGTATGCCCATCTGATCTGCATATTGGCGTCATAAAACGAAGCATTGGGCATCTTGGCCACAATGCCGTTGGTTGAATTGTTGTTGGTTTCAAACTTAAGCTGATTAAAGTTGGAGGCCAAAATACCTTTTTGGTTGATATCGAGATAGGAAATCCGGCCGGCCGCTTTTATACTCAATGATGGCAGCGGCCTTAAGTCTGTTGCCAACCCCGAATACAACAGATTAGATGTTGTACGAAGCTTGTAGTTGGATTGTGGCTTTGACAAAAATTGCACCATACCCCCTAAAGCGTTGCCAAACGAGCTGGGGTATTGATTTTTAAATAATACAAATTCATCAAAATACAATTCATTTAATCCGCTGATGAGATTGTAATAATGTCCGGCATTTAATACCGGAATATTTTCCACCATGGTCAACGTTTTATCACTGCCCTGGCCCCTGATTCCTATTGTTGCATTATCTGATTTGCTTACCCCAGGAAGTTTTTGAATGTTTCTGTGAATGTCAATGGCAGGGTTGACCGAATACTTATAGTTTTGATAGTTGGATTGATAGTAGCTTGCCATACCTGTCAAAAAATGATTGCCACTGGCAACGATGATGACATTATCGAAGGTGTGTTGTTGGGCTTGTAGAAAAATGTTTCCGCGCTTACATTCTTCCATGGAAAGTCGGATTTTTTTATACCCCAAATAAGAAAATTCGATGGAATCAGATGCACTGTTATTTACCTTCAGTACAAACATGCCTGACTCGTTACTGGTAGTGCCGATTGTTAAATCGGTGGTATAAATCGCAGCGAAGGGCAGGGGTTGTTGAGTAGAAGCGTCCAGAATTTTACCACTAACCATTTGTTGTAGCTTATTGTCTTCCTGAATCGATTTTCTCAATAAGATCTGATTGTTGTTCAGTTGATAAAAGTCAAGGCCCGACTTTATAAAGATGGGTGCAAGAGACTCAACTACATTGTTTTCATCCAGCCCCTGTGCATCAATTTGATACTCCTTCAGCAAGGCAGGATCGATGGCAACTTCGATTTTGTATTTTTTGGACAGGTGCTCAACAAAATGATCCAATGACATCTTTTCCTGGGCCACCAGTGCAGAGGTAGCCATCAGAAAAAACACCCAAATGGTATGCTGAACTCGTTTAATCAACTTTTTTATAGATTTTAACCACGTCGCCCTCCATTTCAAAAAGCAAATGGTGCGGCCAGGTAATACTCATCAGGGCCTTTTCCATGTCATCTTGAATTAAAATACCAGTATGTTGAATAGTCTCAATCAATGCTTCATCAACCTCAACAGTAACCTTGTAAGTTTTTTCAAATGTGGCAATGACCTCTTTTAGATTGGTTTTATCAAACCTAACCACTGATTTCATCCATTCGGGCTCTTGGTCATCCGGCAGTTCAAAGGCAGATTTGAATTGCGATGTTTGGGCAAAATCAGTCTGTTCCCCCGGCATAAGAAGGGTAGCCTTGGTCTTGTATTCAACCCGTACCTTTCCTGTAAAACACCGTACTTTAAAACCATCATTCAAAGCGTCTACATCAAAGCTGGTACCCAGTACTTCTACCTTTCCGTGTTCTGAACTTACTGTAAAAGGGCTGCCTTTTTCTACCTCAAAAAATGCTCTTCCTTCCAATTGAAGGGTCCTTTGTTCAACAAAATTTTGGTCCTCGTAAATTATCTTTGAACCAGGAGCCAATACTACAATTGACTGGTCTGGTAATACGTGTTCTAAATTTTCTTTTTGTTGGTTGGCAAATATAAATTTCGATTCCTCTTTATTAAATAGGGCTACATAAAACACAAGGAAGCAAGCGGCAGCCACTGCCGCAGTGAGGTATAATCTCCTTAAAGTAGCCACAGGGCTTATGGATTTATCTATTCTTTTCCACAACCTGGTTTTATTTTGATCTGCCAATGCACCAGCATCTTGTGAGATCTCTAGAACCAGCTTTTTAGCTTCTTCAAGGGTGTCTCTTTTCTTTGGGTTGGCAGTAAGCCATTCTTCCCAAAAATCAGGGTTTTTATTGGATTTTACCCAGGCAATAAAGTCTTCGTCAGCAACAAAGTCTTCTACACTAAATGTATGGTATTCGTTTTCCATGGAATAACTATTTATCAAAGAGCTCATCCAGATAACTGTCTCTGGAGGATCCGTTGTATACAAACTTACATGCATCCGCACTGGAATGCATTATACTTAAACAATTGCCACCTGTGTCTTTAGAGTCATCATGCCCTCTTTTAAGAAAACAATGACCCAATTCATGAAATATATAAAATTCTTTTTCCTGTTCAGACGCCTGATTCCAATAATCAATATCTACTGTTACTTTTGAGGGCTCATTTACATTATGGGTGCACTGAGCAATGACGTTGTTGCCGGCAATGTTGGTTATGATACCAGAAATGTTGGAATTATCAACATCAAAAGCAACACCTCTTTCCAAAGCCTCGGTTTGAAAAGTCTCAAAATAGGGCAGCAAGGCCTCATCAACAGAAACTTCAGCTGCATCCTTGTCACAGGATATTATGATTAAGATCGTGCAAAACATACTTATAAACCTTAGCATGTCAGTTTTTTACATAAAACGGACACCTCATTGTATTGTACTCATTTATGGATTAAAAATATGGCCAGATTTAACAAAATACCTAAAATTAACATCATGGCCTTCCTCAATTCACTAACTGCCCTGTGGGTTAAATTGCGAATAGACTGGTAATTGATGCCCAAAATTTCTCCTATTTCTTCATAAGAAAGATTTTTACTGTACTTCAGGAAGATGATTTCACGCTGCCTGTCAGTTAGCTCTTTCATGGCGTTTTGCAGTTTTTGACTCACCCCGGTTTCGGTCTCAAAGGCTATCATTTCTTCTTCTCTGGATAGATCTGAACCTTGAACTTCAGCAGAATCCGAGCCAATCCTGAATTTAGATGACTTTCTGAATTCATCAATAATTCGATTTCGGAGTGATTTCAGCAAATAAGCCCTAATTACCACAGGATCGCCCAGCTTACCTCTGTTTTCCCAGATATAGACGAATAAATCATGAATGTGGTCCATGGCTCTTTCCTCGTCCTGACAGAGCTTTTTGCTGAATTGAAAGAGAACGTCAATGTTTTGTTCATAGATCGATTCCAGGCTGGATTTATCGCCCTGTTTTAAGCGCTGCCACAAATTTGCCTGGTCCATTTAAAAATTATTTTTCATTTATTGAGTACAAAACAAATCAAAATGCATCATACCAGCAAATATTCAATAACTATTAAAAGTAAATTATGAAGTACAGATTTTTTCTGCCGATTGCTTTCGCACTGATGTTATTTACAATTTCCTTTACCGCATGTACTAAAGATGATAGTACAACCGAAACAGAAAATTTTGTCAACAATGCCCTGGATGAAATTTGCACTGAAACCAGAACTGGTAAAAATGGTTGTTTTGAAATCGTATTCCCTGTTACCGTTGTGTTTGCAGACTCTACTACTCTTGAGGTAGCTTCTTATGATGAAATGAAGGCTGCTTTTAAGGCCTGGAGAGAAAATAATCCTGAAGTGAAGGGCAGACCTAAAATACAATTCCCTTATTCAGTTACAACCGAAGATGGTACCATCGTTGAAATTACTTCTGCTGAAGACCTCAAGGCTTTAATAGCCGGTTGTGTTCAGGATGGAGGTGGTCCAGGTCACGGACCCGGAAATGGAGGTCACGGGCCAGGTCATGGTCCAGGTCACGGCGGCCATGGCAAACCTTGTTTTACCATCAATTTCCCATTGACTGTCACTACTGCCAATGGTGAAGTTACCCTGGCAGATCCGGCAGCTTTGAAAGCACTATTGAAATCAATTAAAGGAACAGGAAGCAAACCTCAGTTTGTTTTTCCAATCACAATCACTCTTGAAGATGGCAATGTCCAAACAGTAAATTCAGCCGAAGAACTGAAGGCCATCAAAGAGGCCTGCAGAGGGTAAAAATTTAGTATTATAGAAGGTCTTTGTAATCCGGTCAGCAATAGCGTTGACCGGATTTTTTATTAAACACATAGGGCCTTTTTACTGTTGTAAGCTTACAAGAGTTTACTAATGAAAACCGTATTTATTGCCGGGGGTACAGGACTAATAGGAAAAAGACTGTCTCAACTACTTTCCGGAGATTTTCAGGTCTATATCCTGAGCAGAAGACCACTTCCAGAAAATGGAAACATCAAGTCCGTGGTATGGAAGCCCGAAGAAGGGGTGATTGAAGCAGGATCTCTAAAACCCGACATCATCATCAATCTTGCAGGCACAGGCATTGCAGATCAAAGATGGTCAGCCAAAAGAAAAAATGAAATCATCCAATCCAGAACACAGGCAACGCTTTGCATCAATACCTGGCTGCAAACCATCAACCATGTTCCAGACATTTACCTCGGTGCCTCTGCCATAGGATATTATGGCGACAGGGCTATGGAATTGTTGGATGAAAAGAGTTCTCCCGGTTCAGGGTTTTTATCTACTTCCGTTAAACTCTGGGAATCAGCTCATAGCACCATCTCTGCCAAAAAGAAAGCCAATATCAGAATTGGCGTTGTTCTATCTACCCGTGGAGGAGCCCTACCTAAAATGCTGATGACCGTCAAATGGTTGCGATTGCTGAGTTACTTTGGCAGCGGCCAACAAATGGTATCCTGGATTCATATCGATGATCTTTGTCAGGTGTTTTTGAAGACCATTCAACAAGATCGATTGAGTGGCATCATCAATGCAGTTTCACCCCAGCCTGTTGACAATAAAACCATGACCAGACAAATTGCAGAAGTACTGCCCTTTTTTACCTGGACAGCTCCTGCACCGGCCTTCCTGCTGAAAATGGTGCTGGGTGAAATGTCGCACGTAGTTTTGGATAGCGCCCGCGTTTTCCCCGTGGTATTGCTGGAAAATGGCTTTGATTTCAAATTTCCCTCCTTCAAAGAAGCCTTCAATGATCTGTGGTCGCATAAGATTTAACCCTTATTTCAAAGGCAGTTTTACCAGATTAATTTTATCTTTGCCCAACAGTAAGGAAATCAGCATTGAACTGGATAAAAAATTGGTTATTTGAAAGGGCAAAATCTACTTACGCTCAATTGGTTTTGCACATAAGTAAAAAAACCATTGGCGTTTTAGTGGATCATACCGCCGTTGAACTCATAGAGCCCATCCGTCAATATTTCCGAAAAAAAGGGGTGGAAGCAGAAAACCTGGTTTTTTTGGTTTTTTTAGAACAAAAACCACAATCAGAAGAAAATTATCTTTTTTATCATAGCAAAGAAATTAAGTGGGGTGGTTACGCCTTGAATGACAATATTAAATCCTTCCTTGGCTTTGATTATACTCGCGTATATTATCTGTGCACATCTTTTGATCCTCATCAAAATCTAATTCTTTCCAATTGTTGTGCAGCTTTTAAAACAGGCACCTACAAAGCGGGGATTGAACCCTATTTAGACCTTACCATTGACGACGAACCATGTGATGCTTTGAAACAGGTTCAACTCATCGATAATTGGATTGATAAACTTTCTTCTCATGGAAAATAAATATACCGGCACCGGAGTAGCCATCATTACCCCATTCAAAAACGGAGAAATTGATTTTCCGGCCATGAGCAAGGTTATTGAACATGTGATTGGAGGCGGCGTAGAATACATCGTGGCATTGGGTAGTACAGGAGAAACCGCTACCCTGGATGCAGTTGAATCGAGGCAAGTGCTGGACCATGTAATTGAGGTAGTCAAGGGTCGCGTACCTATTGTAGCCGGCAACTTTGCGGGCAACAACACCAAAGACCTTTGCCGATACGTCAAATCTTTTGATTTCACAGGCATCGATGCCGTTTTATCTTCCAGTCCTGCCTATGTCAAACCCTCGCAGGAAGGTATTTTTCAACATTATATGGCCTTGGCAGAAGTTTGTCCAAGATCTATTATCTTATACAATGTTCCTGGTAGAACGAGGTCCAATATGGAATGGGAAACAACCTTAAGGTTGGCAGAAACCAGTGCAAAATTTATTGGGATCAAAGAAGCCTCCGGTGACCTTATACAGGCCACAAGAATAATAAAAAACAGACCTGCTCACTTTTTTGTTACCAGTGGTGATGATGAAATAGCCCTTCCCATGGTAGCCTGTGGTGGCCAGGGAGTCATCTCCGTAATGGCCAACGCTTTCCCTTCTTCCTTCTCCGGTATGATCCGGGCGGCCCTGGCAGAAGATTATGTGAAAGCTCGTCAACTCAATTTTCAAACCTACGATCTGCACAAATGGTTGTACATAGAAGGCAATCCTGTTGGAATCAAGTCGGCCATGGAAATTCTGGGCTTTTGTACCAACGAAGTGAGGCTACCGCTTGCCAGCATGTCGGCGGCTAATTATGCTTCCTTAAAGCTTGCCGTAGAAACCGCCATCCAGGCACATTTGGAGTAATCACTCGGTCAAATCACCCATTTGTCCAAGTATAATGAACCGATCTTCCCTCAGGGTCGTCCATCCATTTGAAGGTATGTGCTCCGAAAAAGTCCCTTTGTGCCTGAATCAAGGAGGCTGTCCCTGTAGGGTGACTGGCCCCGTTCAAAAAATTGGCTGCCCCACTAAAACACGACATATCCTGACCACAGCCCAGACCTGTTTGAACTGTTTTTATCAATGACTTTCTGTATTTTTTGATTTTTTGCTGCAAGTTTTGATCGTCCAATAACAAATCTTCGGTTCGAAAAACACCAACCAGATCTTCCATTAACCGGGATCTGATGATGCAGCCATTGGTCCAAACAGCGGCCAGAGAGGTAAGGTCAACATCCCAGCCATTTTTTTTGCTCGCCTTTAAGATTTGCTGAAAGCCCAGGTGGTGATTGATCAATCTGGCCAGGTACAAGCCTGCTTCCAAGTCTTTAATCGTTATATCGTTTACTTTTTTAGCTTTTGGAAAAGCCATTTGTTTCGAAAAGTTGCGCCGCCACTTCCAATCTGAAGACAAATACCTGGCAAACAGGGCAGCCGTCATGGTAGAAAAAGGGTGACCTCTCTCAATGGCATCCAGGGCTGCCCAACCTCCTGTACCCTTACTTCCGGCACTATCAAGGACTCTGTCGATCATCCAGCCATCATCCGATTTTACTTTTAAAACCTGGCCTGATATTTCCAATAGATACGATGCATTTTTTTTATGGTTCCACTTGGCAAAGATTTTGCTGATTTCTCCCGGGCTTTGGTGCAAACCATACCTTAAAATGCCATAGGTTTCACACAGCAGTTGCATTTCTGCATATTCAATGCCGTTGTGAATCATTTTTACATAATGGCCGGCCCCTCCCGGGCCAATGTATGTACAGCACTTTTGACCAAGCGGGTTTTCTGCTGCTATTTTTTCAAGATAGGGCTTTACTAGTGAATAGGCTTGTTGGTCACCTCCTGGCATAATGGCCGGACCTTCAAGGGCGCCCTTTTCGCCACCGGAAATGCCCACACCCATGTATAAGATGCCTCTTTTTTTGCAGGCATCCATTCTTCGTTCTGTGTCTGCAAAATGAGAATTGCCTCCATCCATAACCATATCTCCCTTTTGCAAATTTGGCATCAGTTTTTCCAAGATCTCATCTACTGCTTTGCCGGCATCTACCATTAACAATATTTTGCGCGGTCGGGCAAGTGAGTTGACAAAATCAGGAATTTTATCAAAGCCCCAACAATTATTTAACTCAACATATTGTTGAATGGTTTTTTGTGCCACCTTTACTTCGACCTGGCTTACATGCCTGTTGAACAAAGACAGCCCAATTCCCTTGTTGGCAAAGTTGCGGGCTATGCTCCTGCCCATAACGCCCATGCCCATTATACCGAATTCCCTTTTTTCCATATCTCTATTTATAATATCAACGATTGTTTGTGGTTTAACCTTTATATCCAGCCGAAGTGCATTGGCAGGTGCTTCTAATGCGGCCAACTGGCTGTCAAGCAGCGTGGACGGCATAAAGTGTTTTCTGTTTTTCATTCTCTGATTCAGCATTATCCGGCTGCCATCCAACCAATACCATTTGGCCTTAGTTTCTATGCCGTTGGCCAAAATTTGCCTGTAACCCGTTTTTAAAGCCGAACATGCTATAATACATCCCCGGTCTCTTATCGACTCTCTGGCAATTTGGTGGAGGGTTTCCAACCATGGCTTTCTGTCTTCATCATTTAGGGGCACTCCCCTACTCATTTTTTCTATGTTGTGAGAAGGGTGATAATCATCCCCGTCATAAAAGGGTAGTCCAGTGGATTCTGACAGCAACTTGCCAATTGTAGACTTTCCACATCCACTTACACCCATAAGAAAAACCACCCAGGCCATCTTAAAACAAGCTGGCTTGAACCACAAATGCACCCGGATTTTCATGGTTGAGTAAAATAAATTTTGTCTTCAGCCCTAAGGCATAGCCGGTCAATGACCGATCGCTGCCGATCACTCTGTGACAGGGAACCACAATGGGCAAAGGGTTTTTTCCATTGGCCAGACCCACTGCCCTGGTGTGTTTTTCTGTTCCCACTTTTTGGGCCAGCTGCAAATAGGATATCGTTGTACCAAAAGGTATGTTCATAAGCTCACTCCACACCTTCTTCTGAAACGGGGTGGAAGTGCCAAAATCAAGGGGAAGGTCAAAGCTTGTTGCCTTTCCTTTGAAATAAGCCTGTATCTGTTTGATGGCTTCCACAATGACAGCATTAGGCCTTTCTTCGATGACACCTGTGTCTATCGTAATGGAGGTAAGTGCCTCTTCGGTGGCTTCAAAAATCAGCCTGCCAATGGGTGTGGTTGTGCTAGAAAGGTAGGTCACGACTTACCGGTTTTTGACCAAAAATACGACACAGTTCATCATACGCTTTAGGAAACAAAGCAACATACTGTTCAGAAAATTCAAAAAATGCCACTATGTTGACCACCCTCAAATCCAGGTCTTCAAAACCACAGGTTTTAATGATTAAATTGCTGTTGATGCCCTCTATTTTTTCAAGTTCATCCCAGCCAATGGCCTCTGTTTCTTTTAGCGTCAGCTTGGGGTGGAGAGCCAGATAAGCCTGGATGTAGCCGTGCAAAATAATGTTGTAATACATAGAAGGATTGACGATTCCCGGCAAGCCTTGTTCACTGGAAAAGATCAATACTCCGTCTTCTGCATCAACCTCTACGGTGTGCAAAAACGGGTGTTTAGGTGAGGGGAAGGGGTGTTTATACAAAAAGATCCTATCCATGTCACCTATTAAAAAATCTTTTTGCGCTATGGTCAAACGAATTGCCTGTGACGCAATAATATTTTTGAGGTCGAATGGCACTGCGCGCAGTTCTGTTGTGCCCACACTTTGAAAAGACCTGGCCTCAACGTATAAGACCAACCTGTTTTCAAATTCTTTTCTTCTGATTTCACTATACGAGTTGTAATAGGGAAGGTAGGTGCTAAGCCATTCCTTCATTTTGACATCCAGTTCCGGCGGATTTTTTTGCATCCACCAATAATCAATCTGGCCATGAAAGACATACAAAAAGGTGAGCAAGATTACTGGAATAAAAATGTAAACAGTATTACTTACACCCGGCTGAAATAAAAGATATAGGTAATACCCAGTAAGTATAACAAGAGGTAGAGCCAACACCTTGGAAAATGAATGGATTTTCATTTTACAAACTTAACGAATCCCTCCTTGCTTCTTGTGCATTTGGGGATAAAAACTTGTCTTGGCTAGTCTTTCTTTTTTTTCTTCTTAAAGTCGCCTCTTTTCCAGGCCTCTATGAATCTTTTCCAGGCCATGATATCAAATATCTTTTGGGGCTTGTACTGACCTATGTACTTATATTCTTCCGCCTGTTGCCGCATGTATACGGAGGAGGCTTCTTTGCCATCAACCGAAACCGTATGTCTCATTTTGGTCATTACTTCATTGGCAATATTGGCCTGGGCCTGTTCTCTGAGTTCGTTGCTTATGTCGATGGCCAGAAACTCATGTTTAAAGTGCTCTCTGGAAGGCCATGGATAAATGACCACCTCATCCAACCACACGTTGTCTTCAGACATGATCTGGATCCACGTATAATAAGAAGAAGATAGGGTGTCGGGCAAGGTATACTCTACATCCTTGAATCCAATTCTGGAAAAAATAACCGTTTCACCTTTTAAGGCCACAAGTGAAAAAAAACCCTCATAATCTGAAACGGAGCCCCTGCTGGTACCCTTAATGGCAATCGTTGTATACGGCAATGGCATAACATTGCCATGTTCGTCCGGTCCTACTACTTTACCTGAAAACTGGATGGGTTGACCTTCATTGTTTTTTTTCTGCCCTTGAAGGGGCAAAAGATAGAGGATCGCAGCCAGGCATAAGGCAATTCTGAAAGCCATACAATGCATTTTAATTCTGAAACGAATGTACGTTGTTTTGGTCATCCTATACCCGTATTTTAACAAAGTTTTAAGCTAAAAACACCTCTAATTTGCCTCAAATGCAAAGCAGACGCTGTTTTTTCGATTATCTGAGTATTTTTGAAATAAATTAACCTCTATGTACCACTGGTTTGTTTGCTGCCTTTTGATTGTTGTATGCTCATGCAGTACAAAACATCCTCGTTTTAAACAAGCCGACAGACTTGCTCACCAATTCATCATTGCCGACGGTCATGTGGACCTGCCTTTTCGTTTAAAAGTAAAAAACTTCCGCTTTGAAAAGGAATATTTGGGCATACCCCTGAATTCTGATCAGGGAGATTTTGATTATCGCCGAGCCAAAAAAGGAGGCCTTTCTGCACCATTTATGTCCATTTTTATTCCCTCCAGCTACAACCAGCAGGGTGGAAAAATTTTGGCAGATTCTCTGATTGATATGATTGAAGGCATAGCCCATGCTCATCCCCAATATTTTGAAGTGGCCAAAAAGCCGGAAGATGTAGTCCTGGCATTCAATCAGGGAAAAATAGCCCTGCCTATGGGAATGGAAAATGGGTCGCCGATCGGTCAATTAACGGACCTTTCCTATTTTAAATCAAGGGGCATTAGTTACATTACCCTCACCCACGCCAAAAGCAATGCCATTTGCGATTCTTCTTACGACACGCTGAGACCCTGGAATGGACTCAGTCCCTTTGGCTATGAGGTAGTAAAAAAAATGAATGAAACCGGCATCATGATTGATGTTTCACATATCTCAGATTCCAGTTTCTGGGATGTGATGAAGGCCACTCAAATGCCCGTTATTGCCTCTCACAGTTCTGCCAGAAAATTTACTCCCGGTTTTGAAAGAAACATGTCAGACACCCTGATTGCCGCAATCAAAGGAAATGGTGGTGTCATTATGGTCAATTTTGGATCTGACTTTTGTGGATGGCGGGGTTACTAAAACCAATAAAAACAATGAAACCATCATCAACAGTGTTTTAAAAAGAAAAGGGTGGGATCCGGAATCTGCTGAAGCAAAACAATGGGTAGATTTATTCCGCAAACAAAACCCCCGAATTTATGCAGATGTCGAAAAAGTTGCAGACCATATCGATCACATTGTATCTTTGGCAGGAATAGACCATGTGGGACTTGGCTCAGATTTTGACGGGGTAGGTGATAGCTTGCCAAATGGCCTTAAGGATGTTGCCGATTATCCCAATTTGATTGCCAGCCTCCTGCATAGGGGATATTCAGAAAATGACATTGAAAAAATCTGTTATAAAAACCTTTTCAGGGTTTGGCAACAGGTAACAGAATATGGTAAATAATATGGAAAACCAAGAACCAATAGCGGAGGAAGCCACCTTTCACAATGATCAGGTGCAAAGCCTGAATTTGCCGAAGATGGAAGATGTGGTGTATGAACCTCTGCAGCCTTCTCACATGTATGTCAACCTTATTGTAGTGGGCATCATCTTTTTATTCGTCCTGGCAGGGGTCACGGTCTTGTCTTTTATGGTTGAAGAAGTCAAACCTTATTTTTTAATTGCCCTGGTAGTCGTTTTGGCCCTCTTTGGCTTTCTTACCTTGGCAGAAATTAAAGCCTTTAAGTTTCGGGGTTATGCCCTGAGGTCGCACGACATTTTATACAGGGATGGCTGGCTTTGGAAATCCTGGATGGTCATTCCTTTTACACGGATTCAGCACCTTGAGATCAATCAGGGGCCCATAGACAGAATCTTTGATCTGGCCAGCCTACAATTATTTACCGCCGGTGGTTCTTCGTCTGACATTGACATAGATGGACTTACCCCAGGTCAGGCAGCCGACATCAAGTCATTCATCATGTCCAAAAACGCAGAGATAAATGAAGGCGATGTCGACACCACACTTTGACTTTGACTCACCTCAGCGTCAATCCACGATTGCCATTTTATTGGTAATCCTCAAGACGCTCAAGGTCTTGTTCAGGCAGATTGCCCTTCCTTTTTTTGTCTTTGTAGTGATGGGTAAAAAGGGAAGCGACTACGGCACTTATTTTGTTGTTTTTATCTGTTCCATTTCATTTATTTCAATGGTTTATTCCATTATAAACCACTTTCGAAGCTTCTATTACATCGCCAATAATGAGCTCGTGGTTCATTCCGGCATCCTGGGTAAGAAAAAACTATCTATTCCCATCGAACGCATTCAGACCATCAATTTTGAAGAAAACCTGATCCATAAGTTATTCCATGTCAAACGATTGAAAATTGATACCGCTGGTTCGGGTGAAAAAGAGTTGGAACTAGCGGCCATTGACAACCCGAAGGCAGAGGCTTTGAGGAATATTTTATTGGGCAACAAAGAACATTCAATGGTTTTTGATACTCAAATGCCTAAGCGTGAAGAGGTTATTTTCAGCCTTGATATTCCTGATTTAATCAAAGCGGGTTTAATGGAAAATCACCTCAGATCAGGGGGCTTGATCCTGGTTTTTATGTGGTGGATATACGCCAATTTGCAGGAAGTAGGCATCAATGCAGAAGATTATATTGAAGAAGTAGAAAAACCTGCTTTTAGTATCAACCTGTTTTTATTGGGCATTGGTTTTTTTATCCTGGTCTCTTTGATCATTTCGCTCTTCAGAACAGTATTTAAATATTACAACCTCCATTTGTCAAGGTCAGGCAATGGTTTTAAAATCAGTCAGGGTCTTCTAAACTCCAAAACCATTTCTGCCCTTGATCACAAAATTCAAACCGTATCCTGGTCTGACAACTTGTTGAAAAAATTGATGGGCATTCACGATCTTAAGTTGAAACAAGCATCCAGTAAGACCGTAGAAAGCAAGGAATCTATAATTGTTCCCGGGTGCAGCTACCGCCATATCATGCAAATTTGTCAATATGTTTTCCCTTCATGGTCGCCTAACCTGTTTACATTTTCGAAAGTTGACAAATCCTATTTGTACCGCAGTTATTATTTTTCAATCATCCTTGGGCTGCTCGCAATCGGTATTTCGTACATTTTTAAGAATAATACTGCCATTTACGGCATTGTGGTTCTGGTTGCTTTTTTAATGGTCATGAGTTATTTGGGTTATAAAAAATTGGCCTACGGATACAATCGGGAGTGGATTCATCTGAAAGGTGGAGCCTTTGGAGACAAGCATGTAGTATCTCCCATTTTCAAAACCCAAAGTTTGAAAATTTCACAAAATCCGTTTCAAAGGAGAAAAAATCTGGTGAACCTCACCCTCTTCAATGCGTCGGGCAGTGAAAGCATTCCCTTTATTCCCAGAGAAACCGCTCTAATTATGTCGAACTACGTCCTATTTAAAATTGAAATTGACAAAAGACACTGGATGTAGTCTTTGTTTTTAGGGTTTTTTTTACTTTTGAGGGCAAATAGAACCTATCCTCCTATGCCTGACATAAAACTTCTTTCCGGATCCAAGTCAAAATACCTGGCGGAAAAAATTTCTGATTATTATGGTTATCCCCTCAGTGATTGCGACATCCGTACATTTAGCGATGGAGAAATGCGCATTGAAATCAATGAATCGGTAAGAGGCGCTTACCTGTTTTTTATTTCTTCCACTTTTGGCCCTTCTGACAATATTCTGGAGCTTTTGTTGATGATCGATGCAGCCAAAAGAGCCAGTGCAGGATATATAACCGCCGTGATCCCCTATTTTGGTTATGCCAGACAAGACAGAAAGGATAAGCCCAGGGTGCCCATTTCTTCTAAACTCATAGCCAACTTATTAGAAGCAGCCGGTGCCGACAGAATCATGACCATGGATCTTCACGCCGACCAAATCCAGGGCTTTTTCGACATCCCTGTGGATCACCTCAAAAGTGAGGCCATCTTTATGCCTTACCTGCAGCAGCAAGACTTGACCAATGTCATTTTTGCCTCACCAGATGTAGGGGGTGTGAAAAGAGCCCGCGCTTATGCCAAGTTTTTTGGCAAAGACCTGGTGATTTGTGACAAAGAAAGAAGAAAGGCCAACGAAGTTTCTGCCATAACCGTTATTGGTGATGTAAAAGGAGCGGATGTGATTATGATCGATGACCTTGTAGATACAGCAGGCACCATGTGTAAGGCGGCCGATGCCCTTATAGAAAAAGGGGCCAACAGTGTCAGGGCCTTTTGTACCCACCCTGTATTGTCCGGCAATGCCTATGAGAACATCAACAACTCTAAGATGACTGAAATAATAACCACGGATACCATTCCGTTAAAACAGCATTCTGATAAAATTAAAGTGCTTTCCTGTGCACAACTATTTGCCAAAGCCATTAGAAACACCCACGAATACAGGTCAATTGCAGCCCTGTTTTTTGACAAATAATCAAACCTTATTACATATGAAATTTTTTAAATATTTATTTGCTGCTTTATATATTGTTGTCGTTTCTTCGTGCGCAAGTTTGACCGGTTACCAGGATGGCCGCTCACTGGGCGAAGAAGCTTTTGAAATGACGGGTTCACTCAACCTGTCACAATCACCTGATTTTTTCTTTGACGACGAAGAGGTCTTGGATAATTTTTTCTTCCCCAACATCGAAATTGCGGGTAAATACGGAGCCACCGATAAGCTGGATGTGGGCGTAAAACTAAATACCAACCTCAATTTTTCTCTGACTTCCAAGTACCAGCTTTTGGGAGATCGCCAATCGCAAACAGCCCTCGGCATTGGTGCAGATATTGGTACTTTTGGACTGATAAGCAGCTTGTGGAATGCCCAGGTACCCTTGTATTTTAGTGTCCACCCCAGTGAAAAATTTACCTGGTACCTGACACCCAGATACATTTTCCAGTTTGCCGCTGGTGACCTTTCTACCACCATTCATTACTATGGGGGTAATACAGGTGTTTTGTTCGGCAGAAAAAACAAGTTTGGCTTTGACCTTGGCTACTACCAACTTTCCAATTTTTCATCCAGTGCGGTTGACCTGATTACTATCGGAATTGGCGGCAGATTTGTTTTTGGTGGCAAAGAAGAGGAAACAATGGAAGATGACTCTATGAAAAAGAAGCCCAGGAGAAGAAAGTAATATTTCTTAAAAACACACTAAATCTGCTTTTTTTACGTTAAACAGTAAAAATTGAGATTGCGCATTTTCCTTTTTTCCATTGTCTTTTTATGCACGGGTCTTTCTATACATGGTCAGAGCTACAATACCGCATTTGGCTTTCGTTTAGGCGAAGAGTTGGGATTTTCATTGGTACAAAGAGTGGCCAACCACACTACGCTCGACCTTTCTGCCAGCGATGGCTTGTTTGCAGGTCATAAATACGTATCGCTCCAGGCCAGAAGTCATTATGGCATCATTTCCAGAAGGTTTAACTTTTTCCTGGGTGGTGGTGGTTTTGTGAGATCCAATGAAGTGGCAAAAGATGATTATCCGGCACCTGCCAGACTGAGTGGTGTGTCCGGTGTAATGGGTGCAGAGCTAACCCTTGGCCGCATCAGTGTATCGGTTGATTACATTCCTCAGTATGTGATGAGTAAAACGTATACAGGCCAGAAATTAACGGCTGATTCAGCCATTTCACTCAAGTATGTGCTTTGGAAAAGAAAGTCGCAGGTAAAAAAGTTTTTCGAAAAAATCTTTTAGGCGTAGTTTTTTAAGACAAACCTTCGGATCATATTCATTGCTACTACGGCAGCATATTCTATGTTTTTACTCCTGTCTTTACTGGCCTTAATCAATCTTGACACCTTTTGATCGGCATTGCCTACGGCTATCCAAATGGTACCCACCGGTTTTTCCAGTGTACCACCTCCCGGGCCTGCTATTCCGGATATAGCCACACCCACATCACAACCCGTATTTTGGAGCAAGCCCGTTACCATGGCCTCAACAACCTCCTGACTAACCGCACCATGGTTGACAAAAAGTTCTTCGGCAACTCCCAACCACTTGGTTTTGCACTCATTGCTGTAGGGTATATATCCTCCTTTAAAATAAGATGAACTGCCGGCCACCGAAGTGAGGCGGTGAGACAGATAGCCTCCTGTACAACTCTCTGCTGTACCCAGCCACAAACCTTTTGCACTCAACAACGCTAAGAGATGGGCTTCGAGACTGAGGTCGTTAATTCCATAAGCAAGATCTCCCAGTTCCTGGACCATGATTGCAGTATAATGCTTGAGGGTCTCTTCCAACTGCTGTTTATCTGTATGTTTACCCGTCAATCTCAGGCGCACTGAGCCCAGAGATGGCAGGTAGGCAAGCTTAATGTAGTCGGGCATATCTGTTAGGAGAGGTTCTATTTTATCCGCGATTACGGTTTCTCCCTCTCCTACTGTCATTATGGTGCTGTGTTGGATGAACAATTCGCTTTTGCGCTCATTCAACCTGGGCAACAACTCTTCTGTAAAGATGGCCTTCATTTCATAAGGCACACCCGGCATGGAAACCAACATGCCCCGCTCATCTTCTATGAGCATACCAGGAGCGGTGCCCATGCTGTTGTGAAGCAAAATGGCATTGTCTGGCATGTAACATTGTTGTTCATGTGCGGTGGTAAATCCCCTACCAAATTTTGCATAAATAGCGGTGATATGGTCACGGGTTGTTGCTGAAAAAGTAAGGCCAACATCATACAGTTTACAGATAGCCGACTTGGTAATGTCGTCTTTAGTAGGCCCAAGCCCGCCAGTTACCAATACCAGGTCTGAATGATGCAACGCTTGCTGTAAGACTGTTACCATTTGATCCAACTCATCACTCACTGATCGCATTTCTATTACATCGATGCCCAATAAATTGAGTTGGGCTGCCATCCAGGAAGAGTTGGTATCCACAATTTGCCCGATCAGAATTTCATCTCCGATGGTTATTATACTACATTTCATGTGTTCTTATTCTTTACAAGGCCATTCCCAATCTGATAGGGGAGCCGAATCATTGATGGAAAAATGCCACCACTCTGTCCTTATACCAGAAAAGCCCTGTGCGATCATTGCTTGTTTCAACAGCCTTCTGTTTTCCAGCACAGCTGCCGGCAGATTGGTGTTGTCTGTATGGGCTTCTTTACCAAAGAAATCATAGGGTGTGCCCATGTTGAGTTCTTTACCATTTAAATCTACAAGGGTAAGATCAACCGCAAGTCCACGGTTGTGCATTGAGCCTTTGGCAGGAGGGGTAACGTAATCAGGATTGGGTACTACATCCCACAGTCTTTGCTGCGCGGGTCTGGGCCGGTAGCAATCAAACATTTTTAAGCCTTTCTTGTGTTCGTTTTTTAACCATTGGTGGGCTGCTTCAATTTTTTTGGCAACCCCTGGTCTAAGGTAGCACCGGCCACAAGGATAAATCACCTTTTTGGTAAAATTATCTTTGGTAGCGTATTTGATGTCGAGTAAGATGCCTTGCTCTGAGGTGATTTCTCTAAAGTCTTCTGCATTGACAGCAGCCTTCTCCTTCACTTCTGCAGGTGGAACATCCGGTTTTTTTTCATCGTTTACTGGTCCTTCTTCCGCCTTTGGATCTGCCTTTTTAGCGTTTGATTTTTTATCAGGAGAGATTTCAATGCCCGTGTTCACCGTATCTTTCTGCTGATCACAGGAAGTAATCACAAAAAGAAGAACCATCAAAAGGCAAAACTGCCTCATTTTAAATACTTCGCCTGTCAATCAGGAAGGAATATCGATGTGAGTTTTTAAGGGCCATGCCGGTGCCCCTTACTACAGCCCTCAATGGGTCTTCAGCAACATGGACCGCAAGTTTGGTTTTTCCAGAAATTCGTTTTGCCAAGCCACGCAACAATGCTCCACCACCTGTCAGGTAGATGCCTGTCTTGTAAATATCAGAAGCCAATTCAGGTGGGGTGTCTTCCAATGCTTTGAGTACCGCCTCTTCTATTTTGGTAATGGATTTGTCAAGTGCTTCCGCTACTTCTGAGTGGGTAGTAAATACTTGTTTCGGAATGCCTGTCAACATGTCTCTGCCGTTTACAGGATATTTGGGCGGAGCATCTGTGAGGTCCTGGATGGCAGAGCCAACATTGATTTTTATTTGTTCTGCTGTACGTTCACCAATCAAAAGGTTGTGTTTCCTTTTCATGTAATCTATGATGTCATTGGTAAACTCGTCACCTGCCACTCTGATTGACTGATCCGTTACAATTCCGGATAGGGCAATAACAGCAATTTCTGTTGTACCACCTCCAATGTCAATGATCATGTTTCCGATGGGTTCTTCCACATCCAGACCAATGCCCAGTGCCGCAGCCATGGGTTCGTGGATCAGATAGGTTTCTTTTGAATCTACGTGGTCAGCCGAATCAAAAACAGCTCTTTTTTCAACCTCTGTAATACCGGATGGAATACAGATCACCATTTTGAGGTGGGTGAAAAATTTGCGTTTTTCCCCAATCATATTGATCAAGCCCTGAATAAGTGCTTCTGCTGCCTGAAAGTCAGCAATCACACCATCTTTAAGGGGTCTGATCGTTTTTATGTTCTCGTGGGTTTTTTCATGCATTTGCATAACCCGGTTACCAACAGCTATCGTTTCATTCGTAATTCTGTTGATAGCAACGATAGAAGGTTCGTCTATCACTACCTTATCGTTTTGTATGATCAGGGTGTTGGCGGTGCCTAAATCGACGGCCAGTTCCTGAGTGAAAAAATTAAAAAACTTCATTATAAGCTGTTAATATGTTATCCTGTTAGCGGATATGTCTCACCGGGGGGATGGCAAAAATAGCAAATTCCTATGATTTATTGGTATTATTAGCTTTTTTTATTGGTTAATGTACAAGATCGAACATCTTTTACTTTTCCTTTTCGAAAACAGCCTCAAAATACCTCAAAATTTTGCCCATCAATACCCTTTCCTGTGTTTCAACGCCCTGGTATTCAAAAGCCCTAATCCGATTCCAGTGTGGCCATCCGTCCTGATCTCTTCCCACAAATTCAAAGTATCCGTCGGGTTCGAGTAAGGTACAAACCGCCACATGCATGAGATCCTGCTTCTCCTCTTTCGAAAATGTTTTGCCTTCCCACCATCCGAGCTCTTGAATTCCTATCAAAAATAAGATCGCCTGAAGGTCAGGTAATTCGCTTCTCCCCATGCTTTGGCCTATCTTATGCCGCAGCTGAAGCCACTCAAAATCTAGTTCCCAAGTCTCCATTTATATGCCGTATATTCGCTAATGGCAAGCAAGTTATCAACTTTATACAAAACCGCGAATAATATTTTTATCCACTTCTTGTGCTGATTTTGCCCATTCTAAAGGAAAATTCAAGCTTTTTTATTCTTTTTTTGCATCACATCTATCAAATTTATACCATACATTAAAATATGATTTATAAATTTTTAAAAACTTGTTTATATATATTAATATGAAATATAAAGCTGATATTCAAGTCGTTGGAAAAAATTATATTTTATCATAATGCTTCCACAATGTGGAAAAAAAAGGGATTACAAGTTTTAGGCTGTGATAAATATTTATCTATCTTCGTGCAGAACTTATAATCCTTAGATAGTAGAACAGACTTTATGGAACACAAAATAAAACGAGACCTTCAACTCATCAATCTGGTTTCGGATTTCGAATCCAAATTTGAGCAAGGCAACATAGATTATGTCGAGGAGAAAACTATCTACCAGTTAATTGAATATTATGAAAGCGAATTCCAGATCGAAAAAGCTATGGAAGTCGTAGATGTAGCCCTCGAACAATTCCCTTACCGTTCCGATTTTTACCTGATCAAAGCACGTTTATTTTTAGCCGACAATAAAATTGATCAATGTCTTTCTCAATTGAAGGATGCTGAAAATGTTGCCCCTTACGAAAAAGAAATTTCTTTGCTCAGAATCAAGGCTCATTGTGTTAGAAAAAATACGAAAGACGCAAAAGTTATCCTCGACGACCTCAAAGCTTCCTGCTTAGATGGTGACCTTATTGATTATTACATTGCTGAGAGCTACTTCTTTGAAGCATCAAAAGAGTACAAAGCAATGTACAACAGTTTAAAAAGTGCCCTTAAAATAGATTCCGGCAATGCAGAAGCATTGGAAAGATTTTGGGTAGCTGTTGACTTGTCAAGAGAGTATGAAAACAGCATCGCTTTTCACAAAGCCATCATTGACGAAAATCCGTACAACCACCTTGCCTGGTATAACCTGGGCTTATCTTATTCTTTTAACTGGGAATATGACAAAGCCATCGAAGCATTGGAGTACTCATTTATCATCAATCCGTCTTTTGAATTGGGTTACCTGGAATGCGCAGAAATTTGTTTGCAGGAAGGTAAAGTAAAAAAGGCGCTTGAAATCTACATCGATGCCAACAACCGTTTCGGTCCGGAATGCGATTTTATGGTAAACATCGCTTCTTGTTATCTACAGTTGGAAAAAATTGCCGAGGCCAAAATGACCCTCCTCAAGGCACTTCGCATCGAAGCACACAACGAAGAAATTTACTTTTTACTCGGCGAAAGTTATGCCAAATCAGGCAGCTGGTATAGCGCCATCAATGCTTACCTGAAAGCCATCGACATCGATGACAGCCGTGAAGAATTTTTTCTCTCACTGGCCAAAGCTTATGTTCAGGTAGAAGATTACAACAAAGCAACCATCAACTTCCACAAAGCCACCAAGGTATGTATGGAAGATTCTCTTTACTGGAGAGAATACGCCTGCTTTGTCATCCGTCTTGGCTTATACGACGAAGCCCTTCAGATTTTAGATGAGGCCGATGAACACACCTTTGGTGCTGACCTGCTTTACTGCAGAGCCATTACCTTGTTTTTTATGAAAAGAAAAAAAGAAGGACTGGAAATCCTCACCGAAGTATTTAAAAAAAATTTTACCATACACCACCTTATCTTCGAACTAGCCCCTGAGCTGGAAGTAGATAAAGACATCAATTCCATCATTCGATATTACCAAAGAGAATTTGGAGATTGTTAATTACCAAGCAAAGCATTACTCAATTTTAATAGACGGAGGGTGGTTTTATATCACCCTCTTTTTTTTTTGCCCAAAACTTTAGTACTTTGGCTGACTTAAATGTTCAATTTTCATCATGAGAAAATTTCTGTATTTTGTAGCAGCAGCCCTGGCCATTGGTGGTCTGGCCTACTTTTTAAAACATAAACTGGGCATCAACCCTCCTCTTAAAACACCACTGTCAACCAATTACAGCGCTCTACCGCTGGAAAAACTTGAGTTGCCAGAAGGTTTTACCATCTCCGTTTTTGCAGATAGCATAACCGGCGCCAGGTCAATGTGTATGAGTCCTGACAACACCTTATTTGTGGGCACAAAAGATGAAGACAAGGTGTACGCACTCAGAGATGAGGATGGAGATAAGGTGGCAGAAAAAAGTACATCATCTACCGTGGTGGTAATTCACCCAATGGCGTTGCCTTCAAAGATGGCCATTTGTATGTGGCAGAAATCAACAGAATCCTCCGTTTCAAAAACATTGAAAGTCACCTAGAAAATCCGGGAGAACCTGAAGTCGTTTACGATCAGTTTCCTACCGAAAAACACCATGGATGGAAATTCATTGCCTTTGGTCCCGACGGCAAATTATATGTGCCGGTTGGCGCTCCGTGCAATATTTGCAAGTCTGCCGACCCTTATGCCTCACTGACCCGAATCGATACCAATGGCAAGAACCTGGAAGTAGTACAGCGCGGTATCAGAAATACGGTTGGTTTCACCTGGCACCCGGATACCAAAGAGCTTTGGTTTACTGACAATGGCAGAGACATGATGGGCGATGACATGCCCAACTGTGAACTCAATCATGCCCCCAAAGATTTTATGCACTTCGGCTACCCCTACTGTCATGAAGGGACCTTACCCGATCCTGAGTTTGGCAAAGGCCAGGATTGCAGCAAATACACGGCCCCTGTTGCCAAAATGGGAGCGCATACGGCTCCTTTGGGTATAAGATATATTCGTAATCCTCAGCTTCCCGATACTTACAATGAAGCCTTCCTGATTGCACGTCACGGCTCATGGAACAGGACAGAAAAATCTGGTTATGATGTACAGCTGGTAAAAACCAACGCAAGCGGTCAGTTCATATCGATGCAACCCTTTATAACCGGCTGGCTAAGCAAGGATAAAAAAGAAGTGTGGGGCAGGCCAGTTGATATTCAGTTGCTCGCTGATGGTGCCATCCTTATCAGCGATGACTATGCCAATTGTATTTACAGGGTAAGCTATAAACAATAACTCATTACAGTTTGCGCACCAGCCCTTCCTGGGTTACGGAAGCTATCAGCTTACCACTGGAAGAAAAAATTCTGCCGGTACAAAAAGCCCTGCCTCCTGATGCCCTGGGACTCTCTACTTCATACAACATCCAGTCATTGATCTGTACATCGTCATGAAACCACATGGCGTGGTCAAGACTGGCAATCTTTAAGGGTGTAGTAAAAAAAGAAAGGTTGTGGGGCAATAACGAGGTGATCAACAAATTAAAATCAGAAATATAGGCCAGCAACTCGTGGTGCAAAATACTGCCTTCAGCTAGCAGGCCATTGGGCTTAAACCACAGGTGTTGGCGTGGAGCCCTGATTCCGGGATGAAAGGGATCATAATATTCAAGGGGATGAAAAATAAAGGGTCCGTCGGATGATAAAATACCCCTTGCCTGGATGCCAAATTTTTCTGCAAACTCTGAAAATATTTTAGAAAACGGCTTGAGTTGATCGGGGGATACTACATTGGGCATGGGGCTTTGGTGCTCAATTCCTTTTTCTGCCACATGAAAAGACGCCGACATAATAAAGATCGTGCGCTCTCGCTGGCTGGCTACCACACGCATGACATCAAAACTTCTTCCTTGTTTGATCGGCTCCACCTTATACACCACCGGCTCACTGTGACTGCCGGGGTGCAGAAAGTAACCGTGCAAAGAATGAATCCTTTTTTCTGCATCCACACAAAGTCGTGCCGCCCTCAATGCCTGGGCCAATACATGACCTCCGTAGATGTTGGGGCTGCCAATATCCACCTGTTGCCCATGAAAGACCAAATCTTCTTCCTGCGATAAATGAAGAGATGCCACAACCTTTTCGAATAAACTCATGCCTTTGTACGTTTATAGTGGTAAATTTCGCCAATTTATGCGGTTTACCGGAATTATAATTATGTGATTAAAAACATTAAATTCAACTGCTTCTAATGTTTATTATCTCATCTAAATAGATCTTTTTTTCGTTACATTTGTAAATAAAATTTGGACTTATGTCAGTAATTAAGTTTGGAACAGATGGATGGAGAGCCATCATTGCACAAGAATACACCGTTGCCAATGTAGAGCGCATATCAGAAGCTACGGCCCAGTGGATGCTCAAAAAGAAAATGACAAAAGTGGTCATTGGCTATGATTGCCGCTTTGGTGGTCGTATGTTTTCAGAAGTAGCCGCCACCGTTTTTGGCAATTATGGCATAAAAGTCTTCCTTTCTCCGGATTTTGTTTCTACTCCCATGGTTTCTCTGGGTGTGGTAAAAACAGGTAGCGATCTCGGTGTTGTTATCACCGCATCACACAATCCACCCTCCTACAACGGATATAAGCTAAAATCTTCCTATGGTGGTCCCACCATACCTTCAGATATTGAAGAAGTTGAATCACTGGTGCCGGAAACCAGTCTGTCTAACCTGCCATCTGTCAGTGAGCTGAGAGACAAGGGACTTATCGACTACCTCGACCTCGAACAAATGTACATCGAGCACGTCAGAGCCAATTTTGACCTTGACAAAATCAAGTCTTCAGGACTCAAACTGGCATACGATGGCATGTACGGTGCCGGTCAAAATGTAATTCGTAAACTTTTCCCGGATGCCCTGCTGCTCCATTGCGACTTCAATCCCTCATTTATGGGACAGGCTCCAGAACCCATTGAAAAAAATCTGAAAGAAATTGCAGGCATCATTGCCAACAATGATTACAACCTGGGACTCGCCAATGACGGCGATGCCGACAGAATCGGACTCTTTGACGAAGATGGCAGGTTTGTTGATTCGCACCACATCCTGCTCTTATTGCTCTACTACATGTTTGAGTATAAAAAAATGACAGGCAAGGTGGTCATTACTTTTTCTGTGACCGACAAAATGAAAAAACTGGCCGAGCTTTATGGCCTGGAATGTGAGGTGACCAAGATTGGCTTTAAGTACATTGCAGAAATAATGACCCATGAAGATGTTTTGGTCGGTGGCGAAGAGTCCGGAGGTTTGGCTGTAAAAGGTCACATACCCGAAAGAGACGGCGTTTGGATGGGCATCCTCATCATGGAATTTATGGCTGTCACCGGAAAATCAATCAAACAGCTCATAGCAGAAGTATATGAAAAAGTAGGTAGTTTCTCTTTTGAAAGAGATGATCACCACATCACCAACGCCATCAAAGACGAAGTCATGCGTAAGTGCAAAGACGGCGAAGTGAAAATGCTGGGCAGCCGACCTGTAGTGCGTACTGAAACCATTGATGGTTATAAATTTTACCTTAATGATGATGAATGGATCATGGTGAGGGCAAGTGGTACAGAGCCGGTCTTGAGAATTTATGCGCAAACCCCAACTACGGCCCAAAGCAGAACCCTTTTAGAAGAAGCAGCCAAATCATTGATGGGTTAATCCTTCCAACATGAGACTGGCCGCAAGTTTTTTTTCCTATCTTTTTCATCCTCTGTTTCTGGCAGCTTATTTTTTGCTGCTGGTCTATTGGGTAAATCCTGTTTTTTTGGATTTCTCTGATCGGCACTCGTCCTTCCTCATTATTTTTTCTTTGCTCACCTCTACCATTTTGTTTCCGGGTGTTGCCATTTTTTTGATGAAGGGCCTCAAGCTGATTGACTCCATCCAGATGCGGGATAAAAAAGAAAGAGTCGGCCCACTCATCGTTACAGGTCTGTTTTATATCTGGGTTTTTCTCAATCTCAAAAACAACAGCCTCGTTCCTGAATACATGAGCTTTTTCATGCTCGGTGCCAGCATCGCCTTGTTTTTTGGCTTCTTCTTTACCTTGTTTTTGAAAGTAAGCTTGCATACCATCGGCATGGGTGCGCTAACTACCGCTTTCTTTTTGATGAAAAACCGATATGCTTTTGAAGATGTGGTTTTGCCGTGGGGCAATTCACATAGCTTAATCATAGACACCAATCTTGTCTTCATCTTACTTCTGCTGATTTCCGGCTGGGTAGCTACTTGCAGACTGTGGTTAAAAGCCCACACCTTAAAACAAATCTATGCCGGTTTTTTAATGGGGGTGGTTGCCATGACCATTGCTTATTTTATCTACCTGTAAATCAGAGCACCCTGATTTCAACCCGCCTGTTTTGCTGCTTTTTTTCCTCTGTGGAATTGTCTGTAACGGGTCGGGTAGCTCCATAACCTTTGGTTTCTACCCTGTCTGCTGACACCCCTTCCTGAATCAGCAACGATCGTATGGTATCTGCTCTGTTTTTAGAAAGTTGCATCAAATCATTTTTATTGCCTACGTTGTCTGTATGCCCTTCTATCACAATTCTGATGGCCGGCTGTCGCATTAGTGCCTTGGCCAATTTTCTGATGTTGACCATCGACTCCGGCCTTACAAAGGCGGTTGCTTTTTCAAAATAGATGTGGTGCAAAACAGTGGTAGACCCCGGTTTTAAGTCCATTGATAAGATAGATTCTTCCTCTGTCGTGGTCTGCATCTGTGCCGTCTGCTGTTTTTCCTTTGGTTTTAGGGTCAGCCTTACCACCGTCTCGCGGCTTCCAGCATCAATCAGGTCTTGTACCTCTATCACCTCCATAGCTGTGCGAAGTCCTCTGTTTTCAGCCACAAGGTAAAAAGGTTTGTTTTCTTCTATTTCTATGGTGTGACGTCCATCTCTCGACCTAAAATAGCCCTTCCACTCAATGGTATCTCCATCCAGGGCACTGCCCCATGAAATCTCCGCCGGAAACTTGCTGCCGTCTTCCTTATACGCCTCTATGTGCAACTTGATTTTACCCATGCCGACACTTCGATTGAGCCTTGCTGTAAAGATGTCGCTGTTTCCATCCCGGTCTGATGTGAAATAAATCCGGTCATTGTCTTTAAAAACATACGGATGCGACTCGTTGAAGGCACTGTTCACAGGGGCGCCCAGTCCTTTGGGTTCCAGCCATTGGTAGGGCGAGCTGTTTTGTCTTTCACTCACATAAATATCTTTGGCTCCCCTCCCTCCGGGTCTGTCTGAGGCAAAAAATAGCTTTTGCCCATCCCTGCTGATATAGGGTGTTGATTCATCCCATTGGGTATTGATCCTCCACAAGGGCAGTGGCTTGCTGTAATGCATGCTGTCTATGCGCTCACATACATACATGTCTTTTTGTTCTCCTATCTTTTCTGCTACTGCCAAAATTAAAAACTGCTGATTGGGCGAAAGGGTTAGGTTGACTTCATGGGCACTTTTATTAAATCCCTCAATGGTGATGGCCTCCGGAAAGCTGCTTTCATAAGAAGCTGAAATGTGAACTAGGCTAAAACCTTCTCTCATCCCTCCTTTGGTCTCAAATCGATTGATTACTACAAAAGAAGAGGAGTCGGTTGTCACCGAGCAAATGCTGTTGGGTAGAGCGTTGTTAAGCGGATATCCGGGATGGTAGGCAAATCGCAGGGTATCCTTTTCCACCAGGGCAATGTGGATGTCCTGATTGTAGCTGGTATTGACCGGATCCGGAATCTGCCTTCCTGCAATTTGAGAAAAAATAGCGGCCAGGCGGTCAAAATAGGCGTCGGTAGAAAGGGTGGTGTGCAGGTCCTGATTGTCATAAATCAGCGTCTTGTTAAAGGCAGGGCTGCCTACCCTGGTGTAAAACAGGGTCTTTTCATCGAGGGCAAATACCGGGCAAATTTCATTGTAATAGGCAGTATTCACCGGATGGGGCAATTTCCTCAAACTGTGCTGAGCTCTTAACTCAACGATGAGAAACAACATCAACCACCAATAATTCATCTCTTTGTGCCTTTCAGAGGCGCAAAGGTACAATTCCGGACGAAAAATATGCACAAATGTGTAATTACCTGGTTTTCAAAACCGATTTGTCTAAAACCTTAGCTATTGACAGGTGTTATAAAATCCAATACCTTTACACATTGAATGTAGCCGCTTGGCAGCAGCACTGTGTCAATTCGGTTTTATTGCCTGAAAATCAGGCAATATTTGTTAACAATTTTTGGAATTATTTAGGCCTGATATTTGTTGTAACAGGTCGGAACAGAAACATCGTATGGATTTACATCAGAATTATAGCTTGCTGATTCAGAAATTAGATCAATTTATTCGCAAATTTTATCTCAATCAACTGATCAGAGGAGCATTATACACAGTAGGTACTGTATTGTTTTTGTTTCTGACTTTCAGTATTTTGGAATACTACCTGTATTTTGGCACCCTGGGCAGAAAGATCCTGTTTTTTGGCTTCATCGCTGTTTTATTGGGTGCTGCTTATTCATGGGTGCTTTTGCCCCTGTTCCACTACTTCAAATTGGGCAAAACCATAAGTCATGAAGAAGCCGCCAAAATCATTGGAGATCATTTCAACAACGTAGAAGATAAGTTGCTCAACGTGCTCAACCTGAGAAAACAGGCCGAGGCAATGGAAAACAAGGAACTTTTGTTTGCCGGTATTGAGCAAAAAACAGAATCCATCAAGTTGGTTCCCTTCAAAGCAGCCATTGACCTGAGTAAAAACAGAAAGTACCTAAGATACGCTCTTCCTCCCTTTCTTTCATTGGTTTTCCTTTTGTTCGCAGCACCCTCGGTAATCACAGATTCAACGTATCGAATCGTCAACAATGGAAAAGAATTTGCCAAAGCAGCTCCTTTTTCCTTTGAATTGGGCAAACAAATTTTGGAAGTACCTCAATATGAAGATTTTAACCTGGAGCTTGCCATCAGCGGAAAAGTGCTTCCCAACGACGTTTCTGTGGAAATTGATGGCTTCCAATACAAGGCAGAAAAATTAGATAAAGACCACTTTTCGTTTTTGTTCAGAAATGTCCAAAAAGATGTTTCGTTTCGAATCATTTCCGGATCTGTGACCAGTGAAACCAAAATCCTGAAAGTAATACCCAAGCCAAGTCTTTCTGATTTTACCGTAAGCCTCAATTATCCGGCCCATACCGGAAGAAGCAGAGAACAACTGACCAATCTGGGAGATCTGATGATACCGGAGGGCACCGTGGTGACCTGGAACTTTAATACCCAAAATACAGATCATCTTTTATTAAAATTTGATGCCGATAAGGCCATAAAAGCCGAACAAAAAGAAGCCTCCAAATTTCAATTTAGAAAAAGCATCAACAAGGATCACAGCTATCGGGTACTGTATGCCAATGATCGTTTGCCAATACCCGATTCTGTTAATTATTCCATCAATGTCATCAAAGATCAGTTCCCTACCATTTCGGTAGAAGAATTTATTGATAGCAATGATAGAAACTTCGTTTATTTTGCCGGTAATGCCTCAGATGATTACGGCATTCAGAATCTTACCTTCCACTATACCCTGATAAAACAAAATGGCAAATCAATGCCCGAGATGATGGTAAGGGTACCAAGGGCCGAAGGCAAAGAAATTGCCTATGAGTACAACATTGATTTAAATAAATTAGGGGTTGAACCGGGTGATAATTTGACCTACTTTTTTGAAGTTGCTGACAACGACATGATCAATGGAAGCAAAAAAAGCAAGACAGGTATTCTGACTTATAATAAACCCACTTTTGAAGAATTTAAAAAGCTGGAAAACGAAAACGAGGAACAGATCAAAGACAACCTGGAAAAATCCATAAAAGACCTGGAAAAAATGCAGGAGAACTTCCGCAAAATGAAGGAAAAACTGCTCCAGGAAAAACAATTGGACTGGCAAAGTAAAAAAGAACTCGAAAAGCTGTTGGAGCAACAAAAAGAGTTGCAAAACAAGCTGGAAGAAAGCAAGAAAAAAATGGACGAAAACCTGAAAAATCAGGAAGAATTTCAGCAGCCGGATCCCGAGGTAAAAGAAAAACAGGAACGCATGCAGGAGTTGATGAAAGAAGCCATCAGCCCCGAGCAAAAGGAACTGATGGATAAGATCCAGGAGCTGATGCAGGACCTCGAAAAAGAGGATGCCATGCAAATGATGGACCAGTTTGAAATGAACAACGAAAATTCCAACAAGGACATGAAACGGCTGCTTGAGTTGTACAAACAGCTGGAGATGGAAAAAGAAGTGAAAGAACAAATCAAGGAATTGGATAAGTTGGCTGATAAACAAGATGAGCTGGCCAACAAAACAGAAAAAGAAAGCGCCCCCAAAGAAGAACTGAAAAAAGAACAGGAAGAACTCAATAAAAAGATGGACGAGCTCGAAAAAAAGATGGACGAGCTCGAAAAAAAGAACGAAGAATTGTCGCCTCCCAAAGAACTCGGAGATGACAATAAAGAAAAAATGGAGGATATCAAAAATGATATGAACGACAGCAAAAAGGAGCTGAATAGTAAATCTGGTGACAATAAAAAAGCAGCTAAAAAAGCAAAAGGACGCGGCCAAAAAGATGAAAAAAATGGGCAAGGACCTGGAGATGAATATGCAGGGTGGAGAGATGGACCAACAGGCCGAAGACATCAAAACCATTAGGCAGCTGTTAGAAAACCTGGTAACCGTTTCTTACGATCAGGAACGACTGTCAAAAGACATTGGTTCTACCCCTACTACTACCCCACGTTTTGTGGACCTGGTAAAACAACAGTTTAAAATTAAGGGTGATTTTGCCGTCATCGAAGACAGCCTCACCGCCCTGGCCATGAGGGTCGACAAGATTGAAAGTTTTGTAACAGAAAAAGTAACCGAAATAAAATACAACCTCAATCACAGCATCGAACAACTGGAAGAAAGACAAAGCAACCGGGCCATCGACAACCAAAGGAGGACCATGACCAACCTCAATGACCTGGCCCTTATGCTGAGTGAATCCATGAAAGACATGCAACAACAAATGAGCGGATCCATGCCCGGCAGTCAGATGTGCAACAAGCCCGGTGGCAAAGGCGAAGGCAAATCAGGTGGCAAGGTGCCAACAGATAAAATTACAGAGGGACAGCAAGGACTAAATGAAGATCTGCAAAAAATGTCTGACAATATGAAGCAGGGCAAAAAGGGAAGCGCCAAAGATTTTGCAGAAGCCGCTGCCCGCCAGGCCGCTCTGAGAAAGGCATTGCAAGACCTGCAAAAAGAAAAGCAGGAACAAGGCAAAGGCGATAGTGGCTTACAGGACATTCTCAATCAAATGGACAAGGTAGAAACCGACCTGGTTAACAAGAGACTCAATGGTGAATCATTGGCCCGCCAAAAAGACATTCTTACCCGATTGCTGGAAGCAGAAAAGGCAGAAAGACAACGCGAATTAGATGATAAAAGAAAGGCAGAAACAGGAGAAGACAAGTTGAGGCCTGTTCCACCCGCCTTACAGGAATACCTCAAAAAACGACAGGCGGAAGCTGCTTTGTACAAAACCGTTTCTCCTTCGTTGAAAGCACATTATCGCCAATTGGTTGACGACTATTACAAGGCGCTCAAATCAAAATAATACAATGGTAAAGAAAACAATAAAACTTTCTTCTTCACCCACAAGTATTACCGTGCTTGAAGAATACCTTCAGGATTTATTATTGGAAAACCAACTTTGTGCATCCAAATTTCCGGATATACTCATCAGTCTTACAGAGGCTGTAAACAACGCAATTATTCATGGCAATAAATCAGATGCCAGTAAAGAAGTTCAGGTCAATTGTAAGCACAGCAAAACGGGAATTTCCTTTTCCATCATAGACCAGGGCAATGGCTTTGATCCACAAACCATTCCCGATCCTACCTCCCCCGAAAAAATTGAATGTTGCGGTGGACGCGGCGTTTTTATCATCAATGCACTTGCAGATAAGGTGGCCTATAAAAACAACGGAAGTACGGTGGAAATCTACTTCAATCTTGCCTGATGGAAGAAACGGTTTTATTTCACGAAGAAGATGCCATTTTACCGGCTTATTTTGATCCTGCTTTGACCCAAACCTGGTTAGAAAACCTGGCCCGGGAACACGGGTCTTCCATTGCCCAACTCAACTATATTTTTTGTTCCGACGAATACCTGCTCAACATCAACCAGGAATACCTTCAACACGATGACTATACCGACATCATTACCTTTCCCTACCAACAAGGGGCAACGGTGGAAAGTGACATCTTTATCAGCCTGGAAAGAGTAAAAGAAAATGCCGCTCAGTTTTCTGAAGGCGACGAAAAACAGGAATTGCTCCGGGTCATTGCACACGGCCTGCTTCACCTGATTGGTTTTGGCGATAAAAAAGAAGAAGATGTGCAGAAAATGAGGGATGCAGAAAACAAAGCCATTGAAAGCTATCGGCATTTGCAGCCTTAAGCCTACTTTTGTACCAGAATTATTTTTATGTCAGTTTCCATTAAAGTATTTGCACCCGCTTCTGTTGCCAATGTAGCCGTAGGTTTTGATATCCTGGGTTTTGCCCTGGAAAAACCCGGAGACGAAATCATCGTTAGGCCCGGCAAAGAAAAAGGACTCCGCATTACTACCATTACCGGTGCTCAAAACAAACTTCCCCTGGAGGTATCCAAAAATACGGCCGGCTACGCAGCCCTCCGACTCCTCCAACATTTGGGAGAAGAAGACTGCCCCATCGAAATGGAAATCCATAAAAAAATGCCTTTCGGCAGCGGACTGGGATCTTCTGCCGCCAGCGCGGCAGGCGGGGTCTTCGCTGTCAATTCCTACCTCAAAACAGGGCTCTCCAAGGCAGATATATTAAGGTTTGCGGTCGAAGGAGAGCAGATTGCCGATGGTGCCTTTCATGCTGACAATGTAGCCCCCTCTTTGTTAGGCGGACTCATCATGATCAGGGACAATGAAAGCCTCGATTTCAAAAAAATTCACGTGCCGCCCGGGCTTTTTGTTGCTGTCATTTATCCCCACATCACCGTGCTTACAAGAGATTCAAGGGCCATCCTGGCCCCGGATGTAAGCCTGAAAACCGTTATCCGTCAAAGCGGAAACCTGGCCGGCTTCATTGCATCTATGTACACAGCAGATTTTGACATGATGAGGCGGTCTCTTGAAGATCTGATCATCGAGCCCCAAAGAGCCTCTTTGATCCCTGGTTTTTATGAGTTAAAAGAGATGGCCTTAAAAACCGGCTGCCTGGGCTTCTCCATCAGTGGAGCAGGTCCCTCCATGTTTGCCTTGTGCGACAATTCTCATTTGGCAGAAGAAATTTGTACCAAAGCCACCGGCATCTTGGCGGGTAAAAAGATCAAATCCGATACCTTTTTATCTAAAATCAACCTGGAAGGTGCCTTCCGGTACTAGATTCGACTACTAGCTTTTAAAAACTTCAATCTCGGCAGTGGCTTTCACCAGGTCTGTAAACTTGCCCTTAAATCGGGTAGCTTTCACCAGGTGATTGTCAATCCAGTGATAATTGCCTCCCCTGGGCTTGCACAACAAAATGCCGTGGTATTTAAAGCCATGTTGGTTGAGCCAGGTTTCGGTGATGGTCCTGTGCGCTTCTGTTCTCGATGAGAAAAAGGTGATGATGTGGCCTTCATCGTACCATTTGTTGATGATTTCAAGGGCGTCAGGATAAGGTGCGCAGGTTACCATTCTTTCAGGCTCTTCATTGGGCACGTCGTCGCAAATGGTGCCATCAATATCGATCAGGTAATTTTTTACATCACTGCCAAGTACCGGACTCAGCGTATTTCCTTGGTCGTCTGTAAGGGATTGTAATGAACTCATGATTTGTTTTCTCTCTGTTTTAATTGAATGAAATGTAGTTTTTGGGATTTACGGGTTGTCCGTCGTACCAAAGCTCAAAATGAAGGTGGGGTCCGCTTGACATTTCGCCTGAGTTACCAATAATGGCAACGGCCTGCCCCGTTTGTACTTTTTGTCCCGGTTTTACCAAAATGGCCGAATTGTGCTTTTATACCGACACAATGTTTCGTGGATGCTGGATTAAAACCGAGTTTCCTGACTCAACAGACCACTCTGCACTGAGCACAATGCCTTCCATCACCGATTTTACCGCCGTTCCTTTGGGTGCAATGATGTCTGTGCCCAGGTGCTCACGGCTAGGGTCGTAATCGGCGCTGATGCTGCCCGACAGTGGCGAGGCAAACACAAGGTGGTCGAGGGCCCTCGCTTTCATAGATTCTACCACATCGCTGTTCTTGAGCGATTGTGGTGCCTTAGCAGCTTGTTCTACTTCCGCATTTTCTATGGATTTGAGCATGTTTTTTAAGCCCATGGTGTAGGTGTCGTGGGCCTGAACCTGCTTTTCCAATTCGTCAATCCTGCGCGTGAGTTCAACAAATTCGGAATTTTCTTTTATTTCTCCATATCCCGGAATCCACCTTTTCACCGGTGTAAAAACAATAAATGACACCACCATAACGGTGAGTAGCACCATCACGGAACTGAGTAAAATGTAAACAATTAATAGGGAAAAACTAAAGGATGTAACCTCTCTCAGGTCGTCATCATCCAGAATTACAAGCCTGTAATTGTCCTGAAGTCGCTCTAACAATGATCTTTTAGTACCCTCCTCCACGGACATTATGCATTGTTTTTCAGAAAAATAAAATAATTTTGCGCAAAATTAGTTATAAATACACTAATAGTACTGTTAATAATTATTAAATGAGGAGTAATCGCTTTTTGGGGGTTGTTTCAGCCCTGCTCATTGTGGCTATGGTTTTTACATCTGGGTGTGTATCCAGAAAGCGAAAAAATGAAGTCTCAAAAGTTGGCAAGTTTTATCACAATGTAACTTCTGAGTACAACGGGTACTTTAATGCCAACGAGCTTTATGAGGCTAGTTTGCTCACTTTGCGTGAAAAAAACAACGACAACTACTCCAAAATCCTGGATGTTTACGATTATCTCGCTGTTCCCGACCCCAAAATTGTCAATGCCGACTTAGACAAGGCCATCGAAAAACTCACCCGTGTGGCTGCCATTCACGAGCCGGGCGACTGGGTAGACAATTGTTATGTGCTGATGGCCAAAGCGCAATACCTCAAACAAGATTATGAAAGAGCCCTCGAAACCCTGGAATATTTTGAAGAAGATTTTAATCCCGTTAATCCCTACGGCAGAAATTTTCAGAAAAAAAAGTTGACTTCTAAACAAAAGAAAGCAGCATCTGAGGCCAAAAGAGAAGAAGAAAAGAAAAAAAGAGAGGAAGCCAAGGAAGTGGTAACCAAGGACAGAGAAGAGGAAAAAAAGGCAAAAGAAGAAGCCAAAAAAGACCTCAAGAAAAAAAGGGAAGAAGAGAAAAAAGCCAGGGATAAACAAAGAGAGCAGGAAAAGAAAGAAAGAGAAAAACAAAAAAAACGCGGCAAAAGAACCGCCAAAACCAAGCCCGAGGTCAAAACCGACTCTCTTACCAACCAGCCGGTAAACAAAACAGCGCCCAAAGAGCCCTCTAACGTCAATAAACCAGCAGAGCAGCCCACTGTGAAGAAAACGGAGGAAGAGGTCGTAGAGGCCCCTGAAACTGCGCCACAGGCCAAAAAGGACAAGAAAGACAATACTTCCTACAGCGAAGGCCTGGTTTGGCTGGCAAAAACCTATACCCGCACCGAACAATACTCAAACGCAGAGTTTTTGCTCAAAAACCTGGAAAAAACACCGGGAATCAAAGAAGCCGTATTGGATGAAATCAATCCGGCCATGGCAGATCTTATGATCAAACAAAAAGAATATGAGACCGCTTTGGATTATTTAGACAAAGCCATTGCAGGCAACGGCCGAAAAAATGACAAGGCCCGTTATGCCTACATAGCAGGCCAAATTTATAGGTTTATGAAAAACCCTGCCGTGGCCTCTGATTACTTTTTGAAGGCAAAAAACAACGCAAAAGATTTTAAACTGAAGTTTATGTCAGAGCTGGCCTATGCCACCACCCTGGCGTCCAAATCCAACGGCGGGCCCGAAGCAACGGTCAGACAATTGGAAAAGTTTTTAAAAGAAGATAAGTACCGGGAGTTTAGAGATCAAATCTATTTTTCTTTGGGAGAATCTGTTTTACCTACAGACAAGGCCAAGGCAAAAGAATACTTCCTCGAAAGTTCAAAAAACAACAACAACAACGTTTCACTAAAAACCGAGACGGCTTACTACCTTGCTACCCTCCACCTGGAGGAAAAGATCTACCAGAAATCAAAAGTCTACTTTGATTCTACCCTGATCAACCTGCCCAAAACCGACGAGCGGTATTTCTATGTCAAAAACATGGCAGAAAACCTTAGCTCCATCGCCAAATATGCCCAAACCGTTGAAAGACTGGACAGCTTACTGGCCATGGGCGAATTATCAGCCGATGAGCTTAAAAAAATTGCCAAACGACGATTGGATGCAGAGAGAAAGGCGGGCAAGGCCGAAGAACAAAGTGTCGGCGCCAAACAAGGTTTGTTTACCAATCCATCCAAGGGTACAGGCAGTGGCTTTAGCAACTTTTTTGCTTACAGCCTTTCTGCTGTGGAAGCTGGAAAAAATAGTTTTAAAAATACCTGGGGCAGTCGTAAATCTGAAGACAACTGGCGAAGGTCTAATAAAAGTTACAACCAGGCCGACACCGATCCGGTGGCAGATCAAAATGCAGGCGTAAATGAATCTGCAGACGTGACCGATGCAGAATACAAACGCATCATGGCCGATGTGCCTTTAAATTCATTTCAGAAAGAACAGTACCGAACCGAAATGAGAAAGGCGCTGTATGGCCTGGGTAAAGACTACCGCGATAAAATTCAGGAATACCAGCTGTCTATAGATGTTTTGGAAAAGCTGATATTGGAATATCCCGGAAACAAAAACGAAGCGGAAGTGTATTATTACCTGTATCTCAATTATACAGATCTCAACAATACCGCCATGGCTGACAAATACAAAGCCCTGCTGTTGAGCAAGTATCCGGATGATAAATTTACCAAAATTGCCAGCGATGCCAATTACCTGGCTGCCTTATCTGCGGATGCCAAAAAACTAGACCTGTATTATGACCAGAGTTATGATCTGTTCCAGAAAGGACAATACGATAAGGTATCAGGAAGAATTCAGAATGCCATCGACGCCTTTGGAAAAGAAAATAAATTGATGGCCAAATTTTCATTGCTCAACGCCATGTGCCTGGGCGCCACCCAGGGCAAAGATGCCTACATCAATGCGCTCAAGGAAGTGGTAGTGCGTTATCCAAAGACACCGGAGGAATCCAAGGCAAAAGAAATTATGCGCTTTCTGGTAGGCGATGCTACCGCCTTTGACCAGGTGGACCCCAAAGAGGTGGATAAGACGTATGAATTGGAAAACGACTCAAGACATTACGTAGCCGTTATCGTTTTAACAGGAGAAGCAGAGGCCTTCGAAAATGCCAAAATCGCCGTTTCTGATTACAACAAACAATTTCACGGAATTGAAAATCTACAGCTGGGAGAAAACATTTTGAGCAAAGAAGAAAAAACCCAGCTCATCCTGGTAAGAAGTTTTGACAACAGCGCAAAAGCCATGAGGTATTACGAAGGGGTGCAAAAAAGCAGAGACTTGTTCATCCCTCCTGCCATAGCCGGTTTTGAAATCCTTCCCATTACTACCCGCAATTATCGCAAGATGATGCAAGACAAAACCCACTCTAAGTACAGGGTGTTTTTCGAAAAAAATTATTTGAATAAGTAAGGATTTTCCGGCTATCAGGCAAGCTTAATCAGATCCAGGTGGATGATGACCAAAAGTAAGATCAGCGAAAGGTGAATCAACTCCGGCCAGATCCTGTTTTTCATATCTATTAAACTAAAGGTGGCAAAGATGGAGATCGGAATGTTAAACATTAAGATGAGGGGGTAATCTACATGGGCCTGGCTAAAGGCAATTATTCCCACAAACAAAAGAAACCAATACAAAATACTGATTCTCTTTTGGGCTGCTATGACCTTCTTTCCAAGAAAGTTGCCAAAGTTAATAAGTGCCCATAGCAAAATGATCAGCAGACCCGCCAATACCAATAAGGCAGAAATGTTCATGCCTTTTGCCAATACACCAAAAAAGCCAAAACCCTGTAAAAAAGAAGTGAACCTTAAGGTGCTTGGCAAGTCGAGATAATATTCCAAACTGCTCACCAAAAAATAGGGAATTATCCAACCGGCCAGGTGTTGTGTGCGCTCAATGCCGGTAAAGGATCGCATGATCATCAGCGCCGTAAAGGTGAAAATCAGCAACAAGAGCAGCGGTGCATAAAACAATGACGCAAGCGACATATAAAAGCCCGCCAAAAAAATGTCGTCGGCAGATTTGATGTTGTTGTAACAATTAAATATGGCCTGCAATGAAAGCAAGATCCAGGGAGTAGCCATCAACTCGGCACTCAGGCCCAGGTTTTGTGTCAGAATAGAGGCCAAGAGGGCAAATATCATTCCACTCACCAGGTTGTTTTCCCTGCCAATATGGCTTTTGAT
>JADKFC010000006.1 GCA_016717655.1 Saprospiraceae bacterium
CGCCGCCACCCCCGTCACCAAAGATGACACAGGTAGTGCGATCTGTGTAATCAACTATAGATGACATCATATCCACGCCCACCACAATTACTTTTTTATAGGTGCCTGTTTCAATAAACTTGGAAGCAGTTGTAAGAGCGTAAAGAAAGCCAGAACAGGCGGCATTGATGTCAAAACCAAAGGCATTCCGAGCCCCCACTTTTCCAGAATGGTATTGGCGGTGTCCGGAAACTTCATGTCACCAGTAACGGTTGCACAAATGAGGAGTTCTATTTCTTCTGGCTGGGTGCCCGTTTTTTCAAGGAGTCGGGTCACTATCTCATAACCCATGTCGCTGGTGGCCTTGCCGGGAGTGCGCAAAATATGGCGCTGTTTGATACCTGTTCGCGTTGTAATCCACTCATCAGATGTGTCTACCATCTTTGCCAGATCATCATCGGTGAGTATGTCTTCGGGAACATATCCTGCTACGCCGGTAATGGCTGCCCTCATTTTTGTCATTTGGTGTCTTGGTTTCGGCTGCAAATATACATTTTTTACATGACCACTATCATTTCCTTCCCTGCTTCATTTTAGCTTGCCTACCATTTTCTTGCCCATTGCGCCTCGCTTTGTCCTGCTTGTTGCTTAACAACCAGGATTAAATAAATTAAAATCATTTGTATTATTTAAGTATCAGATAATCAGTATAATAAATATGTATAATTATTTTATGTTATACCTTCTTCCTGTTTTTGGCATTATTATTGCCTATCCATCACAGTAATTACATATTACAAAATAATTTAATTTATCAACCTTTTATTTCACTAAATCGGAGTACCATGGCTAGAATATGGATGTTGTTGCTGGTCTTGTTTTCGTGCCTCTCAGTGGTAGTAGCCGGTCCCGGCCTCGAACGGGGTGCATTTGAAAAAGCCCAACAAGAGGCCCGTGATCAAGGCAAATTTTTATTTGTCGATTTTTATGCTCCCTGGTGCAATCCCTGCCAATGGATGGATGAAAATACTTTTAAAGACGTAGAGGTTTTAGGCATCCTTCAAAAAGATTTTATCACCCTCAGGGTCAACATCGATGACATGGAGGGCTTTGAAATGAAAAGCAGATTCGATATCCGCTTTCTTCCCACTGTCCTTGTTTTTAATGTCGAGGGGGTAATGGTAGAAAGGAAAGAAGAGACACTGGGACCTAAAAAAATGAAGGTCCTGCTCACCGGGATTTTGGAAAAAAACGTGCAACAACCTATCGTACATAAGGTAAATACTTCTCCTTCCATGGCGTTTACGGCATCGGCGCCCGACACCAAAGTTGAAAAAAAGGAAGAGGTCATTTCGGGACAGTTTTTGGTCCAACTGGGTGCTTTTACCCATGAGTCAAATGCAAAAAAACAATCTGAAACCTGGTCGAAAATGCTGCAAAAACAAGTTTCCGTGAAAAAAGAGGAACGGCAGGGAAAGGTTTTATACCGGGTAATCTCTGCTTCCTTTGGTTCAAAAGAAGAAGCGGATCAATACAAAGAAACATTAAAAAACACCCATCAACTGCAGGCTGTAGTGCTTTAGCCTGCCATAAAGACCAATAAACCAATCATAGGGGTGATTGTTCAGCCACCTCCCTTAACGGGGCAGGTGGCTGATAATTTTTTATGATTTTGGTCATCCCTCCTATGATTCCCATCGGAGATAAGATTGTCAAAAAAAATTTGATCGGGCAGCAGCAGGGTATGACAAAATTTACTCTTAAATATGGTCTCTTCTGCAATTTTAATGTTGAATTTCCGTTGTTATAAGTCGACCTGCTTTTCTATTGAGGGAAACCACGGATGTTAATTCCGGGAAAACCAGGTTCATATTAAGGGAATATTCCATATTTTTGCGTTTTATTTTGAATGAAAAATCCTCTTTCCATGAACATAAGGGTACTGCTATTCTGCCTGGTTGCCCTCCTGACCCCCTTTCAGGAGCTGCTTTCCCAGAATCAGACACTGAATATTGACATTGGTTGTAACGACGGAGCACCCGGTCAGACGCGTTGTATCACTTTTACAGCCACCGAAGCCATTGCCCAGCTCAATGCCATTCAATTTGTAATATCCTATGACCCCTCAGTACTGAGTTATACCAATAATCCTGTCGTTACCGGATCATGCCTAACCGGCCTGACACCTTCTGAATTCAACAATAACAACAACGGAAATATTTCTTTTATTTGGTCTGCCACACCCGCGGTAGATCTGGCTCCCGGCTGTGAACTTTTTCAAGTGTGCTTTACCATCATCGGCGTACCCGGTGATGTTTCGCCAATTACCATAGCAACCAACGTTGACTTTGAAGTAGCCAGCGAGTTTGGTCAGGAAACCCTCAAATTCACACCTTGTGAAGTCAGGGTTTTACCCAACGACTTTACCATTGTTAAAAAATACTGCAACCCTTCTACCGCCGGTGGTTCTGATGCCAGCATTGATTTTTATGGCATCGGTGGTGTGCCGGGCTATACCTGGATACTGAGAAAGGGGGCAATGGATATAAACTCTGGCATTGCCTCTGATGCAGAACCCATCCATATTCCCAACCTTACCGGAGGTACCTACACCATTATCATGCAGGATTTCAACGGCATAATCCGTATGATAACTTTTAGCATACCCGACGTAGGGCAGCCCACTTTTGAAGAAGACATCTTTGATCCCTCTTGCTTTTCAACTGCCAATGGCAAGATCAGGTTAAAAAATATCAATGTACTCAACACCCCTTATCAGGTCAAATGGTCGAACGGGGTATTTAACCAGGACAGCATTGAAAGCCTGCGCAATGGCGATTATACGGTAAGTGTGGTCGATGCCAATGGCTGTGCTATTTCTAAAACCTATACCGTATTCGCGGATACAATGCGCATGCAGGTGGAAGTCCTGGACTCTGCCAGTTGTAAGGGTTTGATGGATGGAATCTTACGAATCACAGTCTCTGGAGGCACACCCAATCCGGGCCCACAGCCTTATCAGTTGGATCTGAGTCAAACCAGTAGTATTTTTTTTTCCACAGGGAATCCCTACACTTGGACTAGCGCTCCGGCAGGCTGGTTAACTCTTTATGCAAGAGACTATGCAATAAACTACCTGGGCAATATTTCGCAATGTACCATTGAAACCAAGGTTTTTGTTCCCTTTCGCAACGCCACCGATTTTAATCTGGTAAATCTCGAAAACGTAGCTTGTTTTGGAGAATCTACCGGTAAGGTGGAGGTTAAGGCCGGAGGAACAGGAGTGGGTACATCCTTTATTATGAATACCTATTATGCCGGCACCAGCAACCCACATCCGGGAGGCATCAGCGGCCCAATGGGCGTACACCTCAACAATACACTTGCTTCTGGTGATTATTGCATTTATTCACGCTCCAATATTGGTTGCAGGGATACTTTTTGTTTTACCATTACCCAGCCTTCCTCTAAGATGGAAGTGAGCGTTAATAAAATAGATCCATCCTGTATCGGTCTGGGTAGTATTCAACTGACAGCCATGGGTGGGGTTCCAGGGTATACCTATCAATGGAGCGACAGTGGTCCGGCAGTAGACAACAGAGCCAACCTACCTGAAGGCATTTACAGGGTAACTGTAACAGATGTAGCCTTGTGTGATACAATCATTGACATTGAACTCAAAAATGCCTTGGGTACAGCAGGTGTCTCCATTGTTCCGGTGAATGTCATTAGTTGTAAAGATGGCAATGATGGTGTACTTAAAGCAACACTTTCCTCTTCGCCCACCATGGTCAATTATAGCTGGTTAAAAAAAGAAGACAACAGCACCTGGAATACGGAAACGATTTCTAATTTGTCTTGGGGAACTTACTTTATCACTGTGACGGTTGACGGTTTGTGTTGCTATAGATACTTTTTACCTGCTCAATCCCGAAGGTCTGGTTATCACAGATGTAGAGGTGATTCAGCCCGAGTGTCCTCGAGGGGGTACCCAGGGTAGTTTGGGTATAACCCTCACCGGGGGCTTCCCAACATACAACTATAGATGGACCCTGGCAGGAAATCCGGGCAACGTCTTAGGCTCAAATTCAGTTTTGGCGCCTATTGACCCCGGTACCTACAACGTAAGAATTACAGACCAGAAGGGCTGTGCCAAGGATACTACCCTGGTGTTAAATTCACCTCCTGATTTTACACTCAATGTATCCAATATCATAGCTGAAAGCTGTAATGGCGATGCCAATGGAAAAGCCACAGCCCTGGCTGCCGGAGGACCTGTTAATAATGGACAGTACAAATTTTTCTGGTCAAGTGGTGAAACGAGTGGTGGTATCTTCAATCCACACTCCGCCCAGAACCTGGCAGGTGGTAGCAACTGGGTCTTTGTAACGGACTCAAAATGTGTTTCAGATACCGTGTTTTTTGACGTCGCCTCACCCCCCGCCATCGTCACTTCTTTTGAAGCAACCGGGATCTGTGCAGGAGGTTGTACCGGACAAATTGATGTTACCGCTTCAGGAGGTACAGGCGGAGCACTTAGTGTAAGTTGGCCAAGCATTCCTTTTAATGGTTCAACCGTCTTTAATCTTTGCGCAGGCAGCTATCCTTTTGTGGTAACCGATGGCAATGGCTGTTCATTTACAGATACCGTCATTATTGCTGCAAGTGATACCCTTAAATTAATTGTTGATGATGCACTGACTGTACCCTTGTCTTGTCGCACCAGCATAGGCCAATTGGCGCTGATAGTAGACGGAGGTACGCCCATTCCGGGAGTGGGTTATACCTACAACTGGTCGCCCAATGTTTCTCAAAGCAATCTTGCTACAGACCTTGTTGAAGGACAATACCGCATCACAGTTACCGATCAGAATGGTTGTACCGCTTCCTTAAATTATACGATGGAAAGGCCCAATCCGGTCAAAGCAGACATAGCCAATCCGATTCCCCCATTGTGTTCGGGAGGTACCACATGCATTCAGGTATCCAATGTGATGGGTGGCGTGCCTGGCAATTATACCATGCAGATCAACAATGGCCTCAGAATCCCAGTAGATTCTTGTTTGCAATTGTTTGCGGGTGACTACCTGGTGAGCATCTACGATGCAAGTGGGTGTAAGACCGATTATCCGGTAACAATAACCCAGCCCGATCCCATTCAAGTTGCTCTGGGAGAAGATATTGAAATCAACCTGGGAGAAGAAATTGGCATTATCACACCTTTCATTGAATCGGAGCTGCCCATTGTGAACTACCAATGGTCAGGATTGGGAGATTTGAGCTGTGCAGGCGATCCATGCACGGAAGTCAGTGGCATACCATCAACCGATCTCACTATAGTTTTGGTGGTTTCAGATGAGAACGGTTGTACAGCACAAGACATCCTGGAAATAAAAGTAAAAGACGAAAGAAGGGTTTACCTGCCCAACATCTTCCTCACCTCAGGTCAGGAGGCCAATCGATTGTTTGATATTAAAACGGGCTATGGAGTTCAGATCGTAGAGAGTTTTTATATTTACGATAGATGGGGTAGTGTGGTGTATAGCAACCTCAATTATATTCCGGATGCCACAACAGGCTGGGATGGTCTTATCAATGGTCAGCAGGCTTTGCCGGGAGTATATGTTTTTACTGCAGCGGTCAGGTTCCTCGACGGCCAGGTAAAAACCTACCGGGGAGATGTAACCTTGTTTAAATAAGAGATGCTGTCAGATAGCACTGCTAAATTGCCTTACTTCTTTTTTGCGCTGATAAGCAGGATCAAAACAGGCTGCTATGTTGCGGATGAAGGGTAGGCCAGCCTCCGTGATTTGGTAGGTCTTATCATCTTGAATCAGTAAGCCGTCGTTCATCATTTCTGTCAATGCTTCCAAATCTGCTACGGCATCGGTTGTTGCCGTTGTCTCAAGTCTGCACATTAGATTTTTGACATGGTAACGCGTTTGTTGTTCTGCATTGCTCAACAAATGACTTCTGAAGCCGGGCAAGGTAACAGCCTCAATGGCAGCATAATACTCTTTTAAGGTTTTGACATTTTGATGATAACCTTCTGCCAGTTCAGATATGGAAGACACCCCCAATCCAATCATTCGATCAGAAGCCAGGTCGGTGTAGCCCATAAAATTGCGGTTAAGACGGCCGCTGTGCCGTGCCTGCGCAAGGCCATCACATGGTAATGCAAAATGATCCATGCCGATTTCTTCATAACCCAGGGCCAACAGCATTTCCTTTCCTCTTTCATACAAGGCTCTTTTTTCTTCACCCGTAGGCAGATCTGCTTCGTTGTAAGCTCGTTGGCTGGGCTTGGTCCATGGCACATGGGCGTAGCTATAAAAAGCAATGCGTTCCGGCATTAGTCTGGCTACCTGTTCCATCGTGTGTTCAATGTCTGTTAGGTCCTGTTGGGGCAGCCCGTAAATCAAATCAAAGTTGACTGAATTGTATCCGTGTTTACGTGCGTAGTCTACCGTTTGGTAAACCTGTTCTTTGGTCTGAAACCGGTGAATAAGGGCCAGAATATGGTCATTAAATGTTTGTACTCCAATGCTGATCCTGTTAAATCCAAGCTGCTGCAAGGTTATCAGATGCTCTTCTGTGGTAGATGAAGGATGGGCTTCAAAACTAAAAGCGGGCTGATCACTTATTATGATACCTTGCTCAAAGAGTCCGGTTATTAATTTTTTGAGACTCTCGGGAGAGAAAAAAGTGGGAGTACCCCCTCCCAGGTGCAATTCCTGTACCATTGATTTTGTCTCCATGAGGGAGCTATACATTTGCCATTCTTTCAATACTGCCTGGATATAAGGATCCTCGACCTCATGGTTGGTGGTAATGTGTTTGTTGCAGCCACAATAAGTGCACAACGACTCGCAAAAAGGGAGGTGGATGTAAAGTGAAAGAGCTGAGGGTTTTTGAAACTCTCTGGCGACCAAATCTGCCCACTTACCACCGGATAAGGCATCATTCCATTGGGTAATTACAGGATAGGATGTATACCTGGGCACCTCATAGTTGTATTTATCAATAAGGGAAAGCATCGTGGAAATTTTAGCAAAATTCACATTTTTTAAACCTTCTCGGGGTGACCAGAATCAATTGCAAGATTGACGGCGGTCTATCTTTCTTTTTATCCACCAAAAGCGAATCCTTATCTTTGTCAAAAAAAGCATGCAAATAAGCTGGAAAGGAGTATATCCTGCACTTACAACCAAATTTAATTCTGATTTTACCTTAGATGTAACGGGTTTTCGTAATAATCTTTTGTTTCAGCTTGAATGTGGTGTCGATGGCATTATTCTGGGGGGCACCCTGGGGGAAGCCAGTGTGCTATCAGAAGAGGAAAAAGAGACACTGGTCAGGGTAGCAAAAGAGGCCTGTGGAAACAAAGTGCCGGTCATTCTCAACATTGCCGAGGGTTCCACTTCGGAAGCCCTTTCAAAAGCCAAGACAGCTGCTGAGTGGGGGGCGGATGGTTTGATGGTCCTACCGCCGATGCGTTACAAAGCGGATGACGAGGAACTTTATCAGTATTTTTCAGCTATTGCTGCTTCCACTTCATTGCCCATCATGATATACAATAATCCGGTGGATTACAAAAACCTGGTCACCCTTGAAATCTTTGAACGGTTGATCAACCAACACGATAATATTCGGGCCGTAAAAGAATCTACCCGCGATGTGAGCAATGTAACCAGGCTTAAGAATCGATTTGGTGACAGGCTCTCTGTGCTTTGTGGTGTAGACACCCTGGCCATGGAATCCTTTGTGCTGGGGGCAGATGGCTGGGTAGCCGGCCTGGTTTGTGCCTTCCCGGCTGAGACGGTCCACCTTTTTCACCTTTGTCAAAATGGAAGGTATGGTGAAGCCAGGGCAATCTATCGCTGGTTTTTGCCCTTGCTGGAACTGGACATCCATCCCAAACTGGTGCAATACATCAAACTGGCAGAACAGTTTTGTGGATTGGGAACGGAATTTGTACGGCCACCGAGATTGGCACTTGCAGGTGAGGAGCGCAAACAAATTGCCACTATCATCCTCCAAGGCATCGAAACAAGACCTCAATTACAATAAGAAAAAAAGATGACTAGTATAGATACAATGGTTAAGTCAGCAGCTGCTGCCACCTACGAGGTAAAAAGAAAATCCAATCAGGAAAGGGCCAACTTGCTGAGGGAAATAGCTGCTGAAATTGAAGGCCTTGGTGATGAGTTGCTGGAAACCGCATCTGCAGAAAGTAACCTGCCTCTTGTGAGGTTTCAGGGAGAAAGGGCGCGCACCTGCGGACAACTCCGCATGTTTGCTGCTACCATAGAAGAAGGCAGCTACCAGGAACCTACCATAGATACCGCACAAGCTGAAAGAAAACCACTGCCAAAGCCAGATTTGCGATCGTTACTTTTGCCTGTTGGACCTATTGTGGTATTTGGGGCCAGTAATTTTCCCTTGGCCTATTCTACCGCCGGAGGAGACACTGCATCTGCACTGGCAGCCGGCTGTGCTGTTATATGTAAAGCCCATCCTTCCCATCCCAGGACCTCGGAAATGGTAGCGGCTGCCATTCAAAGAGCCCTCCAAAAATGTAATTTTCCTCCTGCCTTTTTTAGCCATTGGTTTGCCAAGGATTTTGATGAAGTCAAAACCCTGGTCCAACATCCATTGGTTAAAGGTGTTGGTTTTACAGGGTCATTATCAGGAGGCATGGCCATTCACAAGTATGCACAGGAACGTCAAGAGCCTATTCCTGTCTTTGCAGAAATGGGAAGTGTCAATCCCGTCATCTTACTGCCCAATGCCCTGATAAATAGTGCAGCTCAATGGGCAGAAACCTATGCTTCTGCCATCACCATAGGAGTAGGTCAGTTTTGTACCAATCCTGGACTCCTTTTTGCCATTGAAGGTGAAGACTTGCAGAATTTTGTAACATTGCTGGCAGCTCATTTGTTAAATATACGCGATTATAAAATGTTACACCCCGGCATCCATGACAACTTTGTAAAGCGCAAAGAAATGGTCTTGGGCACAGCGGGTGTTAAGGCATTGGCTGTTGTTCCAGCAAGTGGTGAGCATACGGGGACCCCTGTGCTGGCCTTGGTGAACGCTGAAGATTTTAGGAATCATGCTACCTTACATGAGGAAGTATTTGGACCATTTTCGATGGTAGTGGCATGCAAAGATAGGGACGATCTGATGTCGTGTCTGGATGTATTGCAGGGGCAACTCACATCTACCCTGATTGCAACACCGGAAGATGATGAGGATGTAAAATCACTTCTTCCTATCCTTAATGAAAAAGCGGGTCGCATCATTTACAATGGAGTACCCACCGGGGTAGAGGTTTGTGATGCCATGGTGCATGGAGGACCTTTTCCGGCAACAACTGATGCCAGATTTACAGCGGTTGGCAACAAAGCCATTCGCCGATGGTTAAGGCCGGTCGCTTTTCAGAATTGCCCTCAATACTTATTGCCCGCTGTTTTACAAGATATAAACCCAACGGCAGCCTGGAGAAACATCAACGGTCAGCTGACAAAAGCAGATATCTGATGGAAAGAAAAAGATTCTTCTGTATTGACGCCCATACCTGTGGCAATCCTGTAAGGGTGGTAGCCGGAGGCGGCCCTGCGCTCGAGGGTGAAGATATGGGCGAGAAGCGCAGGTTTTTTATGGACCACTATGATTGGATCAGGAAGTCGCTCATGTTTGAGCCCCGCGGCCATGATATGATGAGTGGGTCTATCCTGTATCCGCCAACCGACCCTCAAAACGACGCCGCAGTTTTATTCATCGAAACAAGTGGCTGTCTGCCCATGTGCGGTCATGGCACCATTGGCACGGTAACCATTGCCATAGAAGAAGGGCTGATCATTCCTAAAATCCCCGGTCGATTGCGACTCGAAACACCGGCGGGTCTGGTACTCATAAGTTACCAGTTGGATGGGCAAAAAGTTAAAAAAGTAAAGCTCACCAATGTGCCATCATTTTTGTACGCCAGAAACCTCGACGTTCATCATTCAGTATTGGGATCACTTAGGGTGGATGTAGCTTATGGTGGTAACTTTTATGCCATCGTAGAAGCCCAGGAAAATTATACCGATGTTGCCAAATATACCGCTGATGCTCTGATAGCTATGAGCAGGGAGCTTAGGATGCTGGTCAATGAAAAATATACCTTTGTTCACCCCTTGGATGCCAAAACCAACACATGCAGCCACGTTTTGTGGAAAGGCTCACCCGTCAATCCCGGTTCCCATGCCCGCAACGCTGTATTTTATGGAGACAAGGCTATAGACAGGAGTCCTTGCGGTACAGGCACCTCGGCAAGAATGTCCCAATTGTTTGCAAAGGGTAAATTGGTTCAAGGAGAAGAATTTGTGCACGAAAGTTTTATTCTTTCTACCTTCACCGGTAAGATAGAAGGTATCACTAAAGTGGGCAACTTCGATGCCATCATTCCTTCCATCGTAGGGTGGGCCAGGATTTATGGATACAACACCATTTTAGTAGACCCCCAAGATGATCCCTATGCTGGCGGATTTCAGGTAATTTAAGATCATAATCATGGATGCAAAAACATATTGTCGGTAAGTTTGATTCTTTTTTTCTGTAATTGATATCATTGGTTCTTTGCCAATTATTATAGATTTGAAAGAAAAAGGCAACCGGATCGAATCGGCGAAAGCAGCCGCGGTAAGTCTGGTGCTGATGGTTACATTTTTATACGTAGGTGATCAGGTGTTAAAACTATTTGGGGTAGATATCCCCTCATTTGCGGTTGCAGGTTCCATTATCCTTTTTATCATCAGTTTTGAAATGATCCTAGGAATAACCCTTTTTAAGGAAGAAAAAAAGGTAAAAAAGGCCACCATTGTACCGGTTGCTTTTCCACTGGTGGCGGGGGCAGGTACCATGACCACCATAATATCATTGAAAGCCAAATTTGACAACATCGAAATTCTAACGGGCATAGTTATCAATATTGTGCTTGTCTATATTGTGCTCAAAAGCAGCGACTATTTGAAAGACAAGTTAAGTCCTTCGTTTATCAATGTTTTGAGGAAGATGTTTGGCATCATCCTGCTCGCCATTGCAGTCAAATTGTTCAGGGATAATTTCCACCTGTACATTGCCACCGGGAGCCCGGCTCAATAATTCTATAAATTTATATCTATTATCGAACTACCTGTTTTGACAGTATTTTCATAGATGGGAGCCCCCTGGAGTTCTATCCTCAAATATTGACTACTATCGGGTATTACACCAATTAGCACCGAAGTGTCTGTTTTGACAGTGAGACGTTGATTTTTTATAATATCATTACCATAATAATTATACATACAACTGTCTGCTTTCAAAGCTATGATGTAGTCTCCCGGTTGTGTGAAATGGATGTTTAATAAATCTAAAAGGTCTGCTGTTTAACTCAATTACTTCGTTTTCAGCTTGTAGGCTTTCATTCTCATACAAACACTGATTGCGATCCAAATATTTGTCATACCCATGAGTAGTATTGTATTTCAGATAGAAATTTTCTGTTTTCCCACAGGGAATTTCAATAGTGGTATATCTTTCAAAATCAGTTACCACTATGACCCTGTAGTATCCATCCGGATATTCTGTACTGGAGGCTGAGATAAGTGTAAATTCATCAAAAAAGGTAGATTCTCTGTAACAGGTAAAACCCGACAAAGTAAAAAAAGCAAGCATTAGTATTTTACCACGTAAGTCCAACATGAAGCTCAATTTTAAATGAAACATAACTGCCCTTGTCTCTGAAAATCAAATTATTGTTCCACCTGCCCACAGTAGTGATATCAGCATCCCGGTCTTCAAGGTCTGCCCCTGCTGGTATTTCAGCGTTTTCATTGTTCCAATATCTGGCATACATGGGTCTTAAATGTAATTTCATCTCGGCCAAATTTTCGAAAGTGACCAGGCAGGACAAACCTTAAGCCGGTTTGAAAAATATGTATTCGGTCATTGTAGGTAATGTGTTGAAAATTGTCGCATCTGTAAAACCATTCATCAATGGGGGCACCTCCTGTGCAAAAACACTCATTTTTACGAACGTTAAAGTTTTCGTACCCAGCATATACACCAATCAGATTGTCATAAAAGTAAAGGGTAAATTCACCACCCAGATTGGGACGCTCCTGTATAATCTGGTAGGTAAAATCTGGAGTAAAATCCAGATTGTTGAGTACTATGGGTAAGGCAAACTGGGTCCTGAACAAACCAAGTTGTAAACCCCAGTTTTTGGTCAATTCTCTGTGATAGGTCATGCCCCAAAACACCTTTGGTAGAAACCATTGAAAATAAATTGCTGCTGAGGTGATTCTTGCCCTGGGCAGTAATTTGACCTTGAGCCGCAATCATTAGGCAAAGAAGGGTGGCATATAAACTTTTCATATTTTAAAAACGATGGGTAAAATTAATCGCTGCCTGTGATAAAAAAGAAGACAACAGCTTATATTTACTCAAAATTAGAATCCATGCAAAAGTTATTTTTAGTTGCATTTTGGGTCCTGACCCTGACGGCCCCGGGGTTGGCACAAGATCTTAAACCCATAACCCATGAAGAAATGTGGATGATGAAGAGGGTGGGCAGTCCCAGCTTAAGTCCCGATGGCAAATGGGTTATTTTTTCGGTATTGGATCCATCTTACAATGAAAAAGACCAGGTCAATGACTTGTGGATTGCAGCTTCAGACCGGACCAGCCCACCTAGAAGGCTCACCACCAACAAGGCCGGCGAATCTTCCTATTCCTGGAGTCCTGATGGGCATTCTATAGCCTTCGTAGCCAAAAGAGATGGCGAAGAAGAAAGCCAGATCTATTTGCTCAATATGAAGATGGGTGGAGAGGCACAAAAATTTACATCAAGCCTCGCCGGAGCATCCAATCCAAGATGGAGCCCTGATGGGAGAATGATCTTGTTCAATAGTTCTGTCTATCCGGGCTGCTATGCAGACTCTCTTCAAAAGAAAGCCATGGAAGAAAAAAAGAACCTAAAGTACAAAGCTAGGGTTTACGATGGTTTCCCGATTCGCAACTGGGATAAATGGCTGGATGAAAAACAAAGCCACCTCTTTGTTCAACATCTTGACAGCACAAAAGCAAAAAATCTGTTTGCGGTTTCAAAAATTGCTGACGATGCCGGATTTAGTCTCAATGGTGCTCCAGTGGGCGGGTAACGACGAAATTGTACTTACGGCCACTGTAGGACGACAAATACCTCCTATCAATACACCACCAGCAAAATACACACCCTGAATGTAAGAACAGGGGAAATTAACTCGATGGACATAGGGTTCACAGATGTATCCAATGCCCAACTGAGCCCCGATGGCAAATTTCTGTTTTGCCTGGTTTCTAACAATTCTTATTCAACCTATCAATTGTCGCATTTAATGCGTTTTGATTGGCCTTCACTCAAGAACCCTGTCAACTTTAGCAAATCGCTCGACAGGCCAATAAACATGTATACTTTTGATGGCAATTTGCTTTGGGCATCGGTTGAAGATAAGGGCAGGGACCTGATTTATCAGTGGCAGCTTACAGACCCTAAACCAAAAGAATTGACAGGACAGATGCAGGCTGTCTGTCGCAATTGTCAGTTAAATCAGGTGTTGTGGTGGCATCTTATGAAACTGCCGCTATGCCTCCTGAAATTGTAGCTTTAAGGATTGACGGCACGGTCGATTACATAAGTACATTTAATAAAGAAAGACTATCCAAACTCGACCTATATCCGGTAGAAACTTTTTGGACCAAAACTTCTCGCGGGAAATCCATCCGATCCATGCTGGTGAGGCCTGCTTCTTTTGATGTAAATAAAAAGTACCCACTAATTGTACTGATGCATGGCGGTCCCTCCATTTCCTACAAGGAAGCCTTTAGCTATCGCTGGAATTACCACCTGCTGGCAGGAAGTGAATATGTATTGGTATTGACCGATTATACCGGCAGTACAGGGTATGGAGAGCAGTTTTCAAAAGACATACAATACGATCCTTTTAAAGGACCTGCAACTGAAATACAGGAAGCTGCTGCAGATGCCATCAAACGATTTTCCTTTATCGACGGTTCTCGTCAAGCAGCAGGAGGGGCGAGTTATGGTGGCCACCTGGCCAACTGGATGCAAGCCACAACCTCCCATTACAAGTGTTTGATCTCACACGCAGGGGCTGTCAACTTTATTTCACAATGGGGAACCAGCGATGTGATTTTTGGAAGAGAAGTGATGAACGGAGGGGCTCCGTGGGTACAAACGCCAACATGGAAGGAGCAAAACCCCTACTTTATGGCACCCAATTTTAAAACCCCAATGCTTTTGACAGTAGGTGAGTTGGATTATAGGGTGCCTATCAACAACACCATTGAAAACTGGCACATCCATCAGCGTTTGAAAATACCTTCAAAATTGGTAGTCTTCCCTGAAGAGAATCACTGGATACTGAAAGCCGAAAATTCCAAATTCCATTATAAGGAAGTGAGGGATTGGTTGGCGAAATACCTCCAATAATGGGATAAAAAAAGAAGGGTGTATCATAATCATTAAATGATACACCCTTTAATTCTTTGGTTCAAAGATGGACTTATTTAGAATAAGCCGAAGAGCTCTCCATCTACCTGTTGTAAAATCTTACCAAAGTCTTCCTGGTTTTGTTTAAAATCGAGCTCATCTACATTGATGACCAGGAGGTTGCCATGGTCATAGCCCTCTATCCAGTCTTCATATCTTTGATTGAGTCTCTTAAGGTATTCAAGGCTCATATTGCCTTCATAATCCCTGCCTCTGGTATGAATGTGGGCCACCAGGGTAGGAATACTCGCTTTAAGGTAGATAAGGAGATCAGGGGCCTCTACCTGTTTTGACATGGCTTGGAAGAGATCAAAATAATTGCTAAAATCTCTTAAGCTCATCAATCCCATGTCGTGCAGGTTGGGAGCAAAGATGTGGGCATCTTCATAGATGGTCCTGTCCTGAATCACAGTTTTATCGCCTTTACGGATATCCAGAATTTGGCGGTATCTGCTATTGAGAAAGTAGATCTGGAGATTGAATGACCAACGGTGCATATCGTTGTAAAAATCACTTAAGTAGGGGTTGGTATTGGTGTCTTCGTATAGCACATCCCATTTGTAATGCCTGGAGAGCATCTCTGAAAGAGTGGTTTTGCCCGCCCCAATATTACCGGCTACCGCAATGTGTTTTAGTTTTTGCATAGATCTAATTGTCATTCTACCGGCCAAAACCGGACCTGACAAAAGTACAAAAAGAATCGAATTTCCCCCTTTTTTTATACCTTTGGCGAAGTTTATCCGCATCACATCGAAATAAACAACATGGTAGTCGACGATCACTTAATTTTGAAATTGCAAAAACTGGCTAAGCTGGATCTGGACTCTGAAGAAAGAGAAAGCATGAAGCAGGAATTGGAAAAAATGATCGGCATGTTTGACAAAATTTCTGAGGTAAATACGGATGGACTGGAAGCCCTGGTGTATATGTCTGATTCCCAAGATAAGCTCAGAGATGATGAAGTACGTGAAGGATTGTCCCTTTCTACTTTAGCCCGTTTAGCCCCTTCGATGGAGCAGAATTATGTTGCAGTACCGAAGGTCATCGAGACTTAAATTAATGATATGTCACTAATTGTAATTAAAAACCTGGCCAAGACCTATAAAATGGGTGATGAGGTGGTCAATGCCCTCAAAGGGGTAAGTATCAACATTGAAAAAAATGAATACGTAGCGTTGATGGGTCCTTCCGGATCCGGAAAATCTACCCTCATGAACCTTATTGGCTGCCTGGATTCACCCAGCTCGGGTGAGTACATCCTCAATGACAATGTAGTGAGTGAAATGTCGGATGCCGATCTTGCGGAGGTTAGAAATAAACTCATCGGCTTTGTTTTCCAGACATTTAACCTTTTACCCAGAATGACGGCACTTGAAAATGTAGCTCTTCCTTTGGTTTACTCCGGGGTGGGTAAAGATGAAAGGCTCGAAAAAGCAGCCCGTGTGCTCGATGTAGTAGGTCTTTCAGATCGTATGCACCACAAGCCCAATGAGCTGTCCGGTGGTCAAAGACAGAGGGTAGCCATAGCCAGAGCCCTGGTCAACGACCCTGCTATCATTTTGGCAGATGAACCTACCGGTAACCTTGATACCAAAACTTCTGTGGAAATTATGGCCATTTTTGACAAGATCCACAAAAACGGAAATACCGTCATCCTCGTTACCCACGAACCCGATATTGCAGAATATGCACACAGGATCGTAAAATTAAGGGATGGCTTGATCGAATCCGACATGGTGAAATCTGAACACCACGCTTAGCTTTTATCTTCTTTTTTGGCCTGGTAACCCGGTTGTGATAATGAAAATGAATTGCAGTTAATCTGTGAGTCCCATTAATTCAATAGGTTAAACAATCTGCAAGTTGCTTAATCCACTTGAATCTCGTATGAGCCGGATTTGACTGTTGATTCTTTCTTTTAAGGAATCTACATGAGAAATGATAGCAATGGTTTTCTCACTTTCTTCTTGTAATCTCTCAAGGGTTGATATAACAACGTCCAGGGTATCACCATCCAGTGTGCCAAAACCTTCGTCGATAAACAAACAATCAAGTTTAACATTTCTGGAAGCCAAGTCGCTAAGGCTTAGGGCCAGGGCCAAAGACAAGATAAATGTTTCACCTCCCGACAGCGTTTTAACACTTCTTTCCATTCCGCCTAAGTAGAGATCGCGAACAAAAAGATCAGATCTGCCCTCTTCTCCGGGACTTACCAAAACATACCGATCTGATAGCGCTGACAACCTTCTGTTGGCCAGTAAAATGATCTGTTGCATGGTAAGTTCCTGGGCAAAATTGGCATACTGTTTACCCATAGAATCTCCAATGAGTTGATTGAGCATTTCAAACTTACGCAGTGATTGCTCGATACTTTTTTTCTCTTCTTCAAGCAGGTTGGCCTGCTCTTTGAATTGGTGCCATTGTTTAATTTGTTCCTGTAAACCTCCTCTTTTTCCGGCAAGTTCTGAGGCTGCTCTTTTTTGAACCTCAAGTTCTGCCTTAAATGAGTTGCCATCTGCATTTTCAGGGATGGCAGCTTCCAAAACTGCGAGCTCATTGTTTACTACCTCTAAGGTATTCCGAAGTGTGGCGCCCTTTTGTTCATGGCTGTTCACCACTTCTTTTATTTGTTCGTATGCTGCCTGTTCCAGCATTGTGTCAATAGCCGTGGTGTAATCTGATAAACCCAACTCCCGGAGGCGGGGAGCTATTTTAGAGATCAAATTTTCTGAATCTTTTTCTCTCTTAATAATCCTATCTTTCATCGCCACGACTTTTTCACGGCTATTTTCTTCTTCTTGTGCCAGGATCAAGGTCCGATCTAATTCCTTTTGCCAGTTTTCCCATTGAGAGGCTGAAGGCAGAGCTGTTTCTCTCTCCCTCTTAACTTGTAAATATGAATTGAGGGCATCATCCAGGTCTGTAAAAAGTTTCTCAAGGGGTGCTATTTGTAACAGTGTTTCAAAGCCTTGAACCGCCTTTTGCCGGGTCATTATTTCGACTTCCAGTTGTTGCATTTTTTGGTCAATGGCCACTTCGGTTAATTCTTCGGTTGAAAGGGAAGCAATGGTCTGACCTATTTTTGTTTTTTCTTCTTCTGTTTTCGCCAGTTGCAGCTGTTGCATTTGAATTTTGGTCTGGGAAGCAGCAGCCTTATTCTGACACTTGTTTAGCAGTTGCTCAACTTGTTTTAATTCCTGTTCTTTTAGGCGTACTTCTACCTCCAGATGGCCAATTTCAAAAACAACTTGTTGATCACAGTAGGGATGGTTCATAGATCCACAAAGTGGGCAGGGTTGGTCTGGCTGCAAACTACTCCTCAATTCATTCAGGTTAACCTGCCTCACCCTCAAGTCTTGGTCACTCCTCAGCTGATTCACTTGAGTGGATATAGAACTAATGGATAGTTGATGGCTTTCAATATCTTGTTGAATCTGGTTTAATTGTACCAGTTCACCCTCAATTTCTTTTTTCAAATGAAGCATTTCCTGATCAGCTTCAAAACTTTTGTGTAGCCAAAATTTAAGTTCCTGAAACTTTGTTTTTTTGTTTTGGTCTTCAGTCAGCTGCTGACGGATGGTATTGACATCGATTTCGATTTGTCCAATTTTACTATTCGCTTCTTGTCGTAGCTGGCTTAGGGCCCGGAGTGCCTGCGCTGGTGCAATTTTAATATCCTGCCATTGTTTGAGGGATGGAGGTAATTGAGCCGTAAGTGCTTCGGTTTGAGTTCGCAATTGATCGCCCAAACTACGCAATCGCAGGATATCTCCATCCAAACGATTCATTTCCTGTCTGAGGGTAAATAGTTTTTCTTTGACAGCTGCCGGGTCCCATGCTATTTGAAGTTTTGAAGACAAGCCTTGCTCCAACAGTTGTCGCTCCTGATTGACCAATGAGATTTTATCGTCAAAATCGCTGACTTCCTTTACCAATAGGTCTCTTTCTTGATGGGCTGATCTGATCAATGACAATTCACCACTGATCGACAACAGGCTTTCATGTTGTGCAAGTTTATTTTTTTCAATTTGAATCTCCAGGCTCCTTGACTGCCATTCTGCCAACTTTCGGGAGATTTCACCTGCTCCTTTTTTCTTTTCAAATAAGTCGATCTGATGTACCCATGAAATCAATTGTTCCGTGGTCTGATGCAAGCTGATAAGTTGCTGATCAATAATTAGAATGTTTTCCTGCAGCCCTGCAAGGTCCTCATCAGAAGTATTCGGTAGCTGTTGGATGAGATCATGGATAGCAACATATTGTTGCTTTACTTCTTTATGTTTTTCAAAAGCCTTTTTACCCAGACTTCTATAAATATCGGTACCGGTTATTTTTTCAAGTAGTTCGGCGCGGTCTTCATGTTTGGCTTTCAGAAACTGCGCAAATTCACCCTGACTCAAGACAATCGATTTTACGAACTGCTGATAGTTTAAGCCTATGAGATCTGCATTTTTTTGTGGCACTTCAGATTTTTTCAGGTCGAGAATTTGTTGACCGTTCTCGTGCCAAATCTCCATGTGATAGTCATTGAGATTGCCATTTCTATTAACCTCGATCGACCATTTTGAAATGTATCGTTGCCCCTTACTTTCATAGGTTACCGATGCCCATGCTTCTTTGCTGTGATGGGTCATGATAGAGTTTAAATCACCCACCATTTTTTTTGAGATGTCTGGCAAACGTGGAATTTGGTTGAACAAAGCCAGACTGATAACATCCAGCAAGGTAGACTTACCAGCCCCGGTTGGACCTGTGATTAAGATAAGTCCGGCTCCACGCAATGGGGGTTCATCAAAACGAACACTGTGTTCCCCTCTGAGGCTGTGAATATTTTTAAATTGTAGAGAAATTATTTTCATAACGCTATGGTGTGGTAAACTTCATCTAACAGCTCTCTGTAAACCTCGCGCAGAATCGTCTTTTCTTCATCGGTATAGGCATGACCTGCCATTTTTTTTTCAAAGACCTCCCAGGGATCCATTTCACTCAGGTCAACATAAGCATCCATTTGTTGAGACAAAGATGCTAATGAGCCGGGCGGAATAATCTTTCTTCGCGCAATTTTTAATCCACGATCTCTATACAACTGTAGGTGGCTTTCTATTTCAGGAATAAGAGAAATTTCAGCCGTGATTTCTAGGTCATAGAGGTTGGGCAGGGTGAGTGAATCTGGAGTTTCTTCTAATTTGTCTTTTACCTCTTGCCAGCTGCCTTCTATTTTGACCAAAGCCCTGTTTTTAGGTACTTCCACATTGTTGATCTCAAGTTCATGACCTTTGATTTCAATAACTACAATGTATTTTTCATCCTTCCTTTCTGAAAAACTGAGAGAAATGGGAGAGCCACTGTACCTGACCCTGCCCCCATCAAATTTTTGGGGTCGATGTATGTGGCCCAAGGCCAAATAATCAAACATATTGCTTAGATCTCCTGAAGATACTGCTGCGGCGTTGCCCAATTGCACTTCTCTTTCACTCTCCGAAGTACTGGCACCTTGGAGATAAAGATGGCCCATGGCAATTACAGGCAATCGAGAAACATTCATTTCTTCGGCCAACTTGTGCATGTCTTCGTACGTACTTACAATGCCCTTTCTCAGTTTTTCTATCCTCTCTCCCTGACTCTCACCTTCTGCATAGCTCCTCAGATCTTTATCGCGTAAAAAGGGTAGGGCCAGGCAAATGGAGGTTATCTCCCCTTTTTTGTCGTGTAAGGGTATGATGGCTTTTCTTTTGTCTTCAGGCATCCCTGCAACCACGTGTACATTTAAAAGCCCCAGTAAGTCTCTTGATGATTCCAACATGGTAATTGAATCGTGATTACCTCCCGTAATTACCACCTGTACTTTTTGTGCCGCCATTTGGGTCAGGAAGCCAAAATACAATTTCCGCGCTTCGTTGGAGGGGTTGGCATGGTCAAAAATATCACCCGAAATTAAAACCACATCTATTTGATTGTCTGTAATATAGGTAATCAACCATGCTATAAAAAGACGATGATCTTCGTCAAGTGTGGTTTGGTGTAATTCTTTTCCCAGGTGCCAATCGGATGTATGGATTATCTTCAATTTTTCCGCCGCTTCTCCTCGCTTCCCTAACCCCTAATCCCTAAACTAACCCAGCCCCTAACCCCTAATCCCTAAAATAAAATTTGGTTGAACCCCATTTTAATTTGCATTAATATTAAATTTTGCAATAATCTTTTATTCCCACAGAATTAAAACTATATTTGCCGACGGAATTACGCAATCATACGGAATGACGACCAAAGAACCTAAGCCCGCCGTTTTAATCCTGGCCAACGGCAGCATTTATTGGGGCAAGGCAGCCGGTATAACTGGCACTACCACAGGAGAAATCTGCTTCAACACTGGCATGACCGGTTATCAGGAAATTTTTACCGATCCCTCCTATTTTGGTCAAGTGATGGTCACTACCAATGCCCACATCGGCAATTATGGTATCAAAAAAGACGATGAGGAATCCGGAAAGGTCCAGATTGCCGGCCTGGTGTGTAAAAACTTTACCAATGAGTTTTCAAGAGCCATGGCCGATGAAGACATTCAACAATATTTTGAAGAACAAAATATAGTGTGCATTCATGGTGTAGATACGCGTGAAATTGTGCGGGAGATCAGAACCCTGGGAGCTATGAATTGTATCATTTCCTCCGATTCTGACGACATTGAACAATTAAAAAAAGCAATTGGCAGGGGTGCCTGACATGTCTGGTTTGGAACTGTCTTCAAAGGTCTCTACCCTGGAACCCTATGATATGGGCGAACCTACAGCAGCCATTAAAATTGCGGTCATGGATTATGGAACCAAACGCAACATCCTTCGAAACTTCGTCAACAGGAGTTGTTATTGCCGGGTTTTCCCAGCAAAAACATCGCTGGCGGAGATCAATCAGTTCAATCCTGATGCGTATTTCCTGTCCAATGGTCCGGGTGATCCTGCTGCTATGGATTACGCTGTCAACACTGTAAAAGAAATGTTAGCCACCGGTAAACCGGTTTTTGGCATCTGTCTGGGCCACCAGATCCTAGCCCTTGCCAATGGCATTGATACCTACAAGATGCACCATGGCCATAGAGGCATCAACCATCCGGTTAAAAATTTAGAAACAGGAAAGTGTGAAATTACCAGCCAAAACCATGGCTTCGCAGTTGATGCCGAACAAATAGAAAACCATCCTGATGTAGAGGTAACCCATGTCAATTTGAATGATGCCTCCATTGAAGGGCTCAGGCTTAAGAGCAAACCTGCCTTTTCGGTTCAATACCACCCGGAAGCAGCCCCCGGCCCGCACGATGCGCAGTACCTTTTTGACCAATTTGTAGACTTAATAAATCAAGCTAAAAACAATTAAAATCATGAGCATAATTACAGACATTCTGGCCCGTGAGATCCTGGATTCCAGGGGCAACCCAACCGTCGAAGTAGAAGTATACACAGAAAATGACGTGATGGGCCGGGCAGCTGTACCATCGGGTGCCTCTACCGGAAAATATGAAGCCGTTGAACTGCGCGACAACGATAAAAGTCGCTACCTGGGAAGAGGTGTGCAGAAAGCATGCTACAATGTTGACGAAAAAATAAGAGAAGCCCTGATAGGTGAATCGGTTTTTGATCAGAGATACATCGATGATATCATGATCGAAATCGATGGCACAGAAAACAAATCAACTTAGGGGCCAATGCCATTCTGGGGGTATCCCTTGCGGTGGCCAAGGCTGCGGCCTTAGAACTAGAGCAACCCCTGTACCGTTACATCGGAGGGGTCAATGCGCATGTAATGCCAGTACCAATGATGAACATCCTCAATGGGGGCAGCCACGCAGATAACAGCATCGATTTTCAGGAATTTATGATCATGCCTTTGGGGGCTGATAGGTTTAGTGAGGCACTAAGAATGGGTGTTGAGGTTTTTCACCACCTTAAAAAAGTATTGAAAGACAAAGGATATTCTACCAATGTTGGCGATGAAGGAGGATTTGCTCCCAACATCAAAAGCAATAAAGAAGCCATTGAAATAGTACTCAAATCCATAGAGTCTGCCGGCTATCGTCCGGGAGAAGATGTGTTTATTGCAATGGATGCAGCCAGCTCAGAGTTTTACGATGAAGAGTCAGGACTATATGTATTCCACAAGTCATCAGGAGATAAATTGACAGGTGATGATATGGTAGCTTATTGGGAAGAATGGTGCAACAACTATCCAATTGCATCTATCGAAGATGGCCTTCATGAAGACGATTGGAACACCTGGGTAAAACTCAATAAAGCCCTTGGTAGCAAGGTTCAGCTGGTAGGCGACGATTTGTTTGTTACCAATACTAAACGCCTGCAAAAGGGCATCGATATGGAAGCGGCCAATTCCATTCTTATTAAAGTCAACCAAATAGGATCGCTCACAGAAACCATAGATTCAGTTCAACTGGCAACACGCAACGGATATACCTCTGTTATGAGTCACAGAAGTGGAGAAACAGAAGATACCACCATTTCTGATCTGGCTGTGGCACTTAACACAGGACAAATCAAGACGGGCTCGGCAAGTAGATCAGACCGGATTGCCAAATACAACCAGTTGCTAAGGATAGAAGAAGAATTAGGCGATTCTGCAGTATATCCAGGTAAGGCCCTGCTTAATATTTAAGTAAGAGCCCAAAAATGCTAAAATGCCCTGTAGGTACTGACTTACGGGGCATTTTTATTATTTCATAAGGGTTGTTTGGGGGGCTGAAAATCAGGAAATTCAACTTTTTTCCATTCCAGTAAGGATAGATCGCCAAGTTCATTTAAAGAATCCAAAAAAGACGTATCTTTACCAAAATTTTTCTAATGGGCTCTATAATGAAACTACTGCAACAAGTGTTGTATCGACATTTGCATATTCATCCCAAATTTGTGAACAAGTTTACCCTCGTCACCTGTCTATTTATAATTTGGGTGGGTTTATTTGACACCCACAGCTTTTGGGATTCATTTCAGCTAAGCAGGACCATTTCTCGCCTTGAAAACGAAAAGGTGGAATTGCGCAAAAACATTGAAATAGCCAAAGCCGACAAGTTGGATTTGGAAAGTAACAAAGAAAAATATGCGCGTGAAAAATACTTCATGCACAAAGACAACGAAGAAGTTTTTATAATAGAAAGAAGTAAATAATTTTATGAGCGTACTCGTAAACAAAGATTCAAAAATCATTGTACAAGGATTTACCGGAAAGGAAGGCAGTTTTCATGCTGAACAAATGATTGAATATGGAAGTCCGGTTGTTGGAGGTGTTACTCCAGGAAAGGGCGGCAGTCTGCACCTTGGTAAGCCAGTTTTTAATACCGTTCAGGAAGCAGTTAAAGCTACAGGAGCCGATGTTTCTATCATTTTTGTACCTCCGGCCTTTGCATCAGATGCCATTATGGAAGCCGCTGAGGCAGGAGTAAAAGTAATTATCTGTATTACAGAGGGTATTCCTGTTCAGGACATGGTTAAAGTAAAAGCTTATCTTGAACAATATCCTGTAACCTTAATTGGTCCCAATTGCCCTGGTGTCATTACACCGGGTGAAGCCAAGGTAGGAATCATGCCGGGCTTTGTCTTTAAAAAAGGAAGGATTGGAGTGGTATCTAAATCTGGTACTTTAACATACGAAGCGGCTGACCAGATTGTAAAAGCAGGTCTTGGTATTTCTACAGCCATCGGCATTGGAGGAGATCCCATCATTGGTACTCCAACAAGAGAAGCAGTAAAATTACTGATGGAAGATCCTGAAACCGATGGCATTGTTTTGATAGGTGAAATTGGGGGTAATTACGAAGCCCTTGCCGCAAAATACATCCGTGAAACAGGCAATAAGAAACCGGTTGTTGGCTTTATTGCCGGTCAGACTGCACCCAAGGGTAGAACCATGGGACACGCGGGTGCCATAGTTGGAGGACATGATGACACCGCAGAAGCCAAGATGCGAATTTTGGAAGAAAATGGCATCATCGTGGTCAAGAGCCCTGCAGAAATAGGAGAAACCATAGCCAGGGTAGTAGCTGGTAAATAGTCATACAACTTATAAAAAGAAAGAGCCTTTGAGTAATCAAGGGCTCTTTTTGTTGATAAAAATAACGCCCCAATACACATTTGCACCAGGGCGTTCAAAACAAAGCTGTTCTTTATCAAAGCTTTACAACTCTATGGATCGATATTTTACTAACTCCTTCCTGTACCTCCAATAAATAAGTGCCCGGTATCTGGTCAAAGCTTAGGTTGATGATTCCTTCGGAACTTGCTTTTTCAATTTCCCTTCCAAACAGGTCAATGAGTCTGGCCTTTATGGTTTCTCTGCTTTTTGACTCAATGGTTAATCCTCTCACACTTGGATTGGGGTAAATGGTGACAGCTGAAGTTCCATTTACATCATTGCTAGCACTTGGGGGCAGAAGCACGGCATCAATTACATGAACCACACCATTGTCTGCCAACAAATCAGCCACCGTAACTTTTGCATTGTTGATAAATACACCATCCGCATTGATAGTAATTGTGATTTCTTTTCCATTGATGGTGGCTATGGTTTGTCCATTGCTCAAATCACTTGACAAAGCTTCGCCGGCAACTGCATGGTACAATAAAATCTGAGTTAGCAGGCCCTGAGGGTCTGCCAGTAAGGCTTCGATGGTACCTGCAGGTAGGGCGGCAAAGGCAGCGTCGGTAGGTGCAAAGACGGTAAATGGGCCATCACCTTGAAGGGTAGAAACCAAACCGGCAGCACTGACGGCAGCTACAAGGGTAGTGTGCACTGGAGAATTTAAGGCAATGTCAACTACGGTAGATGGAGGTAGAATAACAGCGTCGATGACATGAACAACGCCGTTGTCAGCAATGACATCTGCCACGGTAACTTTGGCATTGTTGATAAAAACGCCATCGGCATTGATTTTTACGGAAACAGACTTACCGTTGATGGTTTTGATAAATTGGCCATTGGCAAGTCCTGAGCTGAGCGCATTGGCACCAACAGTGTGGTAGAGCAGGATGTCGGTAAGAGCTCCCCTGAGGGTCTGCCAACAAGGCTTCGATGGTTCCTGCAGGCAGTGCGGCAAAGGCAGCGTCGGTAGGTGCAAAGACGGTAAAAGGACCATCACCTTGAAGGGTAGAAACCAAACCGGCAGCACTGACAGCCGCTACAAGGGTGGTGTGAACGGGAGAATTTAGGGCAATGTCAACTACGGTAGATGGAGGCAGAATCACTGCATCGATGACGTGTACAACCCCGTTGTCAGCAACAACATCGGCTACAGTAACTTTGGCATTGTTGATAAAAACGCCATCGGCATTGATTTTTACGGAAACAGACTTACCGTTGATGGTTTTGATAAATTGGCCATTGGCAAGCCCTGAGCTGAGCGCATTGGCACCTACAGTGTGGTAGAGCAGGATGTCGGTAAGAGCTCCCTGAGGGTCTGCCAACAGGGCTTCGATGGTTCCAGCGGGTAGGGCAGCAAAGGCAGCGTCGGTAGGTGCAAAGACGGTAAATGGGCCATCACCTTGAAGGGTAGAAACCAAACCGGCAGCACTGATAGCCGATAGAAGGGTGGTGTTGACGGGAGAATTTAGGGCAATGTCAACTACGGTAGATGGAGGTAAAATAACAGCGTCGATGACATGAACAACTCCGTTGTCTGCAACGACATCGGCCACGGTAACTTTGGCATTGTTGATAAAAACGCCATCGGCATTGATTTTTACGGAAACAGACTTACCGTTGATGGTTTTGATAAATTGGCCATTGGCAAGCCCTGAGCTGAGTGCATTGGCACCTACAGTATGGTAGAGCAGGATGTCGGTAAGCGCTCCCTGAGGGTCTGCCAGCAGGGCTTCGACGGTTCCAGCGGGTAGGGCAGCAAAGGCAGCATCGGTAGGTGCAAAGACGGTAAAAGGACCATCACCTTGAAGGGTAGAAACCAAACCGGCAGCACTGACAGCCGCTACAAGGGTGGTGTGAACGGGAGAATTTAGGGCAATGTCAACTACGGTAGATGGAGGTAGAATGACAGCGTCGATGACGTGTACAACCCCGTTGTCAGCAACAACATCGGCTACAGTAACTTTGGCATTGTTGATAAAAACGCCATCGGCATTGATTTTTACGGAAACAGACTTACCGTTGATGGTTTTGACAAATTGGCCATTGGCAAGACCTGAGCTAAGCGCATTGGCACCTACGGTGTGGTAGAGCAGGATGTCGGTAAGCGCTCCCTGAGGGTCTGCGAGCAGAGCTTCGACGGTTCCGGCAGGTAGGGCGGCAAAGGCAGCATCGGTAGGTGCAAAGACGGTAAAAGGCCCATCACCTTGAAGGGTAGAGACCAAACCGGCAGCACTGACGGCAGCTACAAGTGTAGTGTGCACGGGAGAATTTAAGGCAATGTCAACTACGGTAGATGGAGGTAAAATAACAGCGTCGATAACATGTACAACCCCGTTGTCAGCAATGACATCGGCCACGGTAACTTTGGCATTGTTGATAAAAACGCCATCGGCATTGATTTTTACGGAAACAGACTTACCGTTGATGGTTTTGATAAATTGGCCATTGGCAAGCCCTGAGCTGAGTGCATTGGCACCAACAGTGTGGTAGAGCAGGATGTCGGTAAGTGCTCCCTGAGGGTCTGCCAACAGGGCTTCGACGGTTCCAGCGGGTAGGGCAGCAAAGGCAGCATCGGTAGGTGCAAAGACGGTAAAAGGGCCTGGGCCTTGTAAAGTAGTTGCAAGGTCCGCTGCAACTACTGCTGCTTCAAGGGTATTGTGATCAGGTGAATTAACAACGATGTCAACAACACTTTGACTTTGGATTTTTAAAGTGGTCAACAAAAGAGTGATAAACAGTAAAAGTTTAGATTTCATGTTCCATTTTTTTAGGTGAATGATGACCGATATATGCAGCATTTACAAAAAGGGTTGCTTTTGTCTAATTAATTTTAACAATTTCTTAAACAAAAAGGCCTGCTTTATGTATTTATCCCGATATACCTGAGGTAAGAATTTACTTTTTTTATCCCTTAGGCAACTCTAATTATTCAAAATGCATATCTCGTATATGGAAAACAAAGCTGTCAGGGAAGAAGAAAAACAAATCCTCCTTGCCTTGGATGGGTCCCAAACCGCATTCAGGTGGCTGTATGATGCGTACAAAAAATCTCTTTTCCTGATCTGTCTGAGATATGGTGCAACCAGAGAAGAGGCAGAAGATATGCTTCAGAATGGCTTTATTCAGGTTTTTACTGAATTGTCGAGATTTGACCGCAACAAAGGCAGTTTTTATACTTGGGCTTCCAAAATTATGGTCAATATCTGCTTACAGGAATTAAGAAAGAAAAAGATAACGATTCAATCGGTTGATGATCCGGTGATACATCAAAAATTAAAAGACGATTTTGATGCTATTGCGAACTTAAGCCTGGAAGAAACTTTAAAAACACTACAAAAATGCCATCTGGCTATAGAACCATATTTAATCTTTATCACATAGAAGGTTACAACCACCAAGAGATTGCTGATATGTTGAGCATCACGGAATCAACCTCAAAGACGCAGTTGATGAAATCCAAAGTGTTTGCTAAAAAGTTATTGACTAATGAAATCGAAATGACAAAATGAGTAACCATCCTATTCAAATATTAAAATCATATCAAGAAGACTATTTTGGGTCAGGTCTTGATCTCGAACCTTCTGAGCAGGTCTGGGATGTGATACAGGCAAATTTGCCCAAAAAGAAAAAGAGAAGAGTCTTGATAATCTGGTTCTGGGCCGGACTTCTTTTAATAGCTGGCATCTTTGTTTCAAAACAATTTTTAAATGATACCTTAACTCATGCTAAACAGAGCAATAGTACAATTGTCAAATCATCACACCCAAATCCCGAAATTCATAACAAAATCAACTCAGGTACGAATCAATCCAATGTAGTCTCACACTTACCAAAAACCAAGAATAAGGGCACTGTGACTCCAGCTGCTTCTGATAACGGCATCAGTGCATTCTCGCCAATTGTGAGCAATGAAAATTCGGGAAATAGTATGAAACCGGCAGTCAGCCCTGCTAAAGATCCCTTGGACCAGGATAAAGAGATACAAGCATCGACTGGTGGTGACAGTAGGACGAATGTGTTATTAATGCCCATCTCCAGCAATTCAAAAAAAGGATTACCATATCCCAACCGGGAGGTGACTTGTGATCTTCCTTTGGAGCATCTTGAAAAGATGGATGGTGAAGCATCGGCCAAGATTTGGCTTGGCTTTCATTTTGCTATTTCACCTTTCAAGCAAGACAAAGCATTTACTCTGGTCGTTCCCTTAAGTGAACTCATTGTTGGTTCCTATTATAACCAACGGCAAAATATAGGTTTCGATTTGTATTTGCCTTTGCGCAGAAATTGGTCAGCCGTAATAAAACCATCGGTAATCAGAGAAAATTTGATGACCGATTACGATTTGAACATCCCTTATGACTACAATTCGGAAAAGTATTTTGGAGCGTACAATGAAAATTATTTTTCACACTCTCTTCCTACTGATATGGGCAATATAAAAACCAATTTGGTGGTAACCCGAACTTCAGACAGCCCGGTCGGACACAATGAGCTAATTTCCTTAGATTTTAGGTCTAACCAAAGCCTAACTTATTTGTCGGTGCCAATGGGTCTTGCCTTTGGCAATGGATTGCGAAAAAATGGGCTGACAGCTGCTTTGACTTTTGTACCCGAATATCTCATTCATCGCAGTGTAAGTGTTGATCTCATCCACTCCAATCATATTTTTGTTTCTCCCAAAGAAGTTAGTCTTAGCTCTGAGACAATACGTAGTAAATGGCACTTAGGTGTTGGTCTTAATTTGGAATATCGTCTGGCGCTATACCAAAATTGGTCGCTACAGCTACAGGGAAATTACAACCATTATTTGACACAAACAGGTAGAAGTAACCTCTATCAATTGCAAGTAGGGATTGGAAAACTATTTTAAATTATTTTCTCCATTTAATTGAAGGCGTTAAGAAGCGATGGATCCTGTGTATTTTTAGTTAAACGAATAAAAAAAATAGACCCGTAAAGAACGTTATCTTCACGAGTCTCATTCTGGTATAATAAATTTTTAACAGGGAGATATCGGGAATAAAGGGATTGTGTTTATAGAATCCTATTGTAAGGGTTGGTAAAAATTCAACAATTGTTTCTTCATGCCCCTCGAATAAACAGCAGTATGGTTTTCTGCAAGGAGGAGTTGATGTGAGCCCATTTTCATCTCAATAACCTTATCTGCATTGATCAAATAGGTCTTGTGTATTCTTACCAATTGAGTAGAATTAAATTTATCAACCCAATATTTGATGGTCTTGCTGGTAAGAATCGATTGATGGTTGTCGAGTATAATATAAGAATAATTTCCAGAAGCTTTTATCAGAATAATGTCATTGACACATATTTTTTTTCTTGCACCTAAATTAAAAACAAAAATGCCCGTATTGGTATTTTTTACCAATTGGAAATGTGTATTCGGGCTACGATTTATATTTATAACTGTAGCCTCGTTGTTTAAAGAAATGTGTGATACGGCCCTCATGGTTTCGGATTAATTTTTTGAATATAGATACATACTGATATTAACAGCAGGAAGATATCCGTTGGATACTGGATTGTATTTTTTACCATCGTTAAAAGAAGTATTATTATCGCCACCTCCCCAAATGATTTGTTCACTTCCGGTCCAAATGCTTGAGTGACTGCTCCTGGCTGATGGACTATTGGTAGAGCTTGTAGCAATCCATTCATTGGACGCTGGGTTGTATCTGGCTCCGGTGTTATTAACTACGTCTTCATGAACGCCTCCCCATATAATCATCTCTGAGCCGGTCCATACTGCACTATTGGATACCCTTGGCGTGGGCGCATTGACCAGTGTGGTTGTTGTCCATGTATTGGATGTTGGATTGTAAATGCCACCGGTATTAATGCCCACTATGGGTGAGTTAATGCTGTTGGTGCCTCCCCAAACGATCATTTTATTTCCGGTCCAAATAGTGGAATGCAAAAATCTGACAACCCCGCTGTGTGTTAAAGTTGTCCAGGTATCGGTAATGGGGTTGTATTTTTTAGTGGTGTTGTTATTGAAACCACCGTGTATAATCATTGCATCTCCTGTCCATACGCCACTGTGGTAGGTAGTTGGATTGTGTGCATTGCTTTGTGAAATGTTTGTCCATGTATTGGTAATGGGGTTGTATTTGGCCCCAATATTAGTGGTAGAAAAAGGTGTGATAGAATTGATACCTCCCCAAACAATCATCTCTGTCCCTGTCCAGATGGCACTGTGTCCATATTTGGTGGGTGCATTGACAGTTGACATGGCTGTCCAGGTATCGGTTGTTGGATTGTATCTGGCTCCAGAATTATAAACAGTTCCTCCATCAGTGCCTCCCCAAATAATCATTTCGGTGCCTGTCCAAAGAACAGTATTTAAAGTCCGTTGCGAGGGGCTGGCTATAGCAGAAATGGGCTCCCATTGATCGAGTTCTGGGTTATAGCGGCCTCCTGCATTTTGATCACAATCCCATGTTATCATCTCCGTACCCGTCCAGACCGAATAAATACCAGCCATAGGTGGAGGACCATTGGTACCTGTCATATCTGAAAAAGAGCCAGGCCCCAGCAATGAAGCCTCTTGTTCAAAAGGAATAGTAAAGCGACCCTTTTTGGTAAATCCGGCATTGAGGAGGAAGGAGTTGTTTTCTACTTCACTAAGAAGAATTCCTGTGGATGGCACACCTATCAACTGCAAACTTTTAAAGGCAATGGCATTGGCAGTATCTAAAACCATCGCATAAGCAGCATCATTGTATTCACTGATATGAATAGGATCCAACTTAAACTTTCCAAGAATTTCTACCGATTGTCCTTTTAATGTGGATGGGCTTAGTAGGGCTACACTCTGCCATGTAAGCAGAAATAAAATGTGGATTTTAAATTTTTTTGAAGTATACATGTTACTTAAGTTAAAGCTCAATAGTGAAGTCAAACAAGTGTTTATTTGTTGGTATCTAAATTTGAATGGCCCATAATTAAGGTAGGATATGAAGCATGCCTTTATTGTCAAAAAGAGTACCTGTACCATCCAATAATATGGCCTCTGTGGTGGTGTTGTCTATGTTGATGATTCCACTCGTTGTGTTTTGTAACAAAGCCGCCAAATCTAAATTGATGCCTCGACCACCGATACTGAAGAGATTGCCAATATTTAGTGTAGCAGCATTGACCATTTTGGTTGAAGTGCCACTTAAGTAAAGCGCATCTAAGGTAGTGGTATTGTTGATGGATATTGAAGAACCCGCATTATTCAGTATTTCTGAGGCCCCATTGGCAGTCAGGCCTACTACGTTGATGGGTGCCAGGTTTCCTATTTGGATAGAGCCATTGTTGGTGATTTTTGAAGTCAATTGCAATGAGATTCCGGATTGACTTGTAATTCTATTTACTTGTAAGGATCCTGTTGAATTATTAGTGAGTAGAGCTGATGAACTCATGGCGATTCCAAATCTGCTTATGTTGGATAGATTACCAATATTCACCACATTGTTATTAATAAAATTACACGCTGATAACCGCAATGCAATACCTTCATTTGCAGCTGTGCTCAAGATGTTGTTGATCGTTAATACGCCTGTTGATCCATTGGTAAATGCGGAAGGGGTACCCAAAATAATACCAAATCGATAAATACCTGAAATGTTGCCAAGATTAATTGTTCCATTATTGGTCATTGTGGCGCCGGTAGTTCCTACGTTTAACCCATCCAAAGTGGGAATGTTATTGATTTCCAAAAGGCCACCTGCTTGATTGTTAAACTGAGCAGCAGAAATCAAAATTCCAACTCTTGTAACGGGACCGGAATCTCCTATTTTGATTTGGCCGGCATTGTTGAGAACGGATGCAGTGCCTGACATTTGGATGCCATCAAAGGAGGTAATGTTGTTAATCTTAATTACCCCGTTTGTTTGATTGGTGAATGTTGATGGAGAATTGAAAAGAATGCCAAGCTGACTGATGGGTGAAAGATTGCCGATGTTAATGGTCGTGTTGTTGATAAAACTGGCCCCCCCAATCAAAGCAATGCCATAACCCTGGCTGGCGGCAATACCTGTGATTCCATTAATCTCTAATGACCCGGCAAGGTTTTGCATTGCAGCAGAGGTACCCAAAAAAACACCAAATCTTTTAACAGGAGATAAATTCCCGATTTTTATGCTTCCGTTGTTACTTATGCTGGTGCCAACTCCGGAGCCGTATAAACCATCAAAAGTAAGGATGTTGTTTATTTGAATGGCTCCCGAAGATTGATTGACCAAACTACCAGACGAAACAAAAATGCCTAGATTGAACAAGGGGGATATACTGCCAATGTTAATTGTACCGGCATTGGTAAAAGTACTGTTTCCAATGAAAGCCCCAAATCCCGCCGTATTTAGAGTGTTTGTGATGTTGTTGATCGTGATGGTACCTGTGCCATTGTTGTTGAATACACTAGATAAAAACATAGAGATGCCAATGCTTTTGACGGCCAGTAAATTGCCAATATCAATACTTCCATTGTTGGTGATAGTAGAATTGGTGCCTGTCAATGAGATACCATCAATATTGGCTACATTGTTGACTTTAATGGATGCTCCATTTTGATTTAGGATGGCGGCAGCAGCAGAAACATAGATGCCATAACGCGCAATAGAAAAATTAGTCCCCAGGTTGATGTCTCCTACATTGGTGAGGCCTGCGTTGGCCATGTAAATGCCATGGCCTTCAGTTGAGCCGGTACCATTGATGTTGTCAATATTAATATCTCCGGTACCCTGATTAGACATCAATGCCAGATTGGATAAAAATATTCCGTTTCTTCTTACCGTGGCATCGTTGCCAATCCGAATGATTCCCGCATTAAAAAAGTTGGTAAATTCATCTGAAAGAGAAATTCCATCCAGGTTGGTGATGTTGTTGATTTCTATCAGACCATTGCTTTGGTTGGTAAAAGTACTTTCAAAAAACATCATAATGCCTGTCGTATTGACGGCTTCATTATTGCCAATCAATAAATCACCACTATTGGAAAATGAACTATTACTGCTTAAATACAAAGCAACTCCTTCTGTAGAACCTCCATTGGTGATCCTGCTAACCGAGGTAGTAGCAGTTGAACTATTTGAGAAAAAACTACCTAATTCCAAAGAGATGCCCCTTCCTAAAATAGGGGATAAATTGCCAATATGTATTTCTCCATCATTTGAAATGTTGGAATCCTGTATATACATACCATCGCCGGTAGGAGAATTGTTGATATTAATTACGCCAGTGCCATGGTTTTCCAGGGTGGTGACATTGTCCATTGAAAAACCACCAAAGCCTATGCTTCCAGTTGAACCAATATTGAGATCTCCTGCATTGATAAATTTGCCTACCAAATTAATGGTCACAGCAAAAGCACTTATATTGTTGATGTTGACTACACCTGTTGTATCATTAAAACATTGTGACAAGGAGCTCTCAATCGAAATGCCATTGGCTGCAATAGGTCCGGCACTGCCAATATTTAAAAACCCTTTATTTTGAAATTTGGCCCCATTGATGATGGTTAATGCCACTGAAGGGGAATTGGAAATATTTAGAACTGCTGTTTCTGCAATTAATAATTTAGAAACACCCTGTACAGTAACACTTAAAGCATTAGCTGTAAAACCTGCAGGAATAGTAACATTCCCAGTTACAGGTATTAATACTTCGGTAGTGGCATCAGGCACTGATCCGGCAGACCAATTTCCTGGAACATCCCATGATCCTGTGCCACCTATCCATGTTGAACTCACACCAAAAAGCATTTGAGTACCCAACAAAGACATTAAAAGCAAAAGTATCTTGATTTTCATAAGCCAATTTTTTATGGTTCAAAAGTAGGGCCAGTTATCGTGGTAGCATATAGCTAAATGTAGCTATATGTTTTGGCAAGGTCTTGCACTTCATTTGTTTTAAATGACTTGAAGTGCTAAAACTTCAGTTCCTGTCTTTCATATTTTTGAAAAAATTCTTTGCGAAGAGGACGAAATTTCGGCAATCTATAACCCATCAGCATCCTGGTAAGTGTTTTTTTTCAAATGGACATAGGGGAAAATGAAGACTTAGTTTACATAAGTACAAACAAAGCAAATATGAAATTGAAATATATAGGATTCTGGCTTTTGATGTTGATTTTTTTTCCAAAACTCCATGCCCAGTCAGCTGCCTATCAACTTAGAGGAAGTGTATTGGATGTTGTATCACAGCAGCCTTTGATTGGAGCTCATGTCAGCGTTTCTGAAATTCCCAGCCTGCACGCAATTACTGATTTGATGGGTGAGTTTGTGATAGAAAACCTGGCACCAGGCCGGTATCACCTATTGGTATCCTACTTGGGTTACAAGGAGACTATTTCTCTGGTTGAAGTGACCAGTGGCAAGGAAAAGATAGTTACACTGTCAATGACAGAAGACATCCACGCACTGGAAGAAGTGGTGGTCACTGCTCAAAACGATAAACAAAGACCTGTTAATTCGATGGCATATGCAAGTACGCGCACTTTCTCAGTTGAAGAAACCAATAAATTTGCAGGAGCAGTTGACGATCCGGCTAGAATGGTGCAGTCGTTTGCTGGCGTAGTACCTACCAATGATGGGAGCAACTACGTTTCTGTAAGAGGTAATCATCCATCAGGCTTGCTCTATCGATTGGAAGGTGTTGACATTCCCAACCCCAATCACTTTGGTGATGCGGCTTCTTCAGGGGGTGGAGTAGCGGTTATTTCCTCTCAGCTACTGTCTAATTCTGATTTTTCAACAGGAGCCTTTTCTGCTGAATACGGTAATGCAATTGGGGGATTTTTGATATTAAATTGAGAAAAGGAAATAACCAAAAACGGGAGTGGACCGTGAAAGCTGGATTTTTAGGCATGGAAGCAGCAGCAGAAGGACCAATATCAAAAAAACATAAATCGTCTTACCTTATTAATTATCGATATTCGACTCTTTCTATGATTGATAAACTGGGAGTGGAATTGTCAGGTGTGTTAGACTATAGTGACCTGTCCTATAATGTAGTTTTTCCTCTAAAAAATAATGGACAACTCTCTTTTTTTGGGGTCAATGGCTGGAGTAGTCAATTGATTGAAGAAGATACAGCAGATGTAGAATTTGAAGCACTTTCCCATCACTATTCTGCCAAATTCATAAGTAATGTATACACCAATGGTATTAAATACCAACGCAGCCTTGGTAAAGGATTTTTTTCTGCCGTTTTGGTAAATGGCACAACTCTATCGGGGTATAAAGAGGAAACAAATACTTTGTTTTCTGATCGAAAATATTTCAACAAATTTGATACCCAAAATGAGGTTTCCAAATGGTCACTCGCCTTTGCCTACACACAAAAGCTATCACCATCGTGGGTAATCAAGGTGGGAGCTTATGCAGACAGACTTTCTTACAATTTCAGATATGATGAATTTCAAGATGCCCAAACCTTCACCAACCTGATCAACAACGATGACCACACATCTATGCTTAGGTCATATGTTCAAGCTAGTTATAGCATTTCGCAAAAATGGTCTGCACAGCTGGGAGCCCATTATACGCGCTTCATGCTCAATGATCAACAAGTGGCAGAACCCAGACTTAGTCTTAAATATCAACCTACTACCACAGCTTCTGTCTCAGTTTCTTATGGAAAACACAGCCAGATTCAGCCTTTAATGGTTTATTTTCTTAAAGCTGGAGATGGTTCAGACCAATGGCTCAATCATGATCTGAAGATGTCAAGATCTGATCATTGGGTGCTTACTTTTGAAAAACAATTGAATGAAAATACCCGACTTGTAGCAGAAGCCTATTACCAAAATTTGCATCAAATACCAACCGGCATTAGTGAAAATAGTCGATATGCCATTGTCAACCAGCAATTCTTTTTTCCTGACTTTGCTTTAGTTAATCATGGTAAAGGAGAAAACAAAGGTGTGGAGTTGACTCTCGAAAGGTTTTTGAATAAGGGGCTATATTTTATAATTAGTGGATCTATCAGCGAATCGAAATTCAAAACTCCTGCTATGAGTTGGACCAATACCCGATTTAATACACAAAATTCGCTTCTTCTTACCTTGGGTAAAGAGTGGAAGGTAGGAAAAGACAAAAGAAATGTTTTTGGGATCAATATTAAAAATGTTTGGGTGGGTGGACAATGGGATACTCCTGTGGATCTGGAAGCATCCCGAGTAGCCGTCAAAGAAGTGAGATTGGAAAATGAAGCCTTTACCATAAAGCTGCGAGACTTTTACAAGTTAGATATTGGGTTTAAATATAAAATCAATAAAGCCAATAGAACCGCTACCTGGTCTTTAGACTTTATGAACGCAACCAATCACGAAAATATTGGAGGTGTATATTACGATGTTTTTCACAATGAAGTGAGAAATTGGACAATGATGCCTCTGGTTCCTGTTTTATCATATAAAATTGACTTTTAAATTAACATAATCATGAATACTAACAAACATTTACTAATACTTGCTTTTGCTGCCATCTTTTTTCTGGAATCATGTGATATTGATTTTCTGGATTGTTACGATGGAAAATTTATTGAAAAAGAGTTGGTTCTGGATGAGATAAATGCCATTGAAATTGACTTTCCATGCGAAATTGTTTTGGTCGACGGACCCACACAACAAATTATTGTGAATGGGAAAGAAGACCTGATATCAGATCTGGAAGACAAATCGAATGTTTCTGGAAAAACTTGGAAGGTTCGATTAAAGAACAATTGTATAAAGCACAGAGAAGATGTAACCTTTACCATCACCGCGCCGGGCTTAAAAAAGGTGGATGTAGATGGTAGTGTACGTTTATCATGCGACGGCATCCTCACACGGCTTGCCAAAACATTTGAAATCAGACTCGATGGAGACGCCGATGTCAGCCTCGATCTCCCTGAACTTGATAAGCTATTGGTTGATGCCGATGGCGACATCGATCTTAGGTTTACCGGTTCTGCAGACGCTGCTGTTTATACACTGGATGGTAGTGGTAAGGTTAGGGGACTTGATTTTCAAACTTCCTCTACTTTTCTCGACATGGATGGAAGTACGAATGCAGAAATTTGGGCAACGGAAAAATTGGATGTAAAATTGGATGGAAAAGCGACAGTTTGTGTTAAAGGTCATCCTGCTATAGTGTCACAAGTCAACGGATCCGGTAAAATTTTGGACTGTAACTGATGGCGACAAATCAAAACATAGCCCTGGGTATTGAAAATATTGCTAATTTTCCTGTCCAAACAAATTTGTACAATAAATCAGCTTTCAATGCAGATACTGCAGAGATAAGCCCTGGATTTTACCAATCAGATGCAAGGCAAATACACATGACGGAAGCCAAAATTAGAGTCATTAACAGCAGTACCAATAATAAGGCAGAACTGGAGGCAGCGTACAGGCAACATTTTGAAGAATTGTACCGATACGCATTTTCTATGGTCAAAGACCAGGACCTGGCTGAGGATGTGGTTCAGTCGGTTTTTTTGGAGAGTTGGCAGGATCGTACTAAAATGCATATTCATACTTCTTTGCGTGCTTATTTATTTAAAGCAGTATATTTTAAATGTTTGAATGAACTCAAACACCAGCAAGTAAAACAAAAATTTGAGTCATTTTTTACAGCCCGAACAGAGCTGGTTGTAAAAGAAGATCCTATGCAAACAGAATTGAAACAGAAAATAGAGGAAGCCTTACAGTTGCTGCCGCCGGAATGCAGAAAGGTATTTGAAATGTGCAAGCTGGAAGGCCTTAAGTATTATGAAGTAGCCGACAAACTTAAGATTTCACCCAAAACTGTGGAAAACCAAATGGGCAAAGCATTAAAAACTCTTAGGCAATACCTTTCTCGTTATCTTTTTCCAATCACCTTTTTAATATTATTCTGGTCATGAATGTACCTTCCAATATAGACACTTTGATCGCCAAATACCTTAGTGGAGAAGCTTTGCCACATGAAGCAATTGATCTCGAGGACTGGTGCAATCAACAACCAGAAAATAGAAACTATTATAATGAAATGGCAAAAACACTTTCATTAATCGATGGCAAAAAGAGGTCTGTCCCATTAGTTTCTGCTTCTTACCGCCAATTGCAGCATAGAATTGGAATTAAAAGGACTTATAGAGCCATGATTGCTGCTTCTTTTATAGCAATACTGTCGCTCGTCATTTTTACGATGAATGAAAAACAAGCTGGTAAAACAATAATAGCTGGCAGCCAACCCCTTGAACATCAATTGATGGATCTAACCAGAATCAAGTTGAGTCCGGGAACTCGTTTAGAAATAGATCCCAATTACGGCAAGGAATCAAGAAAGGTAAGTTTGACTGGGGAGGCGACATTTGATGTGAAACATGATGAAACAAATAAATTTATAATCCATGCAGGTGGCGGTGTTTATCTAGAAGATTTGGGCACTCAATTTTTAGTAAAAGCAAAGCCTGATTCTGACACTTTATTTGTCATTGTTTCAGAGGGCATAGTGAGATTATTTGATGAAAGTGGCCATGAAATCATACTAAAGGCAGGCGAGAAGGCATGGTACATCCGGTCTTCCAAACAAATAATCACAGATCTGGATACCCGAGTGGTTAAATTTAATTTTAACAACACTCGCCTTGACGAAGTAATTAGACTGCTGTCACAAACATACGATATCAAGGTCGAACTCGAACCAGCAATGATTGGCGAATGTAAACTCACAACCCAGTTTTTTGATGAAGAGATTGCTACCATAATGACAGTTATCTGTGAAACGTTGGATTTTAGTTATGAGTACCATAATAATAAATACATCATAAAAGGTAAGCCATGTCAGTAAGCAGGTATTTAATTTTACTCAGTTTATTATTTGAGGTATGGCACTTGACCGGCCAGCAAACTTGTCGGGTAGATTTGCGATATTATCAAGTGCCTGCTAAAGTTGTCTTTGATGCCATTCAGAAGCAGTGCGATGTAATTTTTTCTTATGGGGCATTTGATGATCAGACCAAGGTGTCAATTCAGGTGGAAAATAGTTTGATTGGACCTGCGCTGGATCTGTTGACTCCACAAATAGGGATGAAATATGTTTTAAAAGACAAATACATCATCCTTAAACCGGAGGATGGCAATAAGATAGATGCAAGGATTTTGCTGTCTGGTGTTATTTTAGACAGCACTACACAAAAGCCGGTTAAATCTGCGACCATTTACATTAAGTCACTAAAAACCCTCGTAAATACCAATAGTCATGGTGAATTTAAATTGAATGTAAAGCCGGGGCGAAAATGGCTTACACTTAATATTGCCAAAGAAAGTTATCCGGATACTACTATAGTAATAGCAATAGATAAATCAACGCCGTTAAACATCTATCTAAAAAAATATTCCAGGGTACCTATAAATGAAATGTACCCAATCGAAAGACAGTCTCCAGACCTTTCATCCCTGGATTCGCTGATTACGGATAGTTTTCCATCTATTGGGCCAATTCGTAAAAAAGGATTTTGGGAAACACTGGAAATAGACAAACCTGATTTTTCCAATATCAGTGAGAAGCTTTTAACAAAGGTGTCAATATCGTTGATCCCACCCATCAGTACCAACAAAATGCTGGCCTACCACACCATAAATAATCTATCCTTAAATTTAATTGGGGGAAATTCGGCAGGAGTTGATGGTGTGGAATTGGGAGGAATTTACAACTACACCAAAGGAAACGTGAATGGCTTGCAAGTGGGAGGTGTAGTAAATAGAGTATCAAACAATGTTACAGGTTTGCAGGTAGGCGGCATACTCAACTCCAATAGTGGCAATATGAAGGGTATCCAGGTAGCAGGAATTGTCAATTATACTGCAGACACAATGCAGGGTTTACAATTATCGGGTTTTCATCAACAGGCCGGAACATTGATTGGCTTACAGGCCGCCGGCTTTTACAATGAAGTTAAATCCATCTCAGGTGGCCAGTTGTCTGGCTTTTACAACCAAAGTCAACATCTCAAAGGCTTGCAGATTTCAGGCTTTGTCAATTACACCGATACCCTTGAAGGGGTTCAACTTGGGATCATCAATATCAGTAAGTATGGTAAAGCAGGATTGGGATTTGGCTTGTTTAATTATATAGGTAATGGTTATCACAAAGTTGAGCTTGCTTATAATGCTGAACAAACCTTGCAGCTGGGTATCAGATCAGGTTGGCCTGCACTGTATCTACATTATTTTTTGGGCTGGAACCAAAGTGTGAAAGACAGTACTTTTATTCAGGGTGGTTTTGGGCTGGCGTCTTCTTTGCCATTGTCCAATCACTTTACTTTTGAGGTCGATGCCACCATGAGGTCCAATAGGGTATTCCAGCATTTTCAGGACTGGCAGTTCAATTTTCACAACCAGCTATTTTTAGGGTTTGCCTGGCAACCATTCAGAAAATTGGGCCTTAGAACTGGAGCTGTGCTAAATCATTTTTGGTATGATCCCAATGACAGGGCTAACTTATCATACAATGAAATATCAGGCAAAGGGTTTTATGAAAATACCGATGCAGATTTTAGCCATAAACTTTGGTGGGGCTGGCAGGTTTCTTTGTTATTCTTTTAACAACATATAAATATTAACCCTCCTTATTTTGAATAGACAAATCCCAGTTGTTTTTTTACATTTTCCGGCAATCCAGGCAACTCAGATCTAGGTATAAGTAAGGTTGATATGTTGTGAAAATCTTTAAATATATTGTGTCTCTGAGCAGTTTCATTGAGATAGTCATGACCGCTACTACCGCCGGTACCCACTTTTCTGCCGAGCATTCTCAAAACCATTTGCGCGTGTCGATACCTCCAGGTAGTCAGCAACTCATCAATATCTACGATGCACAATAAGAATCGATAAGGAAGCTGGAGCAAGGGTTCTTCATTGTACAAATTAATCATCAGAGCGGCAAGGGTAGCCTTGTAGCTCAATCGTTGACGTCCTTCTGCAACTAGCTGTTGGTGGAACTGTTCATCAAGAATGGTTTGAAAGTAGGTATCAGTACTGCCCATCATTCTAATGCGCATTTCTTTGTCCTTGTCTGAAAGATAAGCTGAATTCCTAATGGCGTGCTCTTCTTTGTTCAACATGCGCTCAACGGCTGCCCTGTACTCCTGAAGAAAGTCAAAATTTTCAAATTGCAGGAAGGGGATGCGTTCAAGCCATGTTTCAACTGCCTTAAAGAGGTTCTTTTCTTTAATAATATGATCCAGTTCCGTTTTTTGCTCATCGGAGAAAAATGCGGCATAATGGTGGCCTGCATAGGTCATTCTTTCATCTTCCGGTAAGCCCAAGAGGTTCTCCACTTTTCGGAATTGATAACTTTGAAAGCCTGATGCAGGGAACAAATAATTCCTGAAATCAAGAAAATCAAGCGGAGTCATGGATTCCATAATGGGTATATGATCTACCAATAATTTGAATATCTGGATCACCCTGTTTAATCGCGCAATCGCAGTGCCAATATTTTTTTCATCCACTACATCAGTAGTAAACATATTAATCACCGATTCCAATTCATGAATGATTTGTTTGAACCAGATTTCATAACTCTGGTGAACAATAATAAATAGCATTTCTTCATGGGCTTCACCTGTTTCCATTTCTGCGGAACGTTGATTTTGTGCAGAAAGAAGTTGCTCAAGTGCAAGATAGCTTTGGTAGTGAATGGAAGAGTATTTTTGCGGCGTGTCCATTATTTATTGTTACAATTTGGTTAGGTAATCACAAAGATACCATTTCTGCTCATTTTTTGGTTTTTAGCCAACTTGTTAAGAGGGTGTTTTTAGTTAAATTCTATTTTGATATTTTGTTAAAAATGGCTTTATTTACACAAATAAAAAGCCTCAAAAGCTTTTAAATTCAAGAGCAATGAACAAAATTTTTAACTGGGGGAGCATCGTCTTTGTTTTGTTCTTCCTTACACCCATGTTTGCCCAACCTGTGATAGATGGCACTTTTGACGGTGAAACGGTTTGGGGACCTCCTGTGTCAACTGCAGATTTGTCGCCTGGTTGGGCCAATGCCAATGCAAAGAAGTTTTACGTATTAGAAATGGGGGCATATGTCTATATGGGTGCTGAAATAACAGCTTCCTCCTGGATGAATTGGGCTTTTACCATACATAGTAAGGCAGGTGGCGGTGATTATGATTCCTGGTCCAGAAGTATTGATTACACCAATACCAATAAAATTGACTTCATCGTCCGGGGGCATTTTAATGGTTATGCTGAATTTCATACATGGAACGGCAGTTCCTGGGCAGGCCTCGGCTCTGCACTTGCATCAACCGAATATGCTGAAAACATTACAGGTTCTGACCAAAATGGGTGGGTCGAGGTGCGAATACTCAAAAGCGCAATAATGAGTCCTGCTCTTGCTGACCTTCAGTTTTATATAACGGGTGATCAAAATGCCCATGGTTCATTTGATGCGGTACCCAATGATGATAATAGCACTTCCTGGAATCAGTCTTCCAACAGAAGCCCTCTTGATAATCATGTTACCAATATCAATATGGGAGGTGGACCCGTGGTGCTTGTCACCCCTTCCTTGCCTGCTGAAACATCACCATTTGTCGTTACATTTAATGCTTCATTGACCGCACTGGCCGGAAGCACAAAGGTTTACCTGCATGCTGGTGTTTCGACTGATCCTGAAAATGTACTGGCATTTAGTCATGTTGTTGGAAATTGGGGCCAGGATGATGGCATTGGTGAAATGACTTCAATTGGTGCTAACCAATGGCAAATTACCATACCCAATGCCATGACCTACTTTGGTGTCAATAATTTGGATGATTTATTTGGCTTAAATTTTTTGTTCCGATCCGCAGATGGATCGCTCAAGGAAGACAACAATGGCAGCAATTATTTCAATGCAATAAATCCAGGCAACTACATCAAAATTTTATCACCGGAATACAGTCCTTTTATGACAGAAACCGGCGTTGGTTTTGATGCCACAATAGCAGCCAGTAGCAATGCCGATAGCTGGATGCTTGAAGAACTCGATCCAATGAGCCAGCTACCTATAGATACAATTACAACTTTAATTTCAAACGACACCTTTGACTGGGAAATGACCCTCACCAATACAACCTTACATTTGTATCGTATTAGTGCTGTTTTTGGTCCCGACACCAGGATTAAAAAATTTGAGGTACTTGCCCATAATGCGGTAATTGAAGAAGAAAGGCCCTCCTGGGTGAATCCTGGAATAAACTACCACGTTGGAGATTCTACTAAAGCTACCTTGGTTTTGCACGCACCGGTATTTACCAGATTCTATAAAGGCAATTCAGGACCTCCCGCTGTTCCATCGGGTACCAATCCCACAGAAGCAAAGTCAATCGTTTATGTGGTAGGTGATTTCAATAATTGGACTCCATCTGAATCATTTAAAATGAAACGGGACAGAGACGGCTGGGATGGCACCAATGATGCGGATAATGATGGAGATCGTGGTGATTACTGGTGGATAGAACTGAGCGGCCTTGAAACTGATACTTCTTATGTGTTTCAATACCTCATGGATGGTGGAGTACAAGTGGCAGATCCCTATGCCCATCAGATTAGCGACGCCGATGATGCTTTGATCAGCCCTTTTATCTTTCCAGATCTGCCAAATTATCCATCACAGGCTGTAGACAGGGCCTCAGTCCTTAAAGATTAGACAAGATTCATTTGAATGGACTGCCTCTGTTTTTGCTAAGCCCTCGACCAACGAACTTAATATTTATGAACTTCATTTTAGAGATTTTACAGAAGAAGGCACTTATTTAGCAGCCATTGATAAGCTCGATTACATAAGGAGCCTTGGTATCAATGCCATTCATGTCATGCCTATATCAGAATTTGAGGGCAATTCAAGTTGGGGCTATAATCCCAATTTTTACCTGGCTCCTGACAAGGCCTATGGTACTGCCAACGACCTGAAAAAATTTATTGATGAGTGCCATAAAAGAAAAATTCAGGTTTTCAATGATATGGTTCTCAACCATGCTTTTTTATCCAATGTGATGGCTAAAATGTATTGGAATGAAAGCGACGGCAAACCAGCTTCAGATAATCCATGGTTTAATCCGGATCACAAAATGATCGCTGAACCTGCTGGCTGGTGGGGAGTAGACTGGAATCACGAAAGTGAACATACCCGCAATTTTGTAGATAGGGTCCTCGACCATTGGCTTCAGGAATTTAAATTTGATGGATTTAGATTTGATTTTACCAAAGGATTTGGACAAACCGCTCAGGATCCAGGCGACCCTTGGGCATCTTCTTATGATCAGGATAGGATAGATATTCTTAAGAGAATGGTATCTGGCATGTGGTTGAGGAATCCCGGGTCTGTTGCCATTTTTGAACACCTTGCCGTAAATGCTGAAGATAAGGTTTTGGCCGACTTTGGTATTAGTATGTGGAGTGGGGTAGGCCACCACAATGATGTTAAATCCTTTGTTTTGGGTTGGAATGGCGACAATCCCAATCTTTATGAATCCGGTATATACAATACACCCTCCCGCAATTTTACATTTGCCAATTGGATCTCCTATCCTGAAAGTCACGATGAAGAGAGATTGGGTTATGAGTTGATGCAATTTTTCAACGGACCTAAGACCAAAGATAATATGATAAACCGCCTTAAAATCGGGTATAATTTTAATCTGTTGTTTCCCGGGCCAAGAATGCTCTGGCAAATGGGAGAATTGGGCTATGATGTTAGCATAAACTTTAATGGAAGAACAGGTGAAAAGCCTGTAAAATGGGATTATTTTCAAGATGATAAAAGAAAGGAATTGTATACTCAGATCTCCCATATTTTGAAATTGAGAAATACTTATCCGCTTTATACAATAAGCCCTGATTATGGAAATATAGGCTTAGGCGTCGGAAACATTGCCATTCCTCGAAGAATGATGTTAAACGATGGAAATGGACATTACGTAATCTGTGTTGCTAATCTGGATCCTGCTGTCAGCCATGATGTGGTACCAGGTTTTCCGGTCAACGGCACCTGGTATAAATATAATGGCACAACCGCAGAAGATGGCACTACTTTTAATGTCACCTCATCTTCAGATTTGTATAATTTGTCACCGTCTGCAACATACCTGTTTACAAACTTTGAAGCCGAACCTTGCCAATGGGTATACAAATCAGGAGACTCGGGGCCGGGTACTTTAAGACATGCAGTTTCATGTGCTGCCGAAGGTGATACGCTGCTTTTTAGCTATCCCGTTCTTCTGGACACAATTTACCTGATGAGTCCAATTGAAATTGATAAAAACCTGGTTATTATAGCCGAAACAGGAGGTCGTTTGGTGATCAATGCAGCCAATACGGACAGAATTTTTGATGTTTTGCCTGGTAAGACACTCCAATTAGAAAATGCAACTCTTCTAGCTGGCTCAGAAGATGATGGGAGCTGTATTAGCAATCAAGGTATGCTGATCTTACAAAATACGTATTGCAAAAAAGGAAACAATCTGGCTTCAAATAGTACCATCCACAACCTCGGCAGCGGGGTGGTGGAATATAGGGGCGCTAATTCTGTTGAATAAAAAAATAATTTTACTTCACATTCAACGAAATCCATTTTTCAAACAGTGCCCAGTCTCCTTCAACCATTTCAAGATAAAGGGAGGGCTGACCTTTTGATCTTTTTTTAGAGCCAAGCCAAGCTCCTTTTATTTCCGGATGATTGAAAAGCTTTATTCTGTAGCTGGTGTGAAGTGGATAACTAAAACCTGCTTTGTTTAAATCGGCTAATAGACTTGGGGTGATAAAGATGCTAAACGGAATGGTATTGCCTTTAAACATTAACTGTAGCTGTACATTACAGGCACTACAACTCTGATCTTCTCCCGGCCGTATGTACACAATCTCAGTCAAATAAACGGAATCTCTGTACACTTTATGCACCTTGGAATCAATGTGGATGTACTCAAAAAAATTCTTATAGTAATAGGCACGGAAGCTTTGCTCTATATACTCTCGGGCATCTTGAGGCCCCTTCGGAACTGAAGGACCATATTGGTATTGTAGTTTAAATCCTTCACCTGACAGAAATCCAGATTGCAAAATACTTTCTAGTGAGTCAGTACTACTGCTATTACTACTACAAGTGCAATTGTTGAAAACAAAACTGCCCAAATTGCAGGATGGAATAACAATCTTTTTGTGAAGACTACAAGCCCCAAGAGACAATAGAAATACTACAAACAAACTAATTTTCAACTTCATTAATAATGGTTTTTAGGAGTTGGTTAAAATCAATGTCTGCTAAACCAAGTCTAACTATCACTAATTCTTGGGTAGGACAAATGGCCACCAATTGTCCCTGATATCCATCCATAGTAAACATGTCATGGGGAGCATCAGGATAGCTTATGCCATTTTTATTCAACCAGAAATGGCCACCGTACCGTCCCTGCGAACCTGGTGCCTCTAACTGAACAAAGTCAATCCAACTACTGTCTATCAATTGAGTGCCTTGCCAATTTCCTTTTTTTAAAAACAACCGGCCAAGTTTTAGCCAATCTTGTCCCGTGGCATACATGTAAGATGACCCCAGGTAGGTGCCGCTTTCATCTGGTTCAATCCAGGCATGTTGAAGGTCCAGTGCATGAAACAAAGCTGTATGCGGAAAAGTTAAATAAGCCTTAGATGTATTGAATTTTGATTTTAAAATGCCACTTATCAAATTAGTGGTACCTGAAGAGTACTCCCAATGTTTCTCACCAAATGATAACTTTTTGATCTGTTCAAACACATTGTCACTGTCAAATAACATTTTTGTGGCACTGCTGTATTGATTGTAGTTTTCTTCCCAATCAAGCCCACTTCGCATTTGCAATAAATCTTTTAAGGTTGTATTTGATTTATAAGGATCTGATGATGTATTAAAAGGCCGCTCATCTAATGATAGTTGTCCTTTCTTAGCCAGGATTCCTGCACAGGCACTGATAACCGATTTTGTCATCGACCAGCCCAATAGTGGGGTATTTCGGCTTATACCATTGGCATATTGTTCATAAATCATTTTATCCTTATGCAAAATCAAAAGCGCCCTCGTTTTTTTATTAGAAACGCTAAAGCTTTCATCAAACGCCAGGGTGTCAATTTTATTTTTAGCCTCTCTGCTAAGGCTTGAAGTTGTAACATATTGCCATGGAAGGGCTTGTTTATTTGAATCAGGAGTGGCAGTAAAAACAACGTGATAATCATCCTTCCCTTTTAGCAAAATACAACCCAGTCCGTTGCGGTATACCGCCGTTTTTTTAGAAATACCAAAAAAGGAACTGGAAACTGATTTTGATTTTTCGTCAATGGTAAAGCTCGCTAAAGAAAATAATCCTCCGCTCAAATCTTCCTGCACAATTTGTTTTTCTGATCTGTTGATCTCAAAGTGACAGCTGCAAACAGTTCGAGCTACGTATCCATTTAAAACTCTTGTTTGAGGTAGGACATACCATAGGGCTCCGCTCAATGCAACAAAATAAAGATGAAAATCTGCCTTCGTTTGTTCAACATTATTTTTTGGTGGTTATTTGAAATGATGCAGATTTTACAAATGTTTCAGATTTGATATTTACAAAATATTTTCCAGGCTTTGGATAGAAATGGCCGTCGTCAGCAATTTTTTCTGGCTCTGTTTTGGCAACCGGGTCATTTTTTTTCTTTCCTTTTATTATTTTTGATTCAATAGGCATCTTTTCAAACCAGAATGGAAGCTCTAATTCATTTAATCCTCTATTGTGGTCAATCTCTTTCTTAAATCGCTCTATCCCGTTTTCTGAATTTATGGTTAATTGGGCTTTACCCGCATTTTGGGCGAAATACAAAATCTTGACCGTTGGTTGCTTCACTTCAGCATAGGCATTAATCTTTTTCCCCCAATTGGATTTATAAGCAATGTTTCCAATGTTGATGATGGCAAACAAGGAGTCTTTCAGCTCTTTCAACTTTCTTATTGGTGCAATATCCATTTTATATAATGAACGACCATGGGTGCCAATTACCATTTCATTGGCTTTCTTTTGCAGTGCAAGATCATGAACTGCAACATTGGGTAAGGATTTACTCAATCGTTCAAATTTTTGTCCTCCGTTTATAGTGAAATATAAGCCGTGGTCAGTGCCCACAAACAATATATTTTCATCTTCAGTATCTTCTCTCAGCACATTAATGGCTTCATGAGGTAAATTCTCACCCAGAGATTTCCAATGCAAACCGTAGTCCTCACTAACAAAAACATAAGGAGTAAAGTCATCATTGCGATACCCATTGAGCGTAACATATACCTTGGATTTTTGATGTTGAGATGCAACGACTCTGCTCACCCAAAGAGAAGAAGGCAAGCCTTTGCTGATGTCTTGCCATTGATTTCCCCCATCTTTTGAAACATATACCAAACCATCATCACTGCCTGAGTAAAGCAGTCCAAATTCCAAAGGCGATTCATCAATACTCGTCAGGGTGCCAAAAGGTACATTGCCTGGCTTACCACCTGCGGTCAAATCACCACTAATGGCTTTAAATTGATCCCCTTTGTCCATCGACCTCAGAAATTTATTCGCTCCCATATATATTATCTCAGGCTGATGCCTCGAAAGGAGGATAGGCGTTTGCCAGTTGAATCGGTATGGGCGGTCACCTAAGTCGTGCTTGGGACTGATGTTTTTACGATGTCCGGATTTTAGGTCAATTCTAAAATAATTACCGAACTGAAAACCTGTGTAAACGGTACTATTGTCACGCGGATCAACCTGGACCTGCATTCCATCACCTCCTAAAATCGAATTATACGGATAAACTCCGTCACTTTGCCAGGAGGTGCTATAAGTATAGTTGCTCTTTCCCATCCAAACTCCATTGTCCTGTAAACCGCCGTACACGTTATAGGGCTCTGCATTGTCTGTTTGAACAGCATAAAACTGGCCAACGGCTGGCATAGAACATTTTGTCCAACTTTCTCCTCCATCGTACGATAGGTTGAGACCTCCATCATTGCCATTAAAAATGTGCTGTGGATTGGCAGGATTCACCCACAATACATGGTGGTCCCCGTGCTGATTATCGCCATTGATGTTTTTCCATGTTTTACCGGCATCTGTCGATTTTAATAAGGGAACTCCCAGGATATATAGCACGGCTGCCTCATGCGGCTGGGCTGAAATTTGTCCAAAATAATAACCGTACGTATAATACAAGCCATCAATGTATCCATCATGTGTTTTTTTCCAGGTCTGACCTCCATCGCTACTTGTATACACTTCAGCTCCCTTTATTTCAGTTTCCAGCATGATGCTATTGGCATCTTCCAGATATTCAACCAACGATTTAACTTCAATTTTGCCTTTTTTCAGCAGTTTTTTAACTTCTTTGGCATCATATTTTTCAGGGAAGTCATTGGCCTTTAGATAGGAATCAAGCTTGGCATCGTCTAGTTGTAAGAAGGTATCTTCACTCATTGTTTTTAGTGCTTCTTTTGAAAGTCCTTCTTTTTTTTCGATCTTACTTTCTCTTGCTTCCTGATTATCAACGATGGCATACAATACAGTTTGGTTATTCCTAATAGATGCTGTCAATCCGATTCTACCTGTAAATGTTCCAGATGGAAATCCTGAAGCCAAATCTGTTATCCTTTTCCACGTTTTACCTCCATCAATTGACTTATGGATCGCAGAACCTTGTCCTGCACCGGAAAAATTCCAGGCAGTCCTTTGCCGCTGCCATGAACTGCAATAAAAAACATCTTTTTCTATAGGATCTGCCACCAGGTCAATTACCCCGGTAGAATCATTGACAAACAAAGTATGACTCCATGTTTTGCCCCCATCCTCACTCCTGAAAATGCCGCGTTCCTGGTTTTTTGAATACAAATGACCCAGAGATGCTACCATTAATTTGTTTACATCGTTGACATCCACCCATAATCGACCCGTATGATGAGAGTCTGCTAATCCAAGGTGTTCCCATGTCTTGCCATTGTCTTTGCTCTTATAAATGCCATTGCCTGCATATGAAGATCTGCTGGAGTTGTTTTCTCCGGTACCTACATAAATGGTCCTGGAAGGCCAATGAACCGCAATATCTCCTATGGTCATTACTGCTTCATGGTCAAAAACAGGCTGAAAGGTAGTCCCATTGTTTTTGGTGTGCCATAGACCTCCAGAGGCATAAGCTATATAAAACTCATGGGCATCTTGCGGATTAACATCAATATCCGTTATTCTTCCATTCATGATAGTGGGACCTATGTTCGTAGTAGCCCAGTTGCCCGCTGACTGTGTGTTGGCCGGATCATTCCTCCATTGATATGCTTTGTGCCGCTCCGCCGGCGGAGATGGGAGTTGCACAGACTGAGCTCTTCCTTTTACAGACAATAGTACAAAGAGGCACGTAGCCATGAATGAAAAATAATTGAAAATAATCTTCATATTACATTTAATGTTAAAATATAAAATACAGAAAAACAATTTAATATACATAAATTAATATATTAATGTGTATTCGGTGCATTACTCAAATATACGTTTATCTTTTGCATGCAGTCGACTTCACAGATGATAATATGGGCTTTTCGAATTATTTTTTTTAATTGTGTGGAATTATATTTTTTTTCACAACAGTCTGGTTCGATAAAACTGTAGGGATTAAAAAAAATGTACGCTTTTGCCTTTGAAAATCAAGGGTTCAACTATTTTCATTAATTTTACGTTTCTTAAAAAAAAGGTATGTCACGAGAGGTAAAACTAGGGCTGTTAACTTTTATTACTTTGTTTGCAGCCGTTTGGGGTTACAGATTTATAAAAGGCCAAAACCTGTTTCAGCCCAGCAGAACATATTTGTGTTCATTCAATGATGTTACGGGTTTGGCTGTTTCTTCTGATGTTACCGTCAATGGCTACAAAATTGGAACCGTAACCGATATCAATATCAATCCCAATGATGTTCATACCATGGATGTAACTTTCAGGGTGGATGGTAAAATCAATATCCCCAAAAATGCCCAGGCAGTAATGCGCAATGAAGGCATTGTAGGAGGAAAGACCCTCTCTCTGGTTTTTGAATCCGTTTGTACGGGTGATGATTGCGCTCCATCCGGACACAAATTCACCAGTAAAAGCCTGGGCTTGCTCAGTTCAATGATTGATCCGGCAGAAGTAAATGAATACATCTCCAATGCTTCAGATCAGGTAAAAGACCTGGTCAAAGAATTGGGAAAAGATGGAAATAACGGAAAAGTAGATTTGATAGTAAGAAACCTCGAACTGACCATGGCCAACATGGCAGCCCTTACCGGCAATTTCAACAAGCTTATGGTACAAAGTCAGCAGAACATGAACGGCATTTTGGCCAACATGAATAAGATTACCAAAAACCTGGCAGATAACAATGCTCAGATTACCGGCTTGCTTAAAAACCTGAACACAACTTCAGGTCAATTGGCAACGGCTGATATCAGCAAAACCATGGCCAAGACCAATTCCATGATCGACAATAGTAATGAGGCGGTTAAAAAATTGGAAACAACGCTTGATGCAACTACGGCAACCATGAAGGACTTAAATACTGTTTTGGCTAAGGTCAACCAGGGCGGAGGTTCTTTGGGGGCCCTGCTCAATGATAAGAAGTTATATGAAAACATGGAAGCAACCTCACGTAACTTATCGCTCCTATTGCAGGACCTTCGTTTAAATCCCAAAAGGTATGTCAATGTTTCTCTGATTGCTCGTAAAGACAAGCCTTATACCAAGCCGGAAAACGACCCGGCCAACCAGTAGTCATCTCGATTTTTGGGTGATAAGCTGAAACCAATTATAATAATCCGTTGCCATTTTTTCCCAAGAAAAGTGTTGTAGAGTATAGCGTTGAAAACCTGCTTTTTCCCCCTCTCTAATAGGCTTTTCAAGGTGTTGGTTTAATCTGGTCACCCATTGTTGCACATCTCCGGAAGGCAGTAAAAACCCGTTTGATTGGTGATGAATGGCATCTGTAATTCCTTCGTGCCCGGCAGCAAATACCACGGTACCTGCCAATATGGCTTCCAAAGCTAACAGTCCAAAACCTTCCATATCTCCCTCTACTTTAATATTTGGCATCACAAATGCTTCTGATGCTTTTAGTATTTGTACGATGCCTGTAAAAGCCATGTGCCCGGTTCTTATGAACCTGCCAGGAAACTGTTTTGCCAGTGATTTTAATGCAGGTTCATCGGTGGGGTGGCCCATCATAAGGGCCAATCGGTTAACCCAAGCTGTAGGCAGTAGTTGATGCCACCATCGCTTGCCGTAGTCCGATATCGGACCGCACATTATAAACACAACATCTTTGGGGAGTGAGGGCAATACCTTTTCTACAAACCAACTATATCCTTTTCTTTTAACCGCCCTGCCGAGCCCAGAAATGATCCTGGCATTTGAGTCGATCCCATATTTTCCCAAAAGATTTTCTTTGGCACTAGCATCTGTCAGTGGATCAGCCATTTTGTGGTCTACTCCGTTATTAATTACGCTTAGTTTATTATTATCTATGCCCCTTTCAGCAGCAGCAGCCATGGTCGCCTTACTCACACAGGCAATGGCATTGAGTTGATTAAAGCCAGGAACAATGCGATGTTGGTAATAAGGCAATGGAAAGACCACATCCAGTCCATGTAAGGTTGCTACCACCGGTATTTTGGTGTCCTTTTTAAGCCAACGGGTAAAAGAGATCATTAGTCCATCGTTGAGGTGGATGATGTTGATTTCAGGGTTTTCTGAAAGAATTTTGCGTGTTCTCCGCCTTAGAAGTAAAAACCACTTCCATCTCGGCTCTTTTCCTTCATACACCAATTTGTGAACCTTCGCATGTTTTGACATGCCATTGATCAATTCAAAAGAAAACTTTTCCATACCACCGGTGGCAGGAGGATATTTATGAGAAATGAATAATACTTCCATCTTTATTTGCTTTGGTTTTGCATACCTGCTACCATGTCAAAATAGGTAGCAGTCAGCTGATCCCAATCAAGACCTCTTGCATATTGCAAAGCATTATCTATGATGGTCTCCCTGAGTTGCTGATCGGTCATATATAATTTGACAGCAGCATAAAATGCTTCTGCATCGCGGGGATCACATTTTATACCCGTTACAAATTGATTCACTAAATCGTTGGGCCCACCGGCATTGGCCACAACAACAGTCAGACCCGATGCCATTGCCTCAACCACTACATTGCCATAGGTCTCTGTTTCTGATGTGAAAAGAAATACATCGGCACTCGCATACCATATACTTAAGGCTTCATGATCTAATTTCCCTAAAAAAAGGGCTTTAGGCATTTGTTCTTGAAGTTCCTCTCTGGCTACTCCATCACCGGCTACAACAAAAGTAAATGGCCTGCCCTCGACTTCATTTTTTTCATAGATGGATACTAAGGTTATCAAATTCTTTTCCCAAACCAATCTGCTTGCAAATAAAACAACGGGACGGTCTAAGCCATATTCTTTCTTTAAGTTGCTGTTTTTTTTATCTGGTGAAAAGAGCGAAACATTCATACCCCTTGGCCACAACTTCATTTTATCAGAATCAAAATCATAACCGGCCAACTCATCCATCAACGATTGTGAGGGAACTAAAACCAAATCACAACCATTGTAAAAAGATTTATTCCTAGAGATTACAAATGCTTTTACAGCATCGATTAGAAACTTGGCGTCTTTGAAATAATAATCAATGTAAGAAATAAAATGGGTGTGGTAGATGGTAATGACTGGAATTTGATGGTTTCTTCCATAATCTAATGCATATCTCCCTAAGAAGGAAGGAGATGATATATGGATAACATCGGGCTTAAAAATAAGCATGGCATTGTTCATCTCAAAAAAGGCAAGGGCGGGTATGGCCATCTTATAATCCTCATTCTTGGGAATTTCAATGCTGGGTACCAGATAATATTTATAGGGAAAATCGGGGCCTGGAGCACTACCCGTAATAAAAAAAAATTCATAACGGGAACGGTCAATTCTTTGAATAATCTGATATATGGTGCGGGCAGCACCGTCAAAATTTTCGATCAGCATATCAGCAAAAAATGCGACCCTTATTTTACGCATATATTTATTCAATTAAGAACTGCAAGTTAACCTTTTACTGGGTTTTGAAATCAATAAAACTTAGCTTTTTGCTTTATGCAACCCGAGTCTCTACCTGGCTTTTTATTTGTGCAAAAGCTTTTAAAATTGTTTCCTCAATATTATTTACTTCTTTCAGTCGTATAATGGGCGAATGGTTTAGCCAATTCTGAATTTGAAGAAAAAAATCAGGTGAATCGGCATCCGGCAGGGTCATTACTCCCAATTGGGAAAGTGCAGCACCGTTACATTTCTGTTCATAGTGGTCCCTTATGGGAATACAAAGCAATTTTTTACCCAGATAGAGGGCTTCACTGGGTGTTTCAAATCCCCCCCCTGTTATCAAGCCATGACATGATAGTAAATTTTGGGTAAAAAGGCTGTTGTGAATTGGATAAAAAATAATATTACCCTCCTTGAAAGGTTTTTTGATTCCGGCCAGAAACCAATGAAATACAATGTCTTTATGGTAACGGAAATGGGTTTCAATACAATGCCTTTGATAAGAGGGCAGGTAAACGGTAATATGGCCTAAGTCGCAGTTTTCTCCACTAATGATTTCGTTTTTGACTACAGGGGGTAGTATAAACTCATCATATTTCTCAAAATGAAAACCAAGGTGATGGGTGGTTTTGCAATAGTGTTTGTAAATTAATTCTCCAACTTTACTTTTGATATCAGGCCTGGGTGTCTTATCACTGAGAAAGCTGGCCTGGTGCCCCAGGTGGATGCTCTCTTTCTTATGTATTCTGCAACTTTCAGCGGTGATAAATTCAAAATCATTGATGACAAAATCATACGATTGAACCGGCAAGTCTCTGGCTTCTTTCATTGCTCTGACAATGTTGTTTTTCCATAACATTCCGGTATAACTGAGTCCACCGCATTTTGTATAGTATAAACTTAGACCCTTGCTCCTGAATTTTACATTGCCATTGAGTTGGAGAGAGGCATTATTGCCCGAAAGAAAAAGATCTACCGTGCCATATTGCTCTAACTGGGGTAATAATTGCATAGCGCGACTGATATGTCCATTTCCCGTAGCTTGAACAGCATATAATATTTTCATCAAAACGTGTTTGGACAAAGTTCGATATTCAATATTTCCTCAGTATTAACGCAATGCCATATTTATGTAAACTCAGATCAGAATTATTGTAGAATTCCTTAATTGTGAGTTAATATCGCATATGGATAAATAATAATATAAAGAACTGGGCTTAAAGTTGAAATTACAATCGATGGGCATCTTTGCATCATAAATTTCAATCTATGCTTGTTATATTTTTATTACTCTCTACTTTTATGAATGGATTTACGGCAGCTCCTGATAAAAATCTACTAAAAAAAAGGAGTTATGTCTGGACTACAAAAACGAATTTAAAATAACCTCTTATAATGTATGGGGCCTGCCGGTAACACTTCCAGGCCATGAAGACGATAAGAGATTTCCACATATTGCCGATACGCTTATTAAATTATCTCCTGACATCCTTTGTTTACAGGAAGTATTTTCTACCCAGTTCAGGCATTTAAATTTGCCCAAATTGATGAATCAATATTACTATTTTTCTGATTATACCTGCAACCAATCTATTGTTCCCTGGGTGCAAAGGGACTGCCATGGAGGTCTGGCTACCTTTTCCCGGTTTCCTGTTTTGGAGGAGCATTTTCAACCTTTCCCACAGGTAGAGGGTATGCGCTGGGAAGAGAAATTAGGAGCAAAAGGTTGCCTCTTGAGTAAAATAGACTTGCCAACCGGCATGGTATGGGTTGTCAACACTCACCTGTATTCAGGGCCTACACTAAAGGATGAAACCATACGGATGGCACAGATTAAAATCATAGAATCGGCAATTCAGAATTTACACACCAATCTACCCGTGGTTTTGGCAGGCGACCTGAACATTGCACACCACTGCCTGGAAAATGATCTCATGGTTTTTCCAAAAACGGCTTATGCTTACCTTCATCAGGAGATGAACCTAAGGGATGTTGTAGACAATTATTCATGTGAAAACCAATTTTATACCATAGATCCTCAAAACAACATGTACTGCGATTCTGCCGAAGGTGCTCAAAAGCTCGATTACGTATTTTATAAAAGCGGAAAATACAACCAATTCAAGGTACTGAACAATTGTGTAGAAATGAAAGGCGCGGCCACCCTTTCGGATCACCACGCCTTTAGTACGATTTTCAGGATATAATTTTATTCTAGTACAGGTGATTGCTCTCTGGCCTTACACTCGGTAGCCGGACACTTAGCAGCTGGCTCTTTGTGTAGTTTGTTATCAGCAGGTTCCCAGCCCAATGTCAGATAAAGGGCAAAGAAACCAATTACATATGCTAAAGTTACGTGCCATCCTTCTTTAATCCAAACCTTTACATTTCGGGCTTGAGGAAATTTATTGGTAATAGCAACCCCTGCTGAAGAACCAAACCAAATCATACTGCCCCCAAATCCAACCGAATAGGCCAACATACCCCAATCAAAGTGTCCTTGTTCCAGACAAAGTTTGGTTAGTGGAATATTGTCAAATACTGCAGATACAAAGCCCAGGATGAAGGCTGTTAACCAGGATGCACTTGGCAAGGTTTCAACCGGCATGAGGGATGCAGCTGTGACTAAACACAACAAAAATACAGTTCCTTTGATAGATGCTGACACTTCATCCCATGGCATTTTTCTGACTAAGGCACCAATCAGAATGGCAATCCAAACTCCCAAAGCCGGCATGTCGTATAAAATATTACTAAGTATCGCACCAACTAACATCGATACAACTATCAGCAACCTGACCCAGTCTAATTTTGCATCTGGATGTGCATCGGCAATGATCCGTTGGTGTGTATCTTGTTGCTTGGACGCAAACCATGTAATGATTATAAGTGCAACAAACGCAGCTACATAAGCATGTAAAACATTAAAAGCCGACACACCATCAATCCACATCATCGTTGTCGTAGTGTCACCTACGATACTTCCAGAACCACCGGCGTTGCTCGCAGCTACCAATGCAGCAATATATCCAGGATGTACCTTTCCCTGAAATACTACCAGGGCAATAGTACCTCCAATCATAGCAGCTGCAATGTTGTCTAAAAATGAGGAGATAATAAATACAAAAATCAAAAGTACTGCTGGCCCCTTCCAATCATTGGGTAGATAATTGGGTATAAAATCAGGGACACCTGAATCTTCAAACACTTTTGCTAAAATACCAAAACCCAATAACAGGCCTAATAAATTCAAAATAATACCCCATTCTCCTTGTCTCATGCTTTTGTCAGTAAGTTGCATCATCATGGAGTTCTCACCAAAAAAGTGGTGGGCAAATGCATAATCAGGAACAAACAATAATTTGTATAGTACAATGGTTGTTAGTCCTGCAATGGCCACCCAAAATGTGTGTTCGTGAAAAAGGGCAACTCCTATGAGTGTCAGTCCAAAGAGTATAAACTCCAGTCGAATCCCGGCCAATGATAGACCTTCTGCGCTGCCGGCCATTAAAAACAGTGGTGTAAGCAGTGCCATAGCGAGAAGGATAGGCACATATAGTTTTGGTTTCATTTGTTATTATTTTATAAATAAACTGTGTGGTCTCAAACTTAAGCGATGTGTTGTTTAAGCAGGGTTTGCCAATCATTGGCAAGCATCAATTCGCTACTTACCTGTGCATCGTATTCTGCATCAAATATAGGAACAATCATGGCTTTATTCTCTGCCAATTGTAGGTGTATTGCTACACTTGTCAACTGACTTAAATCAGGGTTGGGTCCTGCATTAGTTTGAAAACTCTTCTTAACTTCGCAGCCCTTTATGGAACCCAATGCTAATTTGTGAAAGGTATTGCCATTGAGTTCAGATTGAAAACAAAAATATCCATTCCTTTTGTCTAAGCCCATAGCGCCATGATTCCAAAATTCTGTTTTTTCTGGGTGCACTCCATCTTCTTTTGCTGCCTTCAGAAAAAGTGCCTTGGCTTTTCTTTTGGCCTTGCCGCTGAAGTAAATGTAAACAAAGGGTGAAATGCTTAAAATAATGATTAAGGTATTAATGATAATAGATGACATTTGTATTTGATTTTGTATTAAAAAATAATAATAGGGTCTGACATTTGAATGTGATTCAAAATCAAACCAATACGACACTGTATGAGAAATTGCCGTATTAACTTTTTAAATACAAAATATTACCAATGGCTGTGAAATGGAAATAAGACTCGCCGTATATTCTGGCTTACAATGGCGGAGCCTTCCGCATACTTTTCATATCTGAGGTTATCGGTCTCTGCTAAATTACAGGTAGAAAGCAGCTTATTAAAGCTAAGAAAGGCAAGAGCGCTTGGTACATGATCGGTTCTTACCTGGTCAAGGTGGATCGATTTTACATCTTTTTCCAGAATAGCCTTTAGGCTAAGAGTGTCGCTCTTAACCCATTCTGCATTGTTATACTTTTGGTGCTGGTTAAATTCAATTTTGGGTCCCCCCAACAGCGAAGCAGCAAAGATGAAAAAGGAAAGTAGAATTGATATGATTTGTTTTTTCTTCCTCAAATCAGATGTCTTTTCTTTTGAAGACTGTGCGAAGTTAATAATTTTTTAAAGAAGTTTGGCCCTGAATTATATCATTTAATGTGGCTAGCAATCAAGTTTCCAAAATTGGGTAACGATTAGTTGCCCTTCTTAATACTTTCAACAGGCAATCTATCAAAAAATAGGTTATAAAAAAAAACACCCCTTTCGAAGTAAAAGGGGCGTTTTTTATAATGTTATGCGTTTTTGAATTTTTTTACAGCCTCAGTAAGCCTGGGTACAACCTCAAACAGATCACCTACTACCCCGTAATCTGCTGCTTTAAAGAAAGGAGCTTCAGGGTCTTTATTAATGACTACTATGGTTTTGCTATTATTGACTCCTGCCAAATGTTGAATGGCTCCGGAAATGCCAATGGCAATATACAAATTGGGCCTTATGGCTACGCCTGTTTGACCTACGTGTTCATGATGAGGCCTCCATCCGGTATCTGCAACCGGTCTAGAGCATGCGGTTGTGGCCCCTAAGGCCGCTGCCAGCTCTTCAACAATTCCCCAATTCTCAGGACCTTTCATGCCTCTACCTGCAGAAACTACTTTTTCTGCCTCAGGCAGTGGCACATGTCCAGTTTCGGTTTCTCTGGATACCAATTGTAGTTTTGGATTTCCCACTTCAAGACTAATGGCTTGTGGATTAACTTCCTGACCCAAAAATTGTGGTTGTAAGGCATTACCCATCAAGCTGAGTACTTTGGTGTTACTGCTAAGTTGATAATGGGCGATTGCCTTCCCACTGTAAACAGACTTAGAGACCGTAAATACTGATCCTGCCTGTGGGGCAGCATTGACTCCGCTCACGGCATCTGCTGACATCAAAATGGCCAGTCGACCTAAAATTGACTTTCCATTGGCAGTATGTCTCACCACTACAATGTTGGCACCCAATTGTTTTGCAGCCTGTGCTATCACTTTGCTGTATACCTGGCTATCAAAAACTTCCAGATTGGGGTGTTGGAGGGTGTGTACGGTATGAATTCCATATTTCCCCAACTCTCCTGCATTGGAGGCGTTGCCCAAAACCAGGGCGTTTGCCTCGGTACCCAATTGATCTGCGGTCAAACGGGCAAACGTAGCCAATTCAAATCCTCCTTTATTAATTGTGCCGTTTACCGGCTCTACTGCGATTAATACTGACATGTCTTTTTAATTTATATCACTTTAGCTTCTTCATGTAATAGTTTTACCAGGGTATCCATATCATCAGGGGCAATCATTTTTACACCTGACTTGGCCGGGGGCATCTCGTGACTTGCTACTACAGAGCCTTTTTCTGCCCCAATAGAAGCCACCACATTTAATGGTTTTTTCTTGGCCATCATAATACCCTGCATATTGGGTATTCTTTGCTCTGCCATACCTTTTGCTGCCGACAATACTATCGGACCTCCAACCTTCAAGGTCTCAGTGCCTCCTTCAACTTCTCTGCTTACCAGCCAGTTGTCACCCTCTTTTTCCAGTTTAAAGGCAAATGACACATAAGGCAGGTCCAAAAGTTCTGCCAACATAGCTCCAACTTCTGCTCCATTGTAATCTATGGTCTCTTTACCTGTCAAAACCAAATCATATCCCGATGCGTGGGCAGCTATTTCTTTGGCAACCTGAAGCGAAGATTCCGGGCTCACATCTACCCTGATAGCGTCGTCTGCTCCAATGGCCAATGCCTTACGAATTACAATTTCGCTGCTCACATCGCCTACATTGATCACTGTAACACTGCCTCCGTTTTTTTCCTTTAATTCTACCGCTCTTACTAGGGCATACCACTCGTCGTAGGGATTCATAATGTATTGAATGCCCTCAGAATTAAATTCTTTGCCATTGTTAACAAATGAAATTTTTGAGGTGGTATCTGGCGTTTTGCTAATGCAAACTAGTATTTTCATGAATATTTATGCGTTATTTATATCGTTTATTAACTATTTTTAATACAAAATTGTTTATTTCTGCAAATTTCTTAATTTTATTTGTCAGACTGAAATTATCTGTAAATTTATTTGGTTTGACTCAGAAATTAAACTTTTAGTTTAAATAATTATTATTTTAATATATTAGTTCATGATAAATAGTAGATTAGAAATGCTTTTGGGCTTATGGGATGAACACATGCCCGACTCCTTTGTACTTTTTGCCATCGCCAAAGAATATGAGGCGCTCGGAAATTCTCCTGCTGCTATTTCTCATTATGAAAAGCTGAGACAAATCGACCCGGAATACATAGGTCTTTATTATCACCTTGCAGCCATCTACGCTGAAGAAGGAAAGGCGGAAAAAGCACTTGAATGCTATGATGAAGGCATTGCCATTGCCTCACGCCAAGGTGACCAACATGCTAAGTCTGAACTCATGAATGCAAGACAAAACTTTTTGATCTCCTGATCACGGAAGCTAAAAACTATCCTTTATTTTATCACTTGATCTTGGATGGTTTCTGTGATGGAATAACAGAGAAACGGAGAAGGAATAGTCTCATTTCTACATTGTTCCCACTCAAGTGGCAGGAGACAGCATTAAAGATCAATTACTTCAATGCCGGTCACAATATCTGATTCTGACCTCTTACTCACGCAAATGATCTTGTTGGCCTTTCTTTCTATCATAACAGGAAAGCCCCTTAATAAGATCTCATCGCTTCGCAATAAAGAAGGATAATTGCCGATTTGAATAGAAGTCCTATTGGCAGTAGCGGCATAAATGATGCTACCATCGTCACTAAAGGCAAAATCACTGTAATTCAAATTGCCTCTTTGTAACAAACCTTTGAATTGCATGGATGAATTGGCAAGATAAACCGCGCCCTCATAACCGGTTATCACATAGCTGCCATCATTCGAAATTCTAAATGCATAGGGATCCAGTGGATGGTCTCCATGGTAAAGGTCATCAACAGATAACACAAAATTACCCGCCTCATCCAATTCGTAGTAATCCATGTCAACAGGACTCACAGATGTGGATATTCCAATCAAAGCTGATTTACCGGGTACTAGACGCATTCTGCTTCTTTCAAAATCACCATCGCCATCTATTTGAATGCCGGTACTTCTTTGATAAGTTCTGATGGGGCTGTCCCACCAGGGACTAGGGGCCATCGATGCAAGTATATAGCCATTTTCACTAGGAAGCGCATTCATGGTGTATATGCCAGTAGTAATTGCATTTACTAAACTGAGAGTTTCTGCGTCATAGACGTAAACAAAGCCTTCGCTGGAGGGTACGTAGATTTCCAATCCTTTGCCCGTATCTCCAATGCCACTAAAACCAGGAGTGCCGGATACAGTGATGGTTTTTTCAACCTCGCCATTACCATAGTTATACTTTATTAACTTTTGACCAGAAAGGTCGATTAGATAAATATACTCTTTTGTAGGGTGGACCAGCATGTCATGAGGAATAAAATTGAAAAGGTTGCCTCCCGGTAAATCTACCAGAAGGGTATTCGAATTTCTAGACTTACCTGCATTATTGAGCACCCTTACAAAGTAACAAGCCCGATAGGACAGGGGTGGAGCATTATCAGTAGTTGATGTGGTGTTGACGTTGTCAAAAGTGGCGATCAGCTTTTTCTTTTCAAAATCACAATTTTCATCTGAACTATAAACCTCATATTGAAGGAAGTCAGTACCAGGGTACTTGGTCCATGTTAAAACAATTTTACCATCTATTTTTTTAGCTTCAACTAGCTCCACCTTAGCAGGCGCATTGTTGCTCACTTCCACCAGATAACTTTGACTATAGCCATCTTTATCTTTAACCGTTAGTGTGATGATGTGTACATTGGCGGAAAGTGTATTAGTGGTAAATCCGATGTTACCGTCGCTGTTCGCTTTTTGTGTGTTGATCACTCCATCTTTATCCGATTTCCACTCTATGGTCAATTCAGTAACGGGGGTCTTGTCATCGGATACCGTTGCAGAAAACGTAACATTTTCGCCAGGTGAAAATTCTGCCGGGATGCCAGGTAGGATAAAACTGATCTGAGGGGCAAGGTTGATGTTTAAACCAGGCACAATACCAATATTAACCTGAGCCAATTCGTTTTCAATTACTTTTACCACTTCTTTACCGGAACCCACATTCTTCAATTCAGCATACACCTCATAACTGCCCGGCTCAATTTCGCTGAGCAAAACACTTCCAAATTGATCGGTAGTGCCTTCCTTACTGGCAGGTTGGGTGTAAACCCTAGCCCCGCTGGCAAAGCCGCCATTGCTAAAGACTTTTACATTCAAATCTCCCGTAAGATCCTTTGCGCAGCCACCAAAAATGGCAAGGATGATAATTCCAATAAAATAAATTGGCCTGCCATTCAGCCATCGAGGTGATTGATATTTTTTCATCTTTTTCAATTCTAGGTTACTAAATTTATTTTCTTATAACGTTCACTTCCATTTCAAGCTCTATACCAAACTTATCTTGTACCGCCTCTCTGATGCTAACAGCGTATTGGTAAATTTCATTGCCACGTGCTTGTCCATGATTTACCAAAACAAGGGCCTGGTTCATATATGTGCCGGTATTTCCTTTTACCTGACCTTTGAAGCCGCATTGTTCGATTAGCCAACCGGCAGCTATTTTGACTTGATCTCCAGCATTGTAACAGGGTATGGTTGGATAGCTTTCTTTCAATTTATCGGCTATATTTTTTTCAACCACAGGATTTTTAAAAAAACTACCCGCATTGCCAATTTTTTCAGGGTCTGGCAATTTATGGGTCCTTATTTCAATGATCTCTCCGGCAATAGCCTTGGGGGTGATTTTTTTCCCCTCCAATCTGCTCGCTACATCAGCGTAACCCAATACAGGATCAGGCAGTTTGGATAATAAATAACTCACTTTTGTAATGAAGTAATTATTCTTTCCCTCCTTTTTAAAAAAGCTATCTCGGTAGCCAAACTCACATTCTTCCTTGTAAAATATCCTTCGGGTGCCTTCCTCCAGGTCAATGGCTTCCAGGCTGTGAAAAGTTTTGTCCTGCTCTATTCCATAGGCCCCTATGTTTTGCATGGGAGCTGCCCCAACTGTGCCAGGAATAAGGGCTAAATTTTCAAGCCCCCATAAGCCATGACCCACTGACCACATCACAAAGTTGTGCCATATTTCACCTGATCCCACAGAAACCAGCAAGCCATTGTCATCTTCGTCTACAACCTCTATGCCCTTGATCCTATTCAACAAAACATCTCCGTCAAAATCATCTGCAAATAACACGTTACTGCCCCCTCCCAGTATCATAAAACTGGCTTCTCTGTCTGTCAGATATCTAAAAAGATCCTGCCCCGAATAGATGGTAACCAACTGCTGGCAATCGGCATCAGTTGCAAAAGTATGGAAGGGTTTTAATGAAGTCATGTATTGTATTTAAAGAGAACTTTCCGGAGAAGTAATTTTTTTCATGAGACGCGCATTAAAATCCCATTGCAACCCAATATTAAGGCCGCTTGCGCCAGTGTCTTTGTTCCAACCATATCTGGTGTACAGCTGCAAGCCGAAGCCGCTGATGCCAAAGCCATAACCTAGCTGGGCAATATAGGTTTTTTGCAATTTTCTGCTGACACCCTTGGCAGCAAATTCCTCATCAAGACCATACCATTCAGTGCGATTGTATTGCAATCCACCACCAATGCTCAAGCCCATCCTTCCTTCTTTGTCAAGTGCACTCAAGCCATTAAAATTCAATTTAGCCATGATCGGGTAACTCAGGGTTCCCATGCCTTTGTAATCATCAAGGGCCAGCCCTAAAAATCCAACACATGCCTGGGCTTCAACAGAAACTGACATATTTTGTCCACCTACCCATATTTTTGGACCTGCTCCCAGATTTAGGATGGCACTGCCTGCCGATCTACCGGCAACTCCGTCTTCTGGGTTTACATATCGATGGTATAAATCATTGGTTAGGGTAAATCCATATCCAAATTGGGCAGACATTTGTAAGCTGATAAAACTTAGTATAACAACAATCAGAGTTTTCATTGGTAATGATTTTAACTTCAAAGACGGGTAATAATTCAATTTTGGTACTTAAAAATCATTTTTTATTTCAAAAGATTGAGTAAAGTACGATTAACCTGCTCCAACAAGGTGCTGGCCTCGTCTTTTAATGTTTTCATCTTACCCAGATTTTCCTCTTCGTTGGCTAAGTGCTGGTCAAATGCCCTGAAATTATCTTCAATCCTGTTTTTAATTCTGGTTGTATAATCATTGAGCGTTGAGCGCACCTCTTCTTCCATTTTGATTCTACCCTTGGTTACTTCTTCTTTGAAACGTTTTACTATCTTACTTTTATTGAGCCCCAGGGTAACTCCGGCAAATATTAGGCCTACAGTAGTAAGTATGCCTCCGGTTATATCAAACACAGCCCCATTTACCAGCGCTGTGATCATCACACCAACCACCGCCATGCCTCCACCAGCTGCCAGATTGGGGGTCATTTTACCCGATTCTTTCAACAAGGTCTCATCGTAAAAATTTTCACTCTTATTCATAAACTGAGAGAAACTCTGTTGAAGATCTTTCAAAACATTGGCCCTTCGCTCTGCGATGTCTGCAAAAATATCGTCAGTATCCTCCAGTACTGTTTTATTGGTCTTTATTTTGGCATCTACCAGCTTACCCATTAGTTGGATGTTGTCCGCCACATCGGTAATACCTGCATGCAGCTTGTCTTTCAACTGGGTATTCAATTGCAATTCAAAGTCTTTGCTCTGTTGATTCAACCAATCTTTTAAGCCAGATTCTGTCCCAAACAAAGAGGAAAATGAGCGTTTTAACACATTGACAAACGAAAGTCCATCACCCAGCTCTTCTGACTTTTTCTGGGTAATTTTATCGTAGGTGGCCAACAGGTTTTCCGCCAATACTCCTACCTGGTACTGTGTCTTCTTTTCCTGATTTGCCAGGGTTTCTCTGATGTCCTCTCTAAAATCCCGATCCAGCTCAAACTGTTGACTTCTCAGATGCAGGGCATGGCTTATGGTATCGGTAATTCTTTGAGCAGTATTGGTTGAGTTGGCTAATTTCAGGTAGGGTGCCTTCCCGCCGGTTATATTCTCTGAAATAAAAAGCCTGAGGGCTTCAAAACCACTGTTCTTTTTATCGCCTTCCAATTCCTGTTTGGCCGAAACAGCGAATACTTGTGGAAAACTAAGTCCCTTTTTTTGAGCATGATCCAGGACACCTTGCTTATTGATGGCAAGATCACCTTCGTTTAATAAATCTTTTTGTTGCAAAACAAAGATGACCTTCCTCCTCCATTCTGAATTGATGTAGTCAAAAAAGTCCCACGCAGATTGGCGATAGGGATTTTTTGCTTCAAACACAAAAACAATTAAATCGGAATAGGGAATGAACTTTTCGGTGATTTCCTGATGGTGCGCTACAATGGTATTCGTGCCCGGTGTGTCAACAATGGCTATCTCTTTAAGGATATCCACCGGCTGGGTTATTTTTTTGATGTAGTCAGTTACAAAAACCGAACTTTCTTCGGGCCCATACACAATTTGTTGAATGGTGTCCGTCATCGGTGAAGGAGCTACTTTACATATTTCTTTTTCAGTCTCCAGCAGTGCATTTATAAATGAACTCTTTCCTGCCTTAACTTCACCAACAATGACAAACGTAAATGGCGCCTCCAATTGCAGGTGAAGGTTCCTCACGGTTTCATTCATGCCGGTATTGTCAATATCGGCGGTTAATTTTTCCAACCTGGCTATGGCCAAAGAAAGCTGGCTGCTGATCTCGACGATCTTTGGATCTATGCTGTTTTTCATATCAATAAAAATGTAAATATACTACTTTTAGCGCTTTCAGGATAAGACAAATTAGGGGTAATTTTTGCGTAAGCCCCATCATATTCAAGGCTTTTTGGCTCTGTTCTTCACAAGCCTGCCATCCGGTCTTTTTATACTTCTTTTCTGGTATTCTGAGCTTAAAATGTATTTTTGTATTATGACGAGCAGCAATAAATTTTCAATCGATTCGCCCAATGCAGGACTATTGTTGGTGGTGATTCTGGCCATTGTACTGGGCTGGCCCATGTTTGGTACTTATTTTTTTCACCCCAATCAACACATGTATGCCTTTGGGGGTGATGCCCTGACGCTTTATTACAACGTAGCCTATCATGCCTGTTACGGCAATGGAAGCCACCTTTCTTCAATGGCTTACCCAGATGGAGAGCTTATATTTTTAACAGATGCCCAAGGCAGCCTTGCTCTCTTGCTTTCTGGACTGCGTGAGCTCGGTCTTCCGGTATGCGATTACGCAGTTGGCATTGTCAATGGCCTGGGGGTATGGGGTTATGTGCTGTCTGCCGTCTTTTTGTACTTCTTGTTTTTATCCATTCCGATGCCCGTTTGGAGGGCTGCTCTTTTTGGAGCGCTGACTGCCGCTATGGCGCCTCACCTCCACCGACTGATTGGCCACCATGGTCTTGCCCATACTTTTTTATTACCCCTGACTTTTTTGTGGCTGGTGAGAAAATTTAACCTCAGAAAGTGGGAATGGAGGGATCTTCTCTTTTTTGCAGTGCTTGTATTTTTTACTTTCAACAATCCCTACACGGGTTTTGGTCTTTGTATGATCATTCTGCTAACTTCAGTAGTAACCATGGTACGTCATCACAAGTTAGACTCCTTTTTAGGCATGGTATCACTGGCGGGTATGACACCACTTATATTGCTCTTTGTCTATTTTAAGATCAACGACCCTTATTCCGACAGGATAGGTCTGCAGTGGGGGTATTTTCACTACAAAGCAAGTCTGGAGGGCTTGATTGCCCCTCCCAACTCATTGATGGATAGAGGGCTGCAGCTTTGGCTTGGAAAAGGTTTCACCATGGACTTTGAGGCTTTGATGAATCTTGGCTTCCCCATTGTTTTAATCCTCCTCATTTTTGCCGGCATCCGCATTTTTAACAAGAAACTCATAGCTGATTTTCAACTTCCGGAAGTGGTAACCGCTATGACCTGGGCAGGATTATTGATGTTTTTATATGCTTCAGCCATAATTTTCCTTCCTTTACCAAGAGATTGGGTAGAGAATGTTTTAGGCAGCATGCTCATGTTTAAAGCTTCGGCACGGATAGCCTGGCCATTTTGGTATGCCCTGGTTTTTTTGGCCATGGTCTTGCTGGAAATTACATTAAAAAGACTTTCATTTTCAGGCTATGTCTACACCCTGGTTTTGGTCACCCTGACCTGGCTCACAGATTATGCCACTTACCGAAAGCCTATGTTTACCGAAACAGTGCATCCCAACTTTTTCGACCAAAATGCCAACAATGAAATCAGATCCTTGCTGGAAGCCAATCATATTTCACCAACCAATTACCAGGGAATTTACCTCTTACCCAAACTTCTAACTTGGACAGATCATTTTCATAGTGAGCCTAATTTTTTCAATCAGTTTTTTGGCATGCGCCTTTCACAAACCACCGGGCTTCCAATTGTTAGCGCCATGCTCTCCAGAATGTCTATTGGTCAAACGGCAGAACGAATTGAATTTTTATCAGATCCCCTGATTAAAAAGTCCCTACACAAAAGATTTCCCAATTCAAAACCCTTGCTGATTCTGAGAGGTAAAGGAGAAACCCAACTGAAAGCTGGTGAATTGTACCTTATGTCGATTTGTGATACCATTCTCGAACACAAAGATTTTACCCTGTTTAGCCTGCCCCTTGATAGGGTAAATAGCTATAGTTTGCTGAAAGAGATCAGTGACGGAAGGATAACTAACAATGGCAGCCTTAACGCTGATAACTTTTTTTACCTGGAGGGTTTACAAGACAATGGCAATAAAAATTATGCCGGTAAAAAATCAATTGAGGTGAACAAAGGCGAATCAGAGATCGCTTCATTTCGTTTGGCAAAAGCCCTTGATTCCGTCTACCATTTTTCTGCCTGGTCCTACATCGATCCTTCAAAATATGACCTGGGCCAATGGTCATTGAGATCGTATGACCAGCAGGGAAAAGAAGTGGCAAGAACAGATATTAATCTAAACCAGTCTTCTGAAGTTCATGATCAATGGGTGAGGGTAGATATGGAGGTGAAGGTGTGTGAAAACTGCAGTTATAAGATTTATTTCAATACCAATAAAAAATCATGGGTAGATGAAATTGTATTCAGGCCAAAATCACAATATCATTTTATAGACCAGGCTGGAACAAAAGTCTACAATGGATTTAGGATCGATCCCTAAAAATAAAAAAGCCCATCCTCGCTAGCGGGGATAGGCTTCTTTATAATGATCTTTAAGTATTCCTTATTTGTTTTTGCCTGCGCAAGCTTTAGCTCCTTTGTCAGATGCACAACATTTTTTGTCGCCATCTTTTTTGCAGCATGCTTTTGCTTCGGTTGTTTTTACTTCACCAGTAGTGGCATTTCTTTCCATGCTGGCAGAAGCTACACGTGTGAATTTTTTCTCTGCTGTGTTGTACTCAACTTCGTTCCAGCTAACTGAACCAGAATGCTCGCAAACTGATTTTTCGTAGTAAGAAACTTTACCTGAGGTTTCACAAACTCTTTTTTGGATGTTTTCATTTGCAGCAGCAGCTACTTCAGCTTCTGATTCCATAGAAGCAGATGCAACTTTAGATCCTGCACAAGCTTTTGCATCCGCACCGGCTGTTTTTTTCGATGCACAACAAGCTTTATCAGCTGAAGCTGATTTTGAACACTGAGCATTTGCAGTAAGACCTGTAGCCAGAACAAATGCGAAAAGGAAAAGAATTTTTCTCATTGATGGTAGTTTTAAGAATTTGATATATGCAAAGATAACGAATTTACAATTGGAGCATTAGAAAAAGTACTAACTTTAACCAAATTTTAGGATTCAATGTTAAAATTACCCGTTTTTCTCATATTAATAGCTATGATTTCTTGTAACCATAAGATTTACAGTCCCTTGTCGTATGAAGGGGAAATGCTGGAATGGGGAACAGGAGGCGGCTTTACGGGAGCTGTTAAGTCGTATTGTGTTTTGGATAATGGCATCTATTTTAAAACTGAAGACAGTGGCAAGTCTTACCTGGAGGTAGGAAAGATGAAAAAATCTGCAGTCAGACAGTTTTTTGATAATTATGATAAATTGGGACTTTCCTCACTGAAACTCAATGAACCTGGAAATAGATATTATTTTATATCTCGCAAAAACACGAAATCAGAACACAAACTTATCTGGGGACAAAAAGAGCTGGAGAACAAAGTGCCATCTATCCTCCACAAAAATTTGATGAAGGCTATCCAGGAAGACAATCAATAAATCAGTAGTATAATTTTTATTTTTAGAAGATGAAATTGCATAAACTTTATTTTTTCGCTTGCCTGTTATTTGGCGTATTCTCTGTTAATGCTCAGATGAAACAGCTTCGATTTGATGCTAAAAGTGCGCAGATCGAAAAGCCTGTCATTACACAACCACTTAGTTTCTCAACCAGAACGGTAAATGGTCCGGTACTTTTTGAACCAACTAATTACAAGTTGTCAAATCTATCGGCAGGTCTGCCTGTTATCAGAGTCATTGCCAGATCGTCCACAGGCAGGCCCATTGCTTTTGAAGGAAGATTAAAAAACGCAAAGGATGCCAGACATCTGCCTATTGAAGAAAAGGTAAAGACTTACCTAAGTCAGCTGGCCTGGGTAGCGGGGAGCAAGGGACTCGACAAACAACACGAAATTGTTGCAATTCAAACTGACAACAAAGGAGAGCACCATATCAAGGTTCAACAAAAATGTAATGACTTGCCCATTTTTGGTGCAGAATTGACCCTTCATACCACAGAGGGCGATATTGACTTTGTAATGGGTCGTACCTGGCCAACAGAGTCCATTGGGGCAGTGGCTGAGTCAGAAGGGGCCGATCATTCACTCACCAGGGTATGGGCCGACATGGGCACAAACCCTCCCGTCATCGCCTTTGGCCAATGGTCGCATTTGTTGAAAAATAAATCTGAATTAGGATACCTGCCGGTTTCAGAAAGTGAGCTTCGCCTGGTTTACCACCATACAGTATATAAAAACGCTGTAGAGCGATGGGAATATTTTGTAGATGCTGCCAATGGCGAGGTGGTTAAAAAATATCAGTCAATTTGTAAATTTCACAACCATCAAGATGGTGAAAGCTGTGATAACAATGTAGTTGTTAATTCAAAGCCTCTTATGCAAAAAGAGCTCAATGATGGGCTTGTGGTTGACCCACTGGATGGAGTAGCTACCGCCACAGCACAAGATTTGTATAACATCAACCGTACCATCAATACCTACCAGGTGGGTAGTAAATATTATATGATCGATGGCTCGAGGTCGATGTTTAAACCAGCCTCTTCCATGCCCAATGATCCACAAGGTGTGATATGGACCATTGATGCCTTTAACACAGCTCCCCAAAACAGCGATTTTAATGCTGATCACATCACTAGTAACAACAATACTTGGTCAAATAAAACAGGGGTTTCAGCTCATTACAATGGAGGCAAGGCCTATGATTATTTTAAAAATGTTTTTGGCAGGAATTCCATCAGTGGCTCAGGAGGCAACATTGTATCCTTCATCAACATAGCAGATGAAGATGGTTCCAGCATGGGCAATGCTTTTGGAATGGAGCTGCCATGTTTTATGGAAATGGCGATGCTGCGTTTCAGCCCTTGGCCAAAGGTCTTGATGTGGCCGGCCATGAAATGACCCACGGTGTGGTGCAAAATACAGCCAACCTAGAATACCAGGGTGAATCAGGGGCACTCAATGAATCGTTTGCCGATGTCTTCGGTGTACTCATTGACAGGGATGATTGGTTGATTGGAGAAGATGTGGTAAAGCCAGCAGCTTTTCCCTCAGGTGCGCTGAGAAGCATGCAGGATCCTCACAATGGGGCCTCAACCAATGATTTCAACCGTGGATGGCAGCCGAAAAAATATTCTGAAAGATTCAAAGGATCTGAAGACAATGGGGGAGTACACATCAATAGCGGGATTCCCAATCATGCCTTCTTCCTTTTTGCCTCTAGTGTAGGTAAAGACAAGGCTGAGAAAGTATATTACAAAGTCCTCAATCAATATCTAACCAAATCATCTCAATTTATTGATTGTCGAATTGCGGTTATCAGAGCCGCTCGCGAAGATTTTGGCGATGCTGCTGCCAATGCTGCCGCTGCTGCCTTCGATGCAGTTGAAGTGTTGGGAGGACAAGGTGGAAATTATGAAAACAATGTGGAAGTTAATCCGGGTGAGGATCTGATTCTTTTTACATCAGAAATCAAAGAAAAATTATATATCTATTCAGCAGATGGCGACGCTATTGCCAACCCTTTAACCAATACCAATCCCATTAGCAAGCCCAGTATTTCTGACGATGGCAGTCTGATTGTCTTTGTAGCTGAAGACCAGAAAATCACTACATAGAAATCAACTGGCAGTCGGGTACAGCGTCTGAAAACATCCTGCAAACCAACGGAAGCTGGAGAAATGCCGCCATTTCTAAAGATGGCACCAAGCTGGCAGCCCTGAGGTCGACAGAGGAAAATTTTATGGTTATTTTTGATCTCCTTACAGGTGCCGGTGCCAATTTTGAATTGATCAACCCTACTTTCTCAACAGGTATTACCACTGGCGATGTATTATATGCCGATGCCATGGAATGGGATTTTTCCGGTGAATATGTGATGTACGATGCCATCAATAGGGTGGAATCTAGTTCAGGGTTTAACATCGAATTTTGGGACATTGGTTTCATCAAAGTATGGGATAACAGCAGTAAGAACTTTGCGATCCCGGATCAAATAGAAAATTATTTCCCTGCCCTCGACGAAGGTTTGAGTGTTGGAAATCCCACTTTTTCTAAAAACAGCCCTTATATTATTGCTTTTGACTACCTGGAAAACGATAACTATTACATCCTTGGTGCCAATGTGGAAGATGGTGAAGTAGGCGTAGTTTATGAAAACAGTGATATAGGTTATCCCAGCTTTTCCAGGTCTGACGATGCAATCATTTTTAATGAAGCAGGATTTTTTGGTACAGACCTCAGCATCATCGAACTGGAAAGCGATAAGATCACCGCCAAAACCGGATCTGAATTTGTTTATGCTGAGGGCTATAGCTGGGGGGTATGGTTTAGCAATGGTGAGAGAAAAGTTACAGCGGTTTCCGAAGTGAATACTGATCTGGCCGACCTTCGGCTTGCACCTAACCCGGTAAAAGATCAGTTGCATATTACGGTTCCAGAACATGGATTTAAGCCTTTGAACATTGAGATTTTTGATCTCACTGGTAAAATGCTTCAAAGCCAAAGCTGGCAGGGTTCTCAAAGGACAACAGGTATTGGAGTTGAATCATTGAAAACGGGAGCTTATGTTGTGAGGTGTACGGCAGAAGATGCTGCACCTTTGGTTAAAAAGTTTATTAAACTGTAATTTTGTGCCCATTCAAAATTGGCCAACATCTGGTAGCAGCTTATCATGAAAGTACTGGTAATCAGATTTAGTTCAATTGGCGACATCCTTGTGTGTACTCCGGTTTTGCGTAGTGTCAAACAGCAATGGAAGGCGGAGCTTACCTTTTTAACCGGGGATAGGTTCAAATCTCTTTTGGCGGATAATCCCTACATAGACCACATCCAAACCGATGGTGATGGACTGATGGCAACCAGAAACTGGATTTCCAAAGGCGGTTTTGATCTCATCATCGACTTGCATAAAAACAGAAAGTCGGTCATGATGACCTTGGCCAATGGATCCAAGGTAGTTCGTTACAATAAACTCAACTGGCAGAAATGGTGGTATGTGCAAACCAAACAAAACATCTTACCACCCAACCATCTGGTAGACCGGTATTTTGAATCTCTGGCTCCCCTAGGCCTTATCAATGATGGTAAGGGCCTTGATTACCATGTAACAAGCCTGCCTGATGATATACTGCTTCCCCCACAATATAATGTGATGATTTTGGGGGCAGCGCACAAAACGAAAAGAATCCCCCTTGAGCAATGTCATTTATGGATAAAAAAAGCTTGCTTGCCGGTGGTTTGCCTGGGGGGCAATGACGTTACCCATGAAGGCGCTACTTTAGCCCAATCACACCCTGGTAAGGTAATTGACCTTACCGGAAAATTAACTTTGGGCCAGTCGGGGACAGTCATATTACATTCATCAGCCATCCTAACAGGTGATACTGGCATGATGCACATGGCCGCTGCTCTTAAAAAAGAGGTGAAGGTGCTATGGGGCAATACAACTCCGGCATTTGGAATGTTTCCCTATTATGGCAGTCAAAATCAGATACCCTGGACCTCTGAGGAGGTGTCAGGACTCAACTGCAGACCCTGTTCAAAATTAGGATATGAATCTTGTCCAAAAGGGCATTTCAATTGTATGATGGAACATAAACCTACCTCCTGGTAGTGTTTAAAATTATTTTCCAGTTAAACGGAACTTTTTTAGGCCATTAATTGTTACGAAAACATGAATTTGGTTAAAGAGATATCTGAAAAATTCGGATTTGGCGTTTGTAACTATCTATCCGCCAAAATGGGCATTCATGCCTCTCGAGTGCGCTTGTACTTTATTTATCTGAGTTTTGTAACTTTTGGAAGCCCCATTTTTATCTATCTGATTCTTGCCTTTTGGGTCAATGTAAAAAAGTACGTCAGAGATTACTTTTCTCTTTCACAACACTAATCTTCCCTTATATTTTAGTTTTTTTAGGTCCTGAATACGTACTGTATTAGGTTCGAACCCATTTTTAACGCCTTGAGCCTTATTTCTTCAGGGTCTTTGTGTACATCGCGGTCTTCCCATCCATCACCGAGGTCGCATTCAACAGAATAAAAACATACCAGCCTTCCTTCCCAGATCAATCCATATCCTCTTGGGGCCTTGTCGTCGTGTTTGTGGATTTTGGGCAAACCGCCGGGAAAATCAAATTTTTGATGATAAATGCCATGGTTAAAAGGCAGCTCAATAAATTCCAGTTCAGGAAATACCTTTTTCATTGCGGGTCTGATAAAGGGATCCATTCCATAATTGTCATCAATATGAAGAAAGCCACCTGCGATCAAATAGTTCCTCAAATTGGCAGCCTCTGTATTGGAAAATACCACATTGCCGTGCCCTGTCATGTGAACAAAAGCATGGTTGAATAAATTGGCACTCCCTACTTCTACGGTCTCATAGGAAGGATCAAAATTGGTGTTGAGGTTTTTATTGCAAAATAACGCAAGGTTGACCAATGATGTGGGGTTCGCATACCAGTCGCCTCCTCCACTGTATTTCAGCAAGGCCAGTTTGATGCTGGGTGCCCTAAAAGAAGCCAGGGTCACAACTACCATGCCGGTGAGGAGCATCATTGATATAAAACGGATACGAAGATATTGGATCAAGGTATAGTAATTTGAAGTGCTAAGATACAATGAATGGATCAATTGGGCTTTTTGAGCAGAGGATTCTGTAGATAGCTGGTATCTGTCAAAGTATTCAAAAATGCTACCAGAGCTTCTTTGTGGAATGGAGTCAGTTCCAAATTTCTTATAAGAGGGTCCTTATTGGGCGAGCTCTTTCCATGGCCATTGTAGTGGTTCAATACCTCATCTATGGATTTTAAACTTCCATCATGCATATACGGTGCTGAGAACATAATGTTTCTTAAGGTAGGAGCCCTCATTTTTCCATTATCTGCCAGATGTCCAGTCACAGCACCCCTGCCGGCATCCTTAAACCCATTGAGGTCTGAAGATGCTTGAAGACCGTTGTTAAAAAATGCGTCGGCGGTGGCTAAATCAAGGGTATGACAGTGATGGCACTCAGCATCAGGAAGATCCGACCCTTCAAGGTCGATAAACAAGCTGAATCCAATGAGTTCCAGATCGTCAAATTTCTCCTTGCCTTGAACTACTCTATCGTATTTACTATTGATACTTAAAATAATTCTTTGAAACTGTGCAAGGGATTTGGCGGCCAACTCTTTCGTGATTTCGCTTTTGTTTTTGATACCAAACGCCTTTCTGAAAAGGGTGGGGTAGTCTTCATGGTTGCGCAGCTTGTTTTCAATGTCGGGCCAATTGGCGTGGAGTTCAATGGGGTCGGTCACTGGAAGTAAGGCCTGGGTCTCCAGTGTGGGTGATCGGCCATCCCAAAACAAGCCGTTTTTGGTGAATCCTACGTTAACAAGGCTCATGGAACTTCTCCTTCCTCCAATGCCATCTATACCAAAACTTACAGGCAGACCATCGGTAAAGGATTTATCCGGATGGTGGCAGGAAGCACAACTCATGGTGCCATTTCCTGAAAGGATGTTGTCGTAAAACAAATGTCTTCCCAGATTGATACCATCTACCGTCAGAGGATTATCAGCCGGTGTTGTCAGTTTGGGAAGGTAAGATGGAATGTTGGGGTCGTAGGAAACAGGACTGTAGGGGATCGACGTCAAATCACCATCAACATCAGGGTCATCATCACATGAGGCCACCAGAAGTGTGAAAGCCAAAAGGAAAAATACAAATCCTAAGTTTTTAGTGCTCATCCAAACAATTAACGTCAAGTTGACCAACTTGGTTTGCAAAGATGTAAAATCATCGTTATTTTTTATTAGTATCACCTATTATTTGGTCAGATTTTCTGAAATTTGAGTCAAACTTAAATCTCCCCCCTTATGCCTCACAGTTACACCGATTATGTTGCTTTAATGCAAAAACTAGCCGATCTATCCAACGCCATTGCGGTAATGAGCTGGGACAATGAAGTGTATTTGCCTGAGGATTCAGGACCCTTACGAGCCCGACAAATAGCTACTCTGGCTACCATGACCCACGAACTTTTTACGGCCAAATCAACGGGCAGCTTGCTCACTTCTCACAAAGAAAAACCGCCTTTAAAAAATAAGAACATTACACTGACGCTGAAGGACTACCAGCGGGATAAAAAATTTAGCCCACAGTTTGTCATGCAAAAATCAATGGTAATCTCTCAGGCATACCATGCCTGGGCAGAAGCTAAAAAGAAAAATGATTTTGCTGTTTTTGCTCCAAAACTCGACCAACTCCTCGACCTGGTCAGAGAAGAAACTCAAATTTTGGGCTATGAAGACCACCCTTATGATGCTCTGCTCGATCAATATGAACCCGGCATTAAAGTAAAAAAATTGGATGCCTTATTTTCAGATGTAACCCAACAGCTGGTGCCCTTTGTACGAAAACTAGATCCAAGGTGGAAGGAAAAAGCAGGCTTCCTGAAACTTAAATACAATAAAGACTGTCAATGGCAATTTGGCATCGAGGTCTTAAAAGGAATGGGATATGATTTTAAAAGGGGCAGACAAGACCTGTCGTCTCACCCGTTTACCATAGGCTTTGGTGCTGAAGATGTGAGGATCACTACCCGAATTGATGAAAGAGATTTTTGCAACATGACCTGGAGTTGCATTCATGAAGGGGGACACGCCTTATATGAACAAGGTCTCGATCCAAGGGAGTACGGCCTGCCTTCGGGTACGGCGGCTTCATTGGGCATTCACGAATCTCAATCCAGGCTGTGGGAAAACAACCTGGGCAGGAGCAAAGCTTTTTGGCAGTTCTTTTTTCCAATTCTGAAAAAGTACTTTCCTCAGCATTTGAGAGGAGTAAGTTTGGATCAATATTATTTGGGCATCAACCGTGTCACTAAAAATCTGATCCGCACAGAATCAGATGAACTCCATTATCACCTGCATGTAGCCATTAGATATGAACTGGAAAAAGAGATTTTCAGTTCCGGAATTAAAGCCAAAGACCTGCGCCAACTTTGGAACGAAAAGTACAAAGAATACATGGGTGTAACGGTGAAAAACGATGCAGAGGGCATACTCCAGGATGTCCATTGGTCGCACGGTAGTTTTGGGTACTTTCCTACGTATAGCCTGGGCAGCTTTTATGCAGCACAATTTCACCAAACCATGCTAAGTCAGCATCCAACACTGGAAAAGGAAGTGGCTAAAGGAGATTTCACCTTTGTCCACCAATGGCTGAAAAGTAATATTTATCGCCATGGCAAAACATACAATGCGGAAGAACTGTGTAAAAAAGCTACAGGACAAAACCTGAATTTTAGCCACTTTATGCATTATGTGATGGCTAAATATCAGTAGGATTTACCAGAAATAGTAAAAAATCAGCTTGCTTTCAGACATAAGAAATCAAGGGCCATTAAATAGGCACTAGCCCTATAAATTTTAATTTCTGATGGCTTCTACAGGGTCCAGGCCACTAGCTCTGATGGCAGGAATGATGCCGGCAATGATACCAACAATGATCGATGAAAAAACGCCGATGACCATATTGGCAAAAGATATGCCCATCTCAAATGGGATGGCTGAAGAAATGATTTTGAGGATGACATAGACCAGACCCAATCCAATCAAACCACCAATAAGGCAGAGTACAATGGACTCTATCAAAAACTCCAGCAGTATTACAAACCGTTTGGCTCCAATGGCTTTTTTAATACCAATGATGCTGGTGCGTTCCTTTACCGATACAAACATGATATTGGCAACGCTAAACATACCTACGATAAGCGCAAAAATACCTATGATAAACCCGGCTATGTTGATAACCCCAAAGACACTTTCCATGACCTGAGACAACATCGATAGTTCATTGATCGAAAAATTGTTGTCTTCTCTTGGTGAGAGCCTTCGATTTGAGCGAATGATGCCGGTGAGTTCACCTTTAAAGTCCTGCATCTCAACACCCGGTAAGGCCTTGGCGCACAACATCCTACCTACAGTACTTTCATCGTTGGTATTGACAAATCGGGTAATGTTGGGGTAGCCTACCCACAAAACATCATCAAAATTGATGAAGTTAAACACATTTTCCCCCTCACTTTTCAAAACGCCCATGACCTGGTACGATTGGCCAAATAGCTTTACTTCCCGACCAATGGGATCCACATTTCCAAAGAGGGATTCAGCAACTTTAAAGCCAAGAACTACTTTATTGCTTCCTGAATTATATTCCGCCAGCGATAGTGTTCTCCCTTTTTCCAGTTCGAGCGATTGAATTTCGGCATACTCATTGGTAGCCCCCATAATGAAGGCATTGGAAACTGAACTATTTTTATACTTAACAATTCTTCCGCCAGTAAAAATAACAAAGGCGGTTTGTTTGGCTTATTAGATTTTTCTTTGATTTTGGTATAGTCTTCATAGCTTGGATTGGGCCTTTTGGCATATTTCCAATAATTCTCTCCGGGATCCTCATTCCAGGGCATTTTGTCGAGGTAAATAACATCATTGCCCAATTCATTAAATCCATCCACTATGTTTTGCTGAAGAGAGTCAACGGCTGATTTTACAGCGATGATGCAAAAAATACCAATGGTGATCCCCAGCAGGGAAAGGAAGGTTCTCAGCTTGTTGTTCCACAGACTGTCTAATGCCTGTCTCATCGCTTCGAAAAAGATCTTGAGGTATAAGCCCATTGATTTTTTTTATAAAGTTAATTCAGATGTACAAAAGAAAGTAGTAGAATAGATTAAATATCATTTTCTTTCGATAAATAGTAAACTATCGTGGAGCAAGGGCATTGAGTTTACTTTCCATAAAAATGACTTAGATAGGAAAATTAGCTGTTTTGATTGGCCCTGACCACACTGCTTGTACTGCCAAGCATTGAAAATAAGGGTCACAATCAATGCCTATCTCGGTGTAAAATAAAAAAGCCCCTTCTGTTTGGAAGAGGCTTTTATCTTTAAAAGAGTGAAAGTTATTTCACCTGATCAACCAGGGCCTTAAAGGCAGCAGGGTGGTTCATGGCTATGTCTGCAAGGGCCTTTCTGTTAAGGGTAATCCCTTTAGTTGCCAATGCATGCATAAACTTTGAATAAGAAAGACCGTACATTCTAACGCCGGCATTGATCCTGGCGATCCACAATCTTCTGAATGCTCTCTTTTTGTTTTTACGGTGGGTATACGCATACAACATTGCCTTTTCAACGGCATTTTTTGCTACTGTGTAAACGTTTTTCCTCGCACCAAAGTAACCTTTGGCTAATTTTAGGATTTTTCTCCTCCTGTTGCGCGAAGCAACATTGTTGACTGATCTAGGCATTTTTTTGGTTTTAGTACAATACAGGGACCGTTGGTACTTTATCCTGTATTCTCGTTAAAAAATAATTATCCTGCGGCAAGAAGCCTTTTTGCTCTGTGGACTTCAACAGCCGTTACAGTTGTTGAACCAGTAAGCCTTGTTTTTGCTTTTTTAGATTTTTTTCTCATCAAGTGAGAGGTATTGGCCTGGAACCTTTTTACTTTTCCAGAACCAGTAAGCTTAAACCTCTTCTTTGCACTTGAATGGGTTTTCATCTTAGGCATGGTACGTAATTTTTATTTGAGGTGCAAAGATATACTTTTTATCTTTTATTCGTGCAATTTTTTTGAAAAACAATGGGACTCGGCTATTTGAAAATTAACAACTACAATTAATTATCTTGTTGACTGTATAACATTGCTTTATATATTAAATAATTAATATATTTATAAAAGCCTGTAAGTAAAATTGCTAGATATTGTCGATCCGCTTACCCTGGTTCATCAGGGCCCTGATGTCTTTTGGGATAGGAGCTTCAAAATGCATAGGCACTCCGGTCACAGGGTGGATAAGGTCTAATTTCCACGCATGAAGGCTCAACCTCGACATCAAGGGTCGTTCTTCATGGCTCTTTGCCTATTCTGTATTTTCTTCCTTTCCATTCCGACAGATAAAATTCAGCCCTCCTGCCATAAACGGGGTCGATAAATAAGGGATGACCTATAAAGGCAAGGTGGACCCTGATCTGGTGCATTCTTCCTGTATGTAAGGTAACTTCCAGCACATTGAACCACTCATAACGTTCCAGGGTCTTAAACGTGGTCAATGAGGGCTTCCCTTTTCTATACACCTTCATTGTTCCCGGTCTTGTATCAGAAAGCGCCAATGGCTCATCTATTGCTCCCTCATCTTCAAGTTGACCATCAGCCAGGGCGAGGTAGATTTTGTTGACATCGCGTTGCTCAAAGGCCAGACTCAGCAGTCTGTGTACTTCTGCATCTTTTGCAAAAATAACCAACCCACTGGTATCTTTATCCAACCGGTGAACCGTAAAAATTTCTCCATATTTTTTGCGCAACAGACTTTGCAGGTGTACGGATTCATGCTGGAATCGATCGGCTACTGTCAGCAGTCCTGCCGGCTTGTTGACTACCACCAGATGGTCGTCTTCGTATATGATTTCGAGTGCTGCCAATATTTTAAAGTTGTGAAAATTTCTTTTTCTTTTGAAAGTGGAACTTCCACAAAATGCTGAATTTTTTTTGGCCTGTTAGGTTAGGACCTCCACAGTTGTATTTTTTTCTAAGCAACCTATATCGCTCTCTCTTGCCCATGGTTCCAATAAAATGAAGGTAAACCGAAAGATGGGCCCTCAAAATGGCAAGGGTATGCTGAAATTTGCCATCCAGCAAAAATTTAATACCTGCTACACCATCCAACACCAATCGGGCTAAAAACACCAGAGCAACCTTTGGAGACTGCTCATTTTTTAAAATGGTATTCAGATTGTTCCTGAAATTGAGAAAGGTCTTACGGGGCTTGTCGTATTCAAGGGTTCCTCCACCCAGGTGATAAACCACACTTTTGGGATACACCATAAATTTATATCCTGCTCTTTTTAACCTCCAGCAAAAATCGATTTCTTCCTGATGGGCAAAAAAGTGCTTGTCAAAACCGCCAAATTTTTGGAATAAATCGGTCCTAACCACCATGGCTGCTCCGCTTGTCCAAAATACTTCCATCGGTTCGTCGTACTGGCCATGATCATCTTCAACGTGATCAAAAATCCTTCCTCTGCAAAATGGATAACCCAAAGCATCCATAAATCCACAGCCGCACCCGCATATTCAAAATGGGATTAGCCTTGTTCCCAGAAAAGAACATATTTTTGGGCTGAACCCCCGGCTAATCCCGCTCATCGGCTTCCATCATTTCTATGATGCCATCCAGCCAACCTTCACTGACTTTGACATCTGAATTGAGAAGAACAGTGTATTTTGTCTTTATCTCCCTATTACCTTTGTTATAGCCATCTGCAAAACCATAGTTTTTGCTGAGCTCTACCAATTTAATTTCAGGAAACCACTCTTTTAGAAATGACCTCAGATTCATCCGTTGAGGCATTGTCGACCACAACCAAATCGAGGGGATACGCACTGCTTTTAAGTACTGAAGGCAGATAGGCTTCCAGGTATTCTTCTCCATTGTAATTGAGGATGGATAAGGTGGAAAGGGCTTCTGACTTTTCCTGCAAACGGTGAGCCTTCAGTATCTGTCTGACTTCTTTCAGGTCCTCATCCAGTTGATTTTTAAGGGCTTCCAGGCTTTCATATTTTTCATCCACTCTAACAAAACTCACAAAGCTGATACCTATTTCTTCTTCATAAATATTGTCATTGAAATCAAAGATATTGACTTCTATAGTTTGGTGTCCTTTGCTGGTTACAGTAGGGCGATTTCCGATGTAAAGCATGCCGCCAAACTTCGACTTTCCGATGTTGACATAACAGGCATAAATACCGGCCTGCGGAATGAGTTTAGCCTTGGATTCAATCTGAATATTGGCAGTGGGGTAGCCAATGGTTTTGCCAATTCCATCCCCCTTAACTACTTTGCCCATTAAATAATAAGGCGAACCCAACAAGGCATTGGCGGTGCGCAGATCACCCTGAACCAGGGCCTTCCTGATATTGGTTGAAAATGTCAATTTCATCCAACTCCTGCTTTTCTATTTCTACCAGCTTAAAATGGCCTTCTTTTTCATACATTCTAAGCATCTGAGAATCTCCCTGCCTGGCTAGACCAAATTTGTGATCATAACCAACAACCAGAAACGAGGCCTTCAGTTGGCCTATAAGAAATTTTTCTACGTACTCCCTGGCAGAAAGCTGGGCGAATTCTACTGTAAAGGGCACAATGATCAGGTTTTTCACACCGCATTGTCTAAACAATTCTATTTTTTCATTGGTAGTGGAAAGCAGTTGTAAGCTCTTGTCATTTGGAAAAACAACAGACCTGGGGTGGGGGTGGAAGGTTACCACAACGGCCTCACCTTCAATTTCATCTGCCAATTGCTGAATGCGGTAAACTAGTCTTCTATGCGCCTGGTGCACACCATCAAATGATCCGATGGTAACCACAGCGTTTTTAAATTCTGGTAAACTTTTTAAATCCCGGTATATGTTCATGCAATCGCTATACTAGCCGCAAAGATAACTATTCTCCACAATCGAACACAAAAAGCCACACTTTGTTGCTGCAGTCTTGCTTCGTCGACTCAAACGGCTTTTATTTGCCAAAATTAGCCGCTTTTATCGAAAGAATGTTCTATTTATTAACGACTTACCCTACATTTGAATAAAAATAGGGACTTGGCAGTATCCGTTGCAAGCAAAACAGCAGTTAAAAAAGTGAAGAGCGCCAGTGTAAGTTACCACATCATGTTTTGGTTGGCACTGGCATTGATCGCTGCCCTTTTGTCGCGTACCAACCAGTCTTTTATGATCGATTTTGGACTGGAATTGGTCGTTATTTCTTTTTATGCACTCATCGTCTATTTCAATTATTTCTATCTTTTTCCCATTATGTAAGGCAAAAAAAGCTGAGCATGCACCTCTTGTGGCTCATGTTTGCTTCTGCTTTGATTACGCCAATCAGGACCCTGGCGCTGGTTTTTATTACGCCATCAGACATCATGGGCTTTCTTTCATCCAAAACCAATATTTCGTCTTTTGTCCACTTTTTTTGTTGCAGCTGCCTCTTCTATCTATTACATACTCTCAGACTGGATGAAAGGGCAAAATGAAAAGCAGGAATTGGCCAACCAGACCTTGCAATCTGAATTAAAATTCCTGAAATCACAAATCAATCCTCACTTCCTGTTCAATACACTTAACAGCCTCTATGCCCTTACCTTAAAAAAATCAGATCTGGCACCTGAAATAGTGCTGAAACTATCGGAAATGATGAGGTATATGCTCTACGAATGCAACGAAAAATATGTTTCGCTGGAAAAAGAAGTTAATTATGTAATCAACTACCTTGACCTCGAGAAGCTAAGACATGGCAAAAAAATCAACATTCATTTTCAGCAATCAGGCGAAATACGGAATCAGTTGATTGCGCCTCTATTGTTTATACCGTTTATTGAAAATTGCTTTAAACACGGAGTCAGCCACCAAATAGCAGAAGCTTTTGTAGATATTAAAATCAATATCAACGGGCAAGAGGTATCCGTTGAAATAGAAAACAGTAAACACGCGGTTATGCCGGGCGCCCACCAGAAAAAGAGCGGGGGCATTGGGCTGGTCAATGTTAAAAGAAGGCTTGACCTCTTATATGCCGATGCCTACGAACTAAAAATTACGGACACACCTACAACGTATAAAGTAACTTTATTTTTAAAACTTTCACCACACAACTAATCTTATCGTGATCAAAACCATCATTGTTGACGACGAACCACTTGCCATTGATATCCTGGAGGCTTTCGTTTCTAAAATGCCAAATCTCCAGTTAGTAGCCAAATGTGAAAATGCGTTCGAGGCCAATGAAGTATTACAGCAACAAAAAGTAGATCTGATGTTTCTGGATATACAAATGCCGCAACTCAACGGTGTCGATTTTTTAAAATCGCTTGCCAATCCACCCTGTGTCATTTTCACTACTGCTTATCCTGAATTTGCAGTGGAAGGTTTTGAACTCAATGCAGTTGATTACCTTGTGAAACCCATTTCTATGGATCGTTTTTTGAAAGCAGTCAACAAAGTCTCAGAAAAGTTAGCTTCTAAACAAGAAACAGAAGAAAATTCGGAAAATTTCTTTTTTGTAAAAGCAGATAAAAAATTGGTCAAAATCAATTTTGATGATATCGTATACATAGAAGGCCTGAAAGACTATGTGATCATCAAAAATGAAACCAGCCGTGTTATAACTTTACAAACTATGAAGTCGCTGGAAGACAAATTACCTCCTCATATATTCAGAAGGATCCATCGATCTTTTATTGTTAATATGAATAAAATCCAGGCTTTGGATGGCAGTGTGGTAGAGGTCACGGAAAAAGGTCAAGTAAAACACCTGCCTATTGGTAAAAATTACCGGGATGAATTGTTGGAACTCATCAATGGCAGAAAAATATAAAGCTATTTTAACAAGACAAAGCTGCCCATTTTTTTGAAGACCTGCCCTCTGCATTGGTAACTTACCCTGTACACATAAGTCGCAGGTTCACAAGTTTTGCCTTTGTAGATCCCATCCCAGCCTTCGTCTTTTTGAGTGGTGGTAAAGAGCAATTCTCCCCATCGATCCAAAATCTCAAAGCTGCTCAGGTTTTCAATGATAAAGGCATTGGATATCTCATATTGATCATTCAGTCCATCGCCATTGGGAGTGAAGGCTCCGGGTAGTAAAAGTTGCGAGCACTCGAGCGAGTCTTTATTGACTACAAAAACGGTAACCGTGTTTACGGATTCGCATCCATTGTCGTTGGACCTTACGGTATAAGTAGTGGTCAATTCAGGGTTGGCTACTACGCTTGCGTTATTTGGGTTATCGAGTCCAATAACAGGCGTCCATGAAAAATTGTTGGCACAGGTGCTGCCATAGATGAGCGGTGCAAAATCACCCTGATAAATGGTGGTATCCTGGGAGATCAGCCTGTCTGGGAACAGATAGCTTTGTACAATTTCCCGTTCTGACAAGGCCCTGTCATAAACATTGATTTCATCGATTCTGCCTTTAAACCTGTCATCGGATAAGGCAAGACAGGGGCTGTTGGCAAATGAAAGTTTTGCATTGCGGGCAAAGGGTATGTTCTGAGAAGTTATTACCGTACCCACCGCTTCATTGTTGATATAAAGAATGTAATTTAAACGCGATTTTACCAGTGTTGCCCGATTCCAACAAAGCGTTGGCAGCTTATATCGAATTGAATAATAATCGCCATTGATATTGAATAACTCAAGTATCAATTCATTGGTGCTGAGCAAGTGCTTAAATGTAATCAGCGAGTCGAGCCCACATTGGTTGCCCATAGAAAAGATATCAACAAGGCCGGTGCCGGTGTTGTCTGAATCAAAGTAGAAATCAACAGTAAAATCCATGTCGAGGTAAGACATCAAGGTATCCGGCATGTCTAGTCCGTCATCATTTCCATCGAGGTACATGCTTTGACCTGACAGCCCACACTCACACTCAGGTGAACCATAAACCGTGCCCATGCCCAATGCGGTATTAACAGCGCAATCGTCCATTGTGGCAGACAGGATTTGGGCCTTGCTGCCATTGGGAAGTAAGAAAAGTATTGCAATGAAAAATGAAAGTGGTTTGATCATTTTCCAAATAAATTGCCCAAACCTGGTAATAAATCTTCCATCATTTTTGCACTGGCTTGTTGTTCTGCGACAGTGATGGAAGCGAGCGTCCTGTTCATCAAAACGGTAAGACTATCCTCCAGTCTTTCCTTTTCTGAAGGATTCATCAAATCTGCTGGTATCGAAATATTGGTAATCTCACGGTTGCCGGTTGCTTCTATTGCAATGCCATCCAGTGTTTCCTGAATCTTTACCTTTGAAAGAGCCTCAGTCAACTGTTTTTGCATGGCTTCAGAATTGCCAAATAATTCTTCCATTATTTTTATTTTATATTGGCTGAAAAGTTTTTCATAATTTCTCTACCTATTTTAACTGCTAATTGTTTTTGGGTAGCTTCGTCATGGTAGGTATTGAAAGCAAGCAGAAAAACATATTTATCTTTTATTTTCCAATGGTATTTGCCTGCTTCATAAGAATAACATCCGCCATCTCCCAATTCATTCCAGGGTGAAAAACGAATCACTTTGTTGTCATAAGGTACCTGCTCTCCGTCCGTTAGTTTTCCTTTGATCACCATATCCGGATAGTCAGGAATTTCTGAAGGAAAAGGATTGGTCATAATTTGTAACATGATGCCTCCATTTGGTTTTTTGGGATCTTCAAACTTGAAGAAGCAAGATTTTTCACCCGGTCTTGGTTTGACCGAACCATTTTTAATTTCTGGTGAAGACCTCAGTCCGAACGTAGAGCTTAAAAAAGATACAGGAATCATAGAACAAGGGTCAGGTATGGGCAACTTTGATGCCTCTTTGCTGTAATTGGGGTCGTCAGGGATAATGGTTGAATAATCTTCACTTTTTCTCGAAGCCCCAAATGTAGGCTTGTCAGAGTAGGGAGTAGATGAGGTGGCAGGAGGAGTGCCCGGTGCTTGTTTGGCTGTTGTAGCAGTTATAACTCCACCTTCTGTGGTGGTAGTAGAGGTTACAGTGCCATCGGCATTTACCCTGGAGACCGTGCCATCAGAATTCACTTTAGAAGTGGTGCCATCACCATTGTCAAAAACATCACCTGGCTGGGCATTTTCAGGAATGGTTGCAGTCTGTTCTTGTCCGGCAACTTCGTCCTGTTTAGCTGTTGTATCGTTTTTGCAGGATGAGGCAATTGTAAATCCTACAATGAAAATCAATAATTTATACATGTTAAAATGAATGTTAATTGAGCCGACAAAGGTAGGTATTTGAAGGGTTAATTTGTAACGATATTGTAAAAATTAACGCATCTTTGCGATATAATCGTATAAATGTTAAGAGATTTCAAACTTTTTGCTGTTGGTCTTTTTTTAATGGTAATCAGTGAAGGTCAATCCCAAAACTTTTATGGTTCCATGGTTTTGGGTGTCAACGCTTCTCAAATTGATGGCGACAATGCGGCGGGCTTCAATAAGCCGGGATTGACCGGCGGATTTAAAATTGATTACCCTATTTCAGCATCTCTCGATATTTCTGCTGAACTCCTCTACAGTAGCAGGGGGAGCAGGGACAATCGCGATAATATTAAAATCGACCTCAACTACATTGAAATGCCTTTGATTCTGTCATTTCGGGATTGGTACGTCGAAAAAGGCGATTACGATAAGGTAAGGGTGGATGGAGGCTTCTCGTATGGGTATTTGTTCAGCGCAGAATCCAATGAAAATTCTTTAGGCCCGTTTGTCAATGAGTTGAAAAAACACGACGTCAGTTTCATTACGGGTGTAGCCTATATGTTTACACCAAAGTGGGGGGTCAACCTCAGGTATACCCGTTCTTTGTTTAAGATGCTGTCAGGAGCAGACTTTGAGCAGGGAGGCCTACTTGGCTACTTTGTAACCTTAAGAGGAGAATATCATTTTTAATTTCAATATGAGTAAAATCAATTTTTATATCGCAATCATTTTGGGTGCTATGATTTTTAATGCATGCAAACCTGCAGCTCCAGAAGCTCCAGCTGTGGCTAAACATGATATTAAGCCTTCATTGCAAGCCCTGCCGACTGAAATGATCAATAAAATGTTGGCTGAGGTAGATTATATTGACTACATCTGGCATGATCTTCCTTTTAGTCTGAGCCAGGAAGAAAAAGAAGGCATCAATACCAATATTTCATTTATTTCTAATGAAGCTGTTCCTGAACTTTCACCTGATTGCAAGGCCATTGGCAGAAAGTTTTACAACGTCAAAGGAGAAACTATCGCTACTGCCGATGTGTATTTTTCTCCTGGCTGCTACTACTATGTTTTCCTGGATGGAGAAAAGCCCATATATGCAAGCAAGATTACCGCTCAGGGCATCAATTTTTATACACAGATCATCGAAAACCAGGCGCGTAAATAAGCCGGGTATGCCAAAATGAAAGTAGCTGCCATAGACCTGGGGTCCAATACCTTTCACCTCTTAATTGTGGAAGGCGAAGGCAGTAAAATCAAAGAGGAAATTTATCGTGAACGGGTCTTTGTAGGCCTGGGTGATGGAGGAATAGAATTTCTTGGTGAAGAGGCCATTGAACGAGGTTTAAATGCCTGTCTTTCATTTCGTAAAGCCATCAACCATCATAGGGTAGATAAATTAAAAGTAACAGGAACTGCAGCCCTCAGAAATGCATCCAATGCCCATGAATTCACCTCCAGGGCCACTGCCATACTTGGGGTTAAGATTGATGTCATTGATGGTCAAGAGGAGGCTCGTTTGATTTTTGAGGGCGTAAAACAATTGTCCGACCTGGATGAACGCACCCTCATAGTTGACATTGGTGGAGGCAGCACAGAATTTATTATTGCTGAGAAAGGAGCTCTGGTTTGGGCAGAAAGTTTTTTATTGGGAGTTGGGGTCATGCATGCTGCCTTTCACAAAGAAGAGCCTATTAGTGCAGATCATGAAGATGAACTCAGGCAATTTATTCAAATGACCCTGGCACCCCTGAAAAAAGAGCTTGAGAAAAACAATGTATCTTGCTTTATTGGTGCTTCGGGTTCGTTTGAAGTCTTGGAAAGCATGACGGGAAGACCCTCCTTCAAAAATAAACTCAATACGGTGGAAATGGCTGATGCACATAAAATAGCTGTGATGATCATTGGTAAAAACCTGGCGGACAGAAGCCAATTGCCAGGCATGCCTTTAGAGAGAGTAAAGTTGATCGTAGTGGCAATGATTTTGATTGAAGAGATTCTGAAAATGACCAAGGATGTAACACTTAGGGTTACTCCTTATGCTTTAAAAGAAGGTTTGTTGGCCCAGCTCCTGAAATATGCCAATGACTAGGTTTTTTGGTACCTGATTTTTTTTGATAACTCCAAAGGCAGGCTGACCTCTTTTTTGCCCAACTTGAGGTAAATAAATTCTTTGTCCATCCTCCCTACAACAAATTCTTCATTGGGTAAGATGCCCATTTCCCACAACTCAGATTCTACGAGTGGGTCGGTTTGATGCAGTGATATTTTGGCTCTCGACCTTGGCTTAAGATTGAAAATACTCATGGGATCGGTTTCACTCCTGGGAGGAATGGGGGAGCCGTGCGGGTCGGTTTGTGGAAAGCCCAACTGGGCATCAATTTCATCCATGTCAGCTGTCGTGAGGTGGTGTTCAATTCTTTCTGCATCGTCGTGAATCTGGTGGCTGTTGAGCCCCATGCCCTGCACCTGATACATTTCCCACAAACGGTGCGCCCTGATAAGTTCCGATGATTTTTCTTTTCCTTTTGGGGTGAGGTCTCCATTGGCTAAAAAATAACCCTCATAGATGAGTTTTTTCATAGCTTTTTTTAACGTAAGTATTGAAACTCCAGTTTGATCGGCCAATTGGGTGAAGCCTGGACAATGATGGTTATTTCTAGCAGATAGTTTGATGATGTCTTCTCCTGCTATTCTTAGCTTTTCTTTGTAAGCTACCCACCACCTGGAAATCAAGCCTTTTTCAGGTGCCAGTAATGAAAAAACTAAAAAAAACAGGGTAGCGCATACTACCATGGCAGGCCCAGGTGTGGTGTCAAAAACGATGGCAAGCCAAAGTCCACAAACAGAGGATAAGGCCCCAAAAAGTGCTGACAACCACAATATTTTTTTCAACTTATACGAAAGCAAAAGTGCGGTGGATGCCGGTGTAATCAGCATGGCCACAACTAGAATCACACCCACTGACCTCAAGGCTGCCACCACAGCAAAGGAAAGCATCAACATCAAAAAATAATGAACCGCACGGGTGGAAATGCCCATGGTTTCTGCATAAACTTCCTGGAAAGTGGTGATCAATAAATAACGATAAAATACAAGGATGGAAGCAACTGTGTACACCATAATAATGCCGCTGAGTACAATGTCTTCATTGGAAATACCCAGTACATTGCCAAATAAAAAATCTTTTAAATCCAGGTGGTTGCCCTGGCTATTGTTGAGATTGGAAATACCCATTACCCCCAACGAAAACATGGAGGTAAAAACAATGCCGATGGCAGCATCATTTTTTGTTTTTACATTGCGTTGAATCCAGGTAATGGCTATAGCCGTTATTATCCCTGCAGCTACCGATCCGGCAAAGAAGCCAAGGGTGCTGTAACCTACCAGCATAAAAGCTACATAAATGCCCGGAAGGATAGAATGTGACAAGGCATCTCCAATTAATGACATGTTTCTTAATACTATAAAACTGCCCAACATACCACAGGTAATTCCTACCATCACTGAAGTGAGTAGTGCGCGCAAGGCCCATTCTGAGGTTATCGTTTGTAAAAAGCTGTCCAAATTGATGCACTTTACCACAAAGGTATGAAATTAAAACCAATCATCAAACAATATTTAGACCGGTTTAAAAATCAGAAAAAAGGTAACATCTTGCTTCTTAAGGGTAAAAGCTGAAATAAATAAGGAAGCTTATTTGATACTGTCCAGCAGACCATCCACCCTGTACATTTCATCCAGGGTATCGTCAATGTAAAGGTAGATTTCAGGAATCCTTCTGATTTGACTTTTGATGCGATGCGCCAGGGCTTGTTTTAATTGAAAAGTTTGATTTTCAATATTTTGCAATATTTCTTCTTTTTCCTCACTGCCATAAATGCTGAGGTATATTTTTACCTGCGAGAGGTCTGGACTAATGATGGCTTTGGTTACAGAGACCAGGACATCTCCATAAATATACCTGCCTTCCTGTTGAAGGACAGTGCTAAAGTTTCTCTTGATGAGTTCTCCTAACTGAAGTTGTCTTTTGGTTTCCATATTTTGCCAATGTAATATAGGTAAATGGCTAAAGATACAAATTAGTTCACATTGAACTCAGATTGTGTTCTTTTGCAAATAGGTGCCCATCAGCAAAATTCCTTCTATGGTTAGGTTTTTTTCTATGTAGTCAAAGGGTCTGGTTATGTTTTCCAGAGCTTCTGACAGTCCGCCTGTTGCAACGGTAAGGTAATTTTCAGTAAGTTCATCCTGGATTTTTGCCAGCAAATGTCCAACGAGGCCTTCATACCCAATCAGAATGCCGGCCTGGATAGCATGGGCTGTATTTTGCCCGATCGCAGAGGCAGGTCGGATTAGACTCACTTGGGGAAGTTGGGCGGTGTGGTCAGACAATGACCCAAAGGCAGTTTTAATGCCTGGCACAATAGTGACACCCTGGATGCCTTCTATAGGGTGGACAACGGTAAAAGTAAGGGCTGTCCCAAAATCGGCCACAATACAGGGCTGATTCCATATTTTTAATGCAGCATAAGCATTTGCTACCAGATCGGTCCCAATTTCATTGGCATGAGGTATGCCGAGATCTAATTGTTTTAAATGCCCTGGCCCTAGCAATAGCGGAAGAATTCCCGTGGCATGCTGTACCGCTTCAACTATTTTTTGGTTCAAGTGGGGAACTACGGGAGAAATCGTAACACTTTTGAGGTGACCTGCATGAACACCCCACTCAAAAGGGAGGCTCATCAGTCCATTTTTGTAATAGAGCCCCGGTTGGTCTTCTTTTGTTTCATACCTAAAAATGTGTTGCCAGACTTCGCCCACCCGAAGGGCAATTACAATATTGCTATTACCAATGTCTACAACTAGTTGCATGAGTTCTTTTTACTTTTATCAAAAACAGGTGCAAGATGTAAAATGCCCCCATTTTATCCAAAAGATAGTGCAAAACTTTACTTTTGCACCATGGAGAAGGTGATTGATTTCAGGATGTTGACAGAAGAGGAGCTCACCACAATGGAAGCAGATTTTATATTGTTTTTAGCTGCCTCCGGCATAGGGGCTAAACATTGGGAAGTCATCAAAAAAGAAGATCCTGCAGAAATGCAAAGGGTCCTGGCAGATTTTTCGAACATGGTTTGGAGAAAGGTACTGGCGGGCAAACAATTTATGGAGTATGAAGACCTCAATTTCACCTATCTTCTTTTTTTTGGAGAGGAAACCACAGAAATGTTCAGAGTGGATAAAAAAGATCCAACCCAATTTGGTCGTCGACTGGACAAAAGGATGGTATCTAAATCAACGGCCATGTTTGAAGCACTGGAAGCTGGAGCCCGTTTTGTGGAAAAAGATCGTTATCAGGCGTTTGTAGAGCTTTGGGAAAAGCGGAGCTAAAATTGCAATCAGGCACAGGAAAGGCCTCTTTTTGAATGCCAGATTTGTACAAAAGAGCTTATCTTTGCAGCCTAACCAAAGAAAGCAAAATGAGCCACGCAAATGGAGGTCACAAATCAGTGAAGACCGATCAATACAGCCACCACGACTACTACAAAATAGATGACTTGCTCAGTGAAGAGCATTTGATGGCAAGAGATGCTGTTCAGCAGTGGGTAAAATCGGAGGTGAGTCCCATCATAGAAGATTATGCCAATAGGGCAGCGTGTCCTACCCATTTGTTCAAAGGCCTTGCTGAAATTGGCGCTTTTGGTCCCAGCCTTCCTACTGAGTATGGAGGTGGTGGTATGGATGAGATTGCCTATGGCGTTATCATGCAAGAGCTTGAACGTGGAGATTCAGGCATCAGGTCAATGGCTTCAGTTCAGGGATCACTGGTTATGTATCCGATATACAAATTTGGCACAGAGGAGCAAAAGAGAAAGTACCTTCCTAAATTGGGAAATGGCGATTTTATAGGATGTTTTGGTTTAACAGAACCCGATTTTGGTTCCAACCCATCAGGTATGGCTACCAATATTGTTGACGATGGCGACAGCTACATCCTAAATGGTTCAAAGATGTGGATAACCAATAGCCCTTTGGCTGATTTGGCAGTCGTATGGGCCAAAGACCAAAATGGTGACATACGAGGCATGGTTGTTGAAAAAGACAGCAAAGGTTTTTCTGCACCTGAAATCCACGGCAAATGGTCTTTAAGGGCCTCTATTACAGGAGAATTGGTCTTTGAAGATGTCAGGGTTCCAAAGTCACAGGTGTTTCCGGAAGTGAAAGGATTAAAAGGCCCACTCTCGTGTCTGAGCAAGGCCAGGTATGGCATTGCCTGGGGAGCCATGGGAGCAGCATTGGATTGTTATGACAGTGCTTTACGCTATTCTCTGGAAAGGGTGCAATTTGATCGCCCCATTGGTGGTTTTCAGTTGACCCAGAAAAAATTGGCTGAAATGATAACTGAGATTACAAAAGCCCAGTTGTTGTCTTGGAGATTAGGAGTGCTGGCCAATGCAGGAAAGGCCACACCGGCGCAAATCTCCCTGGCCAAAAGAAACAATGTCAATATGGCTTTGACGATCGCCAGAGAAGCAAGACAGATTCACGGAGGTATGGGCATTACCAATGAATATCCTGTAATGAGGCATATGATGAACCTTGAAACGGTGCTCACGTATGAAGGCACCCACGATATACATCTCCTGATAACAGGAATGGATGTTACAGGCTTAAATGCTTTCAAATAAATTTCGGCTTGTTTTTAAAACACCATCTTGACAACTCAACTACTTTTTTCCTAAGGAATCTGGAGGTTGAAGATGCGGAGCACTTAGCTCAAAATGCCAACAACCCTTTGATAGCGTGCAATTTGACCAATGCGTTTCCGCATCCCTATGGGCTGGAAGATGCGCAACGATTTATTTCTATGGCCAGATCCTTCGATCCAAGCCGCATTTTTACCATTGACATCAATGGCCAGGCAAGTGGAGGTATGTGCATTCACCCCCAGTCCGACATCATGTGCAAAAATGCAGAGTTGGGTTATTGGTTGGCAGAACCCTCGTGGGGAAAGGGAATTATATCTGTTTTAATTCCTGAGATCATTCGTTATGGTTTTGATAACTTTGACATTGATAGGATCTATGCCAGGCCATTTGGCAGTAACCTTGCTTCCCAAAAGGTCTTAATCAAAGCCGGTTTTGTCCTGGAAGCCCACATAAAAGAAAACATCTTTAAATGGGACAGGGTAGAAGATGAACTCATTTTTGGCTTTAGGAGATCGTTTATTTAAAACCCGACATAAGCACCTACTCGCCCTGAAAGTCCATCCAATCTGGATGGGTTCAACAAAGACCAGGCGTTGTTGCATACTCCAAATAAAACAACGGGGCCAAATTCCGTTTTAGCCATCACTCCGAGATTGAATGCCGCATCACTCCTCCATTGGTAGTTGACTCCCAAATCAAGCCATGATAAGACTGGCCTGCTTGCCTGTAGGTAGACAGAGGCTTTCTGGATGTTCGACAAATCTTTGAAGTTAAAAAGGGCACTGTAGGTAGTTCCGGCAAGGGAGAAATATCCCCCGGCATTATACCGGGCTGCTACTTTTTGTGAAAATTCCAGGTTTTCCTGGTTGAGTGAAAACACACTCAACAATGTGTCTTCAATGCTGGCGTCTTCTTCTCCGTCTATGACCCTTTCAATGTCGATTCCTTTGAGGGTGGTGGTGGTGTTATTGGTCAATTTTTGTGCCCTGTCGGCCCACTTTATAGTACCCAAATTTTGAGCACTTACAAATATACCACTGTTCTCGCTGAGTTTTAATTCCAATCCCAAATCAAATGCCATCCCATGATTGGCGGTAAACAATGACCGGTAATCATTGATTCCTTTAATGGTTTCGATGTCATCAATGCCCCTGTATTCGAAAATGCCTGCATTGTAAATCTCAATGTCATTGGCAATGGTAAGTTCATAATAATCTGCTCCGGTGGTCAATTGAGAACTTAACCTTTCAGTATGCATATGGTGCCATCCATTGAGATAGGCTGCCCTCACACCAATGTTGACTGGCCCTGTTTTAATGGCTGCTCCCAGGTAGTACTTTTGATATACGCTTGCACTTACAGGCATGCCCAACTCTACTGTTTTGCCTATATAGGATACATTTCCATTGGCCAAAATATCAATCAGGGTTGGATTCAACGAAGTAGTAAATTCATAATTGATGCCATGACCGGCTGAAAATGTGATAGATCCAATTCGGTGCACAAGATCAAAAGTGTTGAACTGACCAGTTGCCATCAAGTCACTTTTCCCATCAATGGCAGATGCCAGACGATCGAGAGAAATGACATTTACTCCTGCAGCATTTTTTTCAATAAAATCACCTGCATTAAGGTTGCCCAACTGAAAATCCAAGGCAGTAGAGGCGGCAGAGATTTCCCAGCTCTTCTCACTGGTATAAGCAGGGTTGATATAGGTCTGTTGTATACCTTGCCACTGTACCATCCAGTTGTCCTGTGCTGTAAGGTTCTGAAGAGAAATTCCGAGTATAAAAAGAAAGTTTATATAGCTGTATCTAAAAGTCATATTATTGAATTTTTACAATGGCTCCAATGGTTAAATCCATGCCGTAATCATTGTACAACCATATAGGAGTTGCACTTTGTATATTCGTGTCAAAACTACCTGTAACCAGTATTTTTTTGGCTTGTTTGATGCTGCTGAATTTGTCTACATCCAAATTGAGTACATGCTCCTGGGTGGTTTTGGTGGTGGTTTTTTCGCCACCATTCAAGGGGGCAGATCCAACCTTTATTTTTTCGCTCTCAGTTAGGGTGTATAAAACATTGTTGCTGTTGTCCAGGAAGATCAGGCCAACCACCATGTCCATCGGAAAACTATTGGCGGTTTTGATTTTTAATTCTACAGCTTGGGCGGCATCATAATCACTAAGATCAAGATCAATGGTATCCGCAATTGTAAACAAATTGGCTTTAATTTTCATCGGTAATTCTACATTCACTTTTACCGAAAAGAAACCATCGGAGGTATAGAAATTTTTTATGCCGGTATCCCCGTCAGGGTTTGCCAGGGCATCAAAATCATAGATTACCTGAATGACCTTGTCTTTAAAAAGCTCACCAATATTGGAATTTTGGGCATTAAAATGAAAGACGGTGTTTTTTGTTTGTCCTACTTGATTGATAGAGGGGTAGTCAAAGTCTATGCCCTTGTTGATGTATTCACTTTCTACATTAAATAATTTTTCTCCTACTGTTTTTACTGTGAGCTGGTTGACCTTAGATCGTACCGGAAATCCAAATGCATTGTCTACATCAAGGGTGATTTGAGGCTGTTCTATTTCAAGGCCTCCAGACTTCCACAAATCAAACAAATTGATTTTGATGATGTCTCCTTTAATGTCAAAAGTATGGTTGCCGAAATAACCATCGAGGTAAGTAAACTTGAGCACATCAAAACGCATGGCAGCGTAAGACATTTTGATTCGGTCTCCATTGGGTTTGTAAGCGAGATACCTGAATTTAATTTTGTTGCCAACTGGAAAAGCTACCCAATTTAATAGGGATGAAGTACTTGTTTCAATAACACCATCTGCATCATTCACAAAATCAAGGGTGTAGTCTTTTTCCCACACTACGCCGTCATTGTTCACCGACTCAATGAACATTTTAACTTTGATGATCTCCTTTTCATTGTGGTTGAATTTGAAATAGATGTTGGTATTGTCGAAAATACCCTTGTCAATCCTGTAACTTCCATTTACCGGCAATGGGAGCTCGGCGATGGTATCAAAAATTGCAAACTCAAAAATACCTGGAACAGGGGGGAAAATTTTGCTGGCGTTGTCTCTCAGAATTTCCCCGCTGTACAGCGCTGTTATCCTGCCCAGGCCATCAATGCGGATCGATGCATCTCCTTCTGCGCGGTCAATGACATCCTGAATATTCAAAGATCCAAAAGCAATGGGCACTGCAAAGGTCCGATCGGTGTCTTCGAGTTCAAAATCTCCGTCATATAGTGAATTGCAGGAAAAAAGGGAAAGTGTCATCAGTCCCCAAATCAACATTCTCAAATTTTGATACATCCTCTGAATTTAGTTTAAGTCAACAGTTTGATTTTCCGCCGGTATTTCTATGTTTTTAAAGCCTCTGTCTTCTAAGTAACGTTTAAAGTGCTGTTGTGTTTCGTATTCTCCGTGAACGAGGAAGAGTTTTTTAACCCCATCGATTTGATTTTTTATGTGGTTAAACATCTCTTTGCGGTCACCATGGGCAGAGAATGAATCCATACTGGCAATTTCAGCCCTGATTATCTTTTCTTCTCCAAACAACTTTATGGTGGGGGCTCCAGATTTAAGAATGCCTCCCGGGGTATTAGGTGAGCAATATCCTACCAAAAGGATGGTGTTACGCTCATCTTCCACATTGTTGGCTATATGGTGTTTTACCCGGCCTGCATTGCCCATGCCAGACGAAGATATGATGATACAGGGCTCCTCGAGGGTGTTGAGTCTTTTGGATTGCTCCACCTCTCTGATATAACTCAAACCCTTAAATCCAAACGGGTTTTCATCGATCAGCATGTATTGATTGAGGTCGTTGTCAAAACATTCAGGATGGGCTCCAAATACTTCGGTGGCATTGACCGCAAGAGGGCTGTCAACATATACTTTGATTTTGGGGAGCATCTGTTCAGTGGCCATCTTATCTAGCATGTACACAATCTCCTGGGTACGGCCCACGCTGAAGGCGGGAATGATCAGTTTGCCCTTTCTTAAAATACAAGTGTCTTTGATGATTTCAAGAAATCTCTCTGACTGTTCTGGGTTGGTTTCATGGTCTCTATCCCCATATGTAGATTCACACAATAAATAATCAACCACAGGTAAGGGTTTGGGATCTCTAAGGATGGGTCTGTCAGGCCTGCCAATGTCGGCTGTAAATCCTACCAGCTTTTCTTCACCCCCCTCCATGATAGACAGTACTACACCCGCACTGCCCAGGATGTGTCCGGCATCGACAAATTTTATTTTTACATCCTTATGAATGTGCCCCCACGCATCGTAACTATAGGTGGTAAATTTATTCATGACAGGAGTGATGTCACGTTGGGTATACATGGGGGTTCTCAGCTTAATTTTGGTTTTGCTGTTTTTGTGCTTTTTAATCTGCCTAGCATTGTAATACTCTGCATCTTTTTCCTGAATCATGGCACTGTCCAACAACATAATGGCACACAAACTACGGGTGGCATGGGTTGAGTATATTTTACCATTAAAGCCGTCTTTAACCAATTTTGGAACCCTGCCAGTATGATCTATGTGGGCGTGGGAAAGAATCAAAACATCAATTTCTCTTGGATCAAAATGCCAATTTAAGTTGCGCTCATAATCTTCGGCATCCTCTCCCTGAAAAAGGCCACAATCCAATAAAATTTTGGTTCCGTCGTCCAAGATTAATAAATGGCAACTGCCCGTTACGTGCCGAGCCGCACCACAAAATTTTATTTGCATATCAAGCGATTTAAGGTAAAGGTACTAAATAAATCAATATGTAGTATCGCTATATGTATAGTATTAGTATACAGTTATTTATGTTTTAGAAGTCCCGTTAAGCCAAGATTGTAAGGCCAGATAAACGCCGTTGGTCCATCCAAAACCATCTTGTACCGGATACTCTCCACCGCCTCCGGGGAGATCGGTATTTTCAACATTGTATTTTTCCAGCATCTTTCCGGTATCTGCAAAAACTTTATCATTAAGCTTTAGCCATCTTTGCGCAATGGTGCTTGCCGTCTCAGTAAATCCATACCTACTCAGGCCAGCAACTGCCATCCATTGAAGAGGAGCCCATCCATTGGGTTGATCCCATTGCTGTCCACTTTCCACGGTTGTAGTGCAAAGCCCACCGGGTTTTAATAACTCCTCAACCACACGGTGATGAGTTAATTCAGCCTGATCAGCCGTGCTTAAACCAACAAATAGGGGGGTGATACTAGCCGCGGTTATTAATTGATAAGGCCGCCTGACATCATAATGATAATCTGTCCAGAAGCCATGCCAACAATATTGTGTCATGGCTATTTTTCTGGAATCCGCCAGCAATGTAAATTTTTCAGCAAGCATGTTTTCACCGATAAGTTGATAACTCCGTCCAATGATTACTTCAAGGGCATAAAGCAAGGCATTTAAGTCAACTGGTGCTATGTCGTGGGTATGGATGGTGGTCAAATCGCCCTTGTCCCGCATCCATCTGGAACTAAAATCCCATCCTGATTCACACGCAGATCTGAGGTGGTTGTAAAAAGAAGCCGGGTCAGAAAAGTGAGACCCTTCCTTTTGATCATCTCTGTACATTTCTTCTCTTGGCTCTGATTTATTATCAGCATATCGGTTTAATGTCAGCCCGTTATCAAAAGTAATCACTCTGGGTGGTGTCATCCAGAACGTATGCTCCTTCACTAACTGGGGAAGGAATTCAGCATAAACGGATTCATCTTCTACACCGGCCAATAATTCAACCATCAAACCAAAAAAAGGCGGCTGAGATCGACTCAAGAAATAGCTTCTATTTCCATTGGGAGCAAAACCAAAGCGATCGATAAAATAGGCAAAATTTTTGGTCATATCCCGGATCATTTGTTTATGTCCATGGATGGCAAGACCCAGCATCGTAAAATAGCTATCCCAATAATACATTTCGTTGAATCTGCCTCCGGGTACAACATAATCATAAGGAATAGGAATCAGCGAACTGCCTTCTACATATGTAAGGGATCCTTTCCTGAACAAAGAAGGCCACAGGTTTTTAATGTGGCTTTCAACTGTTGGTCTTTGATTGAGTTGCAGTGGCTTATTATCTACAACAGGTACGTCAAAATAAACAGAGATGAATTCTTCAACACTTTTTTTGTCTTTGTTGGCTGTCTGCCAATTTGATCTGATTTCTTTGATGGAGCATTTGGGCACCGCATCCACCCATGCCTTGCCGTCTTCAAAAATTTCCATTTCATGAGCGGTCTGAAATAAATCAGCAAGGGCTTCATAAAAGGGTAGGGTAACTTGGTTTTTTTCTGACATGCTTAATGATACTTGAACCAAATATAAATAAATATTTGTTTTGGCTTATCTTGGCCCTAAATTCAAATCAAATGGATGCAACTTTTAGGCTAAAACTTTCGCTGTACCTCAATTATTTTGTCTTTGCCATCCTGCTCAACAGCGTTGGCATTGTGATATTGAAATCGATTGCAGTTTATGGCGTGGATGAAGTACAGGCCAGCACCCTTGAGTTGTTTAAGGATATGTCTATTGCCCTTGTTTCTTTGGGCGTTGCTTCATTCTTACCCCGTATCGGATATAAGCGAGCGATGTTGGCTGGCCTCGCATTGGTGACCTTAGGTAGCATTGCTATGGCCTTGGGTAATTCTTTTACCTCAGCAAGGCTGTTGTTCTTAATGGTAGGGGTCTCTTTTGCTTTGATCAAGGTAAGTGTGTATTCAATGATAGGGATGGTTACTTCCAATGAAAAGGAACACAGCGCACTGATGAGCAGTATTGAGGGTGTTTTTATGTTTGGTATTGCCCTTGCCTCTTTTCTTTTTCCTGCTTTTAATGTAGAAGGCGATAGCAGCGCCTGGCTAAGAGTTTACTGGGTATTGGCAGGCTTGACCAGTCTTTCATTTCTGTTTTTATGGTTTACACCGGGAAAAGAGCAAGTTACAGAACCGGGTTCTGACCTCATCCAGGATGTAAAACGTATGGCCAGGTTGTTGATCAAACAGCTTGTTTTGGTATTTGTGATTTCTGCTTTTTTATTTGTTATGATAGAGCAGGGCATTATGACCTGGTTGCCCACTTTTAATAAAGAAGTTCTTCACTTACCGGAAAACATCAGCATTATGATGGCCAGTATTTTATCTTTTTCGTTGGGCATCGGCAGACTGGCAGCAGGTTATTTTTCAGGTAAGCTGGGTTGGCACAAAGTGCTGCTGATCTGCCTTGCAGGAGCCATGGCCATCGTGGTTTTTATCTTGCCTAAAACAATCAATGCAGGAGGAAGTGAAATTCAAAGCTTTGGTGATCTTCCGCTTTTAGCCTTTGCCTTTCCGCTGGTGGGACTTTTTATTGCACCAATTTATCCCTTGCTCAATTCTGCGGTATTGAGCGCTTTGCCTCAACTGCAGCGCTTGTCATTTGTGTAACACTCTTGAGAAAACTCACCCTCAAATCATCGCAAAATATCAGTCATAATAATTGACCACTTTATTGAAAAGATCTTCCAAAATGTCATCAATGATATCATCTTTGTCTAGAATGGGCCTGGTGTAGTTTTTGTATTCAGAGGGGATGGCTTCTCTATCACCACTAAATGAATATTCATACATTTCTACAGATCGGGAAGCATCAAAGGTATTATAGGTGGCGTCACATCCTGAAGTTTCCTTGTTGACATCTGCCCTTATTTCCCAGTGGAAGTCATATCTTGTTTTATCTGCAATGACCTGCCCTCTGAGGGTTTTGTAAATGGGAACCCTGATGGTATTGCCTTTTTCGTCTTTGGTCGTGGTAAAACCATCTTCAATCTTTTTCTCAAATGATTTGGACTCTCTAGATGAAAATTGACTTTCATGCAACTCTCTGAAATTTAGCTCAATGATGCAATCACAAGGCTTACAATCAGCATCCACAAAAAACTGTTTATAGGTACTACCATTGTTTACAATGCGACTGAATTGGTTTTTAATTTTCCAGGAATAGCCAATATTGAAACCATGGTCAATGACAAACTGATAGTTATAAATTGCCATCTCCAGCGATCTTTCGATTAATGCCTGGCTTTCTTTGTATCTCTTTTGGCTATCAAATGAAGCTAGATCTATAAATCCCTCATGTGCCAGCCTTGCCTCTTTTTTGTCTTTTCTTAGCCTTGCGGTATCATAATGCTCCATCGCCTTTTCAAAAATTTCAACACAGATGTCTGCTTCCAACTGGTCTTCATCCAGCGACAATTGTTGTTTTTGCCCTATTCCTGTTTCATTGAGATAAGGCCTGGCTTCTGTGGCCAATTCAAGGAATTCATCTATTTCCCAATATAATTTTTTTAACTTTGGAAGCTCTGTTAACTTCCTGTCTGTATACTGAAAATGCAATTCCTGGTACCTGCGCTGGAAAGCGTTGTTTAACAGCTGTGTATTTTGCGACACATTTTTTTCTGCTTTCAGCTCTTTCATACTTTTTTTAACGGCAGCAGCATAATCTCCTTTCTGGTATGCTCTTTGGCCGAAGTACAAGCTATTGTGAAGACAAGACACAATAGAATCCATTGTTGTAAAAGTTTCATGAAAGCATTTTGTACAAAGTTATTACAAAATACCCAACTTGCTTCTGTGAAGCCTAGGCAATGTCAGCTTCTTCTTTATTTTTTATACTCACACTTGGTGGAATTAGATAATATAGTACGGGGGTTACCAATCTACTTAGCAGAGTGCTCGAAATCAAGCCTCCAATCAGCACAATGGCTAGGGGACTGATAAGCGGAGAATGTTCAAGAACAAGGGGTGTCATACCTCCAATAGCAGTTAGTGAAGTCAAAAGAATGGGCAAAAACCTGGTTTCTGCACCGTCCAAAACGGCCTCATACAAGTCCTTCCCATTTTCTCGTAAGCCGTTGGTGTAATCTACCATCAAAATGGAATTTTTGATTTCGATTCCGGCCAGGGCTATGATGCCCACTGTAGCAACAAAAGAGAGAGTCTCTCCAGTGAGGTACAGTGCCAGTAAAGCACCGATGATGCCCATAGGTATGACACTGAGTACAATTAAGGTTGATTTAAATGTTCTGAATTCCAGGATCAGAATTGCCAAAAGTCCAAATACCGTAAGTATGATGATGGTACCAATGCCACCAAAAGACTCTTGTCTTGATTCTACTTCTCCGGCAGCCATGAGCCGATAGGATTTTGGAAGTTTCAACTCCTTCTCCAATCTATTGAGTAGGGTGGTGGTGAGTTTATCGGTGTTATGGCCATCACCTACAAAGCTGCTTACCAAAGCGTATCTTTCTTTGTTGAAGTGCCTGATCACGGGTGCTGAAGGTTGAAGCCCAATTTCTGCAATATTTTTTAAAGGCACCAGTGCACCACCCATCGAACTTACCTGGATGCGATCAAAGTTTTCTATCGGATTAAGTGAATTCTCCTTGATGGAAAGAACGATGGGGTTTTCATCTCCTTCACCCGATCTGAGTTTGCCAATCTCCAGACCTGCAATAGCCATTCTGACCGTCCTGGCCAATTCGGCACCATTGATTCCATAAAGTCCGGCCTTGTCTTTGTCAACATCAATGGCTATATCCGCTTTTTCATATTGCAAATCATTTTTTACATACAGAGTTCCCTCCGTTTCCTTAAAAATGGTTTCTACTTTGTTGGCCAAATTTTCCAGTGTGTCGAGATTCGGACCTACAATGCGGATTTCAATCGGAGCACTGATAGGCGTACCTTGTTGAAAACGACGCACCTGAACCGTTGCTCCTGCAATGGAAGAAAATTCTTGACGCAATTCAGACTCCAGCTTTTCTATCTCAGGTACAGAAGCTCTGTCGCCCAAGTACACTACAAGCTGTGCAATGTTATCTGCATTTTGTTTTTGAAATTCATTGTAATATATTCTTGGATTGCCCTTACCAATGTTGCTGCTTACTCGGGCAACGTCCTCTTTTTTCAGTATTTGTTTTTCCAGTCCTCTGGTAATCTTATCGGTGTGGGAAAGCGCTGACCCAGGTTCAGTGGTCACTTCAACCAATAAAATTGGTTTTTCTGAGGTGGGGAATAGACTAAAGCCAATGACTGGAACTACCATCAAAGATAAGCCAAAAACGAGAGCAGCTCCGGTCAACGTCTTTATGGGATGGGCAATGCACCAGACCAACAACTTTTGATAGGGTGTGTTGATGTATTTGCGAAATGCCCTGAAAAAAAGTTACCTTCTGAGTGAGAATCTTTTCATGTGCCTTTAATAATATGCTGCAGAGAAAAGGAATGATGGTGAGGGAAACAAAAAGAGATGCAAGTACAGTAAGCATCACAGCCATTGGAAGTGAACGGATGAAGTCTCCTGAACCTTCGGGTAGGTTGGCTAAGGGTAGGAATGACAATAAAAGAGTTGCAGTACATCCTAATATGGCCACAACAATGTGTGAGGTTGCTGAAACAGCCGCCGCCTTGGCACTGATGCCTCCCCTCATGTATCTTTCAATATTTTCTACAACAACTATCGAATCATCAACCAACAAGCCGAGAGCGATGACCATACCTACAATGCTCAATTGGTTGAGGGTATAACCCATCAAATCCAACATAAAAAGTCCTATGCTCAAAGACAATGGTATAGAGATCATGACGATCAAAGAAGCCCGGGTACCCAAAGGCAGCAGGGTAAGCAAAACAAGAAAAATGGCAATTGCAAAATCTTTTCCCAATCCGGACAACCGATTCTTGACACCTACTTCCTGATCAAAAGCCTGTTCAATCTTAATGCTGGAAGGCAAACTTTTTTCAAAACTAGTGAGCACTTCAGCCAATGAAGCTCGAAGGTCAATAATATTTCTCCTGTCTTTCATGGCTGTAATCACCCATACAGCCCTTTGACCATTTTGTCTCACAATGTGGTCTGAACTGGCATAGTCCCAATAGATATCGGCTACATCTGTGATTTTGGTTATAGCACCTTCTGCGCTGGTTTTCACCACCATGTTGGCTACATCTTCCAATTGCTTGAACTCAGAGTTGGTCTTTATATTAAATTTCCTTTTTCCCAGGTCAACGTCACCCCCGGGAATATTGACATTATTGGCTTGCAATAAGCCAATGACCTGATTGAGCGCTATATTCAGTTTTCCCAGTTTTTGTAAATCCAGGTCTACCCGAATACTTCTTTCAGGAATGCCTTGAATTTCAACCCATTTTACATCTTTAAGGCGTTCTATCTCTTTTTCGAGTCGCTCAGCCTCATTTTCGAGTACATTAAAATCAGCAGTGGGGGAAACCAGTGCTGTTTGTAAGATGGCAACATCACTGCTTGAGGCCCTGTTGACATCCAGGGTGATGATGCCTTCTGGTAATTCTGGTCTGATTTTATTGATCTCCCTGATGACATCATTGTTTTTGGTTTCTACATCAACATCATAGGTAAACTCTACCAGCATCACCAACAAGCCGTCATTGATGGTGCTGGTTATTTTTTTGATATCACCCAGTTGGTACAATTCTTCTTCGATGGGCTCTGCTACCAATTGTTCCATATCCGAAGGTGTCGTTCCCGGATAAACAGCTACAATCGAGAAGATAGGCGCTCCAAACGGAGGGTCTTCTGCTCGGGGCATGTTGCGGAGAGAGTTGTAACCCAACAACAAAAGGGCTACAAAGATGACAAGGGTGAACTGGTAATTTTTAACAAAAAACTGTATAAACTTCATCGCCCTTGTATTATCGGTTAATTTTTATTGCATCTCCATCCTCAAGATACATGGCACCTGTGGTCACTACTTCATCATCAGCTTTCAGTCCCGAAATCACTTGAACCCGACTGCCAAGTAATTGACCTGTCGTTATGGCTTGTTCTTTAACCTTGCCATTTTGATGTATAAAGACAAAGGAATTATTTCCATTGGATCGGGTCAGACTTTCGATGGGAAGGCTGAGCTCTTTGCTGGCATTGGTTAATTGCAAATGAATTTTACCCAGTAAGCCTGCCGCCAAATCGCTGGGTTGATTTTTGAATTTGAATTCAATATCCACCAAACCGTTGGCATTACCGGCAATGATCGATTTTTCATATACGTACATATCATAAGATTTGTCAGGTTGGGCATCCAGGATAAGACTGGCACTTTGACCGTTTTTAATTTGTATCCAATCCTTGTCTATAAAGCCGGCTTTGGCCTTCCAGTCGTTGTTATTGGTACCAATAATTACATAAACAGGCATGCCGGGACCAGCCATCTCACCTTCGTGTAAAATTTGTTTTACTACTCTGCCATTAATGGGGGACCTCACTTCGCTATATTGTTTATTAAAATTCAGGATGTCCACGGTTTTTTTTGCCACCTCTAAAGCAGTTGATGCATTTTGCACCTGTTCAAGAGTAGCAACGCTGTCTGCCAACAACCTCCTGGCCCTGGTCAAATCTCTTTCTGCTTTATTGGCTGCCGCATTGGCCTGGGATAACTGGGCATCAATTTCAGCTAAGTTGAGTCGAGCCAACAACTGTCCTTTTTTAACATTTTGTCCCTCTGAAACCATGGTTTTGGCTATCACACCTCCCGTTTTAAATGAAGGCTTCGCTTCTGCGCCATTAATCACAGCTGCAATTGCACTTATTTTTCCATTATTTTCAGCAACGAGCGGCAAGGTTACTTCAACAACTGTGGTGTCGGAATTGGCTGGCCTTGTTTTTGTAGTTCCTTCTTCAGACTTACATTGCCAAAAAGTGATGGCTGACAGGATAACAATCGTGTATTTATTCATCTTTCTAAATTTCAAGGTTATTGTGGAATGTTGAGCATAGCGCTGGCATAAACCCATTCACTCCATTGCATCCAACTATTGTATTTTGCCAACTGAAATTGCAGTTTACTTTGTGTGAGTTGTGCCTGAGCATCTACCAGTTCAAGATAACCGGCAACTCCTTCTTTGTATCTTGTATATACGTCTTTGTAAAACTGTTCGGCAAATCTGACCCTGGGTGCATAGGTGTTGACTTGATTGAGGGCAGCATTGTATTTATTTTCTGAGGTCATAACTTCCAAATCCAATAAGGATTGGGCATGACTGTATTTCAATTGCTGTTCCTGCATTTTTGCTTTGGTGGCATCTGTTCTGTATTTGTGCCTCTTATTATCAAAGAGATTGATATCTACGTTCAAGGCGAATAAGGCGTAGGGTTGCCAGCCAAAATTAAAGTCCTGTGAGCCCAAACTTAATTGTGCCCCCACTTTAGGTACATAGTAATTATTTTCCTTATCAATTGCCAATTGGGTCATTTCAGTGCCTTTTGCCAACTGCATCAGTTCTTCACGTGTACCCACACCGGTCTGTGTCTGACTGGGAAGCAAGGGTAGGGGTGGCCAGTTCATTGCTATCGAGTGGTTCCCCTGTAAGAAATACAAAATATGCCAGGGCATTTTTTACCATCGTGTTGGCTTGAATTTGTTGTGCCTCCACATCTGCCATCTGGGCCTCTATTCTTCGCAAGGATGCAATAGGGGCTATGTCATTGTTTACCATGCTTTGGGTTGCTCTCTGTGCTTCTGACAACAGCTTGGCTGCTTCTGCATATATTTTCTCTACTGCATTGGCACTTGCCAGCTGAAAGCCTGAGATCATTACTTCTTTTGAAAGCTGCCGTTTAAATGCCTTTATTTCAAGTAACTTAAGATCGGTTTCATACCTTTTTAATTTTTTATTCAAGGCCAGGTCAGGATAATAGATGGCTTGGGTTACATTGATTTTAGCATCATAAAAGTTATTGGGAAAAAAGTTAATTTCCTGGTTTTCCAGCAAGCCAAATTGTTGGCTATTGGTGAGGTTGTTAAGCGTATTATAAACTGGATTTAGCAAGTCTCCAACCGGGAAAGCAATGTTTCTTCCTCCTGCCGCCAAGGTATAATTTGTAGTAAATGATACACTGGGGCCATACATAGCCTTGGCTTCCAGATACGATGATTCTGCAGCTTTCAAATCAAAGGTCTTCGCTTGCAAGGCTTCATTTTTTTGCCATGCTTTTTCAATATAATTTTGAAAAACCTGAGCTGCCAGAATGCCAGGCATCAAAATTGAAAGGATGATGCAAAAAATAATCTGCACTTTAAATAATCTCATGCTTTCAGATTTTGTGGTTAAACAAGGTAAACATCATATTTTCCAGGGTTAGATCAATCAGTGGACAATCCATGCCCGTCGTGCAATTGCCATCCACAATGGTTAGCCTTTGGGTATTGGACAAAGAAACCAAACCGTGAACAGTACTCCACATCTGAAGTGCTAAAATCCTTTCGTCAATACCGGTTCTTTTTGCCTCTGCCAGGGCTTCTCTACACGTTGAAACCAAGTATTCAAAAATGGCAATGCCATGCCCCCACTCAGATTTACACCTTTCTATATGATTCATCGGACTTGCAGAGTTGAACATTAAGGTGTACCAATCCTGGTTTTCAATACCAAATCTTATGTAGGATTGACCTATCAGAAAAAGCCGGCGGAGGGCAGAAGTTTCCAGATATACATCCTGCATCTGATGGGCCAGGATCTCAAATCCTTTGTCCATCATCTGATATAGAATTTCATCCTTATCCTGAAAATAAAGGTAGATGGTGGCGGGACTGTATTCAATTTCAGTAGCAATCCTGCGAATGGAGAGCTTGTCCTGACCTTCTTTACTGATGATCTCTTTGGCTTTTAAAAGAATGAGCTCTCGCAACTCATTTTTTTCTCTTTCTTTTCTTTCTGCTAAACCCATGCTATTAAATTAACGATGCAAAAATAATGAACAGTGTTTATTAAATCAATAGTGTTTAATACATATTTATTTTATTAATACATAATTTACTTAAATTCAGTATTATATTTTTTTATGACATTATTCTTTCAGATTTTGATAACGATTTCATTGCATTGTTAAACCATTCTGTACTCCATCAAACTGCCTCGATTTGCCCATTCCTAACAAAATTGGATGCATTTGATCTATTGGTTGGACAGGGAATACACCCGTATTAGGTGGCTTTGAAATCCTTATAAGTTAAGATACACACCATGAACCAAAAGCAGCACCTGCTGTTTACCCCACATGCAAGTCAGAAGCTTATTAAAAAAATGGATTTGGGACAAATGGGTGTTTCCCTCCTTTTTTCATCCCACCTCCCGATTCAAGCCTAAGGATGCTGGGCCCTCAAATGGATTTTACAATTTGGGATTTCATAAAAATGATGGGAGTTGGTTTTCATTTGACCAGCTCAAAGGTAAAAGGTGATCATCATTAATACGGCTTCTGCTTGTGGATACACCCATCAATATGCTGAATGGGAGCAATTTTATAGTCAAAATAGCAAGGGTTTTGAGATTCTGGCCTTTCCATCCAATCAATTTTTAGGGCAGGAAAAGGGCACAGATCAGGAAATAGCCAATTTTTGCAACTTGCATTTCAATCTACATTTCCCTCTTTTCAAAAAAAGTGATGTCAGGGGCAAATCAAAAAATGAAGTATACCGTTGGCTTTCTACTAAGGCTTTAAATGGGTGGAATGACCGCTCTCCTGCTTGGAATTTCAATAAATATGTAGTTGATCAGGAGGGTGAATTGAGGGCATTTTTTCCTTCTAAAACGAGTCCTAAAGATGGTGATTTCAACCAGCTGATTGTGGAAATGATGTAAGATTAAGGGGCCCGGCCTTGATTCTTATTGTTTTTATTATTATTTTGTACATTATTTAGTGATATGGAACACGCTGAAAACACCACTGAAAAAAAGAAGTATAAGATCAAGGATCTGAAAGTATATAGTTCAACTGAGTACATTTCAGAAAATAAAAAACGCTATAGAATGGTGTTCGACAAGACAGAATTGTCGTATGTCTATGCAGAACTTTCTTTTTACAACAAAGCTTTTGATATTGAAAATTGGGATGCCGAAATTGAACTGAGGTGTTTTGAGAAAACAGGTAGCGATAATAAACAAGTTTGCCATCTGGTTTTTAATAAAAAAATTAGTAAGTATGATTCTTTGGTCTATATCAGAGAAGGGTGGGGAAGTAAAAAGGAAGGTAGTTTCTGGAAAGGTGGGACCTATTATTGGGAAGCCTATCTTGATGGTGAATATGTAGGAAATAAATTTTTTTACATTGAAGACAGTGGTCATAAAAAATTAGACCCCGCCAATTACCTGGCTTTCAAGTCCATTCGTTTGTTTGAAGGTCAATACGACGATATGGAGCAGGATCAGCTGACATCCATGGTGACATTCGCTGCTGAACAGACCAGATATGTATTCACAGAACTGGTGTTTACTAATAACCTTAGAAATCAGGTGTGGAATTGTGAAATTTTTGTCCGTTATTTCAATGAAGCAGGTGATTTAAAATCAACAGTAGCCAAATTGAGACCGGTCAAAAAAACGGAGGCTACCTTTACCATGGTTTTTGGCTTTGGATCCAATTCTAAAGGAACCTGGCTGCCGGGTAAATACAGGGCGGAGATGGTCTTTATGAATCAGATCATTGGAGTTGTGGCTTTTTCAGTAGGCAATGATTTTACTGATGGAGTTCCAATTTTGATGATACCCCAAGGTGATGTGATTGCTCCGGTTAGCAAAGAAGAAGACGACACCCTGACCTTTGATGATCACATGGCTACTTTAGATGCCATGATCGGTTTAACTGAAATCAAACAAAAAGTAAAGGAACATGCCCTTTATCTCAAGTTTTTAAAAATGAGACAAAGTACTGGGTTTCGGGAAGAAGACCCTGCCAACTTGTTTTTGGTTTTTACCGGCAATCCGGGAACTGGAAAAACAACGGTAGCAAAAATGATGGGAGCGCTTTATAAAAAAATGGGGCTGCTTTCAAAAGGCCATGTCTTATCCGTTGACAGAGCTGATTTAGTGGGAGAATACATCGGCCAGACCGCACCTAAAGTCAAGGAAGTGTTTGAAAAGGCAAGAGGAGGTATTCTATTTATTGACGAAGCATATGCCCTGGTTCGTTCTGCTGATGACAACAAAGATTTTGGCAGAGAGGTAATAGAGTTGTTGGTGAAAGAGATGTCAAATGGCCAGGGAAATATGGCGGTAAGTGTAGCGGGTTACCCTAAAGAAATGAAAGTATTTATCGATTCAAATCCGGGTTTGAAATCGAGATTCAAACATTATTTTGAATTTCCCGATTACCTGCCTCAGGAGTTGATTCGCATTGTGCGTTATACCTGCAGAGAAAAGGAGCTTTTACTGACGGACGGAGCTCAGAAAAAGCTGGAAGAAATAATTACAGAGGCTTACAGAAATAGAAATCTCAGTTTTGGTAATGCCAGATTTGTCAATGACCTGGTTGAGAAAGCAAAAATCAATCTGGGGCTGCGCATCATGAGAAGGACATCACAGCGCAAACCTAGTCGTTCTGAATTAATGACCATTACAGAGCGCGATGTTCATCACCTGAATGCTATAAATCCGGCTATTTTACCGGATATACCGATCGACCATGAATTGCTTGCCAGGGCTATGGAAGAATTGGATAGCCTTCTGGGTATGGCAGCAGTAAAACAGCAGATAAAAGAGACAGTGGAAGTTGTGAAATATTACAAACAGACGGGTAGAAATGTCTTGTCTTCTTTTTACCTCCATACCATTTTTGTTGGTAATCCGGGAACAGGTAAAACCACTGTGGCAAGGATCCTGACTAAAATTTACAAAGCCCTCGGCATTTTAGAAAGGGGACACATAGTTGAAACTGACCGGCAGGGATTGGTGGCAGGTTTTGTTGGTCAGACGGCCATTAAAACGGCTGAACGAATTACGGAATCACTGGGAGGGGTTTTATTTATTGATGAAGCCTATGCGTTGAGCAATTTTAATGGCTTACAGGGTGATTATGGCAATGAAGCCATTCAAACGCTTTTGAAAAAAATGGAAGATGATAGGGGAAAGTTTTATGTTTTTGCAGCCGGTTATCCGGAAAACATGGATCACTTTCTGAAAGCAAACCCCGGCTTGGCATCCCGTTTTGATAAAATGCTAAGATTTGAAGACTACAACGAAGAAGAATTGTTTGATATAGCCATGAAAATGTTTAAAGATGAAGGCTACATTGTCACAGCAGGAGCGAAAGAACTGATCAATAACTATTGCCACGATATTTATAGCAAGAGAGATAAATATTTTGGAAATGCCCGCACCATCCGTAAGTTTACAGGCGACGTTATTCGCAAACAAAATTTAAGGGTATCCCTGAAAGAGACAGATGTAACCAATAGCAGGGCAATGAATTCTGTCACTGCAGATGACATTAGAATTGCCGGCAACGAACAGGACGATGTAATCTATCGCCGCAGGGGAATTAGTTTTTAGAAGGAGATTTATTGAGCGCTTCTTCCAGCAAGGATTTTAAGGTGCCAACATCTAATGCAAGTCCCGCACTTTGTTTTACCTGACCCATAAAAAATCCAAGCAAACCCTTTTTTCCATTTTGATATTCTTTCACTTTATCCGGATTTTGCATTAATACTTTTTCAATCAGAGGTAGAAGGTCTGATGCTTCCACACTGATGACCAGATTAAGAGCTTGCGCCAGTTCTTCGACATTGTTTTGGGGGGATTGCATTAAAGCAGGAAGGAGTACTGAAAAAACATCTGATTTTCCAACCTTGCCACTATTGTAAAGGGTTATCACTTCTTCAATTTGTATAGGCGAGAGGACGGCAGAGAGTTCCATGTTCTGATTTTCGGCATAGGGCAGCAGCTTATTGACCACCATGCTGGATAACGCTGTTGCCGGAAGAGCATGATCCTGGACCAATTCGGCAAAATATAAGTACCATTGTTTATTACTAGAAATCTTTTCAGCGTCTTCTTTTGGCACACCCCAGCCAATCAGCTTTGCCATTGCTTCTGAAGGTAGGATACTCAATTCTGCTTTGATCCTTTGAACCCAATTGTCATCAATTTGAATAGGACTCAGATCCGGTTCCGGAAAATAACGATAGTCATTTTCACCTTCTTTTTTACGCATCGGGTGGGTAGTCCCTTTTTCTGAATCAAACAATAGGGTCGTCCTTTCAATGATGGAGCCAGCTGTCAAAACCTCTTCCTGACGCTTGGCCTCGTAGGCTATAGCCTCCCTTGCAAACCGGCGACTGTTCACATTTTTTATTTCACATCTTTCGCCTAAGATAGGACTGCCGGCTGGTCTGATAGAAACATTGCAATCACACCGAATAGAGCCTTCTTCCATGTTGCCATCTGAAATGCCCAGGTATTGCACCAATTGTTGAAGACTGGTAAGGAAATCATAAACTTCCTGCCCGGTTCTGAAATCAGGCTCTGTGACCAATTCAACCAAGGGTGTCCCGGCTCTGTTGTATTCTATCAGCGACTGTACTGAACTTAATTCATGATTTGATTTTCCAGCATCCTCTTCCATGTGGATGTGGTGGATACGAATCGTTCTTTCAACATCTCCTGTTGTGAAGGTCCAGCTTCCGCCTTTTCCAATTGGATTTTTATCTTGGGTAATCTGATAACCTTTGGGAAGGTCTGGATAAAAATAATTTTTTCTGTCAAACCGCGTTTGTTGGGGTATATCACATCCTAGTGCAAGAGCAAGGTGCAAAGATTTTTCAACATGCTCTTTATTGGCCCTGGGCAGCGTGCCGGGTAAGCCGAGCGTCACCGCACTTATGTTTAGATTTGGGCTTAATTCAAATACATTGGCTTCAGAAGAAAATGCTTTTGAACAGGTATTCAATTGGATGTGCACTTCCAATCCGATTACCGACTCATATGTGATAGGCGAACTTGACATTAAAATAAAAATACACTGATGAACAGAATCATAACACTAAAGAAAGACATAAACAAAATGTAACAAAGGGCATAAACTGTATACTTCAACAAAGTTTTAACCCAAAACTGCCGATAATAAAACTGAAATGATAGATAGCCATACAAGCTTACCAACCCTACTACCACAGCAATGATCCAGTCATAGTTTTGCAATACGGATCCGAAAAGCTCTGCCAAAAAGATGGGTATTAGCAAAATAAAGGCAAATGAATGTATATTCATAATTAGACAAGCATGCTCTACATAATAAATGTGATGCCTAAGATATAAGAGTTTTAATATAAAGGCTACAAAGAAAACGCTGAGTATAATGCTCCATGCCAGATTGCCCACTACAAATTTGATGCCCGCCAGCCGGTTGGTATCGTACTTAAGGTATTGTCCTATTTTTAAACGGTCCATTTTTTTGTCAACCTTGTACTTTTTAAATAAGGTATCTGAATCCATTTCGTAGGCATCCTTCATCGAAATGCCGTAGTTTCTGATTTCGTCATCATTAAAGATACTATTGATCCCCCAACCTTCTTTACTGGGAAAGGTGTCCTGATCGGCATAGACAACGTCTTCAAAAATACCCAGCCTCATGCTATCGATCTCATCACAGTAGGCTTCACCAAGGTGTTTTTCTGTGTTTTGATCATATAACTCAAGCAATCTTCCCTTTTCAAGAGAGGTGAGGATTGAGGAATTGTTGATCTCATTACCCAGGTTAATGATAAACAACAAAAGAGTAAAATGCAAAAACATGCTTACTAAAAACAATCGTATGGGTGTGAAGTAAGCTTTCCTATGACCGGCTACATACAACTTGGTTAGTCGGGCCGGTATGGGAAGCGCCTTTAAAGTCCTGATGAGGTTGGTGTCCAGATTGAAGATGTCATGGGTAAAATCTTTTAAAAGCTGGTTAAGAGTTAACACAGCATCTTTTGATTTTTGGCCACAACCCGGACAAAAATCTTTTCCCTCTATCAATGGGTCCCCACAGTTGAGACAAGGTTTTATAGTTGAATCCTCCATAATCATGTTGCACCACAAAGATACTTCGCAATTCTATTTCCCGGGCATCCGCTTCCTTTTCTACATATAGAAGTTTGGTATAATGTTTGCCAATATAAAGATGTGTTTGGTATAAAATGAAGATATATTTTATAAAACATTGAATATCAATCATTAAAATAGTAAAAAAAGAATAATAAAACATGTTTAATTCTTATTTTTTGATGGGTGGAGGGCTTTGATTCCTTCATTTGATAAAAAAAATCAAAAAAAAATGAAAGAAAACATGAACAGGTACGAATCCAAAAATTGAATAAATACATTGACATGAAGAACAGTTTTTTACAAGTTTAGGAAAGTGGGGCGGAAGCACTTTAATAGTGTTTGCGATGCTTTTGATTTCCGGATTGAACCTGTATGGACAAGACCCGTGTTTCAACGACATCAATGATCCGGTATTTGACAATTGTGATGACAGAGAAGTAGTTCTCGCATCCGGTGTTTGTACCAGTCCATTGATTCCTTCGTTGACGGCAACAGACAACTGTACCAGCAGTGAAGACCAGTTTACCACCAATCTCAACAATGATCTGGTGAATGACGGTTTAGGTTGTCTTATGGGAGATATCTCGTTTTATCAGATTTTCTCTCCGGGTTCAGGTTGGAACACTCCATTTACACCCCAGTCTATTTTCCTGGGTATTTACAATGCGGAAAACAATCCATTGGTTACCGTTGAGTTTTATCTGACCCATGGCAACCCAGCTCCGGCTACCTGGACTCTCATAGGAGAAGGTAGTGCGTTTGTAGGAACTGCCTCCAATACCTTTGTTACTATACCGGTAACAGTACCTGCCATCCTTCCGAGTGAAGAATTTGCTGTTAGGGTTACAGCCCCAACATCGGCGGTATATGGTAATGTGATCGGCTTCAATGATGATGGTCACACCTCATCCACCTTTTATACCTCGCCCGCATGCGGAATCTACAATCTTACCGATGTAGCAAACGTTTTGGGAGCCGGAAGTGGAATGGTGATGTCAGTGGTTGGTGAATCTGCCGGTGTTTATATCACACCAGCGCCAGGCAACAATTACCCGGTTGACCACGAATTTGAGGTTGGTGAATACAAACTTTCTTACATTGCCACAGACAATGCAGGCAATTCTTCTTCATGTTCTTTCATTTTCTCTGTATTAGAAGATCCTACCATCGTTTCCAGTATTGCCTGTAATGATCTCGTTCAGATTTCTCTAGACTCCATATGCGAAGCCATTGTAGGAGCAGATGAAATTCTGGAAGGAGGTTCTTATGGTTGCTATGATGACTATGAAGTAGTGATTTACAATAAACAAAATCAACCCATTGGTAATGTTCTTACCAAAACCTATATAGGCCAAACCCTGAAGGTAAGTGTATTTAATTCAGCAGGAAATTCATGCTGGGGCCTCATCAAGGTGGAAGATAAAAGTCCTGCACCTTTAGATTGTAGTCCCATTTACACTACCTGTGTAGGCGATTTGGCTCCGGGAAGTCCGCTGCCTGATTTGATCACTGTACAGGCTGATCTGGTGGGCTCGATAATTCCATCCAATGCCAAATATGCAAAAGACTATTTTGTAAACGTTTATGGTTTGGGTGCAGCCAACATTACAGATGTTAATGTGATGCTCGACATCGAACACCAAAATGTCAATAACCTTCAGGTTTTGGTAACTTCTCCCTGGGGACAGAGTGTAAAATTATTTGGCGGCATTGCTGAAAACTGTGCTGCGGATAATATCAGAGTTACTTTTGACGATGATGCAGCCAATGACTATAGCGATCTGGAAGGTACATGTAACCCAACAGCACCTGCAGTTAGTGGTTTCTTCCAATCATTACAAGCCCTAAGTGCATTCAATAACCACAGCCCTTTGGGTCAATGGAAATTTACTGTAATTGACTCTACTGATACGGATGGGGGCGAAATCAATGAATTGTCACTCGTATTTGAGCAGACAGGAGGATTTGTCAGTTTCCCAACCAGCAACCCGGTCACTTTTGTTGAGCAGGGTCAGGGTTATTACACAGTGTGGGGAATTGATCCATGTGGTCCTGCCACTTTGGGTTATGTTGATGATATCAGAGAATCAGACTGTTCCAGCATTTATAGCAAGGTAATTGCTCGTACCTGGTCAGCAACTGATGCATCTGGCAATAATTCACCTGTTTGTACCCAATTTATATATGTGTATAGAAACGGATTGGCTTCATTGCACTTTCCACCTAATTATGATGGTCACGATCTTCCAGCCCTTTCATGCACACAGTTTGGAGATGTAGTTCCAACCCCTGAATACACAGGAGAGCCTTATGGTGATTTTTGTGACAATATCCAAATCTTCCTTATGAAGATTTGAGACTGGATGTGTGTCCTAAGTCTTATAAAATCTTAAGAAAATGGAAGATACTTGAATGGTGTAGCAGCCAGGTTTACGAACATACACAGGTAATCAAAGTAATAGATGACAGAGGACCAGTTATGACTTGTCCACCTAATGTAACCATCTCTACAGATCCATTGGATTGTACAAAGGATTATACTCCAGTAAAACCTCAGATCACTTCAGAGTGTTCTAATAATTTGACCTATGATCTTTACTACTATATTCCGGATGCAACCAATAGTCTTCCGATAGATGCCGTTTTTGTAAAAGACAATGTGGTCAATGGCACAACCATCCAGGATTTACCTGTAGGTACCAACTACATACTGTGGAGAGTTTGGGATGAGTGCGGCAATTATTCAGAATGTATCCATATTGTAGTCATCAGAGACGAAGTACCTCCGGTAGCTGTTTGTGATCAATTTACCAAAGTATCCATCGGATCCAATGGTTTTGGAGAAGTAGCAGCCTTTACCTTCGATGATTTGAGCAATGACAATTGCGAAATTGTAAGGTATCAGGCCAGGAAAATGACCAATAAGTGTGTTGGCGGAACTTCAACTATATTTAGAGACACCATCCTTTTCTGTTGTGAAGAGGTAGGCACTACTATCATGGTTGAATTCAGGGTAACGGACAGATCAGGAAACAGCAATACTTGTATGGTTGAAATCAAGGTGGAGGATAAATTACCCCCTTACATCACCAAGTGTCCTGCTGATATTACCATTGACTGCCAGGCCGACTATAAGAATACAAGCCTTACAGGAGAGCCTGTAGCCATCGATAACTGTAAAATTAACAGTGTTGCATTCGCTGACTCAGGTGCCCCCGATCAATGCGGTGAAGGTACCATCAGAAGAACGTGGACCGTTAGAGATCTTCAGGGACTCACAGCTTCATGCGTTCAGACCATCGTATTACAAGATAAGGATCCATTTGACAAAAATGACATAATATGGCCATTGGACTATGATGCCACTACTTGTCATGCCAACCTCAATCCGGAAAACCTTCCTGTGCAATATGCATATCCAAGGGTAACGGATGATGATTGTAGTCTAACTTCCATTACATACAAAGATCAACACTTTACCTTTGTGGATGGTGCGTGTGAGAAAATATTAAGAACATGGACTGTAATTGACTGGTGTACTTATGTTGAAAATACCAGCTATGGTATATACACCGATTTACAAATCATCAAACTGGCCAATACCATTGATCCGGTATTTGGTAGCTGCAAAGATACCATAGTGAATATCTTTGACGATTGCAAAGGCCCGGTAACCCTGGCAGCAGGAGCTACTGATGATTGCACACCGATTGAATCTTTGAAATATACCTATAGAATCGACCTAAATGATGACGGTATTGCTGATGCCAACCTGAGTGGTGCAACAAGACAGTTTACCCATACACTGCCTGTTGGCAAGCATAGGGTTTATTGGACAGTTGAAGACCAGTGTAGCAACAGAACCCTTTGTAATTACCTGGTGACAGTGAGAGATGGTAAAAAACCTACGCCTTATTGTTTGTCAAGTATTACCACTGTTGTAATGCCCTCTTCAGGAGTGATTACCATCTGGGCTAAAGATTTTGATCATGGTAGTTTTGACAATTGTACGCCACAAAATAAATTAAAGATTTCGTTCAGTTCAGATGTGAAAGATACAAGTGACATCTTCCAGTGTTCTGATATTCCTGATGGTATTGAAATGGAAATCCCAGTTGAAATGTGGGTTACCGATGAAGCCGGTAATCAGGATTACTGTACTGTTATTCTGGTGCTTCAGGACAATACAGGCAATGTTTGTCCTGATAAAGTAGGCTCCAGGGTTGTATTGGGTGGTAGAATAAAAACAGAACAAAATAAATCATTGAACGGCGCTTCAGTTACATTATGGGAAGGCAATGTCAAAGTCAAGGAATTTATGACAAGCGAAGCCGGAAGTTTTGTGCTGGACAATGTATTGATAGGTAAGGATTATCACATCTCAGTTGATAAAAACAACGATGTGATGAATGGTTTGTCAACCCTTGACCTCGTGTTGATTCAAAGACACATTTTAGGTGTATCAAAACTGGATTCTCCTTACAAGGTGATAGCTTCTGATGTCAATAATGATGGAAAGATTCTTGCCTCTGACCTAGTGGCATTGAGGAAATTAATTTTGGGATTGAGTGTTCAGATGCCAACGGGTCAAAAATCCTGGAGGTTTATCAACTCAGCTAAGCCATTTGCTACGCCAAACAATCCTTTCCCATTCGAAGAAAAGATTGCACTGGACAACCTGGCCACCAATATGTTTAATCAAGACTTCTATGGGGTAAAAATTGGAGACGTTAATGCTTCCATTTCTCTCAATCTGCATGATGATATTGCAGAACCTCGTTCAAATGAGGTTTTGGCCATGGAGTATGAAATCGTCAAGGAAGACAATGGAAACAGAATCGATTTCTATGCTGCGGATAGCAAAGATGTATTTGGCTTCCAAATGTCGCTCAATGGCTTAGGTACCGTAGTTAAAGCAAGTACTGGTATCTGGGATGTGAATGCAACCAACTATGCCAACGGAGAGAGAGGTTTTGCCATGTCATGGAATACTGACAATGCAAGCAAGGTAAGAGAAGGTGATAGATTGTTTAGTCTATATACTTCCGGTGATATCGATGAAATTAAACTAGGCGGTATCCTGGCAGACGAGGCCTACCTCAGCACCGAAGAAGTATCCGAGATTGTATTAAGTGAAAGAGGAAAACAGGATGGAAATGCTTCCTTTGAAGTTTACCAGAATGAACCCAATCCTTTCTCTCACCAAACAAAGATTGGATTTAAATTGCCGGAAGCAGCTGATGTAGCATTGAAGATTTACGATCAAAGTGGAAAAATCCTGCACATTCAGAAAAATAGCTTTGCCAAAGGTTTGAACCATTTCACGGTTCAAAACGCTGATCTGGGAACTTCAGGTATCATGTACTATGAAGTAAGCAGCAACAGTTTCAAGGCAACACGAAAAATGATTGGATTGAAATAAGTGAATTTTTGGATTATTCAGTTCGAAGCCGGGTCCCTTTGGTCCGGCTTTTTTTTTGCCCCCTATTGACTAGGCTAGCGATTTCATTATGCTAACAGTTAGCGAAAAACACATGTAAAAAAAATCTATTTGTTTTTTTGATTTCTCTTGACCTATATTTGCCGGGTTGCAAAGTGTCAATATCAAAATGGTAAAAGACTTTAGTGCATTAATCGTTTCAGTAATCGGCGGGCTTTTGGTTTTGCTAGTGGGTATGATGGTTTTTTCTACCCTTTATCCTTATCCCATGGACCTCGATGTACACAACAGGGATTCCATGACCAGTTTTTTGCACGACCTTCCCAATAAGGCCTATGCAATTAAAATTGGTATTAATACCATAGCCGTTTTTTGTGCCACCTTACTGGCAGCTGTTATTTCGAGGTCAAAATCAAGATTGGGTATCATAGGTCTTATGTTATTTGTAGGATTGTTAATTTATCGCGATGTCAGATTTGACTACCCGGATCTATATTTTGTGATCGGACTTACCATCAATATGTTGGGTGGTTTGTTGGGACTGAAGCTAGGTTCCAGAAAATAATTTACCTTACTACTGTATAATTTTTATACTCACCGATGCGCCAGCCGGTCCATTTTTCTATGGAGTACTTTATCCTTTCTTTAAAATTTCTCTTTTTTCGCTGAATGTCAAACTGAAAATCCCAATCCTTGGCCTTGATGCGAGGAAGCATGACTGCTGGATGACTGTCTTTAAAAAGGGTAAGGCTGTCAATATTATTATAGTCAAACAACTCTTCTGCAATGGCGTTTTTATTTAACCAGTCATCCGAATGCCAATAGCGGTTGGAGTTGTTTACTTTGGCCTTCATGGTAGCAGGATGTTTGACATAGCCATAATGATACACCCAGGCAGGAATGACTTTTACCCTTAATTTTTCATCCTCCATTTTTCTGAAACCTTGTGCATCTCTGTATGAAAAAATAGATTTATCGTTTCGTATAATCCTCACTTCTTTTCGATACCATCTGCTGGCATCGGCTATGTATTGAAAGTTTCCATAAAAGTGAAGATAATGAAGCACCAGACCATCAACATTTTTTTGAGCATGGTTAAGATCGATGTGTTGCTTAATGATGGGCAGGTATTTTTCGTGGATCACCTCATCCCCCTGAATGTATATACACCAATCGTAAGATGGCGGAATGGCATTAAAAGCTTTATTGGTTTCCTGGGCCAGAACGGTACCACCGCTTCGCAGTTGATCTTCCCAAATGGTATCAATAATCACAATTTTGGGTGAAATATCGGCTATCATCTCACGGGTGGCATCTTCAGATTGACCCACTGCTACAAAAACCTGATCGCAGAGGGGGAGGATAGATTGGATGGCCTCCACCACCGGGAAATCATATTTTACCGCATTTCTGATAAAAGTAAAGCCACAGATCTTAACCATAAGGCGAAGGTAAGCAGAATGTTCAAATCCTGTTCTGCAAATTCGTTTCAAGGAATGTCTTACCTTAAAACGGGGAAATGATTATCTTTGTCAAATGTACACGCCTGTCATGTCAACCGGAAAAGAACACCTGGAGGCCCTGGTTAAGGCCATGCGCCACCATTTCGACAATGGGAATACCCAGGATATGAGTTTGAGAAAAAAATTGTTGCTCAAGCTGCAAGAAACCATTGAGTTGAATCAGGATGCTTTGTGTGATGCTGCTTATGCCGATTTTCACAAGCCCAAAGCAGAAATGTTACTGACAGAAATTTATCCGGTATTAGCTGAGATCAAAAATACGATACGACATATAAATGACTGGGCAAAGCCGGAAAGGGTGTCAACCAATTTGTTGATGTTGCCATCCTCAAGCAGATTGCACAAAAGCCCTCAAGGTTTGGTCATGCTTTTCGCTCCCTGGAATTATTCATTCTGGCTTTCCATGATGCCCCTGGTATCGGCTGTTGCCGCCGGCAATGTGGTGTTACTTAAACCCGCCCACGAAACGCCGGAAATTTCGCGCATGACCCAAAAAATAGTGGCTGATGTTTTTCCCGCTGAACATGTTTCTGTGGTGCTGGGTGAAGGGGCAGCCCTGGGTGAAATTTTACTTGAAAATTTTGAATTTGACCATATCTTTTTTACCGGCTCTCACAGGGTAGGGCGCTGGATCATGGAAAAAGCTGCCAAACACCTTAGCAAGGTTACCCTTGAGTTAGGCGGAAAAAGTCCATCCATAATTGATGACCATTTTGACCTGGACAAGGCTGCGCGTAAGATCATTTGGGGTAAGGTCATCAATGCTGGTCAAACCTGTGTAAGCACCGACTACGTTTTGGTACCAAAACAGCGTGTTGCAGAATTCACAGAGGCTTGCAAGCGCCAGATACTTTCCCTGGTAGGAGATCAGCCTTTTACCTCCAATGAATATTGTCACATAATCAACGAGCAACGATTTGATCGTTTGGTTTCCTTGCTCGATGGGTGCGAAATCCTACATGGAGGTCGCCACCAAAAGAGCATCCGATGCACAATACCATTTACCAGCTTGGCAACCCCAATCTCCCATTTGGAGGTGTCAGGTCCAGTGGCACAGGCAGTTATCATGGAAAAACAGGGTTTTATACCTTTTCCAATGTCAAATCCATGCTCCACTCTCCCAAGTGGTTCGACCTTCCGTTGTTGTACCAACCCTACACAGCTGCCAAATTGAAGGTTATTAAGTGGTTTTTTATGCACTAAAATGGGTTACAAAACCTTTCAAAATAAAATTTTGTATTAAAATTGGGTTAATTCCAAATATTATTTTGCGATAAGGCTATAATAATACGTAAAACAAAATTATCTTTGCGCTCCTTTTATAAAAAGTAACATGCATCAGATTCGCAACATTGCCATTATTGCCCACGTAGATCACGGTAAGACCACCCTGGTTGATAAAATCATTCATGAATGTCATGCCAGTGATGATTTCAACGACCACGGTGAGTTGATTCTGGACAACAATGATCTGGAAAGAGAGCGAGGTATTACCATTGTTTCTAAAAATGTATCCGTCAGCTTCCAGGGCGTAAAGATCAACATCATAGACACGCCAGGTCACTCCGATTTTGGAGGTGAGGTGGAACGTGTGCTTAGGATGGCAGATGGTGTTTTGCTCCTTGTTGATGCCTTTGAAGGTCCGATGCCACAAACCCGTTTTGTTTTGAACAAAGCCATTGAGCTGGGTTTGAAACCCATCCTGGTAGTAAACAAAGTAGACAAAGAAAACTGTCGCCCCGAGGAAGTTCAGGGTGATGTGTTCGACCTGATGTTTAACCTAGGGGCAACAGAAGACCAACTGAATTTTGTTACCTTGTTTGGATCCTCTAAGTTGGGTTGGATGAGTTTTGATTTCAACCAACGCACCCATAATATTCAACCATTGCTTACCGCCATCGTTGATAACATCCCTGAAGCACCTTATTTTGAAGGACCTGCGCAGATGCAGATTACTTCATTGGATTACAATGCTTTCCAGGGCAGGATTGCCATCGGAAGGATATTCAGAGGCGATCTGGTTGAGAATACCGATTGTATCCTCTTTCGCAAAGATGGCAGCCAGAAAAAAGTAAGGATCAAAGAATTGTACATTTTTGAGGGACTGGGCAGGAAAAAAGTAAACACCGTTAGGTCTGGAGATATATGTGCCATTGTTGGTTTGGAAGATTTTGACATTGGTGATACCATTGCTGATGCCGAACAACCTGAAGCACTTACCCGTATTGCGGTAGATGAACCAACCATGAGTATGTTGTTTACCATCAACACTTCTCCATTTTTTGGCAAGGAAGGTAAATTTGTAACATCCAGGCACCTGCGTGACAGGCTTTACAAAGAGTTGGAAAAAAATCTGGCGCTGCGCGTAATTGATGGTCCTACCGAAGATAAGTTTGATGTTTATGGCAGGGGCGTTTTGCACCTGTCTGTACTGATAGAGACCATGCGTAGGGAAGGATATGAACTACAAGTGGGAAAACCACAAGTCATCTTTAAGGAAATCGATGGCCAGAAATGTGAGCCTATCGAACACCTGGTGATCGATGTACCTGAAGAGTCTGCTGGCAAGGTAATCGAACTGGTAACACAGCGCAAAGGACTTTTGCAGGTCATGGAACCAAAGGGAGATGTACAACACCTCGAATTTGACATTCCGGCAAGGGGCATCATAGGGTTGAGAAATAATATTTTGACAGCTACCGCAGGTGAGGCTGTAATGACCCACCGATTCAGACAATACGAACCCTACAAAGGGGAACTTTCAGGAAGAAACAAGGGATCATTGGTTTCTATGGAACAAGGTCAGGCCCTTGCCTACGCGATTGACAGGTTGCAGGACAGAGGACGATTTTTTATTGATCCCAATGAGCAGGTTTATGTAGGTCAGGTTATTGGTGAACACTCCCGGGAAAATGACCTGGATGTGAACGTCATCAAAGGAAAAAAACTCACTAACATGAGGGCTTCTGGATCAGACGATGCAGTTAAAATTGCACCTAAAATTGTTTTTTCATTAGAAGAAGCCATGGAATACATCAAAGATGATGAATACCTGGAAGTGACACCATTGAGTCTTCGCATGCGCAAGATCAAGTAAAAAAAGCAGAATAACAGCTAACTTTTGTTCTCTTTGTTTCGTTTTAATATTGTCGGCAATTGCCGGCAATTACTAAAATTGTACAACGTGAAACAGAAATTAGTCGCATTTTTTATTTTAGCTGCTTATAGCTTAATGGGTCAAACAACCAAGCCAGGTTACTTGGGCATTTCTCCTTTTCATTTTTTTAGAAATACTTTTGTAGCTACCTTCGAAACAGGGATAGGTCAGGATAAAACATTATTGTTTGCACCGGGAGTTATTTTGAAGGACAATCAAAATGAATCGATATCTGGCTTTACAGGCGAAGTTCAATTTAGGTATTATTTGATTCACCCAAGTTTTGAGGGCATGGATACCGATTTGGGTGGAGCCAGATGGCAGCCTTATGTGGCACCTTATTACCAATTCAGCTCTATTTCAAAAGAGTTTCCGGGTTATTACTACGACCCGTTGGGTGGATTCAGCAAAGAATATACGACTTCAAGAGACATCACAGCCCATGCTGGTGGGGTGCTGGTAGGATGCAGGGCCTTGCTAACCAAAAATTTATTTATAGACCTTACCGTAGGTGGCGGATTCAGATTGAGCGAGGTCAAAGATACCTACAGCATCGTTTTAACGGAGCCCATCCCTGTATACAATGATTTTGATATTTTTGACTATGAATACAAAGGAATAGCCCCAAAGGTTGCGTTTACCGTGGGTATCAGGCTTTACTAGCTTAATTTTAACAAATATTTATTGGACCAGATGGCGGGTGAATCATGGTAATTGCATGATATAAGGTTAAATTTGTCACGTTCCTTAAACCAAAAGGGGGGGAACATCGTTTTTTTAGTATTATTCCACCTTAAATCTTATAAAATGGCATTTACACTTCCTGATCTTGGATATGATTACAATGCATTGGAGCCGCAGATTGACGCGCGCACAATGGAAATTCATCATACCAAGCACCACAACGCCTACATTACCAATTTAAACAAAGCCATCGAAGGATCACCACTTGAAGGCAAGTCTATCGAAGAAATCCTCACAGGTCTGGATATGACTAATATGGCAGTTAGAAACAATGGAGGTGGGCATTACAACCACAGCCTTTTTTGGGAAGTTTTAAACCCCAAAGACAGAGGATATTTAACCGGCCCATTAAGAGAAGCCATTGAAGCTGCATATGGATCAAAAGAAAATTTTGAAAAAGAATTTGCTCAGGCAGCCATGACCAGGTTTGGATCTGGTTGGGCATGGTTATGTGCCCACAAAGGCGGCAAGGTTGAAATCTGTTCTACCTCCAACCAGGACAATCCTTTGATGCCTGCATCTGGATGCGGAGGCACACCTATTTTGGGAGTTGATGTTTGGGAACACGCCTATTACCTCAATTATCAGAACAGGAGGGCCGACTATTTGACTGCGTTTTTAGACATCGTCAACTGGAATGTGGTGGAGAAAAAATACAATGCAGCGATCTAAGCACCTACATTTTTTGATTTATTTCATTTGGGGGCTTACAGCCACAGCTCAGTCTGATGTAGCTGTACCCCTCTATGAAGATTTTGCCTCTTTCCAAAAAGTCGTTTTACATGATGAAACCAATCAGGTGAAATTGATTAATTTTTGGGCCACCTGGTGTAAGCCATGTGTCAAGGAGTTGCCCTATTTTCAACAACTCCATGAGAAATATCCCGAGCTTCCAATGGTATTGGTGAGTCTGGATAAAAAAGCAGACGCCAATGGAAGGATAGCCAGATTTCTGGCTCAACGCAAGATAACAATTCCGGTGGTGGTGCTGGCTGATGGCAGGGCCAATGACTGGATTGACAAGGTGTCGCCAGATTGGTCGGGTTCAATACCTGCAACCCTTGTGTTCAACCGGGGTGAAAAGTTTTTTTTCGAAACCGATTTTGAATCTATGGAAGCCATTGAAGCAGCAATTGATATTCAATCACTAATTAAAAACAAATAATAAAATGAGTTTGACCATCATTACAGGAATGCTGATTTCCCTGTTTACACTAAACGCCCCTATTGCTCCTGTAGCGCTGAAACCAGGAGACACTGCCGTAGACTTTAAACTAAAAAATGTGGATGGCAAAATGGTTTCTCTGTCTGATTTTAAAAATGCAAAGGGGTATATCATTGTTTTTACCTGCAACCATTGCCCGTATGCAAAATTGTACGAAGACAGGTTGATAGCTATCAATGACAAATACAGTAAAATGGGTTACCCGGTCATTGCCATCAATCCAAATGACCCTACAGCAGAGCCTGAAGATAGTTTTGATGAAATGAAAAAGAGGGCTAAGTCCAAAGGGTTTAAGTTTCCCTATCTTTTTGATGAAGGGCAAAAAATTTATCCCCAGTATGGAGCTACCAGGACGCCACATGTATTTTTATTAAATGCTCAGCGAGTTGTGAAGTACATTGGCGCTATTGATGACAATCCCAATGATGCTTCAGCTGTGAAGGCTAAATACCTTGAAGATGCCATAGTTTCTCTTCAAGGGGGCAAAGACATCATTCCCAATGTTACCAAGGCCTTGGGATGTTCTATAAAGGTCAAAAAAGCCTAAATACCAAAAATATTTTTCAGTAATAAAAGGCCAGGAGTGCAAAAGCGCATTTCTGGCCTTTTTTTTGCTATTCTATTCATGTTTCCCCACCATAATGACTGAGCTTGCGGGTTGGTACCTGCATTAATGTTATTCTTGTTATCGTTTTTCAATTTTTTATTCCGATATTGGCGTCGTATTATAACAGATACATGGCAGAAAATATCGATAAGGTCAATCTTGAGCTCATTTTACACAACAATCCGGAAAAAGGGTTTGAGTACATCTATACCCATTTTTACTCGATTTTGTGTAAAGCTTCTTACCGGCTGTTGTTAGATAAAGACGCAGCCGAGGATGTAGTCCAGGAAGTATTGCTTGAATTTTGGAACAAGAGAGAACAAATAGTAATAACTACATCTATTCTGGCTTACTTAAAAAGGTCGGTTTACAACAGGTCACTCAACTACATCAAGTCCAAATCGCGGTTTACCGATGACGAAAATGCCCTTTTGGGGTATGAAGACATGGAAGACTCGGTGGAAGAAGAAATTTTTGGTTCAGAAATGCAGCAAAAACTCGACAAAGTGATGGAAAATTTGCCTGAAAAATGCAAATATGCCTTTGCTTTGAGCAGATTTGAGCATAAAACCTACCAGGAAATCGCTGATATCATGGAGATTTCGGTGAAAACGGTGGAAAATCAGATATCTAAAGCATTGAAAATACTGCGTAACTCCTTGTTAGTCAATACGCAAGATTAAATTATAAAAAAAACTAATATATGGATAGGGGGGACAGCCGCAATATTTTGTCCTAAGTATAAGCCAGGAAAACTTAGTTTAACATGAGTAAAGAAAAAATAAGCATATGGGTGCACAAACAGCTGACGGGTCAGTTGAGTGCAGCTGAGCAGGCAGAGCTGGATAAGGCCCTAGCCGCTAATGCATCTAACGGGCAGTTGGCCCGGGATGTAGAAGCTGTATGGGAAAAATCCGGCAGTCTGGGCGATGACCTTTCCTTTGACGGGGCAAAGGCATTCCAGCGTTTTAAGTCGGCGGTAGCAGCCCAGAGTGAGGTTAATACAGTAGCTCCTATTGTTGCTACCAAAACAGAAGCAAAGACCAGAAATCTATTTATTAGATATGCATCTGCAATAGCGGCGGTACTCGTACTTGGATTTTTTGCAATGCGATGGATGGGTAACCCTGGCCAGATAACCATCAACTCCGGTTCAACAGCTATGGTTGCAAGCCTACCTGATGGTTCATATGTTAAATTAGCGTCAAATAGCAGCCTGACCTATAACGAAAAGACATTTGCAGCAAGCAGAAAAGTCATTCTTAGTGGCAGTGGAATATTCAAAGTAGAAAAGACAGGTAGTGGATTTGAAGTATTGGCTGGGGAGCTACACGTAAGTGTTTTAGGAACTACATTTTTGGTAACCCATGATAATAATGTCAAAGAAGTAAAAGTAATGGAGGGCAGGGTAGCCGTAAAAGCCGCCGATAGCAATAAAATAGAAATAACTGATAAAGAAGGCGTTAGTCTGAATAATGGGAAACTTGAGAAAATAGAGGAAGTTGATTTTAGTACTTTAAGTTGGTCGGATCCAGAAATGGTCTACAACAATGAGCCACTTTCAAAGGTCATTTCAGACATCGAATCAAAATTTAGTGTCAAAATTTCAATAAAGGGCAACAATTCAATTGAAAAGTGTCCTTTTACATCGAGAAGTTTGAAAAACAATACGTTGGAAGAGATTCTGAGCATTATTGAAGCCACTTTTTCTGCCAAGATCGTCAAAAAAGCGGTTGGAGAATACCAACTATCCGGTTTGAGCTGCTCTTAGTGTCGTAAGATCGGCATGAAATTTGTGTTAAGATTGTCAAATGTCTTAACACTTGAGGAAAATCTTTAATATATTATTAATTATTTTTGTTTGTTCTGACTCAATTTTGGCGCAGCAAACACCCCAGGACACCCGCGTGTCCTATAGGTGCGTCAATAAACCCTTACCTGTTGTTTTAAAAGAGTTATCAAAAGAAACAGGTGTCAACATTGTCTTTTCAGAATCTAAGATCAATTCCACCAAAACGGTAACCATTGGGGCCACCAATGAGTTGTTGGTTGACGTGGTAAAAGTTATATGTGAGCCTTTCAAGCTGACTTATCAGATCATAGGTGGCAATATTGCCATCGTCAGCCAGAAGTTTGAAGGCTTAAATGAGCAATTTACATTATCCGGTTATTTACGTTCGAAAGAGGGTGGGGAAGCTCTGCCCTATGCGGCTGTTTACCTGGCAGATCGTTCTGCTGGCGTTTTTTGCAATGAAGATGGCTTCTATGCCCTGAAATTAAAAAGGGGTAACCACAATGTCGTATTTTCTTATGTAGGGTACAATGAAGATACCCTTCAACTGTTTTTGGGCAGAGATACGACCGTAAACATGAGATTGGGCACTTCTAATCAAATTACTGAAATTATAGTTGAAGAAGACCTTACCAGAACTACAGAACGGTATGGTGAGACTTATTTTAGCACCGACCGTATAGCCAATGCAATGATGTTTGCCGGTGAGGCCGACGTACTAAGAGCCATAAACAGTACCTCAGGAGTTTCAACTGCTTCTGATGGCTTTGGCGGTCTAAGCGTAAGAGGAGGTAATTACGATCAAAATCTAATTTTGTACGATGGGGTACCAGTACAAAACACAGGCCATGCCTTTGGCTTTATTTCCATCTTTAACAGCAGCATCATCCAGGATTCCAGATTGATTAAAGGTGGCTTTCCTGCAAGGTATGGAGGCAGATTGTCTTCTATATTGGACATTAAAACAAGGGATGGCAACAATCAGCATTATCAGGGAGAGCTCAGCTTGAGTACCATCGCTTCCAGGGCAGTAGTTGAGGGACCCATCATAAAAGATAAGGCAAGTTTTTTACTATCATATAGAAGAACATTTGCAGACCCCTGGATCAAAGAACTATCGAGATACATCATTGAAAGTGGAGATGGTAAAGGAGAAACCTCTTACCATTTCAGTGATTTTAATGGTAAGCTCAGCTTCTGGATAGGTAGAAGACATCAACTAAGTTTTTCCTATTATAATGGAGGTGATGATTTGAGAAGTGATGCAAGCACAGATAAAACTTCTTTCGGGGCAAGGTACAACTCAAGGGATATCAATGAACAAAAATGGGGTAACCAACTTGCTTCCGTCCATCTGCACTCACAATTGGGCAAAAATGTATTCAGTAGGTTAATTGCTTATTCCAGCAAATGGGAAAGTGATGCTTATTTTTTTGACCGCAATGCGGTTGATAGTGCAGCTGTGGTTGAAGATATTTATGCAGCTGATTATAAAGTAAGTAAACTGGATATGCAGGGCCTTAGATGGGACCTTGATTTACAATTGAATAGAAATCACCTGTTTAGATTTGGCGCAGGTTATGTTAAAAATAGTTTTACGCCGGGTTTTATTTCAATTACCAATGTCAATACCGGTCCGATTTTTCCGGAGGTAATAACAAAGGATGAAATTTCACTACTGGCTAATAGCAACAGTTATGGCAGTTCAGAACTAACTGCTTATTTTGAAGAAGAATTTAACGCTGGTCAAAACGTGTTGTTTAATTTGGGTGTCCACGGATCTCAATTTAAATACGGAACCACTACCTATACATCGGCACAGCCCAGAGCATCAATGAACATCAACGGACAAAAGACCTGGTTTAACCTATCCGCTGCCATGTTGAGACAATACCATCAGGCTTTGTCTGATAATGGGCTTGGCTTTCCATCCGATCAATGGATAACGGCTTCAAAGTATATCTTGCCAGCCGATGGTTTTAATGCCAATACCAGCTTGGGTTTTTTATTGAGTAAATCATCGAGTGTAGTGATCGGTGCTTATTACAAGTCGATGAAAAACATCATTTCCTTGGGTGAAGGCGAAGCCCTTCAAATTACAGGAGGAGAAGAGTGGCAAAAACTCATACCGAGAGGAGAGGGAAAGGCCTATGGTGTAGAAGCGGGTTTTCAGTGGTCGCACCCAAAAGCTGAATTTGAGATTAATGCTACCTATGGAAAAGCCAACCGCCAATTTGAGGATCTGAACAATGGTGAGTCTTACCTTTACAAATACGATAGAACTTATATGACCAATACCAGCCTGTCTTTAAAAACAGGAGAAAAGTCAAGGATGAACGTTTTTTTCACCTATCAGAAAGGGAGCAATGTTAGTTTGCCTACAGGTGGAATCATCGTAAGAGAGCAAAATGGACAGAAATACATCTATCCAGTGTTTGAAGGAAAAAATAATTACAGGTTTCCGGCTTTCATTAGGCTGGATGTTGGTTTTACCTTTAATAGTAAGTCAAAAATCGGAGAACACAGAATATTTGTTGGAATATATAATGTTTTGAATAGAAAAAATCCGGTTTATCTTGATATTTCAAGAAATAATTTTGATTTAAACGTATATGAAATCAATAAGGTGAGTATTTTTCCGGTTTTACCATCTCTTTCATACACCTTAGCGATTGGAAAATGAGTATGAAGAATAAAAATATTGTGCAATCATCTCCGGCATTCTGTAAAAAAAATGTCATATTTGCCAGTTCTATGAGCACACGCTGTAAGTTTGCCATCTTCTTCATGATCATTTCTATGTTATGGTCATGCTCAGAGCCCTTGCAATTGGAATATAGCAAGGAGCAGGAATGGTTATTGGAGTGCGAGCTTACCCCTTCTAAAAGAATAGAGGCCAAGCTGGTGAGCTTGGGCAATTTCAACAATATTGAATCTGGAAGCATTATTGAGAATGCAGTTATTGACCTGGGCACAGATACCGATCTGGCATTCAGATTTCAGTATGATGCCAGGAATAAAATCTACTTTATACCGCTAGAAACGTACAAAATTGATCCTTCTATACCTTATACCATAAAAGCATACAGGTTCAATGGAGATACAGCCCCATTAGAGGCAAAAACCAAAATCCCGGTGGGTCAGAAACTTGTGTTCACTTCTAATCCTAAGCTGACTGACGCCATCGTCAATGGCACAAAACGCAAAACCATACAATTAAATCTCTCAATACCAACGGCCAATAAAGACCAGGGCTTTTTCAGATTGCTTGCTTACAGAAAAATATTTAAAAAGGTAGATCAGGGTGGAGAAATTACATTTGAGCCCACGGGAGAAACTGAACTCCTGGAGTTTGGAGGTAACGATGCTGAACCACTGGCCTTTCACCAATCTGCTATGGACGGAGCTGTACTTTTTGACATCAACAGGGTTGACAAAAATAACTTTGAACTGAGATTCAATACAGCATCTTCTATTTCTGAAGACGACCATTTTGAAACCATCTTTTACACCCTTGAAGCATTGGCTGAATCTTCTTATCGGTATAAGTTGGCCAAAAGCAAACAAATCAAGGCTCAATTGTACGGCAACTCAGATCCTGTCATCAATTACAGAAACATGACCAATGGATACGGCTATCTGGGCGCATGTAATCCTGTTTCTGACAGCATCTCTTTTGAATAGTCCATCTTTTCCCCTATCTTTTCTCAATAATGAATGCCTGAAATGCCGCATTCTTGAAGGATGTAATTATCCTATCAAAAATATAGCAGGCTTTTTTTGAATGTCGGGCATGCCCTTTTTTTTCCATGCCTGTACCGACAAGGTTTTAATAAAGGCCAACTCACTACCCAGATCGCAGGCTACACAGACCATGGTTTTATCAGACAATGAAGACATCATACCATCCCAAATGAAGTGATTGCGGTAGGGCGTTTCCATAAATATTTGCGTATATCTTGTTTTCAGCAACACTTGTTCCAAAGACTTAAGTTTGGTAATAAGGGCATCTTTTTTATTGGGGAGGTAGCCATGGAAAGTAAATTGCTGTCCGTTGAATCCGGATGCTATGAGGGCCAAAAGGATGGAACTCGGACCTGTGAGAGCGATCACCGGGATGTCTTCTTTGTGGGCGGCGGACACCAGCTGATGGCCGGGGTCAGCAATACAAGGATTTCCGGCTTCGGACATTAGCCCTACATTTTTTCCACGTTTTAGCATCGCTATGAAAGGACTGACATCCATATTATCCGTCATCTCTTCCACCGTTAAGTTAGCCTGAACAAGGTCAGGGCATAAAATTTTGATAAATTTTCTAGCAGTTTTGGCTCGTTCAGCTAGATAAAAATCGAGTTGTTGGATAACACCCAAAGTACCGGCTGGAATGGTATCCTGGCCATCATCATGGATGGGTACGGGTATTAGGTATAGGTTTCCTGTGTCCATATTGATTAAAAAAAGGAACGGCCTTTCGGCCGTCCTGATGATTATTTTTTCAATTCAGTGTAATACTTATAAAAGTGCGGTATGGTTTCGATGCCTTTGTGGTAATTGAACAAACCGTAGTGTTCGTTGGGTGAGTGGATAACATCAGAATCGAGGCCAAAGCCCATCAAAACAGTTTTCACTTTTAACACCTTTTCAAAAAGTGCCACAATGGGTATGCTTCCTCCACTCCTAACCGGAATGGGATCTTTACCAAAGCTTGCCTTCATAGCCATGGCAGCCGCCAGGTATTCCGGGGTATTGGTAGGTGTTACCGCTGCTTCACCTCCATGGTGAGGTTTCACTTTTACTGTAACAGAGGCAGGGGCAATGCTCTGAAAATGTTTTGTAAAAAGTTTGGTTATTTTTTTCGCTTTTCTGATTAGGAACAAGTCTCATACTAATCTTGGCAAAGGCCTTGGAGGGTAGAACGGTTTTGGCTCCTTCTCCAATGTAACCACCCCACATTCCGTTGATTTCAAGCGTAGGTCGGATGGAGGTTTGTTCGATCACCGTGTATCCTTTTTCTCCCTTGGTATCTTTAATTCCCAGATCTTTAAGATAGGCTTTGAGGTTGAAAGGAGCTTTGTTCATAGCAGCTCTTTCTGCCTTACTTACAATTTCAACGTCATCGTAAAAGCCCGGAATGGTGATTTTTCCATTTTTATCTTTCATGGATGACAGCATATCGCTGAGTACCTGTAAAGGGTTTGCTACTGCTCCGCCATATACACCTGAGTGGAGGTCTCGGTTGGCTCCGGTTACTTCTACCTCTAGGTAAGAGAGTCCTCTTAAACCTACGCAGATACTAGGGGTTTTATTGTCAATGATGGTTGTATCTGAAACGAGGATGACATCGCAGGCAAGTAACTTTTTATTGGCCTCACAAAAGGCACCCAGGTGTTTACTGCCAATCTCTTCTTCACCTTCAATCATAAATTTGACATTACAAGGCAGGCTTTTGGTAGCGACCATGGCTTCAAATGCTTTGATGTGCATGTACACCTGTCCTTTGTCATCGCAAGAGCCTCTGGCAAAGATGGCCCCTTGCGGGTGGATTTTTGTTTTTTTAATAACGGGTTCAAATGGTGGACTGTCCCATAATTCAAGGGGATCCGGTGGCTGGACATCGTAATGGCCATAGACCAAAACGGTGGGTTTTGATTTATCGGTGATGTGTTCACCATATACTACCGGGTGACCATCTGTTGGATAAATTTTAACGGTTTTGCATCCAGCTTTTTTAAGAGAAGCAGCTATAAATTCCGCTGTTTTTTTACAATCTCCCTTGTATTTAGGATCTGCACTGATCGAAGGAATTCTGAGCAGGTCTGACAATTCGCTGACGTATCGCTCTTTGTTTTCCTGCATATAAGCCTGAAGTGTTTGCATTTTATCTGCTTGGTTAGTGAAACCCAAAATTAAGGGTAATGCTTTAATTAAAAGCCAAAAGTGACCACAATTTTGGGCATAAAAAAAGGGCCGAAGCCCTTCGTTATTATTTATTGATGCCAATCAGATCAAAGATAAATGCATATTCCATTGCAGTCTCTCTGAATCTTTTGAACCTTCCTGATGCACCCCCATGCCCAGTATCCATGTTACAATAAAGGAGGAGCGGATTTTTGTCTGTTTTGGTGGCTCTAAGCTTGGCTACCCACTTAGCCGGTTCCCAATATTGTACCTGACTATCCCAGTAACCTGTAGTAACCAGCATGGCAGGATAAGCTTGAGCACTAACATTGTCATAGGGTGAATATGATTTCATGTAATCATAGTAATCTTTTTGATTGGGGTTTCCCCATTCATCATATTCTCCGGTGGTAAGTGGAATGCTTTCATCCAACATGGTTGTGACCACATCTACAAAAGGTACCTGGGCTATCATGCCTTTGAACAGCTGAGGTGCCATATTGGATACTGCACCCATTAGCAAACCTCCTGCACTACCACCTTGAGCAAATAAGGCCTCTTTATTGGTGTATTTTTGATCAATGAGGTATTCAGCACAGGCGATGTAATCTGTAAAAGTATTTTTCTTATTGAAAAACTTACCTTCTTCGTACCAGTAACGTCCCATCTCTTCGCCACCCCTGATGTGGGCGATGGCAAAGGCAAAGCCGCGGTCAAGCAGTGAAAGTCTTACAGAACTGAAGTATGGATCCATACTGCCACCATAAGAGCCATAGGCGTATAGCAACAATGGCGCTTTTCCATTTTTCTGATACCCCTTTTTATATACCATGGAGACAGGGATTTCTCTTCCATCTTTGGCCTTCACAAAAAATCTCTCATCTTCATAATCAGTTGCATTAAACTTGCCCACAACTTCCTGCTGTTTGAGCATAGTCAGTTTTTTCTGCCCCATGTTGTAATCATAGGTAGTACTGGGGGTAGTAATAGAACTAAAGTTAAGACGTAACAATTCAGTGTCGAAATCGGGATTGATTCCTACATTGGCTGTAAATGCTTTCTGTCCAAAATCTACATAGTGGTCTTTTCCACTCCATGGCATCACCCTGATTTGAGTGATACCTTTCACCCTTTCTGACAGAATAAAATAGTTCTTAAATATTTCCATGCCCTCTACCAAAACATCATCCCTGTGGGCTACAAAATCAGTCCAGTTCTCTTTTGATGTCTTGTCTACCGGACAAGTCATTATTTTGAAGTTTTTAGCCTTGTCTTTATTGGTCCTGATATACCATTTGTCATTGTAATGCTCAATGCTGTGTTCCAATTCTCGTTCACGTGTCTGGAATACTTTGAATGCCGCACTAGGCGTGGCCGCATCAACATATCGGAATTCCTGAGACAGGGTAGCCCATGATCCGATGATAATGTATTTTTCAGATTTAGTTTTATATACATAAGATGAAAAGGTTTCATCGGTTTCATGATAAACCAATACATCCTTACTTACCGGAGTTCCCAAGGTATGTCTGAAAACTTTATATGACCTGAGGGCTTCATCTTTTGTTTCATAGAAGAAGGTCTTACTATCAGCAGCCCAAACAGCCCCTCCATTGGTATTGGGGATCTCATCTTTCAGGAATTTGCCGGAGCTTAGGTCTAAAAATCGAAGGGTGTATTGTCTTCTGCTCACCAAATCTTCTCCGATGGCCAGAATTTTGTTGTCTGGACTCACATTGTAGCCTGAAGCAGCGTAGTATTTTTGATCTTTGGCTCTCTCATTTTCATCGATCATGATTTCTTCAGGGGCATCCAGGCTTCCTTTTTTTCTGGCTTTAATGGCGTAGTCCTTCCCTTCTTCAAATCGGGTTATATAGAAATATCCATTGTATTTGTAAGGGACAGACATGTCTGTTTGTTTGATACGGCCCACGATTTCATTGTACAGCGTTTCTTGAAAGTCTTTGGTGTGCGCCATCATGGTGTCGAGGTAGTCATTTTCAGCTCCCAGATAGGCCAACACATCCTTGGTTTGCTGGTCTGGATCTTTTGCGTTTTTTTGATCGTCTGTCAACTTCATCCAATAGTAGGGATCAAGCCTTTTGTCACCATGTTTTTCAAGTAGGGTGTCATGTTTCATCGCAATTGGAGCCTGGATCGTTTCGGCCTTTGCGTACATTTCGGTCTTCATTTTTTCTTCTTTATTTTCGTTGCATGCTATAAAAAGGACAGCAAAAAAACACAATAATATGGATGTTTTCATTACCAACAGTTTAGTTTATAATAGGTTTCGGGAGTAAGGTAGTGATTTTTTCGGATGTGTCGGATGTGTCGGATGTGTCGGATGTGTCGGAGGTTTCGGAGGTGTCGGAGGGGGCGGATATGTCGGATGTGTCGGAGGGGTGACTGAACGGTTTGGCGAAGCCAAAAAAATGGTCCCTACTTACCGTTGGCATGTGGGGATCATTTTAGAGAAGGAACTACGAGCGCCGCGAGTGGCAACTTCAAATTTTATTCGGATGTGTCGGATGAGTTGGAGGGGTTATTTGAGGTGGAAATATAGATTATACAGCATGGCTGAGATTTTGTCGGTTTCTTTGTCCAGGTGATCAAATTGTTCTTGAGAGATAAATTTCAAGTTTTTGCAGATTTCAAGAAGATTAGATACTTCACAGGCGGAACCTCGGGCAATGTTTAAAAAGTAGCGGAATTGAAGGCGGCTAAGGCGACCTTTACCTTCCGCAATATTATTAGCAATGGAGATGCACGCCCTTCGTATTTGAGAAGTAATGCCAAATTTTTCAGAGTCGGGAAAGGAAGTAGAAATTTGGTAGATATCTTGGATTAATTTCATGGAGGATTTCCATACTTGAAGGTCTTTGTAGCTGTTATAATTTTTCATGTCATTTGGGTTTGGTGTTATAAATTAGTGATTGGTAATAAAAATTAGAATTATTAAAGGTTAAAGAAAAATGTGGATGTTTCTGAAATCAGTGGTTAGTTTTCGTGGTCCCGGATTTTATTTTTAAGAGGTTTTGCCTGAGTGGGGTCTTCAACGATTGTAGCAGCAGCTGGAGTTGGTTCATTTAATCGGTTGAGATCGGGCTGACCTGCATTGACCCAGGCTGTGTACCAAACAGAACCGATGGATTTGATGGCGTCCCTCATTCTTTGTTCGACCATTCCTTTCATGCTGTCGTGGTAGGCGCGAGCATATTCTCTGCATTGGATTCTGACCGTTTGGCCCAATCGTTCATCGTAACAAAACTGATTGTCTTTTGGAAAGGTCTGGCTTAGGGTTTTCTCACCTATGAGTACCTCGGGGAGGAGGCGGTGACTTTCAAAAATGATAGCCCAGAAGTAGGGGATAGGGTCTTTGATGTATTCAGCCTTACCGGCAAAAAAATCGTATTCTGCATCTGCAAAAAGTTCCGGCAGCCTTGATTCCCAGAAAGCATGGATGCCATGCTGGTCGGTGAGTTGACCGTTGTAATTTTTGGTGGTGTGTAAGGGCACATGGGCGTCACCGATGTAATGACCAATTTCTGCTGAATATCGGAGGATTTTATCCTTATTTCCTTCCACAAATGCGCGAGTTAATTTGTCTAAGGCTATAGGAAGGTAGTAGGGTAAAATGCCATGTTCAGAAAAGTGGTCTTTCCAAATGTAGTTTTTTCCATCCAGCTCTATGCCTAAAAGGGGATTGATGGTGTCGACGGGGCAGATCCATTCTTCATTATAATATTGAGGTAAAACAAAGCGGCTAAAAATGTGCTGGTATTGTTTTAGCGAAATGTGTTTTTTTAAGGGTACAATCAACAATGTGTCTCCGCCTATTTTTGTAAAATCTAACCAGGTGGTATCTCCTGTGAGAGCCACATGTCCCCATCTGCTATATTGGGCCAGGGCATTGTTCCATTCTCGCGGCAGCGTGTCAAAAGGTGGGCTTCCCCATTGATCCAGATCGATATAATGCCGAATGGCTTCATAAGGGGTTGCATACCGTCGTTTATCGGGGTCTACGGCATGTTCTTCCAGGTAGTCGATACTGGGCTTATAAAGAGGAAGCATCTCTCTGGGTAGGGTGAAGATGGCCATTTTATTGAGTTTTCTATGGCCCCAGAAACCCCAATCAGGGTGTGTGCAAATATCACTTTTAAGGCCGGTCTGGAAGACCAGCCAGACGGCTAGGGTGAGATGTAACATAGCGGTGGTTTTGTTTACTTAATGTTCGAGATAGTTTAGGTCTCTGGTAAACGTTTCTTCAATTAAAATCGCTGCTATTACCGAAATAACAAACACAACCACCCCGGTAATCATGGCAGCATGGGTAAAGGAATAACTTTGTTGAAGGTTTTTAAATAGGATGGTAATGAGTGGCAAAGCCCCCCTTACCATATTGGGGACAGTTGTAGCAGCTGTAGCTCTTAGGTTGGTACCAAAACTTTCTGCAGCTATGGTAACAAAAATGGCCCAAAAGCCGGTACTGAAACCGAGGGCTGCACATACCCAGTACATGGTAGTATTGGTGGCGCCATCCAGGTTAAAAAAAGCTATAAAAGAGATCACCGATAATGCATAGAAGATGTAAAGTGCTTTTTTACGACTCATCAAATATTGACTTAGCAGACCTATGGCTATGTCGCCTGCGGCTATGGCAGCGTAGGCCAGCATGATAGCACGGTCTGACTCTACCTTTCCAATGACATCCATGCTGGTGGCAAACTTGTTGCTCAGATTGACCAGTATGCCAATCACATACCAGGTTGGCAGTCCAATGAGGATGCACAAAAGATATTTTTTAAACCTCTTAGCATTGGTAAAAAACATGAGAAAGTTGCCTTTCTGAACAGCGGTGTCTTTCATGGAATGAAACATATTGCTTTCCAGCACTGAAACGCGCAGTAACAAAAGCAAGAGGCCCAGGCCACCCCCTAAAAAATAACAGGTTCGCCATTCCAGGTGACGAGAAATAAAATAGGCAACAACACAACCTGTGAGTCCAACACCGGCTACCAAGCTGGTGCCAATTCCTCTTTTTTCTTTGGCGAGCAGTTCGCTCACCAGGGTGATGCCGGCTCCTAATTCACCCGCAAGGCCTATGCCGGTCACAAATCGGAGGATATTGTACTGGTCAACATTGTCTACAAATCCATTGGCTATGTTGCCAATGCTGTAAATCAGAATGGACCCAAAGAGCACCTTCATCCGGCCTATTCGGTCACCCAGGACACCCCAGATGATACCACCGATCATCAAGCCCAACATTTGATAATTGAGGATGCTTAGTTTATAACTATTGATCACATCACCTGTTACACCCAGATCCAGCAATGATTTCTCTCCCACGAGGGTAAAAAGAAGCAGGTCGTAAATATCTACAAAGTAACCCAAAGCCCCAACAAGGACAGGTAGAGAAAAGATGCCTACATGCGATTTCTCATTCATGGTGTTTTGATTTCCTGTGTTTTAATACTTTGATAAAGACGGGAAGAGTAGTGATAAAAACAATGCCCAGTACAATAACCTCCAGGTGTTCGGTGAGGTCAAATTGGTAGTGGTTCAGAAAAAATTTATGAAGGTAATGGCCTGCTCCGAGCATAGAAAATGACCAGGCAACACAGCCGACAATATTGTACCACATAAATTTGGCATAGTCCATTTTAACGATGCCGGCTACAATAGGTGCAAAGGTGCGGACAAAGGGCACAAAACGCGCCACAATGATGGTGAATCCCCCATTTTCTTCGTAAAAATCGCTGGCTTGGCGCAGGTATCTTTGTTTGAAGAAAAAACTATCCTTCCTTTTGTAAAGGGCAGGGCCGCTTTTTTTACCAAACCAATAACCAACGATATTGCCCAGGATTCCACATATGGTAACCAGGATTACGATCATCATGAGATTGAGAAAATCGTTGTTCCAGTCATAAAGCCATTGAGCCAGTTTATTGCTGTAGATGCCGGCTACAAAAAGCAAAGAATCTCCGGGCAGGAAGAAGCCGGCAAACAAGCCGGTCTCTGCAAAAACAACGAACAGCAGCAGGAATAATCCACCGTGGTTGATGTACCACTGCGGTTGTAAGAGATCGGTCCAGTGAAAGGACATGAGTAAAAAGTTGTGTAGCATAAAATATTATTCTTCGTAAGCCAAGGCTTTTTGGTCATCAAATTCGCCCTCCCATCGTGCAATGACGCAGGAGGCAAGCGTGTTGCCCACAACATTGACAGAGGTGCGGGCCATGTCCATCAATTCATCGATGCCGTAAATGGCCATGATCGGCCACAACGGAAGGTTGAAGGTCGTTGCGGTTGCTATCAATATAACAAGCGAAGCCCTTGGCACTGCAGCCACCCCTTTGCTGGTGAGCATAAGAGAAAGACCAACCAAAAACTGCTCGCCAATGCCCCAATTATATCCTGCTGCCTGGGCCACAAAAATGGAGGCCAAAGATAAGTAAAGGGTGGTGCCATCCAGGTTGAAGGTATAGCCGGTAGGAATCACAAAGGATACAATGTGGCGGGGTACGCCGAATCGTTCCATATTCTCCAAAGCAGTAGGCAATGCAGAATCAGAGCTCGTTGTAGCAAAGGCTATGGAAACAGGTTCCTTGATGGCTTTTACAAAATTTTTAATTGGAATTTTAATAAAAAGTGCAATGGGCAGCAAAACAAGAAGGATGAAGGCGGTCAATGCCATGTAGAGGGTACACAGCAGTAAAAACAAATTTTTGAGAATATCTACACCGAGGTGTCCTACGGTAACAGCGATGGCAGCTCCCACACCAAAAGGCGCAAAATACATGATGATGTTGGTAAACTTAAACATGGTTTCGGCCATGCTTTCCGTAAACTCCAACATCGGCCTCTTTTTTGATTCTGAGAGCATGGCAAGCGCGATACCGAATAAAACAGAAAACACCACGATCGGCAACACATTTTCCCTCATAAACTGATTTGATGATGTTTTCAGGAAAAATGTCAATGATGTGGTCTTGCCATGTTTTAATCTTTGTTTCCGGTAACTCCCTCAACAACGATTCCGGAACTTTAATGCCGATACCAGCTTGGGTTAGGTTGATAAAAACAATCCGATGGCAAGGGCTAAGGTGGTTACAACTTCGAAATACAAGATTGACTTCCATCCCATTCTACCCACTTGTTTGAGATTGGCGTGACCGGCAATGCCTACCACCAGCGTGGCAAAAAGAAGAGGTGCCACAATGGTTTTGACCATGCGAAGGAAGATTTTACTCAAAAAACTGGAGGTTTTGTGAAAAATCAGGAAAATCCAGGCCAATGGCTATCCCAATCACCATGGCTACCAGGATCCAGGTAGTGAGGGAGCGCTTATTATAGGCATAAATTGAGAAGTACACCAGTAAAAAACCATCTTGATGCCATTAAGACCCCAGGATTGAGGGGGGTCATGTACTCATGTACAACGTGCAGAGCGGCCGTTATGGTCAAAAGAATCAGGGTCAGTAATGTCCACCTCTGTTTTGGCATAAGCTGAGTTTTAGGTAGGCCAAAACTAAACAATTTACCTGAAATCTGGTAATAGTTCAATGCTTCGGGAAAAATGCTTTGGCAGGTGCCAAAAAGACCTCGTAGTGTAACCCATGTCACCACGGCTGTTAAAAAATCGATTTACTTTCACCTTCTAAATAATGAGCAAATGAGTACCTTCATTTTTGTGATCGTGATGCTTCACCTGGTAGCCGGTTTCGGTTTTATGGTGTACAAGTTGAGTTCAAAAAAGAAATCTTGATGAAGTCGTAAGTAGTTGACTGTAGGTAGTTTGATATGAAAATTAACTAAGCCCGCAACAGGCAATGAAAAATTACTGTCATATATCTGAGGGCTCCCAATCCAACCTTTTTGACCAATTTTCAGCATTTATTGACATTACCCAACAATAGTCATCTCCAAAATATTTTTTCTCAACGGGAATAAAACCCAGTTTTTGATAAAATCGGATGGCCTTAACATTGGAAACCAAGGGATCAATCAATACTTCTCTGACCCCTTCTTCCTCAAAACACATCTTCAGTGCCTGTGTCATCATCTGGGTGCCAAAGCCTTTGCCAATATTCTCAGCAAGGCCGATCCATATGTCAATAGCGCGGTATCCTTCTCCGATCTCACCCCAATAATGGGTATCTTCGTGTTTCGGGTCAATTATCTGCATAAAACCTACAGGCTTGCCTTGCCATTCAGCTATGATTTGTTTTCTCCAGATAGGTTCTCTTGTCAATTCACTGTCCCAGTTCCAAGCATCATCAGGATCGCTATCCATCACATGGGGCTGGGTGTCCCAATATTTTAATACCTCTGCATCTTCCGCATTGGCAAGCCTTAAGGTAATCATTTCTTTCATGTAGGTTGGATTTAAAATGGTTAGACTCAAAAATCAATAAACAGCAAGATGGGATAAAACCGGGCATGCTTTAGCATCCAGAATTTGGATTCGAATTTTTGGGTTTTGATAGGATCGATTTTAATATTCTTTTATAGCCAATGGTGGTGCCCTGGCTACCTCCTTCCACTGTCCGTTTTCCAAGGTTTCTACCATAAAAGCCTTTATTCGCTGTCCCAGGGGAATATACTCCTGTATAACAAGGTATTTGACAAATTCTTCTTTTTGAAATTGATTTCGATCTGAGAGGCTACTACTTCATCATCAGTTGCCCAATAGGTTTTATCATTGTTGTCGATCAGTTTAATGCCTGAATATCGGTCAGATCTTCCTCTTGTATTGGAAACTTCAATAGTAGCTTGATTTGTGAGATTGGTTTTGAATTCAGTGTTAAGAATATTTTAAAACCGGCCAGGGGCTTGCACATCCGTTTCGTGAAAAAGCCCTCTTCTGTCAGGTGGGATGTTTAATAGCATGTTGGAACCCCTGCCCACAGATGTAAGATAGATGTCAAAAAGCTGTTCAGGTGATTTCACTTTTGTATCTTCAGCGGCATGATAAAACCATCCCGGTCTGATGGAAAAGTCGCACTCTGCAGGTATCCAATGGCTGCCATCTTCACTTCCGGTTTCCAGCAGTCCTTCAATGCCGCTTTGACCTGCATACAGGGTATCAGGTGTAAGGGTGTTCCAGTTGGTTATTCCGGCCCTCCCTTTTTCATTGCCTACCCATCGGATGTTGGGACCTGCATCACTAAAATAAAGTACCCGGGGCTCTATGCCCGTCACCATTTTAAGGGTGCTTGGCCAATCATAGTAGGTAGCCCTATCGATGTGGCGGCTCTCCCTTGCCCCACCATAATAGCCGTCACCTCCATTGGCTCCATCAAACCACATTTCAGTTATTGGGCCGTATTGAGTAAAAAGCTCTTTGAGCTGATTGCGGTAATATTGCACATACATCTCACTGCCATAATGCGCATGGTTGCGGTCCCATGGAGAAAGATAAATACCGAATTTAAGTCCGAATTTTTTAGCTGCATCACTGGTCTCTTTAACTACATCACCCTTGCCATTCTTATAAGGACTATTCTTAACCGAGTGTTCTGTGTATTTACTTGGCCACAGGCAAAACCCATCATGGTGTTTGGTGGTAAGAATAATCATCTTAAAGCCGGCGTCTTTTAAGACTTCAGCCCATTGTTCTGTATTTAGTGAAGTAGGGTTGAACACCGTTTCGCTCTCATCTCCATAACCCCATTCTTTGTCTGTAAAAGTATTGGTTGTAAAATGAACAAAGGCGGTCAGCTCCATCTTGTGCCATTCCAGCTGCTGTGGGCTGGGTAGGGGACCAACAGGGGCAGGCGGCTTAACTTGCAATACCTGAGCGGAGACAGGAGCAAAGCAGATCCATAAAAAAAGGTAGATAAATGATTTCATATGGAAAAACAATTGAGCTTTGTATCGACAAAATTATTCATATAAACACCTAATTTTCGTTTTCATAACAATTAATTATAAAAGGTCATCCTACTTTTGAAGATATAAAGTGCTTAGGCATCTAAAATGGATGGTGATGTCAAGTTGCAAAGGAAGTTTTATTAATTTTTACCACTTTGATTATTCTTAGCATCATAATATATTGTTGAAAATTAAAAATTATCAAAATAAAAGACTGAAAACAGGAGAAAATGTTAAGACATATTTTAAATCAATAAGGATTGTCTAGTGAAATTCAAATATTATTTGGTTTTAGGTTTTTAAGTTTGGAAACTGAGAAAATTTATTAAAATTCATATTAAATAATATTATAATATGTTTACCTTTACCTTTATTCATTAATTAAATATTTCATATATGAAAAAGTTACTTAGAATGCCGAAAAAAGGTTTACTGTTATGGATGCTATTTGGTATGGCCATAATGGTTTCATCTTGTAGTAAAGATGAAGAGAAGGACTCTTGTACAAATTTTACCACCTCTGATAAAGAGCTAACAGTGAATGGAAATTCAGAGTTGATATCGGTTGCCCAGCAATTGATCAGTGCTGGCTTTGATGGTAACATCTACCAAATGCAAATTGCTACGGTTTCCAGTGATTGTAATGAGCTTCATACAATCAATTTAAACATAGAGATCCCGGCGGCCTCAAAACTTAATGGAACTTACAAAATTGTAGATTTTTTTGATGCAGGGCTGGGAGATGCATTTGGAGCTTATGCGATTCAAAAAATTTCTCCCGTCAGTCAATCGCTGGAAGAACTGTCATCGGGTACAGTAAAAATTACAGATAAAGGAAGTAAGTTGTACACGTTCGATATAAATGCAAAAACAATAGGAGGTTCAACTATCAGTTTCAAAGGTGATGTACAATTTTAATAAATAATATTTGGCAAAAAAGAAGGCCGACTTATTGATGAGTCGGCCTTTTTTTATTGATGCAGCCCATAAATTTCAGGTGCCAAAAAAGCCCCACCTCATCCTCCATTTGATTCGGGTTTCAGAAGCGGGGCTACAGTCACTCTGCGTTCGGGATTCAACAAAAAATCGGGGTAAACTTCAACATGAAAAGACTTTATCTGGAAAAATATTTATACGCCTGCGATTGTTTTTCATTGCTTACATGAATGATATACAATTGGTTATGCAAATGGGTTGTTTTCCAGTTCAATGACTCATTATAACTCATTTGTAATCTATCTATAACCCTGCCATTGATATCGCTTATGATTACCTTGACATTGGTGGCATGTGTTGTTAGCTTAAATCCTCCTTCATTGGGTTCAAAAGACCAGGGAACATTTTTTTCAGTGGCGGGTCCCGTTGATGCCGTTGTGGAAGCACGCCTCCATCCCCTTCTTTTAAAATTATTTGCTGCCTTGTTGAGATCGATCAAAGGCTGGATATCAGGACAGGGTGGCTTACATTGGGAGCCGTTTGTATAGCGGTCATCACCTCATCAATGGCTCCCGGCAAAAGAGGCCCGCTTCCGGTGGACATCAACATTCTTAAATCAGATGGCGGCATGTTGGCTGTGCACATACTCCATCCTAAAACATCTGCTGGATTGGCATTAAAAACATAATTAGTAGTGTCTGTCGATCCCGGGTTGTATCCACTACCTCCAATGGTCACCGGTACATTGGCAGCCCATTTGCCTATCATTTTGTAATAAAAATTGGAATCCTGGCCATCCGGATCACATGTGATGGGGTCCACAGAACCCACACTGCAATTATTCAAATAAAGGGAAGAGGTAAGACCACTGCGAACCCATACACCTGAATCTATAGCAAAATCAACGTAGTCCAGTCCATCCAGATAGGAAATACCGGTAATAGGAATTTCACTACCAAATGTAGAAACACCATTGCAAAGATCAGCGGGCATTCCATCCACCGCATCGGTATTGTAAAAATAGATCATGTTGTGCGATGAAGAGGTTCCAACAAAATCATCAAGATAACAGCCTAAATCGGGATCAAACCAGAGTGAAAATCTGCTATCGTAAAGCGTTTCGGCACCTTTGTAGATGAGTTTGTGCTGGTAAAATGTAGTTGTTTCAAGGCTGTCCTGACTATGATAGTCAAAAGCAACCTGATAGATCTCCATATCTAAGGGAAGACCAAATGAGAGGGAGTTGGCACTGCCTCTATCATTTAGAATACTTAAACTAAGTCTGTCAGGAAAAGTAGCTACTACATCCTCAAATGTATTGATCTGTGCCCCATAAGGATCTAGTATCGGGAGGTCGCCTGAACATGGATCATATAGGCCATCTCCATCGTTATCGAAAAATGAAGCAACAGTATGATCAGGAAGTTTAAACCCATGGATGGACTCAAAATTGGGATTATTCCTACCAGGCCATCCTAGAATACTTTTGGGTAATTTGTCGCAGTTATCTTTATTAATACTGCCGTCGCTATTATACATAAGTGCAATGGCTGTCAAAAAATCTGCTCTGTCGACAATAAAAAATTGATCCCAATTTTTGCAATGGCTGGCAGTGGTAACTGCACCATTTTCTGGAATAGGTCCAGGGATCCAGTCTGATTTGTTGTTATTTGTGACATAGGTTGTGCCTGAAAAACGGGGCTTTCCATCTTTGTCAACGGCAGCCATCCAAATTCCTCCGGTATATATTAGGGAAACAGGCTCATTATTAACCAGAAAACTATATCCTGACTCACCACTACCATTGTTGAGAAAGGCTCCAGAGGTTGATAGATGTTGAATAATATTTCCCGAGGGATAATTATATTGGGCAGTGCCAGGCTGACATACTTGTTGAGCGAAAGTAAGCTGGCTTATCAATGTGATGAAGAAGAAAAGATATTTTTTCATGGGCTTAATTTTAATACAAAGATAGAGTAATTGTTACCATCTGTATGTCGCCATATAACACACGTAGAAATGCCAAAGACGCGGAGCGGACATGTGGAATCAAAGACCAATATTAGAAGCCTAACTATCTCTTTAACGATAGCAAATCTTTGATTAAATATAATTTAATCTTCATTGTGCAATTACTTTTGTAACATAGTGGTATAAAAAAAACAAAAAAGCTATTTTGGTTTTACAAAGCCTTCATGAATGGGTTGAATCAATTTTGCAAAATGAATAAGTCTCTTTTCAGAAAACAGAGGACCTACCACCTGGACAGCAATGGGCAGGCCTTCCTTGTTTAAGCCCAGAGGAATGGTAAGGGCTGGATGACCTGTGGCATTAAAACACATGGAATAATGAAAATGACCCCAATATTCCATTTTTATGCCATCAACTGCCATTGGTAAGTGGTCGATGTTTTTTTGAAATGCTGGCCCGGTACTGACCGGTAGAATCAGGAAATCATGTTTTTTGAAAAAGTTCTCAAGTGCTGCCGTTAATGTGTCCCTTCTTTGCAGAATTTTTTCGTATTCTTCTTCGTCAACATCGCCAATGCGTTGAATGCCTTCACTCATATCAATTTTGAGAGGAGTTCCGCTTGAAAATTCTTGTTTGATGAGTTGGCGAATGATCCAGGGTTGTTTGGCAAAGACCATATAAGCCATAAGTAGCATATGCATTTGTCGCATTTCTGCAAAATTATTGGGTTGGACATTGTCTGTTTCCACCCCTTTACTTTTAAGAGCTGATACCAAATTATTTAGTTTCTCTTTCACTGATGATGAAACAGGGATCTTGTCATTTCCAAATTTCCACTCATCCAGGTAGGCCACTTTGTACTGGTCGAGTGTTTTGTTTTCATCTACCTCAAGCCATTGGTTATTTTGATGCCAAGGCTTGATCAAGGCCTTCCATCCCAGCTCAATGTCATCAATGGTTCTGGCCATAGGACCTGCTACGGCCATCCTGAAATAATGATGGTTCCCTGTCGTGTCTGGCGAAGATCCAAATTTCTTTCCCATGCTGCCTTCTGTAGTTTTTAAACCATAAATACCACAAAATGCGGCAGGAATTCTAATGCTTCCTCCCATATCACCACCGAGGCTAAGCGGGCAAAAGCCTGACGCTATGGCAGCTGCTCCTCCTCCTGTACTCCCACCAGGTACTCTGTTTTTGTCGTATGGATTATTGGCCTCGGGATACAAGTCACCATTGGTCTGCATGTCGATCAATAGTCGTGGCACATTGGTTGTGCCCAGAATAATTGCACCTTCGTTTACCCACGCATCCACCACTTTTGCATTTCGGGGAGCAATAAAGCCTTGAAACTGCTCAGAATTCCAAGTGTTGGGTTTTCCCTTCACCCAAAACTCTTCTTTAATGCACACAGGCACACCATGTAAGCTACCAAGGGTTTCTCCTGAAAGCACTTTGCGGTCAGCCTCTGCAGCTGCTATCAGTGCTTCTTTTTCGAATAGCCATACGAATGCATTGGTTTTGTAATTATTGTTTTTAATATAATGGATCAATTCCCGGATAATGGCTAGGGAGGTTGCTTCTTTTTCTTTGATCATTTTGGCTAGCTCTGTAGCCGATTTAAAAATATATTTGCCCTCGCATGGAAATTCAACTTTTGGTTTTTGAAACAGTTCGGTCTGAAGTACAGGTGGCTCGCCCATGGGTTTTGGCATTAGGCTCCAAATGTAAATGGCAACAATTAGCCCACATAAAATAAGTGAGCCAACCATGATTCCAATCCATTTTAATACTTTTTTTAAATTTGGTTTCATTTTTATATAATTGAATATTTCTTTGTTAATAATACCTACCCATTATAACACTTCTCCAGGGTTGTGCCATATTGGTCTTTAAAACATTTGATAAAATAGGCGGGTGAGTTAAAACCGCATCGATAGGCAATTTCAGATACATTGCCTGCTTTTTTGTTCCAGTAACTGTTTTGCATTCTCCAACCTCATCGAACGAATGATCTCATTAGGACCTCTTGCCTGTTAGGGCTGAAAGTTTGCGATGGAGCTGGCTCCTGCTAAATCCCACTTTCTGACTCAGTTCCACGACCGAAAAGCCTTCATCATCTAAATTTTGTTGGATGGTATCTCTCACATTTTGAATAAACTTAGCGTCAATATTTTCTTCCTGTAAGGCATCAGGTGAGAAGGGGTTTAGCGGACTTAGGTATTTTTCCTGTAATCGAATTCGGGTCGTCAACCAGTTTTTAATTTTCAGAACCAACTCTGTGGCCAGGAAGGGCTTGGTTAAAAAATCATCTGCACCTGCTTCAAGACCTTGAATTTTATCAGCCTCCTCTGTTTTTGATGTAAGCATAATTACTGGTATATGAGATAAGAGAGGATGTTTTTTGATAAGTTTACAAAGACTGAGGCCATCAAGTTCTGGCATCATGATATCTGTGATTATGATGTCGGGTACCTGCATCGTTGCCACTTCCAGTCCTTCTCTTCCATTGGTGGCTTCCAGCATCAGGTAATTGTCACCTAACTGGTCTTTAATGTAGGTCCTCACATCCGCATTGTCTTCTACTACCAGAATAATTTTTTTTGGGATTTATTTTTTTGATCCTTCTGGAGCAGATGAGGTATCTGAAATTTGCGTTTCCAGGTGTGTTACTTCATCCTCAAAAAGTTTGATTGGTAAACTGATGGTTGTCAAAGAAGGCCCTATCCACTCTCAAAGTTACCGTAAAACAGATCCCTCTCCTTCTTTGCTTTTTACCGAAACACCTCCTCCATGAAGCTCACTGAGTTCTTTTACCAAAGCAAGGCCCAGACCACTTCCAGGTTGAAGTTCGGAGTGTGTAGTTTTTGAAAATCGTTCAAATAAGCTGGGTATTTGCTCCTCAGAGATACCAATGCCGGTATCCATGACATCAATTTGAATGGTTTGACCGGATAAAGGGTAGATAACCACAAAAATACTTCCTCCATCATTGCTAAATTTGATGGCATTGGAGAGAAGATTGGCCATTATTTTTTCTACTGCATCTCTGTCATAACAGCATTGTCCACCTTTATCAGGACAGTCGATATCAAAGTGTATATTCCTACGATCTGCAAGGCTTTCAAAAGAATAGACAGTGGCTTTTATTAGATTGTGGATGTTTCCGATGGATCCGGTAAGTTTCATTCTACCACTTTCCAACTTGCTCAATAAAAGCAATTGATTGACAAGTTCCAGCAATCTTTTACCGTTTTTGTGCATGATCCGGTAATATTTTTGCTGATCCCCAATAAAACTGCCATTGATCATTTGTTCGAGTGGACCTATGATGAGAGATAGGGGAGTGCGGATTTCATGGCTGATGTTGGCAAAGAAAGTGCTTTTTATTTTGTCTACTTCTCTCAATCTATTGGCTTCACGGTGTTCTAACTCTGCTTCCAGCCTGGATTTTTCTGCTTCTAACCGAGCCTGGTTTTTTTGCATCTGCTGTTGTTTTCTTTGGTAAAAAAACAAGCCTGTAAGGAGGAGGAGGGCTATGATTGAACCCAAAATCCACTTGCTCTTTTTTTCCTGTTCTTCTGCCAATAGTTTTTCTTTTTCAGCAGTTTCATATTTGACCTGGTAATTGGTAATGTTGCTGACGATTTGTTGGGATAAAGAGGAATCTGAAACCACTTGAAATTGGTGGTGAAAGTCCCTGGCAGCTTCAAAATTATTTTGAAGAGCAGATAAGATTTCCATTCCGCGATAGATGTCTTTGAATAATTTATAATTGGTACTCTTTCGCGCTTCTTTTTCAGCTTTTTTGAAATGCTCAGTAGCCAACCCATACCGCCCTTCTTCCATTTCTACATAGCCCAGGATATTATGGGCATCACCCCGAACAGCGTCGTTTCCCGCTTCCTCCAGGAGGCTAAGGATTTCCTTGCAAATAAGCCGGCATTCATCAAGTTGATGCAATTGCAAAAGAGCGGCTCCTGCAAAAACCAGTGATTGCGCTTGTCCGATAGGATAATTCATTTTTTTAAATGATTCTGCCCCCTTTTTAGCGTTTAACATAGCCTCTTGCCAATTGCCTTGCTTCATGTTTACTTCAGCCAGGCCTGCATAAGCTCTGCCTAATTCATAAACCCTACCTATTTTTTGGCTGAGGACAACAGAATTCTGATGGTATTGAATGGCAAGCTTCGCCCTATTTAATTCTAAATTACACAAAGCCAGCATATTATAGGCATTTAAAAGGCCTACCGTGTCTTTTATCTCGGTGGCGATCAACAGGCATTGGTCTGAGTATTCTATGGCTTTATCCCACATAGATTTCATGCCATAGGTGTTGGCCAATGATTCATATGCTTCAAGAATTGTTGTTTTTGATTTAGACTTGATGGCATGTTGCAAGGCCTTCTCGGCTAAAACCTGATTGTTCTTACTTTCTCCATGGATGTTAAGTGTTGAAAAAAGTACATTCAAACATCGGGCAATCCATTTGTCATCATTTTTACTTTCTGCAATGGTCAAAGCAGCTTGTGCTGCTTCTATAGACTTGTTTTTATTAGCCCCAACATAATAGCGACAGATATCATAATAGGCAAGCATTTTTTGGGTATCCACCATATTGGGAATCAGTTGCAAAAGACTATCCGGGTTAAGCTTTTTTTGTGCCTGGATGGGTAGGAAGCCCATGGTCAATACCAGGTAGATGGTTAATCTGCTCAATTTCATGGCTTTGTATACTATATGATGGATAAATTTAGGCATTCTAGTGGTTTTTTCTTCTTGAAAGCCTGATTAATCTTCGTCATTAGAAATATTGTATTGAATTTGGCTGTTTCTAAAAAATATATGAAATGTTGTTTTTATAACTTATTTATTTTTATTTCTTTCAAAAAGTTTCACAAAACTATAAATATCAGTCGATTGGAGATTTCGATCTTGTCGCAATTTTGATAAAACTTGTAGCACATTTTGTTTTTCATTAGGATAAGTAATTGATATACAGAATAAAAGGAAAATGCGACAAGATTGAAATAGTGTGCGACAAATAAGATATGGCTAGATTGTATTATAGGCCAATTTTGTAATGGAAAACAACTTTCATAATCTTAATCATTACTACCATGAAAAAAATACTTAGGATCCTTGGATTGGCTTTACTTTCCATTTTTCTTATAGTTGCGATTGCAGCTACCTATTTTACCTATCGCTTTAATTCCCAGGCTAAGGTCAGGGTTGAGTTGACTCCGGCGAATGTAGTGATCCCAAATGATTCACTGTCCGTGGAAAGAGGACGTGTTTTATCGGTTGGCTGTAGATCCTGCCATGGAAATCAGTTGGAGGGCAAGTACTTTTTTGATGATCCTACCATTGGAAAATTAGCGTCATCAAATCTCACAAGGGCCAAAGGCAGTCCTACTGAACACTACACTGATGTGGATTGGGTCAGGGCTATTCGGCACGGCTTAGGCAAAGATGGCAGAATGTTGTTTGTAATGCCCAGCGAATCGATGTGTCATTTGAGTGACAAAGATTTGGGCAGTCTTATAGCATTTATAAAAACCTTGCCGCCTGTTGAAGGGAAATTTGACGAGCCTTCACTGACTGCATTTTCAAAAGTTATGGCCGGAGCCGGACAATTTGGAGAGCTGTATCCTTATAAGGTAATTGACCATGAAAAAGCTCAAAACATACCCCATCCAGCAGAGGTCAACAGTCTTGAACACGGCTACTACATGGTACAATCTCATGGCTGTGTTTCTTGTCACAAAACAGATTTTGGGGGTGGAAAATCTCCCGATCCTGTTTCACCTCCTGCAGCCAATATCTCTTCCTCAGGAAATCCGGGTAAGTGGACAAAGGGGCAGTTTATCGAAACGCTTCGCAATGGTAAGACTCCTGAAGGCAAGGTTTTGGATCCTCAGTTTATGCCTTTTGCAGGTATAGCCGTATTTTCAGATGAGGAAATAGGATCTATCTACGATTATATAATGAGTTTGCCTCCTGCAGAGAGGAAGTGAGGAAGATTGTGAAATGATAAGTTGCCAACATGGCAACTTACTATTTCACCAAAGTAAGTCAAAAAAAATTGTAAAGTAAAATCTATCATTCAAGTACTCAAAGCAGAGTTACAATTGCTGAAATTGTATTATTTTATCTTTAAGTGGATTAAGAAATTTGGATGAATTCCTTCCTAAGATCTTCATAGAAAAATGATTATTTCAAATTAAAAACCAGGCCAAGGCCAATACTTGTGTTTTTTATATTGTAAATAAGGATGAATCTCTGTAAAAGCAGGGTTTTTGCGTACATAGTACTCCCAACAGAAAATTTAATTCCCAGTGTTTTGTATTTGAAAATTAGCCCACCTGTAAACTTATACCCAAATACCCATTTATCCTTTGTTGCTTGTACATTAAAATCTCTGAATTCTTCACTTGACTCTGAGGCTATCAAAGCTCCTCCGTTTATGTACATTTCAATGTCAGAAGTACTATATCTGACTTCAGGGAGGAGTCCAAAATATATTTTTTCATTGAATAACAATGAGGGTCTTATATATCTTGATTTTGTCTTACCGCCCTCAACATAGGTATAACTTATTTGGACATAGGTCCGGGCTGTATTGTAACCAACTTCAGACCTCAATCTAAAAAAATTATAAACCGGAAACGCGACTCCCAAGCTGTATTGAGAACCTACATTGTTTTCCTGGCCGGTATAAATTTCTTTTCCCTTGTGGTAGAATTTGACTGTAGAAATCAAACGATCTATTCCTATATCGAATTCTATGTTTTGGGCCAAAGATTTTGCCGCTAACAGAAGAGTGAATGAGCTAAAAATAATGCCACACAAAATGTTTTTCTCATAGTAATTTCTCAATGGTTAATAAAAATAATCAATCTCACTTAACAATTTATCTTCAAAAAAACGAAGCCAATTAATATAAATCCCAAGAATAAAACAAGTGTCTAATGCGACTACAAACTACTATGCAATTTTATAGAATTATATTATTGCCTGTATATCAAACATTGCATTATTCTTTCCACTCTTTTACCAGATTGAGAAATTCTTTTCTATAATCATGGGGATCAAATGCAACGGCATTTTTACCCATGTCTTGTACCATTTGTTTATTAAGTTTGCCTTTGTATTGAGACTGTTTCATGATTAAACCAAAGCCTGCTATTGATGCAGCAAATCTCATGTTTTCAGAAGATTTGGCAAAATCTAATGGTGGAGAATTGATCGTATGGGTTATGAGTCGACTCACTTCTTCATTCGGTTTTTTATATCTGAAATCAAAATGCGCAATGGTGTCATCTTTCTGGGCATCCAATAAATCTACTTCGTAAATTGCGGTAATGGTTTGACCAGCTCCAATTTCACCTGCATCTTTGGCGTCATTGGCAAAATCTTTATTATTGAGACTTCGGTTTTCATATCCTATCAGGCGATAGGAATCAACCATATTTTTTATTAAATTTCACCTGAATCTTACCGTCCTTGGCAATAGTATGAAATTTTGATATTTCATGGGTAAAGACTTTTTGTATCTGACTGACATTGTCTATATATTCATAGTTGCCGTTACCATTATCTGCCAATTGTTCCATCATAGTCTCATTGAGATTGCCAGTGCCAACTCCTAATACTGTGAGAAAGATGCCGCTTTCCTGTTTTTCTTCGATGAGTTTGATCAATTCATCTGTTGAAGAAATTCCTACATTAAAATCTCCATCTGTACCCAGAATTACCCTATTGTTTCCACCGGCAATGAAATGTTTCTCTGCTAGTTCATAAGCGGTAATAATACCTTCTGATCCAGCGGTAGAACCTCCGGCACCCAGTTGGTCAATTGCCGTTTTAATTTTAATTTTTCGCTGCCAAGAGTTGGCTCTAATATTACACCAGCTTGACCAGCGTATGTAGCAATGGATATTCTATCCTGGGGTCTAAGGTTGTCCGTTAAAGTTTTAAATCCTTTTTTAGCAGGTCTAATTTATCTGCCGATGCCATAGAGCCGGAAATGTCAATTAAAAATACAAAGTTTGAATTGGGGATTTGGCTCAGTGGCAAAGAAATTCCTTTCATGCCCAGTCTTATCAGATGATGGTCTGGGTTCCACGGACAACCTGATATTTCTGATTCCAAAGATACATTCTCCCCATCTGTTGGGTCAAGGTAATCAAATGTAAAGTAGTTGAGGTATTCTTCAATTCTTACGGCTGCTTTTGGTGGTGTTTGACCATCATTTAAAAATCTTCTTGAATTGGTGTAAGCACCTCCATCTGCATCCAAAGCAAATGTTGTTATCTCCTGTTCTGCTACCTTTATAAATGGATTTTCTTCATAATCTTTGTATTTTTCATTGAATTCAGTGACGGGAATTGAAATATCTTCTAGATAAAAACCATCAGCATAGTTGCAGCTAAAAAATATAAGCGTAAAGATAATTGAAACGGGTATTCTCATTAGTTCAATTTTTATTAGCACAATAGTTAAGGTATGTTGTTTTAAGAGCTGGATGGGGTACTACCTAGCTATTATTTGTATAACGAATTCCCTGGGATATTTGTAATAATAAACTTATGCCACCTTCTATTTTATTGAGTATAAATACTTTTAATAAACTAAATGTAATACCGTAGAATAATATTTGGTTTATTGAGATATTAAGCCATATTTCCAAATTTTATTCCCCGATGAAAATTCTATGTCTATTGGGAAGCTGGTTATCTTTGTTATTCAAAATCTTGATTTTATGTTAAAACACATTTGCTTTGCTTTATTGCTGATTTTTACGGCTGCCTGTACCAAAAAGATGGCACCACCTGCTGCACCTAAGTCGCCGGCAGCACCTACAGCAGATTCGGCACCTGCTCCCAAAAAGGATGAAAAAAAGAAGGATGAAAAGGTGAAACCTTATAAAGACATCATCACTGCCGAAGCCGTCTCTGATAGTGGTTTTTTTATTTCCCACAAGGTGAAAGAAAACTGGTACTTTGAATTGCCCCAGGATGTAATGGATAAAGAAATCCTGATCACAAGCAGGATCTCCGGTTTTGTCAAAAATCTCAACTTTGGAGGTGCCGGGGTAGAATCGCGTCCTCAGCAGGTAATTCGCTGGCAGAAAAAGGATGATCAGATTTTACTTCGATCTGTGTCATACAATTCTGTGGCAAGTGAAGAAGATCCAATCTACCAGTCGGTAAAAAACAACAATTTTGAGCCCATCATCATGGTTTTTGATATCAAGGCCTACAATGAAGCAAAAAGTGCTTTTGTCATAGATGTGGCGCCCTTGTTTACCACTGATGTCGACATGATTGGTGCCATGGATCCTGATGAAAGAAAGACGTTTGGAATCAAATCTTTGGATTCTAAAAGATCTTTTGTCAATAGCATTAAATCGTTCCCCCAAAATGTTGAAGTAAGGCACGTATTGACCTATACTGGTTCATCACTGCCAGACAACCAAATCACGGGTACACTTTCTGTTGAAATGAATCAATCGTTTATACTCCTGCCTGAGGTGCCTATGGTGCCAAGGTTGTTTGATGCCAGGGTTGGTTATTTTTCCGTGGGTCAGACCAATTATAGTCTCGACGCGCAAAAAGCAGCCAACCAGCGTTTTATCACGCGGTGGAGATTGGAACCAAAAGAGGAAGACAGAGAGAGATATTTTAAGGGTGAATTGGTTGAGCCAAAAAAACAGATCGTTTATTAGATAGACCCGGCCACTCCTGAAAAATGGAGACCCTTCCTCAAACAAGGGGTCAATGACTGGCAGAAAGCTTTTGAAAAAGCAGGTTTTAAAAATGCCATTGTTGCAAAGGACCCTCCTACCAAGGAAGAAGATCCGGATTGGAGTCCCGAAGATGTACGCTACTCTGTAATCCGATATGTGAGTACAGACATCCAAAATGCCATGGGGCCACATGTACACGATCCGCGGACAGGTGAAATCCTGGAGTCGGATATCATCTGGTACCATAACGTAATGAACCTGCTGCGCAACTGGTACTTTGTCCAGACAGCTGCCATCAACCCTGAAGCGAGGTCTCCTAAATTTAAAGATGAAATCATGGGTAGATTGATCCAATTTGTAGCTGCTCACGAAGTTGGCCATACCCTTGGTCTTCCCCACAATATGGGATCAAGTGTTGCTTATCCTGTAGACTCATTGAGATCGGTCAACTTTACCGCCAGAATGGGCACTGCTCCTTCCATTATGGACTATGCCCGATTTAACTATGTGGCACAGCCGCAGGATGGCAAGGTAGGCCTGATGCCCAATATTGGACCTTATGATGACTGGTCTATTCTTTTCGGTTATAAGTTGATTGATGGTGTCAAAGATCCGCAAGAAGAAAGAACAACCATCAACTCCTGGATCAAAGAAAAAGCAAACGATCCTATTTATCGTTTTGGTCGCCAACGAGGAATGCCTACCGACCCTACAGCTCAAACAGAAGATCTGGGTGACAATAGCATGCGGGCTTCTGAACTGGGTATAGAAAACCTCAAAAAGATAGTTCCTAATCTTATTCAATGGACCGGTGAAGACACCAAAGACTATGCGGAACTCAATGAGCTATACAACAATGTGGTGGGACAATACAGGAGATACCTGGGTCATGTTAGTGCTAATGTAGGAGGGGTTTATGAATATTATAAGACTTATGATCAGGGCGAACCCATTTATCGCCATGTAGAAAAAGCCAAACAAAAGGATGCAATCAACTTCCTCAATAAACAATTATTTGATACTCCCAATTGGATGATTGATGCCAGGATACTTCACAGGATTGAAGAAACCGGAATGGCAGAGAGAATTCGTTCTATTCAGGACCAAACCCTTGCTCAGCTCTTTTTTACAGAAAGAATGAAAAGGATGGTAGAAAACCACGCTCTCAATGGGGCTAATGCTTACAGTCTGACCGAAATGATGGATGACCTGGTGTCCAATATTTATAGAGAAGTTGGCAAGGGGGGAGAAACCAGTCTGTACCGCAGAAACTTGCAACGAACCTTCATAGAAGTGCTGCAGCGACTGCTCGACAACCCTGATAATGCAGTAGAGCATACCGATGTGAAAGCATTGGCCAGAGGTACCCTTAAAGACCTGCGTACCCGGTTTCGTGCTGCCAAATCTACAGACAAGTTGACCAGATATCACTACGATGACATGGCATCCAGAATTGACAAAATCCTGGATGATAAATAACAATTAAAAAACAATAAAATGTCCGGCCCTTTTATGAAGAGGGTCGGACATTTTATTTAATTATCCATTATTTAAGTCAGAGGTACGCGGTATAAAAAAGCGTTGATGTGCATACCTGCTCCTACAGAGGCAAAGAGCAGAAGGTCGCCCGGCTGAAAGTTATGACTTCCCAGTTCATTGTGTGAGATAAGATCGTAAAGGGTAGGTAGGGTAGCTACGCTGCTATTGCCCAACCATGAAATTGACATCGGCATCAGGTTTTCACTATCCGGTACCCGATCGTAAAGAGCATAGAGGCGTTGGAGGATGGCTTCGTCCATTTTGGCATTAGCCTGGTGAATTAAAACCTTCGCTACCTGATCAATGTGAACGCCACCCTTATCTAGACACATTTTCATGGCTTGAGGTACGTGTTCAAGTGCATATTGATAGAGTTTTCGACCTGTCATTTTTAAGTAGAGTTCGGGGTTAGCTCCTTCCACATGCGCATAACTTGGACCCATATGTAACATAAATGCGTGGTGTTTTGTATCCGATCTGGATACATGGCAGATTAGACCTGAATCCTTTTTATCCTGCGCCTCCAAAACTACTGCTCCAGCACCATCTGCATAAAGCATTGAGTCGCGGTCATGAGGATCACAGACTCTTGACAAGGTTTCGGCTCCAATCACGAGGGCATATTTGGCATCACCTGATCTAAGGTAGTAATCGGCCTGGATGACACCCTGGAGCCAGCCTGGACAACCAAAAGGCAGGTCATAAGCCACACAAAATGGGTTTTCAATTCCCAGGTGGTGTTTGATTTTGGCAGACAGACTGGGCACCAGCTCTGTACGCCTGTTGGCATAAGAAATATCGCCAAAATTGTGACCCACAATAATGTAGTCAAGTTTTTCCTTGTCAATACCCGCATCTGCAATGGCCTTTTCAGCGGCCATCTTACCAAGGTCAGATGCCAATTGATCATCATCTGCATAACGACGTTCAGCGATGGTGGTAATTTCCTTAAATTTTTCTGTTATTTCGGACCCTTCTTTGTCCAGTTTCTTTCCATAATTTTCATAAAAAACCCTAGACGCAAAATCAGCATTTTTCATGGTTCGGGGGAAATGTGGCTTCCTGAGCCAATGATGTGGGTGCGGAACATTTTGTGGTGTTTTGTAATACTCTCTTCAATCCAACTTAGAATTGAAGCTGTGAAATTACCCAAAGATAATGCAAAATTAATATAAAATAGCGAGAATTACTACGATGTACAAAAGGCAATAATGTGATATAAGTCACAGATTAACATAATTATAGATGATATTTATATACGGTTTACAAGCAATATCTTAGGTCGGGCCAGATGCTCTATTTTTAATGGCTGACTGTGGTATCTGATTTAATTTCCGGTCTTGGCTTTACCATGAAATGCCAGGAAGCATAGCCATTCGTGAACAGAATAATGGAGCCACCAATGATAAGTTCCCATGCCATAATCAAGTCGGCAAATTCATTGATTTCGGAAATGAATGCCAGAAAAAACACAAATGTAAATATACACAAAAGGATACCACAAGAAATTCGGAGCCAGGGCCAGTTAAAAATCAATCAACAAAAAGCTGGAATCGGTAGGTAAATCAACAAGTTGGGGTGATCGGGAATGCAATAAAGCTATACGAGTACCAGAGGATAAAATTCGGGTATCCAATGATGGAGTGGTTTCATTTTGGATAAGATTGATGAAATTAAACTTTTAGTTTGCAATTTTCTTATGCCTTCATTTTATATACATGAGGCAAAGGAAATAGGTTTGATATTGATAATACCAGGGTTAAGATTTAATCGTTAACTTAATTATATTTGTTAGATAAACCACATATATGAGTATTCGCATTCAGGAAGGAGGTCATGAAATTTCGGGAGCATTAAAATACATGCTAAAGAAATTTGAAAAAATGCCGATTAAACTTTGTGTTGACCCGGAAGAAGGGGCGCTGCACATAGCCAGGTATATTGCCCTGGCCATCAGACAAAAACAACAAGACAACCAGTATTTGGTGCTGGGCCTGGCCACAGGATCATCTCCCATAAAAGTGTACAATGAATTGGTCAGGATGCACAGGGAGGAAGGGCTTTCTTTCAAAAATGTGGTATCTTTTAACCTGGACGAGTATTATCCTTTAAAAGCAGATGCGCAGCAATCTTACGTAAGATTTATGCACGAATATCTTTTTGACCACGTAGATATTGACCCTGCCAATGTACACATTCCGGATGGCGAATTACCCATCGAAAAGGTGGAGCAATTTTGTGCAGATTACGATAAAAAAATCCAGTTTTTTGGAGGTCTTGATATACAGATATTAGGTATTGGTCGCACCGGCCACATTGGCTTCAATGAGCCGGGTTCCTGGCTTTCATCCAAAACCAGGCTGGTAAAACTAGACCATGTTACCAGGGTTGATGCTGCGAAGGATTTTGGTAAAGAAGAAAATGTTCCCTATAGGGCTATTACCATGGGCATACAAACCATAATGTCGGCCAAACAAATATTTATTATGGCCTGGGGTTCTCATAAGGCAGAGATTGTACGCGAGGCCATCGAAGGTGAGGTGAGTGAAATGGTGCCTGCCACCTTTTTACAAGGCCACGCCAATGTTAAATTTTATTTGGATCCCCGCTGCCGCGGCAGAGCTAACTCAGGTTAAAACACCCTGGCTTGCCGGTATTTGTAATTGGGATGACGCATTGATTGCCAAGGCGGTGATTTGGTTGTCTCTCCGCTTAAGTAAGCCCATTTTAAAATTGCTTGATGAAGATTACATCAACAACGGACTTTCAGAACTCATTGCGGAATACAATACAGCGTATACTCTTAACATTCGAATCTTCAACAAGCTGCAACATACCATTTCAGGATGGCCCGGAGGAAAGCCCAATGCCAGTGATGCCAACAGACCGGAACGGGCCCTTCCTGCACACAAGAGGGTCATTATTTTTAGTCCCCATCCGGATGATGATGTGATTTCAATGGGAGGCACTTTTCTGCGCTTGGTGGAACAAGGTCACGATGTACACGTTGCCTATCAGGTATCTGGTAATATCGCGGTTCACGATGTGGATGCATGGCGCTATGCTCAATTTTTGGGTGATTATGCGGCGGTAATGGGGCTGGAAAGTGAAGATTTAAGCAAGACGGTAGCAGAGATCAGCAACTTTCTCAAAACAAAAAACAACAACGATGTTGACCTGCCTTCCCTGCGCAAGTTGAAAGGAATTGTTAGAAGAGAAGAAGCGAGAAGTGCAGCCCATTTTTGCGGGCTGGATGAGGCGCATATCCACTTTTTAGACATGCCTTTTTATGAAACAGGAGGTGTGCGTAAAAATAAATTATCAGACACAGATGTCAATATCATTGTAGACCTGCTGAATGAGGTGAAGCCCCATCAGGTGTATGCCGCCGGTGATTTGGCTGATCCGCATGGCACCCACAGGGTTTGTCTGGACGCCATTTTTATGGCCTTTGAAAAAACAAAGCAGGAAGAATGGTGGAAAGACTGTTACTTGTGGATGTATCGTGGAGCATGGCATGAATGGCCCATAGATGAAATTGAAATGGCCGTGCCTATCAGTCCTGATGAGCTGTTAAAAAAGAGAAGGGCAATCTTTATGCATCAATCGCAAAAAGATCACCCCGTGTTTCCTGGAAATGATAAGCGAGAATTCTGGCAACGGGCTGAAGATCGCAACCGGGAGACCGCACATTTGTACAATGTTTTGGGCCTGGCAGAATACGAAGCCATGGAAGCCTTTGTTCGCTGGAATTTTTAACCTAGCGTGCTTTCACCCAGCATTGGCTGTAAGTAGTGTTATTGTTGGTAATTAAGATCGTATAGAAGCCCGGCAATAAATGTGAAACTTCCAATTGTTCCACCTCACTTGTACATTGCCGGGTGAGTATTCTTCTGCCCATGTTGTCAATTAAACTTAAGACGATTGGGCTGCTGATTTCAGGCATTTGAATCCAAATTGATTCGTAACCTGGATTGGGAAAAATCTGAATGCTATTTGATTTTATTTCATCCGTTTTTGTGCTGAGTGCTACCGCACATGGGGAGCTGCTTTCGCCAGAAACAAGGTAGTCAGATAGGCAGTTGAGATAACATTCCAGATTGGTATAGCCTTGTACTCCGGTTACTTCCACAGAAAGATCATTGCCATTGTGGTCTGCTGCATTCGGATTGAGTCCCTTCCTGGATTCCCAATAATCAGGCATTCCATCATTATCGGAATCAATTGTGCCGGCTATTTCTGCCACTATGGTAAACGCATCTCCATAATGATCCTCATTGATGGTAGATGGATCAATGGTTTCATTGCCCAAACTACTGGTCAGTCTGAGATCCATCGCATCTCTGGGAAAGTCACCCACATGGGCGGCCATGTATTGGGTAAGGTCTTCGGCGGCAGTGTCGCCAATCGAAGGGTAAGGCCATCTTTCATTGCGGATTTGAGCGGCCCCGGTTTGGTGGTTGGGATTGTTGTCCGGAAAATCATTGCAACAGTAGAACAAGTCGTAATCACTGTAATCGGGATATAAGTTCAATTGATTTCCTTGGAAAAAAAGGCTGTTGTTTTGAGGATAGAGCAGGTCGATATGGAACATGCCATTGCCGAATCCGGGTCTTGCAAAACTAAGGTTGTTAACAGCGTTCATATGCAGGTTAAACGATGCCCCGGGCTGTCCGGTAACTCCTTCGTACCACATTTCAATTTGAGGGTCCCAAAAGAGGTTGTTTGAAATTTCCAATTTTATGGTTTGACCACCACAATATTGAGTTTCGCAACTTATTTCGGGCATTCTGCCACCGATTCTATGCCAGGTATTGTGATGGATGGAGAGACTGTCCAGACGACTATTGGATGAGGAATAGTTGATGAGCATACCACCCAAATCTGAATGTCCACCCAGTGTTTCAGCCAACAAAGAGTTTTGAATGGTGAGAGAAGAAGAGCGCGAAATGTCAACAGCCTCATCGGAGGCATGGGCAAATGAACAATGGTCAATGATGGCCTTATGCACCCCTCCCAGCGTCAGCCCATCGGCACCAACCCAGTTTGAGGATGGATAAACGTTTAGATCGCCAATGCGCGAACGGATATGACGGACGATGAAATTTCCGGAACTGGGATTTTCTTCTGCATAACTTTGGAAACCTCTTACAATGACACCTCCAGGAGATGTTTGACCCGCCAGGGTAAAATCACCATGTCCAGGCAATACTTCCATTGTTGCAGGTATTATTCCACTTACTTTAAATAGTATATACCTTTTGCCTGTTTCATTGAGGGCTGCCTGCAAAGAGCCAGGGCCATCAGGATTGAGATTGGTCACATAGATTACCCTACCTCCTCTGCCACCCGTTGTGGCTGCACCAAAGCCCTCCGCTCCCGGAAATGCCGGTATTTGCGCCCTAGAGGGTACGACCATCAAAAGAATTACAAACAGAAAATTAAATTTGGAATACTGCATGGATTTTAATCAATTTGGAACAAAATTCGGTTACATGGCAGTTATGCCATAGGAAAATCGCGCCAATTGCTATTAAATATCCGACATGATGTATTAAATATTTTGAAACCGGGTATTTTCCATCCATTAGAACAATCTAAAAGCCAATTACCCTGAAAAAAGTGTAAGATATTTTACATTTCCGGTAATTCAGGCCTCTAACCCTTTAGCTCAGCTAAGTGGTGGCCCAGGTGGCCTACATAATCATACATAATGTAAGCCAGGCTGAAGACTTCGCTCTGGATAATGACCAAACGTTCTAGATCAGCTGTTTTTACATTTCTGATTAGTCCACTGATTTGCAAGTTGAGTTGTTCCCAAAAAGTAATCAGATTTTTATCGTTTTGATTCTGATAATCAAACAAAAGCACCAGATTATCGGGATCATAAACTTTTAGCATGTAGGGAGAGGTTTCGAGTGGAATCTCAGAAAACCGCATTAGATTATACCTGGCCGAATCAATAAGATGGCCAATGATTTCCCGGGGAGACCATACCTCAGGTGAAGGTTTAAAACTGCGATCCTCTTCAGTTAAGTTGCGGTAGGTGTTTTTGCCTTCAATCACCCAGCTATCCAGTAAATCGGACAATTGATCGGTGGAGGCAATATTTTCTTCATTAAAATAATAGGTTTTCATAGTTATAAAGATAGCCAATAATTAACTTTTAAAACCAGATATCTGCTTTTGTGATTAAAATCCTCCAGGACACCATAGTTATCAGTGAGCACCAAAAACACATCACTCATTGGCGCATACCGATATTGCAGCCTGCTGTTGATGTTGAAATTGTCTGCCTGGGTATTGTACTGAAAAAAAGTGGTCCAAAACACCTTGGTTGAAAAGTTAATTTCCGTGCGTATGGTGCCAAGAGTGATTTTAGTCCTGGCATAAGGTGCGGGAAATCTGAGATCATTGTGTTCAACCCCAATCTTAAAATTGCCCCAGGGCTGGACCCTAAAGTTGAGGCTGGCTCTGTAGGTCTGTTTCCAACCATTAAAAAATTGACCATAAACCAGGAATAATTCACCCTGCACTTTTTTGCGATTATCTGAATTGTATTGCACATTAAATTCAGTCATGTTATAGGTGCCGGTTGGCAGAAAGGGAGTTGTTATGTCAAAAGGTGCGATGAGGCGAACAAAATTATTATTCAGCCTGAATCTCAGAGCGCTTGTATTCTTGAAAAAAATGAAATGACGAAGACGGGTATACCATTCATTCAATCCGGTAGCATCGTCATTGACCCAAACAAAGTTTTCTAAGCCTGTCCAGTGAAAATTAACATTTTTACTTTCCTTGGGGTAGTAGTAGTAATCCAGCATAGAGCTCACAGAGGTATAGCCGATGCGAAAAACTTCATTTGTAAGAGGGTTGTAATTAATAATTCTACTGTTAAAGCCCATGTCTGAATAGTAGTTTTGACCAACCTTCTGAGCTTCAATAAAGCCTCTAAAATTTTGTCCATTATAGGCAATGCCCCCATAAAGCTGCCCATTTTTTGTTTGATCCACTAAGGGCTTAAAAGAATGGAGGTAGCCCCCCGTCATCTCCCACTTTCCATCAATTGAAGTGTATTGTAGGTCGCCACCGCCATTGCGACTGTATTCATTTTTTTGCCATTCACCATTGAACCATGATTGTCTGTTGAGAAAAAGTCCCCTTATCCGCGACCTTGAAAATACTCTTTGCTGAATGGCTATGCCTGAAAAATTATTACCGGGGTTGTTATTTTTCACCTGGGTCTGCATGTTAAAAATACCGATGCGCAACTTTTCATTGACATTGCCGGTAAGCCGGGCTCCATATAAAATGGGTTGAGCGGATCCATTGGGTGCAAGGCCTATTCGTCGCGAATAAAAGGCCTGGTCATCGCCCTGTCCAAAGTTGAGAAAGATGTCGTTATTTTCTATAAAAAACTGACGCCTTTCGGGAAAAAAAAGATTGAAGCGAGTGAGATTAGTGACCTGGGCATCTACCTCTACCTGGCTGAAATCTGGGTTGGTGGTAAGATCCAAGTTGAGGGAAGGAGTTATGCCGATTTTTACATCCCCTCCTGATTGTAGCTTATTTTCATTGGTTCCTCCAAACTCTTCATTTCTTAGGGATACATAAGGTATCAATGCCAGATTTCCTCCTTGAGGAGTGGGGGCTTCAGGCCAAATCAAAGCGCCATAATAACCAATGTCTTCTAAATCAAATTGTCGGGGTACAGGTGCCCACACACTGGTTTCATTGGTGCCCGGATCAAACCTGGCGAAGTTCATCCTCCAAAATTTGTTGTTTTTTTGAAAACGCAGTGTTTTAAGGGGAATTTTCATTTCAACAATCCACTTATCAGGATGACGGCTGACTGCAGAGTACCACCTGTTGTCCCAACTGGCATCCGTGTCTTCAGGGGATAGAATTACTTCTGTTTGAGCACCCATAGCATTGATGCCAAATCCGAAGCCATTAGCCTTTTTACCGACAGGGTCAATGAGAAAGGCAAATTCATCACTATCACCGAAGCCATCGCGTTTCAGCGTCTGAATAATATAATTGGCATCATCATAACAAATGGCAAGCAGATAAATATTTTTATCGTCGCAAAGCAAAGAAACTTCAGTTTTTAGAGTGGCGGGTTTTTGATCAACAGGAGCATTGAGGGTAAAAGAATCTGCAATTGTTGCTTCTTTCCAGGCATCCTCAAGTGGAAGCCCATCAATATCGATGGAGGCAGTAGTGTATGTTAGAGGATATTGAAAAATCTGATCGTTGCCTTGCTGAGAAAAAAGAATGCACTTGCAAGATAGAATGAACAAACAGGAATGGAAATATTTTAATAACACGTGGTTTGACATAAAACTAAATAAATGGGGTAAACTGATTTTCATATGTTAAAATAATCTTTGTATTGTTGCAAACGAAGGGCTACGTCTTTTGGCTGGGGAAGCTTAGGTATGGTTTGACCTTCAACAACCAGAGAAGCAACACAATGAGCATATTGGCAGGCAGTGATTAAGTCACCTGACCTATAGTAATGCATCAAAAAGGAGAGGGCAAATGAATCGCCCGCGCCGGTGGCATCCCTTTCCTTGACAGGATATGCGGGGATTAAAATTTCTTGTTTATTGGAAAAAATTATGGCTCCCTTGGCTCCACGGGTGAGGATGACTGAGGGTACATATTTAGTAATCTCGTCAATCACTTTTGGGTCATGGGCCAAATCTTCCTCACTGGCAAAAACTAGGTCGATTCCTTTAAGATGGTTCCAATCCATGTTTTGAGTAAATACATTGCCATCGCTGTCCCAATTTCTTAGCCACCCCTGAATTGAAAGTCCGATAAGTGCATTTGGAAATAGATGGATAACATCCGGGTCGATTTCATTGGCAATGGGACCTAAATGAAGTACCTCAGCTGTTGGAAAGGAAGACAATGAGCTCGCTGATATCTGAGAGGCAACGCCACAAATTTTTTGTTTTCTGCCTTCAGCACTAGGGGTATTGACAAAACAGGTAGTGTGGTTGGATGGCAAATTTATCCAGTAAATTCCGGCATCGCTGAAAAGTTGTTGAAATAAAAAGTCGGGTCCTGTACTTGTAATTACAGCTACTTCTGCCCCCAGGTTTTTTGCCAAGAGGGAAGCATAAGTCACAGTACCACCAGGATGATAGCCCTCCTTGACCTGATCATAACAAGCGTGCCCTAAACATACAACCTGCATCAATTGAGTACTCATAATTAAGAAATGTGCCCCAGGGTAAGGTAAACTAAGAGAGTGAGAAGGACCAAAGTAACGCTAAGTGGTAGGGCATATTTCCACGCCCCCATTGCTACAAAACCTTCATCTTTAATTTTAAAGGTATTTTTATTTTTGTAAATCCTGCTAACAAGCGTCATTAAAACAACATTCAATACAAATTCCAAACCCCAAATATGAACAAAGTGAAGGTCAACTTTGAAGACAAATTGAAGCAGGATATAAAACAATAAACCAAAAATCAGCCCTATTTTGGCAGCCATTGCTGAAATCCATGGCATAAAAAGGGCAGCCAGAATAAGGGTGGCCATAGGTATAAAAAAGATGCCATTGAGTTGTTGGAGGAGTTGGTACAAACCGGCCGGGGCATTGGCAACAAAAGGGGCTACTCCAATGGAACATACAGCCAACACAATGGAAGTCGTTTTACCGATTTTTACAATTTCGGGAGCGGTTGCATCGGGTTTAATGGTTTTTTGATAGATGCCAAGACTAAAAAGGGTAGCGGCGCTATTGAGGCCACTGTTGAAGGTGCTTAAGACAGCACCTGCAACCACGGCAATGAAAAAACCGGTTGCCCACGGTGGAAGAACCTTCTTTACCAAAGCAGGATATACACTATCAGGACTGTCTGCATATTGGGTGCCAAAATATTGAAAAGCAATGATGCCTGGCAGAATGATGATGAGTGGCATAAGCAGTTTAAGGATGCCGGTATACAACAATCCTTTCTGCGCCTCTTTCAGACTGGCAGCGCCTAAAACCCTCTGTACGATCGATTGATGCATTGCCCAGAAATAAAGTTGGTTGATGATCATACCCGTAAACAGGGTAGAAAAGGGTAGGATAGCATCCCGGGCACCAGGACCCAATGAGGGTTCAGAACTAATTACGTTAAACTTAGCCCTGCTACCGGACCAAACGATGTTCCAGCCATCTGCAATATCACCGTGACCGAGATCTGATAGAGCTAATAGAGGGATAGCGAGACCGCCAATGATCAGACCTGCTCCAAATAGCGTATCTGTTATGGCCACCATTTTTAAACCCCCGAAAATCGCATATATAGCGCCAATGGTGCCTGTGATGATGACCGTAATCCAGATACCTGTTTTTTGACTTACTTGAAGAAGATTGGACACGTCAAATAGATGTTCAATATTGATTGCTCCCGTGTACAAAACTATGGGAAGCAAAGTAAGAGTGAAGGAAACAATGAGAAGTCCATCTACCCAACTTCTGGTCCTTGCATCAAATCTTTTCTCCAACAATTCTGGAATGGTAGTAAGGCCTAACTTGAGGTAAGAAGGGGCAAAGAAGAGGGCTGCAAGGACAAGAGCGATTGCTGAAGTTACTTCCCAAGTTATTACCAGGGCACCATTTTTATAGGCCGATGCATTCATGCCCACCAGGTGTTCGGTTGAAATATTGGTCATGATAAGGGAGCCGGCAATGACAATTCCGGTAAGACTTCTGCCTCCCAGAAAATATCCATCCCGCGTGGTATTGTTTTCGGTACCCATCAACCGATTGCCCAACCAGGAGACAAAAATCATGACAAGGACAAAGGAAAAAAGGGTAAACCACATATCACCAAATTTTGATAGTTAAATCCAAGGTAAATAAAATGGATGGAAATCCGCCAGTGTTCAATGGTTTTTTATTGAATAAAAGAGCTAGGTGGTCTGAATGAACCCAATAGAAATGATTTGGGGCTAAGTGAGGAAAATATATGAAATCATAGATTTTTGCAGTAGAATGTCATTTACTTGCTTTTTCTGGTATTTTTACATAAAATTGAAAATAGAGTTGAAGCAGGTTCTTAGTATACTTTTGCTGTTGATTACTCAGTCACTTTGTGGACAGTGTGATAGTTTGTTGGCCCTTTTAATGAATACCAATGAGCCTTCAGGTATCAAAGAAATAAACCAGAAAATTCTTGATCAGGGCAATTTTGTAAAAACATGTTATCCACGTTTATTTCAAGCTTATCAAAAGAACATCGACGAAAAGAGATTGACCGATTTAATGCTGAGAGTGGTTTCAAAATTGACAACTATTGGAGAAAACAAAGAAGCCATAAACTTAGGATTGCTGCTGCATCGCAATTTAAAAAACGAAGCAGGAAATGATACCAAGTTGGGAAATCTGGCCAATCAAATTTCCAATAGTTATGTTTATTTAAATAAGCTGGATAGTGTGATGTATTATGCAGATTTATGCGAGCGATACTATGTGAAAGCTGGTGAAGTGGAATTGTTGTTCCGACCCAATTATAATAAATATTTGATGTATCTGGCATTAAAAAATTATAAAAAGGCTGACTATTATCTCAATAAAAGTTACTCATATGTCAAGGATTCAAAAAACAGGATGAACAAAGGATTTGTTTTACATTCAATTTTGGTAGCATTAAAATCGAGGGGCGATGATAAAATATTTGAGCAGTATTTAAAGGAATATATACTTTTTAAAAAACAAGGCAAAGGTCTAAGTGATATGTTGCATTTAGGCATGGATGATTTTTTTGATGATCAAGTAAAAGGTAAAGCTACCTTAGAACGCGTCATAAAAATATTAATGAAAGACAGTCTTAACCAGAATATGCCGGAAGGATTTAGGGGTGCGGTTTTGGGTGAGATGTATGAGAAAGATAAGGAATATGAAAAGGCGGAGAATCTTTATTTAGGATTGTTAAAACAAAACGGAGGTAGTTTTGATAGAAAAACTTTATACCTGAATTTATATGAATTATACAAAAAGAAAGGAGAAGAACACAAAGCATTTAATGTGATTGAAAAATACATCATTCTACAAGATTCTAGTTTTCAACAAATATTTGATGGTAAAATTGCAGATTATGAAGTCAAATATAAAACCCATGAGAAGGAAAAAGAACTATTGAAAAAGGACCTCGAAATATCAAGATCCAAAAACAGACAAAGAAGCTTGATTGGTCTTGCATTTTTTTTAACTACACTGGGAGGTGTAGGGTATTATATCTATCGAAGAAAATTAAAACATCAGCGTGAAATGGTGGAAAAGATGCCTATCCAAAAGCAGCAGATTGCTGATCTGGAACAAAAAAACAAGTTACTGGCACTCAACTCAATGATTGAAGGTCAGGAGTCAGAAAGATTGAGAATAGCCCAGGATTTGCATGACGGACTGGGGGGACTGCTTACAACGGTCAAGGCGCATTTCAATGCTATTGAACGGGAAATTGCCAATATTAAGGAGATGAACATCTATGCAAAAACCAATCAATTAATAGATGAGGCTTGTGTAGAAGTAAGGAGGATTGCCCATGATATGGTGCCCTATTCATTAAAAATGAATGGACTCGAAGGTGTGTTATCTGACATCCGGCAAACCGTTTTAGGTAAGGGCATTCAATGTGATGTTGATATACACAATGTGAAAGAAGAAGTTTTGGGTGAACAAAAAGTGGTGATGATTTATCGCATCATTCAGGAGGTTGTAACCAATGCATTAAAACATTCGGGTGCCAGCCACATGCTGATTCAGTTGGTGGGTCATGAAAATGGATTGAATGTGATGATTGAAGACAATGGTAAAGGATTTGATGTCAACCAATTGTTGCAAGGCAAAGGGCTGGGATTGAAAAGCATAGAATCAAGAGTGAAATACCTGGAAGGCACCCTGAATATTGACTCAACTCCTAATCAGGGAACTACCATTAATATTGAAATTCCTTTGTACCAAATAAATACAAACTAGATGATAAAAGTATGGATTACAGACGATCATCAATTGGTATTGGAAGGCCTTCGTATCCTTTTGGATGGTGAACAAGAAATACAGGTGGTGCAGTGTTTTAGGTCTGCACCTCATCTCATCTCAGCTTTAAAAGAAGGATTTCCAGATGTAGTATTGCTGGATATCAATATGCCTGATATGAATGGAATTGAGGCTTGTAAAATAATAAAAAAAGAATATCCGGATCTTAAAATCATTGCCCTTTCTATGATCAGTGAATCCAACCTGATTAAGTTGATGCTTAAAAATGGGGCAGATGGTTATTTGCACAAAAATGCAGGGAAGGATGAAATTATTGAGGCAATAATGGATGTACAACAAGGTAAAAAATACTTAAGTCAGGAAATTTCAGACATCATTATTGGTCAGGAACACAAAGATGACCACAAAATATCAAATTCACCTTTTCCAAAATTATCCAGGAGGGAAGAACAGATTCTGGAAATGATTATTGATGAAAAAACTACTCAGGAAATATCTGAACAACTGTTCATTAGTTTTGGTACTGTAGAAACCCACAGACGCAATATTATGATCAAATTAGGTGTAAAAAACACAGCAGGAATGGTCAGAACGGCGTTGGAATACCAGTTGATTCCCAATAATAAATAGATTTAAGTTTATATATAAGTATTTTATTAAGAGATGTATATGTATTATAAAAATATGTATATAAATTAAAATTAAGGGTTAACCCGTAGAAAATCAGGTCCAAAAAAATGTTGATTTTTTTATTCTAAGCTATTGTATTTCAATATTTTGGTATATATTTGAAAGTTGATGGTTGACAAGACCTTCAGCAGAACTCAATTAACAACCAAAACTAGAATGATGAGCCTAAGAGGAGCCACGTCCCTTGGGGTGCGTATTAAGCACCATTTCACCCGATTTACTTTCATATTTATTTTCCTGGTAGCTTTGATGTCTCCAGATCAATTGAGGTCCCAGATATTGTTCAGTGAGGATTTTGATAACATTCCAGGTCCCACAGCTGGTGGGCCAGGTACCTATGTCTTCCCTTCCGGATGGACCCTGGTCAATGTAGACAATAAAATACCTGAACCTGGAGTAGTTTATGTAAATGATGCCTGGGAGAGAAGAGAAGATTTTTCTTTCAATGTTGTTGACTCAGCTGCTTTTAGCACATCATGGCATGCTCCTCAGGGTGCGGCTGATGATTGGATGTGGACACCTGTAATAGGTCCCCTGACCGCGAATAGTCTTCTTTCATGGAATGCAGTAGCTTATGACCCTGCTTTTAGAGATGGGTATGAAGTTAGAATCATGGTTGCCCCTAACGTACCAACTGGTAGTGCCGGAAATTTGGGCAATATGGTAACTAACTCCACTGTTTTATTCAGCACATCTGCAGAGAATAGCACCTGGACCACAAGAAGTGTTTCATTGGCCGCCTATGCAGGACAAAACGTGTACATTGGATTTAGAAATAATTCAAACGATAAATTTCTTTTGTTGATTGATGATGTCGTGGTAGAAAACATCAACAGCATTGACATTACTCAATTTTCCTATAAGCCTAGTTCCGAATTTTCAACCATTCCTGGTTTAATGAATTATCCCCTTGCAGTTGAAGGTACCTTAAAGAACATTGGCTTTAACTCGGTCAGCAATCCTCAAATGCAAGCCAGGATTACCGATGGTAGCTCAATGGTAGTATACAACAATACTTCTACCGGTGGAGCGGCTACTTTAGCGCCCAATGCCACCCTGGTCAAAACTTTGACCAATTATAATACCACTTCGACAGGTGTTTATAACATTGAATACATTGCCAAAATTACAGAAGCAGACGAAGATACCTCGAATGATACCCTTACAGCTGCATTTGAAATTGTGGATTCAACCTTTGCTCGTGACATCAGTCCTATAACTGGTGCTCTCGGTATAGGAGCAGGAGATGGAGGGTATTTAGGATCTGAATATTATATTACCGCTGATGCCAGGATGACTTCAGTTGGAATCTACTTAAATGATTTGAAAGCCCCTGGCAAATATGGACTGGCTGTATTTAAAATTCAGAATGGTGTCCCTACCACTCAACTGTATGCTTCACCTGCCTACACATCCGGTGGAATACTTGATTCTTTTTTTATTATCCCGGTAGATCCTCCATTGAGTGTATCAACAAACGACACTGTGGTCGTTTGTGCGGTTGAAATAGATTCTACACTTTCTGTTGGCACAACCCAAGACATCTTTACACTTGGCGCCAACTGGGTAAATTGGCCGTCAAGCCCTTTCGGTGGCTGGGCAAATGTGGAACAATTTGGAGGTCCATTCCAAAGAGCATTTGTCATCAGACCTAATTTTGCAGATCCATTGGCTACGGTTGTAGCAAGTCCTGAAAATCAAACAGTTTGTTCAGGTGAGTTGGTTAATATAACAACTACACCTTCGCCGCCTACTTCTACGGTGAGTTGGACCCGCAATCAGACCATGGCGGTTACAGGCATGGCTGCCTCAGGTTCAGGACCGGTGAGTGGCATATTGAACAATACAACTGGTGCTGATGTAACTGTCATGTTTATTTTCACGCCTACGTTCAATAGTATGCCAGGTGTGCCGGATACTGCTTATGTTACAGTTAAACCCAATCCAGTTATTTCATCGGTAGTTGTAAATCAACCTGTATTTCCAAGTCCGATGGGCAGTATCGTTGTGAATGCAACAGGAAGTTCACCTCTCAACTATTCATTAAATGGAGGTATGCCTCAGGCTTCTAATATATTTAATAATTTAAATGCGGGTAGTTATAACGTGGCAGTTTCCTATGCCACTGCACCAGCCGCCAGGTGGCCTATGCATCCAATCCCGCCATTGTCAATGGAGTTAATTACAGAAAGACCAATTTGATTGCAGGGGCATCTCCTTTCCAGGACTCCATGTGGCTAGTAAATTTGGACCTATTGACAGTTGTAAGAAGACTAGGCCCAACCCTTCCCGGTTTTACGATAACGGGTATCAACGGTTTAACTACCCACCCAACTACAGGGGAGCATTATGCGATTTTAAAAGTATCTGGAGTGAGTGGAAGAATTCTGGCTAAGATCAATGCATTAACAGGTGTTTGTACCCAAATTGGAAACCTGGGTGATAACTTTTCTTCTATCTCTTTTAGAGATGATGGTCAACTTTTGGCGTAACCGGTGATGGAGCCACTGTGCCTGAAACCATGTATTTGATTGACCATACCAATGCTACCAAAGTCTTTGCGACATCCCTCGGAAATGGCGCTGATGGTGAGGTAATACTTCACGTGCCAGAAAGCAATGCATTTTATCACTGGAGTGGCAACAGCACTATGGTATTTGAAAAAATTCAAGATACACCGCCTTATTCGATTACAAATATTCCCGTTTCTGGAGCCCCTGGTGGTGAAACATTTGGAGCCTATTATCTTGGAGGCGGAGAAATTCTTATAAGTAACATTGCTTCCAGTTTTAAACTCTGGGATACTGTAGGAGTTGTTGCTCTGGGTTCGCTAATGTCGCTTCCCGACGATATGAGGGGCCTGATCAATCAATGTTGTTCATCCTCGGTGACTGCCGTTGGCTCAACTATGTTTTGTGGAGATCCGGTTGAACTTCAAGTTATCGGAGGTGAAAGTGCCTTTCAATGGTACTTAAATGGATCTGCTATACCAAATGCAGATAATTCTACCTATCAGGCAACAATGCCGGGCTTGTACAACTGTATTTACACAGATAGTTGTGGAGTAAGAGACAGTGTTGAAGTGGGCATTCAGGTTACTACGGGCAATGCAGCTACCTCCAATGCTGGTCAAGATGTCACTATTTGTGCATCGACCACCACCATCAGCCTTTTAGGAGTCATAGGTGGCACCGTAAGTACAGGTACTTGGTCTACAACAGGAACAGGATCTTTTCTCCTTCCACATCTACCCTCAATGCCATCTACACATTCAGTGCAGCAGACACTGCTGCTAATGCTGTTACTTTGATATTGACCTCAGCAGATCCGGCAGGAGCTTGCCCTTCAGCCATTGATTCAATGGTTCTCACCATTGATCCGGCTTCTATTATCAATGCAGGGCCTGACCAGACAGTTTGTGCTAGTGACACATTATTTTTAAATGCAACACTTAGTGGTGTTGCCAATATGATGGTGTGGCAGTTAAATTCAGCCTTTGGTAGCTTTGTTGGGCCCGATACCTCACCTAATGCCAAATTTGTATTGAATGCCAATGGTATGGCACAAAGTAGCATCAGTTTTGGTGCTATGTCCAATGATCCGGGCAACAATGTATGCCAGGGTGGGCTTGATACCGTTGTCTTTTTTATCAATCCTAAGGCCATTGCCAATGCTGGTAATGATACTACTGTATGTGCATCAACCATTCAGATACCATTACACGGAAATATAGGGGGTGCTGCCTCCAATGCGAGCTGGTCTACCAGCGGAACCGGAACATTTATTCCTTCCAATACTGCACTCAATGCATCTTATGTGTTTTCTGCAGCAGATACCGCAGCCAATGAAGTTTTTTTAATTCTTACCACCAACGATCCCACTGGCTTATGCGGTCCGGACACTGATTCCTTGAGGGTTCAGATCGATCCGGCATCTATTATTAATGTAGGGCCTGACCAGATTGTTTGTGCCAGTGATACCCTCTATTTAAATGCTACACTTAGTGGTGTTGCCAATATGATGGTGTGGCAGTTAAATTCAGCTTTTGGCAGCTTTGTAGGTCCAGATACTTCACCCAATGCCAAATTTGTATTGAATGCCAATGGTATGGCACAAAGTAGCATCAGTTTTGGAGCTATGTCCAATGATCCGGGCAACAATGTATGCCAGGGTGGGGTTGATACTGTTGTCTATTTTATCAATTCTAATGCCGTTGCCAATGCCGGTAATGATACTACTGTATGTGCATCGACCATTCAAATACCATTACACGGAAATATAGGAGGCGCTGCCTCCAATGCGAGCTGGTCTACCAGCGGAACAGGAACTTTTGTTCCTTCCAATACAGCACTCAATGCATCTTATGTGTTTTCTGCTGCCGATACCGCTGCCAATGAAGTTTATTTAATTCTTACTACCAACGATCCTACTGGCTTATGTGGTCCGGACACTGATTCCTTGAGGGTTCAGATAGATCCGGCATCAATTATCAATGCAGGGCCCGATCAGACAGTTTGTGCCAGTGATACACTCTATTTAAATGCAACACTTAGTGGTGTTACCAACATGATGGTGTGGCAGTTAAACTCAGCTTTTGGTAGTTTTGTAGGACCAGATACCTCACCCAATGCCAAATTTGTATTGAACGCAAATGGAATGGCCCAGACCAGCATCAGTTTTGGAGCTATGTCCAATGATCCAGGCAACAATGTATGCCAGGGTGGAGTCGACACGGTTGTTTATTTCATTAATCCTAAAGCCATTGTGGATGCAGGTGCCAATCAGACGATATGCTCAAGCACAGCTTCTGTAAGTCTTTCTGGTACAATAGGAGGTTCAGCTTCTTCAGCAACTTGGTCTGGAGGAAGTGGAAGTTTTGCCAATGCCAATTCTTTGAACACTACTTACAATATAGGAGCGGGTGATATTACTGCAGGTTCCGTTAAACTTTTCCTGACGACCAATGATCCGGCAGGTCCTTGTCGACCGGTAAGAGACTCAGTCATCATATCAATAGAAAGAGCAGCTACCGTTAATGCCGGAGCTGATCAACAGCTTTGTGCTAATAGCCCGGTAATTGCACTTGCAGGTACGATTGGAGGTTCTGCATCATCAGGTACCTGGATGGCACCACCATTGGCCGGCTCTTTTAGCCCTTCCAATCAACCGGTTTCCAATTATACTCCTACATTAGCTGAGATCAATAGCGGTTCTATAACCTTTACCCTGGTCACCAATGATCCTCAGGGGGTATGCCCGGCTGTTAGTGATGTAATGGTTGTACTAATTAATCCCGTTCCCAATGCAGTAGCTACACCGGCTAATCAAACTTCTTGTTCAGAATCAGCCATTACAACCATAGTACTTTCTGGAAATGCTGCAGGTACGGTTTATTCATGGACAAGAACAAATCCAGCGGTAACAGGAATTCCAACTTCCGGCACTGGCAATATTGCAGGAACTTTGGTCAATGCAGGCTTAATTCCTGAGTTGGTTACTTTCACCATTACGCCAAGTTTCACACGCAATGGCTTTACCTGCACAGGAACGGCCATTAGTGCCACCATCACTGTGAACCCAAGACCTCAGGTAAATGTTGTTGCCAGTCAATTGTTATGTGCCAACACTCTAACCCAGGCCATTTCTTTCACAGGAGCACCTCCTTCTGCATTTTATACCTGGACCAATAACAACCCATCCATTGGTTTGGCAGCCAATGGAAGTGGTAATATTCCAGCATTTACAGCAATCAATAATACAGGTGCAGACATTATAGCCACCATTACGGTAACACCTAATTATGCCAACGGCAACCTAACATGCCAGGGAGCTCCACGTGTATTTCCCATTACGGTATTTCCTTCCCTCGGTATTACACCCAAGCCAGATGTGGAAGTTTGTCAAGATGAAGCTATAAACCTGGGTATCAATTTTGTTCAATTGTGTCCTCCCCCCTATAGTTTCAACTGGACAGGGCCCAATGGATTTACCTCTTCAGCCGCACCGGTAATTGATCCTTCCATTTGGAATATCCATACTGGTGTATATAATGTTACCATAACCGATGCAAAGGTTGTCGAGGAACTGCCTCCATAGATGTAATTGTCAATCCAAGCCCAGAATTCACTCAACAGCCACAGGACATGTTTGTATGTGAAGGCAATACCGCGACAGTGAATAGCCTGGCATTCGTTGCCAATGGAAGCCCATTGAGTTACATCCTTCAAGTTCAGCAAGGTGCCGGATTCACAACTGTAGCAACCAATGCTACGGGCAGTTTTATCATCCCAAATGTGAGTCCTGCCATGAATGGTAGCGTTTACCGAATATTGGCACATGCAGACCATAATCCAATGCCAGATTGTGAAACCTCATCTCAGTTGATCCAACTCTTTGTGCAAAACGATCAGGGACTGGCATGTAACAATATGGTCAATTATTCCATTGATGAAAATTGTATCGGTCTCATTACCGCCGACATGGTCATGGAGGGTGATTTTATAAACGATTTTTATATTATAACCTTAACCAATGCTGCAGGTCAACCAGTGCCTAATCCAATTGGTCAGGAGCATATTGGAGAAATATTGACAGCTACCATAACAGATATCTGTACCGGCAATAGCTGTAGTGGAAATATTAGTATCGAGGATAAACTGGCGCCAATTGTGGAGTGTGATCTGCCTATGTGCGACCTCTTGACCCTCAGTGGTGAATGGGATAGCTCAGACAATGCTTTCTCTCCAGGTCAGTGTTGGGCCTTTGATGGCTTCACACCCAATCCAAATATATTGTACGATGTGCTTCAATTTACAGTGGCTGTAGGAGGCGATTATACCTTCACCATGGATGATTCACCTAATTATGATGGTATTGCCGGAATCTTTGCCGGTAACTTTGATGCCAATGATCCATGTGCTAATCTAATTGGAGGTGATGATGATATCAATGGTATTTTTGAAACAGAACCATCATTTACCATTACCCTTACACCGGGCACCTACTATCTGGTGAGCAGTACCTGGACCTCAGGTCAAATGGGAATATACAACTGGACATTTAGTGGGCCGGCTGCACTGCAGACACCATGCGACTTCACCTGTTTAGATAAAGAAGGAATATTAAATGGAGACATTGAGATTCCAGAGCCAGTAGTATTTGATTGTTCTGATTACACCGTCACCCATAAAGTTACCGTAACCGGAGATGAATGTATTGGAGAAAACCTGGTGATTGAGTACCTGGTAAAAGATAAATTTGGTTATCAATCCAATTGTATTCAAACCATTGCCATCAGACCATTGGGTATCGATGATGTTATATATCCAGTGAGTCCTGTAATATTGACATGCAATTCAGGGGTAAGTCCTGAAGAAATCAGCAACTACTTTGAGGATGTAAGTTATGGATACCCGCATGTGTATAATTTCCTGGGGGACGTTCAGCCACTCGACAATTCCACTTGCAATGTGTATGCTGCTTACCATGATGCAACCATTGCCGCTTGTGGTTACCAATGTCTTGGCAACTCTAAAGTGGTGCGCACATGGACCCTGTTAGATTGGTGTACTCAGGAAACAGCAACGTACGTACAGATCATCAAAGCAGTAGATACCAAAGCACCAACCTTCATCGTAAAAGATGTAACCGTGAGTGTAAACCCATGGGGCTGTGTAGCAAACTTCCAGGCACCAATGCCATGGGAATTGCAGGATAACTGCGATGCACACCCAGTATGGTGGTTAGAAGGCCCAGCAGGAGTAGTAATTACAGGTAATTCAACAGATGGATACTTTGTAACAGGCGCACCTAAAGGCACGCACGCATTTACATACAAAGCAGTAGACTGTTGCGGAAATATCGGAAGTGCAGTAGCATACATAACTGTATTCGACAGAAGCGCACCGGTAGCAGTAGCTAAGCAGAACATCGTAATCAGTTTGACAGGATCAGGCACAGGCGGAGACGGAGCAGCGAAATTGTATACATGGCATGTAGACAATGGCAGCTACGATCACTGTACAGCAGTGAAGTTAGAGTTGAGAAGACCTGACGGAGCACCTGATTGTGGAAACTTAGGAATTGATGACCACAACAACAACGTAACATTTGACGATGATGATTCAGCATCACCACAAGTAAGATGGGCACACCCACAAGATGACAGAGACGACACCGACAACGGAGCGTACGTTAAATTCTGTTGTGATGACTTAGGATCAGAAATCAGTGTAGTACACCAGGTAATCATGCGAGTATGGGATGATGGCAACATGAACGGCGTAATCGGGGATAACCTGATCATCGACGGCATGCAGGATAACTACAACGAGACATGGGCGGACATCAGAGTAGAGAACAAAATTCCACCAGTATTGGTATGTCCATTGGATGCAACCATTACATGTGATATGGAGTTGAACTTAGCTACCACATGGACAAGTGTAGACAGTGTAAACCTGACAATGACAGGCGGCCCTGCAACAGCATATGACCTATGTAACGGAATTGGAGTAGAATACAAAGACACTCCAAGCTGGACCAACACATGTGAAAACGTAGGAAGGATCAGAAGAGAGTTCAGAGCAGTAAAAGGCGACAAGACCGTAAACTGTTACCAGAACATCACAGTATCAGCCTTACCAAGCACCTTTGTGGTAACCCCACCAAGCAGCAGCGTGTTGGATGCACCATGTGATTTCAACGAAGGCGACATCAAAGACAGCGACAAACCAAAAGTACAGGGAGGTCCATGTGATGTAATCGGCGAGAACATCCACATCGATACATTCTTATTTGAAGATGGAGTATGTAAAAAATGGAGAGTAACTTATAATTACATCAACTGGTGTACAAGTGAGCAAAAAGGTCCATATGTAAAATACTACAAATATAAAGACGATGTTAAACCAGTGTTGACATGTCAAGATCAAATGTTTGCAGCGAACCCAAATCCACAGAATCCAAATGGCAACTGTGAAGGAACTGTAAACTTGGAAGCAAGTGCAACAGACGAAGGTGGCTGTACAGCAAATGGCTGGTTGAAATGGCAAGTATTTGTTGACCTATGGGGCAACGGAACAACAGACTATGAGTTCTCAAGTTTCTTACCATCAACAGACAACAACTTAGGCAACGACACCAACCAGAATGGTATCAATGACAGATATGTAGCACCAACAGCAAGTGGAGCAACCTTGAAAGTACCAGCATTTGTATTGGATGCTGAGAACAGTGTACACAAAGTCAGATGGAAAGTAACAGACGGTTGCGGCAACGTAACAGACTGCTACAGCACATTCATGGTAGTAGACAAAAAAGCACCAACACCATACTGTATCAGCTTGAGTTCAGCAGTAATGCAGAACGGTCAGGTAGAATTGTGGGCGATAGACTTCGACAAAGGATCATTTGACAACTGTACACCAAGGAATGCGTTAATGTACACATTCAATGGAGAGTTCCCAGTATGGTCAAGAATCACAGAGGAGCACTACTTCAAAGGAGCAGGCTTAAGTGCCACAGTAGCAGAATACAATGCAGGCAACGCACAGAGATGGGTACCATCATACAGAAGTTCAGCAATGATCTTTAACTGTGACGATGTAGAAGCATCCCCAATCACATTGAACATGAGTGTATGGGATAGCAGACAAAACACAGATTTCTGTTCAGTAGAATTGACATTGGTAGACAACCAGGGAGCATGTGGTGGAAGCCGCATGAGTGTAGGTGGAGACATCAAAACTGAAAAGGGACTGGGCATCAAAAATGTAGCCGTAAAACTGAGGAGCAATCAGGCAGGCATGGAAAAACAACGACTGACAGATGTAAGCGGAGACTATATGTTTGGAGACTTACCGGTCATGGTAGACTACCACATCACAGGTGAGAAACGAGACGACTGGATGAATGGAGTAAGTACCTTAGACCTGGTGATGATCCAACGTCACATCCTGGGAGTAGCACCTTTTAACAATGGCTATAAGATGGTAGCTGCGGATGTAAACAACGACGTCAAGGGTAACAGCGAGCGACCTGGTGATATTGAGAAAGATGATCCTGGGATTGATAGCTGAGTTGCCAAACAACGATAGCTGGCGCTTCCTGGATGCAGCCAATCCGATTGTAGATGTACAGAACCCATGGCCATTGGATGAAGAGATTGTAATAGAAGGCGTTGACCATGACATGATGCAGGAGCACTTTATGGGTGTGAAAGTAGGAGACGTGAGTCAGGATGCGAGTGCAAATGGCATTGAGGCAGAGACAGAACATCATCCAGATTGATATTGCAGGCAGAAGATAGAGAAGTGAAAGCCGGTGAGCTGGTAAGAATGGACATCAGGGCCGATCAAATGGACAATGTCAATGGCATGCAGTTTACCCTGAGAATGCAAGGCTTTGTAGTAGAAGGCATAGAGTCCGGCAAGCTAACGGTAGATGGAAGCAATTACGGCAGTCCTGCAGCAGGAGAAATGACCTTTAGCTGGTCTGATGAAAACGGAGTAAGTGCAGGCAGCGATGAAGTGTTGTTTACCGTAATTCTGAGGTCAGAGCAGGGCGGCAAAATGAGTGAAATGATAGAGCTGGGATCATGGACCACAAGGGCTGAAAGTTATAGCGGCGAAGAATTTGAGGTAAGTAAGGTAGAATTGAGGATAGGAAAAGAAGATGAAGTTGGCAGTTTTGCCCTTTATCAGAATGAGCCCAACCCATTCAGAACTTCAACTTTAATTGGGTATAGAATTCCAAATAAAGAGACCGTAGAATTGAGCGTTAGCGATGTTACTGGAAAGATATTGTTTAAGCGGAAAATAGATTCTAATCGCGGATATAATTCAATAGAAATCGAAAGAAAATTATTCCCTGTTACCGGCATTTATTATTATACTGTAACAGCTGGATCATTTACAGCAACCAAAGGGTTGGTTGTTTTAGAATAATTTAATTTTAAAAGAAATAAAATCACCGGAAAGGGCTTCCGGTGATTTTTTATTTAAAAAATATTAAGCAATGAACGAAGAGTTTGTGTTACCTGCTCTCAGCAGAAAATATTGATAAATACAAGTTGTGGTGGAATACCTTAACGGATCCCTGGAAAATAGCATTCAACGCTGTTTACACAAATGCGTACACTACTGATCTACCAGGTGATGACACATTAAATTTGATCTGCAATGTATCCGTTATGCGTTTTGCAGGCCCCACTGCCATGTACCCCAATATGCAAACTGAGTTGGAAGATATGAGTGGCATATCGCAACTAAATAATTTGAAGATTCTGGTAGTGGTCAACCACAATGTCACATCATTGAAAGGAGTTGAAGGGCTCAATAATCTTGAATCCTTGTTTGTGTTTGAAAATAAAATTTGTGACATTAGTAGTGTAAGCAGCCTTACCAATCTAAAGGAATTTTATTTCCAATCCAATTTGGTAACTTCATTAAAGGATTTGTCTCAAAACTTTAATTTAAGAACGATTTATTGCAGCAGAAACAAACTGGAAAACCTCGAGGGTATTACGGAGCAACATGCAGATCAATTGACAAATGTTATTTGTTTACCCAATGAATTGTTGAAAGACAGAGATATCATTCAATTTGAGAATAAGGTGGGTATAAGGTGTAATAAAGGGTAAAATGGAACACGATATACACATTATCCAGAATTTATTGAACGAACGTGAGCTAAGCATGGTAACCATGGTATTAAGCCAACTGAGTTTTCGGGATGGTTCTGGTACAGCCAGTGATGCGGCCAGGGCGGTGAAAAACAATCTTCAAGTGCCTAAAAGCGAAGATCATCTGAAACAACAAATTGATGGAATTGTGATGCAGGCTCTTTCATCCAATCCTTATGTTCAAAATAATTTGTTGCCCTACAAAGTATTGCCGTGCCTTATTAGCAAGTATGAAGCAGGGATGTATTATGGCAAGCATGTAGATTCACCTCTTATGGCAGATCCCATGGTAGGTATCGTACGAACAGATCTTGCTATGACCTTGTTTTTAACGGATGCTTCAGATTATGAAGGAGGAGAACTTTGCCTGGAATTGAATGAAGGAGAGAGGCAAATAAAATTAAACCGAGGGTCTGCTATTATTTACCCTGCCAGTGTCTTGCATCGTGTCAATACCATAAACTCAGGTCAGCGCATCGCTATAATAACATGGATACAATGTTTGATTGCAGATATTGAAAAGAGAAAATTGGTAGCTCAGATAAAAAATATCCAAAGCCAACTTGAAGCGTTAGACCCAAAGTCAACAACAGCTTTATCCTTGCTTCAGGTGTATAGTAACCTCATGAAAATGTGGGTTGAACTTTAGTCGTAAATTGGAGAGACATAAAAACCTGGAACATCGGTTATTTTATACTGAATTTTAAGTTGACTGGGACAAGGATTATATTTTTCAGGATTAAAGGCCAACAATGGCATCGTAAGGCCTGATTGCTTGTGGCTTATTTTTTCGCCTTCATAAACGTTGATTTCGGTAAAAAAATATAGTTGTTCTTGTAGGGGCTCTGTTGCAGAAAAATCAGAGAGTTTAATTGTAAACACTTCAAACTGATTACTCGGGCATTTTCCACCTATACTTTTTAAATTGATAAGGTCCATTTTGTTTAAAATAGAATTGGATTGTCGATCCAGTGTTCCCAGACTTACAGTAATATTCTGAGGAATAAAAACGCCTTTTTCAGCTAATTGTGGACAAAGGTTAATTGTGAGAGGTACCTGCATTTCCTTGCGCAAGGCCAATTGCATGGTTTCAGATAAAATGATATCGGGTCTTTCCTTTTCTTCAAATTGGAACTGGGTGCCATCCACCATTAAACTTTGTCTAATCCAGGGTGAAATTCCCAGGACTTCAATGGATTTTTGTAAAAGGTGAAAAGTTTCGGGAATTATTTCCATCAGCGTAAATTCTATTTCTGCTGGAGTAAATCGAAAAATACTTGGCAGAATTAAGGGAGCATATGGACCGGTACCCGCATAACAAAGGTGAATTTTCTTGCCCGGCTTTATTTTTTGCTGTTCTTTTATTGCCTTGTAGACACCCCTGATAAAACTTGTTGTTCTTTTATAATCTATAAGGCAATGCAAAGCTGAAAGTGCATTGACGGCTTTTCCGTTGGTCAACAATAAATCAGGAGAAAGTTCATTTCTATTTTCATCAATTGAATGAATGGTATCAAGAGTTCTCAATAGGGACTGACAAGCGTTCCTCAAATCTATAGGAGTAGAAAGGTCGTCAAGGACGATGGAAGTAACCCCGTTTAATGTATCAGAAAAGTCGGGATTTATTTGAATGAAAGACATAAAATAGACTGTAGTACAGGTCTTTTGGGTATGTACCTATACTGAAATAACATTATTGTCCATAAACATCAAGTCATTTTCCGTCATGTAGGCAAACAAAACCTTTTTGTTTTTTTGAGCAAAAGACCCATTAAGTGATTCACATTTATGGTTGTCTAAATCAGAAGGTCGATCCAGCCATAAGTCAGCATTTAAATTTTTGAGTTCCATTAAAGCCGAGTGTCCTGGCTTGTGTCCAACGACACAAATGACATCAATAGGTATATTTTTATTTAGAACCTCATTGAAATTTGAATAGGTAGAGAACTTTGAGGTGTTACCCAAATTATCAACTTGAACCAGACCTGTAATTTGGATTTGGGAGTGGTTTGACAACTTATCCATTAAGAATTCACTTGATGGCCCTTTACCCCAAACAAGCACGTTGATTTTACTTCCATATATGCTGGTAAATGATTTTTCAGAAACGGATTTGACACCATTCAATTTAAACCATGCACCCGTTGAAGCCAGCACCAATCCAGCGCCAGATAATGTTACAAACTTTCTCCTATTGAGCATTTGTTATTTTATTAGGGATTAAATTAAGGACGAACAGGAAATACTCCATTTGTACAGATGATAAAATTCATTCCCAGATAGGGTTTTCTCATCGATATGGGTAGATTACTGCCATTGGTTCCCAACGTCAAGACACCTGGCACCATTGAACCACTGATGGCTTGAGTACTGTATATGCTTTTGTCATTTAAGGTAAGTACATTCCCAATTGGCGAATCATCGCCTGCTTCTTCTTCAGAAACGGCAATCGAAGCATTGATTGCGTGGATGTGGGCAGGTAAATTATTGGAGGTCAGTGTAAGATTTTCAACTCCCCACACCTCCCCTAAATCCACATAACTTAAACCAGGACCTTGCCCAATTCCTACTGCAGCTCTTCCTCTCATATCCGGTAAGCCAAATGTACTTGATCCATTACCACCATAAGTAGTTCCTAATATTGAGAACAAAGCTGTATTTGAAGCAATATTTATTATTTGCCCTTGACAAAAAGCCCAAGTTAGGGGATTAAAAGTTCCCGCAAAAAGTATTATTTGTGCGATTGTACCTTCCATTTTTTATTAATTAAGCTCTCGAAGGGAAAATCCCTGCGATACAGATGATAAAATGAATGCCTATATAGGGTTGTTTAATACTAAATGGTTGTGATCCACCGGCAGCAGCCACGGTAGCCGTTACCCCGCCGAGCCCACCTATTCCTGCTCCATCAGGCCTAAAGTAATTCGTGCCTGCCGCCGGAATTGCTCCTGCTGGTTCTTCAGTATTGGCATTGGCAGAAGTGGCACCTACCGTTAGAGTAGCAGTGTGGGTGTGACTTGGCATTTGGGCTGTTGTTAAAGTTAATGAATTGATTCCACTAACTTCTCCCAGCGTAATATTTGACAAGCCCGGACCTTGTCCTGTGCCAACAGGTGTTCTTCCCCGAAGATCAGGGAGCCCAAAGGTTACAATGCCATTTCCACCGTATGTTGTGCCTACTAATGAAAATAGCGCTGAGTTTTGTTGAATTGCAAGTAATGCCCCATTGCAATAAGCCCAATATTTGGGATTAAAATCAGCAGCAAACATTACTATACTGGCCATTGCTGGATCCATATCTTATAATTTAATTTCGTGATGGAAAAATACCAAAAACACAAATGACACATCGCAAGCCTAAGCTGGGCATGTGGGTTGCAAATGGTTGATTGCCCCCTGAAATACCTGAGGAAGCAGAAACACCTCTTAAAGTCTGGGTTGCTCCCGCAACTCCATCGTAAAAAGGACTTGGAGTTGAGGCAAACACATTGTTAATGGGTGTATTTACGGTTGCAGCTTCGCTACTAGCTTTTACTTGCGCGGTAATTACAGCATGATTGTGTGCTGGAAGATTGGTGCTTAACAAAGTGGTGGATTCAGATCCTCCCATTTCTCCTAAAAAAACTGTATTTTGTCCCGGACCCGTACCAGCGCCTACAGGCATCCTGCCTCTAAAATCTGGAATGGCAAAAGTGTTCTGCCCATCTCCACCATAGGTCGTGCCAATAAGGGCAAAAAGGGCATCATATTCAGCAATGGGCAATAATGAACCATTACAATCTAGCCAATTATATGGGGCAAATGTACCTCCAAACCAGTTGATCTGGGCCATAAAATAACCTTCCATTTTCCTTAATATTAGATAACAAATATATTGATTTTATTGAAATATATCCATTTTTATAAAAAAAAGTGATTTTTTTTCTATAATTTGATGGAAACTCCAGCCATGCCATGAAAACCGGCTTGTGGATAAAGGAAGTTTTCAGTAATCTGTTTGTTATAAATATAAGTATAACTATATCCACCTGAAGAATACTTTTGATCAAAAATATTGTTTAATTGAATCAGGATTTGAAGCTCTTTTGCAAACTTTGTTAACAATGGATAGCTGAAATTTATATGACTGGTACTAAATGTAGGGATGCTGCGATTTTCGGAAGAAGTATTGTCTAAATATTGCTTTCCGATCAATCTGGTTGACCATGTGAGAATTAAACCCTTCTCATTTTGGTAGCTCACCATGCATGAGGCTGTTAAATTGGGAGACAAGGCAATGTCTGTGGTGCCGTGGTCTATGTTGATGGCTTCACGTTCATTGCTGTAATCATAGATGGTTTCTGTAAAACTTTTAATCTTATTTTGACTCAGGGTAAGGTTGGCTCCTATCAGCAATTTATTGTTTATAAGATATCTTCCAACCAATTCCAAACCACGGCGGTAGCTTTTATCTATGTTTTTCTGAGGGTGTTGCCCACATCGTTGACTTGGCCGGTAGGTACTAATTGATTTTTGTAGGACATTAAAAAGGTATTGGCCTCCAAATTCCAATCTGCCGAATGATGTTTCCATGAAATTTCGGTATCTATAAGTTTTTCGGGAGATGGGAGGGGCTGATCTCCATGATCGGTAAAATCACTTCTATCCGGTTCCCTTTGGGCTACCGCAAATGAAAGATTGAATTGATTCTTTTCGTCAATGGCTTTGTTGATTGAAAGCTTGGGATTAAAAAATAGATAATTCACATCAAAATCGATGGCTCGCAAATCATTGTCGTTGCCTTTAGATGAATAATTGACATTTCTGACTTGGGCATCTGCACTCCACGACCACCCACTTTTTATTTTTTGTTCAAATCTAAGATAGATGTTACCGTCTGATTTTGTGGCCTTGCTTTCATAATAAGGGTCCTCTTTTTCAAAGTCTGGCGCTGATACTACTTCTATCACATCTCCAAAATGACCTCCTTTATAGATGTGGTAACCTCCGCCAATCGACAGTAGAGACGAAGCATTCCATTCTTTTTCCATTTTAAATATGCCCCCAAAGAAGTCATTGTCCAGCCACCTTCTCCTGATAATGTCTGAAGATGATAGGGTGTCGTTACCTAAGGCAATAGGTTGGATGAGGTAGTTACTCAATTCATCCTGGTATTTGTATTGCTCAAAGTAGCCACTACCCTTGGTGTAGTGCAATGCCAGCTTTGATTTCCAGTTGGAGGCCCATGTTTTGGCATAGTGCAGTTGAACATGGGTCTGTGTGTAATTATCTACCTGATTGTCATATAAAAAATAGTTGTACCTCCGACCTGAATTAAATAGATTGACAGAATCCTGGGTGGTGTTATAGAGTCCTCCAACATTATTGATATAATGCTGATTCAATGCAGCCATATCTCCATTTACTCTCGCTTCTGGCACCCCATTCAATGCCTGATAAGTATTTTCCGTTCCTGAAAAAGCCAGGAGTCGCAGTGAGGACGTGGATCCTACTCGTGCTCCTTCTATGTACCATGATTTTAGATCTGAACTTGCGCGGTCAATATAGCCATTTGATTTAATGATGGAATACCGGGCATCCACATTAAATCGGTTGTTCATCAAACCGGAATTGAGTCCAAAGGTCATTTTACGGGTATTAAAACTACCGTACGAAATGTTGGCAGATGCAGAGGGGTTTACATCCAGTCCGAAAGTATTGACTGACACCGTTCCGCCATATGCTCCGGCCCCATTGGTTGATGGTCCTACCCCCCGCTGGATGCGGATGGATTCTGCTGAAGATGCAATATCGGGCAAGTCAACCCAAAATACTCCCTGAGATTCGGCATCATTGATTGGAATGTCGTTGATGGTAACGTTGATTCGGGATTGTTCTACCCCCCTTATGCGCATCCCGGTATAGCCAACTCCTGCTCCGGCATCGGTATTAATGGTGACTGATGGCTGCCACTGCAGTAAAACGGGAACATCCTGTCCATGGTTGATAACTTTCAACTCTTCCTTTTCTACCTCGCTGCCGCCATTAAAAGGAGTGATTTTGTGGATGTTGGATTTTATTTCTACCTCGTCTAAATGGTAGATATAGCCGGATAAGACAAAGTCAAGATTCGACTCTTCCGGCCATATTAAGGGCAAGACAACCGTCTCATAGCCCAAATAGGAGCATGACACCTGAAAGGAGCCCGGACTCAATCCTTTTAACTCAAAACTTCCTCCTTTTTCACTTACAGCTGCCTGACTGCCGCCCTGAACAAAGATTACTGCACCCTCCAATTTTTCACCCTTATCATTTTTTACAGTACCTCTCAGCACTTGCGAGTGAATTTGCAATGTTGTCAATAGAATAATTAAAATAATACAATACCTCATTGTTTTGAAGTTAAATGGCTACAAAATAATGGGATAGAGTTTATGCCGAAAGAACGTGAGGAGAAAATGCTCCCTTGCCGGCATTACCCGGCCAGGTTCAATGGGTATAATCTCAGCCTCTACAAGGAGGCACCCCAGAAATCGGTGTAAAGATAAGGAAAATTTCAAATGTTCACGTCCCGCCTTATCGGCGGGACTAAATGGTGCGTCCCGCTGACGCGGGACTAAATGGTGACGTCCCGCTGGCGCGGGACTAAGTGGGCCGTCCCGCTGACGCGGGACTAAATGTTAAAAATGTAGGATAAGCGGGTTGAGGTACTCGAAATCCGCTGACGCGGGACTAAATGTTAAAAATGTAAGATAAGCGGGTTGAGGTACTCGAAACCCGCTGGGGCGGGACTAAATGTTAAAAATGTAGGATAAGCGGGTTGAGGTACTCGAAACTTTTTATTCTTTCAACCAGGCCATGGCTCTTTTTAGGCACTGATCATTTGCTGATAGCGGGTTTTCCTCGAATGGGAAATATTCATCAGGTTCTACGTACTCTTTGTATACTTTGCCTTTTCTGTCTTTGTAGTAACTTACTGAAATAGACATGGTCGTATTTTCATCGATAGGTTGCCAATCAGTAACCGTGGTCATGCCAAGGGTTTTTTGGCCAAAAAAACGGGTATTGTCTCTTCCTTTATACATCACCGCAATGGCCTCGCCAGAGCTTGTGGTGTACATGCTGGTCAATACTGCTATCTTTGGTAATCTCGAAAACAAACACTTTTTTGGGATCGCTAAGGTAAAGTCGCCGTAGTAGAAATTTTCATCTTTTACTTGCCAGACTGCATCCTCTGCATCTAAAATTCCATCGGTGCCTCCGACGGGGCCTTCTCCCAAAAGAGGAACCAGCGCTTCAGCCATCGGAAACATATTTCCTCCACCATTGTACCGCAGGTCTAAAACCCAGTTTTGGGGTAGATCGTCTTGCACATAACAAATCTTTCGCCCTAATTCTTCTGCCATTTTATAATTGTCACCCATGGGCATGCCACAAAGCCTCACATATCCAATGTCTGAAGCAAGCATTTTAACTTCGAAGCTGTATTTCTGACCACTCTGGATATCATTGTAAATATTGACATCAAAGCCCTTATGGTGGTCTTTTAAACCTCCAAAATAATAGGCCACTACATTTTGTTGAAAAAAGATTTTGCCATGTTCATCACCCAGGGCTTCCAGCAGATAATTTAAGGCCGCTTGCATTTCCTCCATCGAGGCCCTATTTCCGGCCCTTTCTAAAACCTCGTTTCTCAACTGATTCCAATCTACGTTTTGTCGATAAAGCGAAGCTGATTGGGCGTGGTCAAGGATGGATTTTAGTGTATTTGTATGTGTACCATCCTTTTGTGCTCTACTTTTTGTATATACCAAAAGGGTCAGGCAGGCAAATAGCAGCACGCGAAAGCTTTTATTGGCAACTTTCATGAAAAAGGATTTTTTAATAAATCATATTAAGCCCATCTAAGATACTGTATTTTGCATGCAACCCAAATCAAATGCGAACAGACACCCTGAACCCCCTGGCTGCATAATAAGACTCCGCACCATTGTGGTACATAAAGACGGTGTTGTACCTCCTGTCGCAAAAGATGGCACCGCCCAGCTTTCTGATGGCATCGGGTGTCTTGACCCAGCTGGAAGTCTTTAAGTCAAACGAACCCAGGGTCTGGAGGTAGCGGTATTCTTCTTCAGTGAGCATATCTCCACCCATGGCATTGGCCATATCCATGGCACTGTCCTTGGGTTTGTTTTCTTTTCTGCCATCCAGGGCAGCTCTGTCGTAACAAAGGCTTCTCCTCTCTTTTGGACTTTCAGATGAGCAGTCGTAAAAAATAAATGCTCCTGTTTTTTTATCATGGGCCACTACATCAGGCTCGCCGCCGGTTTCTTCCATTAGAAATAAGGTGTGAAGTTTCTCTGACTCTTTTTCCAACCTGGCAAGAACATCTTTCCAGTTTAAGCCCTTGTGTCGATCTTTGTTTTTTTCAAACCTTTCAGCCAGGGTAGCGATCAATGTAGCTCGTTGTGTTTTGTCCAATTGTTTTTTCATGTCTGTGATCTACGTGTTTTGAGGTAATATTTTTCTGTTGTCCGGTCTCAGGTACCAGGAAACAAAAGTAAGGGTTAATAATAAAAGTGAAGGGGCAATTTCTGCAAAACTGTGATGCAAGATAAGGTGTGATATGGCCGCTCCCGACATGGCAAAAAAGAAGCCGGCATACGCCCACTCTTTGAGCACGGGATAACGGGGCACCAGGATGGCAATTGTACCTAATGTTTTCCATATTCCAAGAACTGTCATCAAATAGATAGGGTAGCCCAGTTCATTGAATTTTTGGACTTCTTCTTCCATTTGCATCAATTGTACCACGCCGGTTGATACCATGCCAAGGGCCAACCAGAGTGTGGCAATCCAATAGCTGATTCGTTTTCCTCTTTCCATCGGCATTAATTTGTGAATAGGTTTTGTAATCTGTCGTGTGCCATGCTGAGTCCAAAGGCAAACGGCATTTTTAATAGGTTGTCTCTGTCAGTTACTGATTTAAAAATAGTGTGGACAGTAAGCAAACAAGTTTCATCGCTTACACTTTCAAAGGTGAGGTATTCCAGTTGGATAGGAAAGCCGGTATTTTCCATTTCAAAAGTGCGCGTGATTTTGCTATTGGTTTCTATTTCATGGATGACACCATTGGCTTTAAAAACTACGTTACCGTTGGGATCAGATGTTTCTATCTGCCAACTACCGTGTCTCTTATTTTCCAGAGTAATGACCTTGGTACCCATCCATTGCGCCAAAAGGTCTGCTTCTGTATAGGCCCTGAATATCAGATCAACCGGAAGGTCAAAGTGACGGGTGATAAAAATTTCCTGTCTGCCGGGCTCTGCCTGCACCTTGGTTTTTAATTCCATCGATTTAGGATTTTTTGTGTTGTTTCATCAAATTTTCCAGACTATTGAAGCGGGCGTCCCACATTTGTCGGAAGGGTTCTATAAAGTCGGCTATGTCTTTCATCTTTTCCAGGTTGAGTTGGTAGTATACTTCTCTGCCTACCTGCTCCTGATGCAAGAGTTCGCACTCAGTAAGGATTTGTATGTGTTTGGAAACGGTAGGCCGTGCACTGTTGAAGTTGGCCGCAATGGCACCGGCGGTCATGGCTTGCGAAGCCACTAATAGGAGGATAGATCTTCGGGTAGGATCTGCTATGGCTTGAAAAACATCTCGTCTGAGGTTCATTATGTAGCTATTTGGCTACAAATATATATGTAGCTATTTGACTACACAATAGAAGGAATGAAAAAAAATGACTTTATTGATGTAATATATTGAAAAACAGGTAATTAATATTTTCATTTTCAACCGGTTCTGGATGAAAAATCTTGAATTACTTCAAAAAAATGAGAGATAGCTTTGTTGAGATGGGTAATTGCGGCTTCACTTAATCCCTCTTGGAGTTCCCATTCGACCCCGCAAATGGCCATCATATACGCATCCGGTTGAACATCGTACAAGGTGGCTGCCAGGTAAACTACGGTTTCCGGATTTTGGGCATGGGAAGAAAAGTAATAATGTTCTGCCAACTCACATTTCGAAAATGAAAACCCTGAATGCAATTCTTCGGTGGTAGCATCCACAAAAATGACTCTTTCATAGTTGCAGATCAACTCACTGTCTTCTACCTGTAGCTGGTACCGCCATTCATAGTCAAAGTCATCCGGCATCCGACTTTGAATCTCATTGACAAAGGCCCAGCCCAGGCCATCATCACGCCTTCCGCTGTTGCCAATGCCAATGATCAGAGTATTGCTTTTAAGCTTTAAATTTTTCATCGATTAGTTTTCCGGTATAATCGTACAATTCTGCTTTGAGAGGCATCTTACCCAGCGCTTGGGTCGCACAGCTCAGGCAGGGGTCGTAGGCACGGATGGGCACTTCAACCTGATTGAGCATACTTTCAGTGATGGTACCCTTGCGACTGATCACATGGTCGGCCACCCATTTTACGGCGTGGTTCATGGCGTCGTTGTTGTGGGTGGTAGATACTATCAGATTGCAGCGAGTAATCATGCCTTTATCATCCACTTCGTAATGGTGGGTGAGGGTACCACGGGGTGCTTCAATAATGCCTATCCCTTTGGTTCGGGCTATACCTTTTCTTTCGAGGTCATTTCCCAACAGTTGTGGGTCGTGCAGTAAGACCTTCATTTCTTCTGCACAATGCAACATTTCGATCAATCGGGCCCAGTGAGAGAACATGGTGCCGTTGACCATCTTTTCTCCCGCAAAGGCAAAGTAGGCTTTCCTCGCTTCTTCTGCCAGTGGGGTAGGAATGAAATCGCATACATTCATTCTCGCAATGGGACCCACCCTGTTCCAGCCATTTTCTCTGCCGATGTGTTTGAGGTAAGGAAACTTCATATACGACCACTGCGCTGTGGCCTCTGCAAAGTACTGTTCATAATCGTCTGTGTTCACATCATTAAGGATGGTTTTGCCATTGGCGTCTCTTGCTCTGAGGCCACCATGGTATAATTCCATGCCCCCTTCTGCATTCACCATGCCCAGGTGACCAGATGGGAAGTACGCAAACTCATCGAGCAACTTTTTGTTTTTAAGGTGATAATCGTGGATGAAGCTGACCATTTCCAGGGTCCAATCTATCATAGTATCCACGTTTTCTATTTCTTTGCCATCGAGAAAGTAGTCTCTCTCTTCCAGGGTCAGGGAGTTGTGGACCCCACCAGGTACCGCCAGGATGCCGTGGATTTTTTTACCGGCTACTGCCTTGATGACTTCCTGGCCAAATTTTCTCATGGTTATGCCTTTGATGGCCAGTTCTCTGTTTTCTACAGCCACCGCAACAATGTTCCTTTTTTCAACAGGGGCATCCATGCCAAAGAGCAGGTCAGGAGAAGCCAGGTAAAAAAAGTGTAAGGCATGGGACTGAAAAACCTGGGCATAGTGCATCAGCCGCCTCAGCAGGGTGGCGGTGGGTGAGAGGTCTGCGGGGTCGATGCCCACAATCTGGTCAATGGCCTTGGCAGCCGCCAGGTGGTGACTCACAGGACAAATGCCGCAGAGCCTTTGCACCAAAACAGGAGCCTCCCAATAGGGGTGACCCTGGATAAATCTTTCGAAGCCCCTGAATTCCACGATGTGAAAGAATGAATCTTTTACTTGTCCGTATTCATCGAGGTGAATGGTTACCCGGCCGTGGCCTTCCACTCTGGTTACCGGGTCAATGGTGATCTTTCTGCTCATATGATCGGTTTTTAATCGTATTTAAATTCTGAATAAAGGATAGAATACTCTTCACCCCACAGCAGGTTTTTTACCACCTTCCAGATGTGATTGGCATCGGGAGGACAGCCGGGTATGTAGTAGTCAATTTTTACAATTTCGTTGCAGGCATATACCTTGTCGAGGATCTTGGGCAGGTCTTCATGGTAAGGTACAATGGTGGAAGAAGGCTCATTGGTAACGCAGTTGAGGTAGGCTTCTTCCAGGCATTCACTCAGGGGTATAGCATTTCGCATAGCAGGCAGGCCGCCCCAAACCGCACATTCACCCATGGCCACGAGGATGTCGCAATGTTCCCGAAACAGTCGAAGCGTTTCTATGTTTTCAGAATTGCAGCACCCTCCTTCAATCAGTCCGATATGGCACCGGTTGGTAAACTTTTTGATGTCGGTCAGCGGAGACTTGTCAAAAGAAACGAGTTCAATGACATCCAATAGATCAGTGTCAATGTCCAGCAAAGACATGTGACAGCCAAAACAGCCGGCCAGAGAAACGGTGGCCACTACTTTTTTTTCATTCACCAGCGGCCTTTGGGCTGCCGGTTGTTTGGCATGAGGCCTGTGCTTTTGCACTGATTCCTGGTCGTATTTTCTTTCCCCAAAGGGCTCTGATTGGCTTACCCCTCTTACGATTATGGCTCCGGTAGGACAGATGTGCATGGCGTTGAGAATTTCTTCATCCGTCAGCTTGGCTTCTTCTGCATAGTCTACACCTACATAGGTTTCATTGCCCCGGTTGATGTAATTGAATACGCGTTTACCTTCTTTGGATTTTACGTCTACCACACAGCGAAGGCATTTAATACAGCGGTTGTGTTCCATTACAATTCTTGATGGGTTGTAATCAATCACCCTGTCTTTAAATAGGTGGGGAAAACGGGTGGCCGATATGCCCAATTCATAGCCCATGTGTTGCAAATCGCACAGTCCACTTTTTTCGCAGGCGGGACAAATGTGGTTGCCTTCAGCAAACATCATTTCCACCAGGGCTTTGCGGCTGTCATTGAGTTCAGGGGTGTTGACTTCTACCACCAGACCCTCTGCCACTTTTTCGGTGCAGGCAGGTCCCGCCTTGCCATTGAGCTTACAGGTACATACCCTGCAACTGCCCAGCGGTGGCTCTATGTGCTCGTAATAACACAAAGAAGGTATAAAGATACCGTTTTCCCGGGCCACCAACATCAGGTTTTTTCCTTCTTCTGCCTGGATGTGTTTGCCGTCTATCTGTAGGTTTACCATTTTTGCCATGACTTATTTTTTATAGGTTTCATATTCGCGGGTGGCCGCTTCCATGTCAAATTTCATGCTTTGTCCATTGTAGCTCTTATCCAGCTTTTCACCAAAGTAATCGCGGAACTTATCCATTGCCAGGATCAGGCTATTGGTGGCCGTTTTTCCGAGACCACATCTGCTGGTGGTTTTCATGATTTCACCCCAGGTTTTTAATTCCTTAAGGTCTTCTTCTATGGCCAGCCCATTGTCGAGTCGTTCGAGTTTGCGCTGGATGATAAAGTTGCCTGCTCTGCAGGGTGTGCAGATGCCGCACGATTCTTGTTTAAAGAAGGCGGCGAAGTTGAGCAAGACTTTCACCAGATCTCTGTCTTTGTTAAAGACCATAAAGGATCCCCCGCAGCGGATGTCTTTGCGGGCCAGCAGGTCGAGCATGGAGATCCGCCTGAATTTTTCTTTGATGGAGATGCACTCACCAGATGGTCCGCTGACCTGGATGTAGTAGGGATTCTCTGCTTCGCATAGTTCAAGGAGTTCTGCCACGGTCATGCCCCATTCGATTTCATACAAGCCGGGCAACTTACAATCGCCGGATACACTGATGAGTTTGGTGCCGGCTGAGCCGGGGATGCCCAACTTGAGATAAGCATCGGTGCCAATGTCTAAGATTTGTGCCACCGCGCAAAAAGTTTCCACATTATTGACCACGGTAGGCAATTGCAGGTAACCCTTTTCTACCGGGAAAAACCACTTGGTGCGGGGTTCGCCCCTCTTGCCTTCGAGTGATTCGAGCAGGGCGGTTTCTTCACCGCAAACATAAGAGCCGGCTCCCATCTGGATGCGGATGTCGAAATCAAAGCCTTCGATGCGGTTGCAGTTTTTGCCCAGCAGTCCCATTTTTCGGTAGTCGGCCAGGGTAGCCTCCAGGCGGGGCAGCAGCCATCGGTACTTGCCCCTCAGATAGATAAAGCCCATTGATGCCCCAATCGTATACGCGCAGATGATCATACCTTCGATCAGAGAATGGGGACAGGCGTTCATCAACACCCGGTCTTTAAAGGTACCGGGTTCGCCCTCGTCAGCATTACACACCACAAACTTGGGACTGGCTCCCTGCTCTTTGGCGGCCTGCCATTTTTTCCAGGTAGGGAAGTAAGCACCTCCCCGTCCGGCCAGTTCTGAGATTTTAAGCGCATCAATGACCCCATCCGGACTTAAGGCCTGGGCTTTGGTGATAGATGCTCCCGCTTCCAGGTGGCGAAAAAAGAGGGTTTTGTTGTCAGCCGGGGTAAATCGGATATTGTCCTGCGGCTGATCGCAGATATCGGCTACGTCCACCCCTGCTTTTAATCGACCCACGATGTCTTTTACCTTCATGGCATTGAGCTGGGTGAAGGGGTAAAAGTTGATGAGGGCAGAAGGTTCCTGATCGCTCAGTCCAATACACGGTGTTTCAAAAAGTCCAAACATGCCACTGCGGTCCACAGAGCCGAGTCGGGCCCCGGTCTCTCTTTCAAAGGTTTCTATGATGCGCTGACATCCCTTGTGATCCGCCACAATGCTGTTGTTGACATAAATGGTGTACTTGCCTGTTGGTTGTCGGTGGAAAAAGTGGTAAAAAGAAACCACGCCTTCCACTTCTATTTCTGATAGCCCAAAAAGAGAGGCCAGCTGTGTGATGTCTTCATCCCTGATATAACCATTTAGGAGTTGGAGATCCCAAAGTCGGTTCATCATTTGGGTATGAGCGGGTTCTGTGAAAATCGTCTGGATTGTTTCTGCCATGACTTCAAATTTTACCGTTGTTTACAGCTTTAATTTGTATGTCTTTCAGCCCAAAATCAATGATAAGAGTTGTGGTTCAAGGTGACGAATAGCAATTTTTCAGAATAAAATATGGTTCGAAATGGTGAATTGGTGGTTTTTCAGAATAATATTTGGTTTCGGTCAATTACGAATGTCGAATTACGAGCTTCAATTTCGAATGTTAAATTACGAATTACGGGCTTCAATGTCGAATGTCAAATTTTTCAATGTCGAATGTCAAATTTCAATGTCGAATGTCAAATGACGAATTACGGGCTTCAATGTCGAATGTCAAATTTCAATGTCGAATGTCAAATGACGAATTACGAGATTCAATGTCGAATGTCAAATTTCAATTTTGATGTCAAATCACGAATTACGGGCTTCAATGTCGAATGTCAAATTTCAATGTCGAATGTCAAATTACGAATTGCGAGATTTAATGTCGAATGGAGAATTACGAATTACGGGCTTTAATGTCGTAATCCGTAATTTTTAATTCGTAATTGAAAAAATCCGTAATTCTCAATTCGTAATTTTTAATTCGTAATTGAATATAGCCGTAATTGAAACCCTACATTTTCACAACTGCCCTCGTATAAACACCTCCCTTTGTCACTACTGTCACTACATAGTAACCAGAAGCGACTGCTGGCAAGGTCACTGATAACAGATTATTCCCGACCAATTGAGAGGGTAAAGTGTGCAAAACTCCAGATAGCGTGCCTAATGTTATTTTTTCTCTGGCTTGTTCACTTTGAATATAAAGCACATCATTGACAAGGGTAGGGTAGATCAATAGGTCATTGTCAATTTCCGCTACTGAATTTACAACAAAAGAAATACACTCACTCTCCACCGTACAATAATCACCCTTTACTGCTACCCGATAGCTGCCATTCTGTTCCGGTTGGTACAAAGGGACATCAGATACTTCCAGGATTTGGTCATTGCTACAATCTATCCACGTATACTGATTTCCTCCTTCCTTGGCCACGAGCCAGGGACCGTCCTGGGTGAGGGCATTGTCGGGGCAGGGTAGGGAGGTGACGATGGTGTTTTTAACGGCGTTGGTAATGACCGGGGCATTGGCATCAAAAAAGATGAGGGCCTGGTTGGGTACAACGGTGCCTTCTGCTATGTCAAATTTGGTTTTGGCGGTGAATACCACATAGCCTTGGCTGGCTTCATAATTGATCTTGTCGTCTACCAGTTGGATGGTGTCCATGATGTAACAAAGGGTGTCATTGCTGCACAAGATCATCCTGCCTTTGTGGCTGGCATCGATGAGCATGAGCGAACGGCGGTCTATGTCTTTGTGGAGCACATCGTCGATGCGTACATAGAAGGCGGTGTCGTTGCCCGTGTTTTGGAAGCGCACCTGGTAGGTTAGAGCTTCTGCGCGCAGGGTTAGGTTTTCCTCGCCTATGCGGTCAGGTCGTACCTGGAGGTCGTTGGGGTCGTAGGAGCAGCGAATGAGGTAGGCAAGGGGTTCAGCGAATAACAGACTGTCATTGGCATCGTATACACGAATGGTAAAATGAAGGCTGTCGTTGTTCGATATCGGATTGGGAATACGAGCCTGGTAGCTGGGTTTAAATACCTGGCCAGGTAAGAGTTGGGCAATCTGCCAGGTGATGGTAGAGTCACTCATCGAAAGAAGTGCTGGATTGAAATTTTTAACCATCGATCTTTCTTCATGCTGTACCGTTATTTTGCCATTCAAGGGTATGCTGCCCACATTCATGACACTCACATTGACATTGGTGTATTGATTGCACCGCATGATGCCGGTGGCCTGTTGTGCAATGGCAGAGCTCGATCCCGCCATTGGCATGAAGCCTATCAGCAATTCGGTGTTTTCGGTAAGATAAAAGTTGGTGATTGTCGGATTGTTTTCCCAGTTTCCATAGGGCACCAAAGCAGTTAAGGAATAACTACCCGTATCCAGCGGAAAGAAGGCTTCACCGTTTAGATTTGTAAAAAAAGTGATGGGAAATGCTGCAATTTGCAGACTGGTATTGTTTAAAGGGTATTCTGTTGGCGGTGAATAATTGCCATCGCCATTGAGATCAGCAAAACAGGTGACATGCACCCATTTTTGTCCATTTTCTGCACAGGCACCTTCCGGCAATACTACTAATTTTAGAGGATCTGAGATGCATCCGGCATTGGTCTGGGTATAAAATAGACTTGCTGTTCCGGCGCTGGTGGCTGTAATTACGCCTCCATTGGTAATGGTGACTACAGTAGGGTTGGAGGAGGCCCAGGTCCCTCCGGTTGAAGGAATGCAATATCCGATATCATATACGCAGAGGGTATCGTTGGTAAGGAGCTGTACCTGTGGTTTTAGGGAGACAATAACTGGTGTTTGCAAATGAGAGGTACACCCTGTGCTATTATTCGTAAAAGAAAAAGTGGTAGTACCCGCTGCAACGCCAGTTACCAGCCCTTGATTATTTACGGTTGCAATGCCACTATTGGCACTGACCCAGGTACCTCCTGAAGTATGACTCAGCGTGGTGGTTCCTCCAATACAAATTGAGTTGGGACCTGTAAAGGCTACCCCTGAATTGCCTATCACGGTGATGACAGGTGAATGCAATTGCATACCACACACCGGTACAACGGGCCTGTAGGTAAAGGTGACCTGGCCCTCTGCAATGGCGGTTGCCACCCCACTATTATTGATGGTGGCTACACTCGGACTATCAGATGTCCAGGTTCCTCCTGTCGAGGGCAAAAATTGAAAGGTACTATTTACACAAACAGTGGTGGAATTACCCACAAGGCTCACTTTGGATGGAAGTACCTTGACGGGCAGTGGCTTGGATATACAGCCGGTGGTGTCATTTTTTAATTGTAAGAGGGCCGTTCCACTTTTAACAGCAGCAGCCCTGGTATCACCAATTATTTTTATTACTTCGTAGGAATCAAATACCAAAGGGTTGTAATCTGTCTGCCAGGTCATAGAGGGTGGGGTAGGCAAGGCAAGGGTGTCACCCTCACATATAGGACAAATGCTCAGAGGTACTGGGGGAATACCACTTACCTCAATGCTGATCTCATAACTTTTGTTATCCACTGTATATTGATAACCGTATTTACCCACCGCTGCCTGGTCACTGATCTTTAATAAAGCCTTACCACCACTCATGGTGATTAACGCTCCCGGACCATTGCCCACTGCCTGCCAGCTGCCTGGTATTCCGTTGATCTCGGCGGGGGCTCCTGAAAGCACCAAGGTTGACCCCGGACATACAGCCGTATCGGGGGTAGGCTGGTTTTCATAAAATACGGGGATGGTATAATCGCGCATACATCCTTCTTTGTTGTAGGCTTTTAGTTGAAAGTAACCCTGAAATGCGGGTGAAAAGTTAGCTATGAAGATACCCTGATTAACACTGCTAAAGCCCTGTGGACCCGTCCATACATAGTTGTTGTTACCTCCGCAGCTACGGGAGGCGAAATGAGGTGTCAATGTCAGGTTCTGCGCCAGATCAAAATCAAGTCCTGTCATTACCGGCCCCGGAGAACCTACTTGCGGCAGGTTGCCGGTGTAAAGTTGTGTAGGGCTGCCCATGGTAAAACTGTTGCTAAAATCATTGCCCAACAAATTGGGATCGGTGCCATCGGGGTCCACCCCATTTTCGTACAAACGTATATCAAAACCACATCTGACCGTCGCTTTGTCTGATTTCAAACTAAACAAAGCCAGTGTATCACCCGCTGACAATCCTTCCGGAAAGTAGGCAGTGGGTGTAATATTGGGGTAGATGCGATGAAACTTTTGACTGCTGCAATTGGCAGGCGTTACAGTAGGTGGTACCATTTCATATCGGATCGGGGTAGTTCCGTTAGGACCGATCATGGGATGATAAATTCTACTTAGGGTCAGGTTTACATCTTCGGCACTGACCACAGAAATCTGTGAGTTGAAAAGTACCCGATCACTGATGCTGTTGATCTGGCCCTCTTCCACATACAAGCTCACCAGGTATTCGCAGCGGGCTGTGTCATACGACATCAGATACTTGACCTTGGTGATTTGAGCGTTGAGGCAAAACAAAAAACCAAAAAAGAAGAGAGCGGTGGCAATATTTTTCATGGGTTAAATTTTTTCAAAGATACTACCTCGTATTATATATTAGGAGAAATGTAATATATAATTTCATGAAAAACCGGGTTAACCCCCATTTTTAGGGGTATTCCCTGGCTTACTTTTTCAATTTATCACCCAAAAATTCCATCGCTTTTTCCAGGACCACATCTTTATTGCTGAGGTATTGCTCCAAAGTAGGTTTTACGTAGATATCAGGAGCAATGCCATATCCCACAAACTCTCGGAGCATAGGGGAAGGTATAATAGGCCTTGTCATTGGCCATGAGGTAACATTTTACCGCCTCTTCATTGGACGATTCCCCGTCGGCTTGAGCGACAATGGTATCGGCCGGGGTCATAAAGGCACCCCAGGCCTTGTAGGCAGCCTGGTGTTCGCGGGTGAGGCTCTTTGACCCTGCCAGGGACTTGGCATGGGTAAAATATTGCAGGATGTCGAAGCCAATGTTGGTGTTGCCTCCGCCATTGTAACGCAGGTCAATGATCAGACCTTTGGCCTTGTAAAGCTGTGGCAAGACATCGTGAAAGAGCGAGTCAATTTTGATGTTTTCAAATGAGTTGAGGGCCAGGTAATGAACACCATGATCCATGACCTTGTGGTCCAGCAGGGCCCGATTTTCAAAGGGTGGATAAACCTCTTTTTCTTCGGTGGGCTGGTGCTCCAGTTTCAATGTTTTAAGCACACCGGTCGGTGTTTTAATGACAATTGTGTATTTTGATCCTATGTAACCCTTGAGCAGGTCGTAGGCGGCCTGGCTCTCCAACACATAGTCGGTAGAGGAAGCAATGTAAGGTTTTACATACCGATTGGCATAGGTGGCAGCGGGAAGGCCATTGACTTCCACGATCTCACTGCCTACCGGCACTTCTTCTTTTTTGCTGGCATTGACCCTTGTGATGATGTATTTCTGGTCAAAGTAAGAAATGAAAAACCGGTAGGACCCAAAGCTCGTGGTATAGAGATTTTTAGCGACCTCATTGGGAAAATACACATTGGTATGCCCATCTTTTAAACTGGCGCACAGCTTTTGCAGCAGCAGGTAATATTCATAATCACTGGCCGTCTCCTGGCAGCGCAGCAGGGTCTCCTTGTACAGGCTGTCCCATTGCTGGCGGTCTACCTTATCCAGAAAAACAAAGTTGTAATTGACCTCCTGCCAAAAGCGGGACACGCCATAAAGTCGATCGGCGCGGGAGAGGGAATTGGGGGCCTGGGCTTGAATTGGCGCTGTTTTTATGACCACAATAAAAGCCCAGCAAACAAGATTAATAAAATAGGATTTCCTCATTTTTGAAAGAATACTGCCTGGTTTAAAGTTTAAGAATCTAATTCCATTGGTAGCAATGGGGCAAGTTAAATACATAGCACCTCATCTCCTTTATACCTTGGGCATTTTTTTTGTTGATTTTGAGTTTGAATAAGGTCTATGTTTAGTACAAAGACAATTTTTTCAATTTTCCGAGAAGCTATGAGTAGGCTCGGTCATCTCATGTAGGATGCCTTTGACGTGGCTGGGCGACATCTCCAACACTTCAGCCATCTCCTGGATGAGTTTCATTTCTGAGGGGTCGATTTTGCCATCGGCAGTGGCCACCAGCAGTCCGCATTTGATGATGATTTCCTTTCCGTGCTCATTGAGAGAAGGGGTAACCTTGGAAAGATAATTGATGATTGGCTCCTTTTTCTGTTTGACAGTTTCTGTGAAAGCTACCAGCTCGTCGATAGTGACATCGTGGTGACTGAATTTGTTCACAATTTTTTGCACCGAGAGCATTTCATTTTCATCGATTTCACCATCGGCCAGCATCATCGAAACCATGCAATATTTCATGGCCTCCTCATACACAGCCTGAAAATCTTCTTTTGATGTATCTGGCTTGTAGTCCAAAACCCGAGGCACAAAGGTACCTTTACAAGTCTGACATTCTACATACTCACCTGCACTTCCCAGAGGGATGAGGGGAATAAAATACAAGGTGAAAAATTTGGTTACTTTAATGTGTTTGTAAGGCTTTTGTACAGCACACTGGGGACACAAAAATGTGCCTGATTTGAGGGTGGATTTCACCCCTCTGGTTCCGAATATAATCATAGTTTCAAATTGTTGGTTTTAAACAAAAGTTTTTGATGCGCTTTCTGATTCCATAGTAAAGAACCGAATGAGGGTCATCGTTCAGGCGCCAGTAGTCAGGAAACGAAATTTTATCAAAGATATAAAGGAAATTGTTTGTTTGATATTCTGTTCGAGAAAATCGAAAAGATATTTGGTCGATTACTTTAGGGTTAATTTATTATTGCGATCTATGTCGTAGCGTTAATTCCTGAATTTTGAAAGCATAAGACAGATAAAAAGCTGCTTGAATTAGGAAATAAAAAATCAGGTATAAATTTAAGAGCTTGAAAATAATTTACAAAAAATGTAAATTTTATATATATTTGTAAACATGAAAATTCTACATCTTCCAACAGGTGATTGGGTAGACGCCCTAATAGAAAATACAGAAACCAGTGATTTGAAGAGGTTGAAAAAGGACAAATTTGAATTTGATTGGCGACTAGAAGAGCCAAGCCGGGTTTATAAGTTGAGATTGGTAAATGATAAAGAAATTCTGGGTTTGATGTCGTTGGATCACTTTGAAAGTGAAAAAAGAATGGAGATTCGGTTATTGGAAGTAAGTAAATTGAATAGGGGAGAGGATAGAAGATACACGGAATTGCAGGTAATTTAATAGCTTTTGCTTGTAAAGAATGTGTAAAATACCATGGCTTTTGGGCATGTGTATCAGTGATACCAAAAACAAGACTCAGGCAACATTACATAACCAAATATGGCATGTTTGATGATGGTGGGAAACATTTGTATTTAGTTGACAGAAACTTATTTAAGTTGATAGAACAATATAATCTATGAAGACAAAAATTATAAAAAAACCATTGACAGGTCCATTAGAAGAAATGCCAGTTTATAGGCATGGTTTGAGACCTGAAGAAAAGAATAGGGCAGACATGCAGTTAATGGTTGCAGTCAGAAAAAAGCGGTCACAAATGTCGGAAGCCCAAATGCAATATGCATCATTGATGCAGTTGCGCTATCTGATTGAGGATTATATTAAAGCAGATCAATACGATGAAAGATGGTCTTTTGCCAATGTTTTAAGGGCATACATAAAACAAAAACTAGGCTTTTGCAAGACCTTTGTCTCGATGAAACAGAGCTGAGTTCTGTTTTAAATAAAAGGCGGTCGCCTTCTGATAAGACCATTATAAGGCTGGAGTTGCATTCTAATAGTATCATTCCGGCCACCAGCTGGTATCGTTTGGTTCAGTTGGAAAAAGCCCATTTCTTTTCGATAATATTAAAAACATCCAGGCAGAAAAAAAATGTAAAAAATAGGATGGTGTCCCATTTTTGATAATAGCATCCTCTTATAACCCTTATCTTGTTCCAAATCTTTTATTTATGTTCATAGGCAAAAAAATTGAACTCCCCTTTGTCTGGTTTTTTGGTAGAAAAAACATCCTTTTACCGCTGCCCTCAGTTCGGTGGTGGTCTTGCTGCACCACTACGCCGGCTTCCAATTTATTGGCATTCCCTTTTTACCGGTAGCCACCATCGGTACGGCGGTTGCGTTTTATGTAGGTTTTAAAAACAACCAGGCCTATGACCGGCTCTGGGAGGCCAGAAGACTGTGGGGAGGTTTTACCAATGTGAGCCGTACCCTGGCTGCCTCCTTTATTTCACTGGTAAAGGACAAAGACATCCAAAAAGACTTCCTTACCCGCCACATCGCCTATCTCAACATTGTAAGGATGCAACTCCGCAAAACCATACCCTGGGCTACCAACAACGAAGACTACCACCGCCAGGTGGTATCCGAAGCCGATGAGGTAAAACAGTTTGACCATGCCATCGTAGAGTTGTTTCAAAGCCTGGATAAGATGGACATTTACGAAAAGGTCAAACACAAGGGCAACATTGCCAACCACGCCCTCCGCTACCAGTTTGAGGTATTGACCAAACTCAAACGCGAAAAGGTGCTGGATGAATACGAACACAGCGACCTGAGCAAGCTACTGGGCGAGCTCTACAACCTCCAGGGTGGCTGCGAAAGGATCAAAACCACCCCCCTGTTTCGACAGTACAGCCTCTTTAGCCGCCTCTTTGTCAAACTTTTTATTGTGCTCCTGCCCTTTGCCCTCGTATCCGAAATGAGCAAGTTTAGTCAATACGGCGTTTGGCTGGTCATCCCCTTTTCCGTACTGATCTCCTGGGTCTTTATGACCATGGAACAAATTGGCGAATCCAGCGAAAACCCCTTTGACAACGGCACCAGCGATACACCCATGTCTGCCATCTGTAGAAACATAGAAATCGACATTTTAGAAATGCTGGGAGAAAGTAATTTGCCGCCGAAGGTGGAGCCGTATAATGATGTGTTGTTGTAGGGGGGGGATATTGAGAGAAATTACATCTTAGCAAGTTTCAGGATACAGTGACTTTCGCTAATTCAATAAAATATAGCTTTTTAAGGACTTAACCGGAAGTAGTGATAAAATTTATATTTTATTCTCAATTTTGGATAAATGGCGCTTGAAAATTCAGGCTTTAAGGCTTATCAATTTTCATTTCCCTGCAAAAGTAAGATAGTATTCCTCCCTACCGTATACGCGTATACCGCTGCCGGGATATAGACCAGTTTGATGTCATCCAGGATTTTACTAGCTGATTTATCGATCGTTGTTATCAGTGCAGTTTTGAGCTCATTGTCTCTCAGAAATTGTAAGAGTGATTTGAGATCCCCGGGTTTATCATAAAAATGATTGCTCCATTTTATTTCCATTGCCCAGTCAATTGTGAAGTTTCTATTGTTGAGTTTTACCATGTCTACTTCACCTTTGGCCCACCGGGCATAGTAGGGTGTAAACCAAGCTCTGTGCATCCATTGGGAAAAGATGGCAGTTTCCACCATGTTGCCCATTGCCGCATCTGTGACATGGAGGGGAGAAAATAAGGCAGACCTCAGTGACGGATTGGTCAGGTAAATTTTAAAATGAGTAGCTCTTTGGAAGTGTTTGGGCTTGTTTGAAATTTTGTGCACAACCCGAATCAGAAAGGCTGCTTCCAGGTACTCGAGGTATCGTTTGATGGTGTTTTTTTGAATTCCTGCATTTTTACTCAATTCTTCAAGACTGATCTCTCCTCCACTATTGTAAGCTATAGCAGTAAACAGTGAATTTAATTCCTGTACATCGCGCACCCCGTAAAGTCCCGGTAGGTCGCGCAAGAGCACTTTATCCACAATATCACTTCTGATGTATCTTCCAGGGTTGTTTTGAATCTTCTCAGAAAATATGACTTCGGGATAGCCACCATAATTGATGTAGTTGATGAAATGTTGGTTGAGTTCATGGATGTTGTGGGTACTAAATATCTTTTGCAAGCCCCCGTTCCAGCTTAGATTGCTTTCCGTGATTAGCATATCCAATTGTTTGAGGTGGATGTACTCATGGAAGGTAAGCGGAGGCAGCATAAAATCAGTAAACCTACCTGCTCCACTCTCATTACTTTTGTATTTAAGGGCTGCGGCAGCAGAACCCGAAACTATAAAACGGGTATTGGGGTAACTATCGACCAATGATTTTAAATGCACTTCCCAATCTTTGAGATACTGAATCTCATCAAAAAAGACAAACCATCCTTTGGGATCGTTTTGACCACTGGCCTTCCTGCACAAGGCAAACATGTGTTCCAGCGCCATATTATTATAAATAGGCGTCTCAATTGATACAAAGGCGATTTTCAACGGATTGTGCCCACTCTCCAATAAGTGGTCTATGGTATGGTACAACATCACGGTTTTTCCGACCCTCCGGGGACCCATGAGCACCACAGCTCTTCGGATGTCTGTGTCAGAAACCACCGGTTTAAAAAGTTCAAAATACATCCTTCGTGTCATGGAGGTGTAGTAGTTTTCTACAGCCCCGGTAAGCCACCATGGATTTTCAAACCGCAATCTGTCAAGAATCTGGTCTTCTGAAAATGGTTGTAAAGGCATTGCTTAAAACTCTTATTATTGCAAAAATACATAAATAAGATCATTGTAATGATCTTAAATAAGAATAAATTAGTAAAATAAGATCATATTAGTGTTTAGACGTGCTTATTTTACGATCTACAATATGGAAACTTTGAAATGATAAAGAATGAATCCACAGTCGCTTTGGAGGAAGAAAATAAAGTTTTGAATCTTTATCAGACAAAGGCACCGCATAAAAAAAGGGAAGTATTTCAAGAATACTCCCCTTTTTTGGGTGGCTAATGGGATTCGAACCCACGACCAATGGTACCACAAACCACTACTCTAACCAACTGAGCTATAGCCACCGTTTTAAAGTGATGCAAAATTACGGTTTTTTGGATAATTTGGAAAAATATTTTCACATTTTCATTTGTTCATATATTCATATCCTGGGTTGGTGCCTGAAAATGAGGTTATTACCACATGTGTTATTTTCTTTGTGATGGGATTGGTCATTGATATGTTCACATGTTCAAATGGTGTGTTTCGCTGCGCTCACCACTATATTCATATCCTGGGTTATTGCCTGAAAATGAAGTTTTTACCGCTGTACTTAATTTCTTTGCTAAGGGATGTCCAATTAATGAACCAATTACCAAAGGATATGAAAATATGAACATAGAGACTTGCCCAGCAAGTCTCACCATATGAACATATTTCCCCAATATGAACATGTTCCCCCAGCATGAACATATTCCCCTCGTCACACACAAAATCCGTTTGTTTTTTTTTCTATCTTTGTACCCGAAATGGATGTCTCAAGGCTTATAATCAACAAACAACGATTTTTGCTCACGGTCGACCGACTTTGTTACGAGCTGATCGAAAACCACGGCAATTTTGAGGATACTTGTCTGATCGGTATCCAGGACCGGGGTGCCCTGCTTTCGGATTTTTTGATGGAGCGACTCAAAAAGCTCAATAAAAAGATGGTGCCCAGGTATGGCAAGCTGGACATTACTTTTTATCGCGACGATTACCGGCACCGGGAGAAGCCATTGAAGGCTTCTTCGACCCTGATTGACTTTATTGTGGAAGACCAAAAGGTCATTCTGGTGGACGATGTCTTGTACTCAGGTCGCACCGTACACGCAGCCATGACGGCCATCCAGGACTTTGGAAGGGCCTCCAGCATAGAATTTCTTTGCCTGGTAGACAGGCGTTTCAATAGGCACTTTCCGATTAAGGCAGACTACACGGGTATCATCGTAGATACCATGGACGAAAGTTACGTCCGGGTAGAGTGGGAGCACATCCACGGACAGAGCCAGATCTTATTGTTATCTGATAAAAATGAGACCGCATGACGTCTACCTCGCAGCTAAGTACCAAACACCTGCTGGGCATCAAACAGATTACCCGCGAAGATATCCTCACTATTTTTAAGGCGGCGGCCGACTTTAAGGAGGTCATCAACCGACCCATCAAAAAGGTGCCTTCGCTGAGGGATGTCACGGTGGTCAACCTGTTTTTTGAAAACTCCACCCGCACCCGCATTTCATTTGAACTGGCAGAACGTCGACTCTCAGCCGATGTGCTCAATTTTACAGCCTCTTCTTCTTCGGTGTCCAAAGGTGAAACCCTCCTCGATACGGTCAACAACATCCTGGCCATGAAGGTGGACATGGTGGTGATGCGACACCCCGCCCCCGGAGCCCACGTATTTTTGTCGAACCACATCGATGCCAACATCATCAATGCCGGCGACGGAACCCACGAGCACCCCACCCAGGCCCTGCTCGATGCCTTTTCTATGACAGAAGCCATTGGTCCGCTGGAAGGAAAAAACATCCTCATTGTGGGCGACATCCTGCACAGCAGGGTGGCCTTGTCCAATATCTTGTGCCTTAAAAAACTGGGCGCCAATGTGGCGGTTTGTGGTCCACCGACCCTGATACCCAAACACATGGACAGCTTGGGCGTAAAGGTGATGTACAACATCCTCGAAGCCCTGCAATGGTGCGATGTGGCCAATATCCTCAGGATCCAGCTGGAGCGACAAGACATCAAATACATACCCTCGCTGAGGGAATATGCCCTGTACTACGGTGTGAACAAGGCCTTGCTCGACAAGGTTGGCAGACCCATCGTGATCATGCACCCGGGCCCCATCAACAGGGGCGTGGAGATCAGCAGCGATGTGGCAGATTCAGAACACTCCATCATCCTGGACCAGGTAGAAAACGGGGTTGCCATACGTATGGCAGTGCTGTATCTGCTTGCAGGTAAAAAATAAGAACTGTTAAAATATTATTAAAAAAAGTTATACATGGGAGACCATGGAAACATTTTTGTCTAATTTAGAGTCTAGATTGAGGTAAAATTATGAAAGTGAAAAACAACTTATGGAGTGCTCTGGTGGGCATGGTCTTTTTTATTCCCACCCTGATCGGTCAATACCACATCAATTTTAAAATAGATGACTACACCAATGATACCTTAATTATTGGGTATTATTATGGTGAAAAACAGCTGGTGAAAGACACCGTTTACGCCACCAAGCCGGGAGAATTTACCTTTAAGGGCGATGATAAACTCGATGACGGCATGTACATTGCCCTGCTGAAACCCGATAACACCTTTGTTCAATTTATCGTTTCTGGTGATGATAACAAATTTGATGTCAAATTCAAAAAGGCAGATACAGCCAAACTGACCTTCAAAAACTCACCGGAGAACAAACGTTTTTACGACTACATGGACTACATCAAATCCATGAGAGATGCCGCCACCCCGCTGCGTGACAGTCTTACCAAATTAAAGGAAAAAGACAAAGACGATCCCAGCATTAAAGCTAAATTGGATAAAATTGATACGGATGTAAAGGCTTATCAGGAAAAATTTGTGAAAGACCATAAAGGCACTTATACCGCCAACCTGATCTACTCCAACTTTGAGGTGACCATTCCCGAATTTACAGGTCCCGAAGAAGAGACCCAACTTAAGCGCTACCGATACTACAAAGAGCATTACTGGGATTATATGGACTGGGTATTTCCGGCGCTGATCCGCACTCCCTACATCCACCAAAAGATCGATTACTACGTAAAAAAACTAACGGTTCAGAATCCGGACAGTCTTATCATCTCTGTTAAGGAAATCCTGACCAAGCTGGAAAAAAATCCGGATGCCCAGAAATACTACCTTTCGCACTTCCTCAATGAATACGCGAATAGCAAGATCATAGGTATGGACAAGATTTTTGTTTTCTTGTCAGACAACTACTACGCCAAAGGAAAGGCTACCTGGGTGAAGGAAGAAAATCTCAAAAAAATCCTGGAGAGTGCAGACCACCTGCGCAACATCCTCATTGGTGAGATCTTCCCCAACATCACCACTTACAAAGAAGACAATACCCCGGTGGTTTTACACAATGTAAAATCAAAATATACCCTGCTCATATTCTGGGCTCCCGATTGCGGTCATTGCAAAAAATCAATGCCCGACATCATCAAGTACGCCGCAGAGTTTAAAGACAAGGGCCTCACCACCATCACCGTATGTACCAAGGGCGGCGACAAAGCCAATACCTGCTGGGAAGGGATAAAGGAAAAAAACATGGAAAGCCTCATCAACACCGGCGATCAATACCAGCGTTACCGCCAGATCGTTCATTTCCAAACCACACCCAAAATTTTCATCCTGGATGAGAAAAAGGAAATCCTTTTCAAAGACCTGCCTGCGGAAGAATTGGGCAATGTGATGAACGAAATTATTAAAATCGACGAAACAAAGAAGTAATGTAAAATCACGCTTTCGCGTGATTCAATGTTCACGTCCCACTGGCGTGGGACTAAATGTTCGCGCCTCCCGTTGTTCGGCTCTTTATGGTAAGTCAGTTTTTAAATATAGGGATACGGCTAGTTTAAAAATTTCTTTTTTATCCCAACTTTTACCTGTTGTGAAATTCTATCAAAGCAAGATTCCACTTACATTCTTTTAGTTGCTATCCACAATCAAAAATTTCCCACTATGCTGAACAGCCGACTTTGTGGTTATCGTATAAAAATACAAGCCGCTTGATTGAGTATTGTAATCCAGGATGAATTGTTCTTGTTTGATGGGCATCTGATCGATCAGTTTGCCTGTACTTTCGTATATGTTTAGCATACTTTCCTGTGACTGCCTGAGCCTTCCCTTGAATTGAATCTTTCCGGTGCTGGGATTCGGGAAACATTGGATGCCGGTGGTGTTAAAAACATCGATTTCTGATTGGGATGATATTGTGCAATTGCCGGGCATATTGTTATCGAGCCATTGTAGTCTTGTGGCTATCCAGGATTTTAGGGTGTCTAATTCTGCTTCATAATTGGTGGCAATGCCGCCTATTTCGGGTGCAGGACCACTGAAGCCCAGGATACGCCATCGTTCAAAATGTCTGAGCTGGGGCTTGGAAACCAAATGCTGGATGCTATCTAAGTATTGAAAGATATAAGTGGTATCCAATATAGATTGCCGATACATTCGATAGGTACATTGAAGCTCATTGGCAAAGGTTGAGTCTTGCAGCATTCTTATATACCAGCCTGAAGAGTTGTTGTCTGTAGGGCAGTCATTGTTGAGGTGGGCCCAGCCGGCACCTTCAAAATTGTCGTAGAGGTAACAGATGCCGAGATTTTTCCAGGCCCAGTCAAAGTCCCATACGGGGCCTGCTTTGAGTTTATTGTCTTTTGAGTTTCTGTCTTTGTGGTAAAAAATACTTTTTTTGAAGCCATCTGCATTTCGGGCGACTTCATTGACGATGAAGTAGTCGATGAATGAGGGCACATCTAAATATTTTCTATATCCATGGGTAGGATCTCTGAAATCATCGCTATACAACTGCGTTTCTAAACTATCTATGAAGGCGGCGATATACGTCTTTTGGGGTGGGGTGATGGTAAGTGCATCGGGGTATTCATAGAGAAAATGCACATCCAAACCCGGATGATCAATGGGGAGTAATTGGATTGAAAACTATCGCCATCTCCGCGTAGGTTTTGCTGTAAAATATAACCTCCGGTGAGTTCATCGCCTTCAATGTCATCGGGGTTTAGTTTGGAGATATCTACCCTGTTTTTATCTCTTTTGATTTTTTCTGTGAGTACATAGATGCCTTTGTATGCACTGTCAATCATCACTTCACAGTGTCGTGTCGCCGGACTATAGTTGCCCATTTGAGTAAAAAAATAATGGGGTAGGGTATTTCTTGCCAGTGATCGATCATTGAAATTTGAAAGTAGGATCCAATCATTTTCCTCTGGCATGCGAAGAATAGAAACATCCTTATTTGCACCAGTACTGTCGCGGGTTTCAATGCTATAGGGTTGTTGGGGATAGCCTGCCGAACTAGCCCCTCTAATCTTGATTCCGATAGGACCATCGTAGATTTCTTCTCCTTTATACCGGATGTTCATTCTGGCATCGAGTCTACCGTCATAGGGTATATCCTGACCGTTTGTTTGAATATAAATTACAGGTAATTCAGAATTTTCTAAATTGATTCGCCCAGAGTCGGTCCACTTTAGGTCATATGTAACATTTTCACCATTGGCACCCCACACCTGTGTATATACCTTTTGGCCCGCAGGTATATCAATCAAGGTTACGATGGTGTCCACACTGGTTTGGCCACAAGCTATCTTTTGTAATAGGCCACAATCAGCACCTTGCCAAATTGCATAGCCTACGTTATTTTCGCCCTGTTGTTTGATGTCAAAAGCCATATTTCCAGATGGAGGTATGGTAGTGGCATACCAAATATCACCCTCTTGATATGCACCACAATTGGGATTAATGCCAGAAGTTTCAGCACCTTCATTTTGGCCCATTTTCGATACTCCTGTTTCCAAATCAAGGGCTATGCAGGGATGTTTCCCAGCCTGCGCAGGATTGTTGCAGTTGGTGGATTTAGAAAAAACATTACCCGTTTTTGGATAGGGGCCATCACTAAAGATCACATCCCAGGCATCGTTAAAGATTTGGTAGGTATTTTCTTCTTCGTATTGGCCACTTGTGTATTTTAAACGCAAGTTATCGTTGTTGCAAACTTCAAATGTTTCAATACTGCCAAGACCAGTACCAGAAAATTTTCTTATAAGGGTACCATTCAGAAAAACCTCCAAATAGCCATCATTCCATCCATCGCCATAACTGTCTTGCATGACCAAATGATAAAAACAACATTGACCAAAAGTAGAGGTTGTATACAGTAAAGTGAAAAAAAAGGGTATGGCCACTCGGTAGCGATATAATTGCAAAAAATTTGACATATAGAAGACGCTATTATATTTGGTAAAAGTAAAGGATGAAAATGGTTTTGCCAAATTGCTATCATTGCCCACTGGCGTGGGACTAAATGTTCGCGCCTCCCGTTGGTCGGCTAAATGTTCACGTCCCACTGGCGTGGGACTAAATGTTGACGCATCTTCTAGCCCCTAACCCCTAGTCCCTACCAAAAACTTATTCTTCTTCCCATTCTCCACCATCAGGTACTGGCCATGCAGGAGGTTGTTGGCAGATATCGTATGTTCGATTACATCAATCTTTTGTTTGTTGATGCTTACGGCTTTATTCTGAATGGCTTTGCGGGCCTCACTTTTGGAGGCTACGATGCCGGTGTGCTCGCTGATGAGGTCGATGACAGAGACATTTTCATTGAGTACAGAGGCAGGGATTTCTTTGTAGGTGATTTCTCCTTTTTACCATTTCGAGCTGGGAAGGGCTAAATTGTTGTAAGGCCTCGGGGCTGTCGTAGGTCTTGCCAAAGAGGAGTTCGGTTACTTTTTGGACAGAGGCCAGGTCTTCAGAAGTGTGGACACGGGCAGTGAGTTCTTCTGCCAACAGTTGTTTGAGCATGCGCGGATTGTCTTTATGACTGTCTTCCATATCAACAACTTCCTGCTTGCTCTTTAAGGTGAAGTAGCGAAGGTATTTGCTGATGTCGGCATCATCGGCGTTGATCCAAAACTGGTAAAATTTATAGGCAGAGGTGCGACTAGGGTCGAGCCAGATATTGCCTTCTTCACTCTTGCCAAATTTTTTGCCATCGGCCTTGGTGAGGAGTGGGGTAGTTACAGCGAAGGCCTTGCCATCTTCGAGGTGGCGTCTGATAAATTCAGTACCGGAAGTGATGTTGCCCCATTGATCGCTGCCACCCATCTGGATGCGACAGCCATACTTTTGGTACAAGACCAAAAAGTCATAGGCCTGGAGCAGTTGGTAGCTGAATTCGGTAAAAGAAAGACCGGTCTCCAGCCTGTTTTTTACACTGTCTTTTGACATCATGTAGTTGACCGTAAGGGTCTTGCCCACATCGCGGAGGAAGGCCAGTACGTTCATGTCTTTGTAAAAGTCGTAGTTGTTGACCACGATGGCGGCATTGGGCCCGTCGAAATCAAGAAACTTTTTCACCTGCTCCAACTGAAAGCGGAGGTTGGTGTCCAGCTCGTCTTCGGTTTTGAGTTCTCGCTCCTTGTCTTTAAAGGAAGGGTCGCCAATCCGGCCGGTGGCCCCACCCATGAGGACAATGGGTTGGTGGCCGCTGAGTTGGAAAAGTTTGAGGAGCTGCAGCTGGACAAAGTTGCCGATGGTCATAGACGGGGCGGTAGGATCAAAGCCAATGTAACCGGTGATTTTACCGCTTTCCAGCAAATCATCGGCACCAGGCGTCATATCGTGCAACATGCCTCTCCACTTCAGTTCTTCCACAAAATTCATGTTCTCCAAATTTTTGTGCAAAGGTAGGATTTTATGACCATGCAGAAAAGCTTAGACCTAAAAGTAGGTGGCTACAGCCAGGCTTTTCATCTCCTCATTGTATTTCCTAAACCAGGTCATCTGCCTTTTGGCGTAGTTGCGACTGTGTTGTTTTACCTTGTCCACAGCCTCTTCCAGGGAGAGCAGGCCGTCAAAATAATCAAACAATTCCCGGTAACCTACCGTGTCGAGGGCCTTGAGGGGGCGATAATTGAGCAGGCCTTCAACTTCGGCCAAGAGGCCTTTGGTCATCATGAGGTCTACCCGATGGTCAATTTTGTTGTACAGCACAGATCTTTCCGGCTCCAGATAATGATATTCTATCTCAAAGGGCCTTTGCTGGCGGTTTCCTGTTTTGAAGTGAGAAAACGGATGGCCGGTGGTGCGAATGATGGCCAGGGCCCGGATAACCCTTCTGGAGTTTTGGAGGTCAAGTGCAGCGTGGCTGACGGGATCTACCATGCTGAGCTCTTCAACCAGCTTTGGCAGGCCGTGCTCCAAAAGTTCATTTTCTAACTGCTCATTTATTTCTGCCGGTATATCGGGAAATGGGTCTATGCCATGGGTAATAGCCCGTAAGTAGAGGCCGGTGCCTCCCACCAGGATGGCCGAATCATGGTGTTTATAATGCAGGTCCAGCGCTGTCATCACCTCTGCTTCATACCTGCCCACACTGTAATCTTCTACGATGGAAACGTGGTCGATAAAATGGTGGACAATTCCTTGCATCTCCTCAGCTGTGGGTCGGGCCACTCCGATATTGAGTTCGTGATAGACCTGACGGGAATCAGCCGAAAACACAGCTGTATTCAGATTTTTAGCGAGCCTGACCGCCAGTTCTGTTTTTCCTGAGGCAGTAGGTCCACCGATTACGATTAATTTTTTACTTTTGTCCAACTGTCAAGGAGTGGTGACGAAATAATATTTTGTAATTGCAGCTGCTTTTTGGCAAATTTAATTTGCTTTTTGAACATTAAACCATGGTGTACCGAATTATATATTATTTTGCCAACATCATCCTTAGGGTGTATTACCGCAAAATTCATGTTTATGGCCTGGACACCATACCCAAAGATAAGCCCCTGCTCATCGTTTCCAACCATCCCTCGGGATTTTTGGAGCCCATCATCATGGCGTGTACCTTTCCGATCGACCTTCATTTTTTGGTTCGGGGCGATTTATTTGAAAAACCATGGCTCAAACATCTGCTGGTAGGTACCAACCAGGTGCCCATCTATCGCTTTCGGGATGGCTTTGCCGGGCTTAGGAATAATCAAAAACCATTGCCAAAACCATAGAGGTGTTGCGCCAAAATAAGGCCATCATCATTTTTGCTGAGGGCAGCACCAGCGCAGATCAGTACCTCCGACCATTTCAGAAGGGCATGGCAAGAATGGCCTTTCAGACCCTGGATGGCAGTCCGGACCTTGACTTACACATTCTGCCGGTGGGTGTTACCTTTAGCGCCAGCACCTTGCCGGGAAATGAAGTGGTTTTGAGCGTTGGAAAGGCATTTTCTGTTAAATCTTTTTATTCCTCTAATGCAAGAGAGGCCAAAGAAAAGATGGAAGAGCTCAATCACTACGCCTATGATAGGGTCAAAGAAAACATGATCCACCTGGAAGACAGAGAAGAAGAAGCGTCCTTGAAACAGGCGTGGATGATGTATAACAAGCCGGGTAAAACAAAATTTTTGCCGAGAATTGCGAAAGGAGGTGGCTTGTTTTCCTACCTGAAAGAAATTGAGAAAAAACTTAACAGCACCCATCCTAAAAATGTAAGTGTGCCTGATGCCTTGCGCGTATCACCCGTGTTGGCTTTTAGAAGTCACCCTTGGTACTGGTTGTCGCTACCCCTGGCCCTGGTGGGCATGATAGCATGGTTTTTGCCAGTAGCCGCCGGCTTTGGTCTGGCCAAATCAAAGGTCAAACAAAGAGAATTTGTAGCCTCATTGCAAGCCTCAGCCTCAGCAGGATTTTCAGTGATTTACATTCTGCTGACCTCATTAATCCTATTTTTTGGGTTTTGCTGGTGTATGGTACTTTGGTGGTGGCTGATCTTATGGATCAGTGGAATTGCCGCCATTTTCTTTTGGGAACAAAACAAGATGGTCGTCTACCAGGAAAAGCATTGACGGCCAGCCGACAAAAGACAGCGGATTTAAAGCGTGCACCCTTGTTTCTACCCTATATTTGCAAAATGAGATTTGTAATCCTATCCTTCTTGTTTTTATTGTTCAGCTGTACCAAAGAGGAGCAATCAACGCCTCAATTGGACATCAAAGGCCAATGGCTACAAACCGGCAAAAACCTGGTTCAGGCTCAATATACCTCCACCTCAAGATTTGGTGAATTTGACTACGGCTTAGTCTTCTTTGACAATGGCCAATACATCGATCGAAGTGAGAGCGGCATCTGCATTGGCGATGACTGTCTGACCGAAAACTTTAATGGCACCTACAGATGGATTTCAGCAGACATAATTGAGTTGACAGTTGATAATTATCATGGCTTGTCGACCCGCCAATACCTTGTAGAAAAGCCGACAGCGGATCAGCTGGTGTTGAAGGCGAAATAGTATGTTCAATTACGAATTACGATTGTAAAATTACGAATTGCGAATGTAGAATTACGAATGCAATGTAGAATTACGAATGTCGAATTCAATTACGAATTACGAATGTCCAATTCAATTACGAATTACGAATGCCCAATTACGAATAGAAACGTAATTCTTCATTCGAAATTGATCCCGTAATTTGTAATTTTTAATTCGAAATTGAAAAACCCGTAATTCTCCATTCGAAATAGATCCCGTAATTTGTAATTTTTAATTCGAAATTGTTCTCGTAATTCTCCATTCGAAATTGAAAAATCCGTAATCCTCAATTCTTATTTCGAAATTGAAAAAAGCCGTAATTTGTAATTTTTAATTCGAAATTGAAAAACCCGTAATTCTCAATTCTTAATTCGAAATTGAAAAAACCCGTAATTCTCAATTCTTAATTCGAAATTGAAAAAACCCGTAATTTGTAATTTTAATTCGAAATTGAAAACCTCTATTCGTAATTCTCAATTCGACATTGAAACCCTCGTAATTCGTAATTCTCAATTCGACATTGCCCCCCCATCTCAATAAGTTAACCTTATAATAATATTGAATTGTTTTATTTTACCTACATTTGATATCGTTTATTTCCCTCTGGCCGAAAGAATAATCAAATATTACTGCTATGTGGAGAAAATTGAATGGTGATCCATTGAAGTTGACCATAGAAGAAGAAACAGAGGCTGTGATTCTCAGGGAAAGAGATATGGGCAATCGCTTGAAGGTTTGTATCGGATCGGATTCACAGGTTAGGGGAGGGCACATTGAATTTGCCACAGTTGTTGTTTTTTTGCGAGAAGGAAAGGGAGGCTTTATGTTCATCCAGAACGAGCAATTTCAGGGACACATGGGTATAAAGGAGCGGATGATCACCGAAGTATCAAAATCAGTGGCCACTGCTTATGCCCTCTGCAACATCCTGGATAAGTACGGCGTGGAATTGGAGGTTCATGCAGATATCAATACAGATCCCACCTTTAAGTCGAATGTGGCACTCAGGGAGGCAATGGGCTACATCATGGGCATGGGCTATACCTTTAAAGCCAAGCCCGACGCTTTTGCCAGCAGTTCTTGTGCTGATAAGGTGATCAATTAGGTCAAATTTTCGTACTTTTGGGCCTTACAAACAGGCAAATGAGGTATTTTTTTCTGGTATTGGCTTTTGTTTCCTTTTCTGTGCTGAGCATCAATGCTCAAAAACAGTATTCCTGTAAAAGCGGGCAGAATGTAGTGGTTGATGGGGCAAGCAATTTTTTATCCTCCAACATCCAAGAATTGGTGGACGAGAGAGCAAGCTGGGCACCTGATTCTCTGGCCCTGTTCCAGTCGTTGCTCGAAAAAGAGCAGCGCAACCGCCTCGAGCTGGCAAAGTTGGAAAGGTTGATGGCTATCTTAGATTACGACCTTCAGAGAGCAAGCAAAGAAGATAAAAATACCTTTAAAGCCAAACAACAGACCGCCAAAAAAGACATTGCAAGGTGTGAAAAAGAGTACGAACAACTCTCTGGGCTCATTCAAAAGATGGTAAAAAGACAGGAAAAAGCTGCCAAAGAGCCCAAGGTGGCAGAAAGACCGGCTGAGCAGGTAGTTGCTGAAATAGGCGCAGAAGTAGTAATTACAATCCAGCCCATCAATGAGGATCCTCCTAAGGCAGAAGAAGTAAAATCTGAAAAGATTGTTATCAATAAGATTGAAGAAGCTCATAAAGAAAACAACTGCGAAGTTGTTTTTAAGGGAAAGGACGAAACCAGCAAAAAAAAGAGAATTACGCTGGCGCCGCAAAGACTATTGACCTACACGCCCGAAAAAATGAAAAACTATTTCAAGTTGAAAGACTTTCTCACCATCAGCATGGCTGCCGAAAAGCACAGTGGAAAGTACAACTTTGATATTGAAGCGAGATTTGCCTCCAAAGATGTGATGCGCAGCTACGGTGTGATACTTAAGACCGACTTTCTCAGAATGCAGTTTGTCAATGGTAAGCGCGTTTTCCTAAAAGTGCTGGAGGTTACTGAGCCCTATCTCGACAGGCAGGGAGGAGAAACCATCTACAAGGTAAAATGTACGCTCAACAATGAGCAGGATATTTCAGTTTTGGAAACCCAATACCTGGACAGTTTTGGCATCATGTGGTCTACCGGCTTTGAAGATTATATGGTATATGATGTAGATTTTATACTCAGGCAGCTCAAATGCCTCAGAAATGATAGATAAGACCAAGCTGGGCCTTCACTTGCCCACCGACCCCAGGTGGGTCAACCTTGCCGAAATGTCGCTCGAATATATTCTTACTGATCACGCCTTCTGTGAGCAAAAGGCGGCCACCGCCTGTATTTCCCTGATTCAGCAATATCCCGATAAAAAAGAACTGGTCAAGGCCCTGATGCCCGTTGTTACCGAAGAGTGGGGTCATTTCAGAATGGTGCTGCGGGAAATGGAAAAGCGGGATATGACGCTTGGCTTCCAGCGCAAGGATGAGTATGTCAATGCCCTGCAAAAATTCAGAAAGCATGGCAACAGAGATGTAAACCTGATTGAGAGCCTTTTGATCTGCGCTTTGATTGAGGCCCGAAGCTGTGAACGATTCCGATTATTATCACTGCACATCTCAGAAGAAAGCCTCAAACAATTTTACTACGACCTGATGGTTTCAGAGGCGGGACACTATAAGATGTTTCTGGAATTGGCCATTCATTACGGAGGCGAAGATACAGTGCGAAAGCGATGGCAGGAATATTTGGTATTTGAAGCAGGTGTAATGAAAGAACTTACAGCAGATGGTACCAGAATACACTAATGACCTGCAAATGATCAACAAATGGATGTAATAGATCGGTTTTTGTTAAAGCGTATATAATATATACAGGTACTGTTGGGCAATTAAAAAAAATATTCCGAATAACTTTCTTAATTTGTGATATCCCTTACATATTAACTATGGTGGAGGGTTTAGAATGTTGGCACTTATACATTTGAAATAAGTCTATTTATCTTCATCAAAACTTCATTTTTAGACTACTGATACTTGATGGTAGAGTAGTGTTTTATATCCTTTTGTGTCAGCAGAAAAGTCGCAAACAATTTTTAAGTATAAGATTATCAATTATTTATGGATTAAATAAGCCCGTTATGTGACCTATTTAGTCAATAGGGCCGTACAAAATACATCAGATCATTGCGAAAACTAACCGTCGTCATCTGAGGGCTTTTTTGACTGCCGTAATCTTGTACTGTATTTATAAACAATAAAAAAGAAATACAATGAAAACAATGATGTTAAAGGTAGGAACGCTTTTGCTGATGCTTATTTTACCTTTTATGGTGAATTCCCAAGACAAATATTCCACGAAGGCAGCTGGTGTTACCGTTGCAGGTACTTCTACAATGCATGACTGGGAAATGAAGGCTGCTAATGGAGATTGTACCATAGGTGTTACCACAAATGACGCCGGAGTTATAACCGATGTCGTTTCAATGAATTTTAGCATAGCAGCTAAATCATTAAAAAGCGGTAAAGACGGCATGGACAAAAATGCCTACAAAGCCTTAAAAACAGATAAAAACGCTAATATTTCAGCTACTTTAAAAAGTGCTACAGTAAGTACCAAAGACAATATTACTTATACAGTCAATGCCAAAGTCAACTTAACCATTGCCGGTAAAACCTTAGAAGTGCCAATGATTGCTTATTTGAAGCCCAACAAAGCCGGAAGCATCAATGTGACCAGTGAGAAAAAACTGGGTATGAAAGATTTTGGAATGGAACCTCCTTCTTTTATGCTGGGTGCTGTAAAAACGGGTAATGAAGTGACCATCAAATTCAACTTCAATGCCAATAAAATAAATGAAGTCAACTAATAAGACACTACAATAAATTAACCTTAAATTAAAAGACAACAAATCACATTTGTAAACCTTAAAACAATTCTTTATGAAATCGTTAGTTAAATTTTTCGCCCTGGTTTTGGTGGTAGTAATGGTAACCAAAGCTTCCGCTCAGATACAGTACACAAGGTCATACGACCAAACAGGTATCAATGTATTCGAGCCTTCAAAAACCGAAACAGCAGCCTATGAAGGATTTAAATTACACATTGGTGGTAGTTTCCGTCAGGGATACCAGATGTTGAGTCATGAAAACGTAGATACATCAAAAGCTAAAAAACTGGCTTTGTATCCACTTGGAAATGGATTTAACCTGGCAGCTGCTAACCTTAACTTTGATGTACAATTGGGTGATGGTATCAGAATTTTCCTTGAAAATTATATGGCAGCAAGACACCATAATGAATTTTGGGTAAAAGGTGGATACATCCAAATCGACAAATTGTCAATGTTTGGCAACCCATCTTGGTTTGAGAAGTATGTAAGAGTGAAAATTGGTCACATGGAAGTTAACTATGGTGACACTCACTTCAGAAGATCTGACAACGGTAATGCCATCTTTAATCCATTCGCTGATAACAACATCATGGATGAATTTGCAACAGAGATCGGTGGTGAAGTATATATCTATCCAGTTGATGGTTTTATGGCAATGCTGGGTATGACCAATGGTTTGATCAGAAATAACATCAGAGATTACGATGCACTTCCAGTAATTGGTACTGCAAAAGCAGACTCTATAAAAGCTAAAAATCCATCTATTTACTTCAAGTTGGCTTACGACAAAAAGTTTAATGATGACCTGAGATTCAGATTGAGTGCATCTATGTACAACAACGCTTCATCTCCAAGTTTGACCTTATTTGGTGGTGACAGAACAGGTTCAGCTTACTTCGGAGTAATTGAAACAGCAGCATCTACCAATGGTACAGCCGAAGCTTTCAGCGGCAGGTTCAACCCAGGTATGAGCAATACATTGAGCACTTGGATCATCAACCCATTTGTAAAATTCAAAGGTTTGGAATTCTTCGGTACATATGAACAAGCTACCGGTAAAACAGTTAACGAAAAACCAGATGCGTACGATGGAGCCAACAGAAAAACAACTCAAATGGCAGGGGAATTGGTTTATAGATTTCTTGCAAACGAGCAGTTGTTTATCGGTGCCAAATACAACAAAGTTACCAGCAGATTGAGTGGTTATACTGATGACGTAAACGTTACCAGAACAGCTATCGCTGCAGGATGGTTCCCAACTAAAAATCTATTGCTGAAAGGCGAATATGTAAATCAGAAATACGACGGTTTCAGAGGAACTGATATCAGAAGTGGAGCCAAATTCAACGGCATCGTTGTTGAGGCAGTTGTAGGCTTCTAATTTGATACAATTATCTAAGAGGTTTTCATTGATAATCTTTTTAAGGAGTTGGGTGAACACATTCAACTCCTTTTTTTTAACTTCACAATCAAAAAAGATGATCATTGGTTTTTGCTTAAGCTACTTGCTGATGACATTTTGTGCACCCTTAGTTGCACAGCAACAATGGATATTGGCAAGCCATAGCACCTTAAAGGTGGATGGTAAAACCAACATCAACAGCTTTGCCTGCGACATCTCTACCTACGGTAGGACAGATACCATTTGGACTACTCAAACAAACAAAGAGGGGAAGGTAAAGGCAGGAGGCGAGTTGTCCATCCAGGTGGCAAAATTTGATTGCCATCATAAGATGATGACCAAAGACCTGCAAAAGACCCTTAAAGTAAGTGATTATCCTTTCATGAAAATCAGGTTTACAGAATTTAGCAAAGACCTTGATGATTATGTAAAAGCCGGTCGCATTGAAGGAGAAGCTGATATTGAGCTGGCAGGTGTGACCAGGCACATGAATATTGCCCTATCCGTTATTCCGGGAGCAGCAGGCCAGGTTCAACTGATCGGAGTCAAACAAATACTTTTTAGTGATTTTAATCTCAAGCCACCCAGTAAGTTGGGAGGTGCAATTAAGGTCAAAAATGAATTGCTTGTTGAGTTTAGATTGTACTTTCAAGCCAGATAAAACTTTTCAACTTTAAAATTGACAACAATGGAAAATCATCCAACACCTACACCTTCACCGTTCACCGGAATTTTTAAAAATGGGTTGATTGCCGGCGCCGCTTTGTTCCTGACTAGTTTTGGAAGTTTGTATGCCGCCATCCACCTCAAACCAGACTTGTTTGTCAATTATATCAATCCCATATTTAATTCAGATGGCAGCAGGGATTTGTACTTTTACCTCCATCCTTTTGTTTTAAGTTTTGCCCTGGCCATCCTGTGGAACCGATTCCGCAGATTTTTGCCAGGAGGCCTGATTATTAAAGGCATCGAATTTGGCATGGTTTATTCGCTGGTGGCTTTGATTCCGGTAATGTGGATCACTTACAGTGCCATTGATGTAGACTTTATCATGGTTTCAACCTGGTTGCTGTATGGTTTTTGTCAGGCTACCCTCTGTGGCGTTGTTTTTGCCTTTCTGGATGAATGGTAAACAAAAATATTATTGAAGTATTTTGTGAAATTCTTCCCAGGTTTTTATCTCAAAATGGGGTGTAATGTCCGTTTCATTGGTTATCCCTCCCGGGTTGAACCAGCATGCCTTTAGGCCTGATTGTAGGGCTCCTTTTATATCTGCCTTAAGACTATCCCCAATGACTAATATTTCGTTTGTTTGGGCACCAACCAAGGTTTTGAGGACATGGTCGAAAAATTGAGGTGAAGGTTTTGAGTGACCTATTTCCTCCGAAATAAATAGATTCTGAAAGTAGGGCTTCAACTTGAGTTTGTCCAATCTGGCATGTTGCACAAAATAAATGCCGTTGGTAATGACATTGAGGTGGTAATCGGCAGCCAGGCTTTCAATGATCTCTTTGGCACCCCGGATCATCTGAGAAGATTGGATCAATGCATCCAGATAATAGTGTGACTGCTCATCCAGTTGATCATAAGGAATACTAAGGCCTGCATGCAAGTACATCCATTCAAATCGTTTTACTTTTAATTCATCTATCGACATTTGGCCTTGCTCAAACATTTCCCAAACCATCATATTGGCATCGTGGTAATGGGCATAGAGTGTCTGCGGATTCAAGCCCTGGTGGCTGAGGTATTGTTCAAAAAAAAGTTGAAAGGCATTTCTGGAAGCCTCCCCAAAATTGAGAAGGGTTTCGTCGAGATCAAAAAGTAGATAGCGGAAGGCAGACATTATTTGGGCAAACGCATTACGTGGATGAGTCGTTTGACACTGTACTTGCCGGCACCATTGGAGATGAGCAAGAGCAACCCCCACACACTGCCAGATTGCGCATAAAATAGAGTGCATTGAGTCTTTGAACGGGCTGGGCATCATTCCAGAATGAATATACAATCAAGGTAAAAGGCAGCCAATAAGCCAGCAGTAAAATGGCACCCACATTGGCATAATACCCAATCAATACCATAATGGCACCAATGATCAGGAAACTTACCAGGACCGTGAGCACCAAATCAGGCCTCCACGTCAATCCATAGTCTGCCATGGTCCTTTTGGTGTTTTCAAAAAATAGTAAAGTATCCAGTGCTTCATACACAAAGATCATAGCTATACAAATTCTGCCCAGTAGATCGGCAATGTCTTTCATAAGACTTTGGCTTAAATTTAACGCAAAGTTAAGCTTATTGAATCACTCTTGTTGAGACCCGTGAAAGAAAATACCTTTTCATTTTAATAAGGTGGGTTTGGAAAAACCCAATCAAAACATATTTAAATAAATACTATGTATAATGTACTAAAAGATAAAATTATATGTATTAAATATGACAATTATAGGTGATAAATCAATCAGGCGATAGGTCAAATTATAAAATTATATTTTGAGAATAATGGGCTTTTGAAATAATATTGTGGAAGTGGAATTTATCTCTACTGTTTCTATTGTTACTTAAAACAAGGGCATAGGTGGCAGCGGTTTGTCATATCTGGTATTCTGTATAGAAAACCTTTTAATAATACAAGATGCCCAAAATCATAGCTACTGTTATATTGACATTCTGTGTTCACTTAAGTCTGAGCTCCCAGGTAAGTTGGCAAAAAATGAGTAGCCCCAATGAAGACATCAGTTGTTTGGCAGCAGGGAGTGACAATGTTTTGTATGCCGGAACACCCACTTATGGCGTGTTTAAGTCATCAGATGAAGGCGAACACTGGATGAACATCAGCTTAGGGTTACCTGATTCTATTATAAGGGAGATAGAAGTTTCTACCGACCTTTCTGTTTTTTGTGCTACCGGGAATCATGGGGTGTTTCGGTACTCCGGTGGAGCTTGGGCAGACATTAATGTTGGTTTGCCATCAGGTACCTTTTTTGTGGCTGATATAGTAAGGGCATCGAATGGTGTAATGTACATGATGAATACCAGTGGTGCAGTCTATAAATGGGTGAATTCAACATGGAGTGATGTCACAAATAATCTGCCCGCACTCGGAAAATGCCTTGCTATCAGCCAATCGGGTCAACTCTATGCCGGGGTTTTTAATAGTGGCGTTTACCATTTTGATGGCGTAAATAGTTGGACATTGATAGGTGATCCGATGCCCAATAATTTTGTGATTAAGATGGCCATCAGTCAGGCAGATACCATTGTTGCCGTATGTAACAGCAACAACCTATTTCGATGTCATACCAGCGGCGGTGTCTGGCAGTCTGTGAACACGGGCCTGCCGGCAACCAATATGACGAGTATTAGCATTGATAGTCAAAACAGATGGTTTTTGAGCACCAGCTCTTCTCCCGGAACTCTTTACAGATCGGTCAACAATGGGGCCACTTGGTTGCAGACGGCCGCTATTTTAAAAACCACAAGATTTAATGCTTTGGTGGTAACTGCCAATAAAGTGTATGCAGGTGCATCCGGTGTTTTTCGATCTGACGATGGGGGTAACAACTGGATAGATAAAAATGAGGGAATGGATGCGGCCAGAATTATGCTGTGTTTTAAGTGTACCAACAATGGTAGCTTTTATATAGGCAACAAATTAGGGGTATGGAGGTCCAACAACAGTGGTCAGACCTGGCAGCTAAAAAATACAGGCATCAACCATTTGAATGTTCTGCAAATCATGGAAACGGCAACGGGTGACTTGCTTTTGCATGCTTATAACAATGTGCCCAAAGGAGCCATTTACAGATCTGTCAACCAGGGGGATACCTGGACCCAGGTGGCGGCGAACGGCTGCGATTTTTATACTAAGATCAAACAACACAAAGCGGATACCATTTGGGCATCTTCCAGATTTTCCGGAGCTACCTCTTTGTCGTTTTCGGTGAACAATGGTGCTACCTGGCAAAATAACCCATTGATGATCTCTGCCATTTGGGATATTGATGTGAGCAAAGACAATACTATTTTTTTAGGTAGCGAAAGTGAAGGGGTGTCCAGGTCCGATAATGGGGGACAAAACTTTGTTTTGGGTGTAGGCAATACAATTCCCTGGTATGGAAACCTTATAGAAATAGAGAGGGATGAGAATGGCGTTATCTTTGCCGGTGGCGACTGGTGGACCAATATATTGTGGTATTCAACACCTGAAGACAATGGCAATTTGTGGACCAAATTTAATGACCCCGATCTCATCGTTAAAGGTGTTCAGGATCTGGTGTTGGATTATCACAACAATGTTTACCTGGCTTGTGAATACAATGGATGCCGAATGGCCAATAACACTTCATGGAATCCGGAAACCAACTGGCTGCCTTGCAACTCCGGCCTTTCTTCTCCCACATCCAATCTATTGGAAATGGGATTTGATACCTCTGGATATTTATTCACAGTGGCCAGTGCCACCAATGGGCACAACGCTGGCTTATTTAGAAGTGTTGTAGCTGTCAATCCACCAAAGTCATCGGTTTATCAATTTACCGGTAATGGCGCCTGGTCAGACCCAAGTAATTGGGTTAATGGCAACAAGCCCGGACTTAATCTGGGAGGAAATAAAATGGTTATTATAAATCCTGTATCCAACGGAGAATGCACATTGGATCAACCCTTAAATTTATCGAACGGTGCCAAGCTTAAGGTGTATCCGGGTAAAAAACTCAAGATATTGGATTGACGAGATCCTTCACCACTTCAAGTTTAGCCCCAAAAAGTCTGGCATTTTGAATTTTAAATCTGCATTTCTTTAAATCAAATTCACCTGTCAATTGACAATCAGATATTAATCGGTGCTTTTACGGAACTTATATATTGAAAAATAAAAATATGAAAAAACATCATATTAAATTTTTTAATAATATGTATTCTCCTATCTTTGTCGTGTAATCAAGTATTACGTTTTTTGTTTTTGAGATCCTTTAAAACCATACGTCTTAAAAACTCAGGAAGAGAGGCCATTCCAAAAAACCGATTGCCTTCACGTTCATTCCCAAAGTGAACTTATCTTGAGCCGATGTATGGTTTTTTTTATTGAACATACACCAGTTTTCCTGAATAGGTTTTTCCCGAAGCAGTGATTCGATAGACGTACAAACCACTGCCCAGTCCTAAGCGCTGGCCACTCATGATGGTTTCTTGTTTTCCACCAGCTTGGTATTCATTGACAGGCATGGCAATACGTTGACCGGTCATGGCAATTAGTTCCACCATGATGGTTCCTGGTCTGGCCAATTCATATCGAATGTGGATTGAGCCATCCTGTTCCACAAAGCCATAATGAGATAAGCCTTGTTTTAAAGGCACATCGGCCACAGAAGAAGCTAAACATTCTATTCCCATATTGTCTACACGATCAAATTCCTGACCTAAAATAGTATCTACTGCCGTGGCAGGCACACAGAGCCATGACTCGAGTAAGGTAGCATAGATAGACCTGAAGTCAGTGCTGTGTTTGAGATTGCCATTTCCATCCAGTTGGGTGAGGCTGGGCAGTTGGCCCAATGCACCATTTCCTTGCAGCGCAGAACCGAATAAGAGAACGGGAGCTGCGGTACCATGATCAGTACCTCCTGCATTCTCTGCCACTCTTCTTCCAAATTCACTAAATGTTACAGAAAGTACATTGTTGGATAGGCCAGAGCCCAGGTCATCGTAAAACTCAGAGACCGCAGCTGAAAGTTGTGACATCAGTCTGGGATGGTCTGAGTTTTGATTTTCATGGGTATCAAAGCCATCCAACGTGACCATGTACAATCTGGTACCAAGGTTTCCTTTGATCAGTTTTGCTACAATGGAAAGTTGTTGGCTCAATGGATTGTTGGAATACACCACATCATTGCTCCCAGCTTTGAAAGCATTGCTGATAACTGGCGCATATTTATAGGTGACATTTAAAACTGAACGAAGGAAGCCTACCTGATCTCCATAATAGCAATCATCCGGCAGGTTTTGGGCATCGTAGTAAAAACCTCTCTCAGCAATTTCAATGAGTTTGTCTGGAGTATTAAAATTGACTGCGAGGTCAATTCGTTCAGGATCGTTAAAGGCAATGTTGCTGCCACTGTTGACTTTGATCGCACCCGGTATTTCAGGAAGGTTTTCCAAATAATCGGGTTGATTATTGAGCAGGTACCTGCCTAACCATCCTGATTTGTTGGCATCTGTTTCAATTGCAGGGTTGGCAGTATTCCAAATATCGGAGGATGTAAAGTGAGACAGGTTGTGGTCTTGATATCCCACCCCGCTGATAACTTTCATGGCACCCTTGTTCCAAAGTTTGGTAAGGGAGCTGGTTGTTTTGGGCATAGCCAGCTCAGGGGACAGACTCCAAGTGTCAGCCAGTGGTATGTAAATAGAAGGTCGCTTGCTTTTATAGGTGCCAAAGTCATAGACCGGTATAATGGTATTCAAACCATCATTACCTCCCTTGAGTCTGATCAAAACCAATATTCTTTCATTGCCATCGGGTGGATTCAATAGGGGAGCTGCCAGCGCATTGACAGAAAAGCCTCCCATTGCCAATCCAACACCACCGGTTATTCCCAGCGTTTGCAGAAAATCGCGCCTGCTCCACATTTTGTGGTCGGCTTGATTGCAGCTCGTTGAGTTTTTACTTTTGTTGCTCATGGTCATTTATTTTAGTTGGTATTCCGGCTGTGCTGCCAGGTATTGAAGCAATAAGATCAGTTGAAGGGGGGCATACTCCCAATAGAGATTCCATTGACCACTGGCAAAATAATTTTCGGGCACTTCGGCCTTAAAGACTTTTACCGCCTCATCGTATTCTCTTTGAGTTTGGAAGCCATTGGGCAGGATGTAATCACAAACAGCCTGAACCACCACAGCGGGATCTGATTCCACATTGCTGACCAGTGACAGGGCCAGGTCTCTGACTTGTTCAATCTGATTGTTTTGTTGTTGGTAGTAATAAAGCATGATGTTAAAGATGCCCTCAAATCTGAATGGAAGGGTAGAGGAGGTAATCCAGGCTCTGTTGCCTTTCCATCCGGAAACATCGGTAGGATTCAGCAGCCGTTGATCAAATTCATCGGAACCGTAGACAATGTATTGATTCAGGATATCATTGTTGGGAAAATTCAATTCATTGAGAAAGGTCAGAAAATACTCGATATGACCGGGTATCACCGTTCCAACGGTAGCATCATCAAAAAAGTGAACAGATGTAAAAAGTGTTTCCATTACCGGGGCCAGTTCAAAGTTGTTTTGTCTGAAAATCAGTGCCAATTGATTGACTACTTCTTCATCGATATCCGGGTTTACAAAGTGGGCATATATCTTTTTGCATATGTATTGGCTTACCTGTACAGGACGTTCATTAAAAATGAGGTCAATTACTTCATTGTAGCCAAAATTGCCCGTCTTACCAAAAATGGTTTTTTGGCCGTTGTCCCAAAAAGCGGGAACAAAAGTGATATCTCCGCAAAGATTGGCCAATTCTATGCCATTCCAACCAGAGAGCGCTCTAGCCGCGTTGACAATATCGGCCTGGGTATAACCATTGTCTACGCCAAGGGTAAAGAGTTCAAACAACTCGCGGGCAAAGTTCTCATTGGGTTGAAATCGAGTGTTTTGGACCCCATCCAAAAAGACAAGCATGGCTGGGGTTGTACCCATTTCTTTGACAAAAGTTTTGAAATTACCCAGCGAATGTTTTTGAAGCAAATGATGGTATTCATACATCCAGGAAGGACAAACGTATTTATCTAAACGTGTGACAAAGTGGTTGTGCCAAAACATCGACATCCTCTCCCGAAGGTCATTGGTGCGCATGTCATTGACCCAGTTATTAACCCAGGATATTATTTGCTGTACTATCTGCGCATTCCTTTCTTCCTCAATAGGACTATAGTTGGCAATGGTCCAGTTGGCCCAGGGAGGGGCAGGGGCAGGAGCAAGATTTTTTGCTTTGGCAACAATGGATTTTGCCAGGCTTACCGGATGTTGTAAGATGGCCTGGTCAATGACTGCTTTGGAAGCTCCAAAGGCCATGCGTCGATATAGATGGATGGCCCTCCTCCGATCCCAGGGCTGACTAGGGGTCGGCTGGTAAGGTGAAAGGTCTGACGGTGCACAATTAAACGGCATGATATATAAATTTCACAAGGTGAAGATGAGTAGTTCCTTACGTTGCTTTGTAAACGAAAATCAATTTAAAACCCATATAAATGATGGGGATGATTAAGTTTTGCAAGATAAATTTAATAAAATTTGACGTATTCTGGCATAACGATGAAATGGAAAAAATTGTTACATATGTGATTTCAAAATTAAAGCCAGCAAATTAACCCTAACTTTGGCAGTAAAATAAAATAGATGAGCGATACTGAATTGAATAAGGATCTGATTTTGAGAGAGCAGCTGGCCTTACAAAGAACCAGGTTGGCCAATCAGTCTACGTTTTTATCCTTTCTGCGCTCTGCGATGTATTTTTTAATTGCCGGATTGAGCATCCACAACTTTTATACTGTGGGCAGTGGCCTGGTGATTGAACTGTTTTTGTTTGGTTTTGCGGCCTTACTTTTCATAATGGGTTTCATCAATTACTCGTATCAATTGCGGTTGATCAAAAAAAGTGAGATCCATGTAGGTGCCTACAAAGTAGAGTATTTACTTAAAAAAAAGTAATTGAACACTTATACAACTACTCAGGCAAATTCTATTTGGTCATCGGCTATCCAATCCATAAGCGATAAATGCTGAACGAGTCTAACGACTGTCACTACATCTTTTTGACAGTACAAAACGATTCTGTTGAGATCCCTATCTTCCCAATACACCCTGCCTACCTGACTGCCATCGATGTCGTCTTTTGGAGTAGGGATGTCCAGTGTGGTTGCAATGAGTTCGAGTGATGTATAATTTTTGATATCACCAAACCGCCAAAGTTCCATCGTGTCAATGATAAATTCTGTCTGCCAGGGTTTTTTGCCAGAGATGCTAAGTAAAGGAGGAAGGCTGATTTGGTGTTTCACCATTCTCCGACAAATAAATGGAATATCAAATTCCCTGACATTGTGCCCGCACAAAAAACAATTATTCGGGTCGGGATAGTGTTCTTCCAGCAGCTTTGAAAACGAGGTAAGAATTGCCTTTTCATCGTGGCCGCTAAAACTTTTTATTCTCAGTTTGGATTCAGAATTGAGATAGCCCACAGAAATGCAGATGATTTTTGAAAATTCAGCAAAAATGCCTGCTTTTTCTTTATAAAGGGCTGCAATTCCTTCCTTATTGGAAATTTCAAGGCTTTTTTGGATAGAAATTGCCTTTTTGGCCCATAATTTTTGAAAAGTTTCACTGATTTGGCTGAATTCTGCTTTTTCAGATACAGTTTCAATGTCGAGGAAAAGTATTCGGGTAATGGTTTGGAGATTCAGGTTCATGCTATAGGGGTTTACACTGACTGCAAATTAATAGTATTCATTGAATTTTGCCCAATTATTTGATGTTTGCATAATAAAAATTGATCTTTGTCCCGTTATTTGGAGAAAAGATAAAAGATGGAAATGAACATGAATAGCAAAACTAGACAGAATTTTACAGCCTGGGCAATTGTAGCCATAATTGGATTATTGGGTTTGAATGCCTACCAATGGTTTATGAATAGCCAGCTGAAAACTCAAAATACCAGCCAACAATCCAATCTGCTAGAATTGGAAAAAGCACAAGCTGAGTTAGACCAGGATTACCAGGATGCTCTTGAGCGTTTGGAAGAGTTGAGGGGTGAAAATAAGGAAGCAAATGACCTTATTGATGCCCAAAAGAAAGAATTGGAAATTCAAAAGGGCAAGATCTCTGAAATGATCTGGACCAAGAGGGAATTAGGCAAAGCAAAGGATGAACTTGCCAAATTAAACGCCCAGGTTACGGAATATGTAGCTCAGATTACCTCTCTTAAAAATGAGAATGCAGAACTTTCTACAGCCAACAATCAATTGGCAAGCTCCAATCAGGAATTGTCGGCCAATCTTGAAATGACTAAAAAAGAGAAGGAAGAAATAGCTCAGGCCCGTGCTGTTTTGGCTTCTGACAAAGAAAAATTGTCTAAATCCAATGAGGCTCTTTATTCTAAAGTGGATATGGCCAATGCCATCAAGATCAATTTTATGGAGGTAAAAGGGTTTGAAGTTAAAGACAATGGTAAGTTGAAAGACAAGAGTAAGGCAAAAGACATTGAGATGTTAAGAATTTGTTTTACAACCGAAACCAATTTAGTTACACCCTCAGGGTCTAAGAAATTTTTTGTCAGGATCATCAATCCACAAGGAGAAACTGTTGCCCAGGAAGACCGAGGTTCAGGAGTGTTGACCAACAAACTTAACAATACCCAAATTCGTTATACCACCTCAGGTGATATTCAGTACGACAACAAAGATACCAATGGTTGCATTGACTGGACACCTGGCGATAAGCTTTCGAAAGGTGGTTATGATTGCGAGTTGTACAACAATGGCTACATGGTAGGAAAAGGTAAATTTACTTTAAAATAAATAGGTTACAGATAATTGAAGAAAGACCGGCAGTACCAACTGTTGGCCTTTCTTTTTGAAAAAATGAGCTTAATTGTTTCTAAAACAATGATTTGCATTTACAAATGACAAATCCTCTTTTTTTTAGTAAACTTTTAAGCCTATATTTGCATTAATTTTATAATATGAACAAGGTCAGTCTGGAAATAGTAGCCATCAGTCATTCTGTGTCTCAGTCCCATAACTACGCCGTTATTTTGGGCGAAGTGGAAGGCAGCAGGCGACTACCCATTGTTATTGGAGGTTTTGAAGCCCAGGGCATTGCCATCGCGGTAGAGAAAATGACACCCAATCGTCCGCTGACCCATGACTTATTTAAGGCAACACTTGACAATTTTGGCATTATTATCAGGGAGGTAGTCATCAATGATTTGTTGGATGGCATCTTTTACGCCCAGCTCATTTGCGATCAAAATGGAGATATCTCTGTTATTGATTCGCGAACTTCTGATGCCATTGCAATGGCAGTGAGATTCAATTGCCCTATTTACACCTATGACTTTATATTAGACCAGGCAGGTGTTGAGATGGATAGCGACAAAAACGAACCACTTACTCCGACGCGGAGCATGCAAAAGCCCGGTATAACCTCTCTTTCAATTGACGAACTTGAAAGCCAGTTGGAGAAGGCCATAGAAATGGAAGACTATGAGACCGCTGCCAAATTGCGCGACGAAATTACCAATAGAAAAAGCAATTAAAACCGTTACAAGGGTTTATAAGCGATTGCTTTTATTTCAATCAACAAATTGGGGTGGGGCAGTTGATACACCGCAACCGTGGTTCTGGTTGGGCCCGTATGATCAAAGAAGGAGCCATAAACTTCATTGTATCCTTTAAAATCTTTCATGTCCACAAGGTAGGTAGTTATGTCTACTACATCCTTTAAACCGGAGCCTACTGCTTCCAAAAGGGTGGCAATGTTTTCAATTACTGCTCTTGTTTGTTTCTCTATATCCAACACCCATTTGCCATCGGCCCCCAATTCTGCACCTTCATGGGTGTTGTCGGGTCGTCTGCTACTGGTTCCTGATACATAGATAAAATCACCCACTCTTTTAACATGGGGGTAGTTGCCAAGCGGCTTAGCCCTATCATCTAAGGTGGTGTTTTCAATTGGCATTTTCAAACTTTTTGGAGAGGTCCATCAATTGTGCATGCATTTCTGTTTTTGTCAATTCCGGTTGGCCTCCCTTACACCAATTTAACAACAGTTCATCTTGTGCCCGACCCTGATGCATCGCCCGGGAATAAGGAATGTCAGGTCTGAAAGTAACCAAAGAATATTTTGAATAATAATCGGGATAGGTAAATTCCAGGTCCGTTTCTATTTTCCTTTTTAACATAAAGTCAGCATCGTCAACTCTGTCTCTCATTTCATAAAAGTTATCGATGGCAAGATCCGCGATGGCATTTGTATTGACAGCCCTTTGTTTTTGAAACTCATTGAAAAGTCCCGCCCAATCACTATCCCCCATGGTATCAATCAGGTCGTCAAAGACTCTTACATCTTCAAATGAGGCATTCATGCCCTGGCCGTAAAATGGTACAATGGCATGGGCAGCATCACCCATCAATAAGGTCTTGCCGTACGCCTGCCATGGATAACATTTTACCGTACCTAAATTGCCTGTTGGGTTGTTGAAATATTCATCCACATAGTCGGGCATATAAGGAATGAGTTCAGGATAAAAATTTTGAAAAAATGCCGCCACTTCTTCACGCGTATTCATATGATTAAATCCGTAAGGACCCTCATATGGGTGAAACATGGTGACTGTAAAACTGCCATCCATGTTGGGCAGGGCAATGATCATAAAACTACCTCTTGGCCAGATGTGTAGTGCGTTTTTATCCAATTTAAAATCGCCTTCAGCTGTAGGTTGGATGCTCAGTTCTTTGTACCCATGACTTAAAAAGTTTTGGGAGTAATTGAACAACAAATCGGCCGTTTTCTCCATCATGCTTTTGCGGAGTGCAGAACCAGAACCATCTGTGCCAATTAGAATATCACCTTTTACCTCAACCGTAAATCCCGTTTTTTCATGTTTAAAATGCGCAATGCCTTTCTCCAATACAGCGTGTGTACAGGTATGGTTGAAGAACATTTCAATATTGGGAAAACTCTCGGCTTTATTGAGCAGGGCAATATTGAGTCCTCCTCTGGAAACCGAATTGATAGCTTCTCCCTCACGACCACTGTAACTTTGAAAAAAGGCATTGCCCCCATGGGGATGGATCATTCGGCCTCTCATGGGAATACATTGTTCCAAAATTTCAGGCCTGATACCGGCAAGATCGAGGCCCAGCATGCCACGTGGTGAGAGAGCCAGGTTGATAGACCTACCGGCACTCATGCTCACTTTGCGCATGTCATCTCTTTTTTCATATAGGGCTACCTGATAACCCCTTTGGGCCATGGTAATAGCCAGTAGAGTGCCACTTAATCCGGCCCCAATAATTACTATTTTATCTTTTTTCATTTGTGCAATGCAATTTTAAGAATTTGAACAAAGTCATAGACATCGGTATAGCTGTTATACAAGGGCACAGGTGCCACCCTGATTACATCGGGTTCTCGCCAGTCAGCTATCACGCCTCTTTCACTGAGATCATGATAAAGACTCTTATCTGCATTTTTTACACGAATGCTCAGCTGTGCCCCTCTTTGGTCAGGATCAGAAGGCGTAATGATGGAAATGTCATCACCCGGTATTTCCTTTATGAGTGTTTCAAAATACGCAGTCAATTTTTTCGATTTGTTTCGTAAGTTTTCAATCCCCGCTGCTTCAAATATCTCAAGACTGGCCTTAATTGCTGCCAAAGAAAGAATGGGTGGATTGCTGAGTTGCCACGCTTCAACCCCGTAGATTGGCTCAAAGTCATCCCTCATGATAAACCTTGTTTGTTTGTTGTGTCCCCACCATCCTTCAAACCTGGGCAAGGATGGCTTGTCTGCATGTCTTTCATGTACAAAGGCGGCCCCAACACTGCCAGGTCCGGAATTAAGGTATTTATAAGTACACCACACCGCAAAATCAGGACCAGCTTCATGGAGATTTAAAGGAACATTTCCGGCACCGTGTGCGCAGTCAAATCCAACCTTACATCCTTTGGCATGCGCTAATTGGGTGATGTGCGCCATGTCAAAATACTGCCCTGTATAATAATTGGTATTGCCCAACATTACCAGTGCTATGGCTTCCCCCTGCTCTTGGATGATCTCTTCGATATCCTCCATGCGCAAACAGTATTCACCTGGCCTGGCTTTTAAGGCAATGAGGCTGTCTTCAACATGAAAGCCATGGTACCTTATTTGGGAAGCAACGGCGTATCTGTCAGATGGAAAAGCATCGTGCTCTATTAATATTTTATATCGTGTTGGGCTTGGTTGATAAAAAGAAACCATCATGAGATGCAAATTGACGGTCAGTGTATTCATTACCACCACCTCTGAGTCTTTGGCACCAACCACTCTTGCCATAGATGAGGTAAGTTGTTCATGATAGGGCATCCATGGGTTTTTGGCGTGGAAATGTCCCTCTACACCAAACTGGCCCCAGTCATTTAGCTCCTGAAGTATGGCATCTTTGGTGTTTGTGGGTTGAAGTCCCAGTGAGTTGCCGCAGAAATACAAATAGGGATCTCCATTTTGTTGTTTCGGAAAAAGAAATTGATGCCGAAATTGTTTCAGGTCATCATTTTCGTCTTGTGTTATTGCGTAGTTTCTATCGTTGGAATATAAGGTCATGATGTAGGAATGCTTTTTCCCAGCCAGTTGAGTACGTTGTCTAACCAAATGGCATTGTGTTCTGCTCGTGTAATAATATTTTGTGATAAGGCCTGGTCCAGGATTTTTCCGGGATAACAGCCGGGCACCGTATCCATCTCTCCCAGAGGGTATGGGTCGTCCATGCCTGCAATGATTTGTTCAACCCCTTGTCTTTTTACCAGAAGTTCAAAGCTGAGCACATCGTGAACAAGGGTGTCATAAAACACATTGGTATCTGAAGTGTGAATTCTTGGGTTTACCGCACCCGGAAAAAGATCAGGTCTGCCTTCAAAGCCCTGGATCCTTCTTCCCATATTAACCTGGCCAAATTGATTGCCATGGGCAAAACAGGTTCTGGTATCAGGAAACCTGGATGGAAAATCGTATAGGGTAAAAAAGTGAAAAGTATCTGCCGTAAGGGCACACATCCACACAAGGTGGAATCGCCAGAATTGATCTTGTAAGGCTACAATTTCAGGGCCATCATAAGGGTGAATTTCAATGGCCAGCTGATACCGGTTGGCCAGTTCAAAGATTGGGTAACAAGAAGGGTCTGCTACAGAAGTCCATTGATTGTGCTGGTTCAAAAAATGGGTAGGAAGACAGAGCACCTGCATTTTAAGATGGGTGACACACCGTTCTATTTCTAAAAGCGCGTCGTCAATGTATCTGGGCTGAATTACAAACCCGCCTGTAAACTTAGTTGGGTAGTCATGCTGCAAAGAGGCATTAAAGTCGTTCTGAAACCGTAGCACATCTCTGGTGGTGTTCCGTTCCATGCCATTGCAATAGAGCTGAGATAAATTGAGGACAATGTTATGGTCTATGTGGTTTTGTTCCATCCAGACCAATTTTTCTGAAAGGAAAAAACTGGGGTCTGTTACAGGTCGGGACCATTGGCCTTGGCGCATAAACTTACGGTCGTCATCTACAGAAAAGATCTGTTGGTCAACCATAAATCGGGGTATTTGTCCCGGTTCAGGAAGCAGATGAGAGTGGGCGTTAATACGCATAAAACGGATTTTGGCTATTGATCATTGTCGACAGGCATCACAGGAGGTTCCATCACATGTCCGCAATTTTTACAGGTGCGAAGATCCAGATCGGCATAGAATTTTTGAAAATGACAGGCAGATCTCTTTCAATGTTGTCTAACATAAACTTTTCGTTGTAGAGCTCGTGGCTACATTCCTCGCAATACCAAGCAAGGCCGTCTTCCATGTGGCCGGGTCTTATTTGTTCAATGACAAGACCCACCGTATTGGCTCCTCTTTGGGGCGAATGGGGAATATCGGATGGAAGTAGATAAATTTCACCTTCTTTGATGTCCACTCTTTTGATTACTCCTTCATCCACCACTTTGAGGTGGATATCTCCTTCCACCTGATAAAAAAATTCTGGAGTTCCATTGAGGTGAAAGTCTTTTCTAGCATTGGGGCCTCCAACCACCATTACAATGTATTCGCCGTTTTGCCATACGCACTTATTGCCCACAGGAGGCTTGAGCAAGTGTCTGTTTTCATCAATCCAGGCTTTTAGATTGAATTTGGGTAATAATCTGGACATTGGTTAGATTTTGTCATAAAAGTAAGAAATGTACCGCGATCTGTCAAAAAGCAGTTCAACTAGATGAAGAAAGAGTCATTTATCTCAATATTGAATGCAAACATTTTTGGCTTCTGTAAAAAAGCGCAGGGCTTCAAGGCCCCCTTCTCTACCCACTCCACTGTTTTTCACCCCACCAAATGGAGTACGCAAATCGCGAAGCAGCCAGGTGTTTACCCAAACAATACCCGATTGGATTTCTTGGGCCATTCTGTGCACCCTGCTGTTGTTTTCTGTCCAAATACTGCAAGCAAGACCATATCGACTGTCGTTGGCCCAATGCAGCACTTCTTCTTCTGTTTCGAAATTGGCAAGGGTAACAACAGGGCCAAAGATCTCTTCCTGATTGGTAACGCATTGATTGGAAAGCCCTTCAATGACCGTTGGTGCAATGAACCATCCTTCTTCAAAGCCTTTGGGAAAGACAGCATGGCCGCCACACAAAATTTGGCCTCCTTCTTTTTTGGCTATTTCGATGTGGTTTAATATTTTTTCATAATGGGGTTTAGAAACAATGGCTCCAATACGACTTGTTTCTTTTATCGGGTCGCCAATTTCCATCTGGCTGGCCAAACCGATTAAATCGGATTTAAACTTTTCGTAAATTCCCTTTTGTACAAAGATGCGCGACCCACACAAGCAGATTTGACCCTGATTGACAAAAGAGGAGCGCAACACTGTATGCAACATTTTGTCATAGTTGCAATCATCAAAAATAATGATGGGATTTTTTCCGCCCATTTCTAGTGACAGTTTTTTAAACTGGGGAGCTGCGATGCTGGCGATTTCTCTGCCTACCCTTGTACTTCCTGTAAATGAAATTGCTTTGATCTCAGGGTGCCTGCTGATAGCGTCACCTACATCGGGCCCAAGTCCATGAACAATGTTGAGCACACCCGGCGGGAAGCCTGCCTCTATGCAGACCTCTGATAATAAAAAGGCAGTCAATGGTGTAACCTCAGAAGGTTTGGCAATGACTGCGTTTCCGGCTGCCAAAGCAGGGGCAATTTTCCAGGTAAATAGATAGAGGGGCAGGTTCCACGGCGAAATACAGGCTACTACACCAATGGGTTGGCGAAGTGTATAGTTGATGGCATTAGATCCTAGTGTTTCGTGGGCTTCTGAAGAAAACTGGGTAATGGCGTGTCCAAAAAATCGCAAATTTGCTATTGCTCTGGGTATATCCATTGCCTTGGTGAGCCATAGGGGTTTGCCGTTGTCAACACTTTCTGCAAGGGCAAATTCATCAAATCTTTTTTCAATGCCATCTGCCAGGGCGTTGAGGAGCCTACACCTTTCATCTTGTGAGGTGGATCCCCAACTTTTCTGCGCCTTTTGAGCAGCAGCTACTGCCATGTCTACCTCATGCTTTTTTCCTGAGGCCAGTTGGCTGTATACTTTCCCATAGGCAGGATTGTATACGTCAAGCCATTCTCCTGATGCGGAGGGCACCAGCGTTCCATCAATATAATGCAACAAATGGGCTGGAAAAACGGACATTGGATATGATTTGCTGCGAAATTAAGGTGAATTTCTGAAAGAAGTGCATGGTGTAAGGTGTAAAGTCCTTAGGAGCTGCCTGTCAGGAATTAAAAATAATCCCCTATTTTTGGAACCATGATGGAAACCCTTTTTACCGAAAGACTAATTCTCAGGGAGCTTATGGACAGCGATGCTGCAGATTTATTTGCCATTCGGAGCAGTGAAGAAGTAAACCGGTACATTGAAAGACCGGCTTATCAGGATATAAGTGAGTTGGAGAACTATATAGTGACCCAAAAGGAGAAGTCAGAAATTGGTGAATGGGTAATTTTGGGAATAGTGTTGAAGCAAACATCCGTTTTAGTCGGAAGTATTTGTTTGTTTTCTTTTTCAGAAGATAGGACATCGTGTGAACTGGGTTATGAGCTTCACCCCTCTTATCAGGGAAGAGGCCTGATGGTAGAAGCCATGGAGACACTTCTTAATTACTTATCAAAATCAAGCACCCTGCAAAACCTGCAGGCCGTTATAAATCCTGAAAACAAGGCGTCATTGCTTCTGGCTTTTAAGCTGGGCTTTAAAAAGGGAAGGCAGCTGGATATAGTAAAAGCACCTTACCAATGTTATTATCTGGGCATCCACGGCCAGACCCAAATTGAGTCTAAAATTGAATAACGATGGAATTATTTAATGATTATTTTGTTGCTTTGGGGAGTGAGGTTCGAGAAAGGATGGAGCAAATCTCAAAGATAGTAAAGGAGGAAGCACCTGAAGCGAAACCAACGTTAAAATACAACATGCCCGGCTACGAATGGAATGGCTACCTCATTCATTTTTCTGCCTTCAAACAACACATTGGCTTGTATGCCATTCCCAACCAGCTTCCTGAATTTGCAGAAAAATTAATAGGATTTAAAACAGGAAAAGGATCCATGCAAATTTTACATACACAGACTATTCCTGAAGACCTGATCAGGGAAATGATTCGTTATAAGTTATCTCAAAATAGTAAAAAAGGAAATGGATAAAAAGTTGTATCCAATGGGTAAAACCTCTTTGTATATTGCTTGTAGCCTGGATGGTTACATAGCTGCACCTGGCAACAATTTGGACTTTTTATCATGCGTGGAAGATGGTGATGAAGATTACGGTTACCATGATTTTGTAAACAAAGTGGACACCGTTATTGTGGGTCGTAAAACCTATGATTGGGTTGAAAAGCATGCATCTTATCCTCATACCGATAAGAAGAGTTATGTAATCAGCACAAGGGGAGGTGAGGCAAAAGAAAACCTGCAATTTTACAATGGAGACGTAGCCCAACTTGTATCCCAGCTTAAAGCCGACGGACATCAAATCTACTGCGAAGGAGGGGCTGATATTTTGCATCAACTGCTGATGAAAGATATGATTGACGAAATGATTATTTCCTATATTCCTGTACTTTTAGGAGGGGGCACACTGCTTTTTAAGCCAGGATCGCCAATGTTAAAGTACAAGCTGATTTCGGTTCAAACCTACCCGAAAGGATTGATGCAGGTCAGGTATGAGAGAGATCAATTTATTTAAATTTGATGTATCTTTAACAAAACTTTGATTTGAAAGTAAATTCTAAAAGATGACACTTAAAAAAAGGATAATTATGGTTTTAGTGGCACTTAGCCACATAGCAACAGCTCAAATTGGAGTGATTTTGCCGGGATTGCAACAAAGATTTGAATGGCGCAACCAGGCCAAAAGGTTTGAAATTTTAGACAATAAATTTATGATTACCGCTGGGAAAGGAACAGATATGTTCAGAGATCCGGGGGTAAGCTATAACACAGATAATGCACCTAAAATATTGACAACCGTGACGGGTGACTTTGTGGCATCTGCTGCAGTTTCTCATGGGTTTATAAATAAATGGGATGGTGGAGCCCTGGTGCTTTTGCAGGATAGTTTTAATTGGGTAAAATTTTGTTTTGAAAAAGATTATTTGGGTAAAAACAGGATAGTAAGCGTGGTTACGCGAGAGGTTTCTGATGATTGCAATTCAGCTTATATAAATGGCTCCAGGGTTTATCTAAAAATGGCAAGAAAGGGCAAGGTGGTGACTTTGTACTATTCTGAAGATAGGCTTAACTGGACCCTGGTGAGACACGTACAACTTGCCTGGGACAAAGACCTGAAGTTCGGATTTTTAGCTCAGTCGCCAACAGGTGAAAGCTGTACTGCTACTTTTGAAGATCTTTATTTTGAATATAAAACCATAAATGATCCTTATCTGGGCCAATAAAAACAAAGAGCATGGTAAAAATTTTAGCATGGATTTTCATCTTTTTTAATGTTTACATGGGTGGAAATTTTTTCCTTAATGCAATAGGCATTTTACAAGATAGTAAATATGGGGTAGGTGCTACCAGACTATATGCAGTATTGCTACTGGCCATGGCAGGGGCATCGGTCTATTTTATGTTTGTTAAATCGAATGCAAAAATGGCACTTTGGATTGGGGCAGGGGCCTGGGTGTTGATATTTTTTATTTTACTTGCCAATATGATTTTTGGAAAATACAATTGATAGTAATGAAGAAGTGGATGTTTTTTTTAATAGTTATCATGGGCATTATGTCATGCCATTCTGTACCAAAAGAAATAAAAGTTGCCTCTCCTGATGGGAACATCGTACTACAAGCCGGGACCGAAACCGGAGGGGTGGTGTATTATAAGGTTGATTATAAGGGAAAGACCGTTATTGACACTTCGGGACTTGGTATTTTGGGTAAGAACCTAAATTTAACCAAAGGTTTTGAAGTTAGCGATGTAGTCTATAATTCGCACAAGGGCAGCTGGAAACCGGTTCTTGGTGAAGTAGCTGAAATCGTGGAAAACTACAATGAAATGAAGTTGAGTCTTAAAGCTGAGTCGGGACAAAAAATGGATGTAATATTCAGGGTATTTGATGATGGTCTTGGTTTTAGGTATCACATTCCCAAACAAGGCACAACTGATACTATGACAGTTCTTGATGAAGTATCTGAGTTTGCATTGACAGGAGACCATCAGTCATGGTGGATACCTGGAGATTATGACAGCAATGAGCATGTATATTCAACTTCCAATCTAAGTGAGATTGATGCTTTTGCCTATAATGCACCAAGCTATGAAAAAAAGATTTATACCCAGCACATTGTTTTGCCAAAAGCGGTTCAAACACCATTTACCATGAAAGCAGCAGATGGTGTGCATCTATGTATCCATGAAGCTGCTTTAAAGGATTTTCCGGCACTTCATCTTAATTATATGGGCAACAACATGATGAAGGCCCAACTGATCCCGTCTGCTGATTCTACCGTAAAATCTATAAATGTATTGCCTTTCACAAGCCCTTGGAGGAGTGTAAATATAGCGGGTGATGCAGCCGGCCTGTTAAACTCCAAATTGATATTGAATCTCAATGATCCCTGTGCATTGGCAGAAACATCGTGGATCAAAGCCCAAAAATATGTAGGAATCTGGTGGCTTATGCACATAGGCAAGGCTAGCTGGGACTACGCGGGTGGATCTAAAGATGGCAAGCCACATGGCAGGCATGGAGCCACTACAGAAAATACAAAAAAATACATTGATTTTGCCGCGCAACATGGCTTTGATGGCGTTTTGGTTGAAGGCTGGAACGTCGGGTGGGAAGATTGGTTCGGTAAATGGCAGGATTCTGTTTTTAACTTTTCACAGCCTTATCCCGATTACAATATAGATGAGCTGAGTAAGTATGCTGCTGATAAAGGGGTGAAAATAATCATGCACCACGAAACATCATCTGCTGTTACCAACTATGAGAAACAAATGGAATCGGCCTACCAATTCATGAATAAGTATGGGATCAATACAGTAAAGACAGGCTATGTAGGCAAAATCATTCCTAAAGGCGAATGGCATGATGGACAGTGGATGGTCAACCATTATTTGAGGGTAGCCAAAGCTACAGCCGACCACAAGATCATGGTGAATATGCACGAATCCCATCGCCCGGCAGGTATGAATCGCACCTACCCCAATTGGCTTTCTTGTGAGGCCTCAAGGGGCATGGAATTTAATGCCTGGAGTGCCGGAAATCCTCCTGAACACGAAACTATTCTGCCCTTCACCAGAATTATGGGTGGAGGCTTTGATTATACACCTGGCATTTTTGAGACCAGAATGAACGCGCACGACAAAAACAAAAAAGAAATCGTGCATACCACCGTGGCCAAACAACTTGCCTTGTATGTGACCCTCTACAGTCCACTGCAAATGGCGGCAGACTTGCCGGAGATGTATGAAAAAAGAATGGATGTTTTTCAATTTATCAAAGATGTTCCGGCAGATTGGCAAGACACCCGGGTTCTTAACGCAGAGGTGGGTGACTATGTCAGCATAGCCAGAAAAGATAAATTTTCACAAAACTGGTTCATTGGATCCATTTCAGACGAGAAAGCCAGAAAGTTTGAGTTTAAACTTGATTTTTTGGATGAAGGAGCAAGTTATGAGGCTACTCTTTATGAGGATGGTGAAGGTGCGCATTGGCAGAACAATCCATATCCCGTTAAAATCTCCAAACGTAAGATTAAGAAAGGCGATGTATTAATGGTTAATCTGGCTGAAGGTGGGGGCACTGCCATTTCTTTGATGAAGCAGTGATTTCCTGAAAGAGCTGCTATTTAACAACTGGCATTGGGGTTGTCGTAGTTGTCACTTTGATCTTCAAATGTTTCATCCAGGCACACAAAATCTTTTTCAACCAACAAAAAGATTTCGCTGTCGTCTGCAGGTTTGAATATATGTTTATATCCTACATCATCACTTGTGTACCAGGCTGAGGCTAATTTTTGTTCCATAAACACGGTAACCACATTGTTTTCATAAGAGGCTGACAATATATCAGAACCCTCCATGCTTTTCAAGCGATAGGTTTCCCTTGATGCGCAGTTTCATGAATTAGGTTTTGGACGATGGTGCAAATATAGCTGAAAAAGGTATAAATCCAGATCGGTCTATTGGTGAGATCAATTTACAGTCCGGTTACGCGTTCCGGATGGGTGTAAATATTAGCGCTTGTTGATTTGGTAAACCCTAAGAGCGTGATATTGCAGGCTCCAGCTGTTTGAACCGCCAAACTACTTGGCGCCCCTACAGCAGCCACTATAGGTATGCCGGTAACAGCAGCCTTCTGGATCAATTCAAAGCTGGCTCTGCCGCTCAACAGCAAAATTTTGTTTGTCAAATTGTGTTCATGTTGCATACACCAGCCACTTAGCTTGTCCATCGCGTTATGTCGACCCACATCTTCAGCAGCATGAATGAGATGTCCATAAGAATCAAATAAGGCAGTGGCGTGGATTCCCCCAGTGGCATCGAAAGCTTGCTGGTGCTCTCGGAGTAAGGTGGGTAGGGTGTTGATGGTTTTAATGGATACAATGGGTGTCGGTTTTGGGAGTTGGGGTAGTCCGAGACTTTGCACTGCCTCAATACTCGCTTTACCACACAAGCCACAGCTTGAGCTGGTGTAAAAGTGTCTTTCCAAATTGAAGGAATGGAGCGAAACATCAGGATGCAATGATGCAGTAATGATATTGGGGTTCAGTTCTCCCCGATGAAAAGTCTGAAGGCTGCATTTTAAAACTTCACTGGCTGTGTCTGATGATGCCTTCATTAAGTAAAAAGCCAAGGGCCAAATGGACATCATCACCGGGTGTCCTCATGGTTATGGAAATTGATTTTTTAACTCTATTGTCTAATGGTCCATATTGAAGCTGAATTTCAAGGGGTTCTTCAACGGCTACCCAGTCATCGATGTGCTTGTTTTCCGTTTCAGATATTTTAATGATTCTGATTTTTAAATGGTTCCATGCAAGCGACTCTTTATTTGGTGAAAAGTGGTGGTGTCGTCAACACTGGTCATGCGTCTAACATCATGTGGTAACAAAACTTTGTGGGGAATGGTCTGTAAAAAATGACGTAAGGATCTGTTTCCTTTTTGATACCATTCCTCCATAACAGGGAGGCAAGAGCTGTGGTAAAAGCATACCAGGGGATCCATGCTGGCGCTACTTTGATCGGTGTAACAAACGGCCATTGCTTGTCCTCCCTCCGCAAACAATCTTACCAAATCGGCTATTCTGACCAAGGGATAATCACAGCCACAAACCAGAAGGTGATGGTTAGGATTTTTTCTAAAAGCGGCTAGAACACCGGCTGCGGGCCCCTGGTCTTTTTCCAGATCCGGGACAAGGGTCCATTCTTTATTAAGGGGCAAGTCTAGTTGGCCATTTGCTATAACAACGTCACTTACTATGTTTTCCAGCAGACTGGATACCCATTGAAACTGAGGCTGATCATTGTGATAACACAACCATGCCTTTGGTGTGCCCATTCTGTTGCTTGTACCCCCGCACAAAACCACACCTGTGGTTTCTTTCATCACCTCTAAAGTTAATGAAGAAATAATACAGGCTGGGCTACCATATTGATGATGGAATGCTTCGATCAGATTTTCTCTGACTACAACTAAGAGGCAGGCTTGATCTTGTTGCTCCATCCTTTCCAGAGCTTCGCTAAAATCAGGCTCAAACCCGGAGTGATTGAATTCCAAGGGTCCAATTTCATCAACCACCCACCAGTGAGGGCTTGATTTTAGTGGATTCCTGAAGTGCAGTTTTGCTTTTCGAATGCTGATTTTAGAAAGTGAAACCTGCCAATACTTACAGTTTTTCTTCCTGGTTTCTTCTGTCTCAAATGCCATGAATGTGGAGGTGTTTAGGAAATAAAGCATTCTTTTATTTTCAACATCCAGCGTGAGAAAGCCATCTGTACCATTTTTTGAAGATAAAAATTGACGGATGGCAGTTGATTTGCCGGTCCTGGTATTTCCTGTCAGTACAATGGTGTTATGGAGTTGCCGCATCTTCGCCCTTTAATGAAAAAACCAGCATGCCCAGTATGAAAAATTTGATGGCCCTGATGCCGCGGAAGTTATTTCGGGCAATATAATAATGTTGTATCAACTTGTTTTTGAAGTGGGGTAGGCGCAATAAGACCTGATTGATAGCTGCTTGGTTGTGCTTGTTTTTAGCCAAATATTTAAGAATCAACATTTTTATCAACGGTCCAATGGCAAAGGTCAGAGTCAGGGTTAAAATGATAACTCGAATCAATAAGGCTACCAAATTGAAAGAAGAGCCTTCTGGTAAAAGAAGTATATCAAAAGGGCAGCAAGTGTCAATCCAATAAGCCATCCCATCCATGTTGCTGTTTTCTTGATCGAATGGGCACAGCTTGTAGGTTTGTTGGGTTGGCACTCAATTCTGCATTGTCTATGGCTTGCGGAAGCCCGGGTATCCACCAACCCAACAAGATGCCTGTCAAGAGGTGAAAAAGAGTATAGACCACAAACAACCAGGTAACTACGGAGGAATCGAGCGTTAATCCCAAACTTTGCGCCACATTGACAGCACTTTTATCAACAGCAGATAAAAATTCGGTTCCAAAAATAAAAATGGCAAGTAATATTTTTTGAAGAGCTGATTCCAGTAAACATACAATAGCGAAAATGAGGGTTCTTAAGGCATACTGTTTCCGATGATTGAATAGCAGGTAACCCATCAAACCTTGAAATGCCACTGCTACGTAGGCTTGCCATGGTGAATGAGGACTGGCAAGCAGTTTGACCGCTAAGACAATTGAAAGGGCTTTAAATATTTCTTTTTTATCAGTGGTGTACCAGGCTATCAAACTAATGCTTAAAACGGCAAAACCACCCACAAAAATGCCGGTAAATGGCAGTCTGAGTGCATGTAGCACCCCTCCAATTCCACTTTCAGCCAGGGCCCAAAGACAGATCAATCCACTGATGTCGTATTTTTGTGTTTTCACTACTACAAATATAATGGGTATCTTGCGGTAGTTATAACTATTCAATTCAAAAGATATATGACACCCAAGGAAGTAGTCAATCGTTTTTACACGGCATTCTCACAAAAAGACACGGCTATGATGTCTGAATTGTATAGTGACGAGGCTGTATTTGAAGACGATGTTTTTGGGCAGCTCTCTGCCAATGAAGCCAGGGCAATGTGGACCATGCTTTTGAAAAGAAGTAAAGACATCAGTATCAGCTGGTCACCACCTGAATTATTGGGTACCGTGGTATCTACCCAATGGACCGCACGATATACTTTTGGGCCGGCCAAAAGACAAGTGGTCAATGTTATCAGGGCCAGTTTTGTAGTGGATAATGGCAAAATTGTTCAGCACAGGGATGCATTTTCATTTGCAGACTGGGCACGTCAAGCCCTGGGACCCATGGGCAAGCTCTTTGGGTGGACATCTTTTTTGAAAAACAAGGTACATCAAAAAGTAAGAAGTCAATTGCAGCAATACATGGAACAAAACGGACTTAAACCGTAGAAACAAGGGTTGATTTTAACCTGTTGATTTTTTCCTCCAGTTCATTTCTAAAATTATCATTGATAATCCCCTTTTCCAGGTCAAAATTTTCACCAAAGGTAGGAAGAGAGAAAGTGTCGACAACTCTGCCACCATTAAAGGGTATTCTTTTCGAGGCAATTTCAAGGACCGAAGAACCACCTCTGGCTCCTGTAGAAGTGGCCATAGCAAAAATGGGCTTGTCGTTCCAAACTTTTCGGCCTTTGATGCGTGAAATCCAGTCAAGGATGTTTTTAAAGGCGGCAGTATAGGCTCCATTGTGTTCAGCAAAGGAGCAAATAATCAGATCTGATTCATCAATCTGTGACGCAAGTTGGTACGCCAGTTGAGGAATTCCATTTTCATTTTCTTTGTCTATGCTGTAAATGGGCATTTCATAATCATTGAGGTCGATCAGGTTTTTATCATAGCCATCAAAATAGGTTAACGCATAGGAAACCAACTGTTTGTTAATTGATTTCCGGCTGTTACTGGCAGCAAAGGCAAAGATTTTCATTCTTAATATTTGTTGTAACAAATAAATAAACATAAAAATTGGCTGCTTGGTTCAAATTATCCAATAGAGGATTCATTATCTTTGTTTTGTGCATAATAAACAGCCGGATTTGGGAACTTTTTGGGGAAAAGCATCTTTGGTTTTCTGGATTTTGGTGTACCTAGTTCTGGTCCTTTTGTCACTAGATCATATTTTTTTCTGGGATACAGTTCAGCTGGCGTCAAAACAAGCCCATCATTTTTATGAGGGTAGTATGTTTGATTTTTTACTGCCTGATGACATTGACAGTGGCCACCTTCCGTTTATGGGCTGGATGTTGGCATGGGCATGGAAAATAGTAGGTAAAACACTCTGGATTTCACACCTGGCTATGGTACCCTGGCTGTTATTGTTGATTTATCAGCTTCATCTTTTTGCGCAAAAAGTGGTTTCCATATCTTGGTCACCCATCTTGGCAAGTTTGTTGTTACTAGACCCTACACTGTTGGCCCAGGGCTCATTGATTTCTCCTGACATTATCTTGATAGGGGCATTTTTTCTCGCCCTAAACGGCATGTGGTTCAAACAAAAGTCATCTATTCTTACAGGCTCTACTTTATGTGTTTTGGCTTCCAACAGAGGAGCTATGGTGGTGGCGGCCTTGGTTTTGTGGCAAATTTATTTGAATTGGGCAGATGGAAAAGAACATAAGATCTCTAATCCCAGATTTACTACCCTTTTTGCCAAGCATCATTCTATTTTTTGCTTTTCAGCTTTATCATTTTTGGTCTAAAGGATGGATTGGTTACCATGATCAATCTCCATGGGCTGCTAGTTTTAACCCTGTCACAGGTCTGCAATTATTAAAAAACATGGCGATTATCGGCTGGCGTTTGGCAGATTTTGGGAGGTGGATGGTAGGGGTGATCTTATTAGTAGGTTTGGTAAAATGGTGGGCCACACTAAGAAAGGATGAAACCCTTCAAAGGCTATTTTACTTATTGGCATTTTTATCCCTGTTTTTATTGCCATCGATGGTATTACACACAGGTCTGTCGGGTCACCGCTATTTGTTGCCAATTATTTTGGTTCTTCTGATGATCGCTGTGAGATGGATATTTCTTACCCAAAACGTCAGATTTCAGTATATAACAATCAGTTTACTTGGATTGTCCTTACTTACAGGTCATTGTTGGATTTATCCCAAGGGCATAGCCCAAGGTTGGGATGCCAGCCTGGCGCATTGGCCTTATTTTGAATTGAGGTCACAAATGAACCAATATATGGATCAAAATAGAATTGACATTAGTGAAGTAGGCTGTTCCTTTCCCAATCTTGCAGAAAAAAAATACCTGGATTTATCTCCGTCTACTGTGAAACATGCCAATAAGGACTTACTCCATAATTCCTATTTTTTGTATTCCAATCTTTACAACGATGTGAGCACAGAAGATTTTCAAATGCTGGAAAATGACTTTAATGTAATTCATTCCCTGGACGACAAGGGAATCTACCTGATCCTTTATCAACGGAAAAGGTAAGGCCATTGGTATAGGAAAGTGCTGATTTGTTATTTAATTATCTGAATGTTGCATCATCCAGGGTCTTTAAAATACAAAGCGGGCTGCATTGAAAAATGCCAACCCGCTTTATAGGGGGAAAAATCTATTCTTAGATAAACAACATGTGGGTACCAATACCCGATCCTTGTTTGTAAAAATCACCAACAGTGATGATACCTCCAATCTCGTCATACATATCTTCTTTCTCGTAATGGAACATATCCATTGCCAGTTTGCATGCCCATAGTTTTACGCCTGAGGCTACCATGATGTCTAAAAATTCATGAACATCGGGCATGTCTATTTTTTCCATTTCTTTTTTCATCATCATGGTTGCCAGACTCTCCATACCTGGTAATCCACCCAACATGGTTGGCATGTGCATGGCTGGATTTCCTACTGTGGCAATGTGAAGGTGTTCCAATTTTTTCTTGTGAATGGCTTCCAAACCAAAGAAGGTAAAAAAGATTTCTGCTTCTATGCCTTCCATCCTTGCACCATTGGCAAGCACAAATGCTGCATATACGTTTTCTAAAGTGGCTTTAGAAAGAATGATCATCATCTTTCTGATTTCACCGTTATATTCACTCATGGTATTTATTTTTATTCTTATTGAAATGAGGATAATTGGTTAGATACAACTGGCAGGCTTTGGTATGCCAGCTATTTTGGTTGAAGTTTTTAATGGCCCCTGAGGGAAGAGTTGGTAAAACTCTTTGATATCCAATACATCACTTTTACCAATTTTCCGAATGCTGAGGGCCACATTGTTTTTATGTTCATTTTGAAGATAAGCGATCACTTCCCAATGTCGGGGCGTCATAACAATGTTGTTTTCTTCAGCAATGGCTGCTCCCACTTCCTGGGTCCATTGGCTAAAATCGGTAAGGTAGCCTTCGTCATTTACCTTGATCATTTTGCCTGCTATTTCTTTTTCCATTTTACTATTTGTTAAAAGGTGATTTAATTAAAGTTTTTACCTGCTTCTTCCATATGGCTGGATACAAATGGGATGTGAGTTCCCTTCAGTAACATATTCCAGTAGATCCATCTAAAGGCAAGTTTACCCATGTGGTTCATTCTGCTTTCTTTCATCAGTCTCAAAGGCCCTACACCCGGGAATGGGAAGGTACCTTCTACTGGTTCATGGGTATAATTGAAATCGATGAGCAATGCCTTTCCACCCCCGGTTTCAATGAAACAATTGGCATGACCGTCAAATTCTTCAGAAAGGGCTTCGCCTTTGATGTAGTGTTTGATATTTTCGGTCAGTATTTCTGCTTCGAAGTGGGCCACAGATCCTGCTTTTGATGCGGGAATATTGGATGCATCTCCCAGCACAAAGATGTTTTCAAAGGCCAGTGATTGTAAGGTAGCTTTGTTGGTGGGTATAAAATTGAGGTCATCACCCATGCCGGATCTGGCTATAACTTCATCCCCTTTATTGGTAGGTACGGTAACCAGAAGATCAAATGGCACTTCTCTTCCACCATAGTCAACGATCACTTTTCGATCATTGTCTACTGATTCTATGGCAAAATCAGCTTCAATCTTAATATTTTTTTCATCCAACAAGTGGTCGAGCGCTGCTGTGGCTTTGGGCTTGGTAAAGGCACCACTCAATGGTGTGACAAAGCTGATTTCTACCTTGTCACGCATTTTTTTGTGTTTAAAAAAGGAATCTGCTAAAAAAGCAAATTCGAGTGGAGCCACCGGACATTTGATTGGCATTTCAGTAATGTGTACCAACAACTTGCCTCCTTCCCATTCGCGCAATTTATTTCTCAAGGCCAGAGCACCTTCAAAAGTGTAAAAATCAAAGACACTCTTTTGCCATTCTTCTGCTTTCATGCCATCAATTTCTTCAGGGGCTATTTTAGCTCCCGTAGCTAGAATCAAAATGTCGTAGTTGTAAATGCTGCCATCCGCCATCCTTACAGAATTTTCTTTTGGCAGAATGACATCAATTTTTCCCTTTTGAAGGTTTACTCCTTTTTGGTATAAAATCTTCAATTTTTTTAATGATATCATCGGGAGTATAAATGTCAAAGGGCAGGAAAAGGTAGCCTGGCTGATAATGGTGTTCTTCCTTTTCATCTATGATGTCTATTTGCCATTCATTTTTGTCCAACTCATGCTGCAGGTGATTGGCCATCATGGTGCCAGCGGTACCTGCTCCCAGTATTAATACTTTTTTCATCCTTATTGATATTTGTAACAAAGGTGAGGTGAAGGCGCTGGATTTCAAACGATGGGCATCATGGATATTTGTGACATAAGGATGCCAATTGTGTAACTTAGGTTACAAAATAAGGTGACTTGACCCATGCAAAGCAGCGTTAAATCCAGAACTATGATTTGGGAATAAAAAAAGGTCGGGTTTTATCCCTTATTTTCTCGAATCTTCGAAATGAATGATGGTCAGATTTGATAGCATTTAATAACTGTCACCCAAAGGCATTTTTATTTGTGAGATGGGATAAAGTAGGGAAAAGTCTAATTGCGACTGGCATATTTACTGCGATACTCAATGGGGGTGAGGCCTGTTATTTTTTTAAATACATCTCTGAAGGCTTTTACATCACTGTATCCCACTTCATACATCACCTCGTTCACATTTTTTCTGCTGAGTTCTAAAATACTTTTGGCCGCTTCAATCCGAACCCTTTGCAAATATGCGACAACCGTATTGTTGGTGGCATTTTTAAATCTTCGCTCGAGGCTCCTCCTGCTGGTACTGGTCATGCCTGCCAGCTCATCAATGGTAGTTTTTAAGGCGTAGTTGTTTTCAATGTATTGTTGAATCATCAAAATGTCTTGATCGTTGTGCCTTTTTTGGCCGGTGAAAATCGTGAAGGGGCTTTGACTCTTACGGTCTAGATCGATGGCAAAAAATTTGGCTGCCTGGATAGCGAGGTCCCTCCCGGCGTATTTTTCCAATAGATAAAGCAATAAATTCCATAAGGAGTTAGCCCCACCGCTGGAATAAATCCTCCCATTTTCTGAAATAATATCACCCTCCACAACTTCGGCTTCCGGATACCGTTCTCTGAAGGTATCGTAAAAAGCCCAATGTGTTGAACAAGCTCTACCATTGGCAAGGCCACTTTCACCCAGGAGGAAGGCCCCTATACAAAGGCTGGCAATTTCACTACCCTCACGGTATACATCATTGATCCATGAATAGGCCTCTTATTGTTTTACAAAGCGGTGTCAATATCACCATAAATAGCAGGAAGGATGAGCAAATCTATCTTTGGTGCCTGCTCCAGGGTATAATGAACGTTGATCTGGTATTCTCCATCGTTGGCCATCACTTTCGTATGGAGTCCACGTAAAAACCTGAAATGCAGGGGGCTGACCCTGCATGGCAAGAAAATCATTGGCCGTTTTAAATAAGCGATAGGCAGGGCTTATGGCCTCAATTACTCCATTCACGGGTACATATATGGCTATGTTTTTCATCCCTTTTCAAATTTACTCCAAAAATAGAAAAATTGTCGTTTTCGCCCCTTAAATATGCAGAATTACATATCATTGGTTAATGACGCATGATCTTAACTTTGCTTCATCAAAACCATAGATTATGCAAAATTCAGACAAAAAAACACCATTACAATCAATGCCATTGTACACGCCCCATTGGAGAAAGTGTGGAAATGTTGGAATACCCCTCATCACATCGTTAAATGGAATGCAGCAAGTCCTGAATGGCACACTACTTATGCAGAAAACGACTTAATAGCTGGCGGAAAACTCAAATCCAGGATGGAGGCCAAGGATGGTTCCTTTGGCTTTGACTTTGAAGGCATTTATGAAGAAATAATACCCATGCAAAAACTCAGGTATGTATTGGGCGACGGCAGGGTAGTGGCTATTTCTTTTGAAGAGGCAGCTGGTGGCACCTGGGTTACAGAAAGTTTCGATGCTGAAAATGAGAATTCCCTTGAACTTCAGGAAATGGGCTGGACGGCAATTTTAAATAATTTTAAATCTTATGCTGAAAAGAACCCAAGCCCACCTATGACCTTTCAAATCGAAATATCGGCCCCTGTAGCAAAAGTTTATTCAACCATGATAGATCCCAATCATTACAAAACCTGGACTGCCGTTTTTAATGAAACTTCCAACTATAAAGGTTCCTGGGACAAAGGCAGTACTATTCATTTTATTGGTCAGGATCCAGAAGGAAATGTTGGTGGCATGGTGTCGAGGATCAAAGAAAACATGGCTAACCAGTTCATCAGCATAGAGCACCTGGGTTTGATCCAGGGAGAAGAAGTTATTACTGAGGGTCCAATGGTTGAAGCATGGTCTGGAGCCTTGGAAAACTATTATTTTATTGACAAGGGAGATTCTACCTTGCTTAAAGTAGAAATGGACACCAATGAAGAATTTAAAGGTTATTTTGAAACTACATGGCCCAAAGCCTTAGAGGTCTTGCGGGATCTTTGTGTGTAAACAAGCTCTTTGGAACTTCAATACATCCTCAACCAGTTAATAGAATGGCATCAGTAAGCACGTATTTAAATTTTTCGGGAAAAACAGAAGAAGCATTTCAATTTTACAAAAGTGTTTTTGGAGGAGATTTTGAGGGGCCTATATCCAGGTTTCGGGATATACCTCCTTCACCGGATATGCCTCTCATACCTGAAAATATCCTTGAGCAGGTAATGCACGTCTGTCTGCCGATAATTGGTGGTCACAAATTGATGGGTACAGACGCACCCGAAGAAATGGGCTTTCATTTGGCCATAGGCAACAACATCTTTCTCAATCTACAACCGGATACCCGGGCTGAGACATTGAGTCTATTCAAAGCGCTTTCAGAAGGCGGTGTGGTGCAACAGGAATTACAGGACATGTTTTGGGGTGCTTATTACGGCTCTTGCATAGACCGGTATGGCATTCAATGGATGTTTAATTGTGATGAAAAAAAGCAGTAAGTCTATGGTAAAATCAATTTATCCCTGTCTTTGGTTTAATGGACGAGCCAGAGAAGCTGGCTGATTTTTATTGCTCTATTTTTCCCAACAGTAAGATATTAGAATCAACCGATCTGGTAGTTCGTTTTGAATTGAAAGGACAAAGTTTTATGGGTCTAAATGGAGGCCCTGTGTTTACCTTTAATGAAGCGGTTTCTTTTGTGATTGAATGTGAAAGCCAGGAAGAAATCGATTTTTATTGGCACGCATTGTCTTTAGGTGCTCTCAAAGCCAATGCGGCTGGCTCAAAGATAAGTTTGGGTTTCATGGCAGGTAGTACCTTCTATCCTGGCTTCCTTAATGGCCAATCCGCATACCGCGGCCAAGACAATGAAAAGGTTTTTTGACGATGACGAAATTTGATATTGCAAAAATTTTGGCGGAGGATTAATTGATTTTGATAGGGGTATTTTCATCATGATTTTTAAATTTTTGAGTTACCGTGATACGTTGTCATGAAAGCCTGTTCTCATTGTTGTAACTGATAATAATCAATGAATTTACTTTAGTATTGAAGTATTTTATATAAAAATATTTCATGATAATAAGTTTCAGGAGACATCCTGCTTACTAAAGCAAAATCTATTGCTCACAGTGTAGCCCCCTTGGATCACTTTGAATCCGGCTTGGCTCTCGGACTTCGCGAAAAATACCCAGAGATGGTTAAAGATTTTCGTCATGAAGGCCATGTTCATCATATGAAGTCGGGTGACATTTATGAATGGACAGGAATTGATGGTTTTAAAATATTCAGCCTTTTGGTTCAGGAAGCTGCACCTTCCACTCATTCACATGGATTGCCGGGTAAAGCAAGCCTGCATAACCTCGATAAATGTTTGAAACAATTGGCATCCAAACTTGAAAGTGAGGGCATCTCTTCCATTGCATTACCCCGTGTCGCAACCGGCGTGGGTGGCCTGGACTGGGACGATGTTCGGCCTCATATTTACAAGTACCTGGATGTTCTGGAAACCAAAGTTTACCTATACTCGAAGTTCATTAAAAGTGAGAGAGCCCTTGAGACATAGACCTAAGGTGTTTATGGGCTAATAAGTTGGTCCCGGCAAAATCTTGTGTTTTGTCGGGATTTTTATTCTAAAAGTAGTTAATAATCTAAGTCATTTTGCAATCTGACCTTTATCATTAAGAGGTGTTTTATGATTATGGTCATATTTCTTAGCAGTGCTATTTATTCATATTTGTACCATAATTAAAAAAAATTAGCCGTATGGATAAGTTAAAAATTTTTTTGTATTTAGTAATAGTAATTTTAGGCGCTTCTTGTGGTAGTAAACCCACAACTGAAACCTCTACTGCGCCGGCTGAAGCACAAAGTATGGTCAAGGATGCCTCATCTTATGATCCTTCCAGAGGTGAGGGAAAATGGACAGCTGATATGTTGAAAATTGGAGAAGCAGTTGATGCAACAATGGCAGAAAGTGGTGGTAAAATTCAGTCCGTAAAATGTTCTTCTTGTCATAAATTGACAGATGAAAAGTTGGTTGGACCCGGATGGAAAGGGGTAACCACAAGAAGAACAGGAGAATGGATAATGAACTTTATAACGAATCCAGATCCAATGATCGACAAGGATCCTGAAGTGCAAGCGCAGCTTGAAATCTGTTTAGTAAGAATGCCTAATCAAAATCTAACCGATGACGAAGCCCGTCATGTACTTGAATATATGAGACAGAATGACAGTGCAAAATAATTGAATCGATCTTTATAATTCCAATAAAAACTACAATCATGAAAATTAATCTTTGGATGGGAGGAGCCGTTATAGCTTGTCTCACAATGTTTTATTCTTGTAAACCCAAGAATGCAGGTACAGCAGTAAGCGGTGATGCAGCTGCAAAGACTTATGTTGCACCTGGAAAGTACGATGAATTCTACAATTTTGTAAGTGGAGGATTCAGCGGCCAGATGAGTGCTTATGGTCTACCTAGCGGTCGACTTTTAAGGGTTATTCCCGTTTTTTCAGTTGATCCCGAAAAAGGATGGGGAGATAGTGAAGAAACAAAACCAATGTTGATGACTTCTCATGGCTTTGTTCCTTGGGATGATTTGCACCACCCGGAACTTTCACAAACCAACGGAGAAGTAGATGGAAGGTGGGTATTCGGAAATGCCAATAATACACCTAGAGTAGCCAGAATAGATCTAAAAACATTTCGAACAGCAGAAATTATAGAGCTTCCGAATAGTGGTGGTAACCACTCATCACCGTTCATCACTGAAAATACTGAATACGTAGTTGCCGGAACCCGATTTTCTGTGCCTGCTGACAATGTCAATGGGGATGTTCCAATTTCTTCTTACAAAGAAAATTTTAAGGGTCACTTGAGTTTTATCTCGGTTGATAAGACTTCAGGGGCCATGGATCTATCCTTCAAATTCAGTGCCCCGGTGTCAATTTTGACTTGAGTCACGCCGGAAAAGGAAAATCGCACGGTTGGTTCTTTTTCTCTTGCTACAATACCGAACAGGCTAATACCTTGTTGGAAGTCAATGCATCACAAAAGGACAAAGACTTTATTATGGCGGTAAACTGGAAAAAGGCAGAAGAATACCTTAAAGCCGGTAAGGGTAAAAAGGTACCTGTAAGATATGCACACAATGTATACAGTGATGAAACCCATTCTGCCACTCACACCATTAAAAATGAAGTGACAGTACTGAATGCAAAAGAGCTCAAAGATTTATGTTATATGATTCCTTGTCCAAAATCTCCACATGGTTGTGATGTGGATCCAAGCGGAGAATACATCATAGGAAGTGGAAAATTAGCGGCTCTAATTCCTGTTTTTTCTTTTGATAAACTTCAGAAAGCCATAGCTGAAAAAAGTTTTGAGGGCGAATACGATGGCATTAATGTGGTGAAATATGAAGCTGCACTTTACGGAGAAGTAAAAAAACCGGGTCTTGGTCCTCTGCACACAGAGTTTGATGGCAAAGGAAATGCCTATACCTCTTTCTTTGTTTCTTCTGAAGTGGTAAAATGGAATATCAAAGACTTAAAAGTATTGGATAGGGTACCTACCTATTATTCCGTAGGTCACCTTTGTGTGCCTGGTGGTGATTCAAAGAAACCTTTTGGAAAATATCTGATTGCGTATAATAAAATTACAAAAGACAGATACCGCCAACAGGTCCGGAATTGTCGCAAAGTGCCCAACTGTATGATATCAGTGGTGATAAGATGCAACTCATCCTTGATTTTCCTACCATTGGCGAACCTCACTATGCCCAGGCTGCACCGGCTGATCTGATTAGGAACAATGGCCAGGTAAAATTATTTAAAATTGATGATAACAAGCACCCAAGGGCAGCCAAGGGAGAAGGGGAAAGTAAAGTGGTCAGAGAGGGTAATAAAGTACACGTATACATGACTGCCGTAAGGTCTCACTTTTCTCCTGACAATATTGAAGGAGTCAGATTGGGAGACGAAGTCTATTTTCACGTAACCAATCTTGAGCAAGATTGGGATGTGCCTCATGGATTTGGTGTCAAAGGAGCCAATAATGCAGAATTGCTAATCATGCCGGGTGAAACGACTACCCTTAAATGGCAACCCGATAGAGTGGGTATATTTCCAATGTATTGTACAGACTTTTGTAGTGCCCTGCACCAGGAAATGCAAGGATATATTAGGGTGTCACCTGCATCAAGTAAAGTACCTCTCAGCTTTACCTTGGGTGGCAATAGCACGCAGCCAACCAAATAAAATTTGGAAAAATGTCCAAACAAGTAATTTTATTTTAGTTGAATGTTAAATTTAAAAAAGTGAACTTTGAGTTCGAAAAGGTGAACAAGTACTTATTTTAATACAATATAGGGGGGGATTGCTAGGAGCGTCCCCTTTTTTATAAATCTTATATTATGAATGCACGATTATCAACCTATTCAGTTATTTCCTTAATTTTAGCAGGGTTATCACTTTGTATCTCCATTTTTGTTCCCATCTGGCGAATAGATTTGGATGCGCCCCAGTACCCTGAAGGATTGCGATTATTAATTCATGCCAATAAACTGGGTGGCGATGTTGAGATCGTTAATGGCCTCAACCACTATATTGGCATGAAGACGCTGCATGCCGAAGAATTCATAGAATTTACTGTCCTGCCTTATATCATCGGTTTTTTTGCGCTCTTATCAATTATCACAGGATTGAGAGGTAATAAAAAATGGGTTTTCACTTTGTTGGGCTTGTTTGTTTTATTTGGTATCTTGGCGATGTACGATTTTTGGAGTTGGGAATATGAATATGGGCATAACTTAGATCCCAATGCAGCCATTGTTGTACCTGGAATGGCTTATCAGCCTCCGCTTATCGGATTTAAACAGTTATTGAATTTTGGTGCATATTCGATTCCCGATATTGGTGGCTGGTTGTTTATTTTGGCGGGCTTGTTAATGGTGGTTGCTTCTTACCTAGAATTTAAGAAAAATAAATTTCCTTCTGGTACAGTGGCTAAAGTAACAGTTTTTATGGTGATTTCTCTTTTATTTGGCGCTTGCGGTCCATCTGGGCCTGAACCCATCGAAGTTCATAAGGATCTTTGTCACCATTGTAAAATGAACATTGCTGATACTCGTTTTGCGGCAGAATTGATTACGGGCAAAGGTAGGGTATACAAATTTGATGATGTTTTGTGTCTCCAAGCCTATGTGTCAGATTTAGTTGCAGATCCAAAAGCAGAAGTATATATTTGTGATTATGCGGATCCTGGGCACCTGACTCCTCTGGATTCATTGGTTTTCGTGCAAGGAGACGCCATACAAAGCCCAATGCGTGGAAATATTGCAGCATTCAGAGATGAAAAACAACTACAAGAATACAATGAAGTATGGAAGGGCATACAAATTGACAGGGTATTATTTTGCTCAATAGTATGCGGTTATATTCAATAATTTTTTGCATAAGTTTCTCATATTTTCTTAGTGCCAGGACTTTAAATGTTGGTAAAAATTTTACCTTTCAAAAATTATCGCTTGCCTTTAAAGCTGCAAGTGCAGGAGACACAATTTTGATTCATTCTGGCCAATACAGTGAAGGGAATTTAATCATCGATAAGCCGATATCTTTAATTGGTATTGGCTGGCCAGTACTGGATGGCGAAAAAAAAGTTGAGATTTTATCTGTTAAGGCAAGTCATGTTTTGATCAGCGGACTGGTCGTTATGGGGTCTAATTATGCATCCCTGGATGATCCTGCTGCCATCAAAGTTTATGATGCCTCCCATGTTCGTATTATTGGGAATAGGCTAGAGGATAATTTTTTTGGCATCTACCTCCAATACAGTAAAAAATGTCATATAAGCGGCAACAAGATTCGAGCGTACGGCAAGGATGAACAGATGATTGGAAATGGTATTCATTGCTGGAAGAGCGATAGTTTGCAAATTATTGGAAATGAAATAAGTGGACACAGAGATGGTATATATTTTGAGTTTGTAACTCATTCTGTTATCTGGCGAAATAGGTCACACAACAACATAAGATATGGGCTTCACTTCATGTTTTCGAATGACGATGCCTACATTTCAAATGTGTTCAGGGAAAACGGATCAGGCGTTGCGGTTATGTTTACGAAAAGGGTGATTATGATTAATAATCATTTTATAGAAAACTGGGGTGATGCATCCTATGGGTTGCTATTAAAAGAAATTTCAGATTGCTATATTCTTAACAACTATTTCAACAAAAATACTGCAGGTATTTACCTGGAAGGAGTTAGCAGGGCAGATATTGTTGAAAATACTTTTAATGACAATGGATGGGGCATGAAAATCCAAGCTAGTTGTATGGATAATAGGATTTTACAGAATGACTTTAAAGGTAATACCTTTGATGTTAGCACCAATGGAGATTTAGTACTCAACACATTTGAAAATAATTATTGGCAAAAATATGAAGGATATGATTTAAATAAAGACGGTTTTGGAGATATACCCTTCCATCCTTTAAGTTTGTATTCTAAAATAGCAGAAAACAATCCATCTGCTATGATGTTGTACAGGAGTTTTATTGTAATGCTTATGGATAGAACAGAAAAAGTCATGCCCAGCATCACACCTGATAATTTTATTGATGAAAAACCCAGGATGAAACCAGTTTATTTATGATTCAATTTGAGAATGTTTCTAAACGATTTGGAAGCCTGGAGGTCTTAAAAAATGTCAATCTTGACATGGCTTCTGGCCATTGTATTGCACTAATCGGCCCCAATGGATGCGGCAAAACGACCTTGATAAAAAGCCTGTTGGGCATGGTCATTCCTGATGAGGGAAGTATTCACGTCAATGGGGCTGAAATCATCCATCAACACCTACACCGCGCTGGATTAGGCTATATGCCTCAAATTGGTAAATATCCGGGCAATCTTACTATAGGTCAACTCATTGACATGGTAAGACATCTTAGACCTGATCAACCTATTTATGATGAATACTTGATAGATAGTTTTGGATTAAGAACACTGCAATCCAAAAAAATGGCTACTTTGTCAGGAGGCACGATTCAAAAAGTGAGTGCAGCTTTAGCCTTTCTTTTTAACCCACCTGTTTTAGTACTGGATGAACCAACCGCCGGCCTAGACCCATTGTCTTCAGAAACTTTGAAGCTAAAAATATCACAGGAAGTAATTAATGGCAAATTGGTTTTAATTACCAGTCATATCTTAAGTGAGTTAGATGATCTTGTTTCTCAAATTATTTTTATGCAGGAGGGCAGAATTTTGTTTCACAAGTCGGTAGAAGCCTTGTTAGCGGAAACCAAGGAGTCAAAGATTTCAAAGGCGATTGTTACCTTATTGGCTAAAACCGTGAACTCATGATTAGAATATTAAAATATGTAATCTTAGATATTATTAAAAACAGATTGGTATTGGCTTACGCGATAATATTGGCTGTTTTGTCTTGGAGTCTGTTTAGTCTTGAAGATAACAGTGCAAAGGGTGTTTTATCCCTTACCAATGTAGTTTTATTATTGGTTCCACTCTTTTCTGTAATTTTTTCAACTATCTATTTATATAATTCCGCTGAATTTATCGAGCTTTTGGTTAGCCAACCTCTCAAACGAAAAGACATTTGGCTGGGTTTTTATACAGGTTTGTCACTGGCACTTGCTGCTGCTTTTATGATTGGAGCTGGTCTGCCTTTGCTTTTTTTTCGCTGAAATTGGAATGAGTTTGATCCTGATAACTACAGGGATTACTCATTACTTTGTTTTTGTTTCGCTGGCGATGTTGGTGACTGTAATGACTCGAGATAAGGCCAGAGGTATTGGATTGGCCATTCTGGTATGGTTGTTTTTTGCTGTCTTATTTGATGGATTAATGTTGCTTTTAATGTTTCAGTTTTCTGACTATCCGATTGAGAAGACGATGATTGGCCTTACTTCTCTCAGTCCTATTGATTTGGCTCGAATTATGATTCTCTTAGATTGGATGTATCCGCTTTAATGGGTTTTTACTGGTGCATTGTTTAGAGACTTTTGGGTCAAGAAGTGGAGAATTGATAACTATGTTTCTTTTGGTTTTATGGGCTGCAACTCCACTCTTGATTTCCGGTCTCGATTTAGAAAAAAGGATTTATAATAAAAAAGCCCCATTTGAGTGAACGGGGCTTTTATACACATCATATTATTTAGAAGGAGGCAAAAGCACATCGTTGATGACGTGAATAATCCCATTTGAGGTGGGAATGGAAGCCACTATTTCAGATCCGTTTACCGTAATTTTTCCATCCTTTTTACCAATTGTTACATGACCACCTGCAACTTGTTCAAATTTTTGGCCATCCTGAGGTATTCGGCTTTGAGTACACCCACATAGGTATGATAGCCCAAAATATCTGTCAATGCATCTTTTTTATCTGGTTTTAATAAACCTTCAACGGTCCCTGCTGGCAATTTTTCAAAAGCAGCATTTGTTGGAGCAAACACGGTGAAGGGTCCTGCATTGCTCAATGCATCTACTAAGCCCGCTGCTTGGACAGCAGTAACCAAGGTACTGTGATCTTTACTTTTAACAGCAACTTGCACAATGTTGGGATTTGAAACATCATCTTTTACCCCAGATTGTCCAGTCATAGGTTGAGCTTCTGCACTCGGTTCTGCGGGGGCACTAGCATTGTTATTTCCACAGGAATGAAAAAGAGTAACATCAAAGAAAAAATGAAATACTTCATTGTAGTAGGTTTTAAATTGGAAAAATGGTAACAGCACTATGCTGCTATTTTCACTTCAAATAAACACAATGTTAAAAACCTGAAATATGCGTAGAGTCATAAAATGAGTAGGGTCAATATTAGCTATGATTTAGATTGTGTTTTGATATACTGGGCCAGATTAATGATAATCAATGATAGCAATATGAGGCAAGAAACAGCAAATAGATAAAGATTAATGCCTGGAATAACGATGTAATCAAATGATGCTATGCCCTGAGCACCTAAGCCTGCCTCGTTTAGAAAGATGCCCAGGAGTAAAACGGCAAATCCGCTGATTGTCCATTGATTGTTTTTTAACCAATTTTGTCCTAAAAGCAGGGTAAGAAGTATAACTGATGTGGCAGCCAATAAGACAAGGTGGAGGTAGGCTATAACTACTGGCCTGAATCCAAATGCCAAGTGACTCAGAGCTGGTATAACAGAAGCCAATTGCATAGCGAATTTGATTCCATAAGCACTACCACCAAAAATACTTCCCCATTTTACGATAGGTGGTAACTTTGGTAAAATGATAGGCTTTAGATTCCAGAATGAAAGTAGTAATAGAATAATTCCTATGCTTTGCAAAATAACAAATGCAATTACAGTGAGATATAAGTAGGCTGGTAAATCCATCCACAAAATGGACAAACCAAATGCTGGAAACACACTTATACTCAGGAGTAAAAATGCACGATGGTCAGAGACCGTTACCTTAAATTGTGAGTAAAAGAAATATAATGTTGATCCTATAATACCAAACAGGAACCAGCCATTGTATTGAAAGTGTAAAAAAAAGTAAACCGAGGCCAGATAGGTGTGTTGATGGAAAGAATGAGTAGCCATCATATATGCCAACACAAAAGTACCAACGGACGAGATCGCCTGAAATATTAGTGCCATGAGATACCACTTATAACCTGGTACCTCTGGGTTTATCATTTTTCGGTGTCCTGTAAATAAATACAAATAGGTATAAGAAACTAGGACACTAGCTGTAGAGAGTACTATTGAGAGCAAGTTATAACCACTGGTTGCGAAAGAAATCAGCATGCCACAGCTAAGCAAAAGCTGGATGTGAATCAATTTTTTAAAGCTTTTGAATGGATGCCACTCTCTTCTAAATAATGACTGATGAAAAGATAGAGCCCCAAGTTACCCATCCGCCAAAGGCAAAATGAGAATGTGCGTGTTGTAGGTGCTTTTGGTCAAAAAAGGGAAAGTCAAATCCAATCTTGTAACGCATGATCACTCCAATAAGGGCTACAACGCTTAGATTGATCAGGGCTATCTTGCTATATTTTTGGTAAAAGGTTGATATAATTTCAGGTTTCATGAATTTAGTAATAAAGTTTGCGGTTCCGAATTTCAATTTTATTCTCTGTTTCCATCCTCTTAAGAGTCCTAATGACAGTTTCGACTCTTAGACCTGTAAAATCTGCTATTTCTTGACGGGTCAGGCATATTTGGTTTTTTTGATTTTCTAAACATTCCATATTGGCTTTGAATTTATCTAGAATAAATCCTATTCTAATTTCAGGTGCCTGGCCAGTGAGCATCATGTTTGTTTTGGTTTTCTCATAAGCTCGGTTTGCAAGGAGTAAATTCAACTGATGACACATAGAGCTATTTTCAAGCAGCATTTTTTCAAATGAATCTTTCGTCAACCTAATGATTTGACTATCTGTTATGACATGTGCAGTAGCAGGGGAGAGCGCATTGATCACAAGCGGAGGTTCTCCAAAACACTGGCCATCTGTAAATATCCCCTGGGTAAATGTTCTGCCATCCTCGCCATGACTAATCATTTTTAAGCATCCAGTATCTATTTGATGAAAATATCTCGGAATGGTGTCTTCTTTGAAAACAATATCCCCCTTCGAATAGAATTTGATTTGTGCACCATAGTCTTGCAAAATTTCAGACGATAATCCTTTTTGACCCATCCTGATTGAATATGAGGTGAATTGATTGAGATGCTAATTTACTATTAATTAGACCAAATACAAATAGTAGAATAGGGTGATATCTGTCATGAATTGGTCAGAGGTCAATCATAGGCAAAAAAAAGCCCCGCAATATAAAATTGGGGCTTTTTTATCTGTTTTGGAACATGTATTTCATTGCTTCCAGCTTGCCACTTTCATTGATCAGGAGCTGAATCCTGTCCTTGCCATCATTCAGTTTTTTCTTTTCTCTGTCTATGACTTCTGCAGGAGCGCCACTTACAAATTTTTCGTTTTCCAGCTTTTTCTCGATAGAAGTAACAAAGCCCTGTTGATGTTTGAGCTCTTTTTGTTTTTCATCAATTTCTTTGTCAATATCAATGGCAATGTCAACTCCGGCAGTATAATTTTCTGCGTCTGTGATAAAGCTGATACCAGAAACATTTTCATCTTCAGACAATTCAAAAAGCGACAAATTGGCCATCTTGCAGCAAATGTCTACGTAGCCTGCTTGTGCGAAATGAGCGGTGGTCTTGGCCGTTTTTTACCCGTTAAAGGCAAGCTGTCTTTGGATTTTATTCCATTTTGCTCCTCAGTTCTCTTACCTGTGTTATTAATTTTTTCCCATGTTCTACTGCTTCCAGTACTTCAGTATTGATATCCTCCCTGGCAGGAAAATCACAAGATACAATCCCCTTTCTGACCATCATTGAGTTGATGCCAGATTTCTTCTGTAATGAAAGGCATGTAAGGATGCAACAAACTACAGATGGAAGAGAACAATTCTATGGTTTTGGAAAGGGTGGCAGCTGCTATTTTTTCGTCCTGACCGGGCTTGATCATTTCAAGATACCACGAACAGAAGTCATCCCATATAAACGAATAGATGGTCATCAGGGCTTCCGACAAACGGTAAGCGGTAAAGTTTTCTTCCACTTCTTTTACCACACTGTTGAATTTGGCTTCCAACCATAAAATGGCTAGTATTTCCATATCACTCATTGCAAGGTCTCCATCAGCCTCCCAGCCCTTGATAAGTCGCATGGCGTTCCACAGCTTGTTGCAAAAGTTTCTGCCTTGTTCAACCAATTTTTCATCAAACAACAAGTCTCCACCTGCAGGTGAGCAACTTAGCATGCCGAATCTAACACCATCTGCCCCAAAGTCTTCAATCAATTTGAGGGCATCCGGCGAGTTGCCCAGCTGTTTGCTCATCTTTCTCCTTTGTTTGTCTCTCACCATACCGGTAAAGTAAACATGGTCAAAAGGTTTTTTGCCGGTCCACTCATAGCCGGCCATTGCCATACGTGCTACCCACAAAAAGATGATGTCCCAACCGGTAACCAGTACATTGGTAGGGTAGTAGTAATTGAGTTCATCTTTGTCATGAAAGCCATTAAAAACAGATATGGGCCAAAGCCAACTTGAAAACCATGTATCCAGTACATCTTCATCTTGTCTGAGGTCTGATGCCTGTAAGGCTGCATTCCCGGTCCTTTCTCTTGCCTGTTCCAATGCTTCTGCCTCGGTTTCTGCCACAAAGGTTTCGTCGTTGTAATACCACGCAGGTACTCTATGACCCCACCATAGCTGTCTTGAAATACACCAGTCACGGATGTTTTCCATCCAGTGTCTGTAGAGGTTTTTTTGATTTTTGGGAAAAAACTCTATTTCATCACTTTCTACTGCCTGCAAGGCCGGACCTGCCAAAGCTTTCATGTCAACATACCATTGCAATGACAATCGAGGTTCCACTACCGCATTGGTACGTTCTGATCTGCCTACATTGTTTTTGTAATCTTCAATTTTTTCTATAAAACCAGCTGCTTCCAAATCGGCAGCAAATTTTTTACGCACCACAAATCTGTCTTCACCTGATAAACACTCAGCTTCTGCACTCATAGTGCCGTCATCATTAAATACATCGACAGTGGCCAGGCCATGTTTGGCCCCCAGATCGAAGTCATTGACATCGTGCGCAGGAGTTACCTTAAGCGCTCCGGTCCCAAAATCCATGGCTACGTATTCATCAAATATCACCGGCACTACCCGTCCTATAAGGGGTACAATTACCTTTTTACCAACCAGGTGGCGATATCGTTCGTCATCAGGGTGGACCGCTACTCCGGTGTCTCCAGGTATGGTCTCTGGCCTGGTGGTGGCAATTACGATATAATCATTACTGCCTTCTATCTGGTATTTGACATGAAACAAACGGGAGTTTTCCAGACCATAAATTACCTCTTCGTTGGAAAGTACGGTCTTGGCCTCCGGATCCCAGTTGACCATTCGTTTCCTGCGGTAGAGCTTTCCTTTTTGATAGAGGTCAACAAATATTTTATACACCGCATCAGACCTTACCTCATCCATGGTGAAGGCGGTTCGGTCCCAGTCACACGATGCTCCCAGTTTTTGCAATTGCTGAAGGATGATACCTCCATACTCCTCTTTCCATTCCCAAGCATAGGCAAGAAATTCATCTCGGCTGAGGTCAGACTTTTTGATTCCTCTATCCCGCAACATTTTTACCACCTTGGCCTCTGTAGCAATAGAGGCGTGGTCAGTACCGGGCACCCAACATGCATTTTTTCCCTGCATTCTTGCCTTTCTGATCAATACATCCTGAATGGTATTGTTGAGCATGTGTCCCATGTGTAAAACACCGGTGACATTGGGCGGAGGAATTACAATGCTAAATGCCTCCCGGTGATCGGGCTTGCTGGCAAAATATTTTTGGTCCATCCAGTGTTGGTACCATTTGGCTTCTATCTCTGATGGACTGTACCTGGCTGATATTTCTGTCATTTATCTTTAGTTTTGTATGCTCAAGCTGATTGATGTTAGATCCTGATCAGCTCAACAGGCTCTTGATCTTTAAATCTTGTCGAAGTATTTAAAACTCTGTCCCGCTTTGATGCTGAGCAAAGATTCATAAATCAACTTGATTACATTGGTAATGTCTTCTTTGTGTGCCATTTCCACAGTGGTGTATATATAGCGCAGTGGCAGGAGATCAACACCGAGGGTATACCACCGCCGGTATAGGCAAAGGCATCGGTATCTGTACCCGTGCTCCTGCTGGATGCCGATAATTGAACCGGTATCTTTTTGGCATCGGCCACTTCTCTTACCTGGCGCAACAGCTTGTTGTGGACTGCAGGTGCAAAGGTCAAAACAGGACCCTTGCCGCAAGCTAGATCACCTTCTTTGCGGGTGGTAACCAGTGGGGTGTTGGTGTCATGACAAACATCGGTGACAATGGCAACATCCGGCTGAATGGTATTGGCAATCATTTCTGCCCCTCTTAGTCCAATTTCTTCCTGAACCGAATTGACAATGTAAAGGGTGTAAGGCAACTTTTTTTTGTTTTCTTTCAACAATCTGGCAACCTCTGCAATGCAAAATCCGCCCATCCTGTTGTCGAGCGCTCTTCCGGTATAATAGGTATTGTTGATCATGGTAAGCCCGTCATCAAAGGTGATGACACAGCCGGGATGGATGCCCATGGCTTCCACTTCTTTTTTATCTGCCGCACCTACATCGATAAAGATATTGTCCATGTTGGGTGTAATATCCGCCTCTTTTCCATTTCTGGTATGAATGGCAGGCCAACCAAAAACTCCTTTTACCGGACCCTTGTCTGTATGGATGGTAACCCTCATGGATGGAGCAATCAAATGATCACTTCCCCCATTTCTGATGACTGAGATGAATCCTTTGTCGGAAATGTAGTTGACAAACCATGATATTTCATCGGCATGACCTTCAATTACTACCTTGTATTTTTTACCAGGATTGATCACTGCATAGGCGGTACCGTAGTTGTCCAAATGCCACTCGTCGATATAGGGTTTTAGGTAGCGCAGCCATATTTTTTGCCCCTCCCATTCAAAGCCGGTTGGAGAAGTATTGTTGAGATACTCGTATAGAAAGGTTTCAGATTTTTTGTTGAAAAAAGTCATGCTTTTGGAAAATTTGCGCAAATATCGGTTTTTTTGGTCGTTTGACCAATAATATTTTGCAATATGAACAAAATCAGCGGTTTATTGTGCCAAATTTAATTTGGAAAATATCGGTTTTTTGATTTTTTATTGGGTTAAAAGCAACTTGCCTTAGCCCCAGTTCTGTGGATCTACCCGCCATTCAATGAGCATTCTTACATCAGATTCCTGAATATACTGTTTGTTTTTTGCCACCTGAATCAAGGTATCATAGTTGGTGATGGTCTTATAATCGGCGCCGTGGCTTGCAAAATTTTGGCGGGCCAAATCAAAGCCATAGTCAAAAATGGCCAGTACACCCACTACATTTTTGCCTTCTTCCTTGAGTACATCAACCGCCTGCAGGGAACTGCCACCGGTAGAAATCAGGTCCTCGACAACCAGGATGTTGTCAAATCTGTTGAGATCACCTTCAATTTTATTTTTTCTGCCATGGGATTTTGCTTCTGCCCTAACATAGGCAAAGGGGAGATCCAAAACATCAGCCAGAAGTGCTCCATGGGCAATTCCGGCAGTGGCAACGCCTGCTATGGCATCAAAAGCAGTGAATTTTTCACTCAACTCTGCCAGGCCCTTTTTAACGAGATTGCGCACCTCAGGATAGGATAGACTTATCCTGTTGTCACAATAGATAGGAGACTTGATACCACTGGCCCATATAAACGGACTTTGGGGGCTGAGTTTAATTGCGTTAATTTGTAATAATTTTTCACATAATAATTGACTAGTATCCATAGTTTTAGTTTCAATGAGTCATCTACAAAGTTACAAAATTTACATCAATGAGGTCAAAGTATTGCTCATAGACAGTGCCGACCTTCATCACTATCCGGCCCATGATGATACCATGGTGGCCTTATATCTGGGCAAGGTGAAACACCTTTTCAACTATATCGATCTGTGTGAAAAAGCCCCAAAAATCAAATCCCTCATCATCCATTATGAAAATTTCAGGGAACTGAAAAAGGACTTTTTGTCGATTTTTGAAGTCAATGAAGCAGGTGGTGGCTTGATACGCAATGAGCTGGGCGAATATCTTTTTATTTTCAGAAGAGGATTCTGGGACCTGCCAAAGGGCAAGATCGAGGAAGGAGAAACTAAAAAAGAAGCCGCTATCAGAGAAGTCATTGAAGAAACGGGTTTGAAAGAGGTTGAAATAGTGGAAAAGCTGGCGGTGACCAAACATACTTTTCGCAACCGGCTGGGCAAACGAATCATCAAAAAATCGCATTGGTATTTGATGGTCTCCAAAAACAAGACCTCATCCCACAAACATCTGAAGACATTGAACAGGCTGTTTGGCTGACCATTGAAACTTTCAGACAAGATTGCCATCCGGTTTATGCCAATATCCTGGATGTGATTGATGCATTGGACGACAGCCATTAACGGTTTTAACTTTTCTTTAAATTTTGACCGTTAAACGATTGTTCTATGCTCTGGTCAAACCATCATTATTTTGAAAATCAAATTTGCAATATGAAAACACCTATTTTAACTTTCACTGCACTGGTAATACTTTCTACAGGATTACTGGCCCAGGGCAGCTCCGGCATCGATTCTACCGGCTTACCTGGTGATCAATTCAGCCTTCAGGGGGCGCTGCAGCTTTTTAAGGAAGCCGCTTCACCGGAAGCTTTTGAAACAGCACTCAACAATGAAAACAACCATGTCAATAATCTCGACCTCAACGAAGATGGCGACATTGACTACATCAGGGTTGAAGATAAGATGGAAGGAGATGTCCATGTTTTTATCCTCCAGGCCACCTTGGGTGATAAAGACGTTCAGGACATTGCCACCATCGAGATTGAAAAGACCGGTAAAGAGGAAGCCATGCTTCAAATTATTGGCGATGAAGATATTTATGGAGAAGAGGTCATTGTAGAGCCCACAGAGCAGCCTGAAGAAAAGTCAAGCGGACGTGGACCCTCTGTACAAGTAGATGACCACCTCGCTGTCTTTGTCAATGTTTGGGTCTGGCCATCAGTCAGATTTGTATATGCTCCGGTTTATCGCCCATGGGTGAGTCCGTTCCGCTGGAGGGTTTACCCAGTTGGTTGGAGGCCTTGGAGACCCCTTGGATGGAGGGTATTTCATCCTTTTCATGTAGGGTTTCACAGACACTATGCTGTAGTACACACGCACAGAACCATCCATGCCCGCGCGGTCTACAGACCTCATCGCACCACATCGGTAACGGTCAAAACAAGGCATTCTGCCAAAGTAGGAAACTATAGAGTGACCAGAACCAAAACCACCCACACCGGGCCAAGGGGTAATACTACAACCCGAAAAACGACCACCGTCAAAAAGAACGGTAAAATGCAGGGACGTTCTACCACAGTAAGAAAAGGTAAAAACTAAAATAAAAAAGGGGAAGTAAATCTTCCCCTTTTTTATTGTTTGGCTGCTTTAGTTTTTAATGGTATTCCATAGTTTCCAGATCAAAAAGGCGGATATGAAAAAGACTCCAAGGCAGATCAGTGCAGCCATCATCTGTCCGTACAACAAATAGCCCAGTCCAAAGAGGAGTCCATAGATCATAAAACATCCTACAATCATGGCTAAAATTTGATGGGCCAGTTTTCCAGTTCCCATTTGTTGACTTGTCAAAGCCCCTGTTTGCATGGCTTTTTCTATGATGGGTGCCCAGCCTTGACCCATTGGCCTGATCTTCGCTACAAAGGAAATCAAAACAGATTCCTGGGTAGGTTTTGAATACAAGGCTACCAAAATCCAACATACATTGGTCACAACTACACTGATCAACAGTTTTTCGTAAAATACCAGGTCTGATGCAAAGTCCAGCTGCAAGACAAGGGCAACTAAGAATGAAACAACCATAGCGGTAATTTCACTAACTGCATTGACCCTCCACCAAAACCATCTTAAGATAAAGAGGAGGCCGGTTCCCGCTCCAATTTGTAAAATGATGTCAAAACTTTGTTTGGCATTTTCCATCATTAGTGCAGCTCCTGCGCCTAAAAACATAAGCACCACCGTTGAAAGCTGGCCCACTCTTACCAGGGTTTTTTGTTCTGCATTGGGTCTGTAAAAGCGATGATACAAATCGTTTACTATATAGGAGCTTCCCCAATTTAAATGGGTACTCAGGGTACTCATCAAAGCCGCTATCAAAGCTGCAATGACCATGCCCAAAAGACCTGAAGGCAGAAAGGATAACATGGCTGGAAAAGCAAGATCATCTTTTATAAATTGCGGGTCGAGGCCAGGGAATTTGGCAGCAATATCACTCACATTGGGAAATACAACTAAGGATGCCAGGGCAATCAAAATCCATGGCCAGGGTCTGAGCGCATAATGGGCAATGTTGAATAGCAGGGTAGCCGTTACCGCATTGGTTTCATCTTTGGCAGACAGCATTCGTTGGGCCACGTAACCTCCACCTCCTGGCTCTGCACCCGGATACCACGTGCTCCACCACTGTACGGCAATGGGAATGATAAACAAACTTATCAACATGTCTTTATTGTCGAAGGAGGGAATGAAGTCCATTTTACTTTTCACTACTTCATGCGAAAGCAGCTTGGTCAGTCCACCAATCTCCGGCATGTTGACAATGTAAATACACGCCCACACCATACCGATCATGGCTATGATAAACTGGAAAAAATCAGTGTAAAGTACCCCTCTTAAGCCGCCGAAAGAAGAGTAAATGACTGTGATAACAGATACGATCAGTACCGTTTCTATGGCACTCAAGCCTAATAAAATACCTGCAATCTTTATTCCGGCCAACATAACGGTACCCATGATGAGCACATTAAAAACCACACCCAGGTAAAAAGCCCTGAAAGCTCTTAAAATTCTGGCTTCTGCTCCACTATACCTCATTTCATAAAATTCCAGGTCGGTAGTGATTTCTGATCGCCGCCATAATCGTGCGTACACAAAAACGGTCAGCATGCCGGTCAGCAAAAAAAGCCCACCAGGCCCAGTTGCCCGCCACTCCATTGACACGTACAATGTCTGTGACAAGGTTGGGTGTGTCTGCAGAAAAGGTGGTTGCCACCATTGAAATACCAAAAGCCACCATGGCATTTTTTCGGCCGGATAGAAAAAACTCTTCACTATTCTGTCCGGATTTTTCACTACTGAAAGTCCAATGATCAGGGTAATGATGAAAAAAAGGACAATAATGAGCCAGTCGCTGTTGGTTAAGTGCATGGTTTTGTTGTTTGGGTAAAAATAGTTATTTGATCTGTTTTGAAGGGATATTTTATTTTTTGTGTTATTTTAGGCGAATTTCATCCATAAAAACCCAGGGTAGATTTCCCTCTCCGGCATGGTCTTTTGGGATGGTTGTTTTGTTATCGATAGTTATGTTCATTTGTTTGATCTGCCTGGCTTCAATGGTGTAAAGATAGGTGTGTTGGTTTCCTTTTTGTGACCGTTCAACCAAGGTTGGATGTATCCGAACCTGGCCATTGCTAAATCCAATTTTTTCAGGAGCTGGCGCGTAGATCCATTGATCCGGACTGTGGTAAAAAGAGAGGGCAAGGGTGTCTACGGTTTCGGTTTTGTTGAGCGAAAGTCCTATTTCAATTTCAGCCATCGCAAAACCCAACCAGTCTTCATGGTGACTCTGGATATTGCCACTGAGTCCATCTACCAGGGTGCCTGGTCCAAATGCCTTGTACCGGTCATTGGGCGGGAATTTTAAGGTGATGTTTTGTCCGGCGGCTTTGTGGTACTCAAACTCAAATGTTTTGTGGTCGGCTGCTTCTGCTCCCTCTACTGATGCTTCTAATACAACACTAGTATCGATGGTGATGGGCATTGTCTCAATGGCGGCCTTCCCTCCGTTTCTCGAGATTAAAATGGGTTGATACCCCCCGGTAGGGATAATTTTTAGGGTTACTCCCTTTCCACTTCCGGAGGCAATATTGTAGGATAGTTCTTTCCTTTTATCAGCGGCATGGATTCCTTTATCTTTCCAATAAACATATTGGTCTTGAAGGCGTTGGAAATAATCTTCTTTGTCTTTATTTACTTTAGCTGACCATCCCACTTCTGCCATAGCCGTCATTCTGGGAAGTACCTGATACCATACCCGTTCAGGCGTGCTGAGGTATTCGGTCCATACATTTCCCTGGGTACCCAAGATGTGGTGGTGCAAGCCTGCTTCTAATTCTGCTGGCACGGGATTGTAACTATACACTTTTTCTAATGGCAGGTAACCACCTATGGACAGTGGCTCTTTAGGATTTCTGGATTGGTAGTAATCAAGGTAACAAAAATCTGTTGGGGTCATAATTACGTCATGCCCTTGTTTGGCGGCAGCCAGGCCTCCCTCTATTCCCCTCCACGACATGACAGTAGCATTGGGTGCCAGACCTCCTTCCAAAATTTCATCCCAACCTATGATCTTTTTACCCTTTGAATTAATATACTTCTCCATTCTTTTGATAAAATAGCTTTGCAGGCCGTGTTCGTCGCCCAAATGGTTGTTTTTAATGAGTTCCTGACACAGCTGGTTATTTTTCCACTGGGTTTTGGGACACTCATCTCCGCCTATGTGAATGTAGGGAGATGGAAACAGGGGAATGACCTCATCCATGACATCCTGAAGAAACTGAAATGTGATCTCAGAGGGGCAAAAGACATCGTCAAAAACGCCCCATTCTCCTACAACTTCTATTTGTTTTCCTGTACAACCCAATTCAGGGTAGGCTGCAACAGCGGCACTGGCATGCCCGGGCATTTCTATTTCCGGTACCACCTCTATACCCAGTTGGCTGGCAAATTGTACCACATCTTTGATTTCTTCCTGGGTATAGTAACCGCCATATTTTTGATTTATAAATTCCTTCTTTCTTTGTCCTGCATGGCCTTTCAGTGTTTGGTTTCTCCAGGCGGCGATTTCCTGTAGCTTAGGATATTTTTTGATCTCTATTCTCCATCCCTGGTCATCGGTGAGGTGCCAGTGAAAGGTGTTCATTTTGTACCTCGCCATCATACGGAGGTATTCTTTGATGAGCTGAACCGAAAAAAAATGCCTGCTTACATCCAGGTGCATTCCTCTGTAGGGGAACCTTGGCTCATCGCTAACCGTAGCAGCATATAGCACCATATCATTTGCCTCAAGGGTCGACATCTGATTCAGGGTTTGGATGCCATATAGCGCCATTGTAATCTCCGGCCTTCAGCAAACTTGACCGGTTACTAAAGTTTATGCTGTATGCCTCCTCGCCAAGAGTAGGTTCTTCCGAAATTTCCAGGGTGTATTCAACATCAATGGCATGGTTTATTGTAAGAGGTAATAAGTTGGCTACCATTTCTTTTAATCCAGGCCAGGCAGTTTGATCAGATAGGCTAATATTTTTCATAGGGATGGTATATCCCAACCAATGCAATTGCTGCGGCAAAGGGATGATGCCCGGTTGCCTGCCTTTTTCCTGCGAAGTTGCTGTATTTGTGAGTACGCAACTAAAAAGTACGATCAGACTAAAATATTTCATTCCTCAACATTTGTGACAACAATGTAAGAAGTTTCGGAGGGAATCTAAAAATTAGCTTTTTGGGGAAATTATAAATCTTTGATAGTCAGAAAAATGAAGTAAAACTGTCGGCTGAATACATATTCTAAAATAATAAATACAAAAAATTCAAATATTCCATACACTATGTATGCGTATTTTGCGTTCCAATTTAAACAAACCAAAACCAAATATGCCAATCCTCAGGTTCGGAGTTGCTTTCATTTTATTTTTTTCCGCCTGTACTTTTTCGGACAATGATAGTTACACACCGGCCTATCTCCTGCTTTCAGACCCTGCCATTACCGTAAGACCCGATGAAGGTGCACCTGTAAGCAGCATTCAGGATGCCTGGGTCATTGTGGATGGGCAATTATTGGGTGTTTTTCCATTACCCGCCAAGGTACCGGTAATTCCAACCGGCAAGGAAATGTCGATTCAAATAAATGCAGGTATCAAAGAAAATGCGGATCGCAATATTTCTGTGGAATATCCTTTTTACGTGCCATTAAAAACCACTTTAAACATGGAGTCAGGGAAAAGTTATACCCTGGACCTCAATTATCAATTTAAAGAGGAAACCTATTTCGATTTTACTGAAGGGTTTGAAAGTTCTTTGCACCTCCTGACCTTTGATTTGGACGGCAATACAGAATCCAAGCTATCCATTACCGGCGATGACCATTCTTTTGGCAACAAGGCCGGAGTTGTGATCGTCGATAAAGAAAATGACGATGTTGAATTCACCAATGAAAGTTATTTCAACAATAGCAATAACAAAGGTGGAAACGTATATCTTGAATTTGATTATAAGTCGGAGGAAGCCATCTACATTGGAACCCAAACCAATACTTTTGGTGCAGAAATATTGCAGTACAAAGTAGTACTGTCACCCACAGATGTTTGGAAGAGGGCATACATCAACCTTACGGATGAAATTTCCAGCCCGGGTGTTGTTTCTTACAGACCGGTGTTTAGGGTGCTGTATGAAAAGAAACAAAAAGAGTTTGCCAAGGCATATTTTGATAATGTAAAAATGGTACATTTCTGATATGGCAAAAAACACCGCTGCTGGACTTATTATTTACAAATTTTTCGACATCCTGTCGGCCTTGCTGGCGTGGGCCTTGTTTTTTATACTAAGGAAACAAGCTGAGTGGCCGGGTATTACCTTATCGAAAATTTTCTCTGATGATAAGCTGATTTTAGGCTTGTTGTTGATACCTGGATTTTGGTTCCTGCTTTACAACTTAATGGATAAGTACAGGGATATCTACCGTTACTCCAGGATCAATGTTTTAAAAAGAACCTTCGTTACCTCCGTCATCGGATCGTTGGTCTTGTTTTTTGCGGTGTTGTCAGATGACATCACGACCTCTCAAAACGGTTATTTTTCTTCTTTTATCAAACTGGTAGTGATCCATTTTTCTTTCACCGCTGTTTTTCGAATGTTGATCCTTACCTGGGCCAGCAAGAGGCTAAAATCGGGCAAGGTGAGTTACAATACCCTGATTATTGGCGGTGATAAAAATGCGGTAGATTTATATGAGGAAATTACCAGTAAGCCCTATTCTCTTGGGCATAACTTTGTAGGATTTATTGATTCCAACGGCAATTCAAAAAACCATCTGGAAAAATACCTGCCCAAACAGGGGAAAATGGCCAATCTGTCAGAGGTCATTGAAAAGGAAGGCGTGGAAGAAGTGATTGTGGCCGTTGAAACATCTGAGCACAATAAAATCAAACAACTTTTTGATACCTTATTTGATTATAGCGACCGACTTTTAATCAAAGTGATTCCCGATATGTATGATATTATGCTGGGATCTGTGAAGATGAACCATGTTTACGGCGCCGTTCTGATCGAAATCGAGCAGGACCTGATGCCCCAATGGGAGAGGGTAGTCAAGAGGGCTATGGATATTGTAATCAGCAGCATAGCCTTATTGATCTTGTCGCCATTTATTTTATACATCATTCTCAAAATAAAAGCATCATCACCCGGTCCCATCTTCTACCGCCAGGAGAGAGTGGGTCTCCAGGGCAAAAAATTCAACATACTGAAGTTTAGATCCATGTTTGTGGATGCCGAAAAAACAGGTCCCCAGCTTTCACACGAAAACGACAACAGAGTGACGCCCTGGGGTAAAATTATGCGTAAATACAGGTTGGATGAAATTCCACAGTTCATCAATGTACTCAGGGGCGAAATGTCTTTGGTTGGTCCCAGGCCGGAAAGACAGTATTACATAGATCTGATCATGCAAGAAGCTCCTCACTACAAACATTTATTGAAGGTGAGACCCGGCATAACCTCCTGGGGCCAGGTAAAATATGGTTATGCATCTAACCTGCCACAGATGATACAGCGACTTAAATTCGACATCTTGTACATCGAAAACATGAGCCTTTCGCTCGATTTTAAAATCATGATTTACACCGTTTTGGTCTTGATTCAGGGCCGTGGAAAGTAATAAAGCCCCATAGTAAGCTAGCCACCGGCTTAGGATACATGTGATAATTGTTTATATTTGATTTTCAATAATCAAAACCTTTTACACATGAATTCAATTGTTCTCGTTTTTCTGACGGCTTTAGTGCCCCTTTTGGTGGGTTCGGTTTATTACAATCCGAAGACTTTGGCCAATATCTGGATCAAAGAATCCGGGGTTGACGAAGAAAGGCTAAAATCCGGCAACATGGCCATGATTTTTGGTCTTACCTATTTCTACTCTTTGATGCTTTCTTTTTTCCTTCAATCCATGGTCATTCATCAATTTCACCTCAATTCAATCGTGATGAATGAACCGGGTTTTGGAGATGCAAGTTCTGAGTTATGATGGACCTTAAGAGCTTCATGGACAAGTATGGCAATAATTTCAGAACCTTCGGCCATGGTTCCATTCATGGTTTAATTGCTTCTGTATTTTTTGTATTGCCTGTTGTTGCCATCAATGCCTTATTTGAAAGGAGAAGCTGGAAATACATCATGCTCCATTGGGGTTTTTGGGCAGTGAGCCTTTTGATAATGGGAGGACTTATTTGTCAGTTTACCCAACTTAAATAAATAAAAAAGAGATTGGGAAGGACGTTGTGCCTTCCCAATATTTATTATTCTTCTTTCGCTTTTTTAACAATGTTTTTGACATCCTCCAGCAGTTTTTTGGCATCATAGACAATGCCATCTTTAATGGTGAAATCGACACCACCGGCCATCTCTTCTTCATTTTTATCATTCAGCACAAGGGTGCCGGTACCGTAAAGGTATTTTAAATTGGATAGCGGATTTTTTTTCATGATGATGATATCCGCTTTTTTATTTACCTCTATGCTTCCTATTTCTTTATCCGCTCCCAGGGCTTCGGCCCCTTTGATGGTAGCAGCCCTGATCACTTCTAGCGGATGAAAACCTGCCTCTCTCAGCAACTCCAATTCCCTTACATATCCAAAACCATATAGCTGGTAGATAAAGCCTGAATCTGAACCTGCGGTAACTCTACCCCCGCGATTCTTGTATTCATTGACAAAACGCATCCATAGCTGGTAGTTTTGCCGCCAGGCTACTTCCTGCTCGGTACCCCATTCAAACCAATAAGAGCCGTGTGAGACCCTGCTGGGTGCATAAAATTTCCAAAGAGATGGGAGGGTGAAGTCCTTGTGCCATTCAGCATTTCTAGCCCTCATCAGATCTCTGTTGGCTTCGTAAATATTAAAAGTGGGATCTAGTGTAAAGTCAAGGGCTAGCAGCTGATCCATAACCGAATTCCATTTATCTGAGCCTGGCTGACAGGCTTGTTTCCACAACTTGCCGGCCTCTTCAAAGCGATGCTGTTCGTTGTTGTAATTGTAATCAGGTGGATAATCCTGGATGGTTTTGTCTTCAAACAATGCTTCAGGCAGACCATACCAGTGTTCCATGCTAGTGAGTCCCGCCTTTGCAGATGCCAATACATTCATACGAGCCACCTCGAGTTGGGCATGGTGGCAGGCAGATCTGAGTCCCAGTTTTTTGTTTTCTGCCAATGCAGGTGCAAAGATGGTAGGGGGAGCCCCAAAAAATTTGATGCCATCCGCTCCCTTGGCAGCGTTTTCCCTGACCCAGGCTATGCCCTCTTCTGCCGTTGAAATCGGCTTATCCCAACCTTGACCAAAGGTGGTGTAACAAAATATTCTGGGGGCTGTGATTTCGTTTTTTGCACTCTTTGTTTTGTGAGCGAGGTTCCAGTCCAGACCGTTGCCGCTGCCCGGATCTCTTACCGTGGTGATGCCGTGTCCCAACCACAGTTTAAATACATACTCAGAAGGAGTTCCCTGTGACTTGCCGCCAATGTGTCCGTGCATATCAATAAAACCAGGCAAGGCGTACATTCCTTCACATTCCAATACTTCATCGCCCGGATTAACTACAGGACGCGATTTTTCTGCTATGGCCACACCCGGATAGCCAACACTTTTAATTTCTGTTATCTTATTGCCCTCCACTACAATGTCTACCGGACCGTAGGGTGGGGCACCTGTGCTGTTAATTAAGGTTACACCCCTAATAATCAATCGTTTAAACGGCCCTTTGCCCTCTGATCTACTGGGGGCATCCGAAACTTGTCCGTTGATTTGTAAGGTTATACATATTGTACAAATAACTAATGTGAGGAATGAACGCATATCAGCCAATTTTTCCGAAAGATAATAAACAGTGATCTTTATAGGGCACATCCTGAGTGGTTTATCAAATAATGTGTTTCTTTTCCGAAGAATGATACAAAACAGCCCCTACTTTGCTAATAATCACGGTGCTACGTTCAAAAAAGTGGGGCAATTTGATTACTTTTGCACACCTTAATCGAAAACCATCAAATGAAAGCAAAGATATTTATTGCAGGCGCTGGCGGAATTGGCCAGGCAGTAGCCCTTATTATTTCTGAATTCAACATTTTTCAAGCCGACATTGCCTTTGGTGATGTGTCGCAACAAGCACTGGATGATGCCCTTTATTTTGTCAAAGAAGGTTCATCACACTCGGTAAAGCTGGAAGGATTCTTAATGGACAAGGGCGGAAATTACGAAAACCTGGTTCCTGTTTTAAACGAATGCGATGTATTACTTGACTGCCTGCCTGGAAGCCTGGCGCCTAAGATGGCTGAGTTGGCCAGGACTTGTGGTTGTCATTATGCCAACTTAACGGAATACGTTTCTGAAACCAATCAAATCAAGGCCATTGCTGATGGTGCCAATACTTCTTTTGTACTCCAAACCGGACTTGCCCCGGGATTTATCAATATCCTGGCCTGCAAGCTCTATGAACAGTTTAAGGAGAAGTATGGCAATGACATGCTGGAGGAAATGACCATGAAGGTAGGAGCCTTACCCCAAAATGCCTGTCACCCACATTTTTATGCTTTCACTTGGAGTCCGATCGGTGTTGCCACCGAATACCTCAAAAATGCTGTCATAGTAGATAATTACAAACAAACAGAAGTAGCAGCCCTGAGTGATACTGAATCACTGATCATCAATGGCGATCGTTTTGAAGACAACTATACATCAGGAGGTGCTGCCAACCTGCCCGAAGCTTTCTCCGGAAAGATCAGAAAATTACACTATAAAACGCTCCGCCAACCCGGTCACTACCAATGGGTAAAAAGGCAGCTGGAAACCATTCCAGAAGGTTTGAATAAAATTTCTACCCTTGAAAAATGATGCTTGAAAACATACCTTCTGTAGAAAATGACATGGTGGTGATTTACGCTTCAGTGGAAGGGTTTGATAACCATGGAAGGAGGAGAAAAATAGAAAAAGCCTACAAGATTTTACCAACTTTGGTTGGCAAAAGGCCTTTAAGGGCCATCCAGACCACTACAGCGGCTCCGATGTGCGAAATGGCCTATATGATGCTCAGCAAAAAATGGAAGGGCCTGATGCAACAAAGTGATGTTCCCACTTCAGAATTTTTAAATGGCCCATTTGTATCCCGTATCTACGGAAGTTTCGAAGAGCATTGATTGTCTAGTCATATTACTTACCTTTACAACACCCTGAGTTAAGAAAGGGGAAGTAAAATAAGGAAGATGAAAAAATGGGTATTGACCAGGTTTGGTGCCGCCAAAGATAGTTTTGTAATGGAGGAAGGTCCTGATCCTGTACCAGGAGCGGGAGAGGTACTGATTAAAGTATCCCATTCAGGAATCAATTTTGCTGATATCGTAGCCAGAAACGGGCTGTATGACGAAGCCCCAAAACCCCCGTGTGTCATAGGCTACGATGTTTCAGGAGAAGTGGTAGCTTTGGGTGCAGGTGTTACGGACCTCGTTGTAGGCTCCAGGGTGCTGGCTTTAACCCGATTTGGAGGCTATGCCAGCCAAGTGGTGGTACCACGAAGTTCGGTCACTGCCATTCCTGCCAACATTACCCAGGAACAAGCCCCTGCTTTAGCTACCCAGGCTTGTACAGCATGGCATTGCAGCAGAGAGTTAGTCCAGTTGCATGCCGGAGATGTTGTACTGGTCCAGGCAGCAGCGGGAGGGGTAGGCAGCATGATTGTACAAATGGCCAAACAAAGAGGTTGTTTTGTTTACGGCACCGCATCTACGGCCAAACAATCTTTTTTGAGAGATCTGGGCGTTGATCGGCCCATAGATTATACCCGGGAGAATTTTAAAGATGTTATTTTATCAGGCCCTCATAAACACGTAGATGTTGTTTTTGACAATCTGGGAGGCAAAGGTTTTAAGCAGGGCATGGCTACGCTCGGACCCTGTGGTAAGATGGTTTGTTATGGGGCCACGGAACAAATCAAAGCTTCAAAAAACAAGCTCTACCTGCTGCCCCTGGCACTCGGCTTTGGCCTTTTTTCACCCATCCCCCTGCTGATGCAGTCAAAGGCCATTTTAATGGTCAATATGCTTGTTTTGGCGGATAATAAACCACAGCTGTTCCAAAGCTATCTGAAAGCGGTAGCAGAGATGGCTGAAGAAGGAACAATCAAGCCAATGATATCTAAGGTTTTTCCTGCCTCAGAGCTGGCAGAAGCCCATGTTTTTGTGGAATCCAGACAATCAACCGGCAAGGTGATCTTGTCGTGGCAGTGATGGCCCAAAAGACACATTTTATGCACGATTTAGTTAATTTTTTCGCTTAATTGGTTTCATTTAATATATTTGGTGGTTAATCCCCGTTTATGCCTATTAAAATCCGGCTATTAGTTTTGTTATTCTTGTTGTCGGCCCCAATTGTCTGGGGTCAGCAGGATACTTGTCGGTGTATAGAAAAAAATGTAACTACGGTATGTTATCTTTCTGTGACTGACTACTGTCTGAACATTGATGGCTGCGAGCATTCATTGGATGGCGACTTTATGCGCAATTCTCTAGCGCTAAAATTAAGAAACCTCCAAAATTTTGGACCGGATGGCATTTCAGAATGTGCCCTGGAACTGAAAAGGATGCCCAAAATCACCAGTGCTCAGCAAATTGCCGATGCAGGCTGTGACATTTTTTTCACCGGTAGTTTTGCAGTAGATACCCTCAGCTTCAGGCTCAATTCAGATAAGACCTCGGTTCCTACACCCACACTCAACGCCATCAGGTCGTGGTCGATGGCGTGTGACCGGAATCTGGTCATTGTTTCGCAGGCTGAATCCAAGCCATGGGGCTATACCATTCGCAACCAAAACGAAAATCCCAATACGGCCATATCGGATCCGTCTAAGTTTTCCATCTTCAATGGCATTTTTGGCAGTCTTACTGAATTCCAGCAAGGGGGCTCTTATCAAGGCGTAATAACCAACCAGCCCACAACAGGGGTGGAAATCCTGGCCAAGGATGCCTATGACCGGCCCACCGTGGCATTTGATGTGGCTACCCGCGATTTGATCCTGGGCGACATCGGCATTTTGTGCAACCCGGCAGGATTTTTATCCAACGGCAGCCAAATCAGAACCAGCAACGAGAATGATGTTTTGGCGGGCAATTTATTTGCGCTTGGCTGTCAGATTGGTCTGGGTAAAAAGTTTACCGAAGAAACCATTTACAAATGCAGAGAGGAATCGGTCACCTTACCCGACGGAACCATCGTGGATGTTGAAGCTATTTTTGTGGATACCTTTTTAACATCCAAAGGTTGTGACTCTTTTCATTACACAAAAATACTGGACTACGAACAGCCCAATGTGGTTATCAAACGATCACAGTGCCAGGGTGACAGCAGCAGGCTGGTCGTAGGCAATTATGTTTTTGATGAAAGCAATCCTTCGGGTGTGGCGCTGCTTACAGATTCTCATGGCTGCGACTCCATTGTTTCTGTAAATTTAAAATACTATGCCCATACGGCTTCCAGCTATAAGGACACTTTTTGTGCTCAATCGGGCTTTGTCTATTTTGCAGGTACGGATGTATACTCAGTTCAAAAACCTTCCGGAATAACCAAAATAACCAATGTCAACGGCTGTGATTCTACCATTACCGTTGATATCCACTACATACACCCGGATACTACTTTGATCAGACAATCTCTGTGTTATCATGACTCTTTGGAATACCTTGGCAATTACCTGTTTCCGGATAAAAATTATGCCTATCAATACAAGTCAAAAAATCCTTGCGACTCCTTTGTGATTTTTGAACTTACCAGTCATGAATCTCCCGTTTTTAGCTTTGAAAATGAGGTAGTCATCAATGAGTACACCAAACACCAATTTGATAATACCTTCCCTCCGAATGGCGCTATTTTATGGGAAGACCATCCGGGTCTGAGTTGCCTCAATTGTGAAGACCCGGTCTATAGTCCCGTTGACTATGCCCCTCTGTTGGAGGCTACTTATACAGATGAAAAAAATTGCCGATATCCTTTGGAGGTAAGACTTAAATACAAATGTGACCCCATCCTGCCCAATGTAATCTCTGCTTCTTCCCAGGGTCCCAATGCAGGATTTACATGGACATCAAACTGTCCGGTAGATCAATTCAATTTGAGAATATATGATCGATGGGGCAATTTGATGTTTCATGCCCAACAGCCCCAACAAAGTTGGATCCCTACCAGACTAGTGCCCGGTGTATATACCTTTATTGCCGAATACAATGATGCCAATGGCCATCAGCAAAAGACCGGAGATATTACAGTGGTTCGCTAACTTTATGCTTTTCTGAAGAGTGTCAACACCCACGCAAGTATCAGCACCCCGGCACAGCCAATGGCATTGAGCCACAAGTAGCCAACAGCATCTTGGAAATAAATAAAGATAACAAAGGCTTCCGTAAGAATTGCGGCTGGTAAAATATGACGCGCCTTGATTTTAGACCAATAAAATCCTGCCAGAAAGATGCCTAAGATGGTGCCATAAAACAAGGACCCAACGATGTTGACAAATTGGATGAGGTTCTCAAACAAGCTGCTGATATTGGCAAAGCCAATGGCAATAGCACCCCACACTACAATCATCCATCGGCTGAATTTCAGGTAATGCATATCTTCGGCATCCTTATTGTAATTGCGTTTATAAATGTCGATGGTTGTACAAGTGGCCAGAGCGCTTAATTCTGATGAACTGGATGACATGGCTGCACAGAAAATGACTGCCAGGAGCAGGCCAACCAAGCCCTTTGGCAGGTACTTCAAAATGAAGTAAATAAAAACGTAGTCTTTGTCATTCTCCTCCTGCGCCGGATCGCTTTTTTTGATCACCTTTTTGGCATCATTGCGCAGCTCTTTTTCTTTCTGATTGAGGCTTAAAATCTCTTCCCGGTTGACCTGTCTGCTTTGCTCACTTACCAGCATTTCTTTTCTTACCCGAAATAAGGAGTCGTATTGGTTTTCAATCTGGATGATTTCTTTACCATAACTTCCGGATCTCGCTTTATCAAGAGCCGGTTGGTTAAAAAACACCGGTGCCTGCTGGAACTGGAAAAAGACGTAAACCATGATGCCACACAACAAAATAAAAAACTGCATGGGCACCTTAAAGATACCATTAAAGATGAGGCCCAATCTACTCTCTTTGATGCTATTGCCCGAGATATACCGTTGTACCTGGCTTTGATCGGTGCCAAAGTAGGCTAGGGCCAAAACATACCACCGGTGATGCCTGACCAAAAGGTATATCTACTTTCCACATCCAGCGAAAAGTCTACCAATTTCATTTTTCCATCCATGCCGGCAATGGACAAAGCCTCTGTGAAACCAACACCCGTCGGCAACATGTTGAGTGCTACGATAAAGGCGGCTGCCATGCCCACAAAGATCCCAGCCATTTGCTGTTTCTGGGTCACCGCTACGGCCTTGGTGCCACCACTGACCGTGTAAGCCACTACCAGGCTGCCGGTAATGATATTTAAGGCGGTGAGGTTCCAACACAGAATGGTAGACAAAATAATAGAAGGGGCATAGATGGTAATGCCAGCCCCTAAGCCTCGTTGGATAAGAAAGAGGATAGAGGTAAATACCCGGGTATTTTTATCAAATCTATTTTCCAGGTATTCATAGGCGGTTAATATCTTTTGATTGTGAAAGATGGGAATGAAGGTGGCACAGATGATGACCATGGCAATGGGAAGGCCAAAGTAAAATTGTACGAAGCCCATGCCATCGTGAAAGGCCTGGCCGGGGGTACTCATAAAGGTAATGGCACTTGCCTGGGTGGCCATCACCGACAAGCCAATGGTCCACCATTTTACCTCTCCCTTGTTTTTGATAAAGTCTTCTGCACTGGTGATATTTCTACCAGAGATGTAGATACCATACAAGATGATAAACGCCAATGAGCCGGAAAGTACCAGCCAGTCTTGCCATGCGATTGTCATCAGGAAAAGGATTTCATGATCCAGATAAAAATAGCAATGTAAAGCAGGTTCATAGCCAGCAGGGCAATGTAAACCGCTTTCCAGTTATTGGGCTTCATGGTCTGTTTTCTTTGCCCAATGAAACAAGGTTGGCAAAGATCCTGTAGGCCCCTGGTACGCCCGCAGGCAGCTGCCTAAACCAGCTATATCCGGTGTAGATAAAATTGCCATCGCCGTGTTTAGCAATCAGCAAGCCTCCGTCTCTGGGGTCTTCGCCGGGGTCATTGCATGAGAGGATGGCCTGATAGGCGGGATCCCATTCACTTGCAAAATAAAGACCTCGCTCCTGAATCCAGCCATCAAAATCGGCGGAGGTAATTTTGTTGGGGGCATTTAATACTTCATGGTCAGCTTGTAAAAATCTAACCGGTGCTCCTTCTACCGTTACCCTTTCTCTTCCAATTTTGATAGGGTAGGGCCCCAAATTGCTGCCCACCACCAACCGGGAATTGGTATTGTATTGCACCACTACATTGCCCCCTTTCTGAACATAGTCCAGTAAATCTTTTTGTTTGAACTTCAAATCCTCGTTGGTATTGTAAGCCCTCACACCAAGGATGACGGCATCGTAGCCGGCTAAAACCTCGGGTCTGATGTCTTTGGCCTGGATCTCATCTACACGGTAACCTATTTGACGCAGGCTCTGAGGTATTTCATCTCCCGCTCCCGGAATATAGGCCAGCCTGTTTCCCGCCTTTTTAAGATCAACTTTAACGAGTTTGGCCTCTGCCGGCATAAAGACCAGCTGGGTTGGGATGTGGTCGTATTCAATGGTGATCAGTTGTTTGTTGTACTTTTTTCCATTGCTCTCCACATCAGCATTCAACACCCATTCAGAACTACCTTTGGGAGCTGTGATCTCAAAATCAAAACTTTGTTCGGCATTTTTTTCTGTTATGTCAAAGTTGTGAAAGGCGGGTGAAACGGTCCAACCTTTATCAACCGGCAAACGAACTGTTCCCTTTTGTTTGGCTGCCAATGCCTTGATGTCGACGCGTACTTTTTTGGGGACCTCGTCTCCAAATACGATTACTTTTTCACCAAACTTCACCGCCACTTCAGGGGTTATCTCAAAAGGACGATATACCTCACCATCCTCAGGACTGTTGAATTTGTAAGCAACTGACCTGCTGAGTGTCAAAGGCTGACCTTCGATCGTAAAATCAAACTCTACCTTTATTTGGCGCGGTGTTTCTGGCAGCCCTATCCACTCGGCCTGGTCTACCTTGTACATGCCCAAACTTCCTTTTTCGTTCAACCAGTAGGCATTGGTGTGCCACACATTGGTGGGAACGGTAAATGTATAAGATTGCAAATAGGTTTCATTGTCATTGAGGGTCTTCATTACGGTGGTATCCTTGCCGGCAGGCAACAGCCTGATGGCATTCAGACTTACATTTCCTGGCAACCTCTTCACTACTTCCATATCCACTTTTACCACCTCTCCCTGAACGGCAGTATGGGATGATGCTATACCTTCGGCGTAAAGACCCAGACAAGAAATGATAATGTCGTTGATCTCTTTGGATTTGCGCTCCTTCCAAAAACCATCTTCCAGCTTTTCAATTAATTTTTTGGCTTCCAGCAAGCCGGCTACCGATTTTTCAGGATGAAGAAAGTCAAATTGGGCCTGTACTTCTGCCATGATTTTTTGAATGGCGGCTCCCCCTTTCACCCGGGTCCAGGTAGTATTGATGCCCTCAAATAAATTTTCTCGATCTACCGGTTTATCACCCTTCAACAATTCAAGGTATTCCGATTGATTGCCCCTGGTGCCTGTGTTGCCAAAGCCCTGGCACTTGTGTTTACTCCTGGATAATGCCGAAATCTCAGTATTGGACTTACCCAACAAAGGATAATATTCACCGATTTCAAAGCTGATCAGGTGACTTTTATCGGCTTTCTGAAAGGCTTCCTGGCTTCCGAAGAAAAACCATGAAACGTTAAAGAACAACCTCGAAGCTTTCCAGGGTGATACGGAGCCCAACTGGTCAGGATATGCCTTTGGGTCGGCCGCTTTTTCAAAGAGCTCATGGGGCCAGCATGGCAGAGGCGGTATGGTGGCCATGCGTGGATCCACTCGTTCTGTGGTCAAATCTATTGATGATCACATCCGGCCTTGTTTTGCGGATGGCCCAAACTACGTCTTGTTTGACCAGCTCATTGTCCCAAATAGAAATGGTCTCTTCCGCGTTTTTGGAATATCCAAAGTCATTGGCCCTCGAAAACATCTGATTGCCACCGTCTATTTTTCTGGCCTGAAGCAATTCCTGGGTTCTGATGACGCCCAACAATTCTTCGATTTCAGGGCCGATCAGGTTCTGGCCTCCATCACCTCTCGTCAAAGAGAGGTAGGTGGTGTGGGCGTTGACCCCGTTTACCAGATGCGAAATGAGACGCGTATTTTCATCATCAGGGTGAGCTGCCACATAGAGTGCATTACCCAAAAAGTTCAGCCTTTCTATGGCTTTATAAATTTCTCCTGAAGTTGGCTTAACGGGCTGCTGGGCTTGAATTGAAAGACCAGTAGTACCCAAAAGAAGAACAAATAAAAGAAAGCGGTAAATAGCCAGGTAATGGTGCATCTTCGTGTCAGACATATTATAGTTGTAAAGTATGCAATGATAATAAATCCCCAACACAATTGTTTTAACAATTGCCAATTTTTTGTTGGTCTATGAACGCTGATACACCGATAAAAGATATTCTTCGATGATCTGGCCGAAATATTGGTGTTCGAGGGCCAATACCCTGGTGGCCACCGCTTCTGCTGTATCTTCCGGGTAAACAGGGCAGATGGCCTGAAAAAGAGGGCGACCCTCATCGTATTTTTCGTTGACCAGGTGGATGGTAAGCCCGGTTTGTTTTTCCTTATTTTTTACAACTGCTTTGTGCACCTCCATGCCAAACATACCTTTTCCTCCGTAAGCCGGCAGCAGGGCAGGGTGGATGTTGATGATTTTATCAGGATAAGCAGCTACCAGCGCAGAGGGGATCTTCCAAAGATAGCCGGCTAAAATCAGGGCGTCAATGCCGCGATCTTTCAATTGTTTGATAAAATCTTCTTGTTTCGCTTCTCCCTGGGCCAAAACATAGGTGGGAATTTGAAACTCGGCTGCATGCGACAAAGCTCCGGCTCCGGGCACATTACACACAAGCCAGCTTACTTCAATGGTTGGGTGGTCTTTGAATTTGCGCATCAATTGAAGCGCATTAGAGCCCCCTCCTGAAGCAAAAATGGCAAGTTTTAACCTCATTTTAAAGCATCGTAACGGGACGCAAGAGAAGGTGAAGTCAATACCATCAGGCTTCTTAGCTTTGCTTTTTGGCCCTGGTCTCCGGCTTTAAATATTTCGACCAACTCATTGTGTTTGGCATCGCCGAAGGTTTGTAGGAAAAAAGAAAAAGGATAGGCCTGATTGAGATCCTCGATCAAACCTAGACTGCTCAACAAAACAGCCCTGCTTTTTTCAGGATCCTGCCACATATTGTCTAGGGCCATTCGGTGGTACTCATAGATTACCTGTCTGAAAGGTCTTAGCCTGGGGCTGCGTATATTTTCTATCAAAAAGTACTTGGATCGGCCATTGACACCTACGTTTGACCAGCTGGGGTCATCTCTTTTACTGCCGTTGGGTAAATTTTGAAAGACTTCAAAAGCAGCTTGAAAATAATCTTCACCGCCATAGAGAGAAAAACTATCGTAGTCATAACCCAGGGTTATGAAGGCATAAAAACTCAGGGTGCTGCTCAACACATCAAAGTAGGATCGATCACTTCTTTGGATGGGCTGGCCAGGTAGATAAGTGAAATTGACACTTTTGTCCTGGATGTTGATCATGGGTGTCTTATAATCCGCATTAAAAACGGGCCTGCTGGTTTTTAAACTGATGTCAGCCAGAAAAGCAGAACTTGACAGCTCTTCTGTGATGGTGATTTGCACACTTCCTTCAATCTTTTCCAATTCGAGGTACTCGTGCTCTGTAAACTTGGTCTTATTGAAAAAATCCTTGATGTCGCTCTCCAGCTGGCGATAGACCGCCGGATCTGTTTTAATATTGATGGGAGACACCACCTTCACCTGAAAGTTCAATTCCTGTGCCGCGATGGTGTTTGTCAGTAAAATACCAACTACCAGTGTCTTTAAAAAATTTACCATGGTGTTATAACGTATTTATGGCATCAATAATATCTTTTGCCACTAAATCTTTTGTTTTAATGGAATGGTTGGCTTTTTGACCATCCGGGTATAAAAAGCTGACCTTGTTGGTGTCGTGGCCAAAGCCGGCGCCTTCTTCATTCAATGAATTCAGCACAATAAAGTCGAGGTTCTTTTTAATCACTTTTTTTCTCGCGTTTTCTACTTCATCCTGGGTCTCCAATGCAAAGCCTACCAGGACCTGGTTGGGCTTTTTTTTCTGTCCAAAATGGGCAGCTATGTCTACCGTTTTCACGAGGTCAAGCTGCATATTTTCTCCTTCCTTTTTTATTTTTTGAGTAGCCACGGTCTTGGGGGCATAGTCGGCTACGGCGGCGGCCCAGATTACTATATCGCTTTGATCAAAATGATCAGCGCAGGCGTCAAACATCTGTTGGGCGGTAGTCACCGATATGGTTTTTACACCCTGTTTTGCCTTTATTTTTGTGGGGCCCAGTACCAGGGTAACCTCTGCACCCCTTGCCAGTGCCTCGTTGGCCAGGGCAATGCCCATCTTTCCACTGCTGTGATTGCCTATGAACCTCACCGGATCGATGTGCTCATAGGTAGGTCCTGCAGTAATCAATACTTTTTTACCGCTTAGGTCAGACTTGTAAGCCAACAAGCGGCTGATGTGCTGTAGGATCTCTTCGGGCTCCGCCATCCTACCTTCTCCAATGAGGCCGCTGGCCAATTCACCATGACCCACCGGTATGAGGTGGTTGCCCGCTTTGAGGGCTCGTTGTAAATTATCCTGAGTGGAAAAGTGATGCCACATGTCGAGATCCATAGCGGGCGCCAGCATAACAGGACATTTGGCAGAAAGATAGGTGGCAACTAATAGATTGTCGGCTAAGCCGTTGACCATCTTACCAAGGGTATTGGCGGTGAGGGGGGCAATGACCATGACATCGGCCCAAAGACCCAGTTCCACATGGTTGTTCCAAACCCCATCGGTAGCCAGACCCTGAACGACCGGATTTTTGCTAAGAGTGCTAAGCGTTAAGGGACTGATAAATTGGGTAGCAGCTTCGGTCATCAAACATTTTACTTCAAAACCCGACTTTATCAGCAGCCGGGTCAGTTCAGCTGACTTGTAGGCTGCTATGCTTCCTGTAATGCCAAGAAGGACCCGGGGTGGATGCTGACCTGCCATGGAAGGACTATCCTTGTTCTTCGTCCCTGTATTTTATAGCCAATTCACCGTGAAGGTATTCTTCAGTAGCGATGATGGCTGGATTGGGCAGTCTTTCATAAAATTTTGAAATCTCAATCTGCTCTTTGTTTTCGTGGATTTCTTCAATGGTATCTGAAGTGACAGAAAACTCTTCCAATTTGGTGTGCAACTCTCTTTTCAACTGGTTGCTGATTTGATTGGCCCTTTTTGAAATGGCAACCAAAGCTTCAAACATGTTGCCCGTAGGTCTTACCATCTCTTTGATGTTTCTGGCCTTTACATTGGGATCAAGGTTCTGCACTTTGTTTTTTATATCTGTCATGCTTTGATTTTTTTAATATTCTGAAGACTTTTTTCGTAAATTTCTTTGATCTCTTTATTCAGTTTTCGATCCTTAAACTTGTCCATGTATTTTTTACAATACGACACCGTTTCATTGAATCGCTCTTCTTTTTTCTCTTCTACACTATTGGCAGCCAATTCGTAGCTAGCTTTTACCAGCAAATACTTTGCCTCGTTTTGAAAAGCAGAACCGGGATAGTCTTTCAGCAGTATCTCAAATGACTTTACCGCCGACTGATACTGACCCAGCTTATAGTACAACAATCCTTGCTGATGGGCCTTTTTTTCCATCTTTTTGCGCATCTCATCCATCAACTTGTTGCACTCTGCTATCCTTTTGCTATCCGGATATTTGTTGACAAACGTCTGAAGTGCGTCAATGGATTTCTGAGAATAACTTTGGTCGAGCTTAAAATTGGGTGAAAGCTTGTAATGGGCATAAGCGGCCATAAAATCTGCCTCTTCCTTCTTTTTACTGGTATAAAAAGTGGAAACAAAGTTGCTGAAATAATGGGAAGCCGTAATGTACTCTCCTGTGTGGTAGTAGGTGTAGGCAATGTTGAAGAAAATATCTTCTGCCTCGGTCTTGCCGCGATAAAACTGAACCGCTAATTCATACAGGGTCTGGGCAGAAACCCAGTCTTCCTCTTTAAAGTACTCATTGGCCTTGTTCAGGATCAGCTTGGGATCATTGCTTGTCCTCACCCGCTCAAATTCTGTTGAGCAGGATGACAAGGTAAACATTACCCACATCAAAAGGGCTATGAAGCTGAATCCCGGATATTTCACGTAATAATGGTTAAAATAAGTGTGCAAAAGTAAGTATAATACCCGAAAACGCCAAATTTTTGAATACGTTGCCTTGAAAATCAGGATATTATTGTTAAATAAATCCTAAACAAGGGCTTTTTCCCAATTTTATTTGCTTTTAGCCTATTGAGGAGCTCCGTTTTTTACCCAGCAGGTAAGCTGATCAAGGGTCTCCTGGTCCAATTGGTCAGTGCCCTGGGGCATGGGTATGCAGTCATGGTAGACGGTGCATAGGGCATTGCCGCTTACAAATTCACTCTTGGTTTTGGCATAGGTGCTGAGGTCTATTCCTTCGGCTGCGGTCTTGCTATCATGACAGCCCGAGTAGGCACATGAACCATCCACAATGGTTTTAATAGTTTTGTTGTAAGTGTTTTGATCTGCATCTATACCTGAACAGTCCACTTTATCCGTATAGCTGCTGGTATCTTTTCCACAAGAAGCAATCAATAAGCCTATTGAAAATAAGGCAACAATATTTTTTAACATATGTAATGGTAATTTAAAGGGTTAAAATTACAAATTCAACGCCATTTTTTTGTGATTTGGTACCCCTGTTCATCTGAAACGGTTTATTTGTTCCCTCATTTGGCAATAATGCAGATTACGGGAAAATGATTTGATTTTTTAGCAGTACATCGGCCTACAATTTTCGTATAATTCCTTAGGGCCCTTCACATTTTCTTCGTTTAAATCAAAGTTATGCTGTAAAATTGTGTTCTATTTGTGAGTTGGCTATTGGCATTGGTCTACTTCAATTTTTGATTCTTTATGGTTGTATTGGTTAGAACCGATTTTGGTGTGTTGTATTTGTAAACTGCTTTTGAAAATGATTGGCTTTTTCCAGAAATTTTATCTCTGTTCTTTACTGGTTTTGCTAAATCAGGAAGTTAAGGCCAATCAACTTTTTGTAGCCACCAATGGGTCCAATACCAATAGCGGTAGTTTTACTCAGCCCCTGGCCTCCATCCAGCACGCCCTCGACATCATGGCCATTGGCGATACGGTTTGGGTCAGGTCTGGTATGTACAATGAAAAACTGATTTGGAAAACGGGAGGCAGTTCACTGAAGACAGCTTTATTGTCGGCCTACCAGAATGAACAGGTTGTTATGGACGGAACCAACCAAACAGCACTGGCTATGCTGTACATTGATTCCAAATCCTATATCAAAATCCAAAAGCTCTGTTTTCAGCAAAACTATGGGCAGGATGCTGAGGGTATCCACATCATTGGTACAGCCAGCCATATAACCATTGACCGATGCAAAGTGAAAAATATAGGTTGGTCCAACAATGCAAACGCAGATCCCTACAGTGTCAATCCCAGTGGTCAATCACATGGCATCATTGTCAATGGCAGATCGGTGCTGGGCATTAAACACATCTCTGTTACCAATTGCCACCTAAGTAATTTGGTCACCGGCAACAGCGAAGCCCTTACCCTGGTGGGCAATGTAGATTCATTTTTGATCGATCGCGATACAGTGACCAATACCAAAAATATTGGCATCGTAGCAGCAGGGCATTATAGTTGGGCGGTGGATCCGGGCGTACCTGCCAACCTCAATCAAAGCCGAAATGGCACGATCAGTCACTGCCTTGTTTTTAACAATCGAAGGTTTTCCAATGTCGATGCCCCGGCAGGTATTTACGTGGATGGAGGCAGAAATATCCAGGTGTTTAATAATTAGGTTTATCAAAATGGAAACGGACTCAGTCTCGGCTGCGAAAATGGTGGATCATCCACGGCTGCTGATGTCAGCTTTTACAACAATGTGGTCTTTGATAATGACAACCATGGCATTGTTTTTGGCGCCAATGCGGGTCTTGTGAAAAAATGTTTGTTGAGAAACAATACCTTCTTTCAAAATGGTACCATCCAAAACTGGACCAGTGAAATTTCCATTCAGAATACGGATAGTTGTCAAATCTTTCAAAATATTTTGATTCCCATCTCAGACCTACACTATGCCGCTTCTATTTTTGGATATACCACTACCAATATGGTCTTTGACAACAATCTGGCTTATCGGTATTCAGGCAATCAAAATGACCTCATTTATACCGGCAGTCCGGTTCAATTTACGACCACCAATACCCTTATGGCCAACCCCCTTTTGGCTTCTCCGTTTGCCCCTCTGCGCAATTTTTTCTCTCAATGCTGGCTCTCCGGCCATCAATATGGGGCAGCTTATCTATGGTTTCCTCAACATTGGATGCACTGGGTGGTTATAGGCTGGTCAATGGTAAAGTAGATGCCGGAGCCATTGAAAATCAGAATGGGGGCTGCCCTGGTAGTTTAACCATTGACGCTTCCCATATTTGGGGCGGACTCTTTACGGCCTCCTCTCAAATTTTATTTTCAGGCAATCAGTCATTTTTACCGGGTACCGCCATCTTTGCACCTGCGGTCTCTTTTTCAGGTATCATCCCTATTACGGACGTTGTGCTTGTTTCTGGCAGTGGATGCAATTGAGCCAGGTCTATTTGTCAAGACTTGACCGGTCTATCAGTGGACCAAAAAAACAAGGCATTGGCAAAGACCCTGAATCCTCCCCACCAATAACCTCTAAACAAAAGGTTGTCTGGAAAACACAAGACGGTGCCATTGCCCAAGCCATAGGTCAAAGCCGCCGCACTGCCCTGCAATTTCCCTTCAAAGCCCCTTGGAGTATAGCCCGATAAGGCCGTTTTTTCGGGGGTATATCTAAGAGGGGTAGCAAAGGCATTTTCTGCTAATTTATATATTTCGGTGCCTTGTTTAAATAAGGCCAGGTGCTCGTCCGGTAGGCCAAAACACAAGGGATGTGAAAGGTCTGCCTTGGTGTCAAATATGGCGCCTCCTACCACCCGTGAGCCCAATAAATCATCCGCCATGCCATAGGGCAGGGGATCTGTTTTGGGCTTTTCGGCTTCAATGGCATTGAGTTTAACCCATGACCTCGACTTGGCAAATTCAAGGGACTTGCCCATACAAATCAGGGTGCCACCTCTTTTGATAAACTCCTCGATCTTTTTAAAATTATTTTCACCCAGATCGTTGTAATTGCCATCCACCAAAACCATTGTATTGTATCGCTCCAGGGTAACGCGACCCAGGTCTTTTTTATCCAAAAGGGTAAGGGGCAGACCAAGGCGCTGGTCCATGTAATGCCAAAGCTCTCCTGCCTCATAGGGCGAAACGCCCTGGCCGATGAGGGTCACGGCCTTAGGGAGATTCACCGGGTTAAGATCAGGGTGCCCAGCCGATAAGCCATCGGCAGCAGCTCCACCCATCAGGCTTTCTACTGCTACATTCCATTTTTTATTTTGCGACTGTACAAAATCGGTGACCTCCTTGGCCGTCATATTCTGACCACTGAGCGGAATGATCAACGAACCTGCACCCAATTTAATAGGACCTCTCCCACTGTTGATGGTAATGGCCTGGGTGCTGGTCCTAACTTTTATACCTTTTGCCAATAAGGCGTATAAAAGGGAGGGTGCGTGTGCTTGTTGCCACTCTACACCTAAGGCATAGGAGTCGGGTCTGCAATCACAGGGGCAGCTGCCAAATCTGCGGCTGACCATAGGGTAGCCGATGACATGATGCCGGAACTTTGGTCTTTGTTGATTTCATCGTACTTCACATCAAAGGCCAGGGGCAGGGTCCAGGTAGATACATCATAAAAAATACTGTCCTTGAAGGTGCGTACTTTTTCAAAATGGTTTTTACCAATCTGCCCTGGGTTTGCTGGCAGGGCACCACAAAACTTTTTTTAGCGGGATACACAAAGAATTGTGTTTATAATCTGCCTGCAATTGATAAACATCAATTTTATGGGCATTTAAATTTTTGATAAACTCAGCGGATTTACTCAGGTCGTTGTCAAAAAAAAGATAACCTTGAACGGCTTCCTTGTTGATCTCCTTGATTCTTTCTGCATAAAATTTTTGTTTGAATGCCAGTAACTCATTTTTTAAGGCTACACAGGCCCGATGGGTGGAAAGAGAGGTCACCACCTGGTTTCTGATGGTAAAGGGGAATGACAGCAGGCCATTTACACTTTCCTGCAGGTGCCCCCTCGAGGAAGCCTGCTCAAATAAAATGCCAACCGCACCGTGGATGTCAGGATAGGTGGAGCCCTTGCCGTAGTAAAAATCGTCAAAACTTTCTTTGCTGTAATAAAGGGAACCAATGCTGTCTAAGGCAGAGGCGTGGAAGTTGCCGATTTTTTCTGTCAACACCTGGTTTTCTTTGGGGGTAAGCGGATTGGTGCGAGAAGGCACACCGGGCTGGAAAAAGAAGGTAGACTGGGTGCCCATCTCGTGGTGATCGGTAAGTACATTGGGCTTCCACTGGTGGAAATTGGCTACCCTGGCTTGCGATTCCGGATGAACCAGCAGCAACCAGTCTCTATTGAGATCAAACCAATAATGGTTGGTTCTGCCCCGGGCCACATTTCATTGTATTCTCTGGTGGCAGGGTCGGTTATCAGGTTCATGCCTTTGTGGCTGTTGGCCCAGGTGGAAAATCTTTGGACACCATCAGGGTTGTAGCAGGGATCCAACAGGATAAAACAATTTTGCAGAGTAGAGGCTATTTCCTCACTTTCACCGGCCGCCAGGTAATAGGCTACCAGGATGGAGGCATTTACGCCGCTGGGCTCATTGCCGTGGATGCTATACCCCTGGTACAAAATCAGTGGCATTTGGGCTATATCCAGCTGGCCTGCCTTTTCTGCCAGGGTTAATTCCACACTTCGTTGTTGGATCTCATTTTTTTTGCCCAGGTTTTGCGGACTACTGATGTGTAAGTTGACAAGAGGCCTGTTTTCATGGGTCCTGCCATATACCACAAAATCTACCCGGTCTGATTGGTCTGCCAACAATTTCATGTATTCTACCAAACGATCGTGGCTTACGTGCCATTCACCTACCTGATGACCAAAAAAGCGCTCTGGTGTGGTGATTTTGGCATTATAACTGATGTCCGGCAAATAATAGGACAAGGATTTTTTGAGGGATCCGTCATTGGCTTGGCCAAATGCGGTTAAATTGCAGAGGACTGTGAAAAACAGGAATATTCTTTTCATAATTTGAATTTGTAAAAAATATTTTCAAGCACTCGCGAAGCTGGGCGAAATTAATAAAATATTGCCAATGGACTGGAGTGTTGGTTCAAACTAAGATGGAGAAGGGGAAATGTTGTAATATATGTATTAGTATAATGTGTAAATAACAGATAAACAGTTAAATATAATTTTAACACTTCTTTAATCTTAATTTCGACCCTTGTTGTAACATTTTCGCACGAAATTTGTCTTGTTAAAACAAACTTTAGTAAAAATGCGATCACTTATATTTTTATTCTTTGCTCTTTTTCTTACCACCGGTATTCAGCTACATGCTCAAAAGCCGGCTGTTCAACCCAAAAAGCAAGGCGTTCACATGACCTTTGATCAGGAATCCATCAAGCTGGGAAGGATGAAAAAGGGTGACAAAAAAACCTTCGACTACGTTTTTACCAATACAGGTACAGAAGTCATTGAGATCGAAATTGTATCTGGTTGTGACTGTACCACCCTCGATTGGACCAGAAAGCCCATCAAACCGGGAGAAAAAGGCAAGGTCAACGTGATTTTTGACAGCAAGGAAAAAGAAATCACAGAAACCATGGTCGATGTAGATATTTACTTAAAAAACAGAGATCCCAAGACCAATTCTCAGATCCTGAAAATCCTAAACTATACATTTGAATTGTATAAATAGTTAAGAAACCAAGAGTTAAAAAGGGAGGCAGCGCCTCCCTTTTTTTTTGTCATAACTTTTTATGACCCATGTCATAAATATTTAGCTCAAGGCTGCTTAACTTTGCCGCCAATGTATTTCAAACAATACATATCTCTGTTTTTAATTGTTCTCCTCACTGTACTCTGTATAAAGGACTGGGTTACCGTTGTGCAATTCAAAGCCAACCGCAGCTTTGTGGCAAGGTACATGTGTGTCAACAGAAACAATCCTGCCTTAAAATGTAATGGTAAGTGTTTTTTGATGAAGAAGCTCAAACAAAGTCAGGAAGCTTCTAAATACCCTCCAACCAAGGAAGAATTAAAACAAGTGTATTACACGATGGTAGAGCTCGCTGTTCTACCACTTATCGATAAAAAAGAGTTTTCAAAGAAAGAAATTCAATATGCTGTTTCAAAACAGCCCACCACCTTTTTACTGTTATTTTCTCCGCCACCAGAGCACACGACCTGATCCTCTATTATTTCAGGCTTGACCTGATCCCCAATTAACAGTCTTTCAAATTTTGAATCATGTTTCACAAAATCACTTTGATTTTGGTGGGTATGATCATCAGTTTGTCGTTTGTCAAAGCCTGTGATGTTTGTGGGTGCAGTGTAGGAGCGGGTTCCAGTGGTTTGACTACCTTGTTTAAGAAAAATCACCTCAGCTTAAGCTATTTTGGCTATGGCTTTGATGGTGCTCTTTCACAGACCTTATCTACGCATGACAAACATTACAGCTTAACGGCGTCACTGAGGTTCACGCCTGCCAACAATTGGTATGTACTTGCTTCTGTACCTTATAAATGGAATACACGTACCAGCTTAAATGGAAATTACAATGTCAATGGCATTGGTGATGTGCAGGCCACACTCAACAGGGTATTGGTCAATTCCAAATTTTCTTCCACCTCCTTTTACCTGGATGCGGGAGCCGGCTTAAAGCTACCTACGGGTAATTTTAATCTGGATTTGGAAGAAGGCAAGCTGCCAGTGAATTTTAATACAGGAAATCAGGCTTGGTCGCCGGTGGCACGTATCAATGCCTTCCTTACCTATAAGGGCTTAGGGATATTGTTATCCCCAAGTGCACAGTGGAGTTTCGAAAATGCAGAACATTACCAATTCGGTCGCCAACTTTCTGCCCAGACCATGTTGTTTTATTCGCTCAAAATCTCCGGATCGTTTTCGGTTACACCCTATGCAGGATGGCACTATGAAAACATTGCCAGAGATATCAACAGTGAAGGCAAATATGAACATGGTACAGGGGCAACCGGAAATTACATGCTTACCGGATTCAATGTGAAATTTAACAACTATGTGGCGGATCTTTCACTTGCCCAACCTTTTCATTCACAATATGCCAATGAAGAGGTAACAGCAGGCCACAGATTTAGTGCCCAACTAACTTATTTATTCTAAACTATTTAATAAAAGAAAAACAATGAAATCAATTATAAAATTATTTACCCTTTTGACCCTCGTTACCTTTTTTTCTTGTGATAAAGATGAACCGGCAACCACAGGTTCAATGGAAGTGGAATTTGACAACATTGCCATTGTGAACGGCATCCAACAGCAACTGACAATGGCCACTCCGGGCAGCGCAACCTACGGCTACACCAACTCTTTGGGACAGAAATTTAACATCAATTTGCTGAGATACTACATCTCTGCCATTGAATTGGAAGCCACCGACGGAAAAGTATATAAAGATGTGCTCGAAGCTACAGCATCAGGTACCAAAGGATACTATTTAATTGATGAAAGCAAGCCCGCTTCTCAGGTAATTGAATTAGCGAACCTTCCTTCCGGCAAATACAACAAAATTACTTTTACCGTAGGAGTAGATAGCACAGGTGTATTAAATGGTGCAACCGGTGGTGCCCTGGATCCTGCTACCAGCAAGATGTTCTGGAATTGGAATTCAGGTTACATTGCCTTAAAATTTGAAGGTCAGTCTGATGCATCCAATGGGGGTGTTTCCGGTGCAGAAACCATCACTGCTGACAATGCAAAGGGCATGGCTTACCACATTGGTGGTTGGAAAAACATCCCTGGTACCGCTTTTGTTTACAACAACAAAAGAATCAGCTTTGACTTTGATACAGATGCCATCGTTGATGCTAAATCCAGCCCTCATGTACACATGACTTTTGATGTGTTGGGCTTATTCAACGGCCACCACAAAGTAGACTTTACAGGCAACCACAATGTGCACAAACCATCTGATGGGGTAGACATCGCCCACAACATGGAAGAGTCATTTAGTTTTGACCATATTCATCAGTAATAGTTTTTATTGAAATCGACAAGCAGGCAGGACAGTCTGCCTGCTTGTTAAATTTTATACCATGAGATTATACTTATTTGCCATAAGCCTGCTTCTATTTACCTCTTGCGGAAAAGACGATAAGGATGAAGCTTCCCTGTTTCCCAAACTACCCGATTATTTTCCTTCGCCTGTTTATCCGCTCAATGAAAATCCGATTACCCAAGATGGATTTGTTTTGGGCAAAGACCTGTTCAATGATCCTTTACTGTCGAGCGACAACTCGGTAGCGTGCAGCAATTGCCACGTAAAAGCTGTGGCCTTTACCGATCCACAACACGCTCTAAGCCTGGGTGTGAATGAAAGGTCGGGCATCAGAAATGCACCACCCATTGTCAACATGGCCTTTATGAAGGAGTTTATGTGGGATGGGGGAGTGGTCCACCTTGATTTTGTACCACCCAACGCCATTGAAAATCCACTGGAAATGGACGAAAAAATGGCCCATGTAGTGGCTAAACTCAATCGCCATTCTTCTTATCCGGGACGCTTCAAAAAGGTATTTCCAACCATGGATACCATTACCTCACCCCTGCTTTTGAAAGCCCTTGCCCAATTTCAATTGATGCTGGTTTCACAGGCCAGCAAATATGATAAGGTAAGACAAGGAAAAAGTGAGTTTACCGCAACTGAAGCCAGGGGATATGAAACATATAAACAAAAATGTGCTTCTTGTCACACCGAGCCTCTTTTTTCCAATCAGCAATTCTTTAACAATGGCCTGGATACCCAGTTCGCTGACGAAGGCAGGGCCAGAATTACAGAATCGGCACTGGATTTGGGCAAGTTTAAGGTTCCTTCTTTGCGAAATGTGGTCATCACGGCGCCTTATATGCACGATGGCAGGTTCAAAGACTTAAACGCCGTTTTGGAGCATTACAACAATGGCGTTAAATACTCAGCTACCCTGGCAGCTCAGCTTCAGTCGGGTGCTAAGCCGGGAATTGCCCTTTCGGTTTCCGAAAAAGCCGATTTGATTGCCTTTTTATCCACTTTGACCGATTATGAGCTGATAAGTGACCCTCGTTTTTGAACCATCTACCTCGATATAACTGTTACTAATATTAAACAAATATAATTATGCGATCATTTTTCACCCTAGTTCTAGTGGCCTTATCGATCCAGGTATGGGCTCAACCAGCGGGACCCTTTATTTTACCGCTACTGCCTTACCAATTAGATGCCCTGGAACCCTTTATTGACGCCCAAACCATGGAAATCCACCACGGTAAACACCACCAGGCGTACGTTACCAATCTCAATAAGGCCTTAGCGGGCACTAAGTATGAAACCCTGCCTTTGATGGACATCATGCTGAGAGCTGAAAAGGCTGGAGGAGCCATCAGAAACAATTCCGGTGGTCATTACAACCACTCTCTATTTTGGAGCATCCTGGGCAAGGGAGCAGCCTTCAACCCCGATTCAAAGGTGGGCATGGCTGTGATCAACGATCTCGGTGGACTCGACAGCTTACAAAAAATGTTGAACAAGGAAGCGGCAACCCGTTTTGGCTCCGGCTGGGCCTGGCTGTACCTTACTACCGATAAAAAACTGGCGGTATGTTCATCACCCAATCAGGACAATCCCATCATGGATGTATCTCCATTCAGAGGCATTCCCATTTTGGGCATCGATGTCTGGGAACACGCCTACTACCTAAAATACCAAAACAAACGAGCAGACTACCTTTCGGCGATATGGAATGTAATCAACTGGAACCAGGTCAACGAAAATTACATCAATGCCATGGCCAATGACTATATGGTAGTAATCGAAAAAGACTCATGGACCGAATTAAAGGAATTTCACAAAGTGATGGCCGCTACCTTCCACCCGGCTGAAGAAGGAGACTTCAAGCCCATCAGACAGCGTTCAGGAGAAATGGCACTCAAAGCCATGGCCATCCAAAAAGGGAAGATTCCTACCACTTTTAATACCCCTGAAATCAACAAAGCTTTGTCAGACCTGGTAGCAGGGGCAGAGAAGTTGAACAAGGCCGTAATGAAAAACAAAAAAGACAAGGAACTGAATCAACAACTGACCGCCCTCCACGATGTGTTTCATACCATCCAGGGACTTTGTAGTCATTGATTGGCAATAGCAGAAATGAAAAAAAGGCCGACCTTTCAGGAGATCGGCCTTTTTTTTTACACATATCTTTTGATCTTATAAGCAAGAGAGTCAACTGTCTTACTGTTATTCTCAACTATTAGAAGATTTGCTGTTGAACTAATGACTAAAACCCCAAGTCAGGGTATCTGCCTGATTATCAATCCAACTAAGGGGAAATTTCCCCCATGCAAGGGGGAAATTACTGGGTATAACTATGGGGTAGTGTACCTACATTTACCATTATTTTACCTAATAAACTAAACCTAATGAGTAAACAACACGAAAAAACAGCAGGAGGCAACGTACTATTATTCCTGCTTTTAGTACTTATTTTTGAGGCCACCGGATGTAATAACATTAATACTACTCCGGACATGAATATTGTCCAGCCCAAATTGATTTCCCGGGACAAGGCAAAGATGCTCTCTGATACTTTTTACAATAAGTTTCAGGCGTGCGACAAGGAAGTGCAGACCTATGCCTGGTTTTCTGCTGCAGAATTGCACAATTATTTTTTATACGCCAATCAAATAGCATTAAGCCAAAGCATAACACCCAGTGGAATGAGGGTTTATTTTGGAGTTTATGGTGCTAATGATGGTGATAAGGCCGGTAAACTGACCTTGTTTTTCTCTCCGACTAAAATTGTTGTCAAAGATGGAGTAACAACACATGAAGATATCAAGATAGGAGACACGCAAAACCAATATTTGCTTAACTTTGGCAATATGGGCTATCCGCCAAAACATACGATGCCCAGCAATAATGGATATTTACAATTTAGCTAATATTATAATCCCGTGTATCACCCTGGGAGTAAGTTTGTTTACTCCCGGGGTTTCTGCTGAGTGCGATCGCATGTTTCGAATTATGCTGATTGTTACCGCGTTCGTTGAACTTTTGGGGAGCTTATTGCAAAACGAGTTTCAGGTATCTAATAATATTGTGTACAATATTTACATTCTGGTTCTGTTCCTGAGTTACTTTTATTTGTATTTCCTCCTCAATAAAAAATACCGCAGGCGAGGTTTGTTTAATGCAGGCCTGTTTGCGGCGGTGTGGATAGTAGAGTGGATCTACTTCCAAAATTTACAGCAGACCTTATTTTATTTGCCTATAGTGCCGGCACCCTGCTGCTGCTCTCTAATGTCTACGTGTATATTATGGATCGGCTCAATTCCTCAGATGTAGGACACATTGAGCGATCCCGTTATTTTGGATCAGCATCGGCATCCTGATATTCTATATTCCATTTCTACCTGTATTTTTGAGGTTAAATATGCCTTGATCGAAATCATAGTATTCAGAGGTATTCTATTACTTTTACAATTGCTAATGCACACAAGTTTTATTATCGGAATCAGATGGGGCAACCGAATATAAACATCATCATTGTTAGTTTTTCGCTGGTATTCCTTTTATTGGTAGGTTATCATTAAAATTGTACTGAAAGCCCACCATAAAAAAAGTAGAATATTTGTTGGAAAAACAAAGAGGTCTCAATTAGAATTAGACGCCATCATAGCCCGGACCCGAACCGAAATCCAGGAACAGGACTTCAAAAATATTTCCTGGGAATTGCACGACAACATCGGGCAGCTGCTTTCTGTAGCCAAGATGCAGCTGACGCCTCATTAGCCAACCCTCAAACACCGAAGATGCCAGGATTCTAAATGAAACGGCAGAACTCATTTCCGAGGTTCTGGCTCAAATTCGGATGCTCTCCAGATCACTCAACCACGAATACATCGTATTTAATGGCTTGGTAAGGTCCATTCAAATGGAAGTTGACAGGTTCAACCGGCTTCATTTTCTGAACGCCGTTCTCGAATTAAGGAAGGAGAGGTGTCGGCCATGGACTCAGAGCAAGAAATCCTGCTTTTCCGCATGGTCCAGGAATCATATCCAATGTCATCAAACACGCGCGTGCCACTTTGCTCAAGTATCCGTTGATTTTGGTGAAGACCATATTTGCTATCCAGATCGAAGACAATGGCATTGGCTTTGACCAAACCCACCAACGAAAAAGGTATGGGCATTTCCAATGTTCTTTCAAGAGCCAGGCTTGCTCGATGCCACTGTTGACTTTTTAGAAGCGCAGCCCACGGGTACAAGTGCAATCATTTGCCCCCTTACAAAAGAGAATGAATAGCATTGAATGAAAAAGTATTTATCATAGACGACCACGGCCTCTTTTGTCAGGCATTAGAGGTTTTAATCAACCGTTTTGAAAATTATGAAGTGGACTTCATTGGTCGCAATGGTAGGGAATTGATCCACCGGCTGCAAGACCCCGCCTTTGCCATGCCCGACATCATCCTGCTGGATGTAAAAATGCCGGTCATGGATGGCATTGAAACCATGGAATGGCTCATGCAAAAACACCCCGACATCCCCGTCATTGCCCTGTCTATGGAAGATGAAGACCTCACTGTCATCCAGATGCTGCGCAAGGGAGTCAAGGGCTACCTGCTCAAAGACGTAAAACCCGAAATCCTCAAAAAAGCCCTCGACGATACCCTCACCTTTGGCTTTCACCAAAGCGAAAAAGTGTCGAAGGCCCTCATGAAAAACCTCAGAAGTGAACAAATCAAAAACCAACTGAAAGAAAAGGAACTTGAGTTCATTCGTCTGTCTTGCTCAGAGCTCACCTACAAAGAAATTGCCACCATCATGAATCTGAGTCCCAAAACCATCGACGGCTACCGCGAATCCCTCTTCGAAAAACTCGATGTCAAAAGCAGGGTAGGGCTGGTGATGTTTGCGCTGAAGAATAAGTTGATTGTGGTGGAGTGAGCAGCTATAGGCAGTGAGAATTAGGATATAAAAATACCACTGCCCAGCACATTCACAAAAAAGTGGTTGTAGGGACTGTTGGCAAGGCCATAAGGACTGATCATTACCGGCCAAATTGCTTTTTTACCCGAGCCAAATTGCGCCAATTGCTGCGCTTTGTTTCTGAGTTCTTTTTCATATTTTTTGGTAATGGTATACGGGCCCTGGCTGTATTTGATCTCAACCATTGATTACCTTGTCCGCCCGGTCTATCAGCAGATCGATCTGCGCATTTGGATTTTGCCAGGTATAGGTCTGACTCTGGATGCCACTAATGCCCAAGGCTACTTTGATCTGCTCAATGTGATTCAGACATACCACTTCAAATGCATAGCCCGACCAATTGTAAAACTTCGGTGTACCATAATTTTGGATCCAATATCCATCTTCATTCAGAGAAGGGCTGAAATTGTTGTAAAACAAACAGAAAGGATCGATCAGCTGATACAGCGTATTTTTTGTTTTTTTGTGCATCGACCGGTACTTTCTGATAAAGTTGCTTTGCTCCAGCTGGGTGAGGATTTTGGTAAGACTACCGCCATCGGCCAGTCCACTGTGTTGGGCAATGCCTGCCCGATCCAGCCCTTTGTTTTTTTTGGAAATGGCCTCAATTACAGCAACATAAGAACTGTGGTTTTTGAAAAGGATTTAAACAACAAATCGTATTCATCGGCAAAAGTGCTTTTCTACCAAAAAAAGGGCATCGATGTTTTGTACAGGAGACAATCCCTTTTTGAAACTGTTCTAAGTAAAAGGAATGCCACCCACCGCCATGTAGGCCTCTATGCACTGCACAGGACTATAGTGTAAGCCCTTGGCCTGAAAAAGGAGGCACATTCCTGCAAGGTAAACGGATCTATGCGCATCTTGATCGTTATCCGATTGTACAGGCCGCCTGTATCGTTGAAAGTTTACCCACCATCCAGGTAGTGGCAGACCCGCAAACAATGAGCAATACATCTTTTCGGGCCGATGCCCAGCTGTTCCAGAAATATTCGAGCCCCAGGATGAAATCAGACCCGTTGGTGTCCATCCAGGGCATTTCATCCAGAAAAATCACTTTTTTCCCGGACGACTTTTGTTTGGACAATGCCTTACTCAATGCATTAAATGCTTCATACCAATTGGTGATAGCAACCGACGGATCAAAGCCGGGAAAATAACTTTGCAGTGCATTAATAAAATTGGTGAGCTGCTGTTTTTTATTGCCTTTGAGCAGGCCTGTACAGTAAAAATGCAAATTGGTGCTGAAAGTAGTTTTTAACCAGGTAAGTCTTGCCTACCCGCCTCCTGCCATACAAGGCTATAAAGTGAGATTGCCTGTCTTTCATGGCACTGCTCAGCCGCTCACGTTCTATGTCTCTGCCAATGATCATACTTGTCAATTGTAACCCAAAATTACGGCTATCGAGCGAAATGTGCAAATTTTGACCCACATTTCGCTCATTAAATGATAGTTATCGAGCGAAATCTATGTATTTTTACCCACATTTCGCTCAAGAAGTGATAGTTATCGAGCGAAATCTATGTTTTTGACCTTCATTTCGCTCACTAAGTGATAGTTTATGAGCGAAATCTATGTTTTTTGACCCACATTTCGCTCGAAAAGAGTAAAGGGTTGGAGGTATCTCCAGATGGTGGCTGTACAGAGGGCGATTGACAAAACAGATGCTACTGCCTTACCCACCCCTGGCGTTGTCGGGGGTTACACACGTACATCGCCTTCAGCGATGTTTTTTGGATAGAATACCTGGTCGATTTTGACCTACATTTCGCTCGAAAAGAGCATTGGGTTGGCGGTGCCTCCTGATGGGTGCTGCATTTTGACCGAGTGCCAAAACAGCGGTGCAGCGCATTTAGCCCGCCATGCCGTTGATAAAGGTTTCTACAAAGTCCAGGATGCGGTGTAAGATGCGGTCACCAGTTTTTTCCGCTCCAGTAAAGTCAGCGGCGCTCCTCAATAAGGGGGCCAGCACTTCGTCGCGAATGGGCGCCCGCTCTGCAAACAAATAGTCTTCAATCAATTTTTCGGTCCTTTCTGCGGATAGCTTTTCTTCGGCTACCAATTGTAGAAACGCTTTTTGTCTTTCTTCTATCCAAAATTGATCAAAAGCAGAGGCCACCTCGTCAATGTCTGTGATCACTGGCAGGTTCTCCTGTATGAACTTTTCTATCAGCTCCCGCTTGCTGCGCAAGGTGGTTTCTGTGTTCAACAAGCCAAAGATCTCCTGTTCTGTCTTACTCGTATATCCTTTTTGCCCCCAGACTTCTGGCCTTCAACTGGATCAAGAGCTGGATGATGTAGGCCACATTGATTTCATCCCTGTGGATGAGTTCCAGTTCAAAATCTACGTCTTCCAGGATGGATACTTTTCTTTTTCGTGTTCTCTTTTCACCTTGTCATGGAGGTCGAGGTACTTACTCTTAAAGTCTTCAAACTGCTGTTCTTCCATTTTCAGGTCTTCCCACTGGAAGTCGGAAAACGCGGCAAGGATGTTTTTGATGCGCATCAATTCCCTGAAGGCCTTGATAAATTCTAACTCATCTTCTTCACTCTCCAAGTCGTCAACGCTGCCTGGGGTAGGGGTCAGCACTAAAAGGTGTTCATAAGCCTCATCAAACCTGGCAGCGTAGTCTTCCATATGGTTTCATGATGATCACCTCAATGGCCTCCTTATTGCTAAACAGGGTAATGGCCTCATCGGTGCGACTCTTTAAATTGCGAAACGCTACAATATTGCCCTGACTTTTTTGCTCATTCAAAATCCGGTTGGTGCGACTATAGGCCTGGATCAGTCCGTGATACCGCAGGTTTTTATCTACATACAAGGTGTTTAATGTAGGACTGTCAAAGCCCGTAAGAAACATATTGACCACCATCAAAATATCAATCTTACGCTCCTTTACCTTTTTCGAAATGTCATTGTAATAGTTGTAATAACTCTGCGGATCTTTGGTCGTAAAATTATCCCCAAACAACTGGTTGTAATCCTGTATATATTCCTCCAGCTTATCCCTGCTGTGCAAGTTGACCTTATATTCCGCCTGTGGCTCCGCCGCCTCCGAATATTCATAATTCATCACCCTAATTCATCATTCCTAATTCAATT